>NZ_FSQT01000002.1:2155992-3504485 GCF_900143515.1 Micromonospora cremea | reverse complement strand
TCCAGGGTGCCGGAGCGGACGTCGCGTTCCTGCCCGCCGCCGTGCAGCAGCGGTGTGGCCGCCACGTCCCGGGCGAGCAGCAGCGCGCCCACCCCGGTCGGACCACCCAGCTTGTGCCCGGTGACGGTCAGCGCGGCGACGCCGCTCGCGGCGAAGTCGACCGGCACCTGCCCGACCGCCTGGATGGCGTCGGTGTGGAACGGCACGCCGTGCTCGGCGGCGACGGCGGCCAGCTCGGCCACCGGCTGGACGGTGCCCACCTCGTTGTTCGCCCACATCGCGGTGACCACCGCCACCCGGTCGGCGTGCGCCGCCAGCTCGGCGCGCAGGTCATCCGGGTCGAGCCGGCCGGCTGCGTCCACCGGCAGCCAGCCCACCTCAGCTCCCTCGTGCTGGGCCAGCCAGTCCACCGCGTCCAGCACCGCGTGGTGCTCGACGGCGCTGGAGACCACCCGCCGGCGGTCGGGGCCGGCTCCGCGGCGTGCCCAGAAGATGCCCTTGACCGCGAGGTTGTCGCTCTCCGTACCGCCACCGGTGAAGATCACCTCGGACGGCCGGGCACCCAGCACGGCTGCCACCCGCTCGCGCGACTCCTCGACCCGCCGGCGGGCACGGCGACCCGCCGCGTGCAGAGAGGACGCGTTGCCGACCTCGCGGGCGGTGGCGACGTACGCCTCCAGTGCCTCGTCGAGCATCGGAGTGGTCGCCGCGTGATCCAGGTAAGCCATCACCGTTCAGCCTACGGCCGACAGGTCGGAGACCGGATGGCGGAGGGGACCTGCCGGACCCGCGGCCCCGCTCGACGCGGTAGGGCCGGGGCGGAAGGAGGTTCCTCTCCCCACCCCGGCCCGAGGTCCACTGCGGGGCCGGCAGCCCCGGGTGGCCCGGCGCGTGCGGTCAGGCGGGAACCGCCGTGACGACGATGTTGTCGCGGTACCTGCGGGCCTTGGCGTCGAACGGCCCACCGCAGGTGATCAGGGTCAGCCGCGGCTTGCCGTCCCGGGCGAAGTACCGGTCCAACGGGATCCTGGTCTTGACGTACTCCTCCCGGGCGACGACCCGGTACGGGCGTGCCTTGCCGTCGCTGCCGGTCGCGGTCAGGGTGTCGCCCCGGTCCAGCTCGCGCAGCCGGAAGAACGCGCCTGCACCCTGCTCGGCGCTGTCCACGTGTCCGGCGATGACCACCGAGCCGGCACCCGCCTCCAGGCCGGGGCCGTACCGGTACCAGCCGATCTGGTCGACGCTCGGCGGCACCTCGAAGTCGTTGGTCCGTTGGTTGACGCCGACCGCGTTGACCGTGGCGGTGACGTCGATATCCGGGATCACCAGCCGGACCGGTGGGACGATCGCCGCGTCGGCTGGCAACTCCCCGGCGGTCACCGGGACGGATGTCGTGGCGGCGGCCGGCGGATTCGGGGTGGCGCTGGCCAGCGCGCTCGCCTCCTCGGCGCCCACGTCGTCGGCAGGCTGGGAGCCGCACGCCACCAGGGCCGCGACGGTGAGCGCGGCAACGCCGGCGGCCATGGCCGCCAGCGCGCCGCGGTTGCGCACCGTCACCGGCGACCGGTCCGGGCGGTGGCCGCCCGCACCCCGCCGCCGAGCAGCAGCAGGACGCCGGCACCGGTGAGCACGTACCACCAGGTGTCCACGCCGGTGCCAGCCTGACCACCGTCACCGCTCGGCACGCCGCCCGGGGCGGAGTGCCGGCCGGTGATGGTCTGGGCCACCACGTCGAGGGTCTTGCCCTCGGCCGAGCCGATCGCGTAGACGATCGTCGCGGTGCAGTCCCTGAGGTGGAGGTCCGCCGGGCCGATCGCCACGGTGTCGGTGCCGGCGAGCACCACATCCGCCTGCACGCTGCCCGCGTCGACATCGCCCTTGGCCTCGTTCGGGTTGGTCAGATCCTCGAAGACCGGGGTGTGCCACCGGCGCGGACCTCCACCGCCGGGGCGGCGGCGGTGTGCCGCACGATCAGCCGGGCCTTGCCGGCGTCGACCTTCGAGACGTCGTTCACGAACGGAGTGATCTTCGGCTGGCCGGCGGCGTCGAGGTGCGCCGCGATGCTGATGTTCGCTCCGCCCGGCACCGCGGCGTTGTCGACCGTGAGGATCGCGCTGCCGACCGGCTCGCCCGGCTTGGTGAGCGCGATGTCGTACTCGCCCTCCTCGAGGTTCAGTGGGCCGGCCACGTCACCGGGCTTGAAGTTGTCCAGGGTCTTCTCGCCGTTGACGTAGACGTCCACCGGGGTGTCCGGGATGCCGTGCACGACGGAGACCTGCGACGTGGCGGCGTAGGCGGGGGTGGCGGTGAACGCACCGACGCCGACGAATGCCAGCGCGGCGACGGCGCCGCCCGCGGCGACCCGACGGAAGTACGAGAGCTGCATGTCTGCCTCCTGCTGATTGGTGCTGATTCGTCAGGCCTGGCTTGCAGAACGGGTTACGCCGGCTCCGCGCTGGGCGGATGCGACCCGGAGGCGATTTCTTTTTCCGGCCACGTCCGCATCCGGACCGGGTCCGGGGAACGAAGAGCGGGGTGAGATGACATCGACGGGGAGAGTGGGGCGGGGGCTGTGGGAGTTACAGTCGGGCATGCCCCATCGAAGGCGAGCCGCCCGATGACGGCGTCAGGACAGGAACCGGACCCCCCCGGTGGACGACCTCGCCCTCCGGTTCCGCGCCGGCGACGACGTCGCGCTCCGCGAGCCGTACGACCGGTACGGCCGGGCCGTGCTGCACCTGGCCACCTCCATGCTGGCCAACCGCAGCGACGCCGAGGACGTGACCCAGGCGACGTTCGTGGCGGCCTGGCTGGGGCGGGAGACCTTCGATCCGGCCAAGGGTTCGCTGATCGGTTGGCTGCTCGGCATCGGCCGGCGCAAGGTGATCGACCGGATGCGGGCCACGGCGCGGGAGACCCGGGTGGTCGAGATGGTCCGTCAGCTGCCCGAGCCGGCGCAGACCGGTCCCGATCCGGACCGGGTGGTGGATCGGCTGGTGGTCGCCGACGAGCTCGCTCGCCCACCGGACGACCAACGACGCATGCTGGAGCTGGCCTTCTACGACGATCTGACACACCAGCAGATAGCCACGGCGACCGGAGTGCCACTGGGCACCGTGAAGAGTCACATCCGGCGCGGCATGGCGAGCTTGAAACGCAGATGGGAGGTGGACGGTGCAGCACCTGGACCACGACCGGCTGGTCTTTCTGGCGCTCGGTGAGAGCGAGGCGGCCAACGGAGAGAGCACCCACCTCGACACCTGCGCGCACTGCCGGCTGGAGATGGAGACCCTCCAGCAGGTGGCCGGGCTCGGCGCCGAGACGCAGGGGCTGGCTGACCTGCCCGACCCGCCGGAGCACGTCTGGCAGGGCATCGCGGCGGAGATCCGGGCGGCGGAGGGCCTGCCGTCGCTGACTCCGCGTCAGCAGGTCGCCGAGCCGGTCGACGGCACGGCGGACCTGCCGACGACGCGGGAGTCGGCCGGCCGGGAAACGGCGGCCGCCCGGTCCCGGGGCCGCCGGCGCGGTGGCTGGTCCCGCTGGGCGGTCACCGCGGCGACCGCGGTCGCCGCCGCGGCGATCGGTGTGGTGGGCACGGTCGCCGTGCTGCGATCGGACGACCCGACGCCCGCACCGACGCAGCCAGTGGTGGCCAGTGCGCCGCTGGCGGCGTACGGATCGACGCCGTTGGACGCCAGGGGCGACGCCCGAATCTTGCAGAACGGCCAACTACATCTGCACGTGGCGAATCTCCCGCGCGTGCCGGGGTACTACGAGGTCTGGCTCATCAACCCGACGACGATGCAGATGTTCTCGGTCGGCACCCTCGGTGGCGGCTCGGACGCCCTGCTACCACTGCCCCCCAACGTCGACCTGGGCAGCTACTCGGTGGTCGACGTCTCCGCCGAGCAGTACGACAACAAGCCCGCCCACTCCGGCGACAGCCTGCCGAGGGGCACCCTGACGGGCTGATCGGCGGGCCGGATCAGCTCCCCGGCCCGCCGATCAGCTCCCTTCTCCACCGGCCGCGACCAGATCCACCGGTACGACGCAGAGAGTGGCCGCCCGACGGTGGGCGGCCACTCTCTGCGTCGTGCTGTCCGGGGGCTGCCGAAGCACACCCCCGGAGTCGGTCACTTGCGCTTGCGGATCTCCTCGGCGGCCTGCGGGACGACCTTGAACAGGTCGCCCACCACGCCGAAGTCGGCCAGCTCGAAGATCGGCGCCTCGCCGTCCTTGTTGACCGCGACGATGGTCTTCGAGGTCTGCATGCCGGCGCGGTGCTGGATGGCACCGGAGATGCCGAGCGCGACGTAGAGCTGCGGGGAGACCGTCTTGCCGGTCTGGCCCACCTGGAACTGATGCGGGTAGAAGCCGGAGTCGACCGCGGCGCGGGACGCGCCGACGGCGCCGCCGAGCAGGTCGGCCAGCTCCTCGACCAGCTTGAAGTTGTCGGCGTTGCCGACGCCGCGACCGCCGGAGACGACCACGCCGGCCTCGGTCAGCTCGGGGCGGGAGCCCTTCTGCTCGGCGACCCGGTCGACGACCTTGGCCAGCTTGTCGGTGTCGGTGACCGACACGGTGAGCTGCTCGATCGCCGGGGTGGCCGCTGCCGGGGTCGGGTTGACCGAGTTGGGCCGGACGGTGACCAGCGGCAGGCCCCTGGTGACCTTGGACTTGACGATGGTGGAGCCGGCGAAGGCGACCTGCGTGGCGGTGCCGTCGGCGTCCAGGCCGACAACGTCGGTCAGGATGCCGTTGTCCAGCTTGACGGCGAGCCGGGCCGCGATCTCCTTGCCCTCCTGCGCCGATGCCAGCAGCACGGCGGCCGGCTGCACCCGCTTGACCAGCTCGGCCAGCACGGTGGCCTTGGGAGCCACCAGGTAGCCGTCGATCTCGTCACCCTCGGCGGCGTAGATCTTCTCCGCGCCGTACTCGCCCAGCTTGGCGCTGAGCGCCTCCGCGGCGCCGGAACCGCCGAGCACCACCGCGCTCGGGGTGCCCAGCTCGCGGGCGAGGGTGAGCATCTCCAGGGTGACCTTCTTGACGCCGAATTCCTTGGTGGCTTCGACGACGACGAGAACCTCAGACATGTCCAGACCCCGCTCTCACACGAACTTCTCGGTAGCGAGGAACTCGACCAGCTTGACGCCGCCCTCGCCCTCGTCGGTGATCTTGGCGCCGCCGGAGCGCGGCGGGCGCTTGGTGTGCTCGACCACGGCGCTGGTGGCGCCGTCGAAGCCCACCTCGGTCGGTGCGACACCGAGGTCGGCCAGGGAGAGCGTCTGCACCGGCTTCTTCTTGGCGGCCATGATGCCCTTGAACGAGGGGTAGCGCGGCTCGTTGATGGTGTCCCAGACGGAGACCACGGCCGGGGTGGCGGCGGTGACGACCTCGTAGCCCTCCTCGGTCTGCCGCTCGACGGTCAGCGTGGCGCCGTCGACGGTGAGCTTGCGGGCGCCGGTGAGCGCCGCGACGCCGAGCCGCTCGGCGATCATGTGCGGCATGACCTGGACCCGGCCGTCGGTGGACTCGGCGCCGCAGATCACCAGGTCGGCGTTGAGCTGACCGAGCGCGGCGGCGAGCACCTTCGAGGTGGCCACCGCGCAGGAACCGTGCAGGGCGTCGTCCACCACGTGCACGGCCTTGTCCGGGCCCATGGAGAGCGCCTTGCGGATCGACTCGGTCGCCCGGTCCGGACCCATGGTCAGGATGGTGACCTCGCCACCGTGCGCCTCCTTGATCTTCAGCGCCTCCTCGATGGCGTACTCGTCCATCTCATTGATCACGTTGTTCGCCGAACCGCGGTCGACGGTGTTGTCGTCATTGCGCAGGTTGCGGTCCGCGCCCGAATCAGGCACCTGCTTGACGAGTACGACGATATTCATCGCGCTTCGACGACCCTCCTGTGTGGTGTTGCGATTCGCTCGCCCGGTCTCGGGCGCAGCCTCGCGCGTCGGTCGACGCCCGGTCAACCGCGAGCTGCTGTGCGGTTGCCCACGGCGCAATGTTACCTGCCAGTAGGTTGCGCTCCCCGGGGCACTCAGAGTGACACAGCTCACCGACACCGGCAGCGGCGCGGGCCGGTCAGGCCGGGTCGGCCAGCGCTCCCCGGATCCGGTCGATGACCGCCGCCTCCGCCGCGGCCACCCCGTCGTGCGCCCGGGCCACCCGGTCCGCCGCGGTCAACACCACCGCGCGGTACGCGTCCACGTCCGCCGGTGCCTTCTCCCGCAGGATCCGCATCGCCCGGTCGAGAGCCGGCAGCACCACCGACTCGATCTCCAACTGGGAGTCCCGGGGCAGCCGGGGCAGCGGACCGCTGGTCAGCGCCTCCTTGACCACCCCGCTGGCGTCGGCCAGCGCGCCGGAGGCGGCGAGGCTCTCCCGAATCACGCCCAACATGCCCGGATCGGCATTGGAGACCAGGAAGACGGCCCCGAACGCGCCCGTCTTGAGGGTCAGCCGCTCCTCGTCCGTCAACCGCTGCTCCATGATCACGGAGTGTAGACGTACGGGGTGGTGGTGGTGACCGGGACGAGGCCGAGCCGCTGCAGAATCGGCCGGCTGTCCTCGGACGCGTCGACCTGCAGCAGCGTCCGGCCCCGCTGGTCGGCCAGCCGCGCCCGGTAGGCGACCAGCGCCCGGTAGATGCCCTTGCGACGCCACTGCGGCAGGGTGGACCCGCCCCAGAGGGTGCCGAAGCCGGTGTTCGCCGGGAAACGCACCCACCCGGCACTCACCACCGTCTCGCCCGCCTCGGCCACCACCACGGTGATCGAGTTCGGATCGGCGTCGATCTCCTTGACCAGCCCCCGGACCAGGTGCGAGCGGTCCGCCTGCCAGACCTCCTCCTCCATGGCGGCGATCCGCTCCAGGTCGGCCCGGGAGGTCACCTCACGCAGGCGTACCCCCTCGGGAGCGACCGGCAGCGCCGCCGCCAAGGCCGCGACCGGCCCGATCACCACAGTCTCCCGCTCCTGCGCCACGAAGCCCGCGGCGCGCAACCGGTCCGCCAGGTCCGCCGGCTCGTCGTGCTCGTTGAGCTTCCACTCCACCGACTCGCCGCGCTGGCGGAACAGCTCCACCTGCCGGGCGATCAGCTCATCCAGCGCGTCGCCGGTCAACCCGCCCAGGTCGCGGTAGGTGAGGAATCCACCGGCGTCGAGCCCGCAGATCCGGACCAACGGCCCGTCCCGCTCCACCGTCACCCCGGCCGGGACCGGGTCCGGGACCTCCGGGCGGAGCTGGTTGTCGTAGGCGGCGCGCAACGTCATCACGTCAAGGTCGGTCACCGGCTCAGGTTAAGCGGCAGGACAAGCGGATAATCGGCAGCGTGTGGGAAGCGATCAGGCGGTGGTTCGACCCGGCGGACCTACGGTCGGTCGGCGAGCCGCCCGACTACCGCTTCTCCCTGGCCAACGAGCGCACCTTCCTGGCCTGGCTGCGCACCGGCCTGGCGCTGGTCGGCGGCGGGCTCGCCGCCGCGCAGTTCCTGCCGCCGCTGCCGCTGACCCACCTGCGGGAGGTGATCTCCGTCGCGCTGCTGCTGCTCGGCGGCACCGTCGCCGTCCGCTCGGTGGACCACTGGGCGCGAACCGAACGAGCCATCCGGCTCGGTCAGGAGCTGCCCGCCTCCCGTTTCCCCGCCGTCCTCGCCCTCGCCGTCGGTGCCGGCGCGGTGCTGCTGGTGGTCGCTGTGCTGGCCCGGACGATCGGCGACGGGTGAGCGCCGGGCGCGACCCGGGGCTGCAACCGGAGCGGACCCGGCTGGCATGGCGGCGCACCATGCTGACGCTGACGGTGGTGACCGTGCTCGCCGTCCGCCTGGGCTCGACCGGCGACCCGACCGACGCGTCGATCGCCGGCATCGCCGCGCTGCTCTGGGGGGCCGTGCTCCTGGTCTGCTGGCCCTGGGGCAGCGACAGCGGGCCGGTGCGCACCGGCGGCCCGAGACTGCGCCTGGCCGCGCTGGCCACCCTCGGGCTCGCGCTGCTCGGTGCGCTGCTGGTGGTTCGCGGACTGTGGTGACGGGACCGGGTGCGCCATGATAGGCGTATGGCCCGGCTGTACGTACTCCTCTTCCTGGTGCAGATCGTCCTCGCGGTCTGCGCGCTGATCTCTTGTCTCTCCGCCGAGGAGGGCCAGATCCGCGCCCTGCCCCGGATCGCCTGGGTGCTGATCATCCTGTTCTTCCCGCTGGTCGGGTCGATCGCCTGGTTCGTCGCCGGTCGGGAGCCCGGCTCCGGCGCCCGCAAGCCCTGGCCGGCCGGCACCGGCTCCACCGAGCGGCCGCGCCGCCGCCCGGTCGCACCCGACGACGACCCGGAGTTCCTCCGCTCCGTGCAGGACCGCGCCCAGCAGCAGGACCAAGAACTCTTCCGCCGCTGGGAGGAAGACCTACGCCGGCGCGAGGACGACCTGCGCCGCCGCGACGGCGAACCGCCGCGCGAGGGTGACCGGCCGGAGGTGTGAGCGGGCTCGCGGCCGCGCCGGTGTCGGCGCCGCCGCGGGTCACACCCGACGCTTGAGCCCCCGCACCGCCAGCGGTGCGAAGATCACCGCGATGCCGGCGCCCCAGAGCAGCGTCTGGAGCACCGGGCCGGCGACCGGACCGGCGACCAGGAGCCCGCGCAGCGCGTCGGCCACCACGGTCACCGGGTTGACCTCCACCCAGTTCTGCAGCCAGCCCGGCATCCGGTCGGTGGGCACGAAGATGTTGCTGGTGAAGGTCAGCGGGAAGATCACCATGAAGCCGAAGATCTGCACCTTGTCCGGCTCGCTCACCAGCACCCCGACCAGCACCGAGATCCAGGACGCGGCCAGCGTGAACGCCAGCAGCAGCGCGAACGCCCCGACCACCCCGAGCAGGCCGTTGCCGACCCGGAAGCCCAGGATCGCCCCGACGCCGAGCAGCAGCGCGATCGACCAGGCCTGCTTGACGGTGTCGGCGAGGATCCGACCGGCCAGCGGCGCCCACCGGGCGATGGGCAGCGCCCGGAGCCGGTCGAAGACGCCCTTGGTGAGGTCGTTGTTCAGCCCGAACCCGGTCGTCATGGTGGCGAAGAGCGCGTTCTGCACCATGATGCCGGGCAGCATGAAGGTGAGGTACTCGCCGGAGGACCCGGCGATGGCGGTGCCGAAGACGTAGGTGAACAGCAGCACGAACATCACCGGCTGGATGCTCAGGTCGAGCAGCTCCATCGGGTTGTGCTTGATCTGCACCAGGCTGCGCCAGGCCAGCGTGAAGGTGTGCCGCAGACCGGCGGCGGCGCTGAGCCGGCGGGCCGGGGCCAGCGGAGCGGGCAGAGTAGCGGCGGTCATCGGGATCGCGGCGTGGACACCTCCGCTTTCAGGCGGAGGAGGAAACGCCGCTCCCTCCCCTCAATAATCGTCTTACAAAGTGGATTAGAATGTGAGGCGTGGGTGAGGTGGTGAAGCGGGCGTACAAGTACCGCTTCTATCCGGCCCTTGAGCAGGCTGAACAGTTGAATCGCACCTTCGGATGTGTGCGCAAGGTTTACAACCTGGCGCTGGAAGCGCGCACCCGTGCGTGGGCCGTCGACCGGCAACGCAGCACCTACGTGCAATCCTCGGCATGGCTCACCGAATGGAAACGCACCGAGGAGTTGGCGTTCCTCAACGAGGTCAGCTCCGTGCCCTTGCAGCAGGCGCTGCGGCACCTGCAAGCCGGGTTCGCCGCGTTCTGGGACAAGCGCTCGCGCTATCCGCGGTTCAAGTCCAAGCGTAAGTCCCGGGCGTCGGCGGAGTACACCCGCTCGGCGTTCCGCTGGCGTCACGGGCAACTCACCCTCGCCAAGATGGACACCCCACTGGACATCGTGTGGTCCCGGCCCCTGCCCGAGGGCACACAACCGACCACGGTCACCGTGTCCCGCGACGCGGCGGGTCGGTGGTTTGTGTCCCTGCTGGTGGAAGACTCCGCCGTCGCGGCCCTGCCGCCGGTGGGCGCTGCGGTGGGGATGGACGCGGGCATCACCAGTCTGCTCACCCTGTCCACCGGGGAGAAGATCACCAACCCGCGCCACGAGCGCGCTGACCGGCGCAAGCTGGCCAAGGCGCAACGCAACCTGTCGCGTAAGGCCAAGGACTCCGCCAACCGGGCCAAGGCCCGCCTTGCGGTGGCCCGGATCCATGCCCGCATCGCCGACCGGCGGCGGGATCACCTGCACAAGCTGTCGACTCGACTCGTCCGCGAGAACCAAACGGTCGTGATCGAAGACCTCAGCGTGCGCAACATGCTGCGCAACCACTCGCTGGCCCGCGCCATCTCCGACGCGGCGTGGACACACCTGCGCAACATGATCGAGTACAAGGCCGCCTGGTACGGGCGGACCGTGATCGCCATCGACCAATGGCACCCGAGCACGAAGACCTGCTCGGCGTGCGGTCGGATCAACACCGCGATGACCCTCGGCGTCCGCATCTGGACGTGCCCCGGCTGCGACGCCGTGCACGACCGGGACGTCAACGCCGCCCGCAACATCCTCGCCGCCGGGCTCGCGGAGAGATAAAACGCCTGTGGAGGGACGGTAAGACCCGACCCGCGTCAGCGGTGAAGGCGCGGCCCGGTGAAGCAGGAACCCCCTCGGGCGACCGAGGGACTCCCCGCCCTTCACGGCGGTGGAGGATGTCAAGCTGGCGTCCTTTCCAGATCGTCGGTGCTGGCCGGGGCGTCCTCGGCCCGGTGGCCGGTGAGGGAGAGGAAGACCTCGTCCAGGCTGGCGCCGCGCAGCGCCAGCTCGGCGACCGCAATCTCGGCGGCGTCGAGGCGGCTCACCACCGCGGGCAGCACACCGGGGTCGTTCACCGCGACGGTGACCGCGTTCTGGGCCACCTCGGGCGTCGCGCCGGACACCTCGGCGGCGATGGCGGTCACGGTGCCCAGGTCGGCGAGGTCGGACGGCCGCACGGTGAGGGTCTGACCTCCGGTCTTGGCCTTCAGTTCCTCCGGCGTTCCCTGCGCGATCACCCGGCCGTGGTCGACCACCGCGATCTCACCGGCGAGCTGGTCGGCCTCCTCCAGGTACTGGGTGGTGAGCAGCACCGTCACCCCGTCGGAGACCAGGGCGCGGACGATGTCCCACAGCTCGTTGCGGCTGCGCGGGTCCAGGCCGGTGGTCGGTTCGTCGAGGAAGAGCACCTGCGGCCGGCCGACCAGGCTGGCGGCGAGATCCAACCGGCGCCGCATACCGCCGGAGAAGGTCTTGGCGGCCCGGTCGGCGGCGTCGCTGAGCTGGAAGTCGGCGAGCAGTTGGCGGGCGCGCTGCTTGGCGTCGGCCCGGCTCAGCCCGAGCAGCCGGCCGATCAGCAGCAGGTTCTCCGCGCCGGTCAGGGTCTCGTCGACCGAGGCGTACTGGCCGGTCAGGCCGATCAGTTGGCGCACCCGATGGGCGTCGCGGACGACGTCGAAGCCGCCGACCGTGGCGTGCCCCTCGTCGGCGCGCAGCAGGGTGGCGAGCACTCGCACCGCGGTGGTCTTGCCGGCGCCGTTCGGCCCGAGCAGGCCGAAGACGGTCCCGGTCGGGACCGCCAGATCAACTCCGGCGAGGGCGGTGGTGGCGCCGAAACGCCGCACCAGGCCCTCGGCTCGGATCGCGTGGTCCATCGCAACTCCTGTCGTCTTCGGTGGGGACACCACCATGGGCGACAGGGCTGACATCCCGCCGATCCCCGGCTGACGTTACGACGACCGGCGCTGACATTCCGCTGATTTAGCTGCGGGACGACACCGCGCCGCCGCCCGCTGGGGGCGACGGCGCGGGTGGCGGGTGCGACTCAGGCCAGGTTCGACGAGCGGGGGTACGCGTCGGTCGGGTCGGTGAGCACGTTGACCAGGTACGGCACTCCGGCGTCGAACGCCCGTTGCAGGGCCGGCCCCAGGTCGGCGGCCTTGGCGACCGTCTCCCCCGCGCCGCCGAGCGCGCTGACCACATTGTCGTAGCGCAGCTCCGGCTGGAGGTCGGCGGCGACGTCGTAGCCGTACATGGCCCGCATCGGGTGCTTCTCCAGACCCCAGATGCCGTTGTTGCCGACGACGATCACCACCGGCAGCTTCTGGCGGACCAGCGACTCGACGTCCATCAGCGAGAAGCCGGCGGCCCCGTCGCCCATCAGCACGCAGATCTGCCGGTCCGGGTGACTGACCCGGGCGCCCATCGCGTAGCCCATGCCGGTGCCGAGGCAGCCGTACGGGCCCGGGTCCAGCCAGGTGCCGGGCTGGGCCGGCTCCAGGTACCGCCCGGCGTACGAGACGAAGTCACCGCCGTCGCCGATGGTGATCGCGTCAGGGGCCAGCACCCGGCGCAGCTCGCCGTAGATCCGCGCCGGCCGGATGGGGTCGGTCTCGGCGGCCATCTCGGCCGCGTCGCGGGCCCGGGCGGCGTCCTCGGCGGTGCGCAGGTCGGCGATCCAGCCGCTGTGGTCGGCCCGGTCACCCGCGTGGTCGGCCAGCGCGGAGAGGATTAGGCGCAGGTCGCCGGCGGGGGCGGCGGCCGGCTGCACGTGCCCGGCGCGCTGGCTGGGCGCGTCGACGATGTGCACCACCTTGGCCTCGCCGAAGTCGCCGAAGCTGAGCCGGAAGTCCAGCGGGGTGCCGACCACCACGACCACGTCGGCGCCGGAGAGCGCGGCCCGGCGGGCCTTGGCGAAGGCGAGCGGGTGCTCCGGCGGGAGCGAGCCTCGGCCCATGCCGTTGGTGAAGACCGGCACCTGCAACGTCTCGGCGGCCTCCCGGAGCGCGGCGACTGCGTCGCCGGCGTACACGTCGGAGCCGGCGATGATGACCGGCCGCTGCGCGGCGGCGATCAGCGTCGCGGCCCGGGAGACCTCGTCCGGGTCCGGCTCGACCGGGTCGATGCCGGTCGGGGCGGGCAGGTCGGCCTCGGCGACCGAGAAGACCGTCTCGAGCGGGAAGTCGAGGAAGGCCGGGCCGCGGTGCGGGGTGAGCGCCGCGGTGAGCGCCGCATCCACCGCGCGCGGGATGTCGTCGGTGCTGAACACCGTCTCGGCGTGCTTGGTGACCGGGGCGACCAGCGGCAGGTGGTCCATCTCCTGCAGGCTGCCCGAGCCCCAGCGGAACGCGGGCGCCCTGCCGCCGAGCACGAGCACCGGTGAAGCGTTGAAGAAGGCGCTGGTCATGCCCGAGATCCCGTTGGTGACGCCGGGGCCGGCGGTGAGCACGGCGAGGCCGGGGCGACGCTGGAGCTTGGCCACCGCCTCGGCGGCGAAGACAGCGGACTGCTCGTGCCGGACGTCGTAGATCGGGAAACCGGTCTTGTGCGCGGCGTCGTAGAGCGGGAAGACGTGCCCGCCCGAGAGGGTGAACATCTCGCGTACCCCGTGCGCCCGCAGCGCCGCGAGCGCCAACTCCCCGCCGTGACCTTCGACCCGCTCCGTCATCGCCGCTTCCCTTCGTCGCTTCTGACCGGAGGCCCACGCTACTGGCCGGTAGGCAGGATGTGAACCGTTCTCGGCTCACCGTCGGGCCGGCGTCGCGCACCGCCGGCCCCGCCCGGTCAGCGGCCCGTGAAGCCCGGCTTGCGCTTCTCGACGAATGCCGCCATGCCCTCGCGCCGGTCGTCGGTGGCGAACAGCGCCGCGAAGAGCTGACTCTCCCAGGCCAGGCCCGAGTTCAGGTCCATGTCGAGGCCGCCGTCGACCGCCAGCTTCGCCGCGCGCAGCGCCTGCACCGGCCCGGTCAGGTACGGCGTCACCAGCGCGACCGCCGCCTCGTACACCTCGGCGGCCGGGACGATTCGGTCGGCCAGGCCGATCCGCAACGCCTCCTGCGCGTCCACCATCCGCCCCGACATGATCAGATCCTTGGCGCGGGCCGGGCCGACCAGCCGGGCCAGCCGCTGGGTGCCGCCAGCACCGGGGATGATGCCCAACTTGATCTCCGGCTGGCCGAGCTTGGCGTCCTCGGCCACCACCCGCCAGTCGCAGGCCAGCGCCAGCTCGCAGCCGCCACCGAGGGCGTAACCGGTGATCGCGGCGACCACCGGCTTGGGGATCCGGGCGATCGCGCCGAGCGCGCTGGACAGGTTCGCGGCCCGGTCGGCCATGTCCACGTAGGACATTTCGGCCATCTGCTTGATGTCCGCGCCCGCGGCGAAGACCTTCTCCCCGCCGTACACGATGACGGCGCGGACCTGCGGGTCCGCGGTGGCCGCGGTCGCGGCGGCGCGCAACTCCTCCTGCACCTGGGTGTTGAGCGCGTTCATCGGCGGCCGCTCCAGCCGGATGGTGCCGATGCCGTCCTTGGTTTCCAGCCGAACGAACTCGCCCACGCTGCCCTCACTTCCTCGTCGAAGTCGCGTGCCAACCTTACGACCCGGCTCGTTTGGGTAAGTAGTCTGGTGTCAGCCCCGCGGGCGGGAGTTCAGCCATGATCACCTATTACGACGACAGGTCGGTGCAGGTCACCTCCACCGCCGTCCGAGTGGACGGCCGCAGCTACGCGCTGGCCGACATCACCATGATCTGGCACCGCCGGGGCAGCCGCTCCTGGCGGGTCCTCGTCGGGCGCGGTGCGATCGGCGCCGCGCTGGCCGGTCCGCTGGTCGCGGCCGTGCTCGGCATCGGCGTGGCCGTCTGGCTGCAACGCTCGCCCACCGTGACGATCGCGATCGTCGGCGCGTCGGTGCTGGTGGGGCTGGCCGTCGGCCCGATCGCCGACTTCCTTTTCGAACACCTGGACCGCTCGTACGCCCGGGGCAGCCGGCAACTGGAGATCTGGGCGCGCTGGCGCGGCCAGCCGGTGCGGCTGCTGCGCACCGGCGACGCGCTGCGCTTCGGTCAGATCTACCGGGCGGTGCAGCGCGCGGCCGAACGCAGCCAACCGGCCCGCCCCGGCAACCGCCGATAGCGGTCCCAGCTCATAACCGGATCGGCTCGTCCGGCAGCAGGTCGAGCCCGCGCAGCAGGCCATACAGGTCCTGCTCGCCCCAGAACTCGACGATCCGGCTCTGCGCAAGCCGGTACATCTTGCAGGCACTCTGCACGGCAGTGGCCCCGGTGGCGTCCCGCCGGTAGGTCTGCGCCACCGAGACGACGACCCGGTCGCCGGCCGCGAAGAGCTCGACGATCTCCTGGTCAAGCACCGTCAACCCGGGCGAGAGCACGGCCTGTTCCACGAAGTTCCGGCCCCGCACCGCCATGCCTGACCCGTAGATCCGGACGTCCTGCGCGACCACCGCGCGCAGCTCGGCGAGGTCCCTGGTGACGAACGTACGGAGGTAGCGGAGGACCGCCTCGGTATTGCGTTCCTGCTCGGACATGTCTCGACAAGCTACCCGGACGACCGTGTCCGCACCGACCGCCGACGGTCGCTTGCAAGCGGCGGACGTACCCCGCCAGCCCCAAGATCTTGGACACTTACCGATCGGCGCGAACGGTAGCTGTCCAAGATCTGAGCGAAACCGCACGAGGGGTACGGGTTGCCGGCGGATGGTTAGGCTTAGCGATGACCCTCTATTACCGGGACGACGCGGTGCAGGTGACCTCCGAGTCGATCCGGGCGGGCGGTCACCTCGTCCCCCTCTCCGACGTGACGTACGTCTGGCACGCGCGCGGCCCGAAGACGCTCGCGGTACGCGGCCGGGTGCTCGGTCGCGGCGTCCTGGTCCTGCTGCTCTCGCTGCCGCCGCTGGTCGCGCTGGTCTGCGTGCTCTCGCTGGCCTACACGGCGCAGGACCGGGGCAACTGGCAGATGGCGCTGCTCGTCCTCGTCGCCTGCGCCGTGGGGGCGCTGGCGTTGACCCCGTTCCTCGAGATCCCGCTCGGCTGGCTGGACCGCTCCTACGAGCGCGGCAACCACGTGCACGAGCTGTGGGTGCAGCACCACGGCCGGGAGCAGCTGCTGCTGCGCACCCCGGACGCGCTGCGGTTCGGGCAGATCTACCGAGCGGTGCAACGCGCCGTCGAGCAGCAGGGGGATCATCGGTGACCAGCCGCCGGGCCGAGGCCGCCGCGCCGGCCGGCTGCCGTCGGGGGGTTGTGGTGCGGCCGGCGCACACTTGATCCCATGGCGATCCCTCTCCCCACACCCACCGCGATGGTCGGCCTGACCCGCTCCGCTCTCGACCAGGCGCTCGGCTCGGCCGCCTCATTCGCCGCCGTGCCCGCCCGCGCGTTCGCGGTGCTGGACGGGGTGGAGGCGCTGCTGGCCCGGATCAACGGCGTGGTGGATCGGATCGAGACGACGCTGGACCGGACCGACCAGGTGCTCACCGACGCCGAGACGGCGGTCCGCGAGGTGGCGGTGATCAGCGCCGCCGCCACCACCGCCATCGACACCGCCACCGAGGTGGCGACGGCCGCGGCCGTGGTGGTCCAGGAGGCCGACCAGGTCGCCCGCCTGGCCGGCACGGTGGTCGCCGAGGCCGACACGGTGGCCGGCCGGGCCGCGGTCACCGTGGGCACCGCGGCCGAGGCGGCGGCCACCGCAGCTGAGCTGCTGGCGGCGTACGAGCCGGCCCTGCGGCGGGCCGCGCCGATGGCGGGCCGGTTCGTCGGGGAGCTGAGCCACGAGGAGGTCACCGCGGCGATCCGCCTGATCGACGAGCTGCCCAAGCTCAAGCAGCACCTGACGGCGGACATCCTGCCGATCCTGGCCACCCTGGACCGGGTCGGGCCCGACCTGCACGACCTGCTCGACGTCACCCGCGACCTCAAGCTCGCCGTCGCCGGCATCCCGGGCCTGGGCATGCTGCGCCGACGGGGCGAGAAGGCCAGCGACGATCTGGTCGGCTGAGCCCTCGCCGGCCGGGCCCCTAACGGTCCGCAGCCGGAGTCAGCAGTCGCAGGTGATCGACGCGCCTGGCGCGGTCAGATCGTCGACCGGGCGCCGGGTCAGCCCGGCTTCGGTCACCACCGGCAGACCCTCCCGCACCCAGTACTCGAACCCGCCGAGCATCTCCTTGACCGGGTAACCGAGCCGCGCGAACTCCAACGCGGCCCGGGTCGCGCCGTTGCAGCCCGGCCCCCAGCAGTAGGTGACCACGGCCGAGCCGGCCGGGATCAGCCCGGCCGCTCGGCTGGCGATCTCGGCGGTGGGCAGGTGCACCGCCCCCGGCAGGTGTCCCTGCGCCCAGGCGGCCTCCCCCCGAGAATCGACCACCACCAACCCGGGAGTGCGGGCGGACAGGTCGGCGTGCACGTCGCTGACGTCGGTCTCGACGCTGAGCCGGGCGAGGAAACGAGCGGCGGCGGTGGCCGGATCGGCCGCCGGGACGGCGAAGGTGAAGGTCATGGACCGATCCTGGCGGGCACCACGACCCGAGGCGAGTGGCGGGAACGACGTCCTGCGCTAACATCCCGCCATGCCGACCCGTGTTCTGGCGGCCGAGCCGCTTCCGTTGCCGTCGCCCCGGCGGCCGGCCGCCGGTCACCGCGTCGCCGTGCTCGCGTACCCGGGAATGTCGGTGTTCGAGACCGGCATCGTCACCGAGGTGTTCGGGCTGCCCCGGCCCGAGTTCGACGTCGACTGGTACGACCTGGTGGTCTGCGCGGAACGGCCCGGGCCGGTGCCGGTGGTCGGTGGGGCCAGCCTGCACACTCCGTACGGCCTGGCGGAGCTGGCGGCGGCGCGAACGGTGATCGTGCCCGGCGTGCCAGACGTGACCGCCGACGCGTCGCCCGAGCTGGTGACCGCGCTGCGTCAGGCGCACCAACGCGGCGCCCGGATCATGTCGATCTGCTCCGGCGCGTTCGCGCTGGCCGGCGCCGGGCTGCTGGACGCCCGGCGGGCCACCACCCACTGGCGGTACGCCGAACTGCTGGCGCAGCGGTACCCGCGGGTCGAGGTGGACCCGGACGTGCTCTACCTCGACGACGGCGACCTGCTCACCAGCGCCGGCAGCGCCGCCGGGCTCGACCTCTGCGTGCACGTGATCCGGCGGGACCATGGCGCGGCGATCGCCAACGCGGTCGCCCGCCGGCTGGTGATCCCGCCGCACCGCGATGGTGGGCAGGCGCAGTTCGTCGAGGCGCCGGTGCCCAGCGGCGCGGGCGACGACCGGATCGCCGGCAGCATCGACTGGGCGCTCGCGCACCTCACCGAGCCGCTGACCGTGGCCCGGCTCGCCGAGCAGGCGCACATGTCGCCCCGCACCTACCTGCGGCACTTCGCCCGTGCCACCGGAACCAGCCCGATCCGCTGGCTGATCGACCAGCGCGTCCGGGCCAGTCTGGCGCTGCTGGAGGAGACCGACGCCCCGGTCGAACAGATCGCCGGGGCGGTGGGCTTCGACGCCCCGGTCACGTACCGCCACCACTTCGGCCGGGTCATGCGGACCTCGCCGTCGGCGTACCGCCGGGCCTTCCGCACCGGGGCGGCTACCGACCGGCCGGCGTAGCGCGGGTGGGATCAGCCCGGGGCGTACAGCTCGTCGATCTCGGCACGGCGGGGCAGCGCCACCGAGGCGCCGAGCCGACGGACGCAGGCCGCGCCGGCCGCCGACGCCCAGCGCACCGCGTCGACCAGGTCCCGTCCCTCGCCCCAGCCGACGGCCAGCGCGGCGGTGAACGCGTCGCCGGCCGCGGTGGAGTCGACCACGTCGACCCGGACGGCGGGCACGTGCACCTCGGTGCCCTCCCGGTCGACGTACCAGGCACCCTCACCGCCGAGGGTGAGCACGGCCCGGGGCACCAGGTCGAGCAGCGCCCGTGGCTCGTCCCGACCCCGGCCGGTGAACGCCTGCGCCTCACCCTCGTTGACGACGAGCAGATCCACCGCGGCGAGCAGCTCCGGTGGGAGATCCCGGGCCGGGGCGGCGTTCAGGATGACCCGGGTGCCGGCGGCGCGGGCGGCCGTCGCGGCGGCGGCCACCGTCTGCACCGGGATCTCCAGCTGGGCGACCAGGACGTCCGCCCCGCGTACCGTGGCCAACTCCTCCTCGGTGAGGCCGGTCAGCGCGTCGTTCGCGCCGGGGGTCACCACGATGGCGTTCTCCCCCTGCGCGTTGACCATCACCAGCGCCACCCCGGAAGCGCCGTAGACCACCCGCAGGTGGCCGGTGTCCACACCGGCCGCGGTGATCCGGGCCCGGAGGGTGACGCCGAACGCGTCGGAGCCGATCGCGCCGAGGAAGGCGCTGGAGGCGCCCGCCCTGGCCGCGGCGACCGCCTGGTTGGCGCCCTTGCCGCCGGGCACCATCACGAAGTCGGTGCCGAGCATCGTCTCGCCCGGCCGGGGCAGCGCGGGCGCCATCGCGACCAGGTCCATGTTGGCGCTGCCCACCACGACCACCCGGGTCTGCGGCACGGTCACCTCCCGCCCTGTCGCGCGCTCAGGCGGCGCGGGCGGTGTAGCGGTCGCCCGACCGCTCGACCACCAGGGGCAGGCCGAAGGTCTTGGAGAGGTTGTCGCCGGTCAGCGTCTCGGCGAGCAGGCCCTGAGCGACCACCCCGCCCTCCCGCAGCAGCAGCGCGTGGGTGAACCCCGGTGGGATCTCCTCCACGTGGTGGGTGACCAGCACCAGGGCCGGGGCGTCCGGGTCGTACGCCAGCTCGGCCAGCCGGGCCACGAGGTCCTCCCGCCCACCCAGGTCGAGCCCGGCGGCGGGCTCGTCGAGCAGCAGCAGCTCCGGGTCGGTCATCAGCGCGCGGGCGATCTGCACCCGCTTGCGCTCACCTTCGGAGAGGGTGCCGTAGCGGCGCTCGGCGAGGCCGCCGATGCCGAGCTGGCCCAGCAGTGCCCGCGCCCGCGCCTCGTCGCCGCGGTCGTAGCTCTCCCGCCAGCGGCCGACCACCGACCAGGCGGCGGTGACCACCACGTCGCTGACGCGCTCCTCGGCGGGCAGCCGCTCGGCGAGCGCGGCGGTGGAGAGCCCGATCCGGGTACGCAACTCGTTGACGTCGGTGCGGCCGATCCGCTCGCCGAGCACGTGGGCGACACCGGTGGTGGGGTGCAGCCGGCCGGCGGCGAGGTTGAGCAGGGTGGTCTTGCCAGCCCCGTTGGGGCCGAGCACCACCCAGCGCTCGTCCAGCTCGACCCGCCAGGTCAGATCCTGCAGCAGGGCGGTGCCGGACCGGCGTACACCGACGCCGTCGAGGCTGACCACCAGATCCGGGTCCACGGGTGCGGCGGCAGGCGCGGCGCCGGCAGCGCCGGGGATCAGGTCACCAGTCACCGGACCATCCAACCACGCAGCGCCGTGGTGCCCCCCATGGGCGGCGTCCCAGTCATAGGGTGAAGCGCCGTGTCGTTGATCACCACACCCGGAGGACGGCCCATGCCCCGTCGAGGTACGGAGCCGCGCGGATGAGCGCGGTCATCGAAATCGAGGGTCTGCGAAAGACTTTCCACAGCCTGCGGAACGGCCGACGGGTCGCGGTCGACGGGTTCGACCTGCTGGTCGAGGCGGGTCAGATCCACGGGTTCCTGGGCCCGAACGGCTCCGGCAAGACCACCACGCTGCGTGCCCTGCTCGGGCTGGTCTCGGCCGACAGCGGGCGGATGAGCGTGCTCGGTGAGCCGTCGCCACAGCTGCTGCCCCGGGTGGCCGGCCGGATCGGCGCCATCGTGGAGAGCCCGCAGTTCTTCGGCAACTTCACCGGGTACCGCACTCTGCGGCTGCTGGCCCGGGCAGGCGGGGTTCCGATCGCGCGGGTTCACGAGGTGCTGGACACGGTGGGCCTGCGCGACCGGGGCGACGAGCGGGTGAAGGGCTACTCGCTGGGCATGAAGCAGCGCCTCGCGGTGGCGTCGGCACTGTTGAAGGACCCGCAGCTGCTCATCCTGGACGAGCCGGCGAACGGGCTGGACCCGGCCGGCATCCGGGAGATGCGGGACCTGATGCGCTCGCTGGCGGCGGCCGGGGTGACCGTGCTGGTGTCCAGTCACATCCTGGGCGAGATCCAGCTGATCTGCGACCACGTCACGATCATCTCGCGGGGGCGGCGGGTGGCGACCGGCCGGGTGGACGAGGTGCTGGCCGGCTATGACCGGCATGAGTTCCTGGTCCGGGTGGCCGAGCCGGAGCGGGCCGTGGAGCTGCTGCACGAGGCCGAGCTGACGGCGAGCGTGGACGGCGAGGCGCTGGTGGTGGGCGGGGTGACCGACCCGACGGTGATCAGCCGGGTGCTCGGTGAACAGGGGCTGTGGGTGGGCGAGCTGACCCCGCTGCGGCCGGATCTGGAGAGCGTCTTCCTGGAGCTGACTGGCGCTGGCGGGCATCCGTCGGTGCCCCGGCAGGTGGACGACTCGGGGCTGCCGCTCGGTGCGGGCGATGCTGAGATCGATCTCGACGTACGGGGAGTGGACGCGTGAACCTGGTCCGGGCCGAGGTGGAGCGGCTGTCCGCGCGTCGATTCGTGCAGCTCATGGTCGTGCTGCTGGTGCTGGCGTTCGGCGTCACCACGGCGACCACCCTGGCTGGCTCGCACAAGCCGAGTGCGGAGGAGCTCAGCTCTGCGCGGAGCCAGGCCGCCGAGGCGCGGCAGAGCATGGAGGACACGTACCAGCAGTGTCTGGCCCGACAGAACGGCACGCTCCCGCCGAGCGACTCTGAGCAGTACTTCCCCTCCGACTGCTCGGAGATCGACCCGACGCTGCGGGACCGGCTGCCGATCGCCGCCGACTTCCTCCCCGGGGTGTTCAGCTTCGCCCAGCAGGCACGTCCGCTGCTCTACTTCCTCATCGCGTTCCTGGTGCTGTTCGGGTTCCTGGTCGGCGCCTCCTACATCGGCGCGGACTTGAACTCGGGTGGCGTGGTGAACCTGCTGCTCTGGCGACCGCGCCGGTTGACGGTGCTCGGCGCGAAGCTGGGCACCCTGCTCGGCGCGGTGCTGGCGCTGGCCGTGGTGGCCTCGGTGGTCTACCTGGCCACGTTCTGGGTGATCGGGCAGACCGCCGGGCTGGCCGGCCGGCTGGGCAGTGACTTCTGGCGCTCCCTCGGTGCGGTGCACGGCCGTGGCCTGGTGCTGGTGCTGCTGGCCAGCGCGCTGGGCTTCGCCATCGCCACGCTGGGTCGGCACACCTCGGCGGCGCTCGGCGCGGTCGCCGCGTACGCGGTGGTCTGGGAGCTGGGCGCCCGGCTGGTGCTGGAGATCGTCGACGCCCGCCGCCCGGACCAGCTGATGCTCTCCAGCTACATCGGGGCGTGGCTCAGCGGTGAGGCGAAGTTCTACGACAGCCAGCTCTGCACCGGAACGAAACCGGGCATGTACTGCGAGGGGTTCTACTCGCTGACCTGGGCGCCGGCGCTGGTGGTGCTGCTCGTGCTCACCGGCGGGCTGACCGTGGCGGCGTTCGCCGTGTTCCGTCGCCGCGATCTGATCTGAGTCGCGGTCCGGGCCGCCCGCCCCGGTGCGGGCGGCCCGGCAGGCCCAGGCGGTTGCGGCAAGAGCTTGCAGCAGGCCGGCCAGCGGTGAAATATTCTTTCACATGACCGCCCCTGCGGGCTCAGCCGACGGTGGAGCCGAACACCTCGTCGCGGACGGCGTCCAGTGCGGTGCGCAGCGCGCCGCGCAGGATCGGCTCCTCGGTCAGCCCGGTGGGCACCACCCGGGGCCGAACCAGAGTGATCGCCGCCACCTCCTGCTGGACGCGGTCGGCGAGCGCGGCGCCGCCGGCCTGGCCGACCTCCCCGGCGAGCACCACCAGCGGCGGGTCGAGCACCACGCAGGTGCTGGCCACGCCGAGCGCGAGCCGGCGGGCCAGCTCGTCGAGCATGGGGCCGCCGCGGTCGCCGTCGGCGACGGCCGCGCGGACCGCCTCGGCGGCGTCGGCGTCCGGGTAGCCGTGCTCGCGGGCCACCGCGCGCACCGAGTCCGCGCCGATCAACTGCTGGAACGCCGGCTTGGCGCGACGGGAGACGTCACGTGGGATGGGCGCGCCGGGCACCGGAAGGTAGCCGATCTCACCGGCCGCGCCGCTGCTGCCGTGGTGCAGCCGCCCACCCAGCATGATCGCCAGGCCGACGCCGGCGCCCACCCAGACCAGCACGAAGTCGCCCACCCCCTGCGCGGCGCCGGACTGCGCCTCGGCCACCGCGGCCAGGTTGACGTCGTTCTCGAAGACCACCGGGGTGTGCAGGTCGTCGCGCAGCGCGGCGAGCAGGCCGCTGTGCCAGCGCGGCAGGTTGAAGGCGAAGGTGATGTCGCCGGTGTGCGGGTCGACCAGACCGGGCGTGCCGAGCACGATCCGCCGTACGCTGCTCAGCTGCGCCTGGGCGCTGCTCGCGGCCTGCACCACGGCGTTGTGCACCACGCCCACCGGGTCGTCCGTGTCCCGGGTGGACTGTTCGACCCGGCCGATCACGGCGCCGGTGATGTCGGCGCAGGCGGCCACCACCCGGTCCGGCCCGACGTCCACACCGACCACGTGGGCGCTGCCCGGGCGTACCGCGTAGAGCTGGGCGTTCGGGCCGCGCCCGCCGGCCTGCTCGCCGACCCGGGTGACGAGTCCGCGCTCCTCCAGCCGCTCGACCAACTGGGAGGCGGTGACCTTGGACAGCCCGGTCAGCTCGCCGAGCCGGGCCCGGGTCAGCGGCCCGCGTTCGAGGAGCAGTTCCAGCGCGGCACGGTCGTTGAGCGCGCGCAACAGGCGGGGGGTGCCGGGCAGCCGGGTCGCACTCATGCCACGTCCTCTAGTTTTAGTAAACTTTGCTAACTGTAAACCGACCTGCGAACGGGTAGCCGTAGCGTATCGGCCACCCGGAGGCGGAGCGCTCGGCCGACCCGGCAGGGCGATGACCACCGCCGGTACGACATTCGTACCCGTGGGTACCGAAGGGGGAAGATCACGTGGGGCTCGATCCAGGACTGCGCCGGCTCGCACTCGGCACGCTGCTCGCCGCGTACCCGGGACCGGTCCCCCCGGACTGGGCCGTCGACCTGGTGGCCGACGGGCTGGCCGGGCACACCCTGTTCGGCACCAACGTGCACGACCCGTCCCAGGTGGCGGCGAGCACCGCCGCGCTGCGCGCCGGCCGGGCGGACGTGCTGATCGCCATCGACGAGGAGGGTGGCGACGTGACCCGGCTGGCCCACGCCACCGGCAGCCCGTACCCCGGCAACGCCGCCCTCGGCGCGATCGGCGACGTGGCGCTCACCCGACGGGTCTACCAGGCGATCGGCGCCGAGCTGGCCGCCCTCGGCATCACCGTCGACCTCGCCCCGACGGTGGACGTGAACACCGCCGACGACAACCCGGTGATCGGCACGCGGTCGTTCGGCGCGGATCCGGTGCGGGTGGCCGCCCACTCGGCCGCCGCTGTGGCAGGCCTGCAGGCCGCCGGCGTCGCCGCCTGCGCCAAGCACTTCCCCGGCCACGGCGCCACCGTCACCGACTCTCACCACGAGCTGCCCACCGTGGACGTTCCGCTGGACCTGTTGCGCCAGCGGGACCTGCCGCCGTTCGCCGCGGTCGTCGCCGCCGGGGCGCGCGCGGTGATGACCGCGCACATCCGCGTGCCGGCGCTGACCGGCACCGGTCCGGCCACCTTCAGCCGGGCCGTCCTGGTCGACCTGCTGCGCACCGAGTACGGCTTCACCGGCACCGTCATCACCGACGCGCTGGAGATGAAGGGCGCGGCAGTCGCGGCCGGCGGCGTGGGCCCCGCCGCGGTGCGCGCCCTGGCCGCCGGCGCCGACCTGCTCTGCATCGGCGCGAAGGTCGACGCCGAACTGGTCGAGCGGGTGGCCGCCGAGATCGTCGACGCGATCACCGACGGCCGGCTGGCGACCTCCCGCGTCGAGGAGGCGGCCGGCCGCGCCGCCGCGCTCGCGGAGTGGACCCGGACCGCCGGCGAATCGCCGGGCACCGCCGAAACCGACCTGGGGTACGCGGCCGCGCGCCGGGCGGTCCAGGTGGACGGGATCCTCACCGGCCTGGGTCGGCCGCTGGTGGTGCAGCTGCACACCGAGTCCACCATCGCCGAAGGACGGGTGCCGTGGGGCCTTGGCCCGCACCTGGACGGTGTGCAGGAGATCCGGGTGATCGCCGCCGAGACCGACAAGGCGACGCTGCGCGAGCTGGCCGGTGACCGGCCGATCGTGCTGGTCGGGCGGCACCTGCACCGGCTGCCCGGCGGCCCGGAGCTGATCGCCGGCCTGGCCGCGGAGCACCCGGTGACCGTGGTGGAGATGGGCTGGCCGGCGCAGTGGCGCCCGGCCGGCGTACGCGCCTTCGTCACCACGTACGGCGCGAGCCACGCCAACGGTCGGGCGGCGGCGGAGGCGCTCGGCCTGGCCGGCTGAGCGGTCGAGCAGGTCGGGTCCGGGGTCGGCCATCCTCTCTTGAACATGTTCAATACCTGTCCTACGCTGACGCCGTCGGTAGTTGAACAGGTTCAAGAAGGGCGTCCGCATGGATATCAAGGTCTGGATGTACCTGATCTACCTCGTGGTCAGCATCGGCCTGACCATCTGGGTGGCCCGGGCGCTGTCCCGCAACGGGCAGGTCTTCCTCGAGGAGGTGTTCGCCGACGAGCGGCTGGCCCAAGCGGTGAACAGCCTCCTGGTGGTCGGCTTCTACCTGCTCAACCTCGGCTACGTGACGGTGGCGATGAAACACCCCGACCCGGTGGGTTCGACCAGCCAGGCGATGGAGGAGCTGTCCCTCAAGGTCGGCTTGGTGCTGCTGGTGCTCGGCGCGCTGCACTCCTTCAACGTCTTCGCGCTCGGCCGCTATCGCCGCGGTCGACTCCGCCAGCTCGCCACCCATCCGCCGCTCGCACCGGTCGGCCGGCTTCCCATGCCGTCCACACCGCACGGCTCGCCTCCGACCAGCCCACTCCTGCCGACCGGCGCGCAGGCAGCCGCCCAGCCGACCTCGCAGCCGGGCGGCGGGTCGGTGCACAATCCACCGCCGCCGCGATGACTGCCTCACCGGCCGACAGCCACGGCCGGCTCCCGGATCCCACCGCACACGGGGGCGGTGGGATCCGGGAGTTCGTCGTCCTGTTCGACGCGAACTGCCCGCTCTGCCGTGCCGCCCGCCGATGGCTGGCTTCCCGGGCCCAGCTCGTACCCCTGGAGTTCGTGCCGGCCGGCTCGGCCGAGGCCCGGCGGCGCTTTCCGGGCCTGAACCACGACGCGACACTGCGCGACCTGACCGTGGTGGCCGACAGCGGCGAGGTGTACGCGGGCGACGGCGCCTGGTTCGCCTGCCTCTGGGCGTTGGCCGACCACCGGTCCACGGCTGATCGGCTGGCCCGACCGCACCTGTTGCCGCTCGCCCGGCACGTGGTGGCCACCGCCTCGGCGATACGGGAGCGGGTTCGCGATGCGCGGGCTGAGCCGGCTGACGAGATGGCGGGATACGGTGACCTCGATGACCGAGGAGACTGCGCCGACGACCGCTGCGGGTGAGCCTGCGACCGCCCGAGGCGAGCAGACGCGGCAGCTGATCCGGGACACCGCGATGCGGCTCTTCCGCGAGCGCGGTTACGCCCAGACCACCATGCGGGCGATCGCGCAGGAGGCCGGCGTCGCGGTCGGCAACGCCTACTACTATTTCGGGTCCAAGGACCACCTGATCCAGGAGTTCTACGCTCACTCCCAGATCGAGCACCGGGCCGCCGCCCAACCGGTGCTCGACCGGGAAGACGAGTTCGCCGCCCGGCTCGCCGGGGTGTTGCACGCGGGCATCGACGTGCTGACCCCATCGCATGGTTTCGCGGCCACCTTCTTCAAGACGGCGGCGGAGCCCACCTCCCCGCTCAGCCCTTTCTCCGCCGAGTCGTCCGGCGCCCGACAGGCGGCGATCGACCTCTTCGCCGAGGTGCTGACGGGCTCGACCGCCAAGGTCGACGCCGAACTACGCCCCCAGCTGCCCGAGCTGCTCTGGCTGGCGTACATGGGCGTGGTCCTCTACTGGGTGCACGACAGATCCTCCGGGCAGATCAAGACCCGGCAGCTGATCGACGGTGCCGTACCGCTGATCGACCGGCTCGTGGCGCTGTCCCGGCTGCGGGTGCTCCGCCCCGTGACCCGGCAGGTGCTCGACCTCATCCGCACGCTACGTCACTGAGCCGGCCGACATCCTCGACCAGCTCAGCCGCAGGTCAAGTCCGCTATTCGACACTCCGAACCGACAGCTCGCACCTTGCACCGAGCCTGCTCGATACGTAGCGTGATCGGCACGTACCGGCCCGTCCACCACGCGGCCGGTCACCGGAAAGCCGGGACCTGGGGGGAAGGTTGCGGACCGTGGATCCGGCCCGGGATCCGCGGTCCGCGCCCCGCGACGGCAGCCTCAGCGTGGATAGACCCCGTACGCACGCCAGCCCCGGTCCGGGAAGCCAGCCGCCTCCGCGACCCGGGCAGAGGCGTGATTGTCCCGCTCGTGCAGGTAGGTGGGCACCGCGCCCTCGTCGAGCACCCGCCGGGCCGCCTGCGCCACGAGCCGGCGGGCGAGACCGCGACCGCGCGCGGCGGGCGCGGTGCCGACGGCCAGCTCGCGCCCGTACGCGTCGTGCCGCTTGATCCCCGCCCCGGCCAGGTAGTTGCCGTCCGCGTCGCGGACCACCAGCACCGGCCGGTCGAACAGCCGCAGCCAGGGCGGCAGCCCGGGGGCCGTCGACTCGGTCCACTCCCCCACGTCCGGCAGCGGCGCGGGAGCCAGCGTCCACCGGAAGGGGCCGTCGTGCACGCACCAGTCGGGCAGCCCGACAGTCTCCGGCAGCGACGGAAGCAGCCGATCCGGCGCACGCCGGATCAGAGCGCGGACCGCCGCCACCCGGTCCGGCGGCACGGAGAGCACGGCGCTCTGCCCGGTGTCCACGGCGAGCGCGGGGCGCAGCCGGCCATCCCAGGCCGGTTCGGCCCGCCGGTGCGAGGCGACGACGTGCAGCCCGGGAGCGGCCGGCCACTGGCCGAGCCAGGTGGCCAGGTGCAGCTGGAGCCGCCGGTCGAGCATGCGCACCTCCCCGTTCAGCCGGCCCGTCGTGGATCACCGTACGCCGGGCGGCCCCGACGGGCGGACGATCCCCGAGGGCCGGGCTGCGACGCCGCAGACCACTTTGCCGTTGAGACGGGGAACCAGGCGCACCGATCGACCGTCATAGGTATTTCCATACATGGACACCTTTGTTTGGGACGGTATGGTCATGCCGATTCAGCCGAACGACCGCTACCAGCAGGACCCCGAGCGACTCTGGCGGGCAGCGGAGGCCGCCGGACGCTTTCCGGCCCAGCCGCGGTACCGCCGCACCCGCACGACGGGAAGCGCGGACGCCCTGTCCTGGGCGGAGCTGAACAAGCTGCCGGCCGGCAGTTCCGCACGGCGGGGTCTCAACACCCGCTGACCCGGGTGGCGCCGGCCACGACACACCCGGGCTGTCCAACGCCGGCTTTCGCACACCTGTCGGGTAACTTCTTCTGGTCTGAAATCCGGCCTACGACAGGAGAAGCTCCGCGCATGGGCAAGAAGACGATCCACGTCTCCGACTTCACCGGCACGGTCCTGCAGGACGACGACGAGGTGGTCCGCGTCGTCGTCCTGGAGCACCCGGACCTGGTCGCCGGGCCCGTGCAACTGGACGCCACCCCGACCGAGGTGGAGAACATCGACGACGCGGCGCTGGACGTCGCGGTGGTCGAGATCCACGACCGGCACGGCGGCGGCGAGCCGCGCCGGGTGGTGCTGACCGCCAGCGAGTTCGACGCGATGGCCACCGACGTGCCGATGGCGCAGCTGCTGAAGACGGCCGAGCGGGTCCGCCCGCCGAAGGCGCGCAAGAGCGCCGAGAAGATCGACCACGGCACGCTGGACCACGCCGGCAAGCCGCACCGGGGACGGGTCACCGAGGAGGAGGCCCGGCTGGTGCGCGAGCAGCTCGACGAGGTCAACAAGCGCCTCGCCGACGCGGGCGTGCGCCAGATCGACCCGGCCGATCCGGAGCACGCCCTGCGTTACGGCTTCCCGACGCCCTGATCGCGCAGGGTCACTTCTGGCGGACGGCTGCGGCGAGGGCGGCGGCCAGGTCGGCCTCGACGGTCGACTTCTCCAGGCCGAGGTTGGTGAGCACGCCGGCGCCATCCTCCTGCTCGAGCAGGGCGAGCAGGATGTGCTCGGTGCCGATGTAGTTGTGCCCGAGCCGCAGCGCCTCCCGGAACGTCAGCTCCAGCGCCTTCTTGCCGCGCACGTCGTACGGGATGAGGTCCGGGACCTGGTCGGCCGGCGGCGGCAGGGCGGCGCCCACCGCCTCGCGCACCGCCTCCGGGGAGGCGCCCCGACCAGCCATCACCTTGGCGGCCAGCCCGTCCGGCTCGGCGAGCAGGCCCAGCACCAGGTGCTCGGGGCCGATCTCGGCGTGTCCACTGGCGCGGGCCTCCTCCTGCGAGGCCACCACCACGTTGCGGGCGCGGGGCGTGAACCGACCGAAGCCGGCGTTCGGGTCGAGGGCCGCGGCCTCGGTCGAGGCCTTCGGCACGAACCGCTTCTGCGCAGCCTGCTTGCTGACCCCCATGCTGCGGCCGATGTCGGTCCAGGAGGCGCCCGAGCGCCGGGCCTGGTCGACGAAGTGACCGATGAGGTGGTCGGCGACGTCACCCAGGTGGTCGGCGGCGATCACCGCGTCGGTGAGCTGGTCGAGCGCGTCGCTGTGCGCCTTCTTGATCGCCTGGATCAGGTCGTCGAGGCGAACGGGATTCGTCATCTGGATAGGATCCGTCATGCGTCAACCATAGGTTGACGCCACCCAGGCGTCAACCTCAAGTTGACGATCAATGCACCCTCGAACACCTGATGCTCAGCACGTCGCCGGAGCAGCTGCTGAGCACCAGGTGATCAAGCTGAGGGTTCGTCAGCCCCATGCCTGCGGGGCCGGCTGCCGGGTGGTGACGTTGAGCCGGTTGAAGAAGTTGCTGGTGGCCACCCAGAGCACGATCGCGGCGAGCTCCTTCTCGCCGAAGTGCCGGGCCGCCTCCGCCCAGACGTCGTCGGGCACGGCGTCGGCCCGGTCGGCGAGCCGGGTGGCGGCCTCCGCGAGCGCGAGCGCCGCCCGCTCCGCCTCGGTGAAGTACGGGGTTTCCCGCCAGGCGGCCACCGCGAACAGCCGCTCCTCGGTCTCGCCCGCCTTCCGGGCGCCCCGGGCACCCGAGTCGACGCATGCGCCGCACCCGTTGATCTGGCTGACCCGAAGGTGCACCAGCTCCAGCGTGCTGCCCGGCACCCCGACCGAGTGCGCGGCCCTGTAGAGCAGGTTGCTCGCCTTCACGGCGTCCGGCAGCAGGCTGGCGGGGTTCTGGATGCGCGGTTCGGTGATCATGTTGGTCGTCCCGTCTTGTTAGGCTGCCCGGCGTCCGTCGCGGTACGACGTCCCGGTTGTCACTGGGATGTCGGCCGGCAAGCCGACGGCGTGACAGATGTGGCGGCGGTCACAGAGCGCTCAGGCGCGCGGGGGTGGAAAGGTCATGATCGAAGCGGATGTGCTGGCCCGTCGCTTCGAGGAGAACCGGTCGCGGCTACGGGCGGTCGCCCACCGGATGCTGGGCTCCGGCGCGGAGGCCGAGGATGCCGTTCAGGACACCTGGTTGCGGCTCAGTCGAGCCGATGTCGCGGGCATCGACAATCTGCCCGGCTGGCTGACGACCACGGTCGGCCGGGTCTGCCTGGACCGGCTGCGAACGCGTACCGCCCGTCCGGAGCAGCCGTGGGACACCGCCGCACCGGAGCCCGACCCGACCGACAGCGCCCCGGTCGACCCCGAGCGTGAGGCCATGCTGACCGAGTCGGTCGGGCGGGCGCTCCTGGTCGTCCTGGACACCCTCGCGCCGACGGAACGGTTCGTGTTCGTCCTGCACGACATGTTCGCGGTCTCGTTCGAGGAGATCGCCGCGGTGGTCGACCGCAGTCCCGCCGCCGTCCGCCAGATCGCCAGCCGGGCCCGCCGCAGGGTGCACCAGGGCGGGACCGTTCGGGAGACGGACCCGGCCCGTCAGCGGCGAGTGGTCGAGGCCTTCCTCGCCGCCTCGCGCGAGGGCCGGTTCGACGACCTGGTGAGTCTGCTCGACCCGCACGTCGTCATGCGCGCCGATCCGGTGGCCGCGGCCCTGGGGTCGGCCGCCGAGAGGCGCGGCTCGGCCGTCATCGCCGGCTTCTTCAACGGCCGCGCCCAGGGGGCGTCGCCGGCGTACGTCGACGGGATGCCGGGGGCGGTCGTGGAGCTCGGCGAGGGCGTCCGGCTCGCGCTCAGCTTCATCGTCACCGACCGGATCATCGGCATCGAGGTGGTGGCCGACCCGGAACAGCTCGCGACGCTCGACCTGATCGTCGGATAGGCGCAGCGGCGGTAGGTGGGCGGCCCGTCCGGGCATCGGCGGCTCAGCCCGCCCTGGCGTACTCCGGCAGGCGGTGAGCGACGGCGGCCGGGGATGGCATGCGGGCGATCTCCTCGGCGATCGCCCGGGCCGCCTGGCGGTGCTCGGCCCTCGCGTGGCGCGGCAGCAGCCTGCGGCTGTGCTCGGCGATGGCGTCCGCGTCCACCTCGTCGGGGAGCAGGCGCAGGGCGGCGCCCGCGACGCTGACCGCGTCGGCGTTGGCGAACTGATCCGCGCCCTGCGGCAGCAGCAGTTGCGGGACGCCGACCGCGAGCGCGCCGAGGGTGGTGCCGCTGCCGCCGTGGTGCACCACCAGGTCGACGTGCGGCAACAGCTCCGCCTGCGACACCCAGGGGTACACGGCCACGTTGTCGGGAATCTCGCCGAGCTGCTCCGGTGGCACCCGACCGGCGGCCACCACCACCTGCGCGTCCAGCGCCGCCAATCCCGCGATCGCCGTTCTCAGCAGCTGCGCCGTACCGAACGCGGTACCGAGGGTCAGGTAGATGAGTGCTCGGGATGTGCGGTGGCTCGCCCACGCGGGCAGCGCGGCCGGTGTCGAGAACGGGACCGGCCGCAGCTCGATCCGGCGTTCCGTGGCGAGGAAGTCCTTGTCCTGCAACGAAGGTGGACAGATGTCGAGGTGCGGGCGACCGGCCACCTCGGTGTTCTTCGCGGGCAGTTCGAGACCGATGCCGTCGGGGAACATCCGACCGAACCCGTGCCAGATGCCCGGGATGCCGGCCCGCTGGGCGGCGACGGCCGCTCCCGGCAGCCCCCACTCATGCACCACCAGGTCGGGGCGCAGTCGGGCCAGCTCCGGTTCGAGATCCTCGGCGTACACCTCGTAGAACGCGTCGCCGGGGCGGAACGGCCGCAGGCCGTTCGCGGCCAGCGGCGCGTGCACCTCCGTGCCGGCCGCGAAGTGCACCTCGTGCCCGGCCTCCCGCGCGGCGATCGCCAGTGGGATCAACGGGTACGTGTGACCGACGGACGCAAGGCTGGCAAACAGCACGCGCATGGCGTCGGACCCTACACGCCGCACCGCCGCTCCCGGTCCGTCCGGCGGCGCGTATACCGTGGGCTCCGGTCAGGCGGTTCACCTGGGGAGGGGCGGCGGTGCGTCTTTACGTGGGATGCGCGATGTGGACCCACAGGTCGTGGCAGGGCCGCCTGCTGGCGCATCCTCTTCCGCCGCAGGAGCGCCTACGGCACTACGCCAGTTGGTGCGACGCCGTCGAGGGAAACACGACGTTCTACGCGACTCCGGCCCGGGACACCGTGGCGTCCTGGGCCGCGCAGACGGATCCCGACTTCCGGTTCGTCCTCAAGCTTCCCAAGGTCGTCACCCACGAACGCCGGCTCACCGACGCCGACGAACCGCTGCGCGCGTTCCTGGACGCGATCGAGCCGCTCGGGCCGCGCGCCCATGCCCTCTGGATCCAGTTGCCCGGGTCGTTCTCGCCCGCCGACGTCCCGACCCTGAGCCGCTTCCTGAGCCGGCTCCCCCGGTCCCACCGGTACGCCGTCGAGGTCCGCCATCCCGCGTTCTTCACCGACCCCCGCGCGACCCGACTTCTGGCGGAGACCCTCACCGCCGCGGCCGCGGAGTGGATCCCGTTCGACACCACCGCGTTCTTCGCCAGCCCGCCGACCAGCGACGCGGAGCGGGACGCCTGGACGAAGAAGCCGCGCGTGCCGCTCCGCTCACTCGCGCTGACCGACCGGCCGATCGTCCGCTACCTCGGTCGCGACGACACCACGCGGACGGTCGAGGGGTGGCAGCGCTGGGTCGACGTCGTCGCCGGATGGCTGCGCGAGGGTCGCTCGCCGACGATGTTCGTCCACACCCCGGACAACGCCGACGCGCCCGTGCTCGCCCGCCGCTTCCACGATGAGGTACGAGCACGCGTACCCGAGCTCGAAGCGCTGCCCGAGCCGATACCGGTCGAGCCCCTGACCCTCTTCTGACGGGCGGTCGATGGTCGCAGTACGTCCAACAACTCCGCGTGTGCCGTCAGTGCGGAACCGCAGCTTCCGCAATCGCCGATAACGTGGCCGCAGAAGACATCGACGAGGGGACACGTGATGAGCCTGCGAGGATTCGCCACACTGAACATCTGGGCGGACGACGTGGCAGCGGCGACGGCCTGGTACGCGGAGTTCCTGGGCACACAGGCCTACTTCCTGCGAGCCGGACCCGACGGACGCCCCGCCTACACCGAGTTCCGCATCGGCGACTACCAGGCCGAACTGGGCATCATCGACCGCAGGTACGCGCCGCCCGGCGCGACCGGGCCCGGCGGCGCCGTCGTGCACTGGCACGTAGACGACCTCAACGCCACCGTCGCGCGACTGCTGGCGATGGGCGCCACGGAGTACCAGCCGATCACGCCGCACGGGGACGAGGGGTTCATCACGGCCGCGGTGGTCGACCCGTTCGGCAACGTGCTGGGCGTCATGAACAACCCGCACTACCTCGACGTCCTCTCGTCCCTGAAGCCGGCGTGACGTGGACGTGCTCGACTTCGCCGATGCCACGGCATGGGAGGCCTGGCTCGCCGCGCAGCACGAGGTGCGGGGCGAGGCGTGGCTGCGAATCGCCAAGCGGCACTCGGGGCTCGCCTCGATCACGATCGTGGAGGCGCTCGACGTGGCCCTCTGCTACGGCTGGATCGACGGCCAGCGCAAGGGCCTCGATGACGTGTCGTTCCTCCAGCGGTACTCGCGCCGCCGGCCACGGAGCTCGTGGTCGCAGGTCAACGTGGCGAAGGTCGAGGCACTGACGGCGACTGGGCGGATGCGCCCCGCGGGGCTCGCGGAGGTCGCGGCCGCCAAGGCGGACGGGCGGTGGGAGGCGGCGTACGAGTCGCAGCGCACCGCCGCCGTCCCGCCCGATCTCACGGCCGCGCTGGCCGGCGAACCACGCGCGGCCGCCGCCTTCGAGCGGCTCGGTCGCTCCGCCCGGTACGCCGTGATCCTGCCGCTGCTCAAGGCCCGCACCCCCGAGACGCGGGCGAAGGTCCTGGCCCAGGCGGTCGCGCGGCTGGCGACTCAGGACTAGGCCGGATGTCCGCCCCCGGGGATGTCAGGGGTTCCTGGTACGACGTGCGGTGACACGGAATCGGTTGGCGGAGGAGACGGTCGTGGACGCCCGAGAGTTGGCCCGGCGGTGGGCCAGGACCTGGACCGAAGCCTGGCCGGTCCGGGACGTGGAGGCGATCGCCGCCCTGCAGAGCGAGGACGGCGACCACTGGGCGTCGATGTTCCGCCGGTACCGCGGACGTGCCGGGCTTCGCGTCTATCTCCAGGAGTGCTTCGCCGAGGAGTCCCGCCCCGCGGAGGTGCGGTTCGCCGAGCCACAGGTCGACGGCGATGCGGCTGCCGTGGAGTACTGGTCGGTGATCTACGTCAAGGGTCAACCGACGACCATCTCCGGCTGCACGTTGTTGCGCTTCGACGAGACCGGCCTCGTGGCGGAGGCTCGCGACTACTCGCACGTCAAGGAGGGCCGCCACGCACCGCCCGCCGGCCTGTTCGGCGCAGTCCCTGGCCTGGCGCCAGGCGGTCAGTCGTGATGCGATCAGCGCCCAGCGGGCGTCGGACAGGTCGGAGGGGTAGGCGGGCCGTTCGGCCGCCCGGCATGTCTACTGTGGACCGTGTTGTGGATCGCACTTGGGTCCGTCGATTCCCGAATTTTCCGAACCAGACACGATCTGCGGAGCGAAGCAGGCATCTCGCGTCGGCATCAAACAGGTGAACCTGGTCCCAGTGGTGATCATTCGACCCTGCCGACGCTTCACCGACCAGGCCCACGAAAGCAGCAATATGCAGCGAGAGTGGTCAGAGCCTCCACGGCGATCCTTTCCGAGGAGGCTCTGACCACTGCTGAGGGACCGGTTCGGCTATCTCACAGGCGCGGGTCCTGCTGGACCTTCAGGGCGTTGAGAATCGGGTCGCGCTCGCCGATCTCGCTGCGGAGCTCGACCTTCAGATCGCCACCGGCGTGCTCGACGGTGATCGTGTTCACGTCCGCGGTCAGCGCACCCGCCCTCGCCTGCACGTCGTGGTCGTGGAGCACGGCTTTGCCGTCGACCAGAACATCGAAGGTACGCATGCCGGCCTTGACCTTCTCGATCTCCGCGAAGTCGAGGCCGAGCCGGTACGTCCCGGCGGGCGCGTCCTTGAACACGTAGGTGAACGTCTTGCCGGTCTGCTGGGTGCGGAACAGGTCGTCGTCCTCCGTGCCGCCGATGTCGGCCTTGGTGGCACGCGCCGTGCCGCCGACATGCCCCCACGACCCCGAGCCGAGCTCCTGGTCGGGCGACCAGACGAAGCCGTCGGCACCGACGTGCCCGGACCCGCCGACGTCGACGCCCTTCCAGTAGGCGGAGGTGGCCAGGCGGACCGGCTTGAGCTGGGCCTCGCCCTTGCCGGCGTTCGACGCCACGAGCACGTCCCCGACGAGCACGCCGGGCTCGACGTCGGTGTTGTCGGCCGTCGCCGTGACCGTGGTGGACTCGCCGACCGCGAGCTTGACCGTGCCGGCCGCGGCCGCGCCCGTGAGGGTCAGCCACGGAAGGTCGGCGGCCTCGTGCCCGCCGTCGCCGGTGCGTTTCTGCTCGCTGAGCCGCACCTCGAGTGGGGCGGAGCCGGTGTTGGTCACGGTCACGTCGGCCGTCGCCTTCTGGTCCGGGCCGAGGAACCAGTCGAGGTCACCTCCGGTGACGGTCGCGACGCCAGTAGTCAACGCCGTGTCGATCACCTCGGCCTGGTCCTTCTTGGCGATGGTCACCGGGTGGCTGGCCGTGACGTAGTTCGGCGCCCAGACCTCAACGGTGTTCTCGCCGACCAGCGCCTGGGCCTTCCACCGGCCCTTCTCGTCGGCCGTGATGACCCGGTCACCGCTCGGCCCCCTGAGCGTGACGATCGCGCCCGCGATCGGCTTGCTGTCGTTCGCGTCGGTGACCGTTCCCTCGATCGTGCCCGCGGCCGGGAGGGTGTACTCCAGCCCCAGGCCGGCCTTCAGGACGGGCTGGTCGAAGGAGTACTGGCTCGCGGGGTTGCGCGTCAAGCTCTCCAGGCCGACCGTCGCCGACGACCCCCTGGTGAGGGGGTTGTCGCCGCCGACGCCGTCGCCGTACCCGATCTGGATCCGTCCGTCAGCGATCAGGGTGACCGAGAAGCTCACGCGAGCCGTCTGGTCGCTGTAGAAGGTGGCGTTGCGCCACTCGATGACCTCAGCGGCCAGGCCGTCCACCTCGGTGGTGCCGAAGTAGATGCCCGCCTGGTCGTCGACGACCAGGTCGTCCCAGAGCGGATAGATCGCGTCGAACGCGTATGGCGACGGCAGCTCCGTGTTGTTCCCCACGGCGCTGGCCTGGTCGAAGATCAGCTGGCCGTTCGTCGTCACGCACACGCCGTCCCAGGCCGTGTCGTAGAACGGGAACAGGAAGCTGGAGTCGAACCACAGCACGCCGCAGACGTCATCGCCGTGCCACCCGGACTCCTCGGTACCCTGGCGGTAGAGCCCGTCGGTCACCTTCATCGAGTACGAGCGAGCGGCGGGGGCCACCGGCACGGGACCCGGCTCCGGCTGTTCGGGCTGGGGCTCCGGCTCCGCCTTGTCTGCGCGCGGGTCGAGCGTCACCCGCAGCGCGGCAATGGTCGGGGCCCGCAGTCCCTTCGAACCCCGCAGCTCCACGGTCAGCGGACCGCCCTCGTGCTTCACCACGGCGGTGCGCCAGTCGGCGGCGTTCGGCCCCACAGCCGCGGCCGCGTCGTACGCGTACTCCGTCAGCGATCCGTCCACGAGGACGTCGAACACCCGCTTCCCCTTGGCCACCTTCTCGATCTCGGCGAACCCGAGATCGATCGCGTAGGTGCCCTTGGGCGCGTCGGGGAAGCGGTAGAACAACTGCTTGTCCGGCGTGGTGCGCTGCGACTGGAACAGGGCGTCGTCCGTCGTGCCTTCGATCCCGGCATTCGTGGAGGTGACCTTCGTCTTTCCCTCGTAGCCCCACGCCCCGTCGCCGGAGGCCTGGTCGTCGGACCAGGTGTAGCCGGAGCCGTCGATGAACGATGGGCCGCCGGCGTTGACGCCGACCTGGTACTTCGTGGTCGTGAGCGTCACCGGGACGTAGGTCTTGGACTGGCGTCCGGAGTCGGACCTCACCACGATGTTCGCGCCGAGGACTCCGGGCTTGGCGTCCTTAGATGAGATCGAGACCTTGACGGTCGTCGACTCACCCGGGGCGAGGGTGCCGCCGGTCGAGGAGAGTGACAGCCACGGCAGATCGGTGAGCAGGTCGTCCTCGACGTCGACCAGCACGACGTCATCGGCGACCTGGTCCGCCGCCCACAGCGCCCCGGTCGAGTCGGTCTCGAGGCCGCCGCCCTGGCTCACCTTCTGGCCCGGGAACCACCACGCGTTCACCAGCGAGCAGTCGTCGGGGTCGACCTGCAGCAGGCGGGTGGGCCTGTTCGAGGTGAGGTCGGTGTACCAGATGGTGTCGGATGCCTGGTTGTAGGCCAGGCCCATCACCTCGGGCAGCGGCGGGGCGCAGAAGGACAGCAACGCACCCGCGTTGTCGTGCGACGTCCCGGCGACGGTTCCGATCATGCCGTTCGCCCGGCCGCCCACGTAGAACACGTCCTCCGTCGGGTTGTAGGCGAGTCCGGTCAGCTGCAGCGTGGACCAGTCACCCTTGATCTGCCGGGTTTCCTTCCCGGTCTTGCGGTCGAAGCAGTGGATGTAGCTGGCCGGGCTGTCCTCCATCTGGCACATGTCACCGGTCTTGGTGTCGAGCGCCATGTCGAACGCCCGGTACGCGGGGTTCCACGACGCGTCGAAGACCTTGCCGGTCGGCTTGCCCGTCACCGTGTAGGCGGTGTTGGTCCGCGCGTTGTAGTCGTGGACCCAGACGTCGCCGTCGTACCCGACGCCGGAGGGCTCCTTCTCCTGGATCGTGCCCGGGATGGCGATCCGGGTGATGACGTCTCCGCCGGAGGTCGCGCCGACCTTGCCGGCCGCCTGTGCTTCCGCGGCCTTCGCCGTCGCCGCCTTGCCGTCGACGTTCGACGGCTTCATGCCGCTCGCACCGGCCTTCCATGCGGTGAGGTCGATCGTGCTGTCCGCACCCTTCCCGGTGCGCGCGGTGGCGCCGGTGGCGTCAAGCTCGGGGTGGCGCGCGGCCTCGCCCAGGTTGTACGTGAGCGGGGCGGAACCGGTGTTGGTCAGCGTCAGCGAGCCCACACCGTTCTGGTCGGTGCCCAACAGCGCGTCGAGGCCGTTGGCCTTCAGGCCGGCGACACCCGTGGTCAGACGCGCGTCGATCTTGGCGTTCGCGTAGAGCTTGTCGAGGGAGAAGGGGTATGCCGCGGTCGTGTAGTTCGGCACGTCGACCGTCATGGTGTAGTCGCCGACCGGAAGCTGGCGATGCACGATGCCCGTCCCGTTGGTCGTGACGGTCTCGACGAGCCCATTCTTGTTCGTGAAGGAGACCTTGGCCCCGGCCACCGGCAGCCCGTCGTTCTGGTCGACGACGGTCGCGTCGAGGTACCCGAAGTCAGGCATGTCGTAGGTGACGATCATCCCGTCGCGCAGCACCGGGGCGCTGTCGGAGAACCGGATGCCGTCGACGCCGGCCCAGCCCTGTATGCCGGTGATGGCGTGGGCGCCGGCGGTCACCGGGTCGTCGGTCCCGATGCCGTCGCCGTACCCGAAGATCACTGTGCCGGAGCGGGTGAGCGTGGCCGAGAAGCTGACCGGCTCCGTGTACTCCGACCGGGTCGGATAGGCCCAGAGCTTGGCGTTGCGGAACTCGACGACGAACGCGTCCTCGCCGTTGACCTTGGTGGCTGCCGTGAAGACTCCCCCGCCGGGGGCGAACTCGACGGGGGATTGGACGTAGAACGGGAATATGCCGGCACCGCCGCTGCCGGGTCCGGTGCCGGTGTCCGGGGAGATCACGCCGCGCAGGCTGATACCGAGGGTGTCGTGGCTGCCGTTGTAGAGCGCGATCGGGAACGGCAGCTTCACCGTCGCCCACACGCCGTTGGTGAACGCGACCGGGTCGGTGCCGCGCAGGTGCTCGCCGTCGGAGACGGCGCAGCTGTAGCCGCCCTTGTCGACGACGAGCCCGACCGGGATCTCGCGCGACTCGTTCTGCGCCCCGACGGTCAGCGGGACCGTCGTGGGCGAGAAGCAGGCGTTGGGCTTGATGCCCAGCGTGTACCCGCCCTCGGGGACCGCGGTGATCGTGAACGCGCCGTTGGCATCCGTGCGTACCGGCTTCAGCGGCGTGTCCTTGACGGAGACGTCGGCGTTCGGGACGGGCTGCTTCTTGTCGTCGACAACCCTGCCGCTGATGTCGTGCCTCGCGGCGGCCGTGAGCGGCAGCTTGACGGAGGTGTCCTGGCCGAGGGAGATCGTGACGTCGGCGGTCGCGGTCAGGTAGCCGAAGACCTTGGTGCTGAGCTGGTAGTCGCCGACCGGGAGGTTCGTCGTGAACCGGCCGTCCTTGTCGGTTCCGATCGACCGGCTGAACGGCCCGCTGATCGTCACCTCGGCAGCGGGGACCGGGGCGCCGTTGGCGGTGACGATCCCGGTGAGGGTGCCGCCCTGCCGCGGCGCGAGCTCGAGCAGGCGGACGAGGTCGAGCCGGCCCTCGCCGTACTTGTTGTTGAAGGCGGCGGTGCCGCCGCACTCGGTGTCGTCGACGTCGACGGCCGACCCGGCGAGCAGGCGGCGGGTCTCCTCGACCTGTCCGATGAGGGTCGGGTCATAGCTCCACAGCGCCGCGACGGCGCCGGCGACGTGGGGAGCCGCCATCGATGTGCCGGACATCTCGGTGTAGCTGTTGTTCGGGTAGGACGACCGGACGGCGACGCCCGGAGCGGAGATCTCGGGCTTGATCCGGCCACCTTCACCCTCGCCCTTGCGGGAGAACGACGCGAGCGTGCCGCTCGAGTCGTACGCGCCAACGGAGTAGGCACTCTCGGCGGAGCCGGGCGAGGAGACGGTGTCGCACGCCGCGTACGGCGAGGTGTTGCCCGATGACCAGACGCTGAAGATGCCTGCGGCGCTCCAGGCCTCGTCGATGGCCTGGAAGAAGTCGTTGAAGTTGTGCTCGGCGTCCTGGCCCCACGAGTTGTTGATGACGTGGGGGCGTTTGGAGACGTCCGGGTTGTTCCCGTGGACGTCGGTCGGGGCGAGCAGCCACCAGCCGGAGTCGAGCAGCGACTCAGGGCCGTTCGACGCGCAACACCCGTCCGTCGCGATCCACTGCGCGTCCGGGGCGACGCCGACGTGGTTGGTGCCGTCGTCGCCGACCATGGTGCCCATGGTGTGCGTGCCGTGTCCGTTGTCGTCGCACGGCGCGCCCGTGCACGTGCCCCGGGTGGCCATCCAGTTGTAGTTGTGCTCGAACGTGCCGTCGGGCTTCGTGCCGCGGTACTGGTTCACCAGGGCGGGGTGGTCGAATTGGACGCCCGAGTCGAGGTTGGACACGGTGATGCCCGCACCGGTGGCGCCCATGGCCCACGCCTGGGGGGCGTGGATGGCGTCCAGACCCCACGAGACGGTGCCTGGCTCGGCGGCGGCCTTCGGGGCGGCGGGGCGGGCAGCCTGGTCAGCTGGGATCTTCTCGTCCACGGGCTCGACCAGCGCGACCTGCGGCGTCGCGTGGATCTCGGCGACCTGCACCCTCGAGGCCACGTTGAGGGCGAGCTTTTCGGTGCCCCCCTTGACGAACACGGCGTTGGCGATCGGGTAGGAGGTGTATTTGACGCCTGCCTGGTCGAGTTCGGTGGAGACGGATGCCAGGGAGTTCTTCGCCGCTGCGGTCAGCGCGTCGTAGACGAACTGACCACGAGCGGTCCAGTCGGTGATCTTCTTCGCCGGCCCGAGGTCGGCTTTGGTGTCAAACGTGATCCAGAAGTCGGAAGCCGGCTCCGTGCGGAAGCGGTCCTTCAGGTTCGACGCGATCTTTTTGGCGGCAGCGCCGGGATCCGGCTCAGCGGCGGACGCCGGTGATGGCTGGATCAGGCTCAGGCCGACCGCTGCGGCCAGCGAAGCCGCGAGGACTTTGAGTCTCATATGGGTCCTTTGGCCTACAGGGGTTGATAGGGGTCGTGGTTCTTGTGGTCGTCGGCACCGTCGGCGTCGCGGGCGTCGGGGGCGCTGACGCGCGGCTCGCGGGACAGCTCGGGTGGTGGCGGGTGCTCGATGGCGGCGTCGTCACGCGCGACAGGTCGCTCAGGCATGCATTGCCCTAGGGCTATGGATCATGGAGTCATGCTCGGGGGGACGAGTGGCCGTCGCTATCCAGCGGATACGTCAATTTTCATGACGGGTCGTCGAGGGAGTCCTCTTCTGCGAACACTCCGGCCTCTACCGCCTTGACCGCGAGCGCGGTCCGGGAGGTTACCTTCAACTTGCGCATCGCCGCACGCAGCTGTTGATCCACCGTGGCCGGCGACTTGGCCAGGATCCGGCTGATCTCCCGGTTCGTCTTGCCGGCGACAACCAGTTGGACCACGTCGAGCTCGCGCGGTGAGAGCTGGTCCCCGTACCCTCGTCGGCCGCCGCGCCACAATCGCGGAACCTCGGCGCCGTGTTCGCGAAGCCGCTGTGCGACACGGTCTGCATCGCCGCGGGCTCCGAGCCTGAACAGTTGCTCGTACTGTGCGGCCAGCAGCTCTCGACCTTGTTCGATCTGGCCTTGCGCTATGAGCGCCTCGGATTGACGCTCGCGGGCGAGCATGGCGTCGTAGGGGCGCGGCAACGCGCTCCAGGCGCGCGCCGCCCGATCGTATGCCGTCGCCGCGCGGGCGTGGTCTCCGGCTGCGGCGACCAGCAGGGCACGGCATACGGTGAGGGCGGCGCGAGGCGCAGGCGCCGTACGGCCACGCAGTCCTCTGGCGAACTGGTCGCCCAGGCGTGTCGCGGCCTTCAGGTCGCCCGCGGCGAGGTGCGCCTCGATCCGGGCGGGGACGAGGTCCGTCGCCCAGACCCAGATGCCTTTTCTCCGGACGGTGTCCATCGGCTCGTTCGTGATCTGCAGCGCCCGGCCGCTGTTTCCGTCCGTCAGCCACAGTCTGGCCAGCGCAGCGGCGGCCTCCATCGTGTCGTCGGCTGCGCCGAGACGGGCAGACTCCTCGAGGACCAGCCGGAACTGCTCCTCCGCAGCGCGCCGCCGTCCGGCTGCGGCTGCCAGCCGGGCCGCGAGGCGAATGCTGCCGAGGTAGTGCGCCGGCCGGTCTCGGTCGGCATCGGCGAGCGCCGCGCTTCGCTCCGCGAGACCCTCCCACCGGCCGGTCAGCCACGCCAGGTTGGCCTTTTCGAGTCGGACGTTGTGTTGCAACCGGGACGCCTGCTCGGCCTCGGCAAGGCGCATGGCCACGGCGAGGTGTTCTTCCGCGTCGTCGTACCGACCCCAGATCAGTGCGCCGGTCCCGACATTTGCGTGGATGCGGGCCACGTCGAGACGCTCCGCCGAGGTCGCGCCGTCGATGGGCAGGCCGGCGACGACGTCCCAGGCCTCCTCTTCGCCGAGCATGAGCAACGCCGCGGCTCGGTTGCCGGCCAGGTTCAGCCGCTCTGCGGGAGAATCGAATTCGGCGGTGAGCTCAGCGGCACGATCCAGCCAACGCCGATGGGTCGACGCCGGCCACGGCCCCGCATAGGCCCATCCCAGATAGGTCATTGCCCGAGCCGCCTCGACCGGGTCATGGTCGAGGTTGGCCACCGCTTGCTCGAGCTCGCTGAGTGCGGCCTGCGCCTCACCCCCGGTGATCAGGAGCCGACCCAGGGGGTTGCGGATCTCGGCCTGCTGGCGGGCGGAGAGACCGGGGGTCTCCAGCACCGAGCGCAGGGTGCGGATCACGCGGTGGTAGACCTCGTCGACCGGTTCACGGCGGCCCAGTGCGGCAACTCCGGCGATGCGCGCGACTCGTGCCCGAGCCGCCGGCGGCAGCTCGGCCCACGACAACAGATCGACCAGCAAGTCGACCGCCTTGGTGTGGTCACCCGAGGCCATGGCCAGCTCGGCACCCTGCTCGGCGTACCGCGCCCAGGACTGCGTCTCGCCCGCCTCACGGAAGTGGTGGGCAAGGCGTGCGACAGGCGGCGGATGGATGTCCTCCAAGGCCCGGCCGGCCAGCAGGTGGAAGTGTCTGCGGTCGGTCAACGGGATCGCTTCGTAGACAGCCGTGGCGGCCAGCACATGCCGGAATCGCCACTGGCCGCGGTCGTCTCCGTCCAGGACGCCGGCGTTGGCCGCCTCCGCGATAGCGCCTCGACACGCAGCTGGTGACAGACCGGCGGTCACCGCGATCGTGGCCACCGATGACCGCTCAGCCAACGTAGCCGCGGCTCGCAACACCTGCTGCGCCGTCGGCGACAGACGGCCCACCCGCTCCCGGGTGGAGTCGCGCACCGTTGGCGGCACCTGTAGCTCGCGCAGCTTCAGCCGGACCCACTGTCCGTCGCGGAAGACGAGGTCGGCACGGTCGCACATGAGGCGAACCGACTCCTCCAGCGCCAGAGGAACGCCACCGGTCCGCTCGTGCATGAACGTCGTGAACTCCTGCGATATCGGGTTGCCGTCCAGCATCGAGGACACCAGCGCTGCCGTGTCGTTGGGCCGCATCGGCGCCAGGGCGATCCTCAGCTGGGTCACGCCAGCAGGCAACCGGGACGTCAGCCGCAGCAACAGCGATCCGACGTCCACCTCCTCCGGCCGATAGGAGATCACGAGGCTTGGCCCGTCCGATTGCTGTCGGGAGGCGACGAACAGCAGGAACTCCAAGGTCACCTCGTCGGCCCAGTGAGCGTCCTCGAGCACGAGAGCGTTGACACGCAGCGCCCGCAGCAGCTCGTCCAGGGCGCGGAACAGGCGATGCCGTGCCGCCTTCGCATCGTCCAAGGGCTGCAATGCGGGCGGCAGGTCCGAGGACCATTCAGGGAACAGGGGCCGTAACGCACCCGCAAGCTCGGTGAGCCGCAATCGCGACACCGGGCGGTCGATCCCACGGAACGCGTCGACGATCGGCCCCAACGTCAGCGACTCGCGAAGCGGTGGGCACACCGAGACCAAGGCGGTGCGCTGGTCCGGCGCGGCCAACCACTCTCGCAGCAGTCGGCTCTTCCCGATCCCCGCCTCGCCCTCTACCAGCACGATCGCCGGTGGCCGGGCCAAGGCGACCCGAAGCGCCGCCATCTCCCGATCACGACCCACGAAATGCGGCGTAGAAACCGTCGGTGAAGTCCCGTCGTCCTCGGGCGAGGGGTCGAGCATGGGTGATGGTCTCGCTTTTCGATGCTCGGGCGCAAGTAGCATCGCGGCGACTCGCGTTGCGGGATCCTCAGCCGTAGTACCGATAATGGTGACGGCACCCTGCGCCTATGGTGACCCTCTGGGGACGTGATGGCAACGGTCATAACCGCCAGGCGCAGGCGCGTACCACGTGCCGCCCCCGCTCCCGCAGGGCAGCGAACGTCCGGCCAGCCCGAGACCGCCCGCGCGGGGCCGGATCGACGTCGGCCGTCGGCTCCTGGTTCGCGGGCACCCGCGCCGTCTACTGACCCACGCGAACCTACGCGGCGCACAGGGCGATCCGGGGGTGGTCCTGCGACGCCTTCCCAGTGGGTGCGCCGGATCTTAGGCTGCCCGGATGAAGGGCCAGCCGGCAAAGACGGCATTCGACCTTGATGGGTACGAGCGTCGCGTCCGCGAAGGCCCGTGCTTCGTCTGTGCCCTCGTGGCCGGTCACCCCGACTATCGGCACCACGACGTCTACGAGGACGACGACACCATCGCCTTCCTAGCTCGCAATCCGACGTTGCTCGGGCACTGCCTCGTCGCACCGAAACAGCACATCGAATGCTGGGTGCGGGACATGCGGCAACACGACTTCCTCCGCTTCCAGGGCATCGTGTACGCGGTCGCAACGGCGCTGGCAGCGGCCCTGCCCACGGAGCGGATGTACTCCCTGAGCCTCGGCAGCCAGCAGGGCAACGCGCACCTTCACTGGCACCTCGCGCCGCTGCCCCCGGGCGTGCCCTACCACCAGCAGCAGTTCCACGCCCTCATGGCCGAGAACGGCGTCCTCCCGACCGACGAGGAGGCGCAGGCAGCCCTGGCACGGGACATCCGCCGGCACCTCAGCACCTGAGGGTCGGTACCAACTCGGCCGCTGCCTGGCCGGTCCCCGGTGCAGCCCGTTCGTTGGTCGACGCGCCAACGGACAGCGCGTCGACCCCGCACGCCCGGTCAGCCGCCTCGAGATGCCGTGCTGGCGTAACGGGAACCCGCAGGCAGCGGCCACCCGCCGCCGGAGCGCCACCGGCTCACCAACCCGCGCCGTACGGCCAGCCCACGAATGGACACGTGCAGCGGTTCACTGCGGGTCGGGCGGGGCAGGGCGCGTCGTATCGACAATTGCTGTTATGATCACCAGGCACGCGCCTCGATCGTTCATAAGATCCGGTGGATATCATGTTTCCTGACGGACAGGATCCGTACACGCTTCTCGGCGTGACACGCGAATCGTCGGTCGCGGAGATTCGGGAGCGCTACCTCCTTCTCACGCAGATCTGGCATCCGGACCGGCATCAGTCGAGTCCGGCAAAGGTCCGGGAGGAAGTCACCCGGCAAATGCAGCAGCTTAACGCGGCGTACAAGCATCTGACGGATGTCCACACCCGCGCACGTCAGGACCGCGAGCGTCAGAACCGGGAACGCCAGGACCGCGAACGCGACACCCGCGACCGCCAGGACCGCGAACGCCAGACCCGGGAGCGTCAGAAGCGCGAGGGCCAGGACCGCGAACGCGAGACCCGCGAACGCCAGAACCGCGAACGCCAGACCCGCGAACGCGAGCACCCCCGAGCACAGTGGACGCACCCGGGATTCCCAGGCGCGAACCGGCGGGACACCTCAGCGAATCCGCCTTCAACTATTCACCCGATTGCTATCACACTTCGGTCTGGCGAAAGGGGGTATGCGCTTAGAGCGCACCTCGACGACGAACGGACCGAAGCGGCATTCCTCGGCGCCCAGAATCGCCTGCTCCTATTCAGATCCGCGGAATCCATGCGCAAGTATGTGGCCAGGACCGAATCCCATGAATTGGCCACCATCGCAGGGTGGGAGAGCTTCATGGACCGGATGGGCAGCACCGCGAAGGAGCCTGACGATGACCATAGCTTCGACTTCGACCTCGTCTCTTACAGCCTGAGATTTCCGCCGGCGCAGTGGGTCCCGACATTGTTCATCGCTCACCGCGATCTCATTCGAGAGATCTCAGAGGCGCTCGAGCTTGACGATGTGCTGAAGCTGCTGACCGTGGGTTCGCCCCTGGATCACCTCGATGATCTTTTTCGGGTCGTCGACAGGCCGATCGCCGGCCTGCGCGCCCGTCGCCAACTTGCGTCCCTCCAAGGCGGCTTGTTCAGCGGTGTGTGGCGGAAGGCGATCGGCGGAATCGAAGAACGCGTCCGCTGGCTACGTTGAACTGAACGCAAGGCCCCCGGCTCACGGGGCGAACGTTATCCTGCGGCCCATGCCCGCCCCTGCGCAACGGCCGCTGCTCTTCCTCGATGTGGACGGACCTCTCATCCCGTTCGGAGCGCCACAGGCAGCGCCCGCGGGCATGACGGGAGGCCGAGATGACGCGCTCCCCCGAGCGGGAAACACTCATCCGCTGCTCGGCAGGATCAGGTCGGAACACGGCTCGCGGCTGGCGGCACTTCCCTGCGATCTCGTGTGGGCGTCCACGTGGATGACCGACGCGAACGACGTGATCGCGCCACTGCTCGGCCTGCCGGCATTAGCGGTGGCGGAATGGCCCGACTCAGACGAGGACGACAGCGCACTGCACTGGAAGACCCGCGGCCTGGTCGAGTGGGCGCAGGGACGTTCCTTCGTCTGGGTCGATGACGAGATCACCCCTGCTGATCGCCTCTGGGTCTCCACCCATCACCCCGGGGTGGCTCTGCTGCACCGCGTCGACCCACGCCACGGCCTCACCGATCATGACTTCGCCGTCATCCGGGGCTGGCTTGAGCAGGTGCAAACCGGATCGTTGTTCCTCTGAAGACCCTCACTGGGACGAGTCACGGGATTGTCGGGAGCGCGTCGTCGTCGCGGCCGGCCTGGGGCAGTCCGGCGGCCGCGGCGATGACCGTCACGGCGTCCTCCACGCCGGTGGTCTCCGGGATGACGAGTTCGTCGGGCCAGCCCAGGGTGTCGTGTGGGGCGTACCAACCGCTCATGTCCTCGGCGGTGAACTCGGTGGCCTGCGGACGCGTGCGATGCCGACGCAGAGTCTCCGGCAACGACACGTCCAGGTAGCAGAACAGCGACCGTCCCCGATGGCCGTCGCGAAGCGAGGTCAACATCCTCCGGTAGTGGCGGGAGAACATGATGCCCTCCAGCACCACGTGGTAGCCATGGTCGAGCGCGAACCGGGCCGTCTGCTCGATCAACGCCGGCGCCGCGCCACCCGGCCGGTCCCGCTCGCGGAGCACGATGCGCCGCAGATAGTCCTGCTCGACCAGGGCGCAGCCCCGACCGTGCCGGCGCCGCAACTCCCGGGCGATGCTGCTCTTGCCCGAGCCGGAATTACCGCGGACACAGACGAGGATCGACTCCGGGGTACCGGTGCGAATGGGTTCAGCCACCACAGCGGGAGACTCCCAGGTTGGGATGAGCGCGTGCGGCGGGTCGCACACATACCGGGCTTCAGGCTGGTGCAGCGGCGGGTGGCGATTCGCGGAAGTGGAGCACGATCACGACGCCCAGGATGACGATGGCGAGCGGGTCGAACACCAGCGAGATGAGGTTCATGTCGGCTCGCATCCCGACATCGACGACGGTCAGGGCGAGAAACACCGTCTTGGTGATGATGGCCGTCGCCGCCGCCGGCACCCTGGCCGGCAGGAAGAAGGCTCCCCAGATGATGGCCGCACCAAGAGCCGCCTGCAGGACACCCCTGTGCTGGAGCAGCGCGGTGGTCATGTGGTCGGGATCGGCCAATCCGTAACTGCTCGCCAGCAGTCGCGGCCAGAACAAGGCAAGCGCCGGCGTCGCGGTGATCGTGCCGACGATGGTCAGGATGATGCGCGTCTTCATGCGACGCTCCAAAGTAGGGCCGGCCAGCTGATCGTCAGCATAGCTGATAATCAGCCGAGCGGAAGACTAAGCTCGGGGAGTGCTCTTATCCGAAGCCATCTCCTCCACCACCGGGTACCTTTTGCTGAAGTTGGCCGACCTCGCCAACACCAGGATGGAACAGGCGCTCCTGCCTTTCCGCCTACGCGGCCGAGACCTGCGGGTACTGACCTTCGTCCATGACGGCGAACCGTCCCAGCGCGACCTGTGCCGGCAGACAGGACTCGACCGCACCACGATGGTCGCGGTCATCGACGACCTCGAGCGCAACGGATACGTCCGGCGCGACCGCAGCCCCAGCGACCGCCGCAAACAGTTCATCAGCATCACCACGGACGGCCGCACCGTACTGTCGGAAGCCCTCCAGGCAGTGCGCCGGACCGAGGACGACTTCCTCGCCCCCCTTCCTAAGGACGAACGGCGCCAGCTTCACCAACAGTTGTCCCTGCTCTACGCAGCCCACGATCCCGGGTGCCGAACAGACGAGACGCCGGAACCCGGCCTGTTACCGGGCAGCGGCGCCGGTGTCGCCGGAACGCGCCAGAGCGAGGCCTCACCTTCGGGTTGATGCCCGCCGCCCTGCGGCTACCGTTCACGCCACTGATGCGGGCCCAGCCCACTACATTCGGTCACCGCTTAGCGGATGCTTTAGGCGCGCTGGAGGAACCTAGGATCGGGCCATGCCGTTGACCGCGAACGACGTCGACCGGTTCGAGGCCTCCAGGCCGCGCCTGGAGGCCATCGCCTACCGCCTCCTCGGCTCCGCCGGGGAGGCCGAGGACGCCGTGCAGGAGACGTTCCTGCGCTGGCAGGCCGCCGACGTCGACCGCATCGAGGTCCCCGAGGCGTGGCTGACGAAGGTCCTCACCAACCTGTGCCTCAACGAGCTCACCTCCGCGCGGGCGCGCCGCGAAACCTATGTGGGCCAATGGCTTCCCGAGCCGCTGCTCGCCGGGGACCCGATGCTCGGCCCGGCCGACACCGCCGAGCAGCGCGAATCGGTCTCGTACGCGGTCCTCACCCTCATGGAGCGACTCTCCCTCAACGAGCGGGCGGTGTACGTGCTGCGGGAGGCCTTCGACTACCCGCACCGGGAGATCGCCGAGATCCTCGACATCACCGAGGCCGCCAGCCAGCAGATCTTCCACCGCGCCAAGAAGCACGTCGCGGACGGCAAGGCCCGCACCGAGATCGACAAGGCCGCCGCCCGGCGGATCGTCGAGGAGTTTCTGGCGGCCGCCACCAGCGGCCGGACCGAGCCGCTCGTGCGCCTGCTCACCGAGGACGCCATCGCGATCGGCGACGGCGGCGGGAAGGTCCCGGCCCGCGCCAGGGCGTTCGAGGGCGCCGTCGCGGTCGCGAAGTTCCTGTGGGGCCTGTTCAAACCCGGCGAGGCCAAGCGCGCCGTGGTCGGCGGCAGGCCCGAGGTCTTCGCCTGGACCGCCAACGGCGACCCCGCCGTCGTGGCGGTCGTGGACGGCCGGGTCGTCGGCGTCATGTGCTTGGAGGTCACCGCAGAGGGCATCGCCGCGTTCCGCACCCAGGTCAACCCCGACAAGCTCGAACGCGCGACCGCGCACTGGGCGGCCACCGACCACGGGGAACCCTTGGTCGACGTTTTCTGACGATCATGTGAGGTGCTTCACATCGCGTTCCTGTCAGGAATTGGGGGGCCGCCCGGTTCAAGTGGCGAGACAAGCGAGATGGGAGCACGGAAATGCAGCAGCGCATCATCGTCCTCGGAGCCGGATACACCGGAGCCATCGCCGCCGGCCGCCTCGCCAAGCGGCTCTGCCGCGAGGACGCCGCCATCACCCTCGTCAACGCCGAGCCCGACTTCGTCGAACGCGTCCGCATGCACCAGCTGGCGGCTGGCCAGGACCTCAAGCCCCGGCCATTCAGCGAGATGTTCGCGGGCACCGGCGTCGAACTGAGGCTCGCGAAGGTCACCGGCGTCGACGTCGACCGCAAGACCGTCGCTGTCATCGACGCGAACGGCGCCGAAGAACTCGCCTACGACACGCTCGTTTACGCCCTCGGCAGCGGCTGGAACGCCCAAGGCGTACCCGGGACCGCCGAGCACGCCTATGAGATCGCCAGCCGCCCCGGAGCACTCCGGCTGCGCGAGCGCCTGGCCCGCCTCGACGCCGGGCAGACCGTGGTCGTCGTCGGCGGCGGCCTCACCGGCGTGGAGGCCGCAACCGAGATCGCCGAGGCCCGCCCGGACCTAGACGTCGCCCTCGCCGCCCGCGGCGGCCTCGGCGACTGGCTCTCGCCTAAGGGCCGCGAGCACCTGCGGAAGGTCTTCGGCAAGCTCGGGATCACCGTGCACGAGCACGCTGCCGTCACCGGCGTCGAAGCCGACCGCGTCGCCACCGCCGACGGCAAGGCCATCGCGGCCGGGGTCACCGTGTGGACCACCGGCTTCTCGGTCCACCCGATCGCGAAGGCGACCGCCGTTGAGGTCACCGGCACCGGCCAGATCGTGGTCGACGGGACCATGCGCTCGGTCTCGCACCCGGACGTGTACGCCGTCGGCGACGCGGCCATGGTGATGGGCCCCGGGGACAAGCCGCTGCGGATGTCGTGCGCCTCAGGAACTCCGACCGCGTGGCAGGCCGCCGACACGATCGCGGCGCGCCTGACCGGCGGGAAGCTCCCGAATACGTCGATCCGCTACTTCCAGCAGTGCATCTCGCTGGGCCGCAAGGAGGGCTTGATCCAGTTCGTCACCGCCGACGACCGCGCCGTGCAGGCGGTCTTGACCGGACGGCTCGCCGCCGTCTACAAGGAGCTGATCTGCAAGGCCGCCGCCTGGGGCGTCGCCAACCCGACTCTCGGGCTCCCGACCCGACGCCGCCGCGTCACGCGGCAGCGGGCCGCAGCGGGCTCGGCCGTCCAGGTGGTGGCGTAGAGCACGACGCGGAGCGGGCGCCCTCGATGCGATCGCACCCGCTTCGCTGCCGAGGGCGGCACGATCATTGTCAAGATCGTCGGCGTACAGGTCGACTCGTCCGTCGCCCACCAGGTCAGCCACCGTCACATGATCGCTGACCTGCTGTTTCTTAGGGCGCTGCTGGTCGTCGTCGGTCATTCTTGGTCGGCGTTCGACGGTCCCATGAGGGCCACGACGGCCCAACCACGGCCCGACTCAGCGGGTGTCGGGTTTGTTTGGGAACGTGTGCGGGCACGGAGGAACCAATGCGCGGCGACCAATGGGATGACGCCGACGGGGTACCAGGCAACATCAATGAGGTCGAACTGGGCGCCTAGCAGCTGGCGCGCGAGCCAGCTGCGTTGGGAGAGTGCCGCGGGTATGGGGGTGAGCTGTGCAAACTCGATGAACCAGCAGTATGCGATCGCGGCGCTGCCGGCGGCCAGTGGGGAGATCAGCGGCCATATGAAGATCACTATCGTGTAGACGATGGCCGCGGACAAGGCGGCGCCTGAGTACTGTTCGATGGGCCCGTCCATCGTGGCGCGGATTGCGAAGGCCGCGACTGTAAAGCCGGCTGCCGATACCACCATCAGCAGCCGAGTCCAGCGCACTGCGAGCGGCATCGCGCCATCATAAGTGGCAGCGCAGCTAAGGTGGCAGCGGGTGGGCTGAGCTTGGACGGGCCGCAGCTGCACCGCTGCTGCACTGAAGCCAGCTGCCCGCTGCCCGCTATTTGCCAACCAACCCACCTGGTTGAGTTGAAGCGGAACTCAGAGCCCCGATCATCCGACCAGCGGAAACCCTAGGGGACACCTGCTCACAGGACGCTTCGGGCTGCCGTAGTCGCTCGCTGTTTGACGACGTTTGACGGTGTCTTGTGCCCCCTCTGTGCCCCACACTGCCAGGCGACGCTTGACCCGGGCACCACGTCCCGATCACGTCGGGCCGCGCCGCTAACCATCGGTGGCGGTCAACACCTGGGCATCCAACACCGCAATAGAGCGGCCTCCCTGGGCGACGAGCGAGTCATTCGCCGCTCGACCCCTCGCTTGTAAGGCGCGTCCGGCGATGGTCGCTGTGTGCACCACCCTTCGGGACATCCGGGGGCTTCCTCTGGTCCGTCCGCTGATGTTCGCCGATGATCGGCTCGGTTCATGTCACCTGCTGATGTCAGGCACGCGTCGACCCCCACACTGGCAGGAGTAGGCACAGAGCCGTCAGCCTCGGGCGGCGCTGCTCCGCCCTTCCGCCGATGCATGGGGCGGTTCGGACGGATGCACCGCCTTGGCTACTCGCGTGGCTACTCAGTGCGTCGACTTAGCTAGGCGTCAGGCGCGCTGCGCGGCGGCGATGACGCCGTTGACCGCCTCCATGATCCGATCGGCCGCACCGTCTGGATCGGGCTGGCCCGCGTCGAGCCACGCCGTTACTGCGGCAATGGCAACGGTGGGCACGAGTTGGGCGGCCCAGGCCGCCCACTGCGGGTCCGGGATGCTGCTGGCGAGGTGCTTGTGGGCGACGGTGGTCATGTTCATTTGGAATTGATCCATCGCGTGCCGGAACTCGGGTTCTCGTACGGCGTGGTGGAACAGCAGCCGGAAACCGGCGGGGTCGTCCGCCCCTGCGCGCAGCAGTCCGGGGATGCTCGCCTCGGTGAACTCGTCCGCTCCGACCGCAGCGATCAACCGACCGCAGGCGCTGTCGAGGACTGCTTGGTAGAGGTCGGTCTTGGAGTCGAAGTGGCGGTAGAGGATTGCTCGGCTGATGCCCGCTTCGGTGGCGATGTCGTCCAGGTTGGTGGCGGCGAAGCCGGCGGCAGCGAAGGCTCGTGTCGCGGCCGTGATGATCTGTTCCCGCCGTTCGGCTCGCGGTAGGCGTCGAGTCGCCTGGCTCAGCTGTTCTGCCATTGTCCCCTCCTGTTGCCTGGTCTAGGCAGTTTACAACTCGGAGTGTATACGCTAGCGTCTACATTCTGCAGTCGACATGTGGGAGGTACCGGTGGACGATTTCATCATCCTGGTTGACGACGCGGTGAAGACCTTCCGCGGCGGCCACCGGGCCTTAGACGGGCTGAGCCTTCGGGTGCCTTCCGGCGTCGTCTACGGACTGCTCGGTCCCAACGGCGCCGGCAAGACCACCCTGATCCGCGTCCTGGCCACACTTCTCCCGCTGGATGCCGGCACGGCCCGGGTCGCCGGTCTCGACGTGCGTGGGGATGCGGCCGGCGTGCGGAACCGGATCGGCCTGGCCGGGCAGTACGCGGCGGTCGACGACTACCTGACCGGGCGCGAGAACGTCGAAATGGTCGGCCTCCTCTATGGGTTGACCCGGCGCGAGGCCCGCCGTCGCGCCGCCGACGTCCTGGAATGCATCGACCTTGCCGGTGTCGGTGACCGCCCTGTGCGCACCTACTCAGGGGGCATGCGCCGACGGCTGGACCTTGCCGCGTCCCTCGTCGGCGCTCCACCCGTGTTGTTCCTCGACGAGCCGACGACCGGCGTCGACCCAGCCAGCCGACGCCACCTGTGGGACCTGGTCCGCGACCTCGTCGACGGCGGCACGACGGTGCTGCTCACCACCCAGTACCTCGAGGAGGCCGACCGGCTCGCCGACCGGATCGCCCTGATCAACCACGGCCGGATCGTCAGCGAAGGGACCACCGGCGAACTCAAGGACCGAGTCGGCGACGCGGTGGTCGAACTCGACGTGGCCGACCACGACCGCCCCAACACGCTCGCCGCGCTCCGTGACATCTACGACGCCCCACGGACCGACGGCGCGCGACTGCCCATCGTTGTCCCGGCGCCACAGGGGAAACGGTCACTGCAGGACGTGCTGCACCGCCTCGATGTTGCCGGCGTCGCACCGGCATCGATCGGCCTGCGTAAGCCGACGCTCGACGAGGCCTTCCTGAGTCTCACCAAACCGCCGACTAGCACTGCGAGGGCCGCCCGATGAGCATCGCCGCAGCTATCACACAAACCGTCGTGCACCCGCCGGGACTGCGCCGCGCCGCCCGCGACATCGTCGTGCTCACCCAGCGCAACCTGCTTCACACCGTACGACTGCCTGGGGTGCTGCTGGTCTCCAGCATCATGCCGGTCGTCTTCATCGTGATGTTCACCTACGTCTTCGGCGGTGCCGTGCAGACCGCGCTGCCGCCGGCGACCGGCGGGAAGTACGTCAACTGGCTCGTCCCCGGCCTGCTGGCGCAGTTCGCGCTGTTCGGCGGTGCCGGCACCGCGTCCGGACTCGCCGACGACCTCGCCAAAGGCACCATCGACCGGTTCCGGTCCCTGCCGATGGCACGGGTCGCCGTACTAGCCGGACGTACCTTCTCCGACCTGGTCCGCTCGACCGGGACGCTCACGCTGATGGCCGGCGTCGGCTTCCTCATCGGCTTCCGCTGGCAAACCAGTTTCCTCGGCCTGGTCGCCGGCGTCGTGGTCGCCCTAGCCTTCGGGTACGCCTGGTCGTGGGCGATGGCGGTCGTCGGACTGGTCGTGCGCACCGCCGAAGCCGTCCAAGCCGCCGTCTATGTCGTGGTGTTCCCGCTCGGGTTCACCAGCGCCGTCTTCGTACCGGCGCAGTCGATGCCCGCATGGCTTCAACCGTTCGCCACCCACCAACCCGTCACCGCGACCGCGAATGCGGTACGCGGCCTCATTCTCGGCCCCGGGGCGCTGCCCGCCGGCCAAACCGTCGGCGCGCAGGTCGGCCTGGCACTGCTCTGGGCCACAGCCATCACCGCAGCCTGTGTGCCGCTGGCCGTCCGCGCCTACCGCCGCACCGTCACCTGATCATCGGAGGCCACCATGACCATCGAACCGCTCGACCGCAACCGGCGCATCTGGGACCGCATGGCCCCCGGCTACGACCGCCAGATGCGAAGCTTCGAACCCCTGCTCATCGGCCGGGACCACCGGCCGTGGGCTTGTGCCCAAGCCCACGGCGACGTGCTGGAGGTCGCCATCGGTACCGGCCTCAATCTCCCCCACTACCCGCCCGGCACCCGACTGACCGGCGTCGACCTTTCCCCCGCGATGCTCGCCGTTGCCGGCAAACGCGCGGCCGGCCTCGGCCTCAACGTCGACCTCGCGGAAGCGCCCGCAGAGCAATTGCCGTACGACGGCGCATCATTCGACACGGTCATCTGCACGCTGTCCCTGTGCAGCGTTGCCGACGATCGGGGCGCCGTCGCTGAAATGCACCGCGTGCTACGCCCCGGCGGCCGGCTCGTCCTGCTCGACCACGTCGCCGCCACCAACCGCCTCCTCCTGACGCTGCAACGCCTATGGGAGAAGGCAACGCTCCGGTTCGCTGGCGACTATCAGACCCGCCACCCACTACCGATGGTCCAGGACGCCGGCTTCGTCGTGGAGGAAAGCGAGCGTTTTAAGCTCGGCACCGTCGAGCGTCTCCGCGCGATCAAACCCACGCGTTAGGTTCCGCAGCGCGGGTAAGGGTGTGACAGGCCGCGCGAGGCGCTCGGTACGTTGTGATCGACGACCAGGCCGCCATGGGCTGCCTCGCGGAAGGAACGACTGTGACGGCGGAACCACGTGGTCAGTTTTCAGGCGGAGCCGACACGATGTTCAGCCGCTCACGTGACCGATAGGTCCACAACCTGGTCGTCGTGCTCCCTGGACTCCTTGACCCCCAGGCAACCTACACCTGGCTTTGACCTGGCGCTTTACGGCGGGTGAGCTGCTGCAGTGGTCCCCCGGCGTCCACGCTCGTCCGCCAGGGTGCACTCCGACGGTCACTCGGCTAGTCATTCAGTCAAGGCCGAGTCGTGCCCCACCTTGCTGAGCATCACGTCCGGTGGGACATGCCTGCGCGGCGTGGCACCGAGACCCCGGTCAGTCCTGACCGGTGGTCGGATCGTCGCCCACGGCGCTCGGGTCGTAGGCCAGGAGTTCCCAGCAATGGCCATCTGGGTCGTCGATCGCCCGGTTGTACAGCCAGCCCAAGTCCTGGGCCGGGCGTGGCTCGGTGGCGCCGGCGGCAAGCGCCGCGTCCGCGAAGCGGTCGACCTCCTCGCGCGACCGGGCGGCAAGGGCGTTGATCACCTCTATCGCGCCATGCGCGATGGGCCGCTTGGTGAACGTCGCGAACTGCTCGGGTGTCATCAGTTGCACGGCGATCGCCTCGCTGAGCACCACCTGGGCGGAGGTGTCGTCGGTGAACTGCGGATTGATCGTTCCACCCATCGCCGTGTAGACCTTCTTGCTCGCCTCCAAGTCGGCGACCGGCAGGTTGACGTAGATCTGTGTGTACGACATCTCAGTGCCTTCCAGGACGTTCTGTCGTGCCGGTGTGCTCCGGCGTCAACACAACGTTATGGGCGTACCTCGGTGTCGGTCTTGTACAGAAGCGACAGCACCTCGTTGGCGTCGGGCCGCCGTAACTGGGTCGCTGTACGTCCCAGGAAGCGGGTCAACGAACGAGCCATGTGCGGCTGGTCGTGGTACCCGACCTGCTGCACTACCTCGATCGCAGCCGCGCCCTGGATCAAGAGAATCGCAGCTTTCCTGGCCCGCTCGATCTGCCGAATCGTGCCCTGGGTCAGCCCGGTCGCCACGACCACCCGACGCTGCACGGATCGAGGCGTGACCAAGGTGGTCGTGTCCCCTCGGAGAACATCGGTGACCAGCGGATCGCGGACCAGCAGTCCGGCACGGACCAGGCGATCCACGAAGGCGTCGGCGTTGTCGTAGGTCGGTAGCTGCCACTCGTCGCCCTGCAGGACGAACATGCGTGCCGTCGTGTGCGGGCTCGACACCGCGGTGTCGACCAGGGCCGACACCGGCATCGGCGCCAGGAACGCACCGTGTTTGAAGATGATCCCGAAGGTTTCGCCGTCACCCGGGGCCAAGTCCAGGACCGTAGGCATCGTCTCGGGACCGCGCACCGCCACATTCGTCTCGCCCCGGTCATGCCAGACCACGAACTCCCAGTTCGAGTTCGCGACCGACCGCATCCGCGCCGGCAACGGCCCAGTCACCTCGCCGGCTCGGTAGATCCGCTCGACATACGGCGAGTCGGACGGGCGCTGCTCGACACCGAGATCCAGATCCAGGCTCCGGTCGACCGCCACGATCGGGAACGTAGCATGACCAGGCACCCAGCCTGATTCGGATCTCAATGACGTGACGGACGACAGCCCGGATCCCTTGCGCTGCTGGCTTTCATGTCAATTCGTTCTTGGCAGGGGACTGCGAGCGCGCGCCGGTTTACCTCCGACGAGGCCGTGGTGGGTATGCGGCGCGCGCAATCCGGGCAGGCCCTGGCCTGCCGGCGACTGCCGGCCCGAGGAGTACGGCGCGGACGTGCGACGGCCGCCGCGCCTCGGCCGGCTGCCGGCCCACCACACCACCGGTCAACGGTCTGTCGTTCTGTGGCGGCCCGCTGGGCTTCCCGCTGTCCGCGCCAGCTGCCGGGCGTCAGGCGTCACGGCCGCGGAGCGACAGCGGCGGCGGCCCGTCGGGAGGTCTCGATCCATTCTCTGAACGGTAGCCGGGTAAAGGTCGAATCCCAGCAGCTGAGCCCCCCGCGCGAGTGGCGAGCGGGTTGACCCCAGCCGACCCCGTTCGCTTGCGCTCCGCCGTTGCCCCGGGCTGATCAATCAACTTCGAGCCCGTGACCAGCACCAGTGCCGGATCGGCGGTTTCATAACCTGCACGCTCGTCCATCGACCCGCATCTTGCAAATTGATGGATGCATGTCGATACTGACGAGAGCGTCTGTCGGGAGGACGACATCGACTGACCAGGCGATGCGTTTCCCGACGACGAGTCACGGGACCTCACCCATCCGGTCCTATCACTCCCGAGGAGGAGTCAGTGAGGATCACCAGCCCAACCCGCAGTCGCATCGCCCGATCCGCCCAGCTGTTCGCCGTAACCCTCGGCGTGGTCGTCACCACCGCACTCGCCGCGCCGACCGCCGTGGCCGCCTCCCCTCAGACCTACAGCGCCAGCGACCTCTCGGCGGTGAACGACGCAGTGCAACGCTCGGGCGTCGAGGGCATCGCCTGGCGCATGGACGTCACATCCGCCCGGGTCATCGTGACCGCCGACGACAGCGTTTCCCGCGCCGAGATCGCGAAGATCAAGCAGACTGCCGGCGCCAAGGCCGGTGCGATCCGGATCGAGCGCGCATCTGGTGTCTTCACCCCCCTGTTGGCCGCTGGCAACGCCATCTACGGCGGCGGCTACCGTTGCTCGCTCGGCTTCAACGTCGTCAGCGGCAGCACCTACTACTTCCTCACGGCCGGGCACTGCGGGGATGTGGCCAACACCTGGTACACCAACTCCAGCCTGACCACTCTCATCGGCCCGACCATCGGCTCCAGCTTCCCGGGCAACGACTACGCGCTCGTCCGCTACGACAACACCTCGCTCACCCACCCGGGCGGGTTCACCGTCGCAGACGCCTATGTCGGAGAGTCGGTCAAGCGCACCGGTTCGACCACCGGCACTCACAGCGGAACCGTCACCGCGCTCAACGCCTCGGTCCGCTACGTCGGTAAGGGCGGCGGCACCGTGAGTGGCATGATCCAGACCAACGTGTGCGCCGAGCCCGGCGACTCGGGCGGCCCGCTCTACGACGGCAGCAAGGCGCTCGGCATCACCTCTGGGGGCAGCGGTGACTGCAGGTCCGGTGGCACCACGTTCTACCAGCCCGTACGCGAAGCGGCCAACGCATTCGGCGTGACCGTCTACTGATCCATCCGGTACGGCCCGGCCGACAGGCTCCCCGCACTGCGGCTGGGCCGCCGCGACCAGGCGGGGGCACGCGGACCACAACGCTGCGCCGGCTCGATGCTTCCGGTGTTGCAGCGAGCCGAATGAGAAGGGCTCCCGGCCGTGGCCGGGAGCCCTTCTGCCGCCACCGGCTACGTTCCATCGCCCGGTCGCCGGAAACCGACGGAACGTGGAAGCCTGATCAGCAGGTGGGACGGGCGGTTTTGGCGGCGCGCGGCTCACGTTTGGACGGAAGGCCGGGATCGTTGCCCTCGGCGGTTCACTGCCTGGGGCGGCCGGGTGCAGAAGTCCTTCGGACCCCGACCTTCCGCGGGGTGAAGAGTATCGGCGCCCACTGACACTCGAGCGCCGGTTATGGCGGATTTAATCCGCCGATAAGCCGCCGATTAGCCATAGCCGTTCGCTCACCGAGGAGGCGCGCGGCGTGTCGATCGACGTGGAGCAGCGCAACTCTCCCGGCTGGTGGATGAAGCGGCTGTTCTTCCAGCCCAACGACCGGAACCGCCGCTACCGGCCGTGGAGGCTGCACAACTAGCCGGCCCCAACGAACTGCCCAGTAGTCGACATTCCTGACCGCACTCAAATCGTTGCCGCCATCCCGTTTGCCGTCGACCCGCCCTTGCACAACATCGCCGGCAGTCCGCTGTCGTACTCCGCTTGGTGCGTTTCATCGTGGCTTCACTGCGTGACACGATGCCCCGGCTCGCTGGGTACCCGGGGCGGCCGGTGAGGCCTGGCCTATCCGCTTCTGCCGAATTGACTGCCCCGCCAAGCGGGCGGGTTGGTCGCGGGGGTGTATTGCGGGCGTATCGAGAGTGCTTACGCCACCGCAACAGCCCTGCCGATTAGATGGGCACATGAACCACAGCGCATCCCTGTCAGCACCGACCCGCCGCACGCGCAGGACCGTGCTCCTGAGCCTGGCGGTCATCGGCGTGGCGAGCGTCGCGTTCGCCGTGCGGCGACCGCTTCTGATGTCCGCTCCGAGGTGCATGGCCGGGCGGTGGCACGGCTGCTACGACACGCAGAACGGTGTGCTGCTCATGATGCTGGTGGGGCTGCCGTTGGCTGCTCTGGTGGTGTGGGCTCTGGCGCGCTTCCGGCGTGCCACCGGTGGCACATCGGCGTGGCGGATGTCGCTGGCCGAGATGGGCCTGGTCTACGGGACGGTACCGCTCGTATGGATCACCATGATGCCGGGACCGGGGGCCGGCACCGTCCCAGGCCGGGTGAGCCTGATCCCGCTGCGGGACCTGCTCACGATGGGGCCCGTCGGGATCGGCGGCAACCTGCTGATCTTCGCGGCGCTAGGGTTTTTCGCCCCTATGAGGTTCGCGGTGCTGGCGTCCGTGCCGCGGATCCTGGCGCTCGGGGCAGGCTGCTCGGCCCTGGTCGAAACCGCACAGTACGTGCTGCGGCTGGACCGGGTGTCCTCCGTCGACGACGTGCTGGTCAACGCCGCCGGCGCCGTGGTGGCCGGGCTCGCGTCGCGCCACTGGTGGCGCACCGCGGCGGAGCTACCGCCGGACCGGCCGCGCCCCGCGCCGGCAAGGGCAGACTGAGCGGCGTGTCCAGTAGGCGAATGTCAGCGATACTTCTCCTGATCATAGACATCCGGCATGCAGGTACTGATCGTCAAGGACGAGCCCTAGTAAGCCGCACTCTTCTGCCGCCGACCGCGCGCCTCTGACGGACCGTCGAGTCCGTCTGACTGAGTAGTAACTCGGTGTAACAGCGGCAGCCCATCTTGCGGGAACCCGTCACGCATCAAGTGGAGCCCGACATCGCCGGCAGTCCGCTGTCCAACTCCGGGTGATGCTTGACGTCGTGGCCTCGGCTGATGCTTTACATGCGTCACAACGCCCATGCCTACCGGCGGGATCACGCTACGGACCCGCGCAACGGATCCGTCGGGTCGATCGCGGCGTCGTCGAATCGCTGTTCCAGAGCCTCGGTGTCGTGCTGCTGACGGAACGCCTTCTCGTCTGCGGTGATCGGCAACAACCACAAGAGCCGGGCATGCCCAGTTGGCAGCTCGCATACCTCCAAGTCTGGGCCGTGCAGATAGGGCAAGCTGACGAGCAGGTGATCACACGCCGAGCCCGGCAGCCAAGGGCCGCCAATCGGCATCGTGTGCCAGTGGTCGAGGCGATGGGCCGCGTGGTAGTAGGCGACCTGGGCTTGACCCGTTTTGACGGACAGGGTCGATGTGTTGATCTTATTCAGGCTGCTTGGCTTGTCGGTAGCCGGTGCAAATCGGTGGCCTCGAACGCGGCGGGGCTGAGGTAGCCGAGAGTGGAGTGTCGACGGCGGGTGTTGTACCAGCCTTCGATGTACTCGAATATTGCCTGGCAGGCGGTGCTATGGGTGGGCCAGGGTTGGCGGTGTAGCAGTTCGGTTTTGATGGTGGCGAAGAACGACTCGGCGACCGCGTTGTCCCAGCACTGCCCACGCCGGCCGACAGAGAGGCGGATGCCGTGGGCAGCGGCGAGGCGGGCGTGTTGGTCGCTGGTGTATTGACAGCCGCGGTCGGAGTGGAACACCAGCCCGGACGGCGGCCGGCGCCGCACAAGGGCATCGGTGAGCGCGGCGTCGATCAGGTCGGTGCGTAGGTGCTCGGCGACCGCCCAGCCCACGACCCGGCGCGAGGCCAGGTCGATGACGGTGGCCAGATACAGCCAGCCTTGCCAGGTGTTGATGTAGGTGATGTCGCCGCACCAGCGGGTGTCGATCCCCGCCGGGTCGGTGCCGAAGTCACGGTTGACCAGGTCAGGTCGCCTGCCGGCGTTCGGGTCAGGCACCGTGGTCGTTCGCCATCGGCGTGGACTCTTGCCGGCCAGCCCGGCGCACCGCATCAGCCGGGCGACGCGTTTACGGCCGTGTCGCAGCCCGGCGTCGGCGAGGTCGGCGTGGATCCGCGGTGCTCCGTAGGTGCCTTTCGACACCGCGTGCACCTGCGTGATCTTCGCGGTGAGCTGTGCGTCGACGCGCTGCCGCTGGGACTGGACGCCGCGTTGCTGCTGGTAGTAGGCGGACCGGGAGACCTCGAGTAGCTCGCACGCGCGCTTGACGTTGTGCTCGCCGGCTTGCTCCGCCTCGATGAACGGGTACACGTTCACCGGGTCTCCTTCGCGAAGAAAGCCGTTGCCCGCTTCAAAATATCGACGTCTTCACGCAGCCGGCGGTTCTCACGCCGAAGCTGCGCGAGTTCGTCTCGCTCATCCGAGGTCAACCCGTCAGTACGGGCGCCGCTGTCGAGTTCGGCCTGCTTGACCCATTCACGCACCGCGGTCTCGGTCAAGTCGAAATCCTGGCTGACCTGCCTGATCGTGCGGTCACCACGCTGACACAACTCGACGATCTCGGCCTTGAATTGCGCCGTGAACGACCGCCGAGGCCGCGACCGCTTCTTCCCCACGTTCTCCATGATGCTGGACATCCTCCCGGAGACCCCAGGTCCCCTGATCTCGGATGTCCGTCAAAACGGGGCAGGCCCAACCATAGCGACCAGATCGATCAAGGCCGCCTCCCGCCGTTTCGACGCCATCACGAACTCGATCCCGTGGCCGTCCTGGTTGACCGCCGACCAACAGCCAGCGGTGACATATGCCCAGGCGCTGCTGCGGGGTCCTGGACCGACGACCATGATGCGGAAGTCGGGCAGGGCCCTGCGACGGCCGAACCCAAGGTCGTAATCGACGATCTCAACGTCATGCCCAGCGAAGAAGGCCCGCACGTGAGCCTCGGTCGCCTCCACAGACGCCAGCCGTTGCCGCCTCGGTGTCACCGCACCCTTCTCCTTGCCTCAAGTCCTGGCCTGGTCAGCCTTATCGTGATCATGTCGACCATCATCCGACGCCGTCTCGTCAACATCATGCGAGACCAGGCATCGCCGGCAGTCCGCCGCCTCAGTGGCCGAGTAGCTTCACTCCGGTTGCCAGCGGAGCCAGAGCCGGTCGTGCTGGAAGCCCACCCGTTGGTAGAAGGGCACTGCTCGTTTGCTGGAGTGGACGGTGACGTGCTCCAGGTCCAGCTTGCGCGCCTCGGCCAGTACGGCCTCAAGCAGGGCCGCACCGATACCTCTGTCGCGCAGCTCCGGGACCACATACACCGACTGGACGTCGCCGCTCCGCCGAAGTCGCCGTGCGGGAGTGGGCACCCGGTCAGCGACCATCAGCCATGCCATTCCGACCACGTCATCGTCTGCCTCGGCGAGGAAAGGCAGGTGGGTCGACAGATGGTCGGTGACCCAAGCTGAAAACAGCTCTACGAAGGCAGCGCGGTTTGTACCTGTATAGCCGCGTTCCTCGGTCAGCCGCCGCCATCGGAGGCCCCCTAGCGCCGCAGCATCGGCTGCCGTCGCCTCACGTACGCTCACCTGCATCCCGCCTCCCCGTAGTCCGCCTCGGGCCGGTCCATCGTGAGAGTCCGCTGGCTGGCGGGAATTACTGGCGGTGCTGCTTGGACGCGAATCTAGGCCAAAGCGTCAGGTGGGACGGACCCGCCCCGTCAAGAATGTGGTGGGAGTCGATACGCCGGCAGTCCGGCCGGCCTTCTAGGCGATGACCCCGCCGGCGCACCAAGCAAGCCGCGGAACGCCACCCTCGCCCACCTCGCCCGCCGACGCGGCATCCCCCCGGTCGACGTGGTCACCCCCTCCGGCAATCGGCGCAAGGTCGTCTTCGGGCCGGTCAAGTTCGACGAGTCTGAGCGGGTCATCGCCCTACCCGCCCCGTGCCTGGCTGCGCTACGGCAACACCGGGTGAGTCAGAACGCAGAGCGCGAGAGCGTGGGCAAGGACTGGAAGGACTCCGGGTTGGTCTTCACCACGGGCATCGGCACTCCGATCGAACCGCGCAACTGAACCGGCACTTCGTGCGGCTGCTGGACCATGCCGGGCTGCGCCGGATCAGGTTCCATGATCTACGCCACTCCTGCGCCACGCTCTCTACGAGCAGGGCGTGCCCATCGAGAAGATCCAAGACATCCTCGGCCACAGCTCCCCGACCATCACCAAGCTCATCTACGTAGAGGTCACCCGGCAGTCTCAACGCTCGTCCGTCGACAAGCTCGGCTTTCTGGTGGAGGCACCCGGCGGTTAGCGAGCGCCATGCCGGGGTGAAGAACGGGACAGCCAGCCGTTCAGTTCGCCCGCGCCTGCGTCGGCACCTGTAGCAGGTCCAGACAATTACGCCACAGCGCCTCGAGTTGGGCCGGATCGTTGAGCAGTTTCGCGAACAGCGCGCGTCCCTCCATCATGGCGACGATGTCGCGCGCGGCGTCGCGCGCGTCGATCGAGGCGCCGGCCAGGCCGAGGTCTTTCGCCTCGACGACCACCCGCTCGATCAGGTCGATCTGGGCCTCGAAGATCTCCTGTAGGCGGTCGCGGATTTCCTCGGCATGGTTGCTGAGTTCCAGGGCGAGGTTGCCGAACAGGCAACCGACCACCAGGCCGGCCTTCTGCTGTCCGGTGCGCTGCACGTTCTCCGTCGCCTCGAACAGGTCTCGCAGGCGCCGCAACGGGTCGTGATCGCTGCTGAGCAGTTCCACCCACTGCTGTCGCTGGGCTGCCCAATGATCGTCGATGACGGTGAGCGCGAGAGCCTGCTTGGACTCGAAGAAGTAGTAGAAGCTGCCCTTCGGCACGCCGGCCGTCGAGCAGATCTCCGCCACGCCCAGCGCGGAATATCCCCGCTGTTCGATCAGCATCTTCGCCGCGTCGAGGATCTTGTTCTGCGCGTCACTCGTCCGTCCCATGGCTTTGAGAATACACGGCCAGTCGTCTACCTTCGTAACCGACCAGTCGTCTTGTGGTCGCAAAGGCTCCAATCAACCACCGAAAGGTTCACTATGAGCGCCGATCAGGGACAAAAGGTCGTTGTCATCACCGGTGCGTCCCAGGGCATCGGCGCCGGCCTAGTCGACGCGTACCGCAAACTCGGCTACGGCGTCGCGGCCACCTCGCGCACGATCAGCGCGTCCGGCGACCCGGACATCGTCACCGTCCAGGGCGATGTCGCGGACGCCGAGACGGCAGACCGTGTGATCGCGGCGGCGCTGGACCGCTTCGGCCGCATCGACTCACTCGTGAACAACGCCGGCATCTTCATCGCCAAGCCGTTCACCGACTACACCGAGGAGGAATTCGCCCTATACCTCGGGGTCAACCTCGCCGGGTTCTTCCGGTTCACTCAACGGGTCCTGCCGCACCTGCTCGCCAACGGTGGCGGCCACATCGTCAACATCACGGCGAGCGTCGTGGACCAGCCCAACTCCACCGTGCCGTCCGTGCTCGCGTCCCTGACCAAGGGCGGCCTCAGTGCTGCCACGAAGTCCCTGGCCATCGAGTACGCGACCCGAGGAGTACGGGTGAACGCCGTCTCGCCGGGCGTCATCAAGACCCCGATGCACCCGGTCGAACTCCACGAAACGCTCGCCGGCCTGCAGCCGGTCGGTCGGATGGGCGAGACGAGCGACATCGTCGACGCCGTCGTCTACCTCGAGTCGGCCCCCTTCGTCACCGGCGAGATCCTGCACGTCGACGGCGGAACGAGCGCGGGCCACTGACCGGCAAGCGCTGGGGGTTGGCGCGTTTCTTACCCGCCAGCCCCCAGCGGCCTTTGAAGCGGAACTAATAGCCTCGATTATCCGACCAGCGGAAACACTGCCGGACACCTGCTCACGGGGCGTTTCGAACTGCCGTCGTCGCTCGCTGCTTGACGACGTTTGACGGTGTCTTGTGCCCCCTGTGTGCCCCCGCATTGCCAGGCGACGCTTGGCCCTCCACCGCGTCCCGATCATGTTGGACCGCTCCGCTAGTCTTCGGCGGCGATCAACATCGGGGGCATCCAACACTGCAGTAGAGCGGCCTCCCTGGACTGCGTGGGGGTCGGTCCGGCCACCAACCGGGCCTAACCAGCGTCCAGGCTTCGTCGAGGGGCAAAGGTGGGGCCTGTCAGCGTTGATCGCACCCAACCCGAGAGGTCGAGCGACGAGCAAGTCGTCCGCCGCTCGACCTCTCGCTTGTAAGTTCTGGGCAGCCTTCCGACCGCGTCCGTCTCCGGCCGGCCCGGCCATGTCTGACCGGCAAGGAGCACATGACGGTGCGCCGGGGTCCGCCATCGTTGCTACAGCCGCTGATGCACCCAACATCGATCGGACCAGCGGATTAAGAGGCACACACCGAGCGATGGCCGTCGCCGTGTCGCCTCGCCTGCCGTGACGGCCGATCCCCGTCTGTGGCTGGTGCAACGCGCCTCGGTTGCTGTCGCCGTTGCTGTCGCCACGACCTATGGATTACGAGTCCGCCGCGGCCTGCTTGTCGGCGTGCCCCCGGTCCTTGTCGAGCTTCTTCTGACGTCCGCCAGTGTCCGCCACGACTTGCAGCCTTGGCTGCTCGGTTGGCTGCTTCGGGCCCACGCGGTCTGGCTGTCCGTCATATGTTGGGTGCATGAAGGGCGTCAATGCCGATGGACCAACCAGACCGGAGGTCGGTGCCATCACTAGCGGATCGCAATCTTGCGACAACGAGATGGACGTCATCGAGATCGGGCCTCGTAGGCCACCCCTGCCATGGTGGCGGGGACGGGGAATCGCCGGTCCCATCGCTGTCGCGCTCGTCATCGGGGCCATCACGGGATACCTCGCCGGCATCCGACGCGCCGAGACCCAAGCCCACAGCGCCAGACCCGGCCCGCACGCGCCGACAACCGCCTCGGTCGTGACGGCCGAGGCACAACCGGTGACGTGGACCGGCAACCGGTGTTCGGCTCAGCTCGGCGACAGGTTGCAACTGGGCGTTGAGATTGTCAATCGATCGGCCACCACCGCGACGCTTGACCGGATCGAACCGGTCCTTCCGTTGGGCGGGCTGCGAGCAACGACGAGCGCATGGGGAAGCTGCGGCCAGTTGTCGTACGTGGACGCCAAGACCCCGCACCCACTCCCACCCGGCGCCATCACGTGGTTGACGATCACGTTCGACGTGCTCATGCCCTGCCCAGCGCCAATGCCGGTCCTCTTCACCCTCACCTACACACAGGCAGGTGACACCGCCATCTCTGACCTGGGCGGTTTCCCCGATCTAGGCAACGTTCCCTACACCCGATGCACCCCCAGTCCTGGCTAACTCGGCCGCTGTCGGGACGGCCGGATTCGGGCCGATGACCCCTTGACCCCCAGGCAACGATTCCGCTTCGTTGAGCTGGCGTTGCTGAGCTTCTGACCTGCGCGAACGGTGCGCCGACGTCCGTGGTTGTTCGGCCGTATTCGCACCCGTAGTCACTCAGTTAGACACTCACGTTGACACCGCCAGCCTGGCTGCCATCGCCATGCTGACTCGAAAATCGGTGAGTGAGTGGGCAGGCGGCAGCACCCGGCGGAGCGCAGCGGAGCCGGGTCGGGTTGACGGCTTCTGGTTAGGCGATGGCTGGTTGCGGTAGGGGCTGGAGATCGACTTTCTGGCCGGTGAGCTGTTCGAGCTGACGGATGAGATCACGTTGACGGCGCTGCTTGCGGATCCTCGACTCGTGGAAGCCGGGGCCCAGGTCCTGGTAGCGAGCGTCGGGGTCGGTCAGCAGGTGCCAGACGATGGTCAGTACCGAGTTGCCGACTGCGACGACTGCCCGTTTCTTGCCTCTTCGGCGGGCCAGGCGACGGTAGCGGTCGCCGAGGAACGTGCTGGTGCGGGACAGCCCAGCGACGACCTCGCCCAGGGTGGCGGCCAGCCAGGGGTTGCCCTTGCCGGTGGAGTTGGCCTTCTTGCGGCCGGCGGACTGGGCGTCGATGGGGCTGAACTTCGCCCAGGACACCAGGTGCGCGGCGGTGGGGAAGACGGTGATGTTCACGCCGATCTCGGCGATGATCTCCTGGGCGGACTGCACGCCGATGCCGGTGACCTCATCGAGCTTCTCCACCACCGCCGCGAAAGGGGCGATCAACTCCTCGATCCGGGCGTCCAGGTTGGCGATGTCGGCAGCGAGGGCATCGATGCGGCGCAGCATGGTGGCGCAGATGAACGCGTGGTGGTCGTCGAAGTGGCCGGTCAGCGCCTCGCGTAGTTGGGGGATCTTGCGGCGCATCGATCCGTGGGCCATCTCGGCCAGGACTTTCGGGTCCCGCTGCCCGTCGATCATCGCCTGCATCATCTGCCGACCGGACACCCCGTGCAGGTCGCTGATGACGGAGTCCAGCTTGATCTGCGCGTCTTCGAGGGTCTTCTCCAGGCGTTGCTTCTCCCTGGTCTGCTCGCGTACCAGACTGCGCCGGTAGCGGGTGACATCCCGTAGTTGCCGGATCGGCTTGGGGTGCACCAGGCTGGGCCGGCACATCCCGCGTTCCACGACCTTGGCCAGCCACACCGCATCGAGCCGATCGGTCTTCGGCCGACCGGGCACGTTCTTGACATGTTTGGCGTTGAGCAGCCAGCACTCGAAGCCTTCCGCCTCGAGCAGGTAGAACACCGGCTTCCAGTAGTCCGACGTGGCCTCCATCGCGACCAGCTCGACCCGCTCGACCCGCAGCCAGTCCGCTAACTCCAGCAACGCCGGTGTCACCGTCATGTACTCGCGGATCTCCTGCACACGTCGATCCGGCCTGGTGTCATGCGGCACGCGCACACACGCCACCAGCCCCGCCTTGCCGATGTCGATCGCGCAGACCCGCGCCACGACCTGGACCGGTTCTTCAGTGATCTCCTCCACGTGCACCACCCCTTCGTTCCCGGGCATCCACTAGGCGGTCGCCCGCGGAAGCATTGAGGGGAAGGACAGAGGCGGACTCGCGTGCTCGAAGCAACAATGCAGGGCCCCTATGATCACGCTTCCAGCGTCAGACTCCTATGCGGCTTCAAGGTGCCAAGCATCAACGACGTCGGCGGGCGACCACCCCAAATTTTCACGCACGGCACGGGCGTCACGACAGAGACATCGGAGACTCCTATGGATGTTGAGCACTTACCGACAATCATTGCCAACTCCCCGAAGGTGCTCCTCCAACTGGCTCCGCCTCGCGCTCGCCGGCATCGCCTTCAACCCTCGCTCCGCCTCCCGTCCGCGCACTGCCATCTCCACACAGTTGCCCGCGTTCTTCTCAAGGGCGGACCAGAAGATCTGCTGAGATGACTTTGCCCATGACCTCTCCTGTACGGGTAGCGAGTCGGCCAGGCTTAGAGCGACGTCGAGCTGCTCACGGCCCTCCCGTGCCCTCCCTAGCTGGTAGAGAGCCTTCGCGTTCATCCGACGAAGACTGATGAGCGTCAGCGCGTCCCCCGGCTTCAGGAGGCCGCGTTGAGCCAGCTCGTGACTCTCCTCAGAACGCCCCGACACGTCGAAGGCCAGGGCGACAGTCAGGTACTCGCTCGCCGACACATGGTCGGGTATCCGCTCAATCAGACCCCTGGCTTGCTGCGCCAACGCCAGGTTCTCCGATCCGAAGGCTTGGGAGTGTTGTCTCGCCACAACCTTGCCAGCGGGGTCCTTGATGTCCAGGAGGTCTTCGCGGGACAGGTCGGAAAGTCGTTGGATCAGCTGCCCCAACTCTGCTCGCGCGCTCTGGTTCTCCTGATCCTGACTTTGGTCGTAGGCGAAGTAGGCAGAAGCGACAGAAAGGACCAGGCGCCAGGATCGCAACTAGCAACGACGGATCTCGGTGCCAGCGGGCAGCGCGCCCGCCTCCTGCCTGGAGTTGCCGTACCTGCCGCTGAAGTTCAGCCAGTGCGCCACTTTCTGCCGGCTCCCCTACAGCGACTCGCGGCCTCGCCGGCGCCCGTTGCCCTCTTCTGGCAGAACCCTGTCTCGGCATGCCTTCTCCCTGGCCCTCACCCGCGTGGACCGAAGCCTAGGCAGCCCTCGCAACCCGTACCCGGCCTCAGACCAGGTACAGGGACGTTGAGGTGACGTCCTCGTCTGTATGTTCTGGGCGCTCTGTCTGGCGTGGTCCGCCCTCGTCCGCGACCGCGGACGACTGTCCGGGGCTGGCGGGCAACAGTCGCCCCAGTCCGGATCAGTTGCTGGCAGCGCTGCTGTCGACAGCTCCGCCCGATCTCCTCAGGCCGTCATCAGCCCATGTCTTGACTGACCTCTGCCTTCGCCGCATCGATCTCCTCGTGCGTCGCCTCCGCCGCGTCGGTCTCCTCCAGACGGGTCAGCAGGTCCATCAGCGCCTGCTTCTGAGCCGGATGGCTGATCGGCACCGCGTTCAGGTCGACTTCCTGAAGCCAGTCGAACAAAACGAGCGCATCGGCCCGCCAGAGCTCCAGGGCGACCTTCGGAAGATCCTTGTTCACCCCAGCAGTATCCGGCGTACAGGTCGACTCGTCCGTCGCCCACCAGGTCAGCCGCCGTCACATGGTGGCTGACCTGCTGTTTCTTCGGGTGCTGCTGGTCGTCATCGGTCGTCATTGGTCGTCGTTCGACGGCCCGCTGACGGCCCAGACGGCCCGGACACGGCCCAGGCACCGTCAGTTTGGAAGGTGCCTTGCGTCGGCCCGGCGGATGGGTTGGCCCACGCGCTGAGCTGTCGTGCCGCTCGTAGCGAAGGGCGGAGCTTTGAGGTTGGGGCCGTTCCATGTGCCGCTGTTGGCCGGTGTTGACCTCTGCATCGGGCATGGAGCGGGCACGCGGCCGAGGTCCGTGCCGACCTCTGGTGAGAGGCTGTAGGCGTGGCACTGGACAAGGAGACCGCAGCGCGGATGGCCGAGGAGCGCCTGGCTGAATGGCGTCGCCTTAGCTATGGCGAGTGGCGCGTGATGCTCGAAGACAGGGAGCTGCGCCAGGTCGTCGGCGAGGACGGCAAGCGGTACAGCGTGGCCTGCCACGGCCTTGATGACGGCGAGGGGCGTGTCCGCATGGTGGTGGCTGTGGACGATGGGGGCTGGCCGGCGTTCGTACCGCAGGTGCGGGTCGAGATCATGAATCCGGATGGCACGTTTCTCGACTGACCTCTTCGTCCCGAAATAACCATCACCGGTCGCCGTAGTGCGTTGCGAGCGCAAACGACCTGCCGGAACAATCCATAGGGGTTCACGGACGTCCGTCCTCGCTCGTGTCCGTCATCACCCATTTAGTCACTCAGCCGTTGTTGGAGCGGGTCTCTGTCGGCATATCAGCCTCCGCACCAGGCCCGGAGTTGTTGCTCGCTGTCGGGAAGGTTGTAGCGGGTGAGCATCCTGGGCGCGGCCTGCAGGACGTTGCTGCTCAACAGCGTCGAGAGGGCTCTCTGCTGAGTCGGGGTGAGGTCGGCGAATCCCACACCGTCGGGTATCGGCCCGATGGGGAAAGCGGCGTCTAACAGAGCGGTGAGTAGGGCGAAGGCGTCTGCGGTGGGATCAGCCGTAGCCGCCCTTTCGGCCAGCACATCGATCCGGTCACCAGCGACTTCTGGAGTCAGGTCTGCGATCGTCAGGGCAGCCATGCCGGCCATTTCACCTTCGAAGAACGGCCAATAGGGCACGGGTCCAATGGCCCCGAAGAGGCAGGCATAGAGCTCGCTGACCAAGGATCGGTCCGGATGCCTCAGTATCCGCGACAGGCCCAACACCGCCGACCAGCGCTCGGCACGGTTGACGCTGCCTCGCCGGCCAGAAAGCGCGTCGACCAACACTTCGCTGCCGTTAGGGCAACTCAGGCCCGCCGCGACGCAGGCAGTTGCCGCGACGACGGGCTCCGGCTCCCGCCGGATGAGACCGGCCAACGCTGGGCCGACCAAGCCCTCGTCCTCAGGGAACCAGGCGAGCAGATAAGCGGCGTACAGCCGGACCGCGGCCTCGGACGCCTCCAGCGCTGCCACATAGACAGGCACCCCGGCCCGCACAGCGTCATACGCCTCGATCGTCCACCGCTGCTCATCACGAGCTCCCTCGACGTCCCCCCATTCTGCCCCCCGTGCCCGTGCGCTGCGCTCCTCCTCATTCGGTGCCGCCGCGATCCAGTCCCGATGCTCCGCTTCCAACTCCTCTCGGCTCAACGGCGCGCGACGCTGCACCTCAGCCCTCATGTCTGACGGATCAGAACGGTCGCTGAGCCACGAACTCTCATCGCCCACCGCGATCGCCGCCAACACCTGGCAGGCAGCAAACCGGTCCGGGGCCGCCGGATCAGCAACGATATCGATCAGGTGAGGGGCCACCGCAGCACTTGCCTCGAACCTGGAGCCCTGGTGCACGAGCAGGTCGACGAGATCGCTGTACGCACGTTGGCGAACCTCCTGGCTGTCTGACCTGATAGAGCGTAGTAAGGCCGGGATCTCGATGGCGGAGCCGAACGCGTGACTCACCGACGACCAGTCAACCTCTTTGGCGGGTATCGAGCGCTGGGACATCCGACCACCCTAAGTGTGAGAAGCCGCTGGTGCTGCCCAGCCCCAGCCCAGGCGATCCCATCCCGCCTGCCGTCGACCCGCCCTCTTGGGGAGCGGGCTGCCGCCGGGCCCGCCACGTCAAGCGGACCTTGACGCAGGTTCGAACGCTGGCGGGTCGGGTGGCGGTCTGCTCGGCTTGCCCGGGGCTATGGCAGGCGGGATGGCCTACCGCAACCACCCACGCACCCGGCGCCCGCCGACGGAGCCCCGGCCATCCTGGAGCCGAAGCGCCCCCGCCGGAGGCCAGTAACCGCAACCCCGCGACCGCCGCCAGCTCGCCAACGCGGCCGGCGTCCGCTCCCCTACGCCGCGCGGATCCTGGCCGCGCGGCCAGGCCGGCTGCCGGCCCACCACACCACCGGTCAACGACCTGTCGTTCTGCGGCGGCCCCTTGGGCTTCTCGCTTCCGCGCCAGCCGCCGGGCGTGTTGCGTGGCCGGAGTCGGAGCGCCAGCGGAGCGACGGACGCGCGCCCATGCGGCGGCGCGTGCGGCCCGCTCAGGGCCGCCTTGAAGACGTACAGAAACTTTGAACCACTTCGCCGGCGGCCGGCTGTCGTACTCCGCTTGATGCGTCACACGATGACTTCAGTTGATGGGTTACACGGGCCTTGAGCACGCCGGATACGGACCGTGACGCCGACTGTCCACGACGGCTGGTGTGCCAGGCATCCGCTTCTGCCGATGAGGGAGAGTTGTCAGATGGTTCTGAACCGCTTGCCGCGATCGATGCAGGCTCGCACCACGGCAGCTAGCGCAAGGCCCTAGCATTGCCCCCATGATCGGGGACTTCGCGGATCGGCTCCTGTGCGACATGGCCGGCCTCGACCCCTGCACAGCGGTCGTCGAGGCTGGCGAGCAGGATGTCGACGGGCTTACCGACTACGGCCCGGAGGGCCACCAGGCCCGCGCCGACCTCGCAGCCCGCGCCCTGCGCGAGCTCGAGATCTTGGGTGACGCACTGCCGGCCGCGACCCCGCTGCACGCCCACCTCGCCGAACGGCTGCATACGCGTATCGCCTTCCACGACGCCGGGGAGGATCTGCGCGAACTGCACGCGGCGGCCACCGGTCCGCTCCAGCTCATCCGCCAGGCCGTCGAGGCCGCGGTTCCCGGCCGCGGCGCCGAGGGCGCGGCCTTCGAGGAGGGCTGGGCTCGTGTCGGCGCACGCCTGGCCGCGATCCCCGCGGCCCTGGACGGGTATGCCCGCAGCCTCTTACTCGCCGCGGAGCGCGGCAATTTGCCGGCGCGGCGTCAAGTGGAGCTCGTCACGCAGCGCTGCCGCAACTGGATCGACGACGATGTCGCCCTGGTGGATCGCTACGGCGAGGGGCGTCAGCGGGCGTCGTTGCAGGCCGCAGCGACGGGCTCGCGAGAGGCGTACCAGAAACTCGCCGAGATGCTGACCGCGGACCTGGCACCGCGGGCCGTTGATGAGGAAGCGTTCGGCCAGCAGCGGTACGCACTCTGGGTGCGCACCTTCCTCGCGGCCCAGCCTGACCTGCGCGAGCTGTACGACTGGGGCTGGGACGAGTTCAGAGCGACAGAGGCAGAGCTGATCGCGGAAGCGAAGGCCCTGGGCGGGAGCGTGCCAGAGATGCTCGCCTGGCTCGCCAGCCCCGACGCACCCGGCACGCTGCACAGCAGGGAGGCGTTCGCCGCGTGGCTGCAGGAGCTGTTGGAGGCCACCACCGAGCGACTGGACGGCGTGCACTTCGACATCCCCGCCCCGCTGCGGCGTATCGAGTCGCGGTTGACCACGTCGTCCGGCATTGCCTATATCGGGCCTTCGCGGGACCTGGCGCGGCCGGGCCGGGTCTGGTGGTCCCTCCCCGAGGACGCAGCGAGTTTCCCCACCTGGTACGCCTACAGCACCGCCTATCACGAGGGCGTCCCCGGCCACCACCTCCACCTCGGCTCCGAGGTCTGCCGGGGAGGCCTCGGGCAGCGGCTGAACCTGCTCGGCGGCCTCTCCGGCAGCCAGGAGGGCTGGGCACTGTACGCCGAGCGGTTCATGGACGAGCTCGGGCTCTATGAACAGCCGGGTGCTCGACTGGGACATCTATACATGCAGCTCCTGCGGGCGGCACGGGTTGTGCTCGACATCGGCCTGCACCTGCGACTGCCGATGCCCTCTGGTGACAGAGCAGTGTGGACGCCGGATGCCGCGCTGGAGCTGCTGCGGGACCGCTGTCACCAGGGGCCGTACGCCTCCGCGGAGCTCGCGCGTTACCTGGGCCGGCCAGGGCAGGCGCTGGCCTACAAGGTGGGTGAGCGCGTGTGGCTGGCCGGCCGCTCGTCCTTCCCCGGCGACCGGCGCGCATTCCACCGTCACGCCCTGGAGCTGGGTTCGCTGGGCTTGGATCAGTTGACGGCCTCCCTCCAGGGCGACCGCGCACCACTCGCACCGCGGTGAAACAAGCCAGGGACCGCGCTTGTAGCTGCACGTCCTTGACGTCCGGCCAGTCTGAACCAGGCCAGACTTAACAGCGCGTAAGACCTCGGTATATCAACACGATCATGATCTATTTCCACGTCCGGATCTCATGGGTTCTGTCGGGTCGGTTCTTGGAGCAGACTCGGCGTCGGTAGCGGCTGGCGGGTCAGCACTCTCCGGATCTGACCCGTGCGAGGTCTTGCGGCAGACCGTGCGCCCGCTGGTCGTGAGGAGATGCATCACTGCTGGGATGACGTGCCCCTGTACGTGTGGGTGAGCACTGGACCATGAGATCGTCGGCTGTCTCCTCCGCGCTGCTGCTTGATGTTGGTGGAACCGTGGGAGCGAGGTAGCGATGCTGTTCGTGGGTGATGACTGGGCCGAGGACCACCACGACATCGAGATCGTGAACGAACAGGGCCGTCGGTTGGCGCGCCGGCATCTGTCGGAAGGATTGGATGGCGTCACGCGCCTGCACGCTCTGATCGCCGGCGTGATGCCGAAGGAGTGGGCCGAGCTGCCAGCCTCCGATGCTGCCGCTCGGGTCAAGATCGGGATCGAGACCGAACGCGGTGCATGGGTCGCCTCGCTGGTGGCCGCCGGTTATGAGGTCTTCGCGATCAACCCGATGTCCACGGCACGGTACCGGGAGCGGCATTCCACGTCGAAGGCGAAGAGCGACGCCGGCGATGCGCATGTGTTGGCGGAGATCGTGCGCCTCGACCGCGATCACCACCGCCCGATCGCCGGGGACTCCGACGACGGCGAGGCGATGAAGTTGGTCGCTCGCAGCCACCACAGCATGATCTGGGACCGGACCCGGCACGTGCTACGTCTACGGAGCGCGCTACGGGAGTACTTCCCGGCCGCGTTGACCGCCTTCGACGACCTCGACGCGCCTGACGCGCTCGCCGTCCTGGCCGCGGCACCCGATCCCGACCGGGCCGCGCGACTGTCCACGGCCAGGATCAGCACGGCACTGCGTAAGGCAAACCGTCGTGACGTCGCGGTCAAGGCGCTGCAAGTCCAGACCGTCCTACGGGCGCCCGCGCTACGGCAGCCTCCGGCCGTGCAGCAGGCGTTCGCGGCCATCGTCGCCGGTGAGGTCAGGCTGATCGCAGCGCTCAACGCGGAGATCGACGCCCTGGGCGAGGTGGTGGCAGAGCATTTTGGTCGGCACCCGGACGCTGAGCTCTACACCAGCCTGCCCGGCCTCGGTGTGGTCCTCGGTGCTCGGGTGCTGGCCGAGTTCGGCGACGACCCCAAGCGTTACGCCGACGCCAAGGCGCGCAAGAACTACGCCGGCACCTCACCGATCACCCGAGCCTCTGGCACGAAGAGAACCGTGCTGGCGCGGCATGTCCACAACGACCGCCTCAGCGACGCCGTGCACCAATGGGCCCTCTGCGCTCTGCGCGGCTCACCCGGCGCCCGTGCCTACTACGACGCGATGAGAGCTCGAAAGATCGGCCACCACGCAGCGTTGCGCCAGCTCGGCAACCGCCTCGTCGGCATCCTCCACGGATGCCTCAAGACCCGCTCAATCTACGACGAACACAAGGCCTGGGCTCACCACAGCACAGCAGCCGCTTGACATTTTGAATCCTGGGATGTCTGCCGCGGACAGGTCATCGCAGTGCCGAGACCGAGCGGGCGGGAGTTGTTGACCACCAGACGTCGGTCGGTCACCATGCTGCGCATGCCCCATCAGTCAGCTGAGCCGACCACCTGCGCAGTCCGGATGCCCGCTCGGCAATGGCGGAGGGTCGACCGCGTCCTCGACAACGTGGTTAACGTCGAGGCCGAGAATGGTGACCCGCACGGTCTCGTGGAGACCGGAGTCCAGATTCTTCGAGAAGGCTGGCGCCAGATCGCTGGTTGGACGCCTGAAACAACAGGCTTCACCGACTGGCCTCACGACGATCAAGAGGTGACCGTGTCGCTGACCGGCGCGCAATGGACATACGTGACCTCCTGCCTAAAGGACGTCTCGTAACTCGCTGAAGGTGCTACCCCGTCCAGGCTGGCGGTTCAGCCAGCGAGGATGATGTTGTGGAGATGGGCGATGCCCGAAGCAGCGTCGGTCAATGTGTGGGCGGCGCGGCGGTAGTCGCGGAGGATCTTGAAGCACTTCATCCTGGCCAGGGCGTGTTCCACCTGTGCTCGGACGGTGCGGTGTTGTCTGTTCAGGTCGGCTTTCCACTCGGGTAGCTCGCTGCCGTCGGCGGGTTTGCGGTAGGGGATGATCACCTCTGGGTTGCCGCGGTAGGCGCCGTCGGCCATGACGGGCCGTCCGGCCAGCTTCTGGTCGATGCCGCTGGTGCGGTTGACGATGGTGATGCCCCTATGTTTGTCAAGGTGTGGTTCCTGGGGTTGTCTTCACCTGCGGTTGGGCTGCTGTGATGGTCTGGTAGATCTCGCGTGCGATGTAGCGCTTGAGGCAGCGCATGGCCTCCCGCTTCGTCTTGCCCCCGGTGACGCGGCGATGGACACGTCCGAGCTCTTGACTGTGCCTGAAGCCGCCGCCCGGCTCCGGATCAGCAAGTGGATGCTCTACAACCTGATCCGGTCGCGTCGCCTGCGCTCGGTGAAAATCGGCGACCGCCGGCTAATTCCCGTCGCCGCGCCCCGGGCGTTCCTTGCCGCACTTGAGGAGGATGCTGCCTGATGGGTGCAGTCAGTGTGTTTCCGGCTCCAGAGCCGGAGGAGTCCAGGCGTCGCCGCTCCAAGAAGCGAGCCAATGGCCAGGGTCGATCTACCAGCGCAAGGATGGGCGATGGGCAGGGGCCGCCTACGTCCTCACTGTCGACGGCACCTTCAAGCGGGTGCCCGTCTATGGCAAGTCGGCGGAGGAGGTAGATGCCAAACTCACTGAAATCAAGAGTCGTTCCAATCGAGGACTACCAGCCGGTGCCTCCGGCTGGACGATCGCCTCCTACGCGAGTTACTGGATGGAGCATGTGGCGGCACCCAAGCTGCGTCCGACCACGCTGGTGCGCTACCGGTCCTTGATCGCGCGTTACGTGGTGCCAGCGATTGGCAAGAGGCGACTCACCTCGTTAACCCCTGCCGATGTCCGGCTCATGCTCGCAAGGGCGGCAGCAACGCGCAACGCCGGCCGAAAGCAGCAGCCCGAAGACGAACGACCGCACGTTTCGCCGCGAACCGTTCAGCAGGTCCACGCGGTCCTGCGAGCCATGCTCAGTCAGGCCGTACGGGAGGAGCTGCTTGCGCGCAACGTCGCCCGGCTGGTGCAGCCTCCTACCCCCGACCGGGAGGAGATCCACCCGTGGACCGAGTCGGAAGCCCGCTCCTTCCTGGCCGCAGCGAAAGCACACCGTCTGCACGCCCTGTTCGTTGTCGCGTTAGCACTTGGCTTGCGGCGTGGTGAACTTCTCGGGCTGCGATGGTCGGACATTGACTTGAACGCTGGACAGCTGCGGGTGTGGCAGACGTTGCAGAGGGTTCGCGGCGATGGTGTGGTGTTCGGCCCGCCCAAGTCGCGCCGTTCCCGCCGCGTGCTGACGATGCCGGCGGTCGTGGTCCAGGCGCTCAAGCGACACCGCAGCGTCCAGGAACATGAGCAAGCCCTCGCCAACGGGCAGTGGCAGGAGACGGGCCTGGTATTCACGACCGCCACGGGTCGCCACGTCGAACCGCGCAACCTGAACACGGCCTTTGGCAGGTTGATCGTCCGGGCCGGTGTGCGGCCAATCCGCTTTCATGACCTGCGGCACACGTGCGCGACGCTGCTGCTGGCGGCAGGCGTGTCGCCACGAGTCGTCATGGACATCCTCGGCCATTCTCAGATCGCGGTGACCATGAACATCTACGGGCACGTCATGCCAGCGATGCAGCAGGAGGCCGCAGGACACATGGACGCGGCGCTCGCTGAGCCGGAGCCGGAGCCGGGTGATGGTGCTGACGGGTGACACCGTTGCTGTCGGCGTTGCTGTCACTCGCCCCGAAACGACATCTGGGCACCCACCCGTGAGGGTGAATGCCCAGATTATTGCTGGTGCGCCGCCAGGGACTCGAACCCCGAACCCGCGGATTAAGAGTCCGCTGCTCTGCCAGTTGAGCTAGCGGCGCTCGTCGGCAACGGAGAGAACATTAGCACCCCGCCGAGCCGGGCTCCAATCCGGTTACCCGGATCCCCCCTTCGGTCGAGCTTACCGGGCAGAAGGGGCCAAATCGACCAGCGCGTCCGCGACGGGGGCATGCGTCGACGCGGTGATACGGCACGATGTCCGCCAGGTACGCGAGAACAGAGGTGGGGATGGCACGGTTCACGCGAGCCGGGGCGGTGGTGGGCGCTCTGACCCTGGTGGCGTCGCTGGCACTGACCGGATGCGGCGACGAGCAGAAGAAGCCGGAATTCGTCGGCGGGACCGGTTCGAGCGCGAGCGCTGAGCCTGGCACGGCGGAGCCGACGACGCCGGCCGCGTCGAGCGGCCCGCCGCTCGCGCTAAGCCCGGGCGACGGCACGAAGAACAAGCCGGTGAGTACGGAGATCAGCGCGAAGCTTCCGGACGGCGCGAAGGTGTCCACGGTCACCCTGACCGCGGCGGGCGGTGGCGCGGTCGCGGGCACGCTGCGCACCGACGGCTCGGCCTGGGTGCCGTCCGCCCCGCTGAAGTACGGCACCCGCTACACCGCCACGGTGACGGCGACCGGAGCCGACGGGACGAGCAGCCAGGGCACCAGCAGCTTCACCACGATGGCCAAGCCCAAATCGACCATCGGATCCGGCCTCTACCTCTTCGACGACAAGAGCTACGGGGTGGCCATGCCGGTGGTCACCGAGTTCCACCCGGGTATCCCGAAGAAGGACCGGGCGGCGGTGCAGAAGCGGATGTTCGTCCGCACTGACCCGCCGCAGCCGGGAGCGTGGCACTGGGTCGACAACGGCACGCAGGCCTACTACCGGGCGCCGGAGTACTGGCAGCCGGGCACCACCATCACCGTACGGATCGCCCTGGCCGGGATGCCGCTGAGCAACGGCCGCTACGGCGACGTCGACCGCAAGGCCACCGCCAAGATCGGCCGGTCGTTCGTGATGAAGGTCGACAACGCCACCAAGAAGATGTCGGTGTACGAGAACGGCGCGCTGGTCCGCACCGTGCCGGTGAGCCTGGGCAAGAAGAGCACCCCGTCCTCCAGCGGCACGATGGTGGTGATGGAGAAGAAGGAGTCCACGGTCTTCGACACCCGCGACGATCCGGACCCGTCCAACCGCTACGTCACTGAGATCGACTTCGCTCAGCGGCTCACCTGGGGTGGCGAGTACATCCACGCCGCACCCTGGTCGGAGCACGTGCAGGGGCGGCAGAACGTCTCACACGGCTGCGTCAACGTGTCGATGGCGAACGCCCGATGGCTGTTCGACAAGACGCGGATCGGTGACCCGATCACGGTGAAGGGGACCGAGCGCAAGCTCGCCGCCGGCAACGGCTGGACGGCGTGGAGCCTGAGCTGGTCGGAGTTCGTCAAGGGCAGTGCGCTGCCGGTGCCCGCGGGCGGGTCCGGTCCGGCGCTCTGAGCCGTACTCCATCCCTGGCCGGCCCGTGCGATCGCACGGGCCGGCGCGTACCCTTTGCACTTGCCCGCGACGCGACGGCGCTCGCGGCGACCCTCAGTCCCGGCCCGCAGACGAGTCAGACTCACGAAACGCCGGATTTTAACAAAATTCCGGCATCATCGTCGGCGTGTTCCGGTTCACCCTCGGCAACCTGGGCCAGTCCTGGTGCGTCAGTAGGAGACGATGGGTCAGGGACCACGACTGTGAGGGAATCATGCGAGCTAGCCAGGACCAGCTGATCCGGCCCGGTGGGCGACGCCGCGTGTTCGCGGCGGGGCTTCTCGCCGTGGCGCTGGCCTTCACCTCCGCCTGCACCGACGGTGGCGGCGGTAAGCCGTCCTCGTGGCAGGGCGGCAGCGAGAGTCCGGCGCCGAAGGCGGCGGCGACCATCAGCGAACCAGCGACCGACGCCAAGGACGTGCCAGCATCCACCGGCATCACCTTCACCACGAAGGACGCCGTCGAGACCGCCGTCGAGCTCAAGGACGCGGCCGGCAAGGCGGTCGAGGGCACCCTCACCGCGGACGGCAAGACCTGGCTGCCGGCCGGGGCACTGGAGTACGGCACGAGCTACACCGCCACGGTGACCGCCACCGGTGACGACGGCCGCCCGGCCACCGCCACCAGCACCTTCACCACCATGGCGAAGCCGGCCAATCAGGTGCGGGTGAGCAGCTTCCTCGGCGACAACCAGGTGGTCGGGGTCGGGATGCCGCTGATTGTGAAGTTCAGCCGGGCCATCCCGGAGGACTACCGCGACGACGTGCAGCGCCGGATGACGGTGACCTCGACGCCCGCCCAGGAGGGCATCTGGCACTGGGTCAGCCCCACCGAGATCCGGTACCGCCCGAAGGAGTTCTGGAAGGCCAACAGCAAGGTCTCCTACCGGGTCCAGGCCGGCGGCCTGCCGATGGGTGACGGCTGGTACGGGCGCGCCGACCTCACCGTGGACGTCAAGATCGGCGCAGCGCTGGTCATGACGGTGGACAACAAGACCAAGCGGATGACGGTGACCCGGAACGGTTCCGTGGTGAAGACCATCCCGGTCAGCCTGGGCAAGAAGAGCACCCCGTCGTCCAGCGGCACCATGGTGGTCATCGAGAAGCTGCGCAAGACGGTCTTCGACACCATGGAGGAGCTGGGCCCCGAGGAGGGCTACCGCACCAAGATTGACTTCGCCCAGCGGCTCACCTGGGGCGGGGAGTTCATCCACGCCGCCCCCTGGTCCGAGGGCCAGCAGGGCAGCACGAACGTGTCACACGGCTGCGTGAACGTGTCGATGGCCAACGGTGACTGGCTGTTCAAGAACACCCAGATCGGCGACCCGATCACCGTCAAGGGCACCGAACGCAAGCTCCAGAACGGCAACGGCTGGACCGACTGGAACATGAGTTGGGACGAGTACGTCAAGGGCAGCGCGCTGCCGTACGAGCCGCCCGCCGACCCGGACACCTCGCCGACCCCGGAAGCCGGCACCCCGACGCCGACGCCGACCGCCTGAGGCAGCCGAAACGACGAAAGCCCCCTTCGCGACGGAGGGGGCTTTCGTATGGGTCGCTCCACCCGCGACCCATTGACCTTCGATCCCAGGAACGGCTCAGGCCCCCTCGTCGGAGGGGGCCTGAGATCCACTAGCTGGGTGACTGATGGGAATTGAACCCACGACAACCGGGACCACAACCCGGTGCTCTGCCAACTGAGCTACAGCCACCATGCCGCCGTCGCCCGGTCGATCGCCCCGGGCGGGGTGCGGACCAATAATAGCCACACCGCGACGGACCCCGTCCAGCGGGTTCCCGGCTCCCGCCGGCGATACCGGCCCATGCCGCTCCCGGTGTCAGGAAGGGTCCCTTCCTATGCACCAGGCGTTAACAAGGTGCCCTTCCTTCACGGCGGGTCAGAGGTCGGCGGCGATTCCCTTGGCGGTCTCCACGTCGGGGCCGGGCAGCGGGACGAAGATGGTCCGCCGGTAGTACTCCAACTCCCGGATGCTCTCCCGGACGTCGGCCAGCGCGCGGTGCGCCAGGCCCTTCTGCGGCTGGCCGAAGTACACCCGGGGGTACCAGCGACGGCACAGCTCCTTGATCGACGAGACGTCGATCATCCGGTAGTGCAGGTGCGCGTCGAGGCGGGGCATGTCCCGGGCGATGAAGCCCCGGTCGGTGGCGATCGAGTTGCCACAGAGCGGCGCGGTACGCGGATCCTTGACGAAGCCGCTGACGTACTCCAGCACCCGGTCCTCGGCCTCGGCCAGGGTCACCGCCGAGCGGCGCACCTCCTCGGTGAGGCCGGACTTGGCGTGCATCGTCCGGACGATCTCCGGCATCGCCTCCAGCGCGGCCTCATCGGCGTGGATCACCACGTCGACGCCTTCACCCAGCACATTGAGGTCAGGATCGGTGACCAGTGCCGCAACCTCGATCAGCTTGTCCCTGCCGAGGTCCAAACCGGTCATTTCACAGTCGATCCAGACGAGGAGATCAGCCACCGGCACAGCCTACGCGCCGCCCACAACCCGCGGCTGCGCGCTCTCGACGGAGCAGCCCGCTAGGGTTTCGGGGTGCCAGCCGAACCCGTCGCACCGCCCGCCGTCACCGACGACGATCCCGGCGGCCGTACGGTCCGTCGGCTCGTCGCGGTGGTGGCGCTGATCGCCGTACTGCCGGCGCTCTACCTGCCCGGCCTGGTGCACAACTTCTTCGACCTGAAGATCTACATGTCCGCGATGGACTGGTGGACGGCGGGCAACCCGCTCTACGACTACGTCCAGCCGGACCGGGTGCAGGGCGAGTTGTACTTCACCTACCCGCCGTTCAGCGCGCTGCTGCTGTGGCCGTTCGGGTTGATCCGGCTCGGCGCCACCGTGACGATCTTCACGGTGCTCACCCTGCTGGCGGTGGTGGTGACCACCCGGTGGCTGGTGACGCCGGTGATCGCCCGGCACGACCTGCCGCGGACCTTCACCCTGACCGTCGCCGTGCTCCTGGTGCTGGCGGTGGAGAGCACCCGCGAGACGATCACCTTCGGGCAGATCAACATGCTGCTGGTCGTGCTGATCCTGGCCGACCTGCTGTTCGCCGTGCCGCAGGCGCGGCGCTGGGCCGGTGTCGGCATCGGGCTGGCGACGGCGCTCAAGCTCTTCCCGGGCATCTTCATCGTGTACCTGCTGGCCACCCGACGGTGGCGGGCCGCGGCGGTGGCGAGCGCGACCGCGGCGGCGGCGACCCTGCTTGCGGCGGCGATCGCGCCCGGCGACTCGTGGCGCTTCTGGACGCAGGAGTTGTGGGACAACGATCGGGTCGGCCGCACCGACTACACCGGAAACCAGTCGCTGTTCGGCCTGCTCAGCCGGTTCACCGCGCCGGAGAAGCCGGACCGGCTGCTCTGGCTGCTGGTGGTCGCCGTGGTGGCGGGCTACGGGCTGTGGCGGGCGGTCCGTGCCGCCCGGGTGGGCGACGCGTTGACCGGCCTCACCCTGACCGGCCTGGTCGGCGCCCTGGTCAGCCCGATCACCTGGACCCACCACATCTACTGGTTCGTGCCGGCGGTGGTGCTGCTCGCGGACGCGGCGCTGCGCGCGGACCGGCCGGACGAGGTGCGCCGGCGACGGTGGCTGGCCGGGCTCGCGGTGGGCACCACCGCCTTGATCATCTACGGCGTGGTGTCGTTCCACGACTGGGGCGTGGCCCCGGTCCGCACCGACGACCCGGTGGACTTCCTGCTGCGCAACGGCTATGTGCTGCTCAGCCTGCTGCTGCTGGTGACCCTGCCGGTCCGGCCGAGTCGCCAGGTGGAAAAGTCGCACCAAATGGACGGATCTCCCCAGTAGCGACGATCGGCGCTAATCTGGTCTCACCTACCTCAAGCGTCGCTCGGGTAGCACCGATCCCCCGGTGAGAGTGGCCCTCCGCGTCGGCAGCGCGGAGGGCCACTCGCCGTCTCGTCCACCGCCACCGGCCGGGCCGTCGGCTCCGGTGTGGCCGGCGGCCAGGCCAGACTCAATGCCACCTCCGGCGGACGGGGCAGCCGGGCCGGGGCCTCCAGGTCGGCGAGGGTGCTCGGCCGGGCCGGCTCGGCGCCGATCGCCGACCGGGGCCGCTCACCCGCGCCGGAACCGACCGGGGTGAGCTGCCGCCCGGCCGGCAGCGACCGTGCCACTCCGGCGTTCCCGGCGGACGGGGCGCCCAGCCCACTCAATGAGCTGACCCCGAGCCGGCCGGCGAGCACTGGCACCTGGTCCGGTTCGACCACGAAGACCACCTCGCGCGGGCGCTGCGGGCGCAGCAGGAGCACCGCCGCGCCCACCACCAGCAGCATCCCGACCGCCAGCAGCGCCCAGGTGGCCGGGGTGACCCAGCCGGCCCGCAACTCGGCGCGCAGATCCAGGGCCAGGTCGCCACCGCCGTCCGGCCGCATCACCACCAGGCTCATCGGCTCACCGGCCAGGTCGTCGGGACTCCACTCCAGCGAGCCGATCCCCTCGCGTACCCAGAACGGGCGACCAAGTGGGGTGACCGCGGCGGCGGTCGGGGCGGCGGCGGCCGGGCCGGCCGGGTCGAGCCGGACGGGCAGCGGACCCCGCGCCAGCGCCATCCGCCGGACCGAGGCGTGCGGCACCGGCTCCAGCCAGCGGCGCACCTCGGCGGTGGGCGCCAGCCCCACGAAGGCCGGGCCGTCCGGCGTACGGGCGTCCAACCGCAGCCGGGTCTGCGCGGTACGCGCGAACGGCGCCTCCTGGCGCAGCAGCCGGTCGAGGTCGGTGACCACGACCGCGTGGCCGGGCGTGCGGACCGTCTCGAACCGGGCGGCGAAGGTCCCACCGGGGTCGGCGTGCCGGGTCACGAGCCAGAGCGCGCCGCCGGCGAACAGCGCCGGAATTCCGATGACCAACAGCAGCACTCCGGCGATCCCCCGCACGAAACGCATTCGCACCGTCCCCCTCCGTAGCCAGATACCCGGCCGACCTTACCGACGTGCACCGTCTGATCCGGGGATATCCGCAGCACGGTCGGTCCGGGCCCCGGAAAGCACGCTGACCCGCCGGATTTCCCGGCGGGCCAGCGGCTGTGTGGTGTGGTCAGGACTTGGTGACCGGCTCCCGACGGGTCCGGGCGAACGCCAGCCCGCCGAGCACCAGACCGGCGAGGCCGGCGACCAGACCGGCGACACCGAGGCCGACCGCGGTGCCCTCGCCCTCATCGTCGTCGTCATCGTCAGTCGTGGCGACGGCCGCCGCGGCCGGCGCGGCCGACGCCGACGGCGCCGCCGCGGTCAGGGTCAGCACCGGCGCGGGCTTCTCCGGCTCCGCACCGCCCGCCGCCGGCTCCTCGATCCAGCGCACCACGTTGCCGTCCGAGTAGGTCTGCAGGGCCTTGAAGACCATCGTGTCGATCTTCGGCAGCGGACCCATCGAGACGGGGAACTCCTGGAACTGGCCGGGCTTGATCGCGGCGTCGCCGGTGGCCGTCCAGGTCAGCTTGGAGACCGCCTCGGTGAGCTGGCTGCCGTGCACCTCGATCGGCGGGTCGACCTTGCGCTTCTCCACGGTCACCGTCCACCCGGGCACCGGCATGGTCGACACCGAACCGACCGGGGCGTTCTCCGGCAGCACCACCTCCACCTTGGTGGTCGACGCGCTGTCGCTCTCGGTCGGTACCCGGAACGCGAACCGCCCGTAACCGCCCTGGGTCGCCTCTGCCGGGTTCACGCTGACGTGGGCGGAGGCCGGCCCGGCGAAGCCAAGCACGGCGGTCGCGACGGTGGTGAACGCCAGGGCGGTGGCGGCGGTTGCGGAACGCCGGAGACGGGTCATGGATTCACGAACCTTTCTAACGGATGGGCACGGTGGCGGTCACCGTGGCCTGGTCAATCTCGGACGTGCGAACGGTGATCTTCAGTTGCCAGTCGCCGGCGGCCGGCAGGCTGACGTCGCCGTAGGCGTGGTTGTCCGTCAGCGGCAGCAACGGGACCTCGATCGGCTCGATCCCGGCCGAGGGCAGCGCGGCGGTTGCCCGCCACTCCGCCACCGGCTGCGGCTGGTTGTCCTTGGTGTACGCGTACAGGTGCATCGAGTTGTTGCCCCGCTCGGCCGGGTCCAGCTCGACCTGGAGCGAGAAGAGCGGGCTGGACAGGGTGGTGGAGAAGAGACCGGCCTGGGTGCCGGACGGCTCGGCCACGGCGGTCCGGGCGGGCGTGGTCTGCACCAACGTCGCGGACAGGCCCAGCACCACCACCGTGACGGCCAACTCCACCAGGACTGCCCGGCGCACCGGCACGGGCCGCTGCGCCGCGGTGCGCCGGCGCACCAACTGCCGGGAGTACGCGGCCACGGCGATCACCAACGCGAACAGCCCGATCTTGGCCAGCAGCAGCCGCCCGTACGTGGTGTTGACCAGGGCGTCGAGGGTGGCCACCTCGATCAGCGCCTGGACGGTGCCGGCCAGCAGCAACGCCGAGACGGCGAGCGCCGCCCAGCGCGACCAGATCGGCAGGATCGCGCCCAACTCCCGCTCGTCGGCCTGGCGCAGCAGGAAGCCCGCGAGCATCAACAGGCCGCCCAACCAGACGGCCATGCTGCCCAGGTGGACCGCGTCGACCACCACGGAGACCGCCGGGGCCGGGGAGGCCGCCGGGTGCCCGGCCAGCGGCCAGGTCAGCAGCGCCGCCCCGCCGAGCACGGCCAGAATGATCATGTCGGTGCGTCCGGACGGCCGCGCCAGCAGCGGCCGGAGCAGGAACGCCGCGGCCGCCAGCAGGCCGAGCCGGACCAGGTGGGCGGTGCCGAAGGCGCTGCCGAACACGCTGCCGAACCCCTCGCCGGTCACCTCGAACAGGCCGCCGCCGGCGGTGTAGGGCACCTGCAGCCACAGGTCGGCGAGGGTGGCGACCGCCACGAGACCGAGGCCGGTCCAGGCCAGGCGGGCCGGTCCCCGCCGGGACAGCCGTCGTGGCCACAGCGCGGCGAGCACCAGCGCCGGCCCGACCAGCAGCACCAGACCGGCGTACCCGAGGAAACGGGCCACCTTCACGGCGTTGCCCACCACCGGGTTGGCCCGGCTGTCGTCACCGGAGTCGACCGGCGGTGTCGAGGGCGCGCCGACGGAGTAGGTGAACGCGCCGGAGACCGGGTGGCTGTCGGCGGAGATCACCCGGAAGCTGACCAGGTAGGTGCCGCGTTCGCCGGCCGGATCGACCGGGATGGTCACGGCGGCGCCGTCGAAGCTCGGCTCACCCCGGTCGGCCCGGGAGCCGTCCGGCCCGATGACGCGGATCTTGCCGGGAACCTTGCGGACCGACTCGCTGAACGTGAGGACCACCTCGGCCGGCCCGCTCGGCACCACCGAGGAGGCGGCCGGGCTGCTGCTCTGCAGCACGGCATGCGCGCTGGCCGGGGTGGCCGGGGCGATCAGCAGGGCGACGATGGTGACCAGGAGGCCGGCGGCGGCGGCCAGTCGGGCGAGCCAGCGGCGGGGGGCGACAATCATGCCCGCCATGCTCGCCGACCGGAGTCGATCTCGGCGACCCGAGTCGGTCGGGCGGCTCACCCGCGCCCTGCCGCCAACGTCGGCGTGAGCGGCCGGTCCTCTTCGCCGCTGCGGCCCAGCGCCCAGAGCAGCCCCGCCTGGACCACGGCGGCGAGGTGCCCGATCTCGTGCACGAGCGCGGTGGTCGAGTTGGCGATGTCCACCACACTGGTGCCGGCCAGGCAGACCGCCAGCACCAGGGCCACCGGCAGGAACGCCCGGGCCCGCTCGGGCCGCCAGGCGGCCAGCGCGAAGCCCACCGCCAGCGCCACGTCGAACGAGGCCATCTCCCGGCTGGTGTGCGGGTCCACCGACACGCCGAGCCCGGCGAGCAGGATCGGCAGCGCGATGGCCAACTGCGCCACCGCGGCCACCGCCACCGCGATCCGCAGCACCTGCCGGCGGGCCCGCCGGACGGCGGCCGGGCTCCGGTGGGCGGGATCGGCGGCGACCGCGGCCAGCACCGCCGCGGTGAGGTCGGGCACGTCCACCGGCTGCACCCGGACCAGCCGGGTCACCTGCTCGGCGCGGGCCAGCCAGGCGCGGCAGCCGGCGCAGGTGGCGGTGTGGGCGTCCAGCGCCGCCGGGGACGCCTGCGGGTCCTCCCCGTCCAGGCGCGCCGACAGCGCCGCGCGTACGTGGTCGCAAGTCATGACGGGGTAGTCGACCCCTGCCGGGGAAAAGTTCCCGACGTGGCGCAGAACATCCGGGGACCGAAGGACTCCGCCGGCGCGCCGGGCGCCGCGTAACCTGGTTTGTCGTGATCCCCGTCCCGCGTGACACCGGTGCCGCCGACCAGGCCGACCCGGCCGGTGGCGTCGCCCGGGATCCGGCCACCGAGTGGGCGTTGACCGCGCGCGACGGCGACCCGATTGCCCAGGCCGCGTTCGTCCGGCTGACCCAGGTCGAGGTCTGGCGCTTCGTCGCCGCCCTGGTCGACCCGGACAGCGCCGACGATCTGACGCAGGAGACGTACCTGCGGGCGTTCCGGGCGCTGCCCGCGTTCGAGGGTCGCTCCAGCGCCCGCACCTGGCTGCTGGGCATCGCCAGGCGGGCCTGCGCGGACCACCTGCGCACGGTGATTCGCCGCCGCCGGCTCGACGAGCGGCTGGCGGCGAACGCGTACACCGACCGACCGCACCCGGACCCGGCCGGGCAGCTCGGCGCCGCCGACCTGGTCCGCCGGTTGAGCGCCGAGCGGCGGGCTGCGTTCGTGCTCACGCAGCTGCTCGGCCTGTCGTACGCCGAGGCCGCCGCCGTCGAGGGGGTGCCGGTGGGCACCATCCGATCGCGGGTCGCCCGGGCCCGCGACGAGCTGGTCGAGGCGGTCGGCGACGCCCTGACCGGCTGAGCCGGGAACTTCCGGCGGAGACGGGACGACCAATGACCGTGACAGCACCCTCCACCCACGCCGGTCGCTTGGCCGCCGTCCGGCCCTGGCTCGGCATCGCGGCCCGACTCGGCCTCGCCGCCGTCTGGCTGGTCGCCGGCGCGTCGAAGGTCGGCGACCTGGCCGCCTCCGGCCGGGCCGTGAACGCCTACCAGGTGCTGCCGTACGACGTGGCGACCGTGGTCGGCGCCGCGCTGCCCTTCGTCGAGTTGGCGCTGGGCGTACTGCTGCTGCTCGGGCTGGCCACCCGACTCAGCGCGGGAGTCTCGGCCGCGCTGCTGGTGGTCTTCATCGCGGGGATCGCCTCGGCCTGGACGCGTGGCCTGGCCATCGACTGCGGCTGCTTCGGCAGCGGTGGGCAGCTCGCCGAGGGGCAGGCACCCAGTTACCTCCCGGAGATCCTGCGTGACCTGGGATTCTTGGTGCTGGCCGGTTTTCTGCTGATCTGGCCGCGTACGCCCGTCTCGGTGGACGGGTGGCTGTCCGGTGAACCCGCCGTGGAGGACGAGGATGAGTAGTCGCAAGGGGCAGCGGGACGCGGCCCGGGTGGTCCGCCAGCAGCTGGCCCGCGAACGGCGCCGCCGCCGCACCATCTGGGTCTCCGCCGCCGCGGTGGCCGTGCTGGTCATCGCCGGCCTGATCGGCTGGAGCGTCTGGTCCAGCCAACGCTCAGGGGACTTCACCACCCCGCCCGGCGCCAACGCGGACGGCACCGGCATCGTCACCGGCGGCGGACCGGTCACCGTCGACGTCTACGAGGACTTCCTCTGCCCGGCCTGCAAGCAGTTCGAGCAGGCCAGCGGGGCGACCCTGGAGCAGTTGGTGGCCGAGAACAAGGCGAAGGTCGTCTACCACCCGGTGGCGTACCTCAACCGCTTCTCCACCACCGAGTACTCCACCCGCTCCTCGGCCGCCTCAGGGTGCGCAGCGGCCAACGGCAAGTTCCGCGAGTACGCCAAGGCGCTCTTCGACAGACAGCCGCCCGAAGGCAGCGCCGGGCTCACCGACGACGAGTTGATCGACATCGGCGCCGGGGTGGGGCTCGACCGGGGTTCGTTCGGTGTCTGCGTCAAGGACCGCACGTACCAGACGTGGACCGAGCACGTCACCGACGAGGCGAGCCGGAGCGACGTCACCGGCACGCCGACCATCCTGGTCAACGGTCAGCCCCTCGCCGACCGCAGCCCACAGGGCCTCACCGCGGCCGTGGCGGCGGCCGGCAAATGATCCGTACCCTGCTCGCCCGCGCCGGCCTGGTCGCCACCGCCGCCTGCGCGGCCACCCTGCTCACCGCGGCACCCGCCGCCGCGCACGGCGCCGACGCCCCGGACGGCACCGACTACCGCACCCGGACCACCGGCATCGCCCCGGCCCGGCCCGGGCTGGAGGTACGGGTGGTCGAGGCGGGCGCCCGGCTGGAGCTGACCAACCGCACCGGCCGCCCGATCGAGGTGATCGGCTACTCCGGTGAGCCGTACCTGCGGGTCGGCCCGGACGGGGTCTTCGAGAACAGCCGCTCCCCCGCCACGTACCTGAACCGCACCATCGCCGGGGACACCAGGCTGCCCGCCGAGGCGGACCCGGCGGCCACCCCCTCCTGGCGGCGGATCGCCGACGGGACCACGGTGCGCTGGCACGACCAGCGCGCGCTGTGGCGGGAGTCGACGCCGCCGGACGCGGTACGCGCCGCGCCGGACCGCGAGCACCGCGTCCGGGACTGGACGATCCCGCTGCGCGACGGCGCCGAACCGGCGCAGATCCGCGGCACGCTGGACTGGCTGCCGCCGCCGGACGCGTACACCTGGTGGGCGGTGACCATCGTGGGACTGCTCGCGGTGGGCGCGCTCGGCCTGCTCGCCGCCGCCGCGCCGCCCGGCGCCCGGGCGCTGTCCGCGTTGGGCGTGCTGCTGGTCGCCGGCGGTGCCGTCGCCGTGCTCTACCCGGTGGGCCGGGAACTGGACGCCGGCGCCCACGGCGTGGGCGGGGTGCTGGTCGGGCTGCTGTCCGGACAGGTCTGGTCGCTGCTCACCGGCCTCGGCGCGATCGCCGCCGGTTGCTACGCGCTGGCCCGCCGCCCGGCCGCCGACTTCGCGGTGGCGCTGGCCGGGGCCTGCCTGGCGCTCTTCGCCGGGGTGGCCAACGCCGCGGTGTTCGCCCGGTCCGTCGCCCCGGTGCCCTGGCCGGCCGAGATCGCCCGGGTCATGGTGGCTCTGGTGCTGATCACCGGCGCCGGCGCGACCGCCGCTGGCGTCCTGCGCCTGCACGCCGCCTCCCGAACCTCCGCCCCCGCCCGGACCTGACCGCCGCCGGTCAGGGGCGCGGGGCGAAGCCGTATGGGAGTTCCAGGCGGTGGCGGGCCAGGAGCGTGGAGTCGGCCAGCAGGTCCAGGGTGGGGGCGTCGGCGACGATCCGGCCACCGTCCAGGATCACCGAGCGCTGGCACAGCTCCGCCGCGTACGGCAGGTCGTGGGTCACCATCAACAGCGTCACCGGCAGCTCACGCAGGATCTCGGCCAGCTCACGCCGTGCCGCCGGGTCCAGGTTCGACGACGGCTCGTCCAGCACCAGGATCTCCGGGTGCATGGCGAGCACGGTGGCCACCGCCACCCGGCGGCGCTGCCCGAAGGAGAGGTGCTGCGGCGCCCGGTCCCGGTGCTCGCTCATCCCCACCGCGGCGAGCGCCTCGTCCACCCGGGCGGCCAGCTCCGCCCCGCGCAGGCCCAGGTTGGCCGGCCCGAACGCGACGTCCTCCGCCACGGTGGGCAGGAAGAGCTGGTCGTCCGGGTCCTGAAAGACGATGCCGACGCGGCGGCGCACCTCGGACAGGGTGGCCCGGTCCGGCGTCACGGTCAGACCGCCGACGCTCACGCTGCCCTCGGTCGGAGTGAGGATGCCGTTGAGGTGCAGCACCAACGTGGTCTTACCGGCCCCATTGGGCCCCAGCAGCGCCACCCGGTCCCCGCGCGGCACGCTCAGGTCCACCCCGTGCAGGGCGACATGCCCGTCCGGGTACGCGTACCGAACGCCACGAACGTCCAGCGAGACAGCGGTCTGCACGACACCGATCATGTCAGCACGACGGCGGTGGCGGCGATGGAGGCCGCCACCACCGGCACGGTCGCCGCCACCAGCCACTGACCGGCGGTCGCCGCGCCGTCGCCCTGCCACACCTCGGGCATCCGCCCCGAGTAGCCCCGGGACAGCATCGCCAGGTAGACCCGCTCGCCGCGTTCAAAGGCCCGCAGGAACAGCGCCCCGATCCCGGCGGCGAAACCCCGCAGCTGCCACAGGAAACGCGGATCGTCACCCCGCGAGATCCGGGCCACCCGCATCCGCCGTGCCTCGCCGACCAGCACGTCGAGGTAGCGCAGCATGAACGTGGCGATCTGGGTGAGCACCTGCGGGCAGTGCAACCGGTCCAGCCCGACGATCAGGTCCCGGGTGGTGGTGGTCGCGGCGAGCAGCAGCGAAGCGAGGACACCCAGGGTGCCCTTGGCCACGATGTTCCACGCGCCGTGCAGCCCGTCCTCGGACAGCCGCAGGCCCAGCACGTCGACCCGCTCGCCGGCACCGAGGAACGGCAGCGCGACGGCGAACAGCACGAACGGCAACTCGATCAGCGCCCGGCTGAGCAGCCACCGCGGCCCCACCCGGGCCAGCGCCGCCACCGCCGCCACCAGCAGGGCGTACGCGCCGAAGGCCCAGAACGCGGCCCGTGGGGTGGCCACCACGGCGACCGTGAAGACCACCATCGCCACGATCTTGACCTCGGGCGGGAGCCGGTGCACCGGCGAGTCGGACTCGCGGTACAGCACGTGCCCGTGACCGGCACCCATCCGCGTACCCCTCTGCTCAGCGCGCCGCGCGGGCGCGGGACGTCGCCGCGTCACCCTCGGTCGGCGTCTCGCCCTCGACGGACGTGGCACCCGGGGTCGACGTGGCACCACGGCGGCGCAACAGCCAGAAGCCACCCGCGCCGACCGCGAAGGTGAGCAGCACGCCGAGCACCCCGGAGAGGCCGGTGGAGAGGAAGCCGTTCTCCACGCCCCGCACCCCGTAGTCGGCGAGCGGGCTGTCCCCCAACTCGTGCTCCCGGGCCTGCTGCGCCGGGCAGCTTCCGCCGACGATGTTGTCATCGGCGTCGACGGTGCACCCCTTCAGCAGCGACGAGTCCAACCCGTCCGGGTGGGACGAGGCGTAGTTGCTCACCACCCCCGCCAGCAGCAGGGCGACCAGCAGGCCACCGGCCAGGAAGGCCCAGGAGCGGTTCTTCATCGGACACCTCCGACGGCAGGAACGGTGGGCACGGCGGCGGGACGCAACCCGCGCAACGCGTAGACGAGATCGGGGCGCACCTTCGCCACGGTGACCACGGTGGTGGCGGTGATCAGGCCCTCGCCGATGCCGATCAGCAGGTGGACACCGGCCATCGTGCCGGCCAGGCCGGCCAGGTTGCCGCCCAGGTCGGTGGTGCCGCCCAGCCAGTACTGCAGGACGAAGCCCTGGGACGCGACCACCACGCTGAGCATCGCGGCGACGAACCCGGTGACCGCCAGGCCGGCGGGCGTGCGGGGCAGCACCCGCAGCAGCACCGCGATCAGCACGTACGCCGCCGCAGTGCCGAGCAGCGCCATGTTGGTGATGTTGAGGCCGAGCATCGCCACGCCCCCGTCGCCGAAGACCAGCGCCTGCACGACCAGCACCACCGACACACAGAGCGCGCCGACCCACGGGCCGACCAGCATCGCGGCGAGCGCGCCACCGAGCAGGTGCCCACTCACCCCGGCCGTGAAGATCGGAAAGTTGAGCATCTGGACGGCGAAGATGAACGCGGCCACCAGGCCGGCCATCGGGGCCAGGCGGTCGTCCAGGTCGCGCCGGCCGCGCAGGACGCAGCCGGTGAGCGCCGCGAGGGCGAACGCCGCGAAGACCGCTGCGACGGGACCATCGATGATCCCGTTCGAGATGTGCATCGCCAGTGTTTCCACGCGACCTCCCACGCGTCAGCGGACCCGTCCGGGGCCGGCGGAAGTCAGCCTATTTCCCAATCACTGCTGTTGCCATACCTTGGCAACAACGCATGTTCTTGATCACCATCCCGGACCGGGACGCCGCCGACCAGCGGCCGCGACCGCTCGGCGCGTCGCCTGCGGCGGCACCGGCCGGCCCGGCGGTATCGTCGGGCCATGACCGCGCCCGACCGCCTCTCCCCCGGTGACCCCGCACCCGAGTTCACCCTCCCCACCGACACCGGTGACCAGCTCGCCCTGGCCGACCTGCGAGGCCGCAAGGTGGTCCTCTACGCCTACCCGGCGGCGATGACCCCTGGCTGCACCAAGCAGGCCTGCGACTTCCGTGACTCGCTCGCCTCCCTCCAGGCCGCCGGCTACGAGGTGGTCGGCATCTCCCCGGACAAGCCCGAGAAGCTCGCGAAGTTCCGCGACCGCGACGCGATCACCTTCCCGCTGGTGTCAGACGTGGACAAGGCGGTGCTGATTGCGTACGGCGCGTACGGCGAGAAGCAGCTGTACGGGAAGACCGTGACCGGTGTGATCCGCTCGACCTTCGTCATCGACGCCGACGGCAAGATCGAACGGGCGCTCTACAACGTCAAGGCCACCGGGCACGTCGCCAAGCTCCGCCGCGACCTCGGCCTGGACTGACTGTCGTACCGGACCGTCACCATCTGCGGGTGGTCCGGTACAAGTACACGCCCGAGGCGTTGGCCGCGGCGGCCGCCGCCGCTCGCAACATCACCGAGGTGATGCGGCTGCTCGGCATCCGCGTCAGCGGCGGCTCCCACGCGCACATCAGTCGGCAGCTCAAGAAGTTCGGGATTGACACCTCTCATTTCACTGGCAGCGCCCACAACCGAGGCAGTTCGGCGCCGCGCGTCCCCGCGCATCAGGTGCTCATCAAACTGCCCCGGAACGCTCGGCGCACTCCCGGCACCAGGCTGAAGCGGGCGCTCCTGTTCCTCGGCTTACCGGCCGAGTGCGAGGCCGGCGGCGTGGGTACGGTCTGGCAAGGGAAATCACTAGTCCTACATGTTGATCACATCAACGGGGACTTCCTTGACAACCGTCCGCCCAACCTGCGATTGCTGTGCCCTAACTGCCACAGCCAGACGAACACCTACGCGGGCCGGAAACCGCGTGCCGACGCGGTCAACGGCCGAGCAAGCGGCAGCCAACCCGCCACCGACGCTGAGCGATCTCCGACAGCACTCGCAGACGATGACATCTACACGCTGCTTCGTCAGGTCGAGAAAGGCGCGGTTACGGCGGTTGAGGCTGCTCGGCTTATCAAGTGCTCGCGGCGTCACGTCAGTACCCTGGTCGGGCGATTGAGGGCAACCGGGACTATAGATCCTCCCTCGCGCTCTCGCACCCGTGCGCTGCAGCAGCGTTTCACAGACCTCGTGATCGGCTTCGCTCTTGCCCATCCCGAGTGGGGAGCGCACCGGGTTGCGCAGGGCTTGGCGGACATGACCGCGGGCGAGTGCGCCCTCGGCGGTTACGCCGTGTCGGCGATACTCCGGTCGGCCGGCCTGTGCACCCCGGCGGCCCGACACTCTAGAATCAGCAAGTTGGCGGGAGTGGCGTAACGGCAGCCGCGGTAGGTTTAGGTCCTATTGTCCTATTGGACGTGGGGGTTCGAATCCCCTCTCCCGCACAATTGAGTCGCACGTGAGTCCCCGGCCTGCGCTGTCGGTCGGATCGATCACACCTCGGGCCGACCGGGTGCCCGAGCGGTCAGGATGGCGGGCGTGAGTTTGCGCCTCGTCCTCGATCCCGACCTCACCCCACAGCTGCGCGCCGAGATCGTCGCCCTCTGGGTGGACGTCAGCAACGCCGGCGGCGCGGTCGGTTTCGTGCCTCCGGTCACCGCGGCCGACGTCCGCGCCACCGCCGACCCGACCTTCGCCGGCATCGCCGACGGACCGGACCGGCTGCTGGTCGGGTACGCCGGCGACCGGCTGGTGGCTGTGCTGATCTTCTCCGACAACCGGTTTCCGCTCAAGGCGCACTGGTGTGTGCTGAAGCGCGTGATGGTCCATCCGGACACCCAGGGCAGCGGCTACGGCTCGGCGCTGATGCGCGAGGCCGCCCGGCTGGGCCGGGAGCTGGGCTACGAGGCGCTGCACGTGACGGTGCGGGACGGGCTGGGGTTGGACGGGTTCTACCGCCGGCTGGGGTACCGGGAGATCGGTCGCCTGCCGGGCGCGCTGCGGGTGGCGCCCGGTGACGACCGGGACGAGGTCCTGATGTGGCTCGACCTGCCGCCGACCGACTGAGCGGTCAGCTCGCGCACCAGCGGGCCGTGGCCCCGGCCGGCCGGGTGGCTGGCGGGTTGGCCACCGCCGTGGCGGGCGCACTCGCCTTCGCCACCTCGGCCGGGCGGCGGGCCTGCGTCGGCGTACCCGCTGGTCGGTTGGTGGACGGCCGGGCCGACGCGGACGGACGCGCGGTGGCGGCCACCGCGCCGCGCCCGTACATGCGGACCGCGCTGGTCTGGACCTGGCCGGGCGCCATCCGGATGCCGGCGACGGTGACCCGGTTCCCGTACACGTCGCTCACCCGGATCGTGTACGGGCCGGCGCCGGCGCCGGACGGGATCAGCCAGTAGTTGTAGTCCTGCCGGGCGGCCGACTGCCACGGGTCGCTGTCGTCCTGCCGGACCTCGACGGCGCGCAGCGGGTTGCCGTGGTTGCCCACCCGGACGGCGAACCAGAACTGTGACGCGCCCTCCTTGATCCGGAAGGTGAGCGGGCCGGGTAGTGGCGGGTTGACCACCGCGCGGTAGGTGATCGGGACGAGGCCCTGGACCGGGTCGGCGATCCGGGCGAACGCCTCGCGGGACAGGTCGAGATGCCCCGGCGCGCATTCCGGGCACTGGTCCATGATCAGGACGCGGATGCTGCCCTTGGGGCCGCTCACGTCGAGGAACCCGCCGCAGGCGGCGCCGGCGGCGTACTCCGTCGGACCGAGCGCGACGTAGAGCCGGTTGGCCGGGGCGGCCGGGTTGGAGCAGTTGCCGCCGGTGCCGTTCGAGTCGTAGAAGGTCGCCTTGCCGCTGTGCGTGGCGGTGCCGGTGGGCGGCGCGGCGAGCACGCGGCCGGCGGCGCAGGCGGGAGTGGAGCCGGAGCGCAGCGCCAGGGTGAGGCCGAGCGCCGCCGCGAGGATGGTGACGCCGGTGGCGACCAGCCAGGGGATTGGGCCGGACGAGGGCGTGGGCCGGTCGTCCGGAGCCCGGTCCAGGTCGAGGTCGATGTCGACGCCGCCGGGAGCGCTTGCGTCCGTCACGCCGCGATGCTGCCCGAACCGCCGTCGGCCGGACAAGCCGGCTAAGCCGAAGCTAAGACAGTGTCGACGGACGGTGACCGGTGCGCTCCCGCAACCGACCCGCGGTCACCTCGATCCGGCCCGGCAGCCGGCGCGGCCAGCTCCGGGCGGGCCCGCGACCGGTCAGGCCTCGAGGACGACCGGGGCGCCGACGGCCACGGGTCCACTGTCGACGGGCACCAGATGCAGCCCGAAGAGGAGTTTCTGTTGGACGTTGCGGTACTGGCCGAGCGTGCGCAGCGGCTCCTTCGCGCGCACCCCGGTCTCCTGGTCGGTTGTGGTCACCACGCAGCGGTCGCACGGCCCGGCGGCACGGAAGCGCAGGTCGCCGATGCGCAGCGACCGGCCGGCCCAGTCGTCCTCGGCCCAGGCAGGGGCGCCGTCGACTACCAGGTTGGGCCGGAACCGGGCCATCGGCACCGGCTCCTCTGCGGCCTCGGCGAGCCAGCCGTTGAGGGCGTCGAGGGAGGCGGCGTTCGCCAGCAGCAATGGGTAGGCGTCCGCGAAGCTGACCTGGTCGCCGGTGTCGTGCTCGCGATCTCCGGCGGCAAGGTGTCGGGTCGGCCGAGCCAGCCAGACCAGTCGGACCGTCCGGCCGAGCAGCGCGCCGAGCCAGGCGTCGGCTGCCGGCCCGGCGGGTAGCGCGGGGATTGGAGTCTTCCGGCTGCGGAAGGTGCGCACGGCGATGGGGCCCCCGCCGGCCGGCTCGGGCACGTCGAGGTCGGGCTGCCCGTCGGCGCGCAGCGAGAGGCCGCCGGGGTGAACCGTGGGGCGCAGGCCGACCAGCCGGGTGGTCTCGCGCTGGGTGACGCCGACGCCGTCGGCGTCCACCACCATCCAGCGCCGGTCGCCCGCGAGGCCCCACGGCCGCACGAGGGCGTCGTCGTGGTCGAGCCGGTGGCAACCCTTGACGGGGTACGTGTGGATCGAGGTCAGCCGCACCGGCCTACCATGCCACGCCGATGCCGTCGCCGGGGTACCAGTGGTTGGCGGGGCTCTCCCGGTAGGCGAGGAACCGCCGGCCGGTGCGCTCGGCGTGTTCGGCGAGCACGTTGGTGCTGGTGACGTTGTCGGTGAGCAGGATCGCGTCGGGGGCGAGCTTCGGCTCCACCGCGTCGAACTCGCGCTTCTCGTGTGCCCGGCTGTGGTCGCTGTCGTGCAGGAACAGGTTGACCGGGCGGTCCAGGGCGCCGATCGAGGCGATCGAGTCGCCGATCACCAGGTCGACCACTTCCGACCAGGGGGCGGTGTGGGCCAGGTAGCCGGCCTCGGGATTGATGTCCAGCGAGGTGACCCGGCCCGGGTGGCCGTCCTGCGCGTTGCGCAGCAGCGCCGCGGCCAGGACGCAGCTGCCCAGGCCCTTGTCGACGCCGGTTTCCACCACGTGCGCGGGGCGGGTGGCCCGCACCATCGCGTACCAGCCGATCCGGCGGGCGTAGCGGACCTGCCGGTCGGCCAGCCCTCGCCGGGCGGAGCCGGCGGTGGCCCGCTCGATGTGCTGCCGCAGCGGCTGGTCGGACTCGACCTCGTCGAACCAGCCGCGGACCTGCTTGACCGGGCGGTCGCAGATCACACTGACGAACCAGGCCAGGTGGTGGCGGCTGAGTTTGGTCAGGTCGTAGGTGTAGTTGTGGTGCTCACGGGAGGTGACCAGCCAGCGGGCCGAGGTGCGCAGCACCTTGGCGTCATGCCGGGCGACCCGGGCCAGCCGCTTCGGGAAGGCGGCCACGGGCGCGAGCGGGGTGCGGGCGATGGCCCGTCGGAGCTTCATTGCGTCCACCGGAGCTTCTTATCAGGCCGACGCGCCCTGTGGCAGGGGAAGTTGCCATTGAATTCGATCAACGGACCAACCCGACGGCGGACGGTTCCGACCGGACGAGGGTACTCGGCCCGAAAGCCGAGTCAGTAGCATCGCGACATGCCACGTCACAATGAGACCGCGCAACCCGGCGAGTACTACTCGACCGGGACCGCCGGCCAGCCACGGCGGGTGGACGACGGCGAGCCGGTCGGCCCGCAGCCACCCCAACGACGCCGATGGCGGCGGATCCTCCTGATCAGCCTGCTGGTGGTGACGCTGGTGGGGGGCGGAGGGGTGATCGCCGGTGGCCTCTACCTGCGCTCCGTCGAGGGGGACATCGAGCGCGTGGACGCGTTCCAGGGCGTGCCGGAGGAGGGTCGCCCGCAGGCGATGGTCGAGGGCGCGATGAACATCATGATCCTGGGTAGCGACTCGCGTGACCCGGAGAAGACCTCGGGCTCGCGGACCGACACCATCATCCTCGCCCACCTGCCGAAGGACCGGTCCAGCGCTCAACTGATCTCGATTCCCCGGGACACTTGGGTGTCGGTGCCCCGATCCGCGGACGGCAACAACGGCGGCCGGGACGCCAAGATCAATGCGGCGTACGCCTGGGGTGGCGTGCCGCTCATGGTGCAGGCGGTCGAGTCGTTCACCAAGGTACGGGTGGACCACGTCGCGCTGATCGACTTCGCCGGGTTCAAGGAGATCATCGACGCGCTGGGCGGCATCGACGTCAACTCGGAGAAGCAGTTCACCTCGATCCACGCGCCGTTCCGCACCTTCAACAAGGGGATGCAGCGGATGGACGGCGAGGCGGCGCTCGACTACTCACGCCAGCGCAAGCAGTTCGCGGACGGTGACTTCGCCCGGATCCGGCACCAGCAGCAGGTGATCAAGGCGATCATCGACAAGGCCTCCTCCGGTGGCCTGCTCACCAACCCCGCCAAGCTGAACTCGTTCCTCAAGGCCACCTCGAACTCGGTCTCGGTGGACAAGGAGCTGTCCCTGCTGGAGACGGCCAACCAGATGCGCGGCGTCCGGGGCAGCAACCTGACCTTCGTCACCAGCCCCACCAAGGGCACCGGCCGGATCGGTTCGGAGAGTGTCGTCCTGGCCGACACGAACCGGGTCAAGTCGTTCTACGACGCGGTGCGCCAGGACGCGGTCCCGGACATCATCGCCGGCGCCAAGAAGCCGTAGGTTCCCTCTCCCGCCAAGGCGCTGTCCCCGGGGACCGCGGCGGGCGGCGACATCACGAACGTCGACGGGCGGTGGCCGGAAGGCCACCGCCCGTCGGCGTTCAGGGTTCCGGGATCAGTACGCGCCCCGCCGGGCCAGCACGACGCTGGCCGTCTTCCACAGGATGGCGAGGTCGTACACCAGCGACCAGTTGTCCACGTAGTGCAGGTCCAGCCGGACCGCGTCGTCCCAGGTCAGGTCGGAGCGGCCGGAGATCTGCCAGAGACCGGTGATGCCCGGCCGCACCAGCAGCCGCCGGCGTACGTCGCCGCGGTAGTCGTCGTCCTCGGTGGGCAGCGGGCGCGGGCCGACCAGCGACATCTGCCCACGCAGCACGTTGATCAGCTGGGGCAGCTCGTCCAGGGAGAGTGCCCGCAGGTGTCGGCCGATCGGGGTGACCCGCGGATCATCCTTGATCTTGAAGAGCAGGCCGTCACTCTCGTTCCGGTCCCGCAGCGCCGCCAGCCGCTCCTCGGCGTCGATGTACATGGTCCGGAACTTCCAGACCTTGAACGCCCGGCCCTCGTGGCCGATCCGGGTCTGCCGGAACATCACCGGCCCCGGGCCGCTGGCCTTGATGGCCATCGCGATCCCGAGCAGCACCGGGCTCAGCAACACCAGCCCGACCAGCGCGGTGAACCGGTCGAGCACCGTCTTGGCCAGCAGCGACAGGCCGGAGATGGTGGGCTCGTCCACGTTGAGCAGCGGAAGGCCCTCGATCGGCCGGACGTGGATACGCGGGCCGGTGACGTCGGTGACCTGGGGGACGACCACCAGGTTCAGGCCGGTGCCCTCCAACTGCCAGGCGAGCTTGCGCAGCTCGTACGACTCCAGGCTGGCGGGGCCGCAGACCGCGATGGTGTCCGCGCCGAGCTGCTGGACCAGCGGCACCAGGTCCCAGCCCACGTAGACCGGCACCGGGGCGTTCACCCGCTCACCCGGCCGCGGGTGGTGGGGCAGGTGGATGGCGATCGGGTGCAGCCCGGCGCCGTAGTTGCGGGTCACCACCTCGTGCAGCGCGAGCGCGTCGGAGAGCCGGCCGACCAGCAGCACCTTCTGCGACGCCCGCCCGGTGCGCCGGATCCGGCGCAGCACCACCCGAGCGGCGAAGCGAGCCACCAGGGTGTAGAGCAGCAGGCAGATGATGATGGCGGCGACCGTCGCCCGGGACAGGTCCTTCTTGAAGCCGAGCGCCAGGAACGAGACCGTGGCGGCCATCGCGAGGTTGGCCCGGGCCACCCGCTTGAGCTCCTCGGTGCCCAGCCCGAGCGCACGCTGGTCGTACGCCCCGGCGGCCACCAGCAGGAGCAGCCAACCCAGGGGGACGCCGATGTTCGCCACGAGGGTGAAGGAGCTGACGTTCCCGAGCACCCGCTGGTCCCAGAAGCCGGCGTCGGCCTCGTCCAGCAGGGCGACGACCGTCCGGCTGGCGGCCAGGGCGACGAGGGCGTCGAGCAGAACCAACCAGGCCACGTAGCGCCGGCGCCAGTTGGCCCGCGGGGCGACCGGACGCGCGAACACCGACCGGGCCATGCCGTTGGACGGGGGCGTGATCACCCCCAGGTCAGGGTCGAACCTCGGTGTCTGCTGTGACGTGACAGCCGTGAGGAACTGCGTGTGCGCGGACACGACCTTCCTTTCCCACATCGCCCCCGTCGGGAGATCGCGACGTGCACCCTATGCGTCAGAAGGCGTCCTGCCTAGTGGCGGTTCGGGCGCTCCTGCGTTGGCCCGATCAGTCCCTCGGGGCATCGCAGCACGCCCGCAGCTCCGGGATCAGCGCGCCGTGAACCGCCTCTTCGCGGTGTCGCTCGCACGGCGTCGAGCCATCGTGCGTCGACGGCAGAGGCGGTCCATACTCTCGGCGGTGCGGCCCTGTGGCCCGTCCCGTTCAAGCACGGATCACCGCCCGGCGGCGGTGACCAGCCATTTACCGATCTCACTCACCGCACGCACCGCCACGATACACAGGGCGAGCCCCGGAACACGTGGACGGCTGTACATTTTGATCATCTTGCGCCAGGCGACGAGGCCGGCGAGGCGCCGCCGGCTGATGCTGCCGCTGTGCCGGTGGAATCGAACGATCGGCTCGTCGAGTCGCTGCAGGTGCACCCCGTTGCTGAGGGCACGCAGGACCAGCTCGACATCCACCTTGATGGACATCTGCTCGTCGTACCCGCCGAGCTGTAGCAGCAACTGACGGTCGATGGTCATGCCGGAATGCTTGAAGGGCAACCGGGGCCGGGTCAGCACGGACCGGAGCATCCGACGCGGATCCGGGTAGGCGGGGAGCCTGATCACCTTCGCCGAATCGCCAACGATCTCCTCGTAGTCGGTGTAGACCCAGCGCGCGCCCGTCCCAGCAACGAAGTCCTGCATCCGGGCCAGACCGTCGGGGGCCAACTCGTCGTCCGAGTCGAGCACGGTGATGAACCTGCCCCCGGCAATGCGCAGGGCAGCGTTGCGCGCGGCGCTGATCCCCGTCGGCTGTTGCCGGACGAGGCGGATCCGCCGGTCGGCAAGCAGGCCCGCCTCGGCCAACCGGTCCCGAACGGGCACGGCCGAACCGTCGTCGACCACGATGAGCTCGAAATCGCCGAAGCTGCCGGCGAGCACGCTCTGGATGGACTTCACCAGGAGCTCGGGCCGGTCGCGGACAGCGATGCAGACCGAGATCGCTGGAGTCACCGGGTCCGCCGCCCGCGTGAGCGGGAGGGTCGAGGCGCCGGCGGACGGCATCGTGGGCCCGTCGATCACCGGCAGCGGGGGCCCGTGTCCGGAAGGGAGAGTGCTGCCGGCGGAGTCATGCAGGGAGGGGGGCGAGGCTGCGGGGCGATTCGTCACGGACGGACGCCGTTTCGCAGCCCGCCCGGACTACCTGGACCGCTCAGCAGACCAGCCCCGCCAGTCCACATGACACACCGATCCGACACGCCCACCTTCGCCACCCCCATGAAAGCCACCATTCGCAGCGATTTTCAGCGACGCGTCCGCTGGATCGTTCCCTCGATCGACGACAATGAAGATCCATCGCACAACAAGACGGAGTATAGCCATGGCCGCACCGGCACACCATCACCTATCAGGCGCCGCGACGTCGAGCGGAAATCGCTGGCCCAGCAAGGGATTCGCTGGTCATCGCCCGGATCTGCGCGCTTGAACACGCCGCCACGGCCACGGCGCGCCGTCCGGTGGATTCGAGTTCGACCGAACATCTGATCTTTTGGGGCGGCACGGATTTTTCACTGCGGGTGAATGACCAATGAGGGCGAACGCCGAGACGATCATCGGCGGTTATATTCCTATGTGTCCGATCCGGCGAAATTGTCCACTCACCGGCCACTCACCGGCCACTCAGCGGTGGCGACGACGGACGAGCATCACGACCAGGATGATAAGGGCGATCAGCAACACGGCCGCGGAGCCGACCAGCACGAGGACGAGGGTGTCCGACTGCGCCCGCGACGCGCTCTCCAATCGCTGACGCTCGGCGGCGTTCTGCCGGTAGGCCTGCGCGAGCACGTTGGCGGATGACGCGGCGGCTGCCTTGTCCAGCTGGGTGATGGCGCCCGACGAGTCGCCGCCGAAGTACGCGTCGAGCCCGCTGCGGTAGAGCTTGTCGGAGTCGCCGAGTGCGTTGCCGACGCCGGCCTCGGCCAGCAGCGCGGCGATCGTCGACGCCGGCAGCACCGCCCGGTTGGCACGGTCCGGTCGCGCCTGATCCTGGTAGATCAGGCCGGCGACCCGGCCGGCGGAATCGAGGGCGATACCCCCGTGGGACACCGTGCCGAGGTCCTCGTTGACGAGGTAGATCGAGACGGGACCGCGCTCGCTTGTGCCGGTGATCGTCACCAGCTTCGACTGGGGCCGGTAGGTGGCGTTGCGGAAGACGACGTCGGTGGTCGTGAAGGCGAGGATGCGGACCGAGGCGTCCACCGCGAGGCTGGCGGACGCGTTGAGTTCCACTGCGGGCAGACCGCCCTGGGCGAGCTTGACCAGTGCGGTGTTGCCGCTGTCCTCGGGCAGGCTCCGAACGACCTCGGCCGGGATGGCCGGCTCCTTCGTCACGTTGCCCGTGGCGGTGTTGAGCTGGCCGTACACCGCACTGGTCGGCTCGGTGCCCGGCTCCACGCCGGTGAACCGCACCTTGGCGAGGTTGGCCGCGATGTAGGTGGAGATCTGCCCGGCGGGAAGCTTCTTCTCTTGCACGAGCATCCTGGCCAGCGCGTCGACGGCCAGCCAACGGGCGTGGTCCTCCGTCGGCTTGACGCAGGACCCGTTGGTGACGGCGTGGCCGTCAGGAGTCACCACGAAGCCGCTGCACCGACGGATGAAGGAGACGGGCTGGGGGTGCACCAGGGCGTTCGTCCTGGTGTCCCGGACGTATCCGGTGAAGACCGCCTCGATGAAGACCAGCGACGGCGCGGCGACCGCGAGGGCGCGCTCCTCCGGGCTGTACAGGGTGGCCTGCGCCCACGGCTTCAGCCCCGGCTCGGCCGCGGCGTCACCGGGAGACGCCGTGGCGATGGCGGTCGGCGGAGAGTACGGATCGGGCTGGTCCTTGCCGGCGATCGCCCAGATGGCCACCCCACTGCCCACGGCCGCCACCAGCACGAGCGCGGCCAGCCCCGCCCAGAGCCCGGTACGCCGCGGCGGCGGCTCCGACGGCTTGATGCGCCGCACCGAAGCGTTGAACGGGTCGTAGGGCGGCGGATCCGCCGGAGCGGCGGACGCCGGCGCGGGCGACTGGGGCGCGTCGGCGGCGGGCGGTGGCGTCGGCGCGGGCGGCACGGTCGGCAGCCCGCCGGCATGCAGCGCCCACGGCGCGAACGGCGCTCCGGATGTCGGCAGCGGGGCGCCGGAGACGGGCTGCGGGGCGCCGGACACCGGCTGCGGCGGCGCGGAGACCTGCTGCGGAGGGCCGGACACCGACTGCGGCGGCCCGGAGACCTGCCGCGGCACCCCGGTGACCGGCGCCGCCGAGCCGTTCTCCTCGGTCGAACCGCCCTTCTCCGTCGGCACCGGGTGGTACTCCTGCCCCAGCGCGCGGAACAACTTCTCGGCGCCCTGGCCGGCCTCCGCCGGGTAGGCCGCCCACGGCTCGGCGGCGAAGAAGTCGGCGTACGCGAAGGCCTGGCCGCCCGGCCTCTGCGACATGGCGTTGGCAGTCCCGGCGAAGGCTTCGCGCCACCCCGGCGTGCTCGCGGCCACGGCGTCCAGCACCGCCACCGTCACGAACCGGCCCTGCTCGTCGATGGCAGCCCAGGCCTTTCCCACAGGGCAGGTGCCCAACATGTGGGTGAACCGGTACGGGCCAACCGACTGCATGCGCACTCCTCTGCTCGACCGCCCTGCGGATCCTACAGAGGGGACGCTCGCCCGGTCGCCCACCGGTCGGTCCACCGACAGGTCGGTGGAACGTACGGCGGACGGGAACGGTTGCCCTCTGAAAGTTTTCATGCATAGAGTCTCGGTGTGAATGAAGGAGCTGTCGCCGTGCCCACCGAGCGGGTGCTCGACCTGTTCCACGGGGTGCGGCTCACCCCGACCCAGCGTCGGATCGCGCACTGCCTGGTGCAGCACGCCCCCGCCGTGGCGTACCTGTCCGCGGCCGAGGTGGCCGAGCTGGCCGGGGTCAGCCAGCCGTCGGTCACCCGCTTCGCCGTCGCGCTCGGCCACGACGGTTACCCGGCGCTGCGCCGCCGGTTGCGCGACCTCACCACCGCCGCTACCGGCGGACCGGCGGACGCCGGCAACGAACTCCAGCAGGCGGTCCGCGCCGAGATGGGCAACCTGGACCGGCTCGCCGGTCAGCTCGCCGACCGGGACCGGATCGCCGAGACCGGTCGGCTGCTCGCCACCAGCCGCCCGTTACCGGTGGTCGGCCTGCGCGCCGCCGCGCCGTTGGCCGCGTACTTCGCCTACTTCGCCGCCAAGGTGCACCCGGACGTGCGGGTGCTCGACGACGGTGGCAGCCTGCTCGCCGACCGTCTGGAGCAGGCTGCCGAGGCCGGCGCCTCGGCGGTCCTGGCCTTCGTGCTGCCCCGCTACCCCCGGGAGACCCTGGACGCGCTGCGCGACGCGCGGGCCGCCGGGTTGACCGTGGTGGCGATCACCGACTCGCCGGTCAGCCCGGCCACCGAACACGCCGACGTGGTGCTGCCCGCCGCGGTCGGCGCCCAGCTCGTCTTCGACCTGCACACCGCCCCGATGACCCTGGCCATGGTGCTGTTGCAGGCGATCTGCGACGCCGCGCCGGCCGACACCCAGCGCCGGCTGGAGGCGTTCGAAGCCTCCGCGGCCCGCCGTCAGCTGTTCCTCGCATGATGACCGGAGGAGACCCGAGATGACCCAGCACGTCCGTGCCGCACGGGGTAGCGAGCTCACCGCCCGCGGGTGGCCGCAGGAGGCCGCCCTGCGGATGCTCATGAACAACCTCGACCCCGAGGTGGCCGAACGCCCCGACGACCTGGTCGTCTACGGCGGCACCGGCAAGGCGGCGCGGGACTGGCCGTCGTACCACGCGCTGGTCCGCACGCTGACCGACCTGCGCGAGGACGAGACGATGCTGGTGCAGTCCGGCCGCCCGGTCGGCGTGCTGCGCACCCACGAGTGGGCGCCCCGGGTGCTGCTGGCCAACTCCAACCTGGTCGGCGACTGGGCGACCTGGCCGGAGTTCCGCCGGCTGGAGCAGCTCGGTCTGACGATGTACGGGCAGATGACCGCCGGCTCGTGGATCTACATCGGCACCCAGGGCATCCTCCAGGGCACCTACGAGACGTTCGCCGCGGTCGCCGCGAAGCGGTTCGGGGACACCCTCGCGGGCACGCTGACGCTGACCGCCGGCTGCGGCGGGATGGGCGGCGCCCAGCCGCTCGCCGTCACCATGAACGGCGGTGTCTGCCTGATCGTGGACGTGGACCGGACCCGCCTCGACCGCCGGGTGCACGACCGCTACCTGGACGAGGTGGCCGACTCGCTGGACGACGCGGTGCAGCGGGTGCTCGCCGCGAAGCGGGACCGGCGCGCGCTCTCCGTCGGCGTGGTCGGCAACGCGGCGGTGGTCTTCCCCGAGCTGCTGGTGCGGGGCGTGGAGATCGACATCGTGACCGACCAGACCAGCGCGCACGACCCGCTGTCGTACCTGCCGGTGGGGGTGGAGCTGGCCGACGCCCGGGACTACGCGGCGGCGAAGCCGGCCGAGTTCACCGACCGGGCCCGCGCATCGATGGCCCGGCACGTGGCGGCGATGGTCGGCTTCCTCGACGCGGGCGCGGAGGTCTTCGACTACGGCAACTCGATCCGCGGCGAGGCGCAGCTCGCCGGCTACCAGCGCGCCTTCGACTTTCCCGGCTTCGTGCCGGCGTACATCCGGCCGCTGTTCTCCGAGGGCAAGGGCCCGTTCCGGTGGGCGGCGCTCTCCGGCGACCCGAAGGACATCGCCGCCACCGATCGGGCCATCCTGGAGTTGTTCCCGGAGAACGAGTCGCTGGCCCGGTGGATCCGGCTGGCCGGCGAGCGGGTCGCCTTCCAGGGCCTGCCGGCCCGGATCTGCTGGCTCGGTTACGGCGAACGGGACAAGGCGGGCGTGCGGTTCAACGAGATGGTCGCCTCCGGAGAGCTCTCCGCCCCGGTCGTCATCGGCCGGGACCACCTGGACGCCGGCAGCGTGGCCAGCCCGTACCGGGAGACCGAGGCGATGGCCGACGGTTCCGACGCGATCGCCGACTGGCCGCTGCTCAACGCGCTGGTCAACACGGCCAGCGGCGCCTCCTGGGTGTCCATCCACCACGGCGGCGGGGTGGGCATCGGCCGGTCGATCCACGCCGGGCAGGTCTGCGTGGCCGACGGCACCGCGCTGGCCGGGCAGAAGATCGAACGGGTGCTCACCAACGACCCGGCGATGGGCGTGATCCGGCACGTCGACGCCGGCTACGACATCGCCCGCGAGGTCGCCGACCGCACTGGCGTCCGCGTCCCGATGACCGAGCAGTGAGGAATGGCCCCTTGTTATCGGATTTTGTTGTAGAAGGGTCCCTTCCCACCAGGTTTCGGGAGCTGTGGGACGAGATCGCGCCGGTCGGGCGGGACGCCGGCAGCGGCGGCTACCTGCGCTACGCGTTGACCGAGCCCGAGTTGGAGCTGCGGACCTGGTTCCGGTCCCAGGCTGACCGGCGCGGCCTGCCGGTCACCGAGGACGGCAACGGCAACCTGTTCGCCCACTGGGGCGACCCGGAGGCCGGGGACGCGGTGCTGACCGGCAGCCACTTCGACTCGGTGCCGCACGGCGGGGCGTACGACGGGCCGCTCGGCATCGTCAGCGCGTTCCTCGCCGTGGACGAGCTGCGGGCCGCCGGCGTGACACCGAGCCGGCCGCTGGTGCTGGCCGCGTTCGTCGAGGAGGAGGGTGCCCGCTTCGGCGTACCGTGCCTGGGGTCGCGGCTGCTCAGCGGGGCGCTGCCGGCCGAACGCGCGGCCGGGCTGCGCGACGCGGCCGGGGTGAGCTTCGCCGAGGCGCTCGGCGATCAACCGGCGGGCGCCCGCCCGGACCTGCTGGGCCGGTTCGGCGCCTTCGTGGAGCTGCACGTGGAGCAGGGCCGCGCGCTGGTCGAGACCGACGAGCCGGTCGCGGTGGCCAGCGCGATCTGGCCGCACGGCCGGTGGCGCTTCGACGTCGTCGGCGAGGGCAACCACGCGGGTACGACCCGGATGGCGGACCGCCGCGACCCGATGCTCACCTACGCGTTCACCGTGCTGGCGGCCAACAAGGAGGCCCGGCTGCGCGGCGCGCACGCCACCGTGGGTCGGGTCGCCGTCGAGCCGAACGCCACCAACGCCATCCCGTCGAAGGTGACCGGCTGGCTGGACGCCCGGGCCGCCGACCCGGAGACGTTGGCCGGGCTGGTCGACGCGGTGCGGGGCAAGCTCGCCGAGCGGGCCCGCCGCGACGGTACGGCGGTGACGGTGACCGAGGAGTCGGTGACCCCGCTGGTCGCCTTCGACGGCGGGCTGGCCGGCCGGCTGGCCACGCTGCTCGGGGCGCCGGTGCTGCCGACGGGCGCGGGGCACGACGCCGGTGTGCTGGCCGCGCACCTGCCCACCGCGATGCTCTTCGTGCGCAACCCGACCGGGGTGTCGCACTCCCCCGCCGAGGCGGCCACTGACGCCGACTGCGCCGCCGGCGTACGGGCGCTGGCGCGGGTCCTGGAGGAGCTGACATGCCCGTGACCCCGACCCGCTGGCTCGCCGAGTACGCCTGGCTGCCCGAGTACGCCGAGCCCACGCCGGACGTGCTGATCGAGACCGACGGGGAGCGGATCACCGGCGTGACGCCGCTGACCGCCGGGAGCCGGCCGCCCGCCGGGGTCGAGGTGTTCGCCGACGCCGTGCCGCTGCCCGGGCTGACCCTGCCCGGCCTGTCGAATGTGCACTCGCACGCGTTCCACCGGGCGCTGCGCGGGCGTACCCACGGCGGTCGGGGCGACTTCTGGAGCTGGCGGGACCGGATGTACGCCGTCGCGGACCGCCTGGACCCGGACACCTACCTCGCCCTGGCCCGGGCGGTCTACGCCGAGATGGCGCTGGCCGGGATCACCTGCGTCGGCGAGTTCCACTACCTGCACCACCGGCCCGACGGCGGCGCGTACGACGACCCGAACGCGATGGGCGCGGCGCTGGTCGAGGCCGCCGCGCACGCCGGGATCCGGCTCACCCTGCTGGACACCTGCTACCTGACCGCCGGCGTGGACGGTCAGGCCCTGGCCGGACCGCAGCGGCGCTTCGGTGACGGCGACGCGGCCCGGTGGGCAAAGCGGGCGTCGGCGTTCCAGCCGACGGACGGGCACGCCCGGGTCGGCGCGGCCGTGCACTCGGTGCGGGCGGTCCCCGCCGACCAGCTCGGCACGGTGGCCGACTGGGCGCGGGACCGGCGGGCGCCGCTGCACGTGCACCTCTCCGAGCAGCCCGCCGAGAACGACGAGTGCCGGGCCGTGCACGGGCGTACACCGACCGCGCTGCTCGCCGAGCACGGCGTGCTCGGCCCGGACACCACCGCCGTACACGCTACCCACCCGACCGGCGGTGACCTGGCGCTGCTCGCGGAGAGCCGGACCGGGGTGTGCCTCTGCCCGACCACCGAACGGGACCTCGCCGACGGGATCGTCCCGGCCCGGCGGATGGCCGACGCGGGGATCCGGCTGAGCCTGGGCAGCGACAGCCACGCGGTGATCGACCTCTTCGAGGAGGCCCGGGCGGTGGAGCTGGACGAGCGGTTGCGCACCCGCCGCCGCGGCCACTTCACCCCGGCCGAGCTGCTGATCGCCGCCACCTCCGCCGGGCACGCCGCGCTGGGCTGGGCCGACGCCGGGCGGATCGCTCGCGGCGCCCGGGCCGACCTGGTCACGGTACGGCTGGACAGCGCCCGCACCGCGGGGGTGCCGCCGGTGGGCGCGTTCTTCGCGGCCGGAGCGGCGGACGTCGCGCAGGTCGTGGTGGACGGCCGGGTGGTGGTGGCCGAGGGCCGACACCTGACCGTGGACGTGCCGGCCGAACTGTCGGCCTCGATCGAGGCGGTGACTCCGGCATGAGCAGCCTGCTGGTGGACAACATCGGGGAGCTGGTCACCAACGGCGCCGGCGAGGGCCCGCTGGGCATCCGACGCAACGCGGCCGTACTCATCGAGGAGGGCCGGGTGGCCTGGGTCGGGCCGGCGGCGTACGCGCCCGCCGCCGACCGGCGGGTCGACGCCGGTGGGGCCGCCGTGCTGCCCGGCTTCGTGGACAGTCACGCACACCTGGTCTTCGCCGGTGACCGGGCCGCCGAGTTCGCCGCCCGGATGGCCGGCCAGCCGTACACCGGGGGCGGCATCCGGACCACGGTCGGCGCGACCCGGGCCGCTTCCGACGACGAGCTGCGCACCACCGTGCGCCGGCTGCGCGGGGAAGCGCTGCGGCAGGGCACCACCACCATGGAAATCAAGAGCGGGTACGGGCTGACCGTCGCCGACGAGGCCCGCTCCCTGCGGATCGCCGCCGAGACCAGCGCCGAGACCACCTTCCTCGGCGCGCACGTGGTGCCCGCCGAGTACGCCGATCGCCCCGACGACTACGTCGGGCTGGTCTGCGGGCCGATGCTGGCCGCCGCCGCACCGCACGCGAAGTGGATCGACGTATTCTGCGAGCGGGGCGCCTTCGACGTCGACCACGCCCGGGCCATCCTGGCCTGCGGGCAGGCCGCCGGGCTGGGCGTGCGGCTGCACGCCAACCAGCTCGGCCCCGGCCCCGGGGTGCTGCTCGGCGTCGAGCTGGACGCGGCCAGCGTCGACCACTGCACCCACCTCAGCGATGCCGACGTGGCCGCGCTGGCCGGCACCGCCCACTCCGACGGGTCGGGGACCCGCACGGTGGCGACCCTGCTGCCCGGCGCCGAGTTCTCCACCCGCTCGCCGTACCCGGACGCCCGCCGCCTGCTCGACGCCGGCGTCACCGTCGCGCTCGCCACCGACTGCAACCCCGGCTCGTCGTACACCTCGTCGATGCCGTTCTGCGTGGCCCTCGCGGTCCGCGAGATGCGGATGACCCCGGCGGAGGCGGTCCGGGCCGCGACGCTGGGCGGCGCGCGGGCGCTGCGCCGCGACGACATCGGCGTGCTCACCCCCGGCGCCCGGGCCGACCTGGTCGTCCTGGAAGCGCCGTCGTACCTGCACCTGGCCTACCGGCCCGGTGTTCCACTGATCCGCCAGGTTCTGCTCAACGGAGTTCCGAAATGACGACCGTGACCATTCAGCCCACCGGGGTCTCCCCCGCCGACGTGCTCGCGGTGGCCCGCGGCACCGCCAAGGTCGTCCTCGACCCGGCCACCATCGACGCGATGGCGACCAGCCGGGCCATCGTGGACGGCATCGAGTCGTCCGGCCGCCCCGTCTACGGGGTCTCCACCGGGTTCGGGGCGCTCGCCAACACGTTCGTCGCCCCCGAGCGCCGGGCCGAACTCCAGCACGCGCTGATCCGCTCGCACGCCGCCGGGGTGGGCGCCCCGATGCCGCGCGAGGTGGTCCGGGCGATGATGCTGCTGCGGGTCCGCTCGCTCGCGCTCGGCCACTCCGGTGTCCGCCCGCTGGTCGCCGAGGCGCTGCTCGACCTGCTCAACCACGACATCACCCCGTGGGTGCCGGAGCACGGCTCGCTGGGGGCCTCGGGCGACCTGGCGCCGCTGGCGCACTGCGCGCTCGTGCTGCTCGGCGAGGGCTGGGTGCTCGGCCCGACCGGCGAGCGGCAGGACGCGGCCGACGTGCTGACCGGCGCCGGGCTCAAGCCGATCGAGCTTGCCGCCAAGGAGGGGCTGGCGCTGATCAACGGCACCGACGGCATGCTCGGCATGCTTCTGATGGCCATCCACGACGCCGCGCACCTGTTCACCATGGCCGACGTCACCGCCGCTCTGGGCATCGAGGCGATGCTCGGCTCCGAGCGGCCGTTCCTGCCCGAGCTGCACGCCATCCGCCCGCACCCCGGGCAGGCGGCCTCGGCAGCGAACATCCACCGGCTGCTCCAGGACTCCCGGGTGATGGACTCGCACCGGGACGACCTGGCGCACGCCGTGCAGGACGCGTACTCGATGCGCTGCGCGCCGCAGGTGGCCGGGGCTGCCCGGGATACGCTGGAGTTCGCGCGGACGGTGGCGGACCGCGAGCTGGTCTCGGTGGTGGACAACCCGGTGGTGCTGCCCGATGGCCGGGTCGAGTCGACCGGGAACTTCCACGGGGCTCCGCTCGGCTTCGCCGCGGACTTCCTGGCCATCGCCGCCGCAGAGGTGGGCGCGATCGCCGAGCGGCGGGTGGACCGGCTACTGGACGTCAACCGGTCCCGGGAGCTGCCGGCGTTCCTCTCCCCCGACGCCGGGGTCAACTCCGGGCTGATGATCGCCCAGTACACGGCGGCCGGGATCGTCGCGGAGAACCGCCGGCTGGCCGCGCCCGCCTCGGTCGACTCCCTGCCCACCAGCGGCATGCAGGAGGACCACGTCTCGATGGGCTGGGCAGCGGCCAAGAAGCTGCGCACCGTGCTGGACAACCTGTCCAGCGTGCTCGCGGTCGAGCTACTGGCCGCCGTGCGCGGCCTCCAGCTGCGCGCGCCGCTGGTGCCGTCGCCGGCCGGCCGGGCCGCGGTCGAGGCGGTACAGGCGTTCGCCGGCGAGCCCGGTCCGGACATCTTCCTCGCTCCGGCGATGGAGGCGGCCCGCCGCACGGTGTCCGACCGCGACCTGCGTACCGCCATCGAACGCGAGATCGGTCCGCTGGCCTGACCATCGGCGGGCCCCGACGACCGGCGTCGGGGCCTGCCGGGTCACCCGTCGTGACGGGGTCAGCTCCTGATGACCGTCCGTCGGATCTCCGCCCAGGAGGGCAGGTCGGCGCCCGCGACGACGTCGCGCTTCGCTCGAGACCAGAACAGGACGAGAACGATCGCCTCGGACAGCACCGTCGCCCACGCGGCGCCAGCGACACCGAACAGCGGGATGGCGGTGGCCAGCGCGGCCAGGTAGGCGAGCGATCCCAGCCCCTGATACAGCACCTTCTGCCGCACCAGGCCGCCGCTCATCAGCAGCGACTCGACACTGGCCGCGCCGAAGCGCAGTGGGATCGCCAGCGCGAGGATGGCCATCACCGGGACGGAGGTCCGGTACTCCGCGCCGAAGATCAGGGGAATGGCGTAACGGCCGACCAGCGCGACGACCGCGCCGAGGAGCAACCCGAGGCCGATCATCCCGACCGTGCCGGCGCGGTACGCGATGAGGACCGCGTTGCGGTTGGAGCGGGACCACCGGTGCAGCTTCGCCAGGAAGTACTGCTGGTAGACGATGCGCGGCAGAAGGTAGATCGCGGTCAACAGCGTCATCGGCACGGCGAGCACCGCGGCGGACTCCGAGCTCAGAAACTCGGCGGAGACGACGACGCCGAGCTGCATGCCGAGCTGGTAGAACAGGCTGCCCAGCAGGAACAGCCAGGTGGCGGCGACGAGGTGGCGCGCCCGGGGCGGCCGCGTCGGGCGACGGGGCACCGGCGGGTGGCCCTCCAGCGTGGCTCGCCCGTACCAGAACGGCGCGATCATCAGGACGCTCATGGCCACCATGACGGCGGCCACGAGCGCGTAGCCCAGCGCCACCATGAGTGCCGACAGCCCGAAGGACAGGGTCAGAACGGCCACGAGGAGTCGACCGACCTGCGGCGCCAGTTGCAGCGCCGCGAGCCGCCCGTAGGCGCCCTGCAACTGGAGGGCCGACCCGGACAGCGCCATGGCGACAAGCGACAGGATGATCGGGGCGAGCCCGATCCGCAGGTCGCCGGTGCCGGCATCATGCCGGTCGAGCAGCCCCCAACCGACGAGCGCGACGACCAGCAGGCCGGACGTGACGGCGACCAGCGCGATGGATGGCCGCACCCAGCGGAACGCCCGGGACCCCTCGCGTCCGAACCGTTGCAGCCAGAACTCGGCGACCCCGAAGATGGCCAGTGGCCCGGCCAGCGTGACCAGGGACATCACCGACATGAAGGCACCGAAGTCGGCCTTGGGCAGGCTACGGGCGAGCAGCACCTGGGTGAGGAACGCGATCACCGTGACGCCGGCCTGACTGATCCCTAGCAGGCCCAGCTGGCGGAGGCGGCGCGCCATGCCGCTGCCGGACCGGCTGGCTGTCGCCGTGTCGGTCGGCACCTCGACTCCGGTCATCGTCCGACCGTCACGCGGTCGCTCTGGTCGGCACGTGCAATCGCAACATCTCCAGCTCGGCTTCGGTACGACTCATCCACGCCTCGCGGGCCGCCGCGATCCGCCCGGCCGCGGCCAGGTCCTCGCCGATGGCCTTACGGAGGCCGGCGACCAGGGCATCGCTCTGGTTCGCGACGAGCGTGGCGAAGCTCCCGAACAGGGCCTCGGTGGTCCGGGTGCGGGACAGGACCAGCGGCCGACCCGCGCTCAGCGCCTCGCACGCGCCACTGGGCTGCGTGGCGTCCCGGTCGGTCAGCACGACGACCGCGCGCGCGGCGGCGACGGCCGCCTCGTAGTCGGGGAGGTCGAGGAAGCCCAGGGTGGTGAAGTTGGGCAGGCGTTCCGCGCGCTCACGAAGCGGCGGCGGCAACCGGTGCAGTGGCGCGGTGGTCGCGAAGGTGACGTCGGGCATGGCCTCGATCGCGTCGATGAGGACGTCCATCGGCTCGTCCGGGGCGACGGTGGCCACGACGAACACCCAGCCACGTGGTGCCGCCGGCGGGATCTCCCGAAGTGGATCGTGCACGACGAGCGTGCGCAGGCCCGGGAACTCCGCCCGGGCGATCGCGTCGGCCTCGTCGGTGTGGGTCAGGACCAGTTGCGCCCCACGCAGGATCGACGCGGTGCTGGGAACCCTGCCCCACCACGACTGGAACTGCCCGTTGTGCGCGTCGACGATGTACGGAACCCGGCTGAGGTAGGGCGCCAGCGCGGACAGGTGGGGCTGTGCCTGCGCGACCACGAACGATGGCCGGCGCGAGCGGAGCAGTTTGAGATCGTTCCACGTGTGGGCGACGTAGTCGAAGGGACGGAGGATCTTCGGCGTCGACTTGGACGGGCGCCACGCCACCTCGGCGCCCAACGCCTCGGCCAGCACGTCGGATCGACGCTGATAACGCTTCCACGAAATGAACAGGGGGGCGCTCATTTGTGATCACCACCAGCATCGGTCGGCGCGAGGACCGGCGCGCTCGAAAGGGGAAAGAACCTGACGAGAAGGATGAGGGACAGGAAGAACATCCACATGAAGTACGAATAGGAGGTCGGCTTCTGCGTCAGGGCGGAAACGATCGTGAGGGCGTAGAGGATGGTCAGCATCCACCTCGCCTCGACCGCGATGGCCCGCTTCGTCACCCGCCACAAATTGACAAAGATAATGGCCATGAGGATGAGACCCAGCAATCCCCACACCACGAAGACCCGCAACGGATCGGCATGGGTGTTCCACGGCTCGTAGCCGAGCCCGACGAGCCAGATATCCCAGGACGCGTCCTGCCACACCTCGGCCACGCGGAACCAGATCTGCCCGCGACCGTGCAGGAACTCGTCGTTCGTCGGGTTGAGCGAACCGATCTGCGTGACGAGAAAGAGCGCACGGTCCAGCAGATGGGCACCCCACCGGATCGCCGCCAGGACCACCAGGACGACGAGGACGCCCGCCCCCCAGACGGCGGTGCGGAACGGCAGGTCGGAAATCTGCCGGAGGAGCTCGGGGAGCCGGCGCAGCTCGAACGCGACGATCACCAACGCCACACAGAGGATGGTTATCCGGTGTGTGCTGACGACCGCGGTGGCGGCCAGGAATGCGACGACGGCGTAACGGGCCACCGGGCTGAGTCGTAGCCGGTTACCGGCCGCGTAGAGGATGAAGACCGCGAAAATCAGGAGCCGACCGAGGGACGCCGGATGGAAGTAGCCCCCCGATGCCCGCCCGACCTTGCCGCTCATGAGGTTGAAGAAGTAGGTGTACGGGACGACGCCGGCGACCTGCAGCCAGGCGATCACGGAGTGCGCGACGGCGCCGAGGACCACGAGCAGCAGCACCCAACGCAGCCGTTCGACGGAGAACCAGTCCGGCTTGAGGAACATGACCGCCAACAACGCGATCGGAGCGAACCCGACCGCGAGCTGGGCGCCCTGCGTGATCACCCCGCTCTTCGGCGCGACGTGGGGCCCGAAGATGGCGCGCACGTTGGCCGTGGTGAAGATGTGGAGGAAGTCCTCCCGCGTGGATATCGCCAGCATGCCGATGACAGAGAACAGGCCGAGGACCAGCAGCGCGATGATTGCCGGTGCCAGATCCGTCGGGAAACGCCTCGCCGCGACGACGGCGGCGACAAAAGAGCCCACCATGAAGAGGGCGCCAATCACCGTCGCCACCATGCCGGCGTCCACGGTGTCGGCCGCGACCTTTTCGCCGAAGATGTCGAAGAATGATTTCACGCCGATCATTACCAGGGCGAGTACGGCCATGATCTGGGCGGCGGCCCACGGATAACGCCCGAGTGGCCGACCACTGCCCACAGTCGGGGCAGCCGCCGCCTTTCGCGGCATTATGTCCATTTCATGATCCTCTCAGCGCTATCCCTCGGGGCACTATACGCGAGCGTCATATCCGATAGAGGTTGCCTGGGTCGACGGCGAATCGACCGACGACCGCCCCGGCAGTGGGGCGAATTTCCCTCTTTCGCCCACTTTTCGCGACGGCGCCGGAGCAACGAGCCGGGGGTGACCGCAATGGACTGTTCGGGGCATTCCGCGGTGAGCTTTCACGTCTGCGGGTCGCCGGCTCGGCGTTACAGCCCGAGGCGCGCCGCGACGCGCTCGACGAGGTGGGATCCCAGGGTGCGCGCGTAGGTCGCCGTTATGTGGTGCGCGTCGCGGTAGACGATGACGTTGCCGATCACCAGCGGACAGCGGGTCTCGGTGCAGAACAGGTCGGTGAGGTCGACCATCTGCACCTTGCCGTCGGTCCGCTTCGCCGCCTCCTCGAGGGCGTCCCGGGTGCCGAGCGCGGCCTGCCGGTCGACGGCGCACCGCGTCGGATCCCCGCCGTTCGCCGCGTCGTCGACGAGACAGCCGAGGTCAGCCGTGCCGAGCCCTGGGTTGTCCACCACCACGACGATCCTGGTTCCCCGCTCCAGCACCGGACGCCACGCCTCGACGTACCTGCGGATCTGGCCGGCGGCCGCCCGGGGGTCGCCGCTCGCGCTGCGCCTCCCACTCAGGATGACGAGGTCGTACTTCGGGCCGTCGCCAAGTCGCTGCATCATCGCGTGCCGTCGCGCGTAGCACCGGTCGGACTGGTCCGCGGCGTCCACCTTCGCCCAGATGCACCCACGGGCGACGTAGGTGTCGACCGCCCAGTTCCGAGCGTCGAGCTGACCCTCGATCGCCGGGATGAGCATCGCCGCGTGCGAATCTCCGACGAGTGCGACCCGGGTCGCGTCGGACCGCTGCGACCCGATATGACACGGCGTGAGCGTGGAGCCCGGTTCCTGGTCGTAGCACCGGTACGCGGAGCCCGTGTCCTTGGTGAGCATCGACATCTCGGGAAACAACTCGCGGCCGAGGGCACTGTCTTCGCAGCGTTGCGGCTCGACCCTGGCACCGGCCCCGAGGCACGGCGTACCCGCCGCCAACAACTGCTCAAGGCGCGAGGTGTTCGCCTGGCTGCTCTGTTCGAGCAGTCGGTTTCCGGCGACGACGACGGACAGGACCAGTGCCATCGACATCGCCGCGGCCGCGTACTGCGGCCACAACCGGCGCCCACCGGTGAACACGCCGAACCGCACCGGGTCCTCGACGAGGCGCTTGGTCAGCGCCGCCAACGCCACCACGCCGGCGATGACGAGGAGCTTCACCGGCCAGGTCATCCTGTCGCCGGTCGCCAACTGGAAGATCACGATGGGCGGCCAGTGCCAGAGGTAGACGGAGTACGACCAGTCGCCGAACTTCTGCACCGGCGCCCAGGCCATCGGCCCGAGCGGAGACCAGCGCGGGCCGGGCGCGCCGGCCCAGATGGCGGCGAGCGTGCCGAGGACCGGCAGCGCCGCGGCGTAGCCCGGGAAGGGGGTCCCGGAATGGAGAACGAAGGCGGCCACGCCGATCAGGAGCAGTCCCAGCCAGGAGACCGCCGCCCGGGTACGTTCCCCGGCCGAGCGGCCGAGCCCCGGCAGGGTCGCGAGCATCGCGCCGGCCCCGAACTCCCACGCCCGGGTGGGCGTGACGAAGTAGGCGGCGGCGCTGTTCGCGGACGTCTCGTAGACGGAGTAGGCGAAGGAGGCCGCGACGACCAGGGCGAGCGTGACCCGGACCGCGCCCATCGGGTTCGTCCGCTGGAGCCGGCCGGCGATCACCACCGCGAGCACGATCAACAGGGGCCAGACCAGGTAGAACTGCTCCTCCGCCGAGAGCGACCAGTAGTGCTGCACCGGCGACCGGACGTTCTCCGCGGCGAGGTAGTCCACGGCGTCGTGCGCCAGTTGCCAGTTCTCGACGTAGATGGTCGCCGCCGCGATCTCCCGGAGTATCTGCGGCCAGTAGAGCTGCGGCACCCAGATGAAGACGGCCACCGCGGTGGCCACGAGGACGAGCAGCGAAGCTGGCAACAGGCGCCGGATCCGGCGGGCCCAGAAGGCCCGGAGGCGGACCGAGCCGGACTGCTGCACCTCCCGCACGAGGTGCGCGGTGATGAGGAAGCCGCTGATCACGAAGAAGACGTCGACGCCGACGTATCCGCCCGGGATCCGGTGCGGCCAGAAATGGAACAGCAGCACCAGGAGCACAGCAAGCGCCCGCAGCGCTTGGATCTCCGGCCGTAGCAGCCCACGAGACGTCTGCTTCGAGTCGCTCACTGTGCCTCACCGCGGCGGTAGGGGTAAAGGTGGCGCGCGTGCCCGCCACACCGCCATGCACTAGCGGCGACGGCGAGGGTATACGGCCATGACGCCTCTCCTCCATCCGGGCACCTCGGTGCACCGGCGGGGTGGGTCAGCTCCGGACGAGCGACCGCCGGACACAGTGGACACCGGTCACGGTGCGCCTGAATGCCCTGCTCAGGCCCGTTCCGTGGTCTGCCACAGCGACACGGTGACCCCGGTGAGCCGGACCACTCGGACCTGCTCGAACCCGGCCAGCTGCTGTTTCAGCGACGGATTCATGCCGGCGCGCTGATCGGCGTCGGTCGGCGCGCCGACCAGCCACAGCCGCTCGGCCGAGCGGAGGCATTCGCCGTTCCGGCAGGTCCGCCCATACGTTGGGACACCGCCGGGCCAGGCTGTGAAGACCACGTTCAGCCCCGGCCCGTCGGCCCGGCGGAGGTAGTAGTTCACACCGTCCTGCAGTCGACTGGCGTACCCGGCATGGATTCCGACCGCGTCGCCAGCGCTGGCCTCCGCCGCGAGGACCGCGACCGCGCCCCGCAGGTCAGGTTCGCCTGGCACGACGATGCCGCGGTTCGTCGCGTGCATCGGCAGCGCGAAGGCGGCACAGAGCACGACCAGCATCGCGGGCAGGACGACCCGCCTCCACGACGACGAGGTCGCCGTACCGGCTGCCGGTTGGACGTTCCGGGTCACGGTCGCGACGGCCAGCAGGCACCACGCCGGCAGGGTGAACAGCACGTACCGGTGGATGAGCAGCGCCGCCACCGGTGAGATGAGCAGCAGTACGTAGAACGGCGCGACCGCCCACGTGCCGAGCAGAGCGCCACGACGTCCCAGCGTCACGGCGCCGAGGACGGCCAGCCCGATGATCAGCGCGCTGACCGAGACACTGCCCGTCACCCGCACGATCTCGTTGTTGGTGCTGTCCCAGGTGGCCTCTGGAATCCACGACACCTGCTTGGCCTGCTCGGACCCGATCCAGGCGAGGGGAACGACGGGGATGACAGCCGCGACCGCCGCCAGGAACCAGCGCAGGATCACCTTCTTGCGACGAAGGCTCAGCACGTACACCATGTGGGCCGGCAACAGCAGCAGAGCGACCATGTGCAGCAACCCGGCCACGGCCACCACCACGGCGTACGCGAGCCACCGCAGCCACGTCGGCCGCTCCGCCGCGCGCAGCACCAGCAGGGTCGCCAACGCCACCGCGGCGGTGGCGAGAGCGTAGGGGCGCGCCTCCTGGGCGTACCGGGAGACGGTCGGCAGCACGGCGACGAGCAGACCGGCGAACAGGCCGGTCATCGGGTCGAACAGCTTCCGGCCGACGACCGCGGTCAGCGCGGCGGCGAGCGCCACCGCGATGATGGACGGCATCCGCAGGGACGCCTCCGATTCGCCGAACACGGCGATCCAGCCATGCATCAGGAGGTAGTAGGGAGCGATGACCGCGTCGGTCACCTCCACCAGGCCCCGCAGCGCCTCCATGGACTTCGTCGACGCCGCCCACGTGGCGATCTCGTCGCGCCAGAGCTGGCGGCGTTCGAGGCCGTAGAGCGCGATGAGGAACGCGGCAAGGGCAGGTAAGACCGGCACCGACCAGCGCGCGAATCGATCCGTCAGGGCAGCTGGACGGCGTGCTTCCGCGCGTGTCTCACCCGCGGCGGTCACCTCCGGCGAACTGGCGAGGGGGGCCAACTCGACCATACGTCCTGGTCCTTTGGATCGGGCTTGGCCGGCACGGCGGCCGCCGAGCGGGATGTGGCTCGCAGCTGCGTAGCCTAGACGCCGCTGGTTGCGACCGGCCACGGGGTGCGTCCGGCCATTGGGCGCAGGTCAGGCTCGTCGAGAGGGTCCGGCGGTCCGAGCTGGTCGCGGTGGCGGGAGAGCCGCCGTGCGGTCAGTTCGGGTTTCCGGCGTGCGTCAGCGTCTCCCAGGCGAAGAAGTAGGCGGCCGGCCCCGCGGGCCGATCGGCCTCCACCACCCGCCTGGTGTTCGGCAGGTCGAGCCCCATCCTCGTGGCGTAGTGGTTGAAGGCGATCTCGGGTGACGGCGCCAACCCGGTGACGAGCCGACCGCCGCACAGCCACGGCGGCACCGGCTTACCCAGCTCGAAGCCGGTGTGGAACTCCAGCGCACGGGTGAGCCGCTCGCGCGCCTCGGCGTAGAGATCCCGCCCCTGGATCCACGCGGTCTCGGCGACGTGCGCCGCCGCTGCGAGGCCCCAGCCGGTGTGCAGAAAGTCGCGGCAGGTCTCCTGAGCGAGCCCGTCCACGAGCGGGTTCTGCCCACCCCAGTACTCGACGAGCTGCGACTTCGTGAGGACATCGCCGGGTGGCGCGTACGGCTGGGGGCCGTCGCCACTCAGATAGACGTACGCCCGCAGCCGCAACCGCCACTGCTCGATGGCCTTGAGGAACGAGGCGCGATCGTCGAGGAAGACCGAGATGCCCACCGCCGCGTCGAGCATGATCAGCTCCCAGTTCCCCGCCCTGGAGCCGTTCGTGCCGGCGAGCACCGTCGGTAGATAGACGGTGCGGAACATCCGCTCCGTACGGGCCAACCGATCAGGATGCCAGCCGGTGTAGGTGTGCTTGATCAGTTCCGCGGCTCGCGCGAACGTCGCCCCGGCCCAGCCCGCCTGCAGCGGCGCGTTGGCATTGGTGTGCTCCTTGAGAACGCCCGACCACGCGTCCAGGATGCCGATGGCCTTCTCCGCGTACCTGCGGTCACGCGTGAAGCACCACATCAATGCCTGGGTGTACGCGGCGACCGCGTCCTCGGCCTCCGCGGTGCACCCGCTGTCCGGCTGCGAGTAGAAACCGCAGTCCACGGTGGACACCGGTCGGGGGCGCCAGGACAGCTCGGCGTACTGGCTGCGCTGCATGGCGAGCCACGCCGAACGCCAGGGCTCCTCACCAGCCCTGACCTTGCGGCTCACAAAGTTCAACTGCTCGCTGCGCACCAGCACGCCAGGGTGGGCGAAACCGCTGTCCGCATCGCGCGACTCGGTCAGCGGTGGCGCCGGCGGGATGGGCTCCACCACCCACGCGCCAGCCGCCTCACCCTCCGGCGTCTTGGTCGAGAAGGCCAGGAGACCACCGCTGGCGGCCAGCAGGGCAAGACCCATCAGTGCCGCCATCACGCCGCGCCTACCGGCCCACGCCATCCCGTCTCCCCGACAACCTGCCGATCCGGATGCCCGGACTCCCGGACTCAGTACATGCCATCGTCCGATCGCCTGGCTACCCATGGGTGCCGACCGGACTGCCCTGGTCTCAGGCGGCGGTGGGCGGCAGCACCTTGGCGATCAGCTTGGCCATCTCACGCAGGGCCTTGCCGCGATGGCTGACCGCGTCCTTCTCCGCCGGGGTCAGCTCGGCGTTGGTGCGGTCCTGCCCGTCACCCAGGAAGATCGGGTCGTAGCCGAACCCACCGTCGCCGCGCGGGGCCCGCAGTACCTGCCCCGACTGCCGGCCGTCGACCAGGTGCTCCTTGCCTTCGGGCAGCACCAGCGCCACCGTGCAGACGAACGAGGCGGCCCGTTGCTCGTCGGGCACGTCAGCGATCTGGTCCAGCACCAGCTGGAAGTTGGCCCGGTCGTCGCCGTGCTGCCCGGACCATCGGGCGCTGAACACCCCTGGCATCCCGTTGAGCGCGTCCACCGCGAGCCCGGAGTCGTCGGCGATGGTCGGCAAGCCGGTACGCCGGCACCCCTCCCGTGCCTTGATCAACGCGTTCTCGCCGAAGGTCAGGCCGGTCTCCGGCAGTTCCGGGTACTGCTCGACGTCGTCCAGCCCCAGCAGGGCGATCCGGTGCGCGCCGAGCGCGCCGTCCAGGATCCGCTGAAGTTCGACCAGCTTCTTACGGTTGCGTGTGGCGAGCAGGACCTTGTTCATGACAGTGCCTTCCGCTGGGCTTCGGCCAGCTCCGCGCAGCCGGCGACGGCCAGGTCGAGCAGAGTGTCGAGCTGATCCCGGGCGAACACGCCCGCCTCACCGGTGCCCTGCACCTCGACGAAGTCGCCAGCACCCGTGCAGACCACGTTCATGTCCACCTCGGCGGCCACGTCCTCCTCGTAGCAGAGGTCGAGCCGCGCCTCACCGGCGATGATCCCCACGCTGACCGCGGCCACCGAACGGTGCATCACGTTCTCCGGCTTCCCGGCCAACGCCTTGCGGGCGGCCAGCCAGCCCACCGCGTCGTGCAGCGCCACGTACGCGCCGGTGATCGCGGCGGTCCGGGTGCCGCCGTCGGCCTGGAGCACGTCGCAGTCGAGCACCACGGAGTTCTCGCCGAGCGCCTTCAGGTCGATGCAGGCGCGCAGGCTGCGGCCGATCAGCCGGGAGATCTCGTGGGTCCGGCCACCGACCCGACCCTTGACGCTCTCCCGGTCCGAGCGGGTGTTGGTGGCCCGGGGCAGCATCGCGTACTCGGCGGTCACCCAGCCGAGCCCGGAGCCCTTGCGCCAGCGGGGCACCCCCTCGGTGACGCTTGCCGTGCAGAGCACCCGGGTGCCGCCGAACTCGACGAGCACCGAGCCCTCCGGATGGGTGCTCCAGCCTCGGGTCAGGGTCACCGGTCGAAGTTGATTGGGCCCTCGCCCGTCAGGTCGCGCCATGCCTGCACCCTATGCGGTGCGGTGCCGCACCCGCCCCGGGGTGCCCCGAGCGGATTCCGCGTCGTGCACCGGAGGACGCCGGCCGGCCAACCCCTGACCGTCCCGGTCGACCGGGAGGAGGTGGGTCAGACGTCGTAGCTGGCGCCGGCCCGGACCACCTCGAGCGGTCCGGTGTACGCGGCGGCGGCCGACTCCAGCGTGTGCGCCTCGCTGCCCCAGGCGGCCACCAGGTGGGTGAGCAGCAACCGGCCCACCACGGCCTTGGTCGCCGCCTCACCGGCCTCCCGGCCGGTGAGGTGCAGGTCCGGTGGGTTGTCCACGCCGTCCAGGTAGCTGGCCTCACAGAGGAAGACGTCGGCGTTCTGGGCCAGCCGCAGCAGCGCGTCGCAGGGCGCGGTGTCCGAGGAGTAGCAGAGCGACCGGCCGCCGTGCTCCAGCCGCACGCCGTACGTCTCGACGGGGTGGTTGACCCGGTCGACGGTGACCGTGAACGGGCCGATCGGGAAGGTGCCCGGTTGGAGTGCGTAGAACTGGTAGACGTCCTCCACGGTGCCGTCGTCGCCGTAGGCGGCGCTGAGCCGGTCCGGGGCGCCGGAGGGCGCGTACACCGGCAGCGCCGGGTAGGGGCCGTCCGGGGCGTACCGGCGGACCACCACGTACGACACGGCGTCGAGGATGTGGTCACAGTGCAGGTGGGTCAGGAGGATCGCGTCCGGCGCGTGCAGCCCCGCGTACCGCTGGAGGCTGGACAGCGAACCCGAGCCGAAGTCGACCAGGAGCCGGAACCCGTCGGCCTCGACGAGGTAGGCCGAACACGGCGACTCGGGGCCGGGAAAGCTGCCAGCGCAACCCAGGACCGTCAGTCGCATCGGGTCGTCTCGCTGTCACTGTCAGTAGCATCAGCGCCGGCCGTCGTCTCGGCCATGATCTCTACCGACGCGTACGCCACGCTGCGCAGCCTACGCCGGGGTAAGCGGCAGCAAGAATCATCCAATGGAACTTGTCACGAACGTGACACCCGCTCACGGCGCCGCGGGCAGCGTACGGGCCGTCGACGTGCGCATCGACGGCCCGTACGCGCAGACCATGTCTGGTCAGGCCCAGAGCTGGCCCTCCAGGGCGTCCTCGGCGTCGGTCAGTGTGCCGCCGTACACGCCGGTGGACAGGTACTTCCAGCCGCCGTCGCACACCACGAAGGCCACGTCGGCGCGGCGGCCGTCGCGGACCGCCTCGTGCGCCACGGCGAGGGCGGCGTGCAGGATGGCGCCGGTGGAGAGGCCGGCGAAGATGCCCTCCACGTCGACGAGCTGCCGGGTGCGCAGCACCGCGTCCCGCGTGCCGACCGAGAAGCGCCGGGAGAGCACCGAGGCGTCGTACAGCTCCGGCACGTACCCCTCGTCGATGTTGCGCAGGCCGTAGACCACCTCGCCGTAGCGCGGCTCGGCGGCCACCACCTGGATGCCGTCGGCCTTCTCCCGCAGGTAGCGCCCAGTGCCCATCAGGGTGCCGGTGGTGCCCAGCCCGGCCACGAAGTGCGTGATGGTGGGCAGGTCGTGCAGCAGCTCCGGCCCGGTCGTCTCGTAGTGCGCCCGGGCGTTGGCCTCGTTGCCGTACTGGTAGAGCATCACCCAGTCGGGGTGCTCGACGGCGATCTGCTTGGCGGTGGCGACGGCCTGATTGGAGCCACCCGCCGCCGGCGAGAAGATGATCTCGGCGCCGTACATCCGGAGCAGCTGGATCCGCTCGGTGGAGACGTTCTCGGGCATCACGCAGACCAGCCGGTAGCCGCGCAGCTTCGCCACCATGGCCAGCGAGATGCCGGTGTTGCCACTGGTCGGCTCCAGGATGGTGTCACCCGTCCGGAGCCGGCCGGCCTCCTCCGCCGCGCGGACCATGAACAGCGCCGCCCGGTCCTTGATGCTGCCGGTCGGGTTCCGGTCCTCCAGCTTGGCCCAGAGCCGCACTGGCGGGGCGCCCTCGGGCACCGTCGGGGAGAGCCGGGGCAGGCCGACCAGCGGCGTGCCCCCGCAGGCGTCGAGCAGGCTGTCGTACCGCGCCATGACGGCCGCCCTCAGCGGGCGGCGACGGCACCGCGACGGCTGTCGCGCGCTACCGCCGTCGCGCGGACCGAAGCGGCACTGTGCTGGCTGATCGCCGCTGCCGCGGCGAAGCCGAACGCGCCGCCGGCCACGGCCGGCAGGATGGTGATGCTGTCGCCGTCGGAGAGCTTGGCGTCCAGCGCGCCGAGGAAGCGGACGTCCTCGTCGTTGACGTAGACGTTGACGAATCGGTGCAGCGCGCCGGCCTCGGTGACCAGCCGGCCCCGCAGCCCGGCGTGCCGGGAGTCCAGGTCGGCGAGCAGGTCGCTCAGGGTGTCGCCGGAACCTTCGACGACCTTGGCGCCGCCGGTGTAGCTGCGCAGGATGGTGGGGATGCGAACCTCGATGGCCATGATGTCGTGCTCCTCATTCGGGTGTGCCAGGGTGACGGGACGGAAACGGGTGCGGACGCTGACGGGTCAGCGGCCGGAACACTCGTAGTCGACCGTCGCCGGGCTCTGCCCGAACATGTAGGACTGGACGGCGTGCGGGTCGACCCCGGCCTCCACGATCCGAACCGGCTCCTCGGTCACCACGCCGTCGACGATCCGGAACGACCGGATCTCCTCGGAGTCGGGCTCGCGGGTCGAGACGAGCAGGTAGTGCGCGCCGGGCTCACCGGCGAAGGAGATGTCCGTCCGCGACGGGTACGCCTCGGTGGCGGTGTGCGAGTGGTAGATGACCACGGGCTCCTCGTCCCGGTCGTCCATCTCCCGCCACACCCGCAGCTGCTCCATCGAGTCGAACTCGTAGAACGTCATCGACCGCGCGGCGTTGTCCATCGGGATGTGCCGGGTCGGGGTGTGGCTGCCGACGGGACCGGCGACCACGCCGCACGCCTCGTCTGGGTGGTCCCGGCGCGCGTGGGCGACGATCGCGTCGATGATCGACCGGTCGATGCTCAGCACGTCCACCAGCCTAACGCCTGCCGGGTACCGGCCTGAAGTGGTGCCGGTCACGCCTAATCGATCAAGGCGTTGAGCAGCGACTCCTGTAGATATCCGAGGTACGCGTAGACCGACAGCTGGAACACCCGGCTGGAGGCCGGGTCCTCGGCGACCGCGTCGTCCAGCTCCTCACCCAGGTCCGTGCCGTCCTTGATCTCCAGCCGGACGCCCATCGCCAGCCGGGCGTCGTTCAGCGCCCGCAGCCACGCCTCGGCCGCCTCGGCGTCCAGCCGCACCTCGCCGCCCGCCTCGTCGGGCAGAGCAGCCAGGATGGCCCCCGCCTGATCGATCTTCGCGGTCTTCAGGTCACCCTCGGTGTAGCGGCGGAACTCGGCGGAGCCGGCCGCGTCCTCGGGGTAGACCGCCGGGAAGAGCCGGCCGACGACCGGGTCGGTGTGGTCGAAGCCGTCGGTGAGCAGACCGACCACCTCGGAGGCGACCTTGCGCAGCACGCGCACCTCATCGACGGCGAAGGTGGCGACGTAGCGGCCGGCCTGGCGACGGAACATGCTCACGATGCCCACCCTGTTCGCGCCTGCGCGGCTCGCAAAACCGGCCCACTCCTCGCGCTCACGAGCGATCCACCGTCGCCCACAGCCCGTACGCGTGCAGCTGCGACGCGTCGTGCTCCATCCGCTCCCGGGCACCGGTGGAGACCACGGCGCGGCCCTTGTGGTGCACGTCCAGCATGAGCTGCTCGGCCCTCTCCCGGCTGTAGCCGAAAAGCTTCTGGAAGACCCACGTCACGTACGTCATCAGGTTGACCGGGTCGTCCCACACGATCGTCACCCACTGCCGCTCGGACGCCGGCACCTCGTGAGTGTCCGGCGTCTCGACCGGTGCAACCTGCGGAGCCGCCATGCCCCCCATCGTGCCACCGGTTTCCCGGAACCGAGGAACCGGAACGCCGGCCCGGCGAGGATCACCCAACCCGGCGTCCCCGGCCTCGCCCCCGAGGCCGGCGGACGCGAGGTGCCGCACGGGGCCGGAGCAGGGCGCAGCCACGCCGTCAGGCGAGCAGGATGCCGTGATCGACTGCATCGGAGAGCACCGCGCCCAGCGAGAGGCGGATCACCTCGAAGCGTCGGGAGATCTCCCGGGACAGCCCCAGCTCAACCTCCCGCAACGCCCGCTGGGACCAGGCCCGGGCGGCGTTGTGGTCGTCATTGCCGGGTGTACGCCACTGCTGCCAACATCCGCCGGAGAGCGCCACCGCGACCGGCGGAAGCACCTCGTCGCGGAACGCCCTCGGGTAGCCGTCGAGCGCGTCGATCGCCTCCGGACCGGTCAGCGAGGCCACCCCGGCCGTGCTGGTGATCAGCAGCACCCGGTCCAGGTCGCGGCCGGGCCGGTGATCGGCCAGGCCGTACTGCACGGCGGTGGCGATCCGGCGGCGCACGCCCTCGGCCGGTGGCGCCCCGAGCACCCGGGCCGCGGCGTCCGCCACGACGCCCCGCACCGCGTGGTCGCACTGCGCGGTGGCCAACAGCGACAACGCCGCCATCTCCCGGTCCAGCAACTCCGGCAGGCCGGCGCAGCCGACCCCGAAGACGATCTCCTGCACCACCCGCAGGTGGGCGTTCGCCAACTCCAGCGCGAGGTGCTGGCGGATCCGCTGAGCACAGGAGCGGGTCTGCCGGTCGAGCTGCTCGGACCAGTCCCCCGGGTCGGACACCACGGACACCCGGTCGTGCTGGCCCGGCAGCACCGGCGGATCGGCACTGGCCCGCTGCAACCCCTCGTGCGCCGCCCAACCCACCAGCGCCCGGCGCAGGTCGGCGGCGGACTCGGCGTCGTCGACCGGGAACCACCGCGCTCCGGCCAGCGAGGGCACGGCCGCCAGCAGCGCCGCCCGGTGCGCCGCCACAGTCACCGCGACCGGGTCCACCTTCCCCGGCACGGCGTGTGCCGGCGGGACGGACGCCCCCGCGTCCTCCGTCGTCGCCGCGCCATCGGGCAGCGGGGCCCAGCCCGCCGCGCCGGGGGTGACCGCGAAGACGACCTTCACCGGGGCCGGGGCCACCTCGGCGAGCAGGTTCAGCTCCGCGGCGGTGAACGCCTGATCGGCCGCGATCACGAAGAGCAGCGCGCCGGCCCGGCCGACCGCGTCGAGCACCACCCGGCCGCCGGCGACGCCGAGCGCGCCGGTGTCCGGCGTGTCGACCAGGGTGAAGTGCCGCAGCAAAGGCTCGGGCACGCTCAGCTCAACCCGCCGGGGCGGGCGGGCCAGCGCCGGGCCGGCGGCGTCCCGGTCCGCGCCGTAGGAGTGCGGTTGGCGATAGCCCGGCACGTACGCCGCCCGGGTGGGCGCCTTGGCGTGTCGAACCACCAGCCAGCTGCCCGCCGGCACGGTGAGCATGACCGGGTCGAGCCCGAGCAGGGTGGCGAGCACCCCGCGACGCTCGGCACCGGCGGGGCCGACGGCGACCACGCCGAGCGGCTCCTCCGGAGCGGGGCCGATCACCCCGATCCGGGTGGGTAGCGGGCCGCAGCGCGGCAGGTCAGCTGGGCCGGCCATGTCGCCCGGCGAATCGACCGAGGGGAGAGGGCCCTGCTTCATCGGGTGGCCTCCCATTACGGGCGACCGGGCGTCCGGTCGCGTGGAAACTCCGGTGACGGTACCCGGATGCCGGAAGACTACGGGCGGCCCGGTGCCCGGGCGGAACACGTCAAATACTCACCGATAATCCCGAGATTACTCAACTTCGCTGCGTGACGGTGCGGACGCGGACAGATTTCGATGGATATGCTGCCGGGATGAGTCGATGGCAGTTCGTCGGCCGAACCGATGAGCTCAACCGCCTGCTGGCGGCAGTGACCGGGGAGGCCGGCCGAGGGCTCTTCTTCAGCGGCAGCGCGGGCATCGGCAAGAGCCGGCTGCTGCGCGAGGGCGTGAGCACGCTGCCCACCGACCGGTACGCGATCTGGACCATCGCGGCCAGTGCCACCACGGCCGCGCTGCCGTTCGGCGGGCTGGTGCAGGTCCTCCCCGCCGAGCAGCCCCAGGGCCTCTCTCCCGCCGGCATCCTCCGCTGGGCGCTGGGCGTGCTGCAACAGCAGGCCGCCGGCCGGCGGATCGTGCTCGCCATCGACGACGCGCACCTGCTCGACCCGCCCTCCGCGGCGCTGGTGCACCTGGTCGCCCGCGCGGAGAACGCCACCGTGGTCGGCACCCTGCGCGACGGCGAGCAGATCCCGCTGCCGATCCGCGCACTCTGGACCGACGACCTGGTCGAACACGTCGAGCTGACCCCGATGCCACCGGCGGAGACCGCCGGGCTGCTGGCGACGATCCTGGGCGGCCCGGTCGACGCCGGCTCCGCCGACCGCCTCGGCCGGCTGTCGGCCGGCAACCCGCTGCTGCTGCGCGAGCTGGTGCACGCCGCCAACGGCAGCGCGGAGCTCAAGCGCACCTACGGCATCTGGAAGTGGACCGGGCGGCTCGAGCTGGCGCCCAACCTGACCGACCTGATCGACACCCGCGTCGGGCAGCTCACCGACGGCGTCCGCGCGGTCGTCGAGCTGGTCGCCTTCGGCGAGCCCCTGGGCCTGCACCTGCTCAACCAGGCCGCCGACCCGGCCGACGTGGAGATCGCCGAAGAACGTGGGCTGATCAGCGTGGTGCAGCACGACCGGCGGACCAACGTCCGGCTGGCCCACCCGCTCTACGGCGAGGTGATGCGCCGCCGCTGCCCGGTCAGTCGCACCCGGCGACTCCAGGCGAGCCTCGCGGAGCTGCTCGAGCGGGTCGGCAAGCGCCGCCGCGACGACCTGTTGCGGGTGGCGGTGTGGCGGCTCGACTCGGGCACCGCGCAGGACCCGGCCCTGCTTCTGGACGCCGCGGTGCAGGCGTTCACCCGCTACGACGTGCCGCTGGCGACCCGGCTCGCCCGCGCCGCGCTAAACGCCGACGGCGGCTCGGACGCAGCCGAGCTGCTGGCCACCATCCTGATGTTCGCCGACCGACCGGACGAGGCGATCGAGGTCCTGGACGCGGTGAGCCCCGACCCCGGCGACGAGCGGCGACTCTGCCGGTGGCTGACCGTGCGGGGGATGGTCAGCTACTGGGGGCTGAGCCGGGAGTCCACCGTGGAGGAGATCGCGTCCCGTGTCGAGCACCTCGGCGATTCCGCCGACCGGGCCCGGGTGCACGCCTTCGAGGCGATCATGCGACTGCACCGGCTGGACACGAGCACCGCCGTGCGGCTCAGCCAGCGGGTGCTGGACCGGCCGGCGGCCAGTGTCGCCGCCCGCGAGCTGGCCCGCAGCACCATCGCGTACGTCCAGGCCGCAAAGGGCCAGCTGAGCCGCAGCGGTACGGCCATCGCCCAGGTGCACTCCGCGGCGGCCAGCTGGCGGACCGACATGCCGTACCTGCAACTGGCCCTGGAGTTGGCCCGGGGCACCCGGCTCATGCTCACCGGTGACCTGGCCGGCATCGACGCGATCGTGGCCGACGAGTTCGCCGACCTCGCGGGTGCGGGGGACTTCCGGCTCGGCACCGGATACCTGGCCATCGTCCAGGCGTACGCGGCCCGACTGCGCGGGCAGAGCGACGCGGCGATGCGGACGTCGCTGGGCGCCTGCGCGGTGCTGGCCACCAGTCGGGTCTACGCCGGTCTGGCCCAGGCCGAGCGGGCGCAGGCGGCGGCGCTGCGCGGCGACGCGGCGCAGGCCACCGAGGCGATGGCCGAGGCGGACCGCACCCACGCACCGGGCATGGCGGTGCTCTACCCGTGGCTGGAGCAGGCCCGCGGCGCGGTGCTCGCCGCGACGGGCGACCTGCCGGGCGCGATCAAACAGCTCAACGACCTGGTGGACCGGCTGCGCGCGGACGGCTTCGCCGGGCACGAGGTGCACGTCCTGCACGACCTGGTCCGGCTGGATCAGGCCGGCGCGCCGGTCGGGCCCACCTGCTCCGACGGCAGCCGGCGCACCGTCGCGCAGCGCCTCGCCGAGCTCTCCGAACAGGTCGACGGCGTGCTCCCGCCACTGCTGGCCCGGCACGCCCGGGCCGCGGTGACCGACGCCGCCGCGGATCTGCTCGCGGTCGCCGACGACTACGTCGCGCTGGAGCTGCACGTGTACGCCGCCGAGGCCACCGCCCAGGCCCTGCACCGGCTGCGCCGGCAGCACTCGGCGGCGGCCGGCGACGCCCGGGAGCGCCTTGCCGGGCTGCTCAGCCGCTGCGACCTGATCCGCACGCCGGCGCTGCAGGCCGGGGCGCCGGTGCTGACCGAGCGGGAGTGGCAGGTGGCCCGGCTCGCCGCGCACGGCGCGACCAGCCGGGCCATCGCCGAGCGGCTCTACCTCTCCGCACGGACCGTGGAGAACCATCTCCAGCGGATCTACACCAAGCTCGGCGTGACCGGCAGGGCCGAGCTGTGGGCGGCGCTGCGATCGATCCCGGGCCACGAGGGCGGCGACGCGAGCTGAACCTTAGGCTGGGGCGGTGAGCACCCTCCGCCCCGCGCTGCTGACCGACCACTACGAGCTGACCATGGTCAGCGCGGCCCTCAGGGACGGCACCGTCGACCGCCGCTGCGTCTTCGAGGTGTTCAGCCGCCGGCTGCCAACCGGGCGCCGGTACGGCGTGGTCGCCGGCACGGCCCGGCTGATCGAGCTGATCCGCGACTTCCGGTTCGACCCGGCGGAGATCGACTTCCTGCGCCAGACCGGGGTGGCCGACGACGCGACAGCGGCCTGGCTCGCCGACTACCGCTTCACCGGCGACGTCGACGGGTACGCCGAGGGTGAGCTGTTCTTCCCCAGTTCGCCTATCCTCACCGTCTCCGGCGGCTTCGCCGAGTGCGTGGTGCTGGAGACGCTGGCGCTCTCGGTGCTCAACCATGACAGCGCGGTTGCCGCCGCGGCGGCCCGGATGGTGACCGCGGCACGCGGCCGGACGCTGATCGAGATGGGATCGCGCCGGGCGCACGAGGAGGCCGCGGTGGCCGCGGCGCGGGCCGCGTACCTGGCCGGTTTCCAGTTCACCTCCAACCTCGCCGCCGGTGCGCGCTACGGCATCCCGACGGCGGGCACAGCGGCACACGCGTTCACGCTGCTGCACGACGACGAACGGGCCGCGTTCGCCTCGCAGGTGGCCACGCTGGGCAAGGACACGACGCTCCTGGTCGACACGTACGACATCACCCAGGGCATTCGCAACGCGATAGCGATGGCCGGGCCCGAGCTGCGGGCGGTGCGGATCGACTCGGGCGACCTGGCGGTGATCGCCCAGCAGTCCCGGGACCTGCTGGATTCACTGGGCGCCACCGAAACCAAGATCATCGTCTCGGGCGACCTGGACGAGTACTCGATCGCCGCGCTGGCCGCCGAGCCGGTGGACATGTACGGCGCGGGCACGGCGGTGGTCACCGGCTCCGGAGCGCCCACCGTCGGGCTGGTCTACAAGCTCGTCGAGGTCGACGGACGGCCGGTGGTGAAGCGCTCCGAGCAGAAGGCGACCATCGGCGGCCGGAAGGTGGCGGTCCGCCGGCACAAGCCGACCGGCACCGCCACCGAGGAGGTCATCTGCCCGCAGGGCGTGCCGGACCGGCAGCCCAACGACCGGTTGCTCCAGCGCTCGTTCGTGGTCCACGGCGAACCGGTGGCGCGGCCCACCCTCGACGAGTCGCGGGAGCACCTGCGGGAGTGCCTGATCTCCATCCCCTGGGAGGGGCTGAAGCTCTCCGCCGGCGACCCGGCCGTGCCGGTCACCGTCGTACCCGCCGACTGAGACCATCCGGGCCCCGCCACACGGGTCCCGGCCGTGACGAGAGGAGCGCCCAGTGCGCAACGCGCTGATCATCGTGGACGTGCAGAACGACTTCTGCGAGGGCGGCTCGCTGGCCGTCGGGGGCGGGGCGGGGGTGGCCGCCGGCATCTCCCGGCTGCTCGCCGCCGAGCCGGACCGGTGGACGCACGTGGTCGCGACCAAGGACTACCACATCGACCCGGGCGCGCACTTCGGCGATCCGCCGGACTTCGTGGAGTCCTGGCCCCGGCACTGCGTGGTCGGCACCAGCGGCTCGGAGTTCCACCCCGACCTGGCCACCGAGCGCGTCGAGGCGATCTTCCACAAAGGCGAGCACGCGGCGGCGTACTCCGGGTTCGAGGGGCACGCCGACGACGGCGAGTGCCTGGCCGACTGGCTGCGCCGGCACGACGTGGACCGGGTCGACCTGGTCGGCATCGCCACCGACCACTGCGTCCGGGCGACCGCGCTGGACGCCGCCCGGGAGGGTTTCGCCACCACCGTGCTGCTCGATCTGACGGCGGCGGTCGCTCCGGACACCACCGACGTGGCGCTGCGGGCGATGGACAGCGCGGGGGTGACCCTGAACGGTCAACCTGTGATCAGGGCCGCATGACGAGGTAAATCGTTGGTCATCGGCCCGCCACCGGTCGAGGATGTCGCCGGAGGTACGGACCCACGTGAACATGAAGCCTTACCGGGAAGCGCTCGCTCTGCCCGGCCTGCGGTCGCTGCTGCTGGTAGCCGTCCTCGCCCGGATTCCGCTCACCGCGACCGGGGTGACGCTGACCTTCCACGTGGTGCTCGACCTGGATCGGGGCTACGGGGCGGCCGGCCTGGTCGGCGCGGCCATCACCGTGGGCGCGGCGATCGGCGGCCCGTTGCTCGGCCGGCTGGTGGACCGGCGTGGCCTGCGCCCGGTCCTGGTGCTCACCGGGATCGCCGAGGCGGTGTTCTGGGCCACCGCGCCCTCGCTGCCGTACCCGCTGCTGCTACCGGCCGCCTTCGTCGCCGGCTCGCTGGCCCTGCCGATCTTCTCGGTGGTCCGGCAGTCCATCGCCGCGCTGGTCCCGGAGGACCGTCGCCGCCCGGCGTACGCGCTGGACTCCATGTCGGTGGAGCTGTCCTTCATGATCGGCCCCGCGCTGGCCGTGGCCCTGGTCACCGCGATCTCCGCGCGGACCACCCTCTACCTGGTCGGCGCCGGGATCGTTGCCGCCGGCATCGCCCTGTGGCTGCTCAATCCGCCGATCCGCGGCGCCGCGGAGCCCACCGGCCCGCGGCGCCGGGTGCCCCGCCGCGAGTGGCTGACCCCGCGCCTGCTCGCCGTGCTGGCCGTCAGCGCCGCCGCCACCCTCGTGCTCGGCGGGACCGACGTGGCGGTGGTCGCCGTGCTGCGGGAGAGCGGTGAGGTCGGGTGGACCGGGGCGGTGCTGGCCGCCTGGGCGGTCGCCTCGCTGGTCGGTGGCTTCGCCTACGGTGCCGTGCACCGCTCGCTCTCACCGCTGGCGCTGACCGCGGCGCTCGGCCTCTGCACCATCCCGGTCGGGCTGGGCGGCTCGCACTGGTGGCTGCTCTGCCTGGCGCTGATCCCGGCCGGGGCGCTCTGCGCGCCGACCATCGCGGCCTCGTCCGACGCGGTCAGCCGCCTGGCACCGGCCGAGGTACGCGGTGAGGCGATGGGCCTGCACGGATCCGCCGTCACCGTCGGCATCGCGGTCGGCGCACCGCTCGCGGGTGCGGTGATCGACGCCAGCGCCCCGCTCTGGGGCTTCGTGGTGACCGGTGCGCTGGGCGCGTTGGTGACCCTGGTGGTGCTCCCGATCGAGCTACGTCGCCGCCGCAACGCGGACGCGGCCGCCCTGCCGCCGCCCGTCGAGACCGACCTCGCCCCCGCCGCCCGCTGAGGCCGGCACGTCACCGCCTGGCCGGGAACCTGCCTCCCGGCCTGGTCGTGAGAAGCCCCTGGCCTGGGCGGGAAGAGCCCCCAGCCTGAGCGGGAAGAGCCCCCAGCCTGAGCGGGAAGAGCCCCCAGCCTGAGCGGGAAGAGCCCCCAGCCTGAGCGGAAACGCACCTCTCCGGCCTGGCCGGGAAGAGCCTGTCCGGCCCAGGCCGGCACGAGGCTTCCCGGCCTGCACGCGCTTAGTCGGTGCGGGCCGCGCCCAGCCAGCGTCGGGCCGAGCCTGTTCGTGGTGGTCCGCGCCCAGACGACGGCGATCGTCATGCCGCCGATGCCGCTGCCCGCCAGCATGTGCCGGAAGAGGGTTATACCTGTGAGTCATAACTATGACTCGCAGGTATAACGCTGATCAGGAACAGGTGGCCCGGCGGGCCGTCAGGCCGGGTCGGGCCGGGCCGGGCGGTGACAGGCCGGGCCGGCCGTTGACGGGCCGCGCGGTGTTGCGAGCCGTGGCGGGCCGGACGGGTGGGCCGAGCGGTGGGGCGAACCGTGCCAGGCCGAGCGGTGGCGGGCCGAGCGGTGGGGCGAACGGTGGGGCGAGCGGGTGGGCCGACCGTGGCGGGCCCGGCCGGGCGGTAACGGGCCGGGGAGTGGCGGGCCGAGCCGAGCCATGGCGGGCCGAGCCGGGACGAGTGGCCATCGGGTCGGGCCGGACCCGGGCGGCGCCGGGCCGGGCATGGCGACGGGCGCCGCTTCCGGTGGTCCCGGTGGCGGCGCCCGTCGTACAGCTGCGGAGCTGGTTGTCAGTTCCGGTCGACGTCGCTGGCGATGTCCTCGCGGTAGCTGGCCCCGCCGTCCGACTCGCTGGTGAGCGGCTTGGAGCCACCCTCCGGCGGGCCGGCCAGGCTCTGGCCGCCGGCGGCCAGCTCCGGGAACTTCGCGTCGAACGCCGGCCGCTCGGAGCGGATCCGGGGCATCCGGTCGAAGTTGCGCAGCGGCGGCGGGCTGCTCGTCGCCCACTCCAACGAGTTGCCGTGACCCCAGGGGTCGTTCACCTCGACCACCGGGCCGGTCTTGTACGACTTCCAGCAGTTGTAGATGAACGGCAGCGTCGAGATACCGGTGATGAACGCGCCGATCGTGGAGATCATGTTCAGCGTGGTGAAGCCATCGCTGGGCAGGTAGTCGGCGTACCGGCGCGGCATGCCCTCGTTGCCCAGCCAGTGCTGCACCAGGAACGTGGTGTGGAAGCCGATCATGGTGAGCCAGAAGTGCACCTTGCCCAGGCGCTCGTCGAGCATCCGGCCGAACATCTTCGGGAACCAGAAGTAGATGCCCGAGAAGACTGCGAACACGATGGTGCCGAAGAGCACGTAGTGGAAGTGCGCCACCACGAAGTACGAGTCCGACACGTGGAAGTCGATCGGCGGGCTGGCCAGCAGCACACCGGTGAGACCACCGAAGAGGAACGTGACCAGGAAGCCGACCGCCCAGAGCATGGGCGTCTCGAAGCTGATCTGGCCCCGCCACATGGTGCCGATCCAGTTGAAGAACTTCATGCCGGTGGGCACGGCGATCAGGTAGCTCAGGAAGCTGAAGAACGGCAGCAGCACCTGGCCGGTGGCGAACATGTGGTGCGCCCAGACGCTCATCGAGAGCGCGGCGATCGCGACGGTCGCGGCGATCAGACCCTTGTAGCCGAAGATCGGCTTGCGGGAGAAGACCGGAATGACCTCGCTGATGATGCCGAAGAACGGCAGCGCGACGATGTAGACCTCGGGGTGCCCGAAGAACCAGAACAGGTGCTGCCAGAGCATCGGCCCACCGGTCGCCGGGTCGTACACGTGGGAACCGAGCATGCGGTCCGCGGCGAGCGCGAAGAGCGCGGCGGCCAGCAGCGGGAAGACCAGGATCACCAGCAGGCTGGTGACCAGGATGTTCCACGTGAAGATCGGCATCCGGAACATGGTCATGCCGGGCGCACGCAGGGTGAGCACCGTGGTGATCATGTTCACCGCGCCGAGGATGGTGCCCAGGCCGGAGATGGCCAGACCCATGATCCACATGTTGGCGCCGATGCCGGGCGAGTGCTCGACGCTGCTCAGCGGCGCGTACGCGAACCAGCCGAAGTCGGCGGCGCCACCCGGGGTGATGAAACCGGCGGTCGCCATCGTGCCGCCGAACAGGTACAGCCAGTAGGCGAAGCTGTTCAGCCGCGGGAAGGAGACGTCGGGCGCGCCGATCTGGATCGGCACGATGTAGTTCGCGAAGGCGAACACGATCGGCGTCGCGAAGAACAGCAGCATGATCGTGCCGTGCATCGTGAACAGCTGGTTGTACTGCTCGGGCGACAGGAACTGCAGCCCGGGTCGGGCCAGCTCAGCCCGCATGATCAGGGCCATCAGGCCACCGATCATGAAGAACGCGAACGCGGTGACCATGTACATGATCCCGATCTGCTTCGCGTCCGTGGTACGCAGCAGCCGCGCGATGGCCGACCCCTTGACCGGCTCCCGGACCGGCCAGGGCCGGGTCACGACCGGCTTGGGTGCGACGGTGGTCACGAGTGGCCTCCGGTTCTCGGTTGTCCCGCTCGGCACACGCTGGTTATCTGCGGGCCGTCATCCGCAAGGAGGATAGTCCCCGGCAGGTCGCAGCGCCGCGTGGGGTGGCGGGACACGATCTACAGCGGGCCGACCAGCAGCCGGTAGTGCTCCCCGAAGATCCGGCCGCCTCGACCGCGCAGCAGCGGGTCGCGCAGCGCCGGCGGCACGTCGCGGGTCCGGTTGCGGTCCCGGGTCCGGTCCCGCACCCATCGGGTACGCGGGCGGCGGCGGCTCTCGTACGCCACCAGCGCCGCCTCCACGCTGCCGGCGGCGCGCAGCGACTCGGCCAGCACCACGGCGTCTTCCAGCGCCATCGCCGCACCCTGGGACAGCGTCGGCGCGGTGGCGTGCGCGGCGTCGCCGACCAGCAGCACCCGCCCCCGGTGCCAGCGGCCCAGTTCCACCTCGTCGGTGATCCCGACGTGCACCCGGTCGAGCGCCGCCAGCACCTCGGGCACCGGGCCGCGGTAGTCGGCGAAGAGGTCGCGCAGCCGGGCCAGTGGGTCGGCGGGCGGGTCGGTGCCGGCCTCGTCGGCGTAGCAGTGCAGCCGATTGGCGCCGATCGGCACCAGCAGCATCCCGGAGCGCTGACCGAGCAGGGCGGTCCACTCGGTGACCGGAGGGCCATCGCGGAGCACGGCCCGGTAGACCACCTGCCCGACCGGGCGGGGCGGCCCGCCGAGGGAGGCCAGGGTGCGGACCGAGGATCGCGGCCCGTCGGCACCGATGACCAGGTCGTACTCGGTGCTGGTGCCGTCGGTGAAGGTGACTCCGACCCCGCGCGGGAGCAGGTCCAGGGTGCGGACCTCGGCGCCGTGGCGGACGGCGCCGCCGGCTCCGCTGAGCAGCACCCGGTGCAGATCCGCCCGGGGCAGGGCCCGGCATTCGCCGACGCCGGCCCAGAGGGCGTCGAGGTCGACCTCGCAGAGCGGTGCGCCCGCGGCGTCGAAGAAGCGCTGCCGGTGGATCACCTGCCCGAGCGGGCGGACCGGGTCGTGCAGGCCCAGTCGGTGCAGCGCGCGGGCGGCGTTGCCCGGCAGGTAGAGGCCCGTCTCGGTGGACTCGCCCGGTGGCAGCTTGTCCGTGACGTCCGGCCGGAAGCCCGCCAGGCGCAGCGCCCGGGCCACGGCCAGGCCGGCAATGCCCGCGCCGACGACGAGGATGCGCAGGGGGGAGCCACCCATGGTGGTGTACGCCTCCGGAGGGGATACGGCACGCGTTGGAGGCAACACGCTACTCGGCGCTATCGGCGCACACCAGGGCCCGATCGGCCCGCCCGGAGACGATCGTTGGGCGGCCCGCGCCGGTTAGCTGGACGTCCGCCGACGGCCGTCCGGCGCGGGCGTGGCAATCCTCACATTTCATCAGTTTGACGCGTACGGTTGCGCGTCAGTTTCAGACATGTAAATGTGTCGGTGAGCGTGGGAGCGCTCCCGCATTCGCCCCGACCCGTCCGGCGCCCGGCACGCGCCGCGGTCAAGGAGCGTCATGAAACGTCCACTTCGGGCATTGGTCGCCGCCGGCCTGCTGCTCGGCGGCTCGATCGTCGCCGTGGCACTCGGCGGCAACGCCTCCGCCGACACCCAGATCTGCGAGCAGTACGGCTCGACCGTCATCCAGAGCCGGTACGTGGTGTGCAGAACAACCGCTGGGGCACCAGCGCCAAGCAGTGCATCAACGTCACCGACACCGGCTTCGAGATCACCCACCCAGAACGGCAGCAACCCCACCAACGGCGCGCCGACGGCGTACCCCTCGGTGTTCTTCGGTTGCCACTACACCAACTGCTCCCCCGGCACGAACCTACCGATCCAGGTGAGCCAGATCAGCAGCGCCACCAGCAGCATCAACTACCGGTACGTCAGCGGCGCCATCCACAACGCCTCGTACGACATCTGGCTGGACCCGACGCCCAGGCGGGACGGGGTGAACCAGATGGAGATGTGCGAGAGCATCACGTCCCTCGCCGGACCGCGGATCGCCTTGCCGGCACGCTCCGCGATGAACAGCGCCGCAGCCAGCCACAGCGCGGTGGTCAACCCTAGAGCGGGCACGGCGACCATGGTCACGGCGTAGCCAAGCAGTACGAGGGGCCAGTAGGCCCGGGTACGGTCGGCGAGGGGCCCGGTGCCCAGCCGCCCGGCCAAGGCGAACCCCTCCCCCACGCCGGTGACCAGCCCGACGAGGGTCGCCGATGCGCCGAGGGTGGCCAGGTACGGGCCAATGACCGACCGGGCACCCTCGTACACCACGTCCGACAGCAGGCTGACCACGCCGAACACGGTTACGAACCGCCACGGCGTCCACCTGATCGCGCGCGGAGCTTTCACCCCTGCAGTCTGCCGACCGATACCCGGCCTGGGGGTCGATCAGCGCAGTGGTGCCGCCCGTCGGCCGTCAGCTGGCGCGATTCAGCACGCGCCGGCTGTTGCGTGCCCGCCCGTACTCGGGTGCCCGGTGACCGTCGTCACCCAGCATCCGTCGCGCGGCATCAAGCCCGGTCAGCACCGCCCCGTAGGCGGTCACCTCCCGCTGGAAATGCTCGACCTTGGAATACCAGAACTTCAGCTCGGGGTTCATCGATTTCGCATTGATGTAATTGACGATGTCGGTCTGCGGAGTGATGCCGCGGCGTGCGTAGCAGCGGTCGAAGCGAGCCTTCGTCCGCTCGTACTTCTCGGTCATCGCGGTCAGGCTGGCCTCGGCCTCCAGCAGCCTGACCTGCAGGTACTGCAGGTACGTCGGGGGTACCGCCAGGACGGAGGGCGCGGTCCGGGGCGCGGGCGGGGCGGGCATGACGGTCACCGCACCCGGCGGACGACACGATGGTGCCGCTCGCAATAGCTGGGCACTCCGGCAGGTCGCCAGCTCCGGCCGGCGAGCGGGCGGGCAGGCGATCCTCCAGCCGGTGCCCGCCGTCGACGAATGAATCCACCTTGGAACAGCATGATCGGCCGCCCTCCCTCTGCGCGGTAGACCGGGCTACATCGCACCGCCAGCGGACGAGGGGGCCCGGTCGGCCCGTGGAGCCAGACAGATCGCCCCTACCCGCCCCGGCGCAGTGACGTCCTTCTACCCACGCCGACGGCCGAATATGCCACGCGCGGTTACGGAGGATTACAGGTGCCGTGTCACTGTCCTCGAGCATCCCGGCAGGCACCGATTCGACAATGTCCTCGACCCCGCGTCCCGGCACATACCATTCGCGGTCTTCGTCGAATTTGACCAGCGGTCATGACGACCTCCAGTCTGTTGCACCTCCCGCTTGCCGCCGCGCTGGTGACGATCCTCGCCGTACGCCGGCTCAGGCCTCGAGGATCCGCCAGCAGGCGGCCAGGTGCTGCGGGTCGAGGCGCGCGTTCGCGGACGTCTGCGGCGTAGAGGTGACGTCCTCGTCGGGGACCAACGTCAGGCCGGCCCGGCGTGGCCTCCGCCCGGAAGCCAGAACCTTCGCGACCATCGTCAGGCAAACGTGCCGGACCATCGTCGGCTGCCGGGGGTCGAGCCGACCGAGTACCGGCGCGAGCCGGCTTATGGCCACCGGGTTCGACCGCGGGCCGGCCGGATCGGGTCGGGCGTTGACCGGCCGGTCCAAGTGCGTGGGCGGCGGTGGCGAGGACGACGACCGCCTCGTACCCGGGGAAGAGTTGCGCTGGCACCAGGAACCGGGTGGGCGGCCGGTCCGAACGGGACCGGGCGGGTGTCCCGCGCTTCGTTCGGCTCCACCCGCGTGGCCGGTGGCTCGGCCTGCGGCTGCCAGACGACGCTGAACGCGACCGCGGGCACCGATGCGGCGGTCGGCCGGCACGGCGATGAAACGGCCATCATCACGCGGCAACCGTGGCCCTTTCGTCCGCGCTCGTTCCGGGGCTCGATTGGGTACGGCGATGGGGGCTCGTTTGGGGGTGTTCCCGAAACGAGCCACCGGACGAACCCTCGCCCCGTGTGGTGTCAGGTGCCTGGCCTGCCCAAACCTGGCCGTCCGGCACCGGCTGAGCATGATCAACCTGTCCCGACTCCCTACTTCTTAGGGATCCCCAGGGGTTCTTACGCCGCGCAAAACGGCATCTACGTTCAGGCGGCGCGTCAGATAGGGAGCAGTGACACAAAGTGGTTCGGCTGTGACAGGCTGGTCGGTATAGTCTTCACGATGCGGCTCACCGTTCTCGGCGGATGTGGTGTCTGGCCGGAGGCGGGCCAGGCGTGCAGCGGCTACCTCGTGGAACATGACGACTTCCGGCTGCTCGTCGACGTCGGCTACGCGACGATGCCGCGGCTGCTGGAACACGTCAGAGCTGACCAGGTCGACGCGGTGTTCGTCAGCCACGGCCATCCCGATCACTGCGCCGATCTCAATCCCCTGCTGCGGGCGCGTACGCTGCGCGACGACCGTCCCCCACCGCTACCCGTGTACGCGCTGCCGGGTGCGCTGGACGCGGTGCTGGCGCTGGACCGTCCCGGCATGCTGGACGCCGCCTACGTGCTGCACGAGTTCACCGCCGGCAGCGACCTCACCATCGGCCCGTTCCGCGCCCAGACCCGGCTGTTATCGCACTGGGTGCCGAACGCCGGCGTGCGGCTGGCTGCGGGCGGCCAGGTGATCGCGTACACCGGGGACAGCGGCCCAAGTTCGGACGTCGTCGATCTGGCACGCGGTGCCGACCTGCTCGTGGCCGAGGCGACCTACCTGGACGAGGTGCCGGAGGACTCGAAGGGCTTCCAGTCGAGCGCGCGCGACGCCGGTCAGCAGGCTGCGGCGGCCGGTGCGCGACGCCTGCTCCTGACGCACCTGCGGCCGGGTACGGACCATTCCGCCGCCCGGGCGGCGGCCCGCGACGAGTACGACGGTGAGGTCGATGTCGCGACGGCCGGCGTCATCCTGGATCTTCCCGAGGACCAGCCTTGCACCAGGTCAGCCGCGCGACGATGCGAGAAGCCGGAGGAAGTGCTCGACGGCCTCCGTCATCGCGGCCCTGCCGACGGACAGGTACGCGCGTGGGTCGGTGACGGCGCGATCGTCGGCGAGGCGGGCGCGGATCGCGGAGGTGAACGCGACGTTCAGCGCCGTAACCAATGTTGATCTTGGCGATTCCACCGGCCGCCGCTCGCACGAGTTCCTCGTCCGGCACCCCTGATGAGCCGTGCAGCACCAGCGGCACGGCGACGGCGTCCCGCAGCTTGGCGATCAGCGCGTGGTCGAGGGTTGCCGTCCGGGTGGTCATGGCGTGCCTGCTGCCGACCGCCACGGCCAGCGCGTCCACCCGCGTCGCCGCCACGTACGCCGCCGCCTGGTCCGGATCCGTGCGGGAGCCCGGCGTGTGGGCGTCCAACGGCGCCTCGCCGTCCTTACCGCCGATCCAGCCCAGCTCCGCCTCGAGCCAGAGTCCCCGCTCGTGGGCCCAGTCGGCGACCCGGCGGGCCGCCTCGACGTTGGCCGCGTAGGGCAGCCGCGCCGCGTCGTACATCAAGATCAAGCCGGACTGGCAGTCGTACGAGAGCCTGCACGTGGTCGGCAACCTGCTCTACGCCATGGGCCGCCGCCCGCGCGGGGCCTGGTTCGCCTACGACCTGAGCACCCGCACCATCGTCATGGAGGGTGGCCTCGGCGGATACGGCCAGTTCAACGGGATTGACGGCCGGGTCTTCTCCTGGGTGCACTGGACCAACGACATCTGCGAGCTGCCGACCGTCCCCGACGGCGAGGTGACCACCCTGTACGACAACGTGCCACGCGGCTGGTACAACAACCCGGCCTTCAACTTCACCCCGCACGGCAGGTCGACCTGGGAAATGCTCGGCATGGACCTCGCCCGCTTCCCGCTGCCCGGGAAGTAGTTCGCAGCCGGAAGAGTGGATCGACCTTGTCGTCCCGTCGCTACGCCCGGCCCGCGACGGGGGCCGTCGCGTCCAGCTGCCGTGGCCCCGCGCCGTGAGTCGGAGTTCACGCCGGCGCGGGGGTTGGCCCGGTGTAGCCGCTGCTCCACCGGAACCGGTTGTTCGGCTGGGCGTACTCCTCGATGACGTGCGCGATCCAGCCCGCCGTCCGGGCGACTGCGAAGATCACCTCCGCGGCGCCCGGCCCCATGCCAGTCACGTGCGCCAACGCGGCGACGGCGAAGTCGACGTTGGGCAGGGCGCCTCGCCGGGCCGCCGTGGTGACCAGGTCGTCGACGGTTCGCCGCAGGTCGCCCCCGACCGGCAACCGCGCGACGAGATCGAGCAGGGCCGCCCCGCGCGGGTCGCCCTCCGGATACAACGAGTGCCCGAAGCCGGGCAGGCCGCCGGTCCGCAGCCATTCGGCGATCGCGGCCGACGCCCCGTCGCGCAGCGCGGCCTCGATGAACCGGTAGACGCTGCTGCCGACCGCTCCGTGCATCGGCCCGTCCAGCGCACCGAGACCGGCGAGCACCGCCGCGTAGGGGTTCGCGCGGGTCGATGCCGCAACGCGTACCGCGATGGTCGACGCGGCCAGGTCATGGTCGGCGAGCAGGACGAGTGCGGCGTTGAGCGCCCGGACGCCGTCCGCGGACGCCGGCGTGCCGGTCAACCGGGACCACAGGCGGGTTGCCAGACCGTCGTCCGGCGGTGTCCCGCCCACGAGGGGCAGAGCATCGACCATGGTGGACAGCAGCGCGGGCGCGAGAGCCGTGACGGTGGCCGGCGCCAGGTCGAAGCGCAGCGGGTCCGTCGCGGCCGCGACGGCCACGATCACCGGCAGCCGGTCGAAGGGCCGGGCCTGGGCGGGCAGGTGGTCGCCGGCCTGCCCGGCCCGATCCCGGGTTTCCGCGGACGCCACGAAGGCGTCCCGGCGCCGCTCGCCCGTCCAGAGCCAGTTCGCGACCTCCTCGAACGGGGTCACCGGCGCGAGCTTGGCGGCGTCCAGCCCCCGGTAGTGCAACCGCCCGTACGCGATCAGGGTGGTGGCGGTGCGCATCGCCGGGGCGACATCACGTTCCGGCCGGGTCGCCTGTGTACGGGAGGCCAGCCGCTCCACGTCGGCCAGACGGAAGCGACTGATCCGCTCGCCGGGAACCTTGACTCTGTCGAGCACCCCACGGCTGACGTACGCGTAGATGGTCTCCGGCTTGATGCGCAGGCGGTGCGCCACCTCGGCGGTCGTCAGCAGTTGGTCCCCCGACATGTGGCCATGCTCTCACGTTGACTGGATCAATGTTGACCGGCCCGGTCCGCCGGCGCGACGCTGCCCGCATGGCTGACACCATCACCGTTCCGCGCGGACTCGCCGGCGTCGTGGTCACCGACACCACGATCGGCCACGTCCGCGGCGACGAGGGCTTCTACCACTACCGGCAGTACTCCGCCATCGACCTGGCAGAACGGCGGACGCTCGAGGACGTCTGGGCGCTCCTCGTCGACGGTTCCCTCCCCGCCGAGCCCAAGGCGCTGCACGAGGAGGCCGCACCGCTGCGTCACATCCCGCCCGCGGTCGCCGCCGCGCTGCCTGGCATCGCCGCGGCCTCGACTGCTCAGGACCCGATGGGCGGGCTGCGCGCCGCGCTGGCCGTCGCCGGTCTCGCCGCCGGAGCCGGCGCGCTGTACGACACGCCGCCGGCCGAGCGGCGGGCGCAAGCCATGGCGCTCTGCGCCCTCACGCCCAGCCTGCTGGCCGCGTTGTACCGCCTGCGAGCGGGGTTGGAGCCGATCGCGCCGCGCGACGACCTGTCCCACGCGGCGAACTACCTGTACATGATCAGCGGTGCGGAGCCGTCGGAGCTCCACGCCCGGGCGGTCGAGCGCTACCTGATCGCGACCGTTGATCATGGTTTCAACGCGTCGACCTTCACGGCCCGCGTCATCGCCTCCACCGGCGCGGACATCCACGCCTGCATCGGCGGCGCGCTCGGCGCGCTGTCCGGCCCCCTGCACGGCGGAGCTCCGAGCCGGGCCCTCGACACCCTCGACGCCATCGGCTCCATCGACCGGGCCGACTCGTGGTTGCGCGCGCGCATCCTCAACGGGGAGCGGATCATGGGGTTCGGGCATCCGATCTACCGGACGGAAGACCCGCGCTCCCGCATGCTCAAGGGGATCGCCCAATCCCTCGGCGGGCAGCTCGTGGACCTCGCCGTGGCCGTCGAGCAGCGGGTGCTGTCGCTGCTGGCGGAGCTGAAGCCCGGCCGAAAGCTGCACACCAACGTGGAGTACTACGCGGGCGTCGTCATGCACCTGTGCGGGCTGCCCCGGGAGATGTTCACGCCGACCTTCGCCACCAGCCGGGTCATCGGGTGGTGCGCGAACGTACTGGAACAGGCCGAGGACTCGAAGATCATCCGGCCGGACTCGCGGTACGTGGGCCCACGCCCGCCACAGCCGTTGCCGTGAGTCCCCGGCGGCCCGCGAGGCGTTGCAGGGCGGACGCTCGACTGCGCCTCGCGGACGCTCCCCGGCGGCGGTCCGCTGTCTCATCCGCCGACTCGTGGAACCGTGTCGGAGGACAGGTCGAGCCGGAACAGTTCGGCGGCGTTGCGCCAGGCGACCCGCTCGGCCAGTTCGGGCGGCAGGTCGGCGGCGAGCACCGCCCCGTACGCGGCGGCCGGATCGATCAGGGTGGCGTCGGTGCCGAAGAGTAGCCGGCGCGGGTTCACCGCCGCCGCCACTGCGGCGAAGCGACCTGCCTCGGTGTGCGAGAAGCAGGGCTCCAGCCAGAGCCGATCCACCCCGTTGGCAGCCTCGATGGCGTGCCGCCAGCCGTTCGCACCCATGTGGCCGGCGATGGCGCGCACCCCGGGGATGTCCGCGACCGCCTGGGCCAGATCGAGCGGCGTCGTGTCCCAGGTGTGCACGAGGGCGGGCAGGTCGTGCGCGGCGGCCATTTCCAGGGCCGCCCGGGTCTGCGCCGAGTTCGCCGGCGAGCCGGTGTAGTCGGTGTGGATCTTCACGCCGACGAACCGACCGGTGGGCAGCAGTTCGCGCAGGTCCCGTTCGGCGTCGTCCAGCCGGCGCGGGTTGATCGTCAGGTAGCCGAGCAGCCGGTCGCTGCTCTCCAGGACCCGGGCCAGCGCCCGGTTGCCGGCGGCGACGCCGTAGATCACCGCCTCGGTGGCGGAGACCACGGCCAGGTCGATGCCGTACCGGTCCATCACCGTGAGGTTCGTCGCGACCGAGCCGACCTCCATGCTGAAGAACCACGGGCCCCAGTGGGCGTGCACGTCGATGATCATCCGGCCAGCCCCAGGATCCGGCGGGCGTTCCCGCCCGTCACCGCCTCGACCCCGGACGGGCCGAGCGCGCCCCGGGCCAGCCGCAGCCGCGGCACGACGGGTTCGTAGAACGGGGCACGGGAGCCGTACAGCAGGCGCTCGACGCCGACGTGCGCGGCGACGGTCTCCAGCGCGTCCGGCGAGTTGAGCAGCCGGGTGGAGGTGTGGAAGCCCGGCTCGTCGCGGGCCACCACGACGAAGTCGCCCAGGTGGTAGAAGTGCGTGTCGAGGAAGACGACGGTCGCGCCGCGCAGCGGCCGCCAGAAGCGGCGGACGTCCCCGCCGGTGAGGATGACCAGGCCGGCCACGGTGGCCGCGCGGGCGACGCTGCGTACGGACGGGAAGTCCGGCTCGACGCGCTGCTCGTCGGGGAACAGCCGCACGGCCCGGAAGCCGCGCTCGGCGAGCCGGACGACCTCCCGCTCGGCGCCGAGCGGGTCGCGCAGGTCCAGCCCGCCGACCGGCAGCACGCCGGGGCCGGTGAGGGCGGCCACCTCGTCGTTGCCGCTGCGCACGTCGAACAGGGCGGCGCGCAGGCTAGCCACGGCTGCCCGCTCCACGCCGTTGGCGGCCAGCGTCTCGGCGACCACCGCCGGCTCGCCGGTGGGCCCGGGCCGGTCGGCGTACCGGCCGACGAGCACGTCGATGTCCAGGGTCACCGGCGGTAGGTCGCCGGCTACGAACGGGTTGTCGTTCACCGGCACCCGGCCACTCGCAGCACCCGGTCCCGTTCCCCGTCGGGCAGCGCCGGGGCGTGTGGGTCGTCCGCGTGGCTCGCCGGGATCCGGCCTTCCTCGGCGGCGATCCAGAGCATGCGCTGCACGTACCCTTCCATCGGTTCGGTGAAGGTGACCTGGGCCAGCCGGTCGAGGTCGGCGGAGGCGGTGAGGAACTGGTCGTACCGCTTGTCGGTGTAGGCGCGCAGCGCCCGGGCGGTGACCGGGACCGCGGCGGCGGCCAGGCCGACCAGGGCCGCCTCGGCGCCCCACATCAGCGACGGCCCGAACATGCGGTCCTCGCCGGTGACCGCCAGCCGGTCGGCCCGGTGCGCGGCGGCCAGGGCTGCCTGGCAGGCGAGGGCGTCGTGCAGCCGGGCCACCTTCACCCCGGCGACACCGGGGTGCCCCAACAACTCGGCCAGCTCGGGCTCAGGGTACGGCCGCAGGTAGAGGTCGAAGGCGAGCATCGGCAGGCCGGCGGCGTGCCAGAGCGCGTCGTGGTGGTCGACGGGATCGTCGTCCACCGGGAAGACCAGCAGGCCGGCCGCACCGAGGGCGGCCGCCCGCGCCGCCTGCGCAACCACCTCGTCGGTCCCCTCCCCCGGCCGGCCGCCGACGCCGACGATCACCGGCGCCCCGGTATCGACGGCGCGGCGGATGACCAGAGCGCGGGTGGACTCGTCGTGGTACGGGCCGCGTCCGGTGTGCGCAAGCACGGCCAAGGCGTCCGCCCCGTCGGTGACCAGCCCTCGCAGATAGCGGCCGAGCACGTCCGGGTCGACGGCGCCGGTCGCGTCCACCGGGGTGGCGGTCGCGGCGATCAGCCGCCAGCGCAGCCGGTCGCGCAGCGCGGCGGCGACCGGAGCGATCACGACGTCACCGCGGCGCGGACGGCCCGGGCGATCTCGTCGACGTGGGCGTCGGTGTACCGCTCGTTCCAGTCGACCACCAGTAGGGTCCGCTCGATCATCCGCTCGGCGATCGGGAACGACCCGGGTCCGTAGGCCGGCAACCGGTCCGCCGGTGGCACGGTCAGCGGGAAGCGGGAGTCGCCGTAGACGGGGGCCTCGGTCAGCGCCGGGGCGCAGTGCAGCGGCTGTTCCAGGTAGCCGGCGCGGGCGGGGATCCCGGCGGCGGCTAGTTTCCCGGCCACCCCGTGGTTGGTCAGCGGCGGGTCCAGCACGATCGGGAACAGCCACCAGGCGTGCGCGTCCACGTCCGCCGGCAGGTGCACGCCGGGCAGGTCGGCCAGCGCGTCGACCAGCCGCCGGGCGGTGCGTCGCCGGTCGGCGAGCACCCCCGGCAGTTTCGCCAGCTGGGCCCGGGCGACGGCACCGGCGAGTTCGGTCATCCGGTAGTTCAGGCCGAGGCCGACGTGCCGGCGGGACTCGTCGCGCGGCCAGCCCTTGTCGGCGAAGAGCCGCATCCGGCGGGCCAGCACCGAGTCGTCGGTGACGGCCAGACCGCCGTCGCCACAGGTGATGTGCTTCCACTGCTGCAGGCTGAAGCACCCGATCGCGCCGGCCGTGCCGGCGAGGGTGCCGTCCGGGTAGCGGGTGAGCCACGCCTGGGCGCAGTCCTCGATCAGCGGCACGCCGGCGGCGTCGGCGACCGCGCGCAGGTCGGCGGCGGCGCCGAACAGGTGCACCGCGAGGATCGCCCGCGTGCGCGGCCCGATCGCAGCGGCGACCGCCGCCGGATCCAGGTTGCCGGTATACGGATCGACGTCGGCGAACACCGGCACCGCGTTCTGCGCGAGAATGGGCGCGACCGTGCCGAAGTCGCTGATCGGAGAGGTGATGATCTCGTCGCCCGGATCCGGCGCGACGGCGGCGACGGCCAGGTGCAGGGCCGCGGTTCCCGAACTGGCGGCGACGGCGTGCGACACTCCATGGCGGTCGGCCATCTCGCGTTCCAGGGCGCGGACCTCCGTGCCCCAGACCGAGCTGAGCATGCCCGACTCGAGCACCCGGCTGACCGCGGCCAACTCCTCCGCGCCGATCGTCCGGCCGCTGGCGTCGGCCATGCTGGGAAACGACGACACGTACCCTCCCGGGCTACAGTAATACCGGGCCTGACCGTAATCTTGTGCTGCGAACAATGCAACCCCCGACAGGAGGCAGCGGTGACCATCGAGATCGGGGTCATCGGTCCGCACGACCTAGTCGACGACGTGGCCGCGACCTGCGAGGAGCAGCCCGGCGTCACCGCCCGCCGGCTGCACTACGACCACGAGTCGCAGGCTCCGGCGATCGTGGAGGCGCACGCGGGGCAGGTGGACGCATGGCTGTTCACCGGCGTGGTGCCCTACACCCTCGCTCGGGAGGGGAACGCCCTCAACCGCCCGGCGGTCTTCGTCGACTACACCGGCGCGACCCTGCTCCAGGCGGCCGTACGGCTGTTGCGCTCCGGGCACGACGTCACCCGGATGTCGATCGACACCGTCACCGGCGCCGACGTCGCGACCACCTTCGGCGAGGCGGTCCTGCCGATGGACCGGGTCCGGTCGCTGCCGTACCGCAGCGGCCTCAGCTCGGAGGACGTGGTGGCATTCCACCAGCGGCAGCGCAAGGCCGGCGCGGACGTCGCGGTCACCTGCATCAGCTCGGTGTACGAGGTGCTGCGCCACGAGATGCCGGCGTTCCGCCTGGCCCCGTCGAACCACTCGGTCCGCACGGCGCTGCGCCAGCTCCTGCTGCAGGTCGGCAGCCAGGCCCAGGAGGACGCCCAGATCGCGCTCGGCCTGGCCAACCTTTCCGACGGCGACGACGGGCTGCTCAAGGAGGTCGCCGGGCTCGGGGGCACGCTCGCGCGGTTCGCCCCGGACACGTACCTCATCGTCACCACCCGTGGCCCGCTGCACGACGCGACCGGCGGGTTCACCGCGCTGCCGATGCTGCGCCGCCTCGCTGACCGGCACGAGACCGTGCAGATCGGCTTCGGCCTGGGACGCAGCGCCGCAGAGGCGGAGAACCTGGCGCGGCGGGCGCTGAGCCGGGCGCGCCGGGTCGGCCCGACCACGGCGGTGCTGTCGCTGCGCGGCGAGACCGACATCGTGCTCGAGTCGACCACGCCGGCCCCGCCACCGTCGGAGGTGAACCTGGCCGTCATCGCCCAGCGGGTCGGCCTGTCGGTGCCCACCCTGCTGCGGCTGCGGGAGGTGCGCACGACGGTCGGCGACGAGCCGCTGACCAGCCGGGAGGTGGCCGACCAGCTGCGCGTGCAACAACGCACCGCCCGACGGATGCTGCACCGGCTGGAGCTGGCCGGCCTGGCCGAGCGGACCGGCAACCTCGCCTCTGGCACCAGCGGCCGCCCGCTGACGCTCTACCGGCTGACCCTCTGAGACGATCCGGTCCACGCCCCCGTCGACGTGGACCGAATCTCCCGGCAGGCGTCAGGACAGCCACTCGTCCAGGTGCTCGGCGACGAAGTCGTCGTCGCGCAGGTGCTGGTAGGCCCGGTGCACCCGGTCGAGTTCGGCGAGCTGTCCCGGCGAGAGCTCCTCGTCCGGGTCCAGGCACCACCGGCCGGCCAGCAGGCCCTGCCGGCGCAGCACCTCGTGGATTCCGGGAATGCAGCCGTGGTAGCCGTTGGCGGCGTCGAAGATGGCGGCGTTGGCGTCGGTCAGGTGACCGTCCAGGGTGAGCAGCCGGCGCAGCGCGGTGTCGTCACCGGCCCGGGCCCGCCGGGCCTCGTCGAGCAGGGTCACCGCGGTGCGCGCCCAGACCGCCCACTGGCCGAGCAGGCCGCCGACGAACTCGACCTCCACCGCCCGCCTGTCGACGACGACCCGGTGCGGCGCCACCAGGTCGGCCAGGATGTGGTCGTCGTTGCCGGTGTAGAGGGCGAGGTCGCCGTTGCGGCCGGCCGCGCAAACGCCGTGCAGCACGTCGAGCGTGCGGTAGCGGTCGAACGGCGCCACCTTGATCCCGACCACCGAATCGAGGGCGGCCAGCCGGGCCCAGAAGTCCCGGGACAGCACCCGGCCGCCGACGGCCGGCTGCAGGTAGAAGCCGATCACCGGCAGCACCTCGCCGACCGCCCGGGCCCGTTCGACGAGAGCGTCCTCGTCCAGCGGCCCGTACGGCGACAGCAGCACCATGTGGTAGCCGAGCGAGGCCGCCAACTCCGCCTCGGCGACGGCCTGCGAGGTGTCCCCGCAGGCCCCGGCGACCAGGATCGCGTCCGAGCCGGCCGCGGTCTCGGCGGCCAGTTCCAGCACCGGGGCGAGCAGGCCTACCTTCGGGTCGTGGATGGCGAACTGGGTGGTGTGCACGCCGACGGCGATGCCGCCCGCGCCGGAGGCGAGGTAGTAGCGGGTCAACGCCCGCTGCCGGCGATCGTCGAGCTTGCGGTCGGCGTCTAGGGCGAGCGGATGGGCGGGGATGACGCACCCGTGCCGGAACCGGGCCAGCGCGGCGGCCTGTCGGGTGCTCGATGCGGTCAACACGTCTCTCCTAGAACTTGCCGTCGCGGCGCTGGAAGCCGGTCGGCTTGTCGAGCAGGGGCTGGCCGTCGGCGACCCAGTCCGCCGTCAGCTCGATCAGCTCGGCGAGGGGTATGTCGGGGTAGCCGAACAGGCGGTGGCAGAGCTGGGCGTTGGACAGCAGCGCGGTCGGCGCCTCGGTGCCGGTGAGGATCGGCTCGCGGCCCAGCCGCGCGGCGACCGCGGCGGATACCTGGCGGACCGAGACCAGCTCGGGCCCGGTCAGGTTCAGCACGAACGGCGGTGTGGCGGTGTGGTGCAGGGCGCGCAGGACGACCTCGTTGGCGTAGCCCTGCCAGACGACGTTGGCGTGTCCCATGGTGAGGTCCACCGCCTGGCCGGCGTGCACGGCGCGGGCGATGTCCACGAGCACGCCGTAGCGCATCTCGACGGCGTAGTTGAGGCGGATCAGGGCCAGCGGGGTGTCGTCGCGCAGCGCGAAGTGGGTGAGGATGCGCTCGCGGCCCAGGCAGGACATTGCGTACTCGCCGACCGGCTGGACCGGGGTCTGCTCGACGCAGCCGCCGGCGGTCACCGGCACGAGCGGGTAGACGTTGCCGGTGCTCAGCGCCACCAGGCGCGATCCGGCGAAGCGCTGCGCGACGCGGCCCGGCAGGTAGGTGTTGGTGGCCCAGGTGGCGTGCTCCCGGCCGGAGGTGCCGAACTTGGCGCCGACCAGGAAGACGACGTTCGCCGCGTCGGGCAGCGCGGCCAGCGTGGCGTCGTCGGCGACGTCCGCCTCGACCACCTCGGCGCCCTCGTCGCGCAGCGCGTCGGCTAGGCCGGCCTCGGAGAAGCGTGACACGGCGACGACCCGCGCGACGGTGCCCGCAGCCGCGACCCCCCGCAGCGCCAGCCGGACCAGGCTGGGCCCCAGCTTGCCGCCCGCGCCGAGGATCAGGATGTCGCCGTCGAGCTTGCGCAGGTCGTCCACCAGGACGTCCCTTGGGCGGGAGAGTCGCTCCTCCAGGTCCGCCACCGTCCGCATGCCACCACACCCCTTCCGAAGTAACGGTCATGACCGTAACTTCCGGCCACGGGAGCGTCAAGGTGTCCGGGGTGGTGGGTCGCCCGGCGCGGCCCGACGGGCATGCCGGTCTGCCCTTCGTATTCACCGGCTTCCGGCGGTGGCGCGCGCCGCAGCGAGAAGGCCCAGCACGGCCCGGGTCTGCGCCCACGGCACCGGGCTCGGCCCACCTCGGACCATGCCCAGGAACGCGTCGATGGTGGCCCGGTAGCCGAGCTGGTCCGGGCCGCCGCGCAGCACCACCCGCTGCTCTCCACCGCCGGTGTGGACGGTCACCTCGTATGCCTCGCCCTCGCTGACCCCGAGGACCTCGACCGCGCCGAGCACCCCGTCGTCCCACTGCAGCGCCAGCAGCCCGGTGTCCTCGGAGCGCAGTCCCCGGTGGCGGCGTACGGCGCCGGCGGCCCCGACCAGCCGTACCGCCGGCCCGAGCAGCGCGACCAGCAGCTCCACGCCGTGCAGCCCCATCATCACCAGCGTGCCGCCGCCCACCGCCGGGTCGTCCTGCCACGGGTTGTAGCCGGTGGCCCAGAGGCCGACGTCGTGCCGCACCGTGGCCCGGACCGACAGCACCTCGTCCCGCGGCACGTCGAACGCCACGAAGTCCGGCGCGAAGCGCAGCACCGAGGAGGTGAGCACGAGTTCGGGCGCCCGCTGCACGACGCGTTCCAACCGCTCGAGCTGCCCGAGGGTCGCGGCGGCCGGCTTGTTGACGAAGCAAGGCAGCCCGCGGGCCAACACCTGGGCCAGCGCGTCCGGCACCTCCGGGGTGGGGACGGTGAGGACCACGCCGTCCGGGCGGGTGGCCAGCAACGCGGCCAGGTCGGGGACCACGGCGACCTCCGGCTGCTCGGCCCGGAACCGTGCCAGCCGCTGCGGATCGGGCTCCCACACCACCAGGTCCGCGTGGTCGCGCAGCGCGCGGGCATCGGTGTAGGGGTGACTGGTGGCGAGTCCGGCCAGAGCGATGCGCATGAGCGCAGAGGCTACTTCTCCGGCCTCCGGCCGCGCCAGCGCAGGTCAGCCCGGGTCAGCCGGTTCGGTCGAACTGCTCCGGCCGCACCTCGTGGGCCAGCGGTCGGCCACGGAGGAACCGGTCGATCTCGGCCACCACGATCGCGCCGGCCCGCCGCCGCGACTCCACCGTCCCGGCCGCCTCGTGCGGCGTCAGCAGCACGTTCGGCAGCCGGCGGAGCGGATGGTCGACCGGCAGCGGCTCGGCGTCGAAGACGTCCAACGCGGCGTCGATCCGGCCGGTGCCCAGCGCGGCCAGCAGCGCGGCCTCGTCCACCAACGCCGAGCGGGCGGTGTTGACCAGCAGCGCCCCGTCGGGCAGCAGGGCGAGCTCGCGTGCCCCGATCATCCCGACGGTCCCCGGCAGCACCGGAGCGTGCAGGGAGACCACCAGGCTGCGGGCGAGCAACTCGTCGACGCCGACCCGCTCGACGCCGAGCGTCACGGCCTCCGCGTCGGACAGGTAGGGATCGGCCACGAGCACCCGCGCGCCGAACGCCCGCACCAGGCCGAGGTAGGCCCTGCCGGTCCGGGACGCGCCGACCACCCCGACCGTCGCCCCGCGCAGCTCCCGGCGGGGCGGGGCGTCCTTTGCGCTCGCCCAGTCGGCGCCGGTACGCAGCGCGTGGTCGAACCGGTGCAGCCGGTGCAGCAGCGCGAGGGTCAGCGCGAGAGCCTGCTCCCCCACCGCGTACGCCATCGCGTCGCCAGCCTGGGTGACGCGTACCCCGCCGGCGAAGCTCTCCGGGGTGACGAACGGTTTCACGCTGGCCCCGGTGTGCGCGAGCAACCGCAGCCGAGGCGCGGCGGCGAGCACCGAGGTCGTCAGCGGGGCGGTTCCCCAGCCGGTGACGACGACGTCGGCGTCGGCGAGCAGTCCCGCGAGCACGGCCTCGTCGCCCACGTCGGTGCCGTCGGCGGGCAGCCGCACCTCGCCCAGCCGCTGCAGCGCGGCCCAGGTGTCGGCGTCGAGAAACAGCTCGCGCACGTGCGGCGTCGCCGCCACGGCGATGACGCTCAACCCTTGATGCCCGTGGTGGAGACGCCCTCCTGGAAGTACCGCTGGCCGATCAGGTAGGCCATGAAGATCGGCACGAACGCCACCACCGAGCCGGCGAGCAGCATGTTCAACGGCACGTTCTCCTGTTGCAGCGAGGCGATGCCGGTGGTGAGGGTTCGCATGTCGAGGCTCTGCCCGACGATGAGCGGCCACAGGAAGTCGTTCCAGTGCCAGAGGAAGACGAAGACGCCCAGCGTGGCCAGGATCGGCTTGATCAGCGGCAGCACGATCGAGACGTACACCCGCCACTCGGAGCAGCCGTCCAAACGGGCCGCCTCGAACAACGAGTCGGGCAGCGACGCGATGAACTGGCGCATGAGGAAGACCGCCTGGGCGTTGGCCAGCGTCGGCACGATCATGCCCCAGTACGTGTCCACGCCGTTCATCTCGGAGATGATGATGAACGTCGGGATCATCGTGACGTGGTACGGCACCATCAGCATCGCCAGGAACGACCAGAACATCGTCTCCTTGCCCGGGAATCGCTTCTTGGCGAAGGCGTAGCCGGCCATCGAGGCGAACAGCAGCACGCCGACGACCGACACCACCGAGTAGACGAGCGTGTTCCCCATCCAGCGCAGCACGCTCTTGGCACCGATGACCTGGTCGTACGCCTCGGTGGAGAACGGCCAGGGCAGCAGACTGTCCGGGAAGGTGACCGGCCCGGTCGGCTTGAGCGACAGCACGACCATCGCGTAGAAGGGGAAGAGGGTGAGCACGGCACCAGCCAGCAGCAGCGCGGTGCGCCCGATCACCCAGCCCCGGCCGGCCCGGTCCGCGCGGTAGGGACGCCAGGCCCGCCGGGGCCGTTCGGTGGCCGGCGCGGCGGTGGCCGGGGGCGTGATGGTGTCGGTCATTCTTCCCTCCCCAGGGTCAGCCGCTGGATCAGCGCCACGACGATCGTCATCACGAACAGGGCGACCCCGACCGCGCTGGCGTAGCCCAGGTCGAAGTACTTGAACCCCTGGTCGTAGAGCAGGTAGACGAGGCTGTAGCTGGAGCGGACCGGCCCGCCGCCGGTCATCACGTAGATCATGTCGAAGACCTGGAACGACACGGTGGTCTCGATGATGGCGACGAAGAACAGCGCGGGCCGCAGCTGTGGCAGCGTGACGTACCGGAAGCGCTGCCAGGCCGAGGCGCCGTCGGTCAGCGCCGCCTCCTCCAGCTCCGCCGGGATGTCCTGAAGCCGGGCGAGCAGGATGAGCATGCCGTAGCCGAAGCGGGACCAGACCGACACCAGGACCAGGGCCGGCACCACCAGCGCGCTGTCGGCGAGCCAGGAGCCGGCGGGCAGGCCCAGCGCGCCCATCGCCCGCGACCACGGCCCACCGTCGGCGAAGACCCAGGTGAAGACCACTCCGGCGAGGACCAGGCTGGTCACCACGGGCAGGAAGAAGATGGACCGGAAGACCTTCGCGCCGCGAAAGGCGCGGCGGGTCAGCAGTGCCATGCCGAGGGAGGCCAGCATCGACAGCGGTACGGACAGCGCGGTGAAGATGACCGTGACGCGCAGCGCCGACCAGAAGGTCGGGTCGTCGACGAGCCGGCGGAAGTTCTCCAGGCCGGTCCAGCTGGTCTCACCGCCGATGGTGTAGTCGGTGAAGCCGAGGATCACCCCGGCGATCGCCGGCCCGAACCGGAAGATGGCGAAGAGCAGCAGGAACGGCAGGACGAACAACAGGGCCGTGCCGGCTTCGCGGGCGGACGGCCGGCGTGGGCGGCGGACCGCGGTCCCCGGCCGGCGTGGCCGCCGGATCTGGCTCCCCGGTAGTGCAACCATCTGACAACCTTTCTCGCCGGCTCGCGGTGGGCAGGTTACGCCCACCGCGAGCCGCGCCAGGATCAGCCGAGCAGCGGAGCGGCGGCCTTCGCCGCGTCGTCGAGCGCCTGCTCCACCGACTTCTTGCCGAGCAGAGCGGCCTGGATCTCCGGGAAGAGGACGCCCTGGACGTCCCGGGCCTTCTCGTGCAGCGGGCCGACGGTGCTGGTGACCACCTGCTGCTCCTGCGTGCTGAGGACCGGGTCACCGGCGTAGAGCGTGCCGGTGGACTTCCGCGGGGAGAAGAAGTTGGAGGCCAGGTCGTACTTCTTGGTGTTCTCGGCGTTGGTCGCGAAGGCGATCCACTTACCGGCCGCCTCCTTGTTCTTGGCGCCCTTCAGCATCGACAGGGAGCCCACGGTGCCGTAGCCGACCTGCTTGACGTCGGTGAAGTGTGGAACGGCCTGGATGTTCTCCTTGCCCCACAGGGGCTCGACCTCCGCCACCGGCGCGTGCCAGACGCAGGCGACCTTGTTCTGGCCGATGCGGGTCTGCTCGATCGACGGGAGGTTGGTGATCAGGCTCTTGTCGACGTAACCGCCGTCGACGAGTTGCTTCACGAGAGTCAGCGCCTTCTTCCCGGCGTCGCTGTTGAAGGCGACCGACTTGCCGTCCGGGCTGAACACGTCACCGCCGGCCGACCACAGCAGTGGGTAGAAGGTCTGGTTCAAGGTCTGCTTGGCGTCACCGGGGTACGCGGCGATGTCGTAGCCCTTGGCCTTGAACTTCGGGGCCATGGTGAGCAGGTCGTTCCAGTTGGCGGGGTAGGTCGTCTCGCCGACGGCGGCGAAGACCTTCTTGTTGCAGAGCGGGGTGGCGGCGCTGGTGAGGATCGGCGCGCCCATCATCTTGCCGTCGATGCTCACCGACGTCATCACGTTCTCGTGGTAGTCGCTCTTGGTCGCGTCGTCGAGGTACTCGTCGACCGGCTCGATGTTGCGGGCGTACTTGGGCAGCTGGTCGGGGATGAGGTAGACGACGTCGGGCCCCTTGTTGCCGGCGATGGCGGTGGCCAGCGCCTGGTCCCGGTTGGCCCAGGGGAAGATCTCGGTCTTGACCACGATGTCGGGGTTGGCGGACTGGAACGCCTTGACGGTCTCGTCCCAGTGCGCGCGGTGCTTCGCTTCGTCGACGATCACTGGGTATATCCACATCGTCACGGTGTTCTTGTCGGAGTCACCGGAGCCGGAGCCACCACAGCCCGTGGCCGCGAGTGCGGCGACGAGCGCCACCGCGACGGCCGACAGGCTCTTGCGAACACGCATCTCGCATCCTTCCGGGGGAGTCAGGTTCGCCGTACACTAACTTACGGTCCGGGCCGATACTAGGGGCGAAGAGTATCGAGGTCACACCGTTACTGTTCGTACGAGAGTCGCACCGGATCGATCCAGCCCCGTAATAGCGAAGGAAGCCGATGAGCGCCTTCGCCCCCGATGGCCACCGGCACACCCGCGTCCCGGGCACGCACGGCTGCCTGGCGGACGGCGGCAAGCGGGTCAGCGTCACCGCCCTCGTCAAGGCGCCCCCGTCACCACCCACACGCGGACGACGGGGCGGACGCAGGCTCCAGCCACGGCCGCCGCGACGATCGCGTCCCTCTCGCCTCCGCCGAGCAGTCCGGCGAGGACCAGGCCGCCGGTGACCGAGGCGACGTGAGCGACGAACGCGCCGTGGCTGTCCCAGTGCGCCTCGTCGCGGATCAGCGCCACCCCAGAGGCCGTGGTCCGAGGTGCTGCCGACGTAGCGGCCGCAACGATCCACAATGCCGGCACCCTATTACGGTGGCGCCCGGAATTCCAGCGTTCTCAATCGATGCTTGCATTCGATGACGAAACTTGGCGCCGGGCCTCGACGCGTCACGCTCACCATGGTCCGCTGGAGCGGTTACAGCCCTGACCGAAACTGTGAGTCCTGGAGGTCGTGTTGCGACGTACCGCGCTGATCGCGGCACTTGCGCTGGCCGCCGCCGTGCTGGCGGTCCCGGCGGCATCCGCCCACGCCGAGATGACCATTCCGGCGGCAACCGTCCACGCCGGAGCACCGCCCGGCACCGTCACCGACCTCGGGCCCGCCTCCGAGGTCACCTCCGTCAACGGCTCTGAGCTGATCGACGGCACGATCTACACGGCCACCGGCGGTGTGACGCCGGTCGTGGTGGGCGGCTACGACCTGGCCGAGCAGCGGGTGAACCGACGCTATGAACTGCCGACCGGCGGTGGCGCCTGGGCCACCGCGGCGGTCGGCACCGACCTGTACGTCGGCACCTATGACCCGGGCGACCTGTACCGGGTGGACACCACCGGCACCGCGGTCACCAAGGTCGCCGACGTCTCCCCCGACCAATTCATCTGGGCCCTGGCCGCCGCGCCCGACGGCGTCCTCTACGGCGGCACCTATCCCAACGGGCGGGTCTTCTCCTACGACCCGGCCACCGGCACCACCCGCGACTACGGCGTCGCCGTCCCCGGCGAGCAGTACGTGCGCAGCATCGCCGTCGACGCGACCACCATCTACGCCGGCGTCGGCGCGCACGCCCACCTGATCGCCATCGACCGGGCCACCGGCGCGAAGCGGGAGATCCTGCCGCCGGAATTCGCCGACCGTACCTTCGTCGGCACCCTCGCCCTGTCCGACGGTCTCCTCGCCGCCGCCCTCTCCCCCACCGGCACCATGCTGCTGATCGACACCGCGGACCCGTCGCGCTACGAGGTCGTGCAGACACCGGACAGCTACATCACCGCGATCGCCATCGACCCCGGCCGCAACGACGTCTACGTCGGCACCCGGCCCTCGGGCACGCTGCGCCGGTACGACCGAGACACCGGGCAGCTCAGCACCCTGGCCGTGCCCTACGACGGCGCCTCCTTCGGCCGGATCTTCATCACCGGCGACCAACTGCGCGGCGTGGTCACCAACACCGTCGTCACCTACGACCTGACCACCGGCGCGTTGACCGGGGTCGACCTCACCGAGGCCGGCATGCCGCCGGCGCCGGAACTGGCCATGGCGATCGCCACCGACGGCCCCCGGGTGTACGTCTCCGGCAAGGCCGGTGTGCAGGTGCACGACCTAGTCGCCGGCACCTCAACCCGCCGGTTCCTGCCCGGCGAGGCCAAGGCGATGACCCCGGTCGCCGGTGAGATCTGGATGTCGGTCTACACGCTGGCGTACCTGTTCCGGATGGCATCCGACGGCGACCCGCGCCGGGTGACCACGATCGGCCACGAGCAGAACCGGCCGCTCGACGCGACCTGGTCCCCCGCCGACAAGCTGCTCACCGTCGGCACCGAACCGGAGTACGGCCGCCACGGCGGCGCCGTCTCCTTCTACGACCCCCGGTCCGGCGCGCTGGACGTGCACCGCGACGTCATCCCCGACCAGTCGATCCGGTCGGTGGCGGTCAAGCACGGCACCGCGTTCCTCGGCAGCAGCATCAACGGCGGACTCGGCACCACACCCCGGGCCACCGAGGCCCGGCTCGCAGGCTTCGACCTGGCCACCCGGACGAAGACCTGGGAGATCACCCCGGTCCCCGGCGCGAGGCAGATCGTTGAACTCGTCGCCACCGGCGACCGGATCCTCGGCCTCACCGAGACCGGCGTGCTCTTCGCCGTCGACCAGCGGACCCGCCAGGTGGTGGCCACCACCACGGTCGCGTCCGGGCAGAACACCCTGGTGCAGGTCGGCCCGACGATCTACGGCACCAACGGCAGGGACGTCTGGAAGCTGGACCCGGCGACGATGACGGTCACCCCGTTCGTCACCGGCCTGAACGCCCAGTGGTACGGCGGCGGGGCGCTGCTCGCCGCCGCCCCGGACGGCTCGGCGCTGTACGCCCTGCGCGGCCGCAACCTGGTCCGCATCCAGCTGTAGACCCCGCACCCGGTGCGAACGGCGGCGGGCCGGCGATCCCGAGGGGGGATCGCCGGCCCGCTCCAGTCCGTGCCGGCGCTGATGCACCCGGACGGTCGGCGTCGGCCTCCGCTGCCGGCCCGGGCGGCGGTCAGCCGGTCACGGTGACCCGGTGCAGGTGCTCGCCGTCGCCGAGGAAGAGCCGGCCGTCCGGGTGCACGGCGAGGAACTCCGCCTGCTGCTCCAGCAGCTGCCGGGTGGCGCCGGTGGCCAAGTCCACCTGCACGACCTGCTGGCCGCGCACCAGCGCGTACAACAGGTGACGCGGGGCGTCGTAGCCGATCTTGCCGCGGCTGTCGGCGACACCCGGGGCGAGCTGGAGGCGCTGGACGACCGAGCGGGTGGCCAGGTCGACGGCGAAGAGCTGGCCGCCGGCCAGGCCCCAGAGCAGCCCGGTGCGGTCCACCGCCAGCGCGGGGATCGCCGTCGCGCCCGGCACCGGAACGAACTCGAACGTCTTGGCGTCGCCGGCGACGTCCCAGCCGAACAGCATCGCCTCGGTCTGGATGGGCGGGGGCACGCTGTACCCACCGGAGATGGAGGTGCCGCCGACGAGCAGGCCGTTGACATGGACGAGGCTGACGATCGACTGGTCGGTGACCACCGGCCGGTGCACGCGCGACGCGCCGGTGACCTTGTCCACGATGGCCAGCACGCCGCCGAGGGTGGTGTTGGGCATGGTGCCGTACGCGACCTTGTCGCCGGCGTCGGTCAGCGCCCGGGCCCGCACCTGGTCGGCGGTTTTCAGGTCGAGCAGCTTCGCCGGGTTGTCGGCGCTGCCGGGCGGGCCGGGCGAATACTCGGGGCTGTGCCACGGCGCGGCCGGGTCGTACCGGTACAGCCGGGAGTCCGGGTACGCCCCGAGCCAGACCCGGTTGCCGGTCTCCAGCACGCTCTCCACCTGGGCGAACCGCTGGAAGGTCGACACGCCCGTGTCCGGGTCCACCCGGGCCAGGCCGCCGTTGAGGTAGCCACCGACCCAGACGGTGCCGGTCGGGCCGACGTGCAGCGCCGCGATCGGGATCGGCGCGCCGGGCACGTCGGTCGGCACCACGTCGGCCCGCCCGGTGAGCGGGTTCCAGCGGAACATGTCGCCGCGCCAGAGCAGCCCGACGAGCGTGCGACCCGGCCAGTCACGGTCGCGGAGGTTCACCCAGCCGATGCCCCGGTTGTTGACCACCCGGCCGGGGAAGACCAGCGGGGTGTCGGTGAACGTCCGCTTGCCCGGGTGGTAGCCGGTGAGCCGCCCGGCGCGGGTGAGGTAGACCAGGCCGCCGGGGCCGGGTGCGGAGACGTCCAGGCCGGCGACGTCGTCGATCAGGTCGGTCCACCGCCGTGCGGCGACGTCGTATACGCCGAGCCGGCCTATGGTGGCCGAGCCGAACCGCGCGTACACGCGGCCGTCGTGGGCGTTGAGGTCGTACACCGTCTGGCCGATGCCGGCGCCGAGGCCGTCGGGCAGCGGCAGTTCGCGCCGCTCGCCGGTGGCCTTGTCGATTTCGAACAGGTGGGCGTCCGGCTGGGTGCCGGCATAGATCTTGTCGGCGGTGACGGCGAGGCTCCGGACGTACTGGGCGCCGGGAAGCACCTGGCCGTAGTCGCGGGTCGTCCCGGTTGCCGGGTCACGGGCGAAGACCCGCGCGCCGGGAAAGGTGCCGCCGAAGACGACGCCGGCGTCGTCCACGGCGATCCGCCAGATGTACGTCTCGGACGGCAGTGGACGGCCGAGGTTCTCGACCGGGCTGTCCGGGCCGGGCCGGCGGCGGTACAGGTCCCCGGTGTTGTACGCGCCGACGTAGACGGTGCCGTCGGGTGCGGCGGCCACCGCGTACGAGCCGGGGGCGCCGGTGAGGTCCTGGGCGGAGACGGTCCGGCCGGTGGCCGGGTCGATCGCGGCCAGCCGGGCGGGCTCCCCGGACACCGCGGACCAGAGCACCGGCTTTCCGGTCGGGCCGGGGGCGACGGTGCCACCGATGAGCAGCACGTCGCGCAGCGGGATGCCGAAGGGGTCGACGGCCACCCCGGCGGCGGAGTCGGCGGTGGAGACGTCTGCGGTCGCGGGGTTCGCGGTCCGGGCGATGGCCAGGGCCGGCGCGGCGGTGAGGGCGACGGCGGAGCGGAGCAACGTGCGGCGGTTCGTCATGAGCGCCTGCTTCTCTTCCAGCGACCGCCGGGGAGCCGGCGGCCGAGCCGTGACGGTCAGTACCGGAATCTGGATGAGGCCCCGCGGGCGGTCCCCCGGGGTGTCGGTGAGCTGTTGCTGGTGCGACCCTTCGCAACCCATATCGGGCGGGGCCGCAATGACCCTAGGCCCACTCTCCACCGACGTCAACGGCCCGAGCCCCCCGCCGGTAGCTACGGATCGCGTTGGGTCTGGCCCTCGAACTCATCAATCAATTCCCCATTGACCATGTCCCGACGGCCGACTGTCGTACTAGACTCTGCGCAATTCCGGTCCTGGCCGAAAGGCAGCGCCCATGGTCGCTCGTCGCCATCTCCTGCCGGCCGCCGCACTCACCGGCGGAGCGGCACTCCTCCCGTCGGCCCCTGCCCGCGCCCGGGCCGCCGCCGAACCCGAAGGCACGCTCACCGATCGCCGCTCGCTGGCATCTCTCTCCGAAGAGGAGCATGCGCATGACGCGTCTCAACCGACGTAACGTGATCCAACTCGCGGCACTGTCCGCACTGGGCGGCAGCGTGCTCGGCGAACTGCCGGCCGCGGCCGACGGCCCGCGTCAGCCGGGGCAGTTCGGCCCGGCGTCGCTGAGCGCGGCCATCGTCGGCATGGCCGTGGACGGCACCACCGGGTACTTCGTCACCCGTGGGCAGACGCCGCCGAAGGTGGTCACGTACGACATCGTCTCCCGCGCCGTGACCGACGTGGTCCCGCTGGAACGGGGCGACGGCGGGTGGGCCTGCACCGTCTCCGGCGGCAAGGTCTACATCGGCACGTACTCGTTCGGCGACATCGTCGAGTACGACCCGGCAACCCGGACCGCCCGGCGACTCGGCACCATCGGCCCGTCCGGCACGAACGTGTTCGCGGCCACCACCGCACCGGACGGCGTCGTCTACTTCGGCACCTATCCCCGTGGCGAGGTCTGGTCCCTGCAACCGGCGACCGGAGCGCTGACCAACCTCGGGCGCGCCTTCCCCGGATCCCAGTACGCCCGGCTGCTCGCCGCGGACGAGAATTACGTGTACGCGGGCACGATCCCCTCCCACATCATCCGGATCGACCGCGGCACCGGGGCGAAGGTCGACATCATGCCCGCCGGCACCCCACTCGACGCGGGGCTCGGCGCACTGGCCACGGGCGGCGGCCGGGTCTACGCCGCGTCCGCCTTCGGGGTCCACGACATCGCCCGAGACGGCTCCGGCCACGTCGAGGTGCCCGCCGACGAGGAGTACCTGGTCGACTCGCTGACCGTCACCGGAGACGGTGGGCTGCTCGCCCTCGGACGGCTGACCGGATCGATCCTCCGCCGGGAGGGCGACCGGTTGGTCAAGATTGCGCAGGGCCCGGAAGGCGACGAGGGACGTGGCGTGGCGCTGCTCCCCGACGGCACCGTCTTCGCCGCCAACGGCAGTGGCCGGGTGTCCATCCTCACGCCCGGACAGAACACGGTGGAGCAGGACGACCTGACCGACGACCCGCGGGCAGCCGGCCCCGAACTCCTCCAGTCGATGTGCGCCGCGCCCGACGGCGCGGTCTACGTCGGCGGGCACTTCGCGATCACCGTGCACGAACCCGCCCGCGGCATCAGCCGCCGGTATCCCGTCGGGGGCGAGGCGAAGGACATCGTCGTGTGGCGGAACCGGATGATCAGCGCCCTGTACCCGAGCAGCGAGATCATCGACCTGGACCCTCGGACCGGTCGGGTCCGCAGCTTCGGCAGGATCGGCAACAACCAGCAGCGGCCCTGGGACGTCGTGCACCACAAGCCGTCCGGCCTCGTCCTGATCGCGTCGGCCCCGCGCTACGGCAGCTTGCAGGGCGCCCTCACGCTCCTGGACCCGGCGACCGGGAAGATGGACGTACGCCTCGACATCCTGCCGAACCAGGCGCTGAACGCCATCGCGTTGGACGGGGATCTGGCCTACATCGCCGGGGACACCTGGGGCGGGAACGGCATGCCGCCCACCGAGCCCACCTCCCAGGTGGCGGTGTTCGACATCAACCGCCGCGAGGTGGTCGACCGCTTCGCGCCACTGCCCGGCCAGCCCAGCATGCAACACGTCGAGGTGCTCAACGGGGTGCTCTACGCGCTCTACAAGCGCACGAGCGGCACCTGGCTCGCGTACGACCTCACCACCGGCACCGTGCTGCGGTCCGGCAAGCTCAGCGGCTACGGGGAGGTCGTCGCCCACCGCGGCCGGGTCTACGCCGGAGCGAACTTCGGCGACAACATCTACGAGCTGGGACCCGGGCTGGAGTCGGCGGTGCCGCTACATACCGGCATCGGCACCAACTGGTACACCGTTCCTCGCATCGAGCCGGTCCTAGGAGCCCGGGAGGCGTGGACGGCGGTGGACCGGAACCTGGCTCTGATCGAACTGCCCACCTGACGGGTCGTACTGCGTGGGGTGCCGCGCCGCAGTCTTCGGCGCGGCACCCCACGCCGCCGGCGCAGCCTCGTGCGGGTCCAGGTACCCAGCGCGAGCTCAAGCCGGGTCTCGGAGTCCGGCGGTACGGGCGCCACGATGTCGTGGCGTCCGTACTCGCGGCCGTCAGCGTGGGGTGTTCACGTAGTGACAGGCGGAGGGCTGCTTCAGCGACCCGTGCCGGAACTCGACGGGCACCGGCCGCGCGTCGGAGGGCAGGTCGGTGCCGGCCCGCACGAACTCCTCATTGAAGACGAGGTGTCGCATGGACTCGCGCCGGTGCGTGTAGGCGAGGTGGATCATGCCGTCGCCGGTCTGCATCAGATAGGGGTACGAGAATTCTGCACCGGGCTCGGACTCGACATCGACGTGGCTCGTCCAGGTGAACGGTCCACGTCCCGCACGATCAACAGGTGCGTGACCACCAGCCCGCCCTCGGGCTGGAAGTAGTCCGGCGCCTCGCTCGCCATCCATGCCTCCCCCCGGTCCGGTCGGCAGGGCGTACCCGCTTGCGGTGCCGGCACACCTGACCCCCGGCCTGACCTCGAGCGCGGTTCACCCTTCCGGCGGCACCCGTCGCAGCCGCTCGTCGAGGTCGTCGTGCGCCCGTGGGTTAGGCGGCACCACGGGGGTCGAGATCCCGTCGAGACCCTCCTCCTCGGCGAACACGACCTCCCGGCGCCTGCGAATCGTCGGAAGGACGGCGACCACGAGCGCCGCCACGGCCAGGGCCAGGAGCACCGCGGAGATCGGTCGGGTCAGGAAGACGGACGCGTCGCCGCGGGAGATGATGAGCGCGCGCCGCAGGTTCTCCTCCAGCAGCGGACCGAGGACGAAGCCGAGCAGCAGGGGCGCCGGCTCGCAGCCGCACTTGATCAGGATGTAGCCCAGGATCCCGAAGAACGCGATCGCGTAGACGTCGTACGCGTTGAAGCTCAGCGAGTAGGTGCCGATCGCGGCGAACAGGATGATCATCGGGAACAGCACCCGGTACGGGATGCGCAGCATGCGCACCCAGATGCCGATCAGCGGCAGGTTCAGCAGCACGAGCAGCACGTTTCCGATCCACATCGACGCGATCAGGCCCCAGAACAGCGCCGGCTCGTCGGTGATGACGTTGGGGCCGGGGGTGATGCCGTGGACGATGAAGGCGCCGACCATCAGTGCCATCACCGGATGGGCGGGCAGGCCCAGGGTGAGCAGCGGGATGAACGACGTCTGCGCGGCGGCGTTGTTCGCCGACTCGGGGCCGGCGACGCCCTCGATCGCCCCGTGCCCGAACTCCTGCTGCCGCTTCGAGATCCGCTTCTCGACGGCGTACGAGGTGAACGAGGCCAGCACGTGGCCACCGCCGGGCAGGACGCCGAGCGCGGCGCCGAGACCGGTACCCCGCAGGATCGGGCCGACGATCCGGCGCCGGTCCTCGCGGGTCGGCCAGAGGTTCTTCACCGTCCTGACGACCGTCGTGCGGGTCTTCTCGTTCTCCAGGTTGCGCAGGATCTCGGCCACCCCGAACATGCCGACGGCGACCGACACGAAGTCGATGCCGCCGTACAGCTCACGCTGGTCGAACACGAACCGGGGCGTGCCGGTGTAGATGTCCTGCCCGACCGTGCCGAGCAGCACGCCGAGCGCGATCATCGCCAGTGCCTTGAGCGCCGAGCCGCGCGCCAGCGCGATCGACACGATCAGGCCGAGCAGCACCAGCGAGAAGTAGTCGGCCGGGCCGAACTTCAACGCGACGCTGGCGAGCGGTGGGGCCGCGACGGCCAGCGCGACGGTGGCCACCGTACCGGCGATGAAGGACCCGACCGCGGCGGTGGCCAGCGCCGGCCCGGCCCGACCCTGCCGGGCCATCTCGTGCCCGTCCAGCGCGGTGACCGCCGCCGACGACTCACCGGGCAGGTTGATCAGGATGGCGGTCGTCGAGCCGCCGTACTGTGCGCCGTAGTAGATGCCCGCCAGCATGATCAGCGCCGTCACCGGCTCGAAGCTGAACGTGATCGGCAGCAGCATCGCCACCGTCGCCGTCGGCCCGATGCCGGGCAGCACGCCGACCGCGGTCCCGAGCAGCACTCCCACGAAGCAGTAGAGGACGTTCTGGACCAGGAGGGCCGTCGAGAAGCCCAGCGCGAGGTTGTCGAGAAGTTCCATGCCTCAATCCGGATGCCGCGTCAGAACCCGAGCCACGGGCCCCATAGCGGGATCCGCAGCTGAAGTCCGACGACGAAGATGAGCGTGCTGGCCACGGTCAGTCCGGCGGCCACGGCCACGGCCGTGAGCAGCCGTACGCGTGAGCTGGCCAGCGTGGTGAGCAGGGCGGTCACCGCCGACGTCGGTACGAATCCGAGGCGCCGGACGGTGAATCCGAAGAACAGGACCGCGAGGACGATGACGGCGACCGCACGCCAGGGGATCGGCCCGAACGAGACCACCTCGCCGGCGATGAGCCCCTTGACGACAATCGCCAGGCCCAGCAGGGCCACGGTCGCGCCGACCAGCAGCGGGAAGGCGCCGGGGCCCATCCGCAGTGGGGTGCCCAGCTCGTAGCCGAGCGACCCCAGCACGAATGCGCCACCGATCAGGACGAAGATTCCCCCGGCGAGGACGTCCGGGAACGACCGACGGCGCTCCACCTCAGGAGACCTTGACCCCGGCGTCGGCGATGACCTTTGCCCAGGTGCCGAGCTGCTCTTCGAGCTTGGCCCGGTGCGCCTGCGGGGTCGCGTCCTCGGCCGGGACCGGCGCGGTGCCGAGCTTGGCCATCTGGTCGATGACCGCCTGGTCGGCCAGTGCCACCTTCAGCGCCTCGGACAGCTTCTGGACGATCTCGTCGGGCGTGCCGGCAGGGACGTAGAGCCCGTGCCACACGCTGACCTGGAGCTGGGGCAGCCCGGCCTCGGCCGTGGTGGGCAGGTCGGGCAGGCTCTTCACCCGCTCCGGGGTGGTGACCGCGTACGCCTTCACCTTGCCCGCGGCGATCTGGCCGCTGGTGTTGGTCGTCTGGTCGCACATGAAGTCGACCTGGCCGCCGACGAGGTCGGTCAGCGCGGGGCCGGTGCCTGCGTACGGGACCTCCTGGAGCTTGACACCGGCAGCGGTCTGGAACAGCAGGCCGCACAGGTGGGATGCGGCGCCGATGCCGGCGTTGGCCAGGGTGACCTTGCTGGCGTTCGCCTTCACGTGGTTCACGAGGTCCTGGAACGTCGCGGGCGCGAAGTCCTTGCGGGCGACGACCGTCATCGGCACCTCGGTGACGAGCCCGACCATCTCGAAGTCCTCGAGCGGCTTGAAGCCCAGGCTCTTGTACAGGGCGGGTGCCGTCGACATGCCGATGTGGTGCATGAGCACGGTGTAGCCGTCTGGCTCGGCTCGCGAGACCTCGCCGGCGCCGACCGTGCCGCCGGCGCCCTCGACGTTCTGGACGACGATCTTGCCGCCGAGCTTGGCGGCCATCGGCTCGGCGATCAGGCGGGTGACGGTGTCCGTCGGGCCGCCCGCGCTGAACGGCACGACGAATGTGATGTTCTGATCCGGGTAGTTGGAGGCGTCGCCTCCGCTGCCACCGCCGCCGCCGTTGCCGGAACAGGCGGCTAGGAGTGAAAGGGCGCCGAGCGCGGCGATCATCCGCGCGGCGACCCGATGCCTGGTCGTTGTCATGTCGAGGACTCCTCGTCGGCGCGTGCGCATTGTCGGGCCTCAGTCTCGGCGGGCGGAGACGCGGATGGTGTCAGAGAAATCCCAAGGAATGCCCTGGATGTCAGAGGAATCCCAAGAACTCGGGGCTGACATGGGCGTCGATCCGGGCCGTACAATCCGCCGGTATGCGGATAACCGTCATCGAGGATGACGACCGCGTGGCGCGGGGTCTGGTGACCGTCCTGGCCCAGGCGGGCTTCGAGGTCCACCGCATCGCCACCGCCGCGGAGGCCGTGCGTGCCGCGCCGTCCGACGTAGTCCTCGTCGACCTGGGCCTGCCCGACGGCGACGGGCTCGACGTGATCCGCAGGCTGCGTGACCGCCCGGAGACCGCGGTCATCGCGGTGACCGCGCGGTCCGAGGAGCACGAGCGGGTCCGTGGCCTGCGCGCCGGCGCCGACGACTACATCGTCAAGCCGTTCGGCATCCCCGAGTTGCTGGCCCGGATCGACGCCGTCCTGCGGCGTACCCGGGCCGCTCGTGCCTTGAGCCACCCGGATGAGCCGCTCGTCCTCGGCCCGATGCGGATCGGCGTCGGCACCCGCGAGGTCACCGTCCGCGGCACACCCGTGCCGTTGACCCGCAAGGAGTTCGAGTTGCTCCTGCTGCTGGCCCGGCGGGCGCCGAACGTGGTCAGCCGCGACGTCATCCTCGACCAGATCTGGGGCGCGACCTGGGAGTCGTCGAGTCGCACCCTGGATACCCACATCGCGGCGTTGCGGCACAAGGTGGGGCCGGACGTGGTCATCCGCACGATCCACGGTGTCGGCTATCGGCTCCTGGCCGACCAGCCGGAGATGATCGGCTGACGCGCCGTGCGCCGCCGCCTGCTCGTCGTCCTGGTTCCCCTCGCGGTGCTGCTCGTCGCGGCGCTCGGGGTGCCGCTCAGCGTCACCGTGGCCGAGCGGGAGATGCAGGAGACGTACGTCAACCGGCTCAACGACGTCGGCCGGTTCGCGTCGCTGGCCGAGACCGCGCTGTCGAGGGGGCGGACCGAGGCGCTGCAGCTGGAGCTGACGCGCTACCACGAGCTCTACGGCATCCCGGTCGCGGTGATCGACACGTCGGGCGAGGTGCTGCTCGGGCCGGCCGGTAAGTACCAGGAGGCGGCGCGCGCCGAGCCGGCGTTGCCCCGGATCGTGACCGCGGCGCTGGCCGGCGCGCGGTCCGAACCGTCCTGGGAATGGGCGCCATGGGACGACTCCGCACTCGTGGTGGCCGAGCCGGTGGGCCGGGACAGTGAGGTCGTCGGCGCCGTCGTGACGATCTCCGACCTGTCGGCGACGCGTGAACGCATCCTCGTGCGCTGGGCCCGGCTCGCCGGGCTCGGGCTGCTGCCGTTGATCGCGCTGGCGGCCGTCGCCTGGCCGGTGTCGGCGTGGGTGCTGCGGCCGGTGCGGAAGCTGGACGCGGCGACCTCGCGGATCTCCGAGGGCGACCTGACGATCCGCGCCGACGCCGAGGCCGGCCCGGTCGAGCTGCGGCGGCTGGCGGCGTCGTTCAACACCATGATGGACGCCGTCGAGAACGCCGCGCAGCGGCAGCGGGCGTTCGTGTCCGACGCGTCGCACCAGTTGCGCAACCCGTTGACCAGCCTCCGGCTCGCGGTGGAGAGCCTCGAACCGCACCTGCGGCCGCAGGGCGGCGGGCGGCAGGTGTACGACGTGGCCGTCGACGAGCTGAAGGCGATGCAGCGGATGCTGAACTCGCTGCAGGCCAGCGCGCGGATGGAGAGCATGCGGACGGCGTCGCCGGTGGACCTTGACGCGGTGCTGGCGACCCGGGTCGACCGGTGGCGGGCGTTGACGGCGACGGCGGGGCAGACACTGGCGGTCGACGTCCCGCCGGGGTTGCGGCTGCTGGAGCCGCCGGGCGGACTGGGCAGCATCCTGGACGAGCTGATCAGCAACGCGTTGCGGCTCTCGGGCGCGCGGGTGGTGGAGGTGACCGCCCGGATCGTCCCCGATGGTGCGGGCGCCGGACCGGGCACGGGCTCCCCGTCCGGCGGCGTGGTCACGATTGCTGTCCGGGACGACGGCCAGGGGATCGACGTATCCGAGCGGACCCAGGCGCTACGACGGTTCTGGCGGTCGCCGCGGCACCAGAACGTGTCCGGGACCGGCCTGGGACTGGCGATCTGCGCCGACCTGGTCGGCGCGGCCGGAGGCGAGCTACGGCTGGAGGACGGACTGCCGCGTCCGGACGGCTCCGGGCACGGGTTCGCCGCGGTGGTGGCGTTGCCGGCCGTTCCGCGGGTGCCGTCGTCGTCCGGCGCGCCGGCTCCGTCGCCGGTCTGAGAATCCGATCCCGTCGCCGGCCCGCCGCTGTCCCAGGTCAGCGCTTGCGGTCGCGGAACCAGGCGGCCGCGCCCGGATGGAGTGGGACCGATCCGGTGGAGATCCCGGTGCGCGCGTTGATCTGCCAGGCTTCGGGAAGGGCTTCGGCGCCGTCGCGGCTGGCGGAGGTGATCGTGCCGGTGTGCGTGAAGATCGTGTCGGTGATGGCGTAGACCAGGTCGTCGGGCAGGTCGTTGCGCGCGAGCAGCACGTTCGGCACGGCGACGGTGCGGGTGGCCGGGACGCCGGCGTAGGCGGTCGCGGGGATCATGGCCGGAGCGTAGGGACCGGGGTACGCGGTGAAGAGCGCGTCCGCCTGTGCGTCCAACGGGATCAGCCGGATCGTGTGCCGCTGCGCCAGCTCGGTGATGGCGGGTGTCGGGACGCCGGTCAGGGAGAACATCGCGTCGATCGTGCCGTCGCGCAGTGCCGCCGCCGATTCGGCCTGGCTGAGGTACCGGCCGTCGGCTTTCACCGGGCCGAGCTTCAGAACCCGCAGCGACGTGAACTCCGTGCCCGAGTCGTGGGCGCCGAGGGATATGCGCTTGCCCGCGAGGTCCCGGAACGCTTCGATCGCCGAACCGGCCATGACCACGAGATGCAGGTGACTGTCGTAGAGCCGGCAGATCGCCGAGAGCCCCTCGGGCGCGCTGCCGTCGGTCGTGATCAGCGCGTCCAAACTCGTCAGCCCGAGGTGCACCTCGCCGGCTCGCAACATCCGGATGTTGTCGGTGGACGCCCCGCTCGGCACGGTGGTCACCGTGGCACCCTGCACCTGCTCGGAAATGTGTTCGGCAAGCGCACCGCCGATGCGCCGGTACACCGCCCCCGCCGGCCCGGTGGCGAGTCGCAGGTGGACCTTGTCGACCTCGGGCTGCGGTGAGCAACCGACGAGCAGCCCTCCGGCGGCCAGGAGCACCGCCCGCCGGCTGAACCGCACCTCCGGGTTCAGCACCATGCCGAGATGATACGGACGGCGTCGGCGGGCTGCTGGTGCGCGCGATCCACGGCGCGGTGCAGGACATACCTACCAACGCGACGGCCGCCGCAATCCAGCTCTGCTCCAGCTGCTGAGGACAGTTCCCGCCCATTTGATCTGGATGGTCGGGAACCAGGGCCGCCTACATCTAAATGAAGCGAGTCACGTTCACCTTTGGGGGACTCATCCGGGCGCGCCGTCGTCGCGCTGGCCTTCAGGGACCGGGACCGGGCCGACCACTGGGTTCAGGCCCGGTGCTCGGCTTCGGGGTTCGGGGTCCGGGTTCCAGCTCTCACGCCGAAGACCCTCGTAGCTTTTTTCTTAACACGGGCAGACCACCGTCCGGATCGGATCAGACAAACGCAGGACCGTGAAGACTCGGAGTTTGACGAAGGTCACTCGAAGTCGATAGCCTCCTGATCAACCATTTCGGCCGTGACCCTAACCACCAGCCTTTTACCCCTAGCTGGAAGCCGCAGAGATCGTCTCATTAACGGTCTAGCCCGTATATTGCGGCTCCGGGTTGACGCTCGGCTGACGGACGGTGGTGGAGGAACGCGCCAACAGAGCAGTCGCGAGGAGGAGGTAACGGATGTTTGGTCCGCAGAGGACTCTCGGATCGCGCCGAACTCGGTTCACCATCGCAGTGCTGGCCACAACGATCATGGTGGTCCCGTTGGCCGCGCCGGCGGCCGCCGGCACGGCCGGCATGGCCAGCACGGCCGTGCAGGAGCCCACGGTCGTCGGGGCATACACGCAGGTGACGGTGGACGGCCGGTATGTCGGCCGAGGACTGGAAGGCGTCGGGCACGCACTGACGGCCTACGCCGCGATACACAAGGTGACCGGTGACCCCCATCAGCGGGCGGTTTTCGAGGCGCTCCTCGACCGCATGCTGACCGCCCGCCCCTCTCACATGAACGCGCTGTTGGGGGCGCAAGTGCTCGAGGACCCGTTCCTGCTCTCACACCCGGCGCTGGTCACGAACGTGCGCGGATTCGCCAGCGGGCTGGTCGAGAAATTCGCCGCAACTCCCGAGCAGATTCTGCGTCAGGGTGACATCCGAACGCTGACCGGCAACGCCAGCTTCCTGGTTGCATACGCCAAGTTCCTCGAGAATGAGTTCCGCGAAGCCCACGGTCAGGCTCGCGTCGACCTGTGGTCCGAATTGCGGGACATCGACGAAGTCGGTACGGCGCTGCTGGACCGGCTGGTCGAGCTGCAGTTCACGCTCGGCGAGGCTACCGACCGCTTCAACAACCCAAGGCTCGTAGGCGGGTTCCCGCACCTCGTCGACACCGCGGACGGCACGATGGGTTCATGGGACGTGACGAATTGGTCCCCCGCGATGCTGTCGATCGAGCAGTACTCGGCCGTCCGTGCCCTCGCAGAGGGGTTCGGGCGCTACCACCGGCCGGCCTACGAGCGAGCCGCTGCCGCAGCCGCGCGGCCGCTGCTGGCCACCGACGAGATCGACCCGGAGCTCATCTATGCCGGCAGCCCTGCCGGATTCCCGCTCGACGGCGCAGACTTTCAGTTCGGCGAGGAGACCGGTGAGCACCCCTACCTGATCACCTACGGCTGGTCGCCGAACGCGATCGGCGACCTCGGCACAGCACTGAAGGCCCTGATCGACAACCGGGTGACGGTGCCTCGCTCGCCGAAGTGGGCCGAAACGTACTGGAAGGGCAGCCCGCCGGACTCGATCCTCGACCCACGATCGTTCCGGGATGGTCTGGCGGCCAAGGTGGCCTATACCCATCGGTTCATGGAGGCGACGCAGCTGCCGGTACCAAGCGACTTCGCCTGGATCGACGTTCCCCATGCGACGTTCCCCGGCACCGGGGACGATGACATCCATCGGGGCGGCTGGTACGACGGGTCGGGGCGAGGCGCCATGTCGGCGGTCTATTCGCGCATCGCTATCCACGGGTACGTCGCGAGCGGTGGCCGAAATGTCGAGCTGCTCATGCGCGCCGGCCAGTGGTGGGACAATATGATCGTCTGGACGTAAAAGCCCTCGCCAAAACGCCCACGCCTGGACTCGCCGCGCTTCCGGGCCTGGGCGTTTGGCCGGCGAGGTCGGCACGGCGAATCTCGGTACCCCAGGCCTGGCACGGTAGGCCGCCGCGACGGTAGACAAACAACCGCGCCCCAGGCCGCCGGCATAAGCCGGCGGCCTGGCAACGTCGCAAGCCAGCGCGGAAGACTGCCTTGGTAACGAGGATCAGCCCAGCCCCGGCCACAGGGGCTGGGAATAGCAGTGCGGCGAGCGGCGTCGGCCTCCCCCGGATCCGGGCGTACGCCGCACCGGGGTCGGTCGTCACGGAGCGGGTCCGCGCCGAGCTGGGCGCGTAGCAGCTGGGCGTCGTGTGGCCAGGCGGGCCGCAACGGGTGGCGCGCCTGGCGGGCGCATCGCGCCCCCGCTCGACCGGCGAGTCAGCGGCCCGCGTGGCCTGCCGCTGACCAAACCCCGCGGCGGCGCCGGACCGTGGACGTCGGCGCCAGGCGTCGACCCCCCGCGTGGCGTCGCCGCAGTGCTCGGTCGGGCGCGCTTTCGCCCCGCAACCCGGTCGACGGCCGATGTTTCATCACCGGGCCGTGGTCGAGCCGGGACGGCTACGGTCCGCCCTTGCCGCGATCTCTTGTCGGGCGTAGGAAGAACACCAGCCCCACCCTCGGCTCCGGCTCTGTCCCAGGCTCCTCCCACCACCCTCGGCTCAGTGGGTCAGTCCACTCCGCCCACCGTCGAAGGAGATGCCTGTGACCCTTCCCGTACGACTCCGTCTCGCCGTGTCCGTGCTGGTGACTGCCGGCGCCGTGCTGTTCGGCACGGCCTGCCCAGCGGACAGCAGGTCACCAGCCGTGGAACGCCACGGTGAGCCAGAGCGGGTCCACGGTGACCGCGCGGAACTTGAACTGGAACGGCACGCTCGCGCCGGGAGGCACGGCCAGCTTCGGCTACCAGGGGACGTTGAGCGGGGCCTACTCGTCGCCGACCAGTTTCTCGCTCAACGGGGGCTGCCTGCTCCCGTACCTGAGCACGACGTCCGGTGGGGCGCGCTCGTGACGAGCGCGCCCCACCGGACGAGTCGGCGGCCCGGTCGCTACCGCCCTCGTCAGACCCGGGTGAGCCGGACGGCGTCGGCGATGATCAGGCCGGTGGCGTTGCTCCACCGGCTCACGCCCACCCGGTTGGCGTCCCCGGCCGGCAGCGTGAACGTGCCGAGGACCCGCCACTGCCCGCCGGTGATCCGTTGGTCGACGCGGACCGTCTGGTTGCCGGTGGTGGTCGCGATGATGTACGGCGCGGCGCTGTTGTAGCCGGAGTTCGCTGGCCACCAGGCCTCGACCCGGTAGCTGGCGGTGGCCGGTACGGCGAACCGGTACCACGCGACGTCGCTGGCCGCGACCGGGTCCGCGTACCGGTAGTCGGCGCCGTACCGCTGGCCGGAGTACGACGACACGCCCCAGTTGGCGCTGGCGGTGAACCGGCCGGCGGTGGTGTTGTCCACAGTGGAGGACCATGCGGTGCCGCCGCCGGCCATCTTCGCGGCGACGTCGGCCCGCATCACGTTCAGGTCGATGAAGGACGGGTCGATCTTGCCGGTGGTGCTGGTCTCCCGGTGCCCCCGGGCGTAGCTGCTGTCCCTGCCCAGCCGGGTGAGCACGGCGGCGGTGGCGGCGATCGACGCGTTGTACTGCGCGGCGGTCATCTCCTGGTTGACGCCGTTGTAGTCGATCTCCCACCCGATCATCAGCGTGTTGCCGTCTCCCGTCGGGATCGGCCCGCTGCCGCCGCTGACTCCGGCGTGGTTGCACCGTCCGGCCGAGATGACGTGGAACACCCCGTTGTAGTCGACCAGCGCCTGGCAGAGCGGGCCGGCCAGGTCGGGCCGGCCGTTGATGCAGATCCCGAGCGCGGGGTGCGGGTTGCTGGCGCTCGAGGTCGAGGCAGTGTGGTGCCAGAGCACCCCGATCGGGTCGAAGGAGCCGGGCCGCATCCGGTTGAGCCAGTCTCCCTCGACGACGACCTGGACCGCGGCGGCGCGCAGCACGTCCACCAGCCAGGGGATGGTGGCCATCAGGAGCCGCCGAGCAGGTCGGCCAGGCACTCGGGCTTCGGCGCGGCGCTCGCCGGGGTGGGCCGGACGACGGTGGTCAGCGCGGCGGCCACCAGGGCGGGGATGGCGAGCATCCCTCGGCGGCGCAGACGGATGGATGGTGACCGGGCCATGGCGATCCTCCAGCGACGGCGGGTTCGAACGCATCGACGAACGTGATGACGGGCACGCTATACCGTCACGAGCGTCGATGTCGATGCCCTTCATCACCAAGCCGCGCTCTGAAGGAATTCGCCGTATCAGATGCTGCCGAGCGCGTCGATCTCGCGCATCTCCTCCGCCGTCAGCGAGAAGTGGAAGACGTCGAAGTTGGCGGTGATCCGCTCCGGGGTCACCGACTTCGGGATCACCACGATCTCGTGGTCGATGTGCCAGCGGAGCACCACCTGCGCCGGCGAAACGCCGTGCGCGCCGGCGATCCCGGTGAGGACCGGGTTGCTCAGGTCGGTGGTCTTGAACGGGCTGTACCCCTCCAGCACCACGCCCCGGTCCCGGTGCTCGGCGTGCCGCTGCCGGTCGTACAACATCGGGCCCCACCGGATCTGGTTGACCGCCGGATTCTCCTCGGTCGACTGGATCAGCTCGTCGATCTGTGCCGTGCTGTAGTTGCTGACCCCCACCGCCCGGGTCAGGTTCTCGTCCCGGGCGGCCAGCAGCTCCCGCCACATTGGGATGCTGTCGATGGCGGACGGCGGCCAGTGGATCAACCAGAGATCCACCTGGTCGATGCCGAGCGCCTCCAGACTGGCCTCCAGCGTCTCCCGCTCCCGACCCACCCGGTCCGGCGGGACCTTGGTGGTGATGAAGAGGTCCTCGCGGCGCAGCCCACTCTCCTTCACCGCCCGGCCGACCTCGCGCTCGTTGCCGTACAGGGTGGCGGTGTCGAGGTGCCGGTAGCCGGTGTCGAGCGCGGCCAGCACCGCGTCGTAACCGGCCTGGCCGGTGGCCTTCCAGGTGCCGAAACCGAGCAGGGGCATCCGCACGTCACCGGGGAGCAGGACGGTGGGCTGGTCCGTGTTGTCCATATGGACCGTTCTACTCCGCCCCGCACCCGGCCGTCGAGCGAACCGGACACTCCGGTGTCCAGCGCGACGGTCCGGTTTACCGGAGAATGCGGGTGTGACGGACCGGCTGGAGGAGTACCGGCGTCGGCGGGACGCGGCCCGCACACCCGAGCCGGTGCCGGCCCGGAGCCCGACGGCGGCCGGCCCCGGCGACGGCGCCGCCCGCTTCGTCATCCAGCAGCACCACGCCCGCAGCCTGCACTGGGACCTGCGCCTGGAGCATGAGGGGGTGCTGGCGTCCTGGGCGGTGCCGCGCGGCCTGCCCCGCGATCCCGGCCGCAACCACCTCGCGGTGCACACCGAGGACCACCCCATGGAGTACCTCGACTTCCACGGTGAGATCCCCGCCGGCGAGTACGGCGGCGGCCGGATGGTCGTCCACGACCGGGGCACCTACCGCGCGGAGAAGTGGCGCGACGACGAGGTGATCGTGACCCTCGCCGGCGAGCGGACCACCGGGCGGTACGTGCTGTTCGCCACCGGCGGCCGGGACTGGATGGTCCGGCGTACCGACCCGGCCCCACCCGGCTGGACGCCGATGCCCGAGCTGGTCCGCCCGATGCACGCCACGCCCGCTGTGGGGCTCCCTCGGGACCGCGCCGAGTGGGGCTATGAGCTGCGCTGGGACGGGGTCCGGGCGATGGCGTACGTCTCCGGCGGGCGGCTGCGGCTGCTCTCGGAGACCGACGAGGAGATCACCGGCGGATACCCGTGGCTGCGCGCGCTCGCCGAGACGCTGGCACCGACCGAGGCGGTGCTGGACGGTGTGCTGGTCCGCATCGACGGTGCCGGCCGGGTTCGCCCGGCACGCCCGAGCAGCGGCGGCCGGGTCCCGGCCGGTGCCCAGTACCTGCTCGTCGACCTGCTCTGGCTCGAGGGCGTGAGTAGCGTGGACGTGCCGTACGCGCAACGCCGGGAGCTGCTCGACGGGCTGGCGCTGACCGGTACGCACTGGCAGACTCCGCCGTGGTTCCCCGGCGCCGGGGACGAGGCGCTGCGCACCGGGCGGGAGCAGGGCCTGCCCGGCGTGATCGCCAAGCGGCTGGACTCGGTGTACGAGCCGGGCGGGCGCAGCCGGCGCTGGCTCAGCATCGATGCGGTCTGACGGCGAGGAGCGACGTGTACCTGACCCACCTGGACTGCCCGCGCTGCGGCCGGGAGCACGCCGCCGACCAGTTGCACAACCTCTGCGACTGCGGCTCCCCGCTGCTGGCCCGCTACGACCTGCCGGCGGTGGCCAAGGCGGTCACTCCGGAGCACTTCCCGCTGCGCCCGGCCGACCTGTGGCGCTACCGGGAGCTGCTGCCGGTCGCCGACCCCCGACACGTCACCACGCTCGGCGAGGGCTGGACGCCACTGCTGCGCGTGCCGACGTACGGCGCCGAGATCGGCATCGAGGACCTGATGGTCAAGGACGAGGGGCTGATCCCGACCGGCTCGTTCAAGGCGCGCGGCGCCGCGGTGGGCGTGAGCCGGGCCCGCGAGCTGGGCGTGGAGCGGATCGCGATGCCCACCAACGGCAACGCCGGATCGGCCTGGGCGACGTACGCGGCGCGGGCCGGGATGGCGGCCACCATCGTCATGCCGTTGGCGGCGCCGACCATCTGCCGGCGTGAGTGCGTCGCAGCCGGCGCCGACCTGCGCCTGATCGACGGGCTGATCAGCGACGCGGGCCGGCGGGTGGCCGAGCTGATCGCGGAGTCCGCCGGGGCGATCTTCGACGCCGGCACGCTTCGCGAGCCCTACCGGCTCGAGGGCAAGAAGACGATGGGGTACGAGATCGTCGAGCAGCTCGGCTGGCAGGCGCCCGATGTGATCATCTACCCGACGGGCGGCGGTGTCGGGCTGATCGGCATCCACAAGGCACTGCACGAGCTGCGCGACCTGGGTTGGATCGGCGACAAGCTGCCCCGGTTGGTGGCGGTGCAGTCGACCGGCTGCGCGCCGATCGTGCGGGCCTTCGCCGCCGGCGAGGAGCGGGCCCAGCCGTGGGCCGACGCCCACACCGTGGCCTTCGGCATCACCGTGCCGGCGCCGCTGGGCGACGAGTTGATCCTGGCCGCGCTGCGGGCCTCCGCCGGCACCGCCGTCGCCGTCGACGACGCGGACATCCTGGCCGATCTGCGGGACTTCGCCGCCCGGGAGGGGCTGCTGCTCTGCCCGGAGGGGGCCGCTTGCCTGACCGCTGCGCGGCAGTTGCGCGCCGGCGGTTGGATCCGGGCCGGTGAGCGGGTGGTGGTGCTCAACACCGGCGCGGGGCTGAAGTATCCGGAGACCGTGGACGTCTCCGGCGTACCCGTGCTGGCCTGAGCTGGCGGGTGCCCCGCGGACCGGGCGGTCCGCGGGGTGCCGCTGTGTCGGCCTACTGGTAGGTGATGTCGGACGGTGCGTAGAGGCAGTTGACGCCGTCGGCGCCCTCCCGGATCTCGACCGGCTCGCTGCCCTTGGGCACGCCGCGGTACTTGACGCAGATCGAGGTGTGCCGGTCGGGGTCGCCGACGATGGTGATCCGGCTGAACCGGGCGGTGTCGCCCCAGTTGGTGTTGATGCCGGCGATCGCGTCGGTGTCCCGAACGACCACGTTGTCGATCACCACGTGTCGCTGGTACGAGGTGGAGCAGTTGCCGCAGGCCCGGTAGAGCTTGCCGGCGTTCTCCACCCGGAAGTTCTTGATGTGCACGGTGCCGGAGCCGTTGTGCTGGAAGACCTTGTCGCTGGCCGAGATCGTCGCATCCACCTTCTGGCGGGCGACCGGTTCAGAAGCTGTACGGCTCGGTCAGCCGCCAGGCCGCGTTGATCAGGCCGATGTGCGACAGCGCCTGCGGAGTGTTGCCGAGCTGCACCCCGGTGGTCAGGTCGATCTGCTCGCTGAACAGGCCCACGTCGTTGGCCTGCCCGATCACCCGCTCGAACAGCTCCTTGGCGCGGCGCCGCTCACCCGCCAGCACCAGGCACTCCACCAACCAGAACGAGCAGAGCACGAAACCGGCCGGGTCGGTCGACCAGCGCCGGACCAACCCGTCGTCGGTGCCCAACTCCCGCTCCACCACCTTGATGGTGGAGCGCATCCGCGGATCGGAGGCCGGCAGGAAGTGCACCACCGGCAGGAAGAGCGCCGAGGCGTCCAGCTCGGCCGAGCCGAACGCGCCGGTGAACGAGCCCATCCGCTCGTTCCAGCCCCGCCGGAGCACCTCATCGCGGATCTCGTCGCGGATCCTGGCCCAGCGATCCGGGTCGGCCCGCTCGCCGAGCCGGTCGGCGAGCCGCACCGCCCGGTCCATGGTCAGCCAGCAGAGCACCTTGGAGGAGAGGTAGTGCTTCTCCGGGCCGCGGGCCTCCCACATGCCCTGGTCGGGCAGGTGCCAGGTGGTCGCCACCTGTTCGGTCAGCCCGAGCACCATCTCGCGCAGCTCCCCGTCGAACGTCCCGCCCAGGTAGTCGCGCAGCCGCCAGACCGCCGACAACACCTCCCCCGGCACGTCCAGCTGCCGCTGCTGCCACGCGTCGTTGCCGATCCGGACCGGCCCGCTGCCGGCATAGCCGCGCAGCTGCGCGCAGTCGTGCTCGGTGAGGTCCCGCTCCCCCTCCAGCCCGAACAGCACCGGCACCGGCTCATCGCCGATGCGGCCGATCGATCGGGACACCCAGGCGAACAGCCGAGACGCCTCGTGGGGACAGGCCGCCACCCAGAGCGCGCGCATGGTCATCGAGAAGTCGCGCAGCCAGGAGAAGCGGTAGTCGTAGTTGCGGTCGCCGCCGATCCGCTCCGGCAGGGACGTGGTCAGCGCGGCGGTGATCGCGCCGCTGCGGGCGTACGTGAGACCGGTCAGCACGGTCGCGCTGTGCCGGACCTGCGCGGGGTACCGGCCCGGGTACTGGTGCGGCTCCCGGTACGCCTCCCACGCAAGTACCGTGTCGGCGAGCGCGGCCACCGGGTCCAGCCGGACCGGCGGGGCGCCGTACGTCGCGGCGTACGCCACGTCCACCCCGATCACCTGGCCGGCGGAGACCTCGAACTCGTGGGTCACCCGGTCCCGGCCGGCCCGCAGCGGGAGCTCGGCAGAGCGCAGCAACAGTGTCACCGGGCCCGCGGCGGCCGCGATCGCGCCGTCGGGCTGCTCGTGCAGGTACGGGGTGAGCAGGCCGTACTCCGGGCGGGGTGCGAAGTCCAGCGCCATGCGGACCCGGCCCGACAGCCCCTCGACCACCCGGATCAGCACGGCGGGTGAGTTGATGCCGAGTTCGTGCGCGCGGGCGCCGAACTCGGCGGCGAGCGCGTCGGTGACTGCCACGCTGCCCTGCGGGGTGTGGTGCACCGTGCGTAACACCAGGGTGTCGGGCTGGTACGCGCGCTCCACCCGGTGCCCCTGACCGCCCACGCCCACCGGCGCCAACCGGAAGTGTCCGGCGTGCGGGTCGAGCAGGCGCCCGAACACGGAGGCGCCGTCGAATCGGTGCGGACACCACCAGTCGATCGAACCGTCCTTGCCGACCAGGGCACCGGAGCGGGAGTCGGACAGGAATCCGTAGTCGGAGATCGCCGGCTGCTGCTCCACCCGCCGCGGGTACCCGGATCGGCCCGGATCAGACCGCCGTCGGTTGCGTCACGCGGTGGGTGGCTCGTCCTCGCCGGCCTCCTCGGCCGCGTCGGCCTCCTCCTTGGTCCGGTGTACGGCCTGGTCGGCGTGCTCCGGAGGGCCGTAGACGGTGTAGAGCACCAACGGGTTGGGTCCGGTGTTGACGAAGTTGTGCCTGGTGCCGGCCGGCACCACGACCAGGTCGCCCGAGACGACCTCCCGCTTCTCGCCGGCGACCCGGGCCTCGCCGGTGCCGCTGACGAAGGTCAGGATCTGGTCGATGCCCTCGTGCACCTCCTCGCCGATCTCCCCGCCCGGCGGGATGGTCATGATGACCAACTGGGTGTGCTGACCCGTCCACAGCACCCGCCGGAAGTCCGGGCTCTTCTCGGCGACGGTCGCGATCGTGAAATGCTCCATGCCGGGCTCATACCCCGTTCGGCGGCGCGTCACGCCGGGACTCGCAGATGGTGGAATTCCCCACGGTTGGCAGGTTTGGATTCACGCCGGCCGGGGATCGACATGCCTGACCGGTGCGAGCGGCCGGTCGAGCCAGGTCCCTGCCGGCGTACCGCCGAACGGCTGCGGTGGTGGGAGACGGCCAGAGCGCGGCGACGTTCCGACCACGGTCGAAGCGGCGCCGTGCGCTCGTGTGCGCGCCCCGCTGGCGTGCCACGCCGGCCGCTCCGTGTTAACAAGGTGCCCCTGTACAACCGGAGGCGTTAATAAGGTGCCGTTCCTTCGGGGTCAGCCTTTGTGGTGCAGCCAGGCGAGCAGGTCCGGTGGCGCGAGCGCCGCTGTTCGCGCCCGGTAACGGGCCAGCGCGGCCGCGTCCAACAGGTCGCGCCCCTGCCCCGAGCCGCCATGACGGAAGAAAGCTCGGCGGTCGCGCAGCACAGCGAGGGTGTCCGGTGCGAGCCGGTCGGCGCGCTCCCGCATCCGGCCGAAGGTCGCCGCCTCGACCAGGTCGGGCCAGCGCTCGGGAGACACCGCCAGGCCCCACCGGGCGGCGAGCCGGCGCATCTGGCCGCCCAGGTCGGCCCGCAGGTCGTCATAGTGCACCAGCTCGACGTTCGGCTCGTGCCGGCGGGCCCAGGCGTCGCCCAGGTGCATCAGGACCCCGGGCAGCGAGTCCAGCTCGGCGCGCGGATCCGCCTCCCGGTCGACCCAGCTCGACAGCCACTGCCCCACCGGCACGCGTGCTCGCGGCGGTCCCGTTGGGGCGGGTTGGCCGGTCAGCTCGCTGAGCCGCATCCGGTCCAGATTGCCGCCCTGGTGGTACAGGGAGACCGCCATGTCCAGCGGGTGCCGGGCCACCACCACGTAGTGCACCCGGGGGTCGAGCGGTACGCCGTCCAGCGGCGTGTGCGTCTTGATGAACCGCCGGTGCGGCTGGGCGGCCAGCCGGCGGTACACCGCGTCCTGCGGCTCGATGAGCCAGTCCAGCCACGGTGACAGCTCGGTCAGCGGCGCCGGCAGGTCCGGCGTACCCAGCACGAGCAGCGCACAGATCATCTGCATCCAGGTGGTGCCGCTCTTGGATCGGGTGCTGATCACGATGTCGCCGTCCCGGAACGGGAAGCCGGCCCAGCGGGCGCTGTCCTCGTCGTCCGACCGGTAGCGGTGAGCTGGCGCGAGCATCGGGCGAGCGTAGTCGTCGAGCCGACAGCCGGGCAGCCGAATTCCGGCTCGACGGCCTATGACATATGCGAATGCCTGGCTACATTGAAGTATGGTGCCCGCCCACGGGAGACGGGCGGCGGAACCGGTCTACCGCCCCATTCTCGCCAGCCGGCGCGGCGAGCTGGACGCCCTGAGCCACCTCGACCCTGCGGCCGCCCCGATGCTCGCCCCGATCCTGGAGGTCGGCGCGGTCGACCGCGCGACAGTGGACGTCGTACGCCGCCTGCCGGTCGGGATGCTGCCCGCCGTCGACGTCAGCGCCCTGCCCGATGCCCCCGACACGGAGCTGGCCCGCTGGGGCGTACCGCTGGTCCCGGTGATCGGGCTCGCGGAGAGCGACCGCCGGCTGGCCGCGCACGGCGCGGCGGCGCGCGCGTACGCCCGGCGGGCGCTGGTCCGGCTTCGGGCCGGTCAGGACCGGGCCGGGCCGGACGAGAGCACCGCCGCCGTCGAGCGGATCTGGCGGTTCACCGGCCTGGCGCCGGAGGAGTGCGACCTGCTGGTGGACGCGGGGGACGTGTGCTGCCGGGCGGACGTGCGACTGGCCGAGCCGCGGGTACGCCGGCTGCTGGACTGGGCCCGTCGGCACGCCTGGCGGTCGGTGACGGTGGCGGCCGGCGGGATGCCGCCGACGCTGTCCCGGCTGCCCACCGACGAGCCGGTCCGGCTGGACCGCTGGGACTGGCAGCTCTGGCGGCGGCTCGTCGACGCCGGGGTCGGCTACGGCGACTACGGCGTCGGCCCGGCCGTACCCGGCACTGGTGACCCGGGTGACCGGTTGCCCACGGTGCGATACACGGCCGATGGTGGTTGGTGGGTCTACCGCTGGTCGCGGCGGGGCGGGCGGGGCGACGACCGGTTCGCTGACCTGTGCCGCACGTTGGTTTCCGCGCCGCACTGGCCGCGCACCGGCGCGGCCTTCTCGTGGGGGGATCACGAGCTGCTGCGTCGGGCCCGACGGGGCGCCGGGGCCGGCTCGGCCGCCAACTGGGCGGCCTGGAGCACGTCGCACCACCTAGCGCATGTGCTGACCGCGTTGCTGCATCCGGGCGGCGACGCGGCCCCGGGGTGGCACGCCCGGCCGGATCCGCCGCAGCGGGGGCGGTCGCTGCGGCAGTCGCGCGGCGGTGAGAGCCGCCGGGCAGGCTGAGCCCCTGCTACGCCTTTTCGGTGAAGCCGAACTGGATGATGCCCTCGTCGTCGACGGTGGCGTCCACCGAGGCGTCGCCGAGCAGTTCGACGGCGTCCTCGTCGAGGAAGATCCGGGCACCCTGGTTGTCGACCACGTGGTCGCCCTGCGCCGGTTCAGGCACCAGTTCCACGGTGAGCGACCCGGCCTCGGCGTCGGCGGCGATACGCACCCCGCCGTCCTCGGCGACGTCCTGCTGGTTGGCGAGGTCACGGATGACGAGCACGGCGTTGTCGGTCATGGTGAGCATTGGCGGAACTCCTCGTGGATTCTCGGCTCGCGGTCGGTTACCGCACAGACCGGACAATCGGTCCGCGTACGAGCACACGTGGGAGGCGACAGGAGGGGCGAACGGTCGTCGCCGTCGCATCGCGTCGGGGCAGCTGACGGGCCCCGTCATCGCCTACGGTGCCCGCTGCCGGGCGATCCGTCAAATAGAGCCGGATCAGTCGAGTGCGTGGGCCGGGGCGAGCAACGCACGGATCTCGTTGACCGCGGCGCGGCCGGCCCGGTTCGCTCCGATCGTGCTGGCCGACGGGCCGTACCCGACCAGGTGAATCCGCTCGTCGGCGACCACCCGGGTGCCGTCCATCGTGATACCGCCGCCCGGCCCGCGCAGTCCCAGCGGGGCGAGGTGGTCGAGCGCGGCACGGAAGCCGGTGCACCAGAGAATGACGTCGGCCGGCACGAACCGCCCGTCGGCCCAGGCCACCCCGTCGGGCGTGATCCGGTCGAAGACGGGTAGCCGGTCGAGGACGCCGCGCTCGCGCAGCCGTCGTATCTCCGGGGTGACCGGCAACCCGGTCACGCCCACCACGCTGCCCGGCGGACGCCCGGCCCGTACCGCCTCGTCCACCTGGGCCACCGCGGCCCGGCCCAGCTCGGTGCCGAACTCCTCGTCGCGGAACTCGGGTGGTCGGCGGGTCACCCAGGTGGTCTCGGCCGCGACGGTGGAGACCTCGGCGAGCAGTTGCACCGCGGAGGTGCCGCCGCCGACCACCACCACCCGGCGGCCGGTGAACTCGTCCGGGCCCCGGTAGTCGGCGGTGTGCAGCTGCCGGCCGCGGAAGGAGGACCGGCCCGGGTAGTGCGGCCAGAACGGCCGGGTCCAGGTGCCGGTGGCGTTGATGAGGGCCCGCGCGGTCCACTGGTCGCCGTCGGTGCGCACGTCCAGCCGACCGTCCGGACGGGACTGCACCGCGCGGACCCGCACCGGCCGCCGTACCGGCAGCTCGAAGGCCCGCTCGTATCCCGCGAAGTACGCGCTGACCTGCTCGGCCGCCGGCCGCTGCGGGTCGCCGGGTGGGAAGGGCCACCCGGGCAGGTCGTGAATGCCGTGCACCCGCTCCAACAGCAGGGTCGGCCAGCGGTGCTGCCAGGCTCCGCCGGGGCCGTCGTCACCGTCGAGGATGACGAAGCCGGTGCCCGGGGCCAAGCCGGTACGACGCAGGTGGTAGCCGGCGCTCAGGCCGGCCTGGCCGGCCCCGATCACCACGACGTCGACGGAGTGGGTGTCCACGCGGTGTACAACGCCGAACGTGCCGCCGCTCTGCCCGCCCTGGCCGTCACACCGGTCACAGACGATGAGTTGAGCACCCCGTCGCCCGAATTGTCCCTACGCTCGGTGAATGGAAGACGCCCGTCGCGCGGTCGCCGAGTTCCTCGGCACTTTTCTGCTGGTCTTCTTCGGGGTCGGCAGCGCCATCGCGGCGCGCGTCCAGGGCGGGGTGGTGGTTGTCGCCCTGGCCTTCGGGTTCGTCATGCTCGCCCTGGTCTACACGATCGGCCCGCTCTCCGGCAGCCACGTCAACCCGGCGGTGACACTCGGCGCGCTGCTGTTCGGCAAGATCTCGATGCTCGGCGCGGTGGCCTACTGGATCGCGCAGTTCGCCGGCGCGACCGTGGCCAGCTTCCTGCTCTGGGCGCTGACCCGCTGGGGCGACGTGGTGGACCAGACCGGGGCGCTGGGCGCGAACGGCTACGGCGCGAACATCAACCGGGGCGGCGCGGCCGTGCTGGAGATCGTGCTGACCTTCCTCTTCGTGCTGGTCGTCCTGGTGGTGACCAGTCGCACCGAGCACCCCGGTGTCGCCGGGGTGGCCATCGGGCTGGCCCTCGCCGTGACCCAGTTGGTCGGCGTGACGCTGGACGGCGCCTCGGTCAATCCGGCCCGCTCGTTCGGCCCGGCGCTCTTCGAACGTGGAACGGCGCTGCGGCAGCTCTGGCTGTTCATCGTCTTCCCGCTGCTCGGAGGGGCGCTCGCCGCACTGGCGGCACCACTGATCATCGGCCCGCAGCGGCATTACTGGGGTGGGCACGAGAAGCCGGTGCGCGGGCACACCGCCTGAGTCCGGGTGCCCGGTAGCAGCCGTCCAGGCGGAACATGAACGGCAATAACCTTCGGCTTCAGCTCTTCTCCGGCGGAAATCTTCGTGGCAGCATCAGCGCATGCATCGCCGTCTCTTTCCCCGGGTCCTCGCGCTGGTCGCGCTGGTCGCCACCGCGGCCACCGCCGGCGCGCCCGCCACTGCCGAGTCGCCCACCCCCGCGACGACCCACCTGCGCGCGGCCATCGACACGATCCTCGCCGACCCACGACTGACCGGCGCGCAGGCGTCGGTGGTCGTGGTCGACACCAGCACGGGACAGACCCTCTACGACCGCAACGGGGACCGGCGGCTGATCCCCGCCTCCAACACCAAGCTGCTGACCTCCACCGCCGCTCTGGAGCTGCTCGGCGCGGGGCACCGCTTCGGCACCGACGTACGCACCACCGGCAAGCGTCGCGGCGGGTTGCTCTCCGGCAACCTCTACCTGCGCGGCGGCGGCGACCCCACCATGCTCGCGGCCGACTACGACGCGCTCGCCGCGCAGGTCGCGGCCGACGGTGTCCGGGTGGTGACCGGCAACCTGATCGCCGACGACACCCGTTACGACCGGACCCGGCTCGGCCCCGACTGGACCTGGGACGACGAGCCCTACTACTACGCCGCCCAGGTCTCCGCGCTGACCGTCGCGCCGGACACCGACTACGACGCCGGCACCGTGATCGTGCACGCCGCCCCGGCTGACCGGGCCGGCACCCCGCCGGTGGTCAACACCACCCCACCCACCGGCTACGTCCGGATCGACAACCGCGCCGAGACGGTCGCCACGGGCGAGACCTCGATCTCGATCGAACGCGAGCACGGCGGCAACACCATCGTGGTGAGCGGGCAGATCGCGGTCGGCGACGAGCCGGCCAGCGACTGGGTGACGGTCTGGGAGCCCACCGGCTACGCGGCCGACGTGTTCCGGGCGGCCCTGCACCGGCACGGCGTGCGGGTGCTCGGTCGAACCGTGCTCGGCCAGCCCACCCCGGATGCCGCCCACCCCGTGGCCCGGCACGACTCGATGAGCCTGGGTGAGCTGATGACGCCGTTCCTCAAGCTCTCCAACAACGGGCACGCCGAGGTGTTGACCAAGGAGATCGGCCGGGTGCTGTCCGGCTCAGGCACCTGGCCGGCCGGGCTGACCGCGATCAGTGAGTACGTCGCCGACACCGGGATGGACACCGGCACGCTGCGCCAGCGCGACGGCTCCGGGCTGTCGCGGCGCAACCTGGTCCCGGCGACGGAGTTCGTCGACCTGCTGGCCGCCGTGCGGGCCGAACCCTGGTTCGCCACCTGGTACGCGGCGCTGCCGATCGCCGGGCAACCCGACCGGTTCGTCGGCGGCACGCTGCGCAGCCGGATGGCCGGCACCGCGGCGGCGGGCAACGTGCACGCCAAGACCGGCAGCCTGACCGGGGTCTCCGGGCTGTCCGGCTACGTGACCAGCGCCGACGGCCGGCTGCTGGCGTTCTCCATCCTGCTGAACAACTACCTCACCACGTCCGTCAAGGCGCTGGAGGACCAGATCGCCGTGGCGTTGGCCGGCCACCGCGAGGATGGCGCGGCCACGGCACGGGTGGCACCGCCGGCGGTGCCGGAGACGCCACGAACCCCGGAGGGCGTGGAGTGCTCCTGGGTCAAGCCGATCACCTGCTGACCGACGGCCGGGGGCGCACCGCGCCCCCGGCCGGGTCAGGCCGGGCGGTTCGGTGGGGGAACCACCGCGGTGGGGTCACCCCGCTCGATGAGCGCGGCGATCTCGGCGGCCCGCAGCCCGCGCAGCGCCAGGGTGCCTCAGCGGTGCAGCCGACACGGGTGCGGGCTGGCGTCGTTTCGGCAGACCATGCCGCCGGACCACCGGCGGGGCGCGTGCAGCAGCACCGCCCGTACCGCGAACTGGGTGTCCTCGCCCGTCACGTACGGCGGCAGGGGGATGTTGCGGAGCACCTCCCCCGGGGCTTCACCGGCGCCGGACGAGGCGGCCGGACGGACGCGGTGGGCGGTACTGCTGCTCATCTGCGCTGCCTCCACACTGGATGGTGGAACGGGGACAGCAGAAAGTTACGTGGCCATCGACGACGTGCGACGGACAAACTGTCCCGGCCGTCCGGGGCGGCACCGCGGACGCCAGGTCAGAGCCGTTCCAGCACCACCACCGGGATCTCCCGGTCGGTCCGGGCCTGGTAGTCGTCGTACGCCGGCCAGATGGCGGCCATCGTGGGCCACATCCGCGGCTTCTCCTCGGGCGTCGCGATGCGCGCCCGCGCGGGAAACGTCTCCGGGCCGACCTGCACCTCGACCTGCGGCTCGGCCAGCAGGTTGAGGACCCAGGCCGGGTGCTTCGGGGCGCCGCCCTCGGAGCCGACCACCAGGTAGTCGTCGCCGTCCCGGCCGTAGATCAACGCGGTGCGGCGCCGCTTGCCGCTGCGTCGGCCGCGGGTGGTCAGCAGGAGCGTGTAGACCCCGGGCCGCCACTCGTGCCCCTCGGCGCCGCCGGTCTCGACGTACCGCTGGATGTGCTCGGCGACCCAGCCCGTCGGGCTGTCCACCACCTGCTCGCTGGATGTCATGAGCACTCCTCACGGGTCGGCGGTCCCTCGCGCTCAGGCTACTGCCGCCACGGGTGGTGGGCAGCCCGAACACGTGGCGACGGCCGCCGGTCAGCGCACCGCCACGGCTTGGAGGCCGACGTTGCCGCAGTGCTCGGTGAAGACCTTCTCGACGGTCCAGGTCAGCACCAGCCGGGCGCCCTTCGGTAGCCGGAACCGGATGGTGAACTGGGCGCTCTGGCTGGTGTAGGGGTCCTCCAGCCGCACGCTGCTGACCGGTCCACCGGTGGACAGTCGGGCGTCCAGCCGGCCGCGGGCCATCCAGGTCCCGGCGTAGAGCTGGACGACGCGCGGTTCGCCGCTGCCGGCGACGGCGAGGCTGAACCCGCTGCCGGCGCCGCAGGTGTAGACGCCGTTCGGGCTGCCGCTCACCGAGCGCTCCGACGTGCCGTCCCGCCAGCTGACGACCTCCTGGTTGCCGTCCCAGCCGACCCGGGTGCCGGTGCCACCCGCGTCGATGATCTCTCCGGAGCCGGCGCGCTTACGGACCGTCGAGTTGTCGCCGTGCAGGCCCCAGTGCATCCAGTCGCGGGTGCCCACGGCGGTGAGGTCGACCTCGGCGGGCACCTCCGCGCGGCTCACCGACAGCACCGGCGCCGCCGGGGGCGGCGGCGGCGGGGTTGGCGTGCTGACCGACGGTGTCGGGTCGGGCGAGGGCGGGCGCTGCCGGGGACGGAGGTTGGGCGTCGCCGGCCCGGCCTCGTTGGTACGTCCCTCCGCGCCGGGGAAGCCGGTGGGGCGGGCGGCCCCGGCGGGCACGCCGCCCGGGCGGCCCTCCTGATCGTCGCCGGACTCAGGGCCGGACCGTGTGCCGAGGTACGAGACGAGCGCCACCAGGCAGACGAGCGCGGCGAGCGCCTCCACCGCCCAGCGCCGCCGCTTCCGGGTGCGGGTGAGTCGGCGCAGCGCGCTGCGGGTGTGGCCGGTGATGCTGGCGCGCGGTCGGTGCCTCGCTGGTCCGTCGGGCGGATCGTCCCCGGCCCGCGAATCCGCGCGCGTGCGGTCTTCGTCCGCCACCGACCCCTCCACCTCCACCGCCCGGCCGCCATCGAGCGTCGCGGATCGCACCGTCCACTGTGGGCCCGCGCTCGCATCCGGCGTGGACGACACGCTAGATCCGGACGGGCGGGTGTGTCCAGTCCGGAACCGGACGGTATCGGACAGCCGGGTCCCGCCGGACGGGGACGTCGGTCGATCGGGAGCGCCCTCGCGTCAGCCGATCCGGAAGCCGAGCGCCTGCGCGATGACCACGGCCTGCTCGGCGTCGACGATGGCGCCGGCCCGCTCGACGACCGTCGGGTCGAGCGCGGTCAGGTCACTGCCGCGCAGGTCGGCGTCGCTGAGCCGGGAGCTGTGCAGCTGAGCGCCGGAGAGGTCGACGCCGGTCACCGTGGCGCCGGTGAGGTTGGCGCCGGTCAGGTCGACCTCGCGCATCCGCACGTCGGTCAGCCGGACGCCGCGCAGGTCCGCGCCCGGCAGCGCGGCGAAGGACCAGTCGCCGCCGGCGACCGTCAACGGGCGCAGGTCGCACTGGGTGAAGGTGCTGCCGACCAGCTTGCAGCCGGTGAACTCGGCCTCGAAGAAGTTGCACCGCTTGAAGACGCAACGGGTGAAGGCGGAATCGACGTGCCGGGAGGCGTTGAACAGGACGTTGCCGAAGGTGCAGCCGGTGAAGACCGCGCCGCGGCTCACCGCCTCGGTCAGGTCCACGTGGAAGAACTCGCAGCCCACGAAGTGCCGGTCGGTCAGCTCTTCGCCGTACCAGTCCTCGTGGCGGAAGGTCACGTCCTCGGTCAGCTCCGGCATCCGGTCAGGCTAGTGCCGGGCACCGACAGCTGGCCGGCCGGTGGCGGGCCCCTTCCGGTATCGGCGTACCGGCTAGTAGGTTCGGCGGCGTGAGTGTGGCGCGGAGCAAGGACCCGGATCAGATCGGCTTCGACCCGGCGCGGCTGGCCCGGATCGACGAGCACTTCGGCCGGTACGTCGACGACGGCCGGCTGGCCGGCTGGCAGGTGGTGGTCACCCGTCGCGGCGAGGTGGCGCACTCCTCGACGTACGGCCTGCGGGACCGGGAGTCGGGCGCGCCGGTCGAGGCCGACACGCTCTGGCGGATCTACTCGATGACCAAACCGGTCACCTCGGTCGCGGCGATGATCCTGTGGGAGGAGGGCCGCTTCGAGCTGACCGACGAGATCAGCCGCTGGCTGCCGGAGTTCGCCGACCTGCGGGTCTACTCGAAGGGATCGGCGCTCAAGCCGTACACCGTGCCGGCGATCGAACCGATCCGGGTCTGGCACCTGCTCACCCACACCGCCGGCCTGACGTACGGCTTCATGCAGACCTCCGTGGTCGACGGGCTCTACCGGGCGGCCGGCTACGACCTGTACCCGCCGGCGGACGTCGACCTGGCCACCGCCTGCGCGGCCTTCGGCGAGCTGCCGCTGCTGTTCCAGCCCGGCACCGCCTGGGGCTACTCGGTCGCCACCGACGTGCTCGGCCGGTTGGTCGAGGTGGTCTCCGGGCAGAGCCTCGACGCGTTCTTCGCCGACCGGATCTTCGGCCCGCTGGGCATGACCGACACCCGATGGTGGGTCGAGGGCGACGAGGCCGAGCGGTTGGCCGCGCTCTACGTGCCGGACCCGCGCAGCGGCCGGGCGGTCCGCTACGACAGTCTCGGCTCGCTCGCCCACAGCAAGCCCGCCCTGCTCTCCGGCGGTGGCGGCCTGATCTCCAGCGCCGCCGACTACCACCGCTTCACCCAGTTGCTGCTGCGCGGCGGCGAGCTGGACGGCGTACGCCTGCTCGGGCCGCGCACGGTGCGTTTCATGACCCGCAACCATCTGCCCAACGGCCAGGACCTGGGCACCCTGTCCACCGGCGGCTTCGCCGAGACCACCTTCGACGGGATCGGCTTCGGCCTCGGCTTCGCGGTGGTCGACGACCCGATTCCCAGCCGGGTGCCGAGCAGCGTCGGCGAGTACTACTGGGGTGGGGTGGCCAGCACCGCGTTCTGGGTGGACCCGGCCGAGGAGATCACCGCGCTTCTCTTCACCCAGCTGATGCCGTCGAGCACGTACCCGCTGCGCTCCCAGCTGCGCCAGCTCGTCTACGCCGCCCTGGTCGACTGACGGGATCCTCGTTCCACCGACGGGCGGCTGACCCAGTCCCTAGCCTGAGCTGGTGAGCACCATCGTCGTGTTTGGCGCGGGCGGCACCGCCGGGTCGCGGATCACCGCCGAGGCGGTCGACCGGGGGCACCGGGTGATCGCCGCCGTCCGCCGCCCGGAGGCCACCTCGTACCTGCCGGCCGGCGTGCGGACGGTCACCGGTGACGCGACCAGCGAGCGGAGCGTCCGGGAGCTGGCGCCGGACGCGGACGCGCTGGTCGTGGCCATCGGCGGCGGCGGGCGCGAGCTGTGGCGCAACGCGGCGGAGAACCTGGTGACCACGCTGCGCGGGATGCCGGCGGCGCCGCGGATCATTCACCTGGGCGGCGGGTCGACCCTGCTCACCCCACGTGGCACCCGCATCCTGGACGAGCCGGACTTCCCGGCGCAGTACCGGGACTCGTCGCTGGGCCAGGCGGACGCCCTCGACTACTACCGCACCGCCGCCGATGGAGTGAGCTGGACGTACGTCTCGCCGCCCCCGCTGGAGTTCCACCCCGGCGAGCGCACCGGGCACTACCGCACCGGCACCGACCAGCCGGTCACCGACGACCAGGGCCGTTCGGTGCTGACGTACGAGGACCTGGCGGTGGCGATCGTCGACGAGATCGAGCAGCCGCGACACCAGAACGCGCGCTTCACCGCCGCGTACTGATCACCCTTCCGCGCTGTCGATGCCCTGGATGTGGGGCAGCTCGACAGCAAGCCCGCGCCCCAGGGGGTGCCACCCGCCAACCGTCAGTCGGCGAGCCGGGCGGGGAAGCCGCCGGTGGCGATCGGGCCCCAGGCGTCGATGGTGACCCGGATCAGCGACTTGCCCTGGCGGACCATCGCCGCCCGGTAGTCGTCCCAGTCCGGGTGCTCGCCGGAGATGCTGCGGAAGTACTCGACCAGCGGCTCCAGCGCCTCGGGCAGGTCAAGCACCTCGGCGGTGCCGTCGAGCTGCACCCAGGGCCCGTCCCAGTCGTCGGAGAGCACGCAGGCCGAGACCCGGGGGTCGCGGCGGATGTTGGTCACCTTGGCCCGCTCCGGGTAGGTGGAGACGACCAGCCGGCCCTGGCTGTCCACGCCGGCGGAGACCGGGGAGGACTGCGGGCGACCGTCCGCCCGGGTGGTCATCAGCACGACGCGGTGTCGCGGCCGGAGGAAGTCGAGCAGGGTGTCCCGGTCGACCCGGGTGTTCTTCGCGATGCTGCGCGCCATCATTCGTTCCTACCAGGGCGACCGCGACGCGGCGGCGGCGGGTCAGCCGGGCCGGGCCGAGCGGTGCACCGCCTGGGCCGGCACCCGGGGCCGACCGGCGGGGCGCCAGGCCCGGCCGTTGGCGTAGATCACCCGGAAACCGAGGTACGAGGCGAGCGGTGCCCAGTGCGCCGAGCCCATCCGCAGTTCGGCGGCATTGTGTCGCTGACCATTGGCCAGCACGTCGAGCAGCACGGTTTCGAAAGCGGCCGATTCGACCCAGTCGACTTCCCGGGTGAAACCGCAGATCAGCGCGGCTCCGGTGACTTCCAGGAACTCGCGCAGCACCGCGTCCGAGGCGCGCAGCACGGAGCAGCTGCCGAAATAGAGCCGGCGCCCCTCGCAGCGGCCGGCCATCAAATCGGCCACCTCGTTCAACTCCACGGACTGCCAGTCGGTGAGGCAGAGTCGGCTCGGCTCGCCGTGCATGGCGAAGAAGCCGACCCGGTGGTCGGCGTACTGCTTGAGTAGCCAGCGGTCCAGGAAGTAGAAGAGCTCGTCTCGGGTGGCCGCGTCCTTGTGGATGAAGCGGATCTTGCCGAGCCGTTCCAGCAACTCGAGGGTGGGCAGCACGGAACCGCGCTCGTTGAGGTCTCGGTGCCACTGGCCCTCGACACAGAAGACGCCACCGCGTGCCACGTGCACCTCCGCCAGTCCGCCGCCCGAGGCTGACGGTACCGGCCGCCTATGACAGAGGAACATCACCCTCGGTGTGACCGATTGCGACGTTCGGTGTGGTTGCCCGTCGGCGGGGTGATCGGAGGTGAATGGCTGTTTCACAAATCAGCCGAATTCCCAGGCAATACCCAGGCAAGGCCGTTCGTGAGGACAATTCTCGTTAATTGCCGCCAACCGCCCTGATCGGTGCGAGGGTGGAAATCGCGGGACGTCCCGGTCGATGTCCCGGACCCACCCCATTCGCTCTCCTATCGGGAGGACTTCTGTGCGCGTAAACACCTTGAAGCGAGCTGCCGTCGCATTCGCCCTGGCGCTGCCCGGGGCCGCGATCGCCTCAGTGGTCGCCGCGCCCGCGGCGCACGCGGACGGCTGCTACACCTGGGATCGCACCCTGTCGCAGGGGCGCTCGGGCAGCGACGTCCGACAGTTGCAGATCCGGGTGGCCGGTTGGGCCGGGGACCGGGACATCGTCGAGAACGACGGCATCTACGGACCGAAGACCGCCGCCGCGGTCAAGCGGTTCCAGCAGGCGTACGGGCTGCGGGCCGACGGGATCGCCGGCCCGCAGACCTACGCCAAGCTGTACCAGCTCCAGGACAACGACTGCACGCCCGCGCACTTCAGCTACAGCGAGCTGGACGACGGGTGCGGTCGGGGCGGGTGGACCGGCGGCCCGCTGTCGGCGGACCAGACCCGGCAGAACGCGCTGCGCACCATGTGGAAGCTGGAGGCGCTGCGCAAGGGCCTCGGCGACAAGCCGCTCTACGTCTCGGGCGGCTTCCGCAGCCGGAGCTGCAACAACCAGGTCGGCGGCGCGTCGGACAGCCAGCACCTGTACGGCAACGCGGCCGACGTCACCTCGCGGACGTCGTCGCTGTGCCAGGTGGCCCGCAGCGCGCGCAACAACGGCTTCAGCGGTCTCTACGGGCCGGGCTACCCCGACCACGACGATCACGTGCACGTCGACTCGCGGCGGGAGAACAACAGCGACAACAGCTCGAACACGACGAGCTGGTCCGCGCCGGACTGCGGGGTCGGGGCCGGCAACGACTGAGGCCCGGGCAGCACGACGCCGGCCCGGCGCGGGTGGGGAACCTCGCGTCGGGCCGGCGTCGTGTCGCCCCGGGACGGGCGGGCGGGGGTAGCGCGCTCAGCTCGCCCGGGGCCAGCGCGGCGCGGTGACGGGGGGAGTCACCGGCCGGCCGGGAGCGGTGGGCCGTACCCCGGGTGGCACGACCCGCGCGGCCGGGTGCCGCACCGTCAGCCCGTTGGTACGCGCGGCCTGGGCCGAGTAGCCGGCGGGACGGGCGGAGGACGGCCCGGTCGCGGTGAACGGGAAGGGCACGTGCACGAAGGGGTTGCCGTGCCGAATCAACGCCTCGATCTGTCGCTCGTTGAGCCCGTGTGTCTCGAGCACCCGCCGCCCCCAGCGGTGCAGCCGGCAGGGGTAGGAGGCGCCGTCGTTGCGGCACAGTGGCCCGGTGGGCCACTCCTCGGCGGTGTGCACGACCACCGCCCGGACCGCCAGCCGGACATCCTCGGGGGTCAGCGGCGCCGGCACCGGCACCTCACCCAGCACCTGGTCGATGGGATCCGTCGACTGCTCACCAACTCGCACGGCAGGCCTCCCGCAGTTCGGCAGCGATACGGCGGACCAGCCGCACCGACATCCTCGGGCAGTGGTACGGCCAACACCGGACGAAAGTTCAATCCGGTACGCGTTAAGCAGATCCTCCGGAGACAACACGGGTATCCCCTCGACGGCGGCGCCGCGACGCGACACGGCCAGGGCCGGCGCCGACCACGTCGATCTCCGGGTCGTTGCTCCTGGTCCAGTAGCCACCGATCACCGCCGCCTCCGCGGGCAGAAGATCGCCGGGTAGCCGGCGCAGCACCTCCCGGACGACCGGGGAGAGCATGCCGTTCAGCAGAGAAAGCTCATGATCACGTCCCGCAAAGCCGTCCATGCCGTCACCCCTGATACTTCCAACGCTGGAACATTCAACAATGAGTGCAAAGTCAGACCAGGCCGGCATCGTGCACCAGCAGGGCCACCTGGACCCGGTTGTTCAGGTCGAGCCGGGTCAGCAGCCGGGAGACGTACGCCTTCACCGTCGCCACGCTCATGAACAACTCCCCCGCGATCTCCGCGTTGGTGCAGCCCCGACCCAGCGCCACCGCCACCTGCCGCTCCCGCTCGCTGAGCCCGGTGAGCAGCCGCAGCGCCCGCTCCCGGCGCGAGTCGGGGCCGGCCGGGCCCGGGGCTGGGCCGGTCACATGGGCGATCAGCGTCCGGGTCACCGTCGGGGAGAGCGTCGCCTCGCCGGCCGCCACCCGGCGCACCGCGCGCACGATCTCCGCCGGTGGGGTGTCCTTGAGCAGGAAACCGGCCGCCCCGGCGCGCAGCGCCCGCAGCACCTGCTCGTCTGCGTCGAAAGTGGTCAGCACCAGCACCTCCGGAGGGTGCGGCTGGGCGCGCAGCGTCTCGGTGGCGGTCAGCCCGTCCACCCGTGGCATCCGGATGTCCATCAGCACCACGTCCGGGGCGTGCGCGGCGACCGCGGCCGGCACCTCGCCGCCGTCGGCCGCCTCGCCGACCACGATCAGGTCCGGCAGGCCGCCGAGGATCATCGACAGCCCGGCCCGGACCAGGGCGTCGTCGTCCACGATCAGCACCCGCACCGGGGTGATGTCCGCGCCCGCCCCGGTCTCGCCGGGGAGCCCGGTCACGCCGGCCACGGCAGCCAGGCGGCCAACCGGAAGTCGCCCGCGTCGTCCCGGCCGTACGCCAACCGGCCGCCGGCCAGGGTGACCCGCTCGGTGATGCCGACCAGGCCGGTGCCGGCGCCCGGTAGCTCACCTCCGGTCGGGGTGCCCACCGGCCACCGGTTGCTGATCGCCACGGTCAGCCCGGTGCCCGGCCCACCGGCGAGTTCCACGGTGACGGCCGCGCCGGCCGCGTGTTTGCGGGCGTTGGTCAGCCCCTCCTGGACGATCCGGTACGCGGCCCGCCCCAGCGCCACCGGCACCTCCTGCGCCGCGACGACGCTGTCGGTGACGTTCACCCGCACCCCGGCCGCCCGCGACTCGGCGATCAGGGCGGGCAGGTCGGCGAGGGTGGGCTGTGGGGGCTCCGGGGCGTCGCTGTCGCCCTCCGCCCGGAGCACCCCGATCACCTCGCGCAGGTCCTGAAGGGCGGCATGTGCGCTGCCCCGGATCACCCCGGCCGCGCGGGCCACCTCGTCCGCCGGCGCGTCCGGGCGGAACTCCAGCGCCCCGGCGTGCAGGCTGAGCAGCGAGATCCGGTGGGCCAGCACGTCGTGCATCTCCCGGGCGATCCGGGTGCGCTCGAGGTGGCGGGCCTGGGCGACCCGCAGCTGCTGCTCCTCCTCGGCCCGCTCGGCTCGATCCCGCAGCGACACGATCAACTGCCGCCGGGCACGCACGAACATCCCCCAGGCCAGCACGGCGAAACTGATCACCACGCCCCACGCCGCCGTGACCCAGTACGACATGTTCGGGTCCGGACGCAGCCAGCTGAAGACCATGTTGGTGACCAGACCGAGGCCGGTCACCGCCACCGCCACGGCGGTACGCCGGTGCACCACCACGGTGAAGTAGAGGATCACCAGCGGGATGGCCGAGGCCATCGAGAACAGCGTGAGCGGTGCGGTCGCCAACGCCAGCCCGAGCGGCCACCGCCGGCGCAGCCAGAGCAGCCCGCAGCAGGCCAGCCCGAGCAGCGCGTCCACGCCGGTCATCCAGTCGTGCGGCAGCGGGGGCGTGATGGCCGGGTCGGGCGACAGGGCGTCCGCGGTGACGAACAGCACCCAGAGCAGGGAGAGCAGAAAGGCCAGGGTGTCGACCGCCCAGTCCCGGGTGGTGCGGCGTGGCCGCCGGGTCGCCGCGTTCGGGTTGGCCGCGTCGGCCAGCGCCCCGGGCAGCAGCCAGGGGTGTTCCGGCACGGCGAGGCTGGTCACGAGGCCATGCTAGGCAGCCGAACGCCGCCACGACCAGCTACCAAAGTCGAGACCCTTTGGTCGACCAAGGTCGGTGCGGCACCGACCGGTGGCCGCAGCGGATGGCCGGGCGGCCCGGGCAGGCTCGACGACATGATCACCGTGGAGAACCTCACCAAGCGATACGGGCCCCACCCGGCGGTGGACGACGTGTCGTTCCAGTGCGAGCCGGGCACGGTCACCGGCTTCCTCGGCCCGAACGGCGCCGGCAAGTCCACCACCATGCGGATGATCTGCGGGCTCACCGCACCAACCGCCGGCCGCGCCACCGTCTCCGGGCGCCCCTACCGGGAGCTGCCCAACCCGGGGCGGGAGGTCGGGGTGCTGCTGGACGCCTCCGCCCAGCACGCCGGGCGGACCGGCCGCGAGGCGCTGACGCTGTCCGCGTACACCATGGGGTTGGACCGGCGGGAGGTCGCCGCGAAGCTCGACCTGGTCGGGCTGAACGCGGTGGCCGCCAAGCGGCGGGTACGGGCGTACTCGTTGGGCATGCGCCAGCGGCTCGGCCTGGCACACGCGCTGCTCGGCGACCCGCGGGTGCTGATCCTCGACGAACCGGCGAACGGCCTGGACCCGGAGGGGATCTTCTGGATGCGCGGCCTGCTGCGCGACTTCGCCGACCGGGGCGGCACCGTGCTGCTCTCCTCCCACCTGCTGAGCGAGGTGGAGGCGGTCGCGGACCAGCTGGTGGTGATCGGGGGCGGCCGGATCGTGGCCCAGGGCACCAAGGACGACCTGCTCGCCGGCGGCGGCACGCTGGTCCGGGCCCGCGACGGCGCGGCGCTGCGCCGGGCGCTGGACGCGGCCGGCCTGACCGCCGCCGACGGCGCCGACGGGCTGCTGGTGCAGGCCGACGCCGAGGTGGTCGGCCAGGCCGCCGCGGACGCCGGCGTCGCGTTGGCCGAGCTGCGCCCCGCCGGCGGCGGTGGCCTGGAACAGCTCTTCCTCACCCTGACCGCCGGCGAATCCACCAAGGAGGCCGTCCGATGACCACCACCACCGCTCCCGCCGCTGGCGCCGTCACGCCCCGGCAGCACGCTCCGGTCAGCCGCCCGTCGCTGCTCCGGCTCACCGCCGTGGAGCTGCGCAAGCTCGTCGACACCCGGGCCGGCCGCTGGCTGCTGATCACCATCGGCCTGATCACCGCCGTGATCGTCACGCTCCAGTTGATCTACGCCAAGGACGCCGAACAGACCTTCGTCAACTTCTTCACGCCCTCGCTGCTGCCGATCGGGGTGCTTCTGCCGGTGCTCGGCATCCTGTCGATCACCAGCGAATGGTCGCAGCGCACGGCCCTCACCACGTACGCCCTGGTGCCCCGTCGGGAGCGGGTGGTGGCCGCGAAGCTGATCGCGGTGGCGCTGGCCGCGCTCGCCTCGGTGCTGGCCAGCCTGGCCGTCGCCGCCACCGGAACGCTGGTGGCGTCCGCCACCGGCGGCGCGGGCACCTGGCAGACCGACGCGTCGCTGATCCTGAACGCGGTGATCTTCCAGGTCACCGGCGTGCTGATGGGTGCCGCCTTCGGTCTGCTGCTGCTCAACCCGCCGCTGGCCATCGTCGGCTACCTGCTGCTGCCCACCCTCTGGGGTGTGCTCGGCGAGCTGGTCCGGCCCCTGCGCGGTCCAGCCAGCTGGCTGGACACCAGCCGGACCATGGAACCGTTGTTCAGCAGCGACGCGATCACCGGCGAGCAGTGGGGCCGGATAGCGGTGTCCCTGCTGGTCTGGATGGTCCTCCCGCTGGCCGCCGGCCTGGTCCGGACGCTGCGCCGCGAGGTGTCCTGAGCATGGCCGGCGACGGCTACGGCCCGCGCACCGCCGTCACCGGCGGGCCGGTCGAGCTGGTCGTGCTCTGGGCCGGCTTCCCGCTGCTCGGCGCCGGTGCCGGCGGCCTGCTCGCACTGGTGGCGGGCTGGGTCGCCGGGCTGCCCTGGGCGCCCGTGCAGTGGCTGTTCAACCTGCTGGACCGGCTGCCCGAGCAGCAGGCGATCGCCGGCACGGCAGCGGTGGGCGCGCTGGCCGGTCTGGTCCTCGCCGGGGTGGGCACCGCCGAACGGCTGGCGGTCACCGTCGACGCGGCGCAGGTCCGACTGCGCCGCGCCGGCGAGAACCGGCACGTCGCGCGGGCCGAGACCCGGGTGGTCTTCGTCGACAGCGGAGAGCTGGTGCTGCTCGACGCCGACGGCGCGGAGCTGGTCCGGGAGTCGACGGACCTGCCGGTCACCCGGCTGGCGGCGGCGTTCCGCACGCACGGCTGGGGGTGGGCGGACGGCGATCCGCACCGGGCGGCGTACCGACTCTGGGTGCCCGACCTGCCCGGACTGCCCGCCGGGGCGGACGCCCTGCTGCGGGCCCGGGATCGGGCGATCCAGCGGGGTCGACGCGACGACGCCCGGGAGCTGCGCCGGGAGCTGGGCCGGATCGGGGTGGTGCTGCGCGACGAGGGCAAGCGGCAGTACTCGCGGCTGACCGGGCGGGCGGTCACCCCCGGGGCGCAGGAGCCGACTTCGGCCGAGCGGGGACCGGACGGGCGGTAGCGTCTGTCCCAGAAGATCTCCTGGGAGCACGCGATGACCGAGCAGCAGCCGTACCGGGTGGTGTCCCGACACCCCGGCTTCGAGCTGCGCCGGTACCCGGCCCACCTGGTGGCCGAGATGCAGATCCAGGCGTCGTTCACCCGGGCCCCGATGGAGGCGTTCCGGCCGCTGGCCGCCTACATCGGGGGCGCCAACCGGGCCCGGCACCCGATCGGGATGACCGCGCCGGTGATGCAGGAGGCCACCGGCACGGAGAAGATCGCGATGACCGCGCCGGTGGTCCAGGAGGAGGGCGAGCGGCCGGACGCGTACCTGGTCCAGTTCGTCATGCCGGCCAGCTTCACCGCCGCCACCCTGCCCGAGCCGGTGGACCCCCGGGTGCGGATCCGGGAGGTCCCGGCGCAGCTCGCGGCGGCCGTGCGCTTCTCCGGGCGGTGGACGGAGAAGGCGTTCGGCCAGCGGGCCACCATGCTCGGCCGCTCGGTCACCGCAGCCGGGCTGCAACCGACCGGCGCCATCCGGTACGCCCGGTTCGACCCGCCGTGGAAGCCGTGGTTCCTGCGCCGCAACGAGGTCGTGCTGCCGGTGGTGGAGTGAGTCAGCGGCGGTAGCCGAGGGCGGGCGGCCAGGCCAGCAGCAGCCCCATCCCGAGTCCGGCGAGCAACCCGACCAGTGAGAGCAGCACGTCGGAGTCGGCCGCGTTGATCGGGCTGTTGCCGGCCAGCGCCGTGAATATCGCGCCGACCGGCAGCAGCACGATCATGGTGATGCCCACGAGCACCAGCATCGTCACCGGACCCACCAGCGCGGCGACGGCGGCCACCGCGTGGCGCCGCCAGACCGGCCGGCCGCCCGGCCAGTCCCACGCCAGCAGGGTGACCCCGGTGAGCAGCACCGCCCCGAGGGCCAGCTGCGGCAGAGCCCGTGGGCCGGGTGTGATCGTCCGGATCAGTCCGACGCCGAACACGGCCGCCACGACGAGCCCGGCCGCCAGCACGCAACGGGCCCGGGTCCGGGCCGGGGCCGCGGCCAGGGCGGCGCCGATGGTCAGGGCGACCAGCAGCACGCCGGTGGCAAAGGCCGACGGGTTCAGCTCCGGCTCCCGGTCGGTCGGTGACTCGATGCCGGCGGCCACCAGTGTCAGCACCCCCGCCACGCAGGCCGCGCCGGTCAGCGCCCACCGGTCCGCACCGGCTCGGGGTGCGCCGCGCTCCCGCCACCACAGGACCGCCTCCAGCAGGCCGAGCACCGCCCACCCGCCGGCGGTGAGCAGCACGGTCCATCCGGTACCGCTCGGGTCGGCCCGGTCGATCGCCACGTCGGCGGCGGTCCAGAGACCGCCGAGCAGCACCGCCGGCCCGGTCCACCGCAAGCGCCCGTGGCCGGCCAGCACCAGCCCGAGGACGACCGCGACGATCGCCACGAACCGCAGGTCCCGCGCCCAGTAGGCGTTGTTGCCCGGCAGCCGCTCGGACCAGGGGCCGATCGGCTCGGTGAGCGGTTGCAGCACCGTCATGCCGATCGCCCAGAGCAGCACGGCGGCGGCGGAGAGGAGCAGCCCGACCGGGCGCGCGGATCGCATCCGTGGACCGTAGCGGCCTGGCGCCCACCTCGACGCCCCCTCGGGCCGGGACGGGTCACCCGGCGACGGCGTCGACCGGCGATCGGCCGGGACGGTGGCGCAGCAACCGCCACGTCGGCACCACGCTCGCCACCACCGCGAGCAGCAGGCACAGGCCCACGACGCCGCCGACCACCGACCACGGCACGACGAGGTCCACCGGCGCGCCGACCTGCTCGGCGAGGCCGGCGCGGATGCTCAGCAGACCGGCGAACGCCACGCTCGCGCCGAGCGCCGCGCCGATCAGCACCACCAGGGCGGACTCGGCCGTGACCAGCCAGAGGACCTGCCGCCGGGTCGCGCCGGCCAGCCGGATCAGCCGCAGGTCGGCGGCCCGGCCGGCGGCGGCCAGCAGCAGCGTGTTGACCACCGCGATGGCCCCATAGCCGGCCGACACCCCGATCAGCAGCAGCGTGAACAGCCAGACCAGGCGGTCCTCGGCGCGGTCCGCCTCCGCCGCCCAGGCGGTGACGTCGACGACCCGCGCCCCGACCGGCGGATCGATCCGGTCCCGGACGTACACCTCGGAGGTCAGCGCCGACGGATCGTGTGCCCGGACGGCGGCGCGGGGCAGGAGCAGGTCACCGGGGAGCGAGTCGTCGGTGACCACGGCGACGACGCGCAACGACACCCGCTCCCCGTCGGCGAAGACCACCGGGTACGGCTGCGACGGCAGTCCGGCCGTTGGCGCTGCCGAGGCGGTGAGCACCACCGTGTCGTCGCCGCGCAGGTCGTGCAGCGAGCCGGCGACGACGGTGAGCACCCGGTTCGCCGCGGCGAAGGCCACCGGGTCGACGCCGAGCGCGGTCAGTGGCCGGATCGCCGCCGGGTCGGAGCCGGGAACGAACACCGTGGTCGGCAGGAGTGCCGTGCCGGGTGTCGCCGCGACGGCCCGGTCCGACAGGCCGGGCGCCCCGTCGGGTGCGACGACCCATCCGGCGTTCACCCGGTCCGCCCGTCCCACCGCGTACGCCGCGGTGGAGGTCCGCACCATCCCGGCCACCAGCACCGCGAAGGCGACCGTGAGCAGCACCGGCGCGGCGATCGACGCGGTCCGTCGGGTCGCGGTCAGGGCCCCGGACCGCACCAGCAGCCCGACCGCTCCGCCGCGCCGACGCACCGGGGAACGCAGCAGCCGCACCAGCGGCCCGACGACCGCCGGGGCCAGCACGGTGGCACCGGAGACCAGGGCCATCACCGCGTAGAGGGCGAACGTCGCGCCGTCCTGGGCGTCGTCGGAGGTCGCGGTGGCGAGGCCGAGGGCGGCCCCGGCCGCCACGAGGAGCGCCCCGGTGACGGCGCGCAGCCGCCCGATCGGTCGCTGCTGCACCGCCGCCTCCCGCAACGCCTCCAGCGGCCGGACCCGTGCCGCCCGCCGCGACGCCGACCAGACGGCCAGCAGGGCGATCACCGGCCCGGCGGCGAGCGCGACGACGAGCGGCCAGAGGGCGTACCGGACCCGGAAGGTCGCCGGCTCGAAGCCGACATCGACCAGGAGCCGGCCCAACGCCGGGGCGAGCGCCGCGCCGACCAGCAGGCCGACGCACCCGGCGGCGGCGCCGACGGCGAGCGCCTCGGCGTACACCATGCGGCGCACCTGGCCAGGGGTGGCGCCCACGGCGCGCAGCAGACCCAGCTCGCGACGACGCTGCGCGACGGTGAACGCGAACGTGGAGGCGACCACGAAGACCGTGACGAACCCGGCGAGGGCGGCCGTGGCGGTCAGCACCTGCATGCCGATCCAGCGCGTGCGGGCATCGCCCAGGGGCTCCAACGCTCCCCGTCCGTCGCCGGTGTGCACCTCTGCGTCGCCGCCGACCACGCCGCGCGCCGCCACGGCCACCCGCTCCGGATCGGTGCCCGGGTCGAGCACCAGACCGATGGCCCGGACACCGGGCGCGAGCGCGGCGGCGACCTCGTCCGCGACGTGGACGCCCGGCGCGTCGACCAGACCGGTGACCGTGTACGGCTCCGGGCCTGCCGCCGTCAGCAGGGTGACCGGCGCACCGGGACGCAGCCCGAGCGCGCGGTCGACGACCGCCTCGCCCGCACGACGTGGTGCCTCGCCCGCCGTCAGGCGCAGTCCACCCAGCCGGGCGCTGACCCACCCGTGCCCCTGGTGGGCGTCCTCCCGCTGGCCGTCGGCGGCCCGTGGCCGGCCGTCGACGAGCGGCTGGGCGTAGAAGGTGCGGTCCGGCACCGCCGCGGCGACGCCGGGCACACCGGCCAGCCGTCCGGTGAGCTCGGTCGCCACGCTCGCCGACCAGGGCCGGGTGGGCGGGAACGGATCGGCTGGCGTGTCCGCCTCGGGGCTCTGCACGATGACCGCCGCGTGCGCCAGGCGGTCCGGCACCTGCGGACGCCCGGAGGCCAGGAGCAGCGTGCTCGCCGCGACCAGCGCGACCCCCACGGCGACGGCCGCGAACGCGCCGGCGGATCGCCGGACGCTCAGCACGACGGCTCCCCCGCCACGTGCGCCGGCGGGCGGGAGCCGCCCGGCGGATCCGTGGCCTGTTCGGCGATCCGCGCGGCGATGGCCGCGGGGGTGATCCCGTCGGTGAACTCGTCCGCCAGGCGGCCGTCGGCGAGCAGGAGGACCCGGTCGGCGTACGCGGCGGCGGTGGGGTCGTGGGTCACCATCACGACCGTCTGGCCGTGGTCGTCGACGAGTGCCCGCAGCAGCCGCAGCACCTGCCGGGACGCGGCGCTGTCCAGCGCGCCGGTCGGCTCGTCGGCGAAGACCACCGCCGGCCGGGTGATCAACGCCCGGGCCAGGGCGACCCGCTGCTGCTCGCCGCCGGAGAGTTCGCTCGGCCGGTGCCGGGCCCGGTCGGCCAGCCCGACGGCGGCCAGCGCGGCGGCGACGTCGGAGGCCGGCGGGCGGCGCCCGGCGAGGCGCAGCGGCAGCTCGACGTTCTGCGCCGCGGTCAGCGTGGACACCAGGTTGAACGCCTGGAAGACGAAACCGATCCGGTCGCGCCGCAGGCGGGTCAACTCGTCCTCGCCCAGGTCCTCCAGGCGGTTGCCGTCGATCGTGACGGTCCCTGCGGCCGGGCGGTCCAGCCCCGCCGCGCAGTGCAGCAGCGTCGACTTCCCGGAGCCCGAGGGGCCCATCACGGCCGTGAACGTGCCGCTCGCGAAGCTGGTCGTCACACCGTCGAGGGCCGTCACCCGGCGGGTTCCGGTGCCGTACACCGCGCGCAGCCCTGTCAGGGTCACCGTGTCTGTGGTCATGACCGCCACGGTGCCGGTCGCGGGGCCTGCCGCGCGTCGTGCCGTGGCGGGCACTTTCCGGCCCTGCTACGGGCGGAGCCGTGGCTCGAAAGGGGACCGGGCGTCGTTCCCGAGGATGACGGCCCACGGGTGGACGCGCCGACCTCGGCCGGCCGATACCGTCTGCCCGGTGACCGCTCTCCTGCTGACCCGGCGGCTGCGGCCGGTGGACCTGTACATCGTGGACGCCGTGCTGGCCGTGGTGGTCGGCGGGATGCTCTGCGCGTACGCGGCGCTGGAGTCGCCGTTGCACGGGGATGTACGCGAACCGGCCTGGGTGTCCGTGCTGGTCGGGCTGGCCATCGGGCTGCCGTTGGCCGCTCGCCGGCGGTGGCCGGTCGCGGTGGCCATCGTGATCAGTTGCGTCACCACTGCCGCGCTGGTCACCGGGGTGATTCCCAACTTCGCCGCCGCCGCGCCCGCGGTCGCCATCGGGCTGTCCTTCTACACGGTCGCCGTGTCGATTCCCGCACGGCGGTCGGTGCTCATTGCCGGCGGTTGTCTCGCCGTGGTCAGCGTCGGGCTGGTGACGACCGCCGGTGACCTCTGGTCCCGGACCGGCGCGGTCGGCTACGCCACCGTCATGATCGCGCCGGCGTGGGTGCTCGGCTGGTCCATCCGGGAGCGACGCGCTCTCGCCGCCCGGCAGGGCGAGCACCTGATCCGCCAGGCCGCCACCGAGGAGCGGCTGCGGGTGGCGCGGGAGCTGCACGACGTGGTGGCGCACACGTTGAGTCTGATCGTGGTGAAGGCGGCCGTCGCCAACCACGTCGCCGAGGCGGACCCACGCGAGGCCGGGGCCGCGCTGCGGGTGATCGAGGAGACCGGCCGGAACGCGCTCACCGACATCCGCCGGGTGCTCGGCGTGCTGCGCGAGGAAGCCCCGTACGCGCCGGCACCCGGGTTGGACGAGCTGCGCGGCCTCGCCGAGCGGGCGACCATCGGCGGCGTCGACGTCCGGCTCGACATCCGGCGGGAGGAACCGGACGGTACGGTGCCGGAGTCGGTGGGCCTCGCCGTGTACCGGATCGTGCAGGAGGCGGTGACGAACGTGGTGAAGCACGCGGCGCCCGCCGCCTGCCGGGCGACGGTGACCGTCACGCCCGGTGAGGTACGGGTCGAGGTGATCGACGACGGCCGGCGTCCGGTCGAGGTGATCGGGGAGGGTCACGGGCTCGTCGGCATGCGCGAGCGGGTGGCGGTGCACGGTGGGGACTTCCGGGCCGGGCCACGCGCCGGCGGGGGTTTCGCGGTGACGGCGCGCCTGCCGTACCGGGTCGCCACGTGATCCGGGTACTGATCGCCGACGACCAGGCGCTGCTGCGCGGCAGCTTCCGGCTGCTGGTCGATTTGGCCCCCGACTGCACCACGGTCGGTGAGGCGGGCACCGGCGTGGAGGCGGTCGCGCTGACCGCCGAGCATCGGCCTGACGTGGTGCTGATGGACGTACGCATGCCGCAGATGGACGGCATCGAGGCGACCCGGCGGATCTGCGCCGACCCGGCGACCGCGGCCACCCGGGTGCTCATCCTGACCACCTTCGACCTCGACGAGTACGTCTACGGCGCGATCCGGGCCGGGGCCAGCGGCTTCCTGCTCAAGGACACCCCACCGGCGGAGCTGCTGACCGGCATCCAGGTGGTGGCCGCCGGTGAGGGGCTGCTCGCGCCGACGGTGACCCGCCGGCTGATCGACGAGTTCGCCCGGCGCCCGGAGCCGGCCCGGCCGCTGCCGCGCCGGCTGGACGGGGTGACCGAACGGGAACGGGAGGTGCTCGCGCTGATCGCCCGGGGCCTGTCCAACGCCGAGCTGGCCGCGCACCTCAACCTCAGCCTGGCCACTGTGAAGACGCACGTCGGGCGGCTGCTGACCAAGCTGGCGGTGCGCGACCGCGCGCAACTCGTCATCGTCGCCTACGAGACTGGCCTGGTGGGTCCCGGCGGGTTGGGGCCGGTCGGCCTACGCTGAGCAGGTCGCCCGGCAATCGAGGAGGACCGCATGACCCGGTACGTCGCCCTGCTGCGCGGGGTCAACGTCGGCTCCACCCGGCTCGCGATGGCCGACCTGCGCCGGCTCGTCACCGATCTCGGGCACGAGGACGTCAAGACGTACCTGCAGAGCGGCAACGTGGTGTTCGGCAGCACCGTGCGCGACGCCGAGCGGCTGGCCGCCGGGATCGAGCGGGCGCTCGCCGACGAGCTGGGGCTGAGCGTGCCGGTGCTGGTGCGCAGCGCCCGGGAGCTGGCGGCGGTGGCCGGCGGCAACCCGTACGCCGAGCGGGAGGACGACGCGACGAGGCTGCTGGTGGCCTTCCTCGCCACCGCACCGAAGCGGTCCACGGTGGACGCGCTGACTGTGCCCGGCGGCGAAAACGTGGCGTTCACGGTGACCGGCCGGGAGGTCTACCTGCACTACGCCGACGGTGGCTACGGGCGGTCGAAGTTCACCAACGCGTACCTGGAGAAGAAGCTGGCCGTGGTGGCCACCACCCGGAACTGGAAGTCGGTGCGCGCCCTCGCCGAGCTGGCCGCCGGCTGACCCGGCGGGGGTCGCGCCGGTCAGGCCGCGACCCCCACCCGGGCCGGTCAGAAGTGGTACGCCGTCTCGTACTCGGGCACCAGCACCCGGCTGCGCGGCGAGATTCGGCGCACCGCGGCGATCATGTCGTCCAGCCGGGGGCGGTCGGCCGGGGCGACGACCGGCGGGTTCTGCAACCGGGTCTCGAAGTTGTCCCAGTGCACCGGCACCACGACCTTCGGGTAGTCCAGGCCGGCCAGCAGCCGGGGCAGGTAGTCGCCGGTGGTGGTGGCGCTCTGCATGGCGACCATGGCCACGTCCGGCGCCAGGCCGGTGAGGTTCCGCTCGGCGACGTCGCTGGCGCCGGTGAAGTAGACCGACGGGCCGGCGTCGACCCGCAGCAGGTAGCTCAGCGTGTCCCCCTCCGGCAGGTCGCCGATGGTCGCCGGCCGCGCCGGCTGGGTGACCCGCACCCCCGGGAACGCCACCGAGTACGCGGCGTTGCGGCTGTGCAGCGAGCTGACCACCTCGACGGTGTGGTCGCCGAAGTCCAGCACCTCGCCGCCCCTGACCGCGCTGAGCTGCGTCGACGGCACCCCGTAGGCCAGTCCCAGGTGGTACGCGGTCAGCGTGCCGAACACCCGCGCGCCGGTGCGCCCGGCGATGTGCGGCACATCCATGAAGTGGTCCCAGTGGGTGTGCGTGACCAGCACCGTGGCGGCCCGCTCGACACGCGCGTCGATCACGTCGGTGCGCACGGTCAACGCTGTGGCCGGGTTGAACGGCCCGGTGAACAGCCCGGTGTCGATCCGGCTGAGGTACGGGTCGACCAGCACGGTCCGGTCGGCGATGTCGATGCGCCAGCCGGCCGTACCCCACCAGCGGAAGCTGACCGCGCCGCGGCGGCGGGTGGTCGGCGCGGGGGCGGCGGCCGGCGGCGCGGCCTGGGCCGGGGCGGAGGAGGTGGCGGCGAGGCCGCCGGCGGAGACCAGGGCGGTGGTGGCGGCGGCGTCGCGCAGGAAGCGGCGGCGGTCGAGACTGGGCATGACGATCTACTCCCCGTGGTCGGGTGATTGGTCGATCCGAGCCAACCAGCGCCACCTCGCCCAGGTCCAAGATCCAACACCGCCCGCTCCGATACCGACCCGCATATCGGGCCGGCTCAGCGACGGTGTGCCAAGGCTCGGACGGGCGAAAAATTCAGTCGCCGCGCAGCGCCTCGACGGCCGTTCGGGCGGCGTGCCCCATCGCCACGTCCACGTCGATCCGGCGCGGGGCCAGCCGGTCGGCGCGGGCGAAGACGGCGATGGCGTACCGGCCACCGTCGGGGTACTCGGCGACGCCGGCCTCCAGGTGCAGGCCGGGCAGGGTGCCGGTCTTGCCGGACACCCGCACGCCGGGCGGGAACCCGGCGGCCAGCCGGGTCCAGAAGATCTGCCGGGCCATCCAGGTGCGGACCATCGCGCAGGCCTCCGCCGGCCCGGCCTCGTCCCGCCAGATCAGCGTGAGCAGCCGGGTGATCTCCCGGGCCGTGCTGGACGTGGTGCGCGACGGGTCGAAGACCCGCATCGCCCAGACCCGGTCGTCCGGCAGGGTGGGGAAGATCCGGGCGAACTCCGCCTCGGTCCGCGCGCCCACGTCGGCGAGCATCGCCTCGACCAGGTCCCGGGGGCCGCCCAGGACGCGGGTGCGGGTCAGCCCCAGCTCGGCGGCGAGCATCGGCAGCAGGTCCGGGCCGACCCGGCGCAGCAGCAGGTCGGCGGCGGTGTTGTCGCTGACCGACATGGCGAAGTACGCGAGGTCGCGCAGCGACACCTCGGCGTCGTCGGTGCAGCCGGCCAGCCCCCACCCGCCGAGCCGGTCGGCGGCGGTGACCAGGATCCGCTCGGTCGGGTCCAGCTGACCGGCGACGACCTGCCGGGCGAACTCCAGCACCAGCAGGATCTTGAAGATCGAGGCGATCACCACCTGCTCGTCGGCCCGCACCCCGACCTCCCGGCCGCCGCCCGCCGGGTCGCCGGCGGCCCCGACGGTCAGGTGCCCGGCGTCCAGGTCGACGACGTGCAGGCTGCCGGTCACCCCGGCGCCGGCGAAGATGGCCTCGATGCGCTCCCCCACGTCCACCCCGGCACGGTATCCAGCAGCACGATGCCGGCGCTGGCGTAGGGTCCGGCCGTGGACCTGCTCCGACACCTGCGGCACTTCGTGGTGGTCGCCCATGAGCTGCACTTCGGCCGGGCCGCGGAGCTGCTCGGGATGGCCCAGCCGCCGCTGAGCCAGTCCATCCAACGGTTGGAGCGGGAGCTGACGGTCGAGCTGTTCGACCGGTCCCGCCGCCAGGTGAGGCTCACCACCGCCGGTGAGCTGCTGCTCGGCGAGGCGGAGGAGCTGCTCGCCGGCGAGGGCCGGCTACGCAACCTGATGGGGCAGGTCCGCGCGGGTGAGCTGGGCATCCTGCGGGCCGGGGTGCCACCGGAGACGCCAGCGGTGACACTGCGCCTGCTGCTGGACGCGCTCACCGCCCGGGCGCCCGGACTGGACGTGGAGCTGCACGAGCTGACCAGCAGCGAGCAGGTGCGGATGCTCACCGAACGGAACCTGGACGTAGGGCTGGTGCACCACCCGGTGGCGGCGGACGGGCTGCGCTTCGGCGCCCCGGTCGACGTACCGCTGGGGGTGCTGCTGCCGCGCACCTCACCGCTGGCCCGCGACCGGGAGGTGACGCTCGCCGCGCTGGCCGGCCTCGACCTGGTGGCCGCGCCCCGGGCCACCGCGCCGGGCTGGCACGACCACCTGCTGGACGTGTGCCGCCGGCACGGCTGGCGGCCGGCGCGGGTCCGGCCGGCGCGCAACCCGGAGTTCCTCTTCGGCCTGGTGCTGGCCGGTGGCGCGGTGGCCGTCGAGCCGGCGACGGTGGCCCGCCGAGAGCCCCGGATCGCCTGGCGGCCGATCGCCGACGCGCCGCTGGCGAAGCGCACCTCGGCGACCTGGCCGGACCGGGCGGCGCACCCGGCGGCGCCGATGTTCGGGCAGCTCGCCGCCGAGGTGCTGGCCGGCGCCGAACCCGCGCCGCCCGCGCCGGGAACCCCGTCGGTGCCCGCGGCCCGCCCCTGGCCGGTGCTCTTCGACACGACCGGGTGAGCGGGTCCACGTTGCGCTCGTCACCCTGAGAACGCCGGTGAATCCACCTCCCGCTCGGGTAGGGATAACAGGTGGCACGCGTGGACGTGATCCCGCGCCCGGGTGCCTCGGACGAAGACGCGAAGGAGCCGCAGTGGCCAACACGATTCCCGACATCAGCCTGAACGACGGCACGACCATTCCGCAGCTCGGCTTCGGGGTGTTCCAGATCGAGCCGAAGGACACCGTCGAGGCGGTGACCAAGGCGCTGGAGGTGGGCTACCGGCACATCGACACCGCGGAGATGTACGGCAACGAGGCCGAGGTGGGCGAGGCCGTACGGGTCTCCGGCCTGGACCGGGACGCGGTCTACGTGACCAGCAAGCTGAACAACGCCTTTCACCGCCCGGACGACGCCCGCAAGGCGTTCGACTCGACGCTGGCGGCGCTGAAGATGGACTACATCGACCTGTTCCTGATCCACTGGCCGCTGCCGACCCTGTACGACGGCGACTACGTCTCCACCTGGAAGGTGCTGCAGGAGTTCCAGCGCGACGGCCGGGCCCGCTCGATCGGCGTGTCGAACTTCCAGGTGTCGCACCTGCAGCGGCTGGCCGCCGAGGCGGACGTGGTGCCGGCGGTCAACCAGATCGAGGCGCACCCGTACTTCGGCAACGAGGAGGTCCGCGCCTACGGCCGGGAGCACAACATCCTCACCGAGGCGTGGTCGCCGATCGCGCAGGGCAAGGTGCTGGGCGACCCGACGGTGGTCGACATCGCCGAGCAGCTCGGCCGGACCCCGGCTCAGGTGGTGCTGCGCTGGCACGTGCAGCGCGGCGACATCATCTTCCCGAAGTCGACCACCCCGAAGCGGATCGAGGAGAACACCCGGATCTTCGACTTCGAGCTGGACGACACGGCGATGGAACGGATCACCACGCTGGACAAGGGCGAGGCCGGTCGGCAGGGCCCGAACCCGGACACCTTCGCGTACCTGCCGGCGTAACGCGACGGCCGGCGACGACGCCACTGAAAAGGGGGGCCCGGTCGGGCCCCCCTTTTTCGCGTGAAAGGACCGCCCCCGGCGATGTCGCTCCGCCGTACCATCCTGCTTCCGCTGTCGTTGCTCCTGCTCGGCTCGGCGGCCTGCGCGCCGAGCCAGGCCGCCGAGGCTCCCCGCTGGTCCGCGCCGTCGGTGTCGGCCTCGCCGACCCCGCCGAAGCCGCGTCCGGCGCCAACCTCCACCGCCGAGGTCCGCAGCCGGGTCACCGCAGCGATGCTGAACCTGGACGCGAAGTTCCACCCGGAGACCGCCCAGTACACCGACGAGAACACCGAGGCGTGGAAGCTGATCTCCCTGTGCAGGGCGAGCCTGCCGTCGGACATCAAACGCACCGCCTACCGGGAGCGGCTCTGGGACGGCGAGAGCGTGTGGATCCGGCAGTACGTGGTCGGCTACCTGAAGGTGCCCGGCCGCAAGCTCGCCGACGAGCTGCGGTCGGTCCTGTCGACGTGCAAGGAGTACGAGGTGCCCGACGACGGGCGCACGTCGACGATCGTGCGGCCGTCGCCCCCGCCGGTGCCGAACGGCCCCGACGTGATCACCTTCTGCGAGCGGCTGAAGGGAAAGGCGACCCGGCACCAGTGCACGCTGATCCTGGTGCGCGGCAACTTCGTCATGGAGGTGGACGCCTCGGCCAGCGACGGTGACCTGGCGGCCGGCACCGCGCTGATCGCGAAGATCGCGCCGCTGGCGGTGGCCGCCTTCGACAAGGCCGTCTGAACGCTGCCGCGGGGCGGGCGCCGCTGCTGGCGCGCCCGCCCCTCCCCCCGGCTGGCGACCCCTCGCCAGCCTCCGTGGTCAGATCCGGCCCACGGAGTCCTGGTTCTGCAGCACCAGCCACCGGCCGTGCTGGTACGTGTAGCTGACCCCGATCAGCAGCGGCACCCTGGTGCCGGTGGCCGGCACCGCGTAGACGGAGTCGAACAGCACGAACCCGGTCCGGCAGCCCACCACGGTCTGCTTGGCCACCCTGAACGACTGGGTCCACGAGTCGTCGGCGAAGAACCCGCGCAGCCAGTCCACGGTGGCCCGTTTGCCGTCGAGCACCTCCCCGTCGGAGGCGAAGACGGAGGTGACCTCGGGGTGCAGCAGCGCGGCGAAGCCGTCCAGGTCGCGCCGGGCGGTGGTCTCCACGTACGCCCGGACGGCGCGGTCGAAGGCCCGCTCGCAGCCGCGGGCCGCCGCGTCCCCGGTTGGGGTGTCGCCCCGACCGGGCGTGGCGGCCGACACCGCGGCGGGAGCGGCGGCCAGCAGGCCGGCGGTGAGCCCGAGCAGGGCGATCGTGCGGCCGAGCCGGCCGGCGGGACGGGCGAAGGCGGGTGGGCGCATCGGGTTCTCCTTCGAACGAGTGGTTGTGCCACCGCAGCCAACCCGGCCCGCCGAGTCGCCGGCCAGTGATTCGAACCAGCTCGAATGCGGACGGCACATCGATGCCACCGCTTGTACGATCCGCGCTGTGATGGTCGCGCATCTGGACGGCCCGAGCCTCGCCCGGCTCCGGTTGGCGATCTCGCCGGCCTGGGAGGTGACGTCCTGGCTGCGGGCCGCCCTCTCGCGGTTCGGGCATCCGGTGCACGGCGATCCCGGTCCGGCCGCCCGCGCCGCGCTGCGGCACCCCGACGTGGCCCTGGTCGCGGAGCTGGTGACCCCGCCCGGCCGAGTCGGCTACACGCCGGACCTGCTCACGCCGAAACCGCCGCGGGGCCCGCTCGACGCGATCTTCGAGCAGCAGTTGGCGGCCATGGCGGCGACCCCGGCCAACGAGGTGGCGACGCAGGTGAACGAGCGGTTCCCGACGGACGCGACGCCGACGCGGGTCCGCGCGGCGGTCGAGGACGGCACCCTCGCCCGGCGGGTCACCGACGGGCTGCGGCACTTCTGGCAGACCGCGCTCGCCGAGCAGTGGCCGGCGGTGCGGGCCACGCTGGAGGCCGAACTGGCCGTGCGGGCCACCGCGATGGCCACCGCCGGGGTGGGCAGCATGCTGAACGGCCTGCACCCGAAGGTCGGCTGGACCGGCAGGTCGCTGACCATCGACAGCTCGTACCGGATCACCACGGCGCTGACCGGCGCGGAGCTGGTGCTCGCGCCGTCGGCGCTGGCCTGGCCCCAGGTGTCCACCCAGCTCTGCGACGAGGGCAACGCCGTGCTGGTCTACCCGATCGGCGCCGGGCCGGCGGACCAGCGCCGGGCGGGCCGGCTCGGTGACCTGGTCGGTGCGAGCCGCGCGGCGATCCTGGCGGACCTGGACGTGCCCCGCTCCACCGGGCAGCTCAGCGCGCGGCACCAGTTGGCCCCGGCCACCGTCTCCTACCACCTGGGAGTGCTGCTGCGCTCCGGCCTGGTGGTGCGCACCCGCGAGCGGCACAGCGTGCTCTACCGGCGGTCCGACCACGGGGACGAGCTGGTCGGCTGCCGGGCAGGTCAGGGCGCGACGCGCTCGGCGAGCCGGCGGAACACCGCCTGAGTGGGCGAGCCGGGCTCGGCGACGTAGACGATCATCCGCTGGTCGGTCTCCGGCACGTGCAGCACCCGGCACTCGAACTCCAACGACCCCAACTCCGGGTGCGGCACCCGCTTGACGATGGGGCGGCGCTCCTCGACATCGTGCTCCGCCCAGAGCCGAGCGAACCGGGGCGAGGTGCCGAGCAGCTCGGTAACCAGCTCGCGGATCGCCGGGTCGGCCGGGTAACGGCCGTAGGCGGCCCGCAGGTCCGCCACGGTGCTGCGCACGAAGCAGATGGTCTCGGCGTCGCTCCAGTGGCTGTCGGTCACCGGACGCCGGAAGGTCCAGCGGATCATGTTGCGGTCCGCGTCCGGCACGGCCGAGAGGTCGCCCATGAAGTACGTGGCCAGCCGGTTCCAGGCCAGCACCTGATACGCGGCGTCGACGAGGTACGCCGGAGTCTCGGTCATCGCGTCGATCAGGTGCCGCAGCCCCGGGGTCACCTCCCGGCTCGGCCCGCCGGCCGGCAGCGGATTCTCCCCGGCGATCCGGAACAGATACTCGCGCTCGTCCCGGCTGAGCAGCAGCGCCCGGGCCATCGCGGCGAGCACCTGCCGCGACGGGTGCGGCCCGCGGCCCTGCTCCAGCCGGATGTAGTAGTCGATCGACATCCCGGCGAGCTGGGCCACCTCCTGCCGGCGCAGCCCGGGGATGCGTCGGCGTTCGCCCTCGGGGAGCCCGACCTCGGCGGGGCGCAGCCGGGCGCGGCGGGCGCGCAGGAACGCCGCCAGTTCGTCACGGCGCAGGCCGCTGCTCGTCATGCCTCCAGCATGCCCCCGCCGGAGCCGGCGAAGGTGGTACCACCGATCCCAGCCTCGGCCCGTCCCTCCCCCGACACCGCCGACGGAGGCAGGCTCGACGGCATGACAAACACGATCGCCCTGATCACCGGGGCCAACAAGGGAATCGGACTGGCCACCGCCGAACAGCTCGGCGCGCGGGGCATGACGGTGCTGGTGGGCGCCCGCGACGCCGAGCGGGGCCGGGCAGCGCAGGACAAGCTGCGCGCCGGCAGCGCGGACGCCCGGTTCGTGCCGCTGGACGTCACCGACGCCGAATCGGTGGAGGCCGCCGCGAAGCTGGTCGAGCAGGAGTACGGCCGGCTGGACGTGCTGGTCAACAACGCCGGCATCGCGCTCGGCGACGGCGCGCGGGCGCTGCCCAGCGACACCACCGTGGCGACGCTGCGCCGGGTGTACGAGACGAACGTGTTCGGGGTGGTGGCGGTGACCAACGCGCTGCTGCCGCTGCTGCGCCGCGCGCCAGCGGCCCGGATCGTCAACGTCTCCAGCGAAGTCGGCTCGATCGCCGTGATGACCGACCCGGCCGGCGCGCTGTTCGCGTTGACCTCGGTGCCGTACCCGTCGTCGAAGTCGGCGCTGAACATGCTCACCGCGATGTACGCCAAGGAGCTGCGGGACACCCCGATCAAGGTAAACGCGGCCAACCCCGGCTACTGCGCCACCGACCTCAACGGCAACAACGGCTTCCGCACCCCCGAGCAGGGCGCCGAGGTGAGCGTGCACCTGGCGACACTGCCGGCGGACGGACCGAGCGGGCTGCTCTGGGGCTTCCAGATGGACGCCGGCGGCGGATACGGGGTGCTGCCCTGGTGAACACTTGACCTGGAGTGCGCTCCAGCCGGCAGGGTGGCACGCGGGCGCCCACCGGTAGGGCGCACGAGAGGAGAACCACCATGCGGTACCGCACGATCGGCACCGACCCGGCGACCCGGCGCGAGGTCAGCGTGCTCAGCCTCGGCGCGATGCTGTTCGGCAGCGCCACCGACGAGGCCACCTCGTACGCGATCCTCGACCGGTACGTCGAGGCCGGCGGCACCTTCATCGACACGTCGGACAACTACGCGTTCTGGGTGGACGGCAGCCAGGGCGGGCAGAGCGAGGAGCTGCTCGGCCGGTGGCGGCGCAGCCGGGGCGTCGGCGCCGAGATCGTCATCGCCACCAAGCTGGGCGCCCGCCCGCTGGCCCCGGGGACCAGCTACCTGGACAACGCCGAGGGCCTGTCCGCCAAGGTGATCCGCGAGTCGGCGGAGCGCAGCCGGGACCGGCTCGGCGTGCAGCGGCTGGACCTGCTCTACGCGCACATCGAGGACCGCACGGTGCCGCTGGCGGAGACCGTGGAAGGCTTCGCCGAGCTGGTCGCCGAGGGGACGGTGGGCCTGCTGGGGGCGAGCAACCACCGGGCCTGGCGGGTCGAGCGGGCCCGCGCGCTGGCCGCCGCCGCCGGCCTGCCGGGGTACGAGGTGCTCCAGTACCACCGCAGCTACCTGCCGAACCGGACCGACCTGGCCAGCGCGCTGGACCCGGACGGCGAGCCGGGCGGCGTCAGCGGCGACCTGCTCAGCTACCTGCGCGCCGAGCCGGAGCTGACCCTGGTGGCGTACTCGCCGCTGCTCAAGGGTGCCTTCACCCGGGCGGACAAGCCGCTCAGCGCGGCGTACGACCTGCCGAGCGCGCCGCGCCGGCTGGCCGCGCTGCGCGAGGTGGCCGGTGAGACCGGTGCGACGGTCAACCAGGTGGTGCTCGCCTGGTTGCTGGGCGGCGACCTGCCGTCGATCCCGCTGGTGGGCGCCTCCTCGGTCGCCCAACTGGAGGAGAGCCTGGCGGCGGTGGACCTGGAGTTGACCGCCGAGCAGCGGCACCGCCTCGACACCACCTGGTGACCGCGCCTTCGCGGTGACCGCCCCGCCGGCGTCAGCCCTCCGCCGGTGGGGCGGTCAGGTCAAGCTGCCAGTCGTTCGCCCGCATCATCTGCCCCGGCGGGTACTCGAAACCCGTCTCGCCCAGCAGCGTGAAGCCGGCCTTGCGGCAGACCGCGTTCGAGGCCGGGTTGTCGACCGAGGGGTAGGCGTGCGCGTAGCGGCGGGTCCGCCGGGCGCGGGCCACGTCGACGACCGCGCGCACCGCGGCGGTGGCCAGCCCCTGCCCCCGGTACGCCGGCAGCACCGCCCAGCCCATCTCGTACACCGGCTCCTCGCGCCACTCCCGAGCCCAGTAGCCGACGCTGCCCGCCCGCGCGCCGTCCGGCAGCACCAGAGTGAACATGCAGCCCTCGCCGCCCTCGGCGAAGTGCACGTAGCGGTCGTGCCGGGCGAGCACCTGCTCGTCGGTCTCCGGGCCGCCGGTGTGCTTACGCGTATCCGGTGAGTTGAGCTGCCGCAGCAGGTCGAGGTCGTCCTCGTGCCACGGCTCGATGCGTACCTGTTCCATCCCGGCCCCCTGTCCGTCGGCCCCATTCAAGCCGAGCCCACCGACACCGAATCCCTGAACCGCCGCCCATGCGCCTGACGGGTCGCGGCCCGCTAGTGCCCTGCGCCGGAAATTCGCCTAATAAGTTGGTGTAGGGTGAGGTGATGGCACGGACCGGGCGCCCTACCGCGCCGCTGGTGTTGACCGACGAGGAACGCACGACGCTGACCCGCTGGTCGCGTCGGGCGAAGTCTTCGCAGGTTCTCGCGATGCGGTCACGGATCATCCTGGCGTGCGCCGAAGGCACCTCGAACACTGATGTGGCAACGGCTCTGGATGTTCATCTGTCCACTGTGGGTAAATGGCGGCGTCGGTTCCTGGTCGAACGCCTCGACGGGTTGATCGATGAACAGCGTCCCGGCCGGCCCCCGTCAATCGCCTTGGACAAGGTCGAAGAGGTGGTCGTCGCCACCCTTGAGCAGACACCGCGTAACGCCACGCACTGGTCCCGAACCTCAATGGCCGCGAAGTCTGGGCTGTCGAAGTCGACGATCGGCCGGATCTGGCGAGACTTCGGCCTCAAGCCGCACCGGGCCGACACGTTCAAGCTGTCCACCGACCCGCAGTTCATCGAAAAAGTCGTTGACGTCGTCGGGCTCTATCACCACCCGCCCGAACGGGCCGTCGTGCTCTGTGTGGACGAGAAATCCCAGATCCAGGCACTCAACCGCTCGCAACCGGTCCTGCCGATGATGCCGGGCATGCCCGAACGGCGAACCCACGACTACCACCGCAACGGCATCACCAGCCTGTTCGCCGCGTTCGACATCGCCGACGGCACCGTCATCAGCGAACTGCACCGCCAGCACCGCGCGATCGAGTTCAAGAAATTCCTGATCACCATCGACAAGACCGTCCCGGCCGACCTCGACGTGCACCTCGTCTGCGACAACTACGGCACCCACAAAACCCCCGCCGTCAGGGCCTGGCTCGCGAAACACCCACGCTTCCACATGCACTTCACCCCGACCGGCTCGTCCTGGATCAACCAGGTCGAACGCTGGTTCGGTTTCCTCACCGACCAGAAGATCCGCCGCGGCACCCACAAGAGCGTCCAAGCACTCGAAGCCGACATCCGCTCCTGGATCACCGACTGGAACAACGATCCGCGACCGTTCATCTGGACCAAGACCGCAGAAGAGATCCTCGAATCACTCGCCCGATTTTGTAGGCGGATTTCCGGCGCAGGAGGGAGTGTCAAGTTAACGGCTGATCTTGGTTGTTGAGTTGGTCAGTGGTTGGCCAGGGTGAGCCGGCCCTCGAAGGCAATCTGGAAGACGTTCAGGGGTGCTTTCCAGCGCATGGTCCACCGCCGGCGTCCGGCGCCGGTCGGGTCGAGGCTCATCAACGCCATGTACACGCACTTCAGCGCGGCCTGCTCGTTGGGAAAGTGCCCGCGGGCGCGGACGGCCTTGCGGATACGGGCGTTGACGCTCTCGATCGCGTTCGTGCTGCAGATGACCTTGCGGATCTCCACGTCGAAGGCGAGGAAGGGCACGAACTCTGCCCAGGCGTTCTCCCACAGCTTCACGATCGCCGGGTACTTCTTGCCCCAGGCGTCGGCGAACTCGAGGAACCGTTCGGTGGCGGCGTCCTCGGTCGGCGCGGTGTAGACCGGCTTGAGCGCCTTGGCGATCTTGTCCCAGTCCTGCCGGGCCGCATACCGGAACGAGTTACGCAGCAGATGCACCACACAGGTCTGGACGATGGTGCGGGGCCAGACCGTCTCCACCGCCTCCGGCAAGCCTTTGAGTCCGTCGCAGACGAGCATGAGCACGTCGGCCACGCCTCGGTTCTTCAGCTCGGTCAGCACGTGCAGCCAGTGCTTGGCGCCCTCGCCGCCGTCGCCGGCCCAGATGCCGAGGATGTCGCGGTGGCCGTCGACGGTGACCGCCATGGCCAGGTAGATCGGCCGGTTCGCGACCTGACCATCCCTGATCTTGACGTTAATAGCATCGATGAACACGACTGGGTAGACGCGGTCGAGGGGCCGGTTCTGCCACTCAGCCATCCCGTCCATCACCTTGTCCGTGATCGTGGAGATGGTCTGCTTCGACACGTCGGCGCCATACACCTCGGCCAGGTGCGCCGCGATCTCCCCGTGCGTCAGCCCTTTCGCCGACAACGACAGGACCATGTCGTCGACCCCGGTCAGGCGCCGCTGCCGCTTGCGCACGATCTGCGGCTCGAACGTCCCCGCAGCGTCGCGAGGGACCCGAACCTCGACCGGCCCGACGTCGGTGAGCACGGTCTTGGTCCGGCTGCCGTTACGAGTGTTCCCGCTGCCCCGACCGGCAGGATCGTGCTTGTCATAGCCGACGTGGTCGGTGATCTCACCGTCCAGGGCCGATTCGAGGACCCGCTTCGTGAGCTGCTGCAGCAGCCCACCCTCACCGGTCAGCTTCAGCCCTTCACCACGAGCCCGATCGACCAGCATCGCAATCAACTGCTCATCCGTGACCGCACCCACCGGCCCCGCGGCCGGCTCCTGCCCAGAGGTGATCTCGGTCGTCATCTGGCGTCTCTCCCTTGATCGGTCGATCAGCCGTTATTTGTACAGTCCCGCAGATGGCCGGCTCTTGCAGGTCCTCACCGACAAGGCCACCCTGGCCGGCATCACGCTGCGCCTGGTGAACGAACGTGGCACGTCCTCGACCTGCCCTGCCTGCCAGCGGCGGGTACCCAAACCCCGTGGGCGGACCCTGTCCTGCCCGCACTGCCGGTTTTCCGGGCACCGTGACCTGGTCGCGGCTGCCACCATCGCCACCCGCATCCCGGGCGGCGGACCCACCACCCCGACAGCCGTTGTGCTGCCGGAGGTGCTCACGCACCGTCGAGCCGGACGGCACCTTCCCGGTGCCGGCCGGTCCCGACGTGACCCCCGCCGCCCACGAGCGGCGCGAGGATCAGTTGGCCCGCGCAGGCCCGCCCCACCATCCGGAGGGGAGTCGCTCGCCCACAAGGCGAGGATCCACAACCAACCACCGGACACCCGGTGCACCTTCGTGGAAACCGCACTAGATCCGATCTAGCGGGCCGCTAGCCGTCTCCTAGCGCCTCATGGGTGAGACCGAGAGGCCGGGAGGGGGAAACGATGACGCTGCTCAGGATCGCCGTGATCATCGGCAGCACCCGGGAGGGGCGGGCCGGGGACCGGGTCGCCCGCTGGTTCGTCTCCCAGGCCGAGCGGCACGACGACCTCGCGGTGACGGTCGTTGACTTGACCGAGTACGACTTTCCGGCCAGCTACCCCGCCGAGCCGACGGCGTCCATCCGGGCGTTCGTCCGCGAGGTGGGCCGGGCGGATGCGTTCGTCGTGGTCACCCCTGAGTACAACCACAGCTTCCCGGCACCGTTGAAACAGGCGATCGACTACGCGTATGACGAGTGGCAGGCCAAGCCGGTCGGCTTCGTGTCGTACGGCTGCCGGTCCACCGGCCTGCACGCGGTCGACCAGCTGCGCACCGTCTTCACGGCGCTGCACGCGATGACGGTGCGCGACGTCGTCGGCATCGACCTGCTCGCCGGTGAGCCGACGCCGCCCTGCACCGACGAGCTGCGCCGGGACGCCCGCGTCCTGCTCGATCAGCTCCGCTGGTGGGGTCTGGCGTTGCGCGACGGCCGCGCCGCCCGGCCGTACGCCTCCTGAACACGACGCCTCCTGAACACGTCCGACGAAAGGTAAGGATCATGAGTAGACGCACCACCGGCCTGGCCATCGAGGCCGAGGGGCTCACCCGCTCGTTCGGGGACACCCGGGCGCTGGCCGGCATCGACCTTCAGGTGCCCGCCGGCACCGTCTACGGCCTGCTCGGGCCGAACGGGGCGGGCAAGACCACCGCCGTGCGGGTGCTCGCGACGCTGCTGCGGCCCGACGGCGGCACGGCACGGGTCTTCGGGCACGACGTCGTGACCGAGGCCGACGCGGTCCGCGGCCGGGTCAGCCTCACCGGCCAGTACGCCTCGGTCGACGAGGACCTGACCGGCACGGAGAACCTGGTGCTCCTCGCCCGCCTGCTCGGCCTGCGCAAGCCGGCCGCCCGCGAGCGCGCGGCGGCCCTGCTCGCCGCGTTCGGTCTGACCGACGCGAGCGACCGCCAGGTGAAGAAGTACTCCGGTGGGATGCGGCGGCGCATCGACATCGCCGCCAGCATCCTCAACACCCCGGACCTGCTCTTCCTCGACGAACCGACGACCGGCCTGGACCCGCGCAGCCGCAATCAGGTGTGGGAGATCGTCCGGGCCGTGGTGGCACACGGCACGACGGTGCTGCTGACCACGCAGTACCTGGACGAGGCCGACCAGCTCGCCGGGCGGATCGCGGTCGTCGACCACGGCCGGGTGATCGCGGAGGGCACCCCGGGCGAGCTGAAGTCGTCGGTCGGGTCCGGCACCGTCCACCTGCGACTGCGCGACGCCGCGCAGCGGCCGGAGGCGGAGAAGGTGCTGCAGGCGGCACTCGGCGTACCGGTGCAGCTCGAAGCCGACCCGGTCGCGTTGCTCGCCCGCGTCGGCGAGGCCGGCAGTGACCTCGACGCCAGCGCGCAGGCCGCCCGTGCGCTCGGCGACCTGGCCCGCGCCGGGATCGTCGTCGACGACTTCTCCCTCGGCCAGCCGAGCCTCGACGAGGTTTTCCTGGCCCTGACCGACCACCCCGCCGTGCCCGCCGACGAGCGGGACGACCAGTTGGAGGCAGCCCGATGAGCAACGCCACCACCACCACGACCGAACGGGCGCCGTCGGTCTACGTCCCGTCCGCCGAGGCGCTGGCGACGGTGCTCGCGCCCGGTGCCCGACCGCCCCGGCCGAGCGCGCTGGGTGCGTCGTTGACGTTCGGCTGGCGGGCCATGTTGAAGATCAAGCACGTGCCGGAGCAGCTCTTCGACGTGACCGCGTTCCCGATCATCATGGTGCTGATGTTCACGTACCTGTTCGGTGGCGCCCTCGCCGACAGCCCGCGCGATTACCTGCAGTTCTTCCTGCCCGGCATCATGGTGACCAGCGTCGTGATGATCACCATGTACACCGGCGTCGGCCTGAACACCGACATCGAGAAGGGCATCTTCGACCGCTTCCGGACGTTGCCGGTCTGGCGGCCGGCCGCCCTGGTCGGCATGATCTTCGGCGACGTGCTGCGCTACATCCTGGCCGCGCTGGTGATCCTCGGTGTCGGGCTGGCGCTCGGGTTCCGGCCCGATGGCGGGGTGGGCGGCGTCGCCCTCGGGATCGGGCTGCTGGTGATCTTCTCGTTCGCGTTCTCCTGGGTGTGGACGTTCTTCGGGCTGATCCTGCGAAGCGAGAAGTCGGTGATGGGCGTCAGCATGATGGTGCTGTTCCCGCTGACGTTCCTGAGCAACGTCTTCGTCGAGCCGAGCACCATGCCCGGCTGGCTCCAGGCGTTCGTGAACGTCAACCCGGTGACGCAACTGGTGGCCGCGGTCCGCGCCGCGATGGCCGGGTCGTCGGACGCGTCCAGCACGATGTGGTTGCTGGTGTGGAGTGCCGGGTTCGTGGTCGTCTTCGGCACGCTGACCATGTACCGCTACAACCGCCGCTGAACCTGCTGCACCGGACGGGCGTCGCCAATGATGTGGCGGCGCCCGTCCGTCGTTTGCGCGCTGGTCTTCATAGCCGCCACAGCAGCGGCTCGGGCGGCAGATAACGGCAGGTGCTCCCGGTCGAGACCGACTCGCGCAGGTGGCTGGCGAGCGCCGGATGCCGCTCGTCGAGCTTGCGCAGCGTGTCCCGGATCCGCGCGGTGACCGTCTTGCGGGCCCGCTCGGCCTCGTCGCCCAGCCGGCGGCTCCGACCGGCCAGCCCGGCCGCGGCGCGCAACTCGTCGAGCAGCGCACCGCGTTCCACGTCCAGTGCGGCAACCTTCCGGTCGTCGCTGCGCGCGGCCGCCCGGTCGATCTCCTCGTCGAGGCGCGCCAGGTGCCGCCGGTAGCGGGCCTTCGCCTCGTCGTCGAGAACCGGATCGCCGCCCATCCGGCGGGCGGCGACCAGCTCCGGCCCGGCGGCCGGGTCGAGCAGCTCGACCGCCGGGACGTCACTGCCCGGCCGGCTCAGCAGCAGGTGCAGGTCGTGCAGCCCCTTGGCGTCAGGCAGGTGTACGACAGCGCCGGCGTAGGCGAGCTGCCAGACCAGCCCGTCGCGGCGGAACTCGTACGCCTCGACCGGCGCTCCGGCCGACACGGCCTGGCGCAGCCCGACGGCCTGACCTGGCTCGGTGGCCCGACCCGGCCCGACGGCGGCGGTGGGTGCCGGGTCGGCGAGTCGGTCGAGCACCTGGGCCATGCCGAGGGCGGTGGCCTCCCGGGCGGTGGTGGCCCTCAGCGCGGCCAGCGTCTCGGCGTCGCCCGGCTGGCCACGGCCGGCCAGGGCGGTCGCCAGCCCGACGCGGGCGATGAGCGACCAGGGCCGGGAGCCCATCCGGTCGGCGGCGTCGCGGGCCGCCGCGAAGCCGGCGATGGCGTCGTCCCAGCGCTCCTGAGCGGCGTCGACGACGGCCAGCCAGTGGTCGACGGGACCGCTGATGTCGCAGCCGAAGAGCCCTACCGTCCACTCTCCACGGTGCGGGGCGAGTGCGGCGCGCGCGTCGTCGCAGCGCTGCGGGTCGCGGGCCGTGGCGGCGGCCTGCGCGCGCAGCCGCAGCCAGAGCGGCGACACCGGACGTGGGTACCTGATGTCGGCGGCTTCGATGCCGGCGGTCAGCCGGACCGTCGTCTCGTCGTCGCCGCGCTCGGCCGCGGTGATCGCCCGCAGCAGCTCCCGGTAGGGGTAGTCGGTCGGGGCCAACCCGTCCAGCAGTGCGTCGATCTCGTCGAACCGGCCCTGTAGCAGCAGCCGGGACCAGCGCACGTGATGACCCATGAACGCGAATTCGGCGTGCCCCGGGTCGGCGAGGTCGGTGAGGATGGTGAACCGCTCGTCGGCCTCGGCGAAGTCACCCCGAAATGCCGCGATGATTCCGCTGTCGATGGCTGCGGCCATCCGGTGTCGGGCGAGGTCGTCCTGGCCGCCGCCGGTGACGAAGGAGGTGAACTCCTCGACGAAATGGGGGTCGCCCAGTTCCAGCAGTGCCACCCAGCGCAGCGAGGTGGCCCACAGCTCGGTCTCCCGGTCGCCGGTGCGGCGGGCCACGTCCCGGATCTCGGAGGTGAGTGCCGCCCGGGCCGCTGCGGTGCCCAGCCCCCAGGTGGTGTCGTGGCGGGCCCACAGGCTGAAGGTGAGCGTCTCGTCGTCCCGGCCCCGGCGGGCGATCGTCTCGGTGGCGGTGATCAGGTCGGCGATCAACGTGCCGACCGACGCGGTGCCGTCCGGCTCGCCGATGAGCCGCCGGTACGCCTCCCGCACCAGCTCCGCCGCCTTCACCGAGCGCCTGGTCTCCACCTGGCGGGAGCGGTGGACGGTGAGCGCGACGCGGGCCAGCAGCACAGGGTCGTCGAGCGTACGGGCCAGCGTCGCGGCCTCGGCCAGAAGTTGCCCCGCCTCCTCCCGGCCGGCGTGGTGGTAGCGCACCTCACCGAACTCGACGAGGATCCGCACCCGCTGCGCCGGGTCCTCGACGACCTCCAGTGCCCGGTGAAAGTGCACCCCCGCCTCGTCGGTGGCGAGCCGGGCGAACGCGTCCCGCCCCGCGGCGACCAGCAGTTCGGTGACCCGGGCCCGGTCGAGCGCGGGGCCCGCCAGGTAGGCGTGGCGGGCCAGGTCGGCCGGGATCAGCAGGTCGCTGAGCTCCGCCGGTGGGTTGACGGCCCGGATGACCGCGGCGTGCCGGGCCCGCCGGTCCTCGTCGCTGAGCCCGTCGTAGAGCGTCTCCCGGACCAGGTCGTGGGCGAAGGCGAACCGGCCGCCGCCGCGGCTGACGACCAGCCGGGCGGTCACCGCCCGGTCCAGCAGCCGGTCGACCTGCGCCGCCGGGGCAGCCGCGCTGGCCGCCAGGACCCGACGGTGGAACTCCCGGCCCAGCACGGCGGCGACAGTGAGCGCCTCGACCACCGGCGCGGGCAACTGGGCCAACCGGCGCCGCACCGCCTCCCGTACGCCGGGTGCGATCGTGCCGCCCGCGCCGTCGGCGCGCCACAGCCGGGCGGTCTGCTCGATGAAGAACGGGTTGCCCCCGGTGCGCCGGTGCACCTCGTCGACCAGGCCAGTGTCGGGCTCCCGCCCGGCGGTACGCGCCATCAGCGCGGCCACCTCGTCCCGGGACAGGCCGGTGAGGGTGACCGTGGTCGCCTTGGTGACCAGCGGCATCAGCAGCGGGCGCAACGGGTGCTCGCCCGACTCGACCTCCGCGTCGCGGTAGGTGCCGATCAGCAGCAGCCGTTCGAACCAGGTGTGCTGGGCGGCGAACGCGAGCAGCCGCAGCGAGGCCGGGTCGGCCCAGTGCAGGTCGTCGAGGACGACCACGACCGGCCGGTGCTGGGAGACCGCGACCAGCGCGGCGGTCACCGCGTCGTACAGGGCGAACGCCTCGCGGTCGGCGATGTCGCCGCCCGTGTCGACACCGGCCCAGTTGGTGGTCCGGCCGGCCTGCTCAGCACCGGTGCCGGCCTCGCCGAGCAGGGCCGCGAGCGCCGGCTCCGCGGTCGGACGCGCCACCGACCAGTCGTCGGCGGAGCGTTGTAGGCCGCGCAGTACCTGCACCCAGGGCCAGTAGCCGGGGGCGCTGTCGGAATCCCAGCAGGCGGCACCCAGCACGAGTGCCCCGCGCTGCCGGGCCTCCCGAGCTGCCGCCGTGACCAATGTCGTTTTGCCGATGCCCGGCTCGCCGGTGACCAGGACGAGACCGCCGTGGCTGGTGGCGGCCCGGTCCAGCTCAGCGCGCAGCAGACCTGCGGGATGATCCCGCCCGATGATGGCGTCGCCGAGCCGCGCGTCCATGGCTTCCAGACGGTACTGGACCCATCTGACACCCGGGTGATCCTCGGCGCGGGTCTCCGCCCCGCAGCTCAAGCCTCATGACGTCCCGGGCAGCGCCGCCGGGAGCGTGTTGCAGGCCCTTTGGAGCTGATGTCGTCCACGACTCATGCCGTGCGCACTCCCCATCACTCCCTAACCTCCCCTATGCGGGTAGGATGGGGAGCGATGAAGGAAGACATGCACTCGGTCGAGCAGGTCGCCGAGCGGCTCGGGCTGCACGTGCGCACCGTGCGCGGCTACATCCGCTCCGGCCGGCTGAAGGCGGTGCGGATCGGCAAGCAGTACCGGATCGCCGCCCGTGACCTCGACGCGCTCACCGGGCAGGCCCGAGCCGCCACGACCACCACCGCGGCGGCGGAGGTGTCGAGCATCGTGCAGATCGACGGCGTCGACCGGGCCGCCGCCGACCGGCTCGGCACTCTCGTGCTCGCCAGCGCCAACACTGGCCACGACCCGGCCAACGCTCTGCGGGTGCAGACCGTGCACGACGAGGAGCGGCACCGCATGAAGATCATCATCCTCGGCGACCCCGCCGCGACCGCCGAGCTGCTGCACCTGCTCGACGCCGTACTCAACGCCGACAACGGCCTATTCGACCGGGAGGTCAACGATGCCTGACGAGGTCCAGGAATGCGCCGGGGTGCAGGTGCTGGTGTGCGACCCGGCCGGCCCGCCGGTGGCCACCGAGCAGGACGCGTTGGACCTCATCGGCGCCGCTTTCCTCGGCGCCCAGGTGGTGGCCGTACCGGCCAACCGGTTCGACGAACGCTTCTTCTCGCTGGGCACCCGCTTCGCCGGCGAGGTGATGCAGAAGTTCGTCAACTACCGGCTACGACTGGCCGTGGTCGGCGACATCTCGGCTCACCTGGCGGAGAGCTCGGCGCTGCGCGCCCTGGTGCACGAGTCGAACCGGGCCGAGCACATCTGGTTCGTCCCCGACCTCGATGCCCTCGACGCCCGCCTCCGCGCCATGGCGTAGCCGCCTCAGCGGTCGTGGACGACAGCCATCTCCACCGCGTCTGGCTCAATGCCTCGGGCCTGAGCCTGATCGGCCGCCCAGCACAGGTACGCGAGCCACTCCTCGAACAACCAGTCGGATTGACGGCTGACACCGGCCTCGGCAGGGAGACGGCTCGCCACGACACGGTCGAGGATCAGCGGCTGCACACCGCCCACCCCTCGCCGGTAGCCGACGAAGTAGAGGACCTTCGTGAACAATCCCGGCCCCAACCACGGCAGGCGAGCGTGGTTGGGCTCGCGGAAGCGGCGGTACGCCGTGCGCAGCGCGTCCTCATCTGGCGCTGACGCGGACACCTCCTCAAGCGCGTACCCCAGACGTTTGCCCTCCGGGTCGGCGCCGAGCGACCTGGCGGTGCGCCACGGCCCGTACCCGATGGGTCCGTAGCCCCAGATCAGCACGGCGGTCAGGAGCTGGCGGGGGCTCGCGGAGCCGGCCCGGCACGCATCGGCAACGGCGAATACGTCGCGCCGCCAGACCTCGCCACTCGACGGGAGGTTATCGGGCCAGGCGTCCGACGGCAGCGCCGCCCGCCACCGGTTCAGTTTCACGGTTATTGGGGCCTGCTCCCCCGGTAAAACCACACCTTCGGTCATCTGCACGGTCGCCTCTCTCAGATCGCGCGCTTGTGGACCTGCACCGTTCGGACGCTACGGTCGGGCACTTGGGCACGCCGTCCGCTGACGGCATATCGCGTTATCGAACGCCTGCCTGCCCTACGCGCATCCACGCACTGTCAGATCGGCGAGTCGAACGCATCCCGCGGTGAAGGGGCCAGGCAAGCTGTCCGCCATGGGGCCAGAAATCGTCATCGCGGTGGTGTCCGCCGCCGTGTCGCTGATCAGCGTGGCGGTGACGTATCGGACTGCCGTCGTCACCCACCGCCTGCAGGAGCAGGCACGCAGCCGCGACAAGGTGGAACTCGCCGAGGAGTTGTTCCGGCGTTACCGGGTGCCACTGCTGTGGTCAGCCGAGGCGCTGCAGGATCGGCTGCACAACGCGCTCAGCCGAAACCTCCTGCGCCAGTACCTGCACTCCGGCGACAGCGAGGACCAGCACTACGTCCGCCACAACACCGTGTACGTCCTCGCCGAGCACCTGGCCTGGCTGGAGGTCCTCCACCGGGAACAGCGCTTCCTCGATCTTGAATCTGTGAAGAGCACCAAGGAGCTCTTCACAGCAATCCAGCGGATTCACCATCCCTTGGCGACCGACGCCCTGCCCGGTCCGTTCCGCGTGTTCAGGGGACACCAGCGCGCCATCGGCGAAGTCATGCTCAACCGGGTCGAGTCGCCTGAGGGCGCAGTGACAGAGGTACTGGGATACGCGGCCTTCTGCGACCGCCTCAACACCGACCCGACGTTCGCGTCCTGGTTCGCCCGCCTCCTCAAGGAGGTGGACGACGTGGAAGCCCGAGGCCAGCGCGGAAACGAGCGGCTGGTACGCCTACAGAATGAACTCGTCGAGCTCATCGAACTGCTCGATCCCGAGGGTGAATGGCTCCCGTTGGAGCAACGCGAGCGGCTGCAAAGAACGACCCCAGTCCTGCCCACCTCACGGACACCCAACGGCTGACGTCCGCAGGTCGGCTCGTGACTAGCCGCCCGGCGACCGGGTACGCGCGATGCATGGGTAGCCACAAGCAGAACAAACACGACAGCGGCGGCGAGTCGGCGCGAGGCCGGCGGCATCCGGGCAGCGGCGCTCCGGGCCGCCAGGGTTCGCCCATGGAGCACTCGCCGGACATGCGGAACCGCCGTACCGCGACCGGCGCCGCCGGCACGGAACGCGACCAGGGCCGATCCACTGTCGCCCGGGAGGGACGGGTACACCGTCAGGGCGGCTCCTGATCTGACACGTCAACGGTTCAGCCGCCCCGCGCGTTCGCGGGGCGGCTACACCGGATGAGATGTGGTTACGCCGTGGCGCAGATGGCGTACGTCGTGTCTGACCAGTTGCCGGCGAACGCGTCCTCCTCGTATGCACCCGAGGCCGACGTCGGGGCGGTCGCGGGACCACCGTTGGGGCGGAAGTCGTCCACGATGCCCTCGCCAGTGACCCCGTTCAGCTCGTAGCCGGCACCGGTCAGCACCTTCCCGACCGGGCAGGTCGCGACGACACTGCGGAAGTCGAGGGAGTTGCTGGCACCTACCGCGGATGTCCGCACCAGGCCGGGCAGCGGGTTGGCGCAGATGGCGTACGCGGTCGCGGACCAGTTCAGGGCGGTGGCGTCGGACTCGTAGGCGCCGACGTTCACCGAGGTGGGCGCCGCCGCGACACCTCCGTTGGGGCGGAAGTCGTCGACAACACCCTCACCGGTGACCCCGTTCAGCTCGTAGCCCGTACCGGTGAGCACCTTGCCGGGCGGGCAGGTGGCCGTGATGCTGTGGAAGTCTGCCGAGTTGCTGACGCTGGTGGTGGAGACCCGCACCAGGCCGGGCAGCGGGTTGTTGGCGCAGATCGCGTACGCCGTCACCGACCAGCTGCCGGCGAACGCCTCCGTCTCGTAGGCGCCCACGGTGACGGCCGTCGGCGCGGTGGCCGGGCCGCCGTTGGGGCGTAGGTCTCGACGACGCCCTCACCGGTGACGCCGTTCAGCTCGTAGCCCGTACCGGTCAGCACCTTGCCGACCGGGCAGGTCGCGGTGGCGCTGTGGAAGTCGGCGGAGTTGGTGACGCTGGTCGCGGAGATCCGCACCAGGCCGGGGACCGCGGCGGACGCCGGGCTCGCCGGAGTGACCACCGCTCCGGCCGCGACGAGACCGAGCACGAGTACGGACGCTCGGGCGCCGAACCGCCGGGATTCCTTCTGATCACGCATATTTTCTCCCGTCTGAGGCCCCGGTGGCGACTGCCCGGTTCGGGGGAACCGGTGCCGACACCAGGGCCGATCGTGATGACGGGTTCACGGTAGGTAGCGGCCTGACCAGGCATTATCCCCAAACCGACTACGTCGGTGTAACGGACGACGTAGATCTCACCAAGGAAATCCACTACAGGTTTCGGCGATGTGTATAGAGTTTCCTTGTGGGGTCGGAGGAAAGATCAGAAACCGGGGGCTCCCCCCTTAGCGCCCTCCCGGTCACATTCAGCTACTCCGAGGCCCTCGACGCTGGCCTCTCCGAGTGGCAGCTGTACCGGTTGAGGGATCAAGGGCTCATCGCATCTGTCGGTCGCGGTCTCTACCGGCGGCATGACGCCGCAATCGTCGACCTCGACCTCATAGAACTCGCCCGCCGCGCCCCCTCAGGCACGCTGTGCCTGACCACCGCGCTAGCTCGTCACGGCCTCACTGACGAAATCCCCTCCCGCATCGATGTCGCACTACCCCGTGGGCGTCATCGGCCGGCTACAACCGCACCCGTCACCTGGCATTGGTTTGACCCGACGACCTTCGAGATCGGGCGTACGGAGCTGCCGCTTGATCTGGAGATCTCCATCGGGCTCTACGGCCCGGAGCGCAGCATCGTTGACGCGATCCGGCTACGGCACCGTGAGGGACCAGACCTGGCGTACGCGGCGCTGCGGCGTTGGTTGAGACGGCCCAACGCATCACCATCGAAGCTGTTGACGATCGCTCGGGAGTTCCCCAAGGCAGAGCGACCGCTCCGAGAGGCACTGGAGATCCTGCTGTGACCGCACGTCCGACCCGCGCCACAGTTGGCGGTCGCGCCTACCTCGACCTTCAGAATCTGGCCCGCCGCACGCGGAAAAGCTGGTGACGGCGTTGCAGCGCGGTGAGGCCAATACCCGTTGGCGCGATTTCGCCGACGTCTACCTCCTGTCACGCAGACACGACGTCGACGGCGACGATCTGGTGGCGGCTCTGCAGCGGGTCGCGGAATATCGCGAGGTGACGCTCGTGCCGCTGAGCCAGGCGCTTGATAGTTACGGGATCTTGGCGCAGTCGCGCTGGGCCGCCTGGCGGCGTAAGCACCGCCTCGACGATCGTCTTCCCCAGGACTTCGCCGAGGTCCTACAGCAGGTGTTTGCGCTTGCCGACCCTGCCGTGACCGGGCTTTCCCGAGGCCGGGCCTGGATCGCGACGACCTCGCATTGGACGGCTAAGTGAAGGGCCTCAGGTCTCGCGGTAGGGCTCGGCTCGACGGCTGGCCTTGTCCTGATGAGCGGTATACCTGGGAGTCATAACTATCACTCCCAGGTATACCGCGCGTTGAGGGATGCGCCGCTGGGCCGGGATGTCTCGCCGGGTGGCCGATAGCGCATGTCCACGTTGGCCGGCACGGACGCAGAGCTTTCGCCACCGGCATCGACTCCCCACACGCCGCGCAAGCGCTGCAGATCCGACACCGTCGCCGGCGCCTGGACCAGCCGAAACGCACCACCACCGAAACCGTCTACGCCATCACCGACCTACTCGTGCACGGGCCGAAACCCGCCCACCTGGCCGATTGGACCCGCGGCCACTGGTCGGCCGGAAACAAGATTCACTGGGTCCGCGACGTGACCTACGACGAAGACCGCTCCCAGATCCGCACGGCATCGAGCCCCAGGTCATGGCCGCCCTCCGCAACGCCGACGTCACCAACATCGCCGCCGCCCACCGCCACCACACCCGCGGCAGCCGTCCACTGCTGGCCCTACTCGGCATCACCTGACGACTTTGCCTGGGCCCTGCCCAGCTCGGGGGATGTTGGCCGGCGAGAGCCAATGCCACCGCCTCGGCAGGCGCGACGTGCAGAGCGGAACGGCGTCGGTGTCTGCGATCAGGCAGGCGTATGCCACGGTCGGGTCGAGGTCACATCGAATATGCGGCTCGGTGAAGGCGGCTAGCTGGCGGGCAGCCCTTGCTGCGGTACGCAGGTCAACAGGTTTCTGAGATGAGCGAACTCGTGCGGCGCGAGGTTCGCGACGGCCGCGAACTCCTCCACGCTGCCGAACCCGCGGCGCACCTGCCGTTCGGCCACCACCCGCTGCGCACGCTCCGGGTCAAAGTGGGCAAGAGCGGCAAGCTGTTCGAACGTTGCCGCGTTGACATCCACGGCCCCCGGGGGCACGGCCATTGGCGCCGACGGCGGTTGCGGCGCTGGTAGCGGCGACGGTTGAGAGGGCACGGGCGCCGCTGTGGTCCCGTTACCCGAGTAGGCGCCGGGCTGCGGCATCATCTCGGCGACGGCTGGCGGTACGGATGTGGGCAGGGACGGTGGTCCTGCCTGCGCTGGTGGGTGCTGGCTGCCAGGCCAGGTGGGCGGCGGCGCCTGGGGCCGGGCATACCAGGGAACATGGCCGGCCCGCCAGCGCAGCCAGGACGAGTTGATGACGAAACCGTGCACGATGCTCGCCACCCACAGCGCCATGAGCACGACGGCTGCCACCGTGCTCAGGGTGCTTGTCTTGTCCGCCTCACCGACAGTGGCGAAGGATGTCCAGCCGATCACCAGGTAGACGATGCCCGCAATCCACCAGGCCGGACGCCGGGCGCGCAGGCCGACGTAGAGGAACCCGGCGCCGGCCAGGAAGCCGCAGCCGGCAACAGGCAGCAGCAGCCAGAGGCTGTGCCGGATCCGCCAGCCGAGGCTCGCCGCCGGACTCGGGGGCGCTGATGGAGGCTGCCAACCCCCGTTAGACACGCTCGACATACCGCTCCTCCTGCAGGCACTGCACGTTCACCGTGGTCCTCGTGTCTCGACCGTCCAAGCGATCCCTGAACCGCCGTCACGGCGGCTTCGGCCAGCGGCAGGAGGATCAGCAGAACGCTGAACGTGCCCTCTCGATCATGCCGCCGTCCCAGGGCTTGATGATCTTCCACCAGGGCAGGCGGCGGCGCATCGTCGGGGCGGATAGGGCCAGGTGAACAGAACGGTGGCTCGCGACAGCCAGCCGGCCCGATCTTGACATTGCCGGTGCTCCAATCGCAAGATTGGATCTTGCGACCGGCCATCCGTCTCTGTAGCCTCGCCCGCCGCGACGTCAACTAAAGGGAACATCCCGAGCGCATCCGGCAGATCGGGGCACAGCTGAAAACCCGTTGCCTATGACCGTACTGATCGCGCTCGTCTATCGGCCCGGTCGGTCGCCCCCAGCGCCGAAAGGTTGAGCGGGCAAACATGCACTCGACCGAGCGACAGAACCGTTCACCGACCGTACGGTCAAGGGATCTTGAGCGGACTCGCTGAGCGACCTTGGCTTCCTCGGCTCCGCGCGAGAAGGGCCGATTTGTCGTAGCGAGACGCTACGGTCTGCGCCATGTCAGCGGGAGGTCCACAATGTATGCGGTCTCGGAAGAGCTAAGTCGCGAGCAGAAGTACTTCGACGCGGCTTGGGACCACCGGGAGCGCATGCGTACGACTCTGGGTCAGGCCGCAGGCGCTGCCGCCAACAGCGGCGCCGCCGCGAGGATCCGGCAGGACACCCAAGCGCGGCTTGACCGTATCGGCGGAGCGGACGAACCCGTCGCCTTCGGCCGGATGGATTACGAGGACGGCGAGGCCTTCTACATCGGCCATCACGCGATCTTTGATGACCATGCTGAGCTGCTCGTCATGAACTGGCAGGCGCCTGCCGCCGCCCGCTACTACGAGGCAAGTCACGCCGACCCGCTTGGGCTGCGCCTCAAGCGCAATTTCGAGTGCTCGAGCAACACGATCACGTCGTTCAGCGACACGGTGTTCGCCCAGTTGGCCGCTGACGTCGCCGAGCTGGAGGCGCACGAGGACGTCGACGACGCGCTGCTCGCAGACCTCAACAGCAACCGCACCGGCACGATGCAGGACATTGTCCGGACGATCCAGGCAGCACAGTTCGATCTCATCCGCGCCCCCATCGACCAGCTGTTGGTCATCCAGGGCGGGCCGGGCACCGGCAAGACAGCAGTTGCGCTGCACAGAGTCTCGTGGCTGCTGTTCAACAGTCAGGGCCGACTTTCGGCCCAGGACGTCCTCATCATCGGACCGAGCCCCACCTTCACGCGCTACACCCGCACGGTGCTGCCCAGCCTGGGTGACACGAGCATTGAGCAACGTGACATCAACCAGCTGCATCCACCGGTGAAACGTGGTCGCCAAGAGGGATCCCGAAGTCGTGAGGCTGAAGGGCGACGGCAGGATGGCTGGGCTCGTACGGCGGGCGCTCTACGCTCGGGTCGGGCCGCCCGAGGGACAGCATTGGATTGAGGCGCAAATCGAAGGCCGCCCCGTGCCGATGGCCGCCGAGGAACTCAAGCCCTTGATAGCGCGGTGCCGTGCCAGCGCCGGCACATACTCCGAGCGCCGGCACCTGTTCCGGGATCTGCTGACCGATCTCGTCTCCCCCCGTGTCCACGTGAGTCCGCAACGACTACGGACGGCACTCGATCCCGTCATGGACCGGCTCTGGCCATCGTTCACCGCCGCATCATTCCTGCGTGAGCTCTACGGCTCGCGGGACCGGCTGATGGGAGCGGCGGGCGACGAATTCACGGCCCGGGAAGTTTCACTGCTGCACCGGCGGCCCGCCGATCGGCTCTCTGAAGAGACGTGGAGCGACGCCGACCTTGCGGTGCTCGACGAGACCGAGCACCTCATCAACAGCGGGGAAGCCCGGTTTACGCACATCGTCGTCGACGAGGCGCAGGACCTCTCCCCCATGCAACTGCGAACCATCGCCCGCCGCTCTGCCAACGGATCCATGACCATCGTCGGAGACATCGCTCAGTCGACCGGTCACTGGGCGCGCGACGACTGGGACGAGGTTCTCGATCACCTACCTGCCGATCTTCCCCAGGTCCGGGAAGAACTGCGTTACGGCTACCGAGTACCCCGACAGGTCTTCGAGCTTGCCGCCCAGCTCCTGCCTCTCGCCGCTCCCACGGTGCAGGCACCGCAAATCGTCCGGGACGGTCCGGCCGAGCCTCTCGTCCACCGGATTGACGGGGACGAGCGTGCGGCTGATGCCGTCCGCGTCGCGATGGGGCACGCCGCCCACGGCCGCTCCGTGGCCATCATCTGCCCCGCTTCCGGCCGCCCGGACACGGAACGAGAGCTGAAGGCCAAAGACGTGGCCTGGCGTGCCGCGTCCGCCGGTGAGCTCGGCCCAGGAATCAACGTGGTCGGTCCTCAGGAAGCCAAGGGCCTCGAGTTCGACGCGGTCGTCGTCATGGAGCCGGAAGACATCGTCGCTGAGGACGACCGGGGCCACCGCTTGCTGTATGTCGCACTGACGAGAACCACGCGGTATCTCGACATCGTCTGCGTCGGAGACCCGCTCGCCATGGGCAACGACGACCGCGGGTCGGACGACACCGATGAGCCCTCTGCGGCGACCGGCGACGCCACCCACGCAGAGGAAGACTTGGATTTCAGACCGGACCCGTGGGGACCAGTCCTCCGTGAGGTGCTCGCTCCGAACCTCGCTGCAGCCAATGGGTCAGATGCGGCCGACGGCACGGACGGCCTGCGTGTCCGTCCTGCCACGGTGGTGGAGCCTTCCGACGCCCCGCCACGACGAGGACACGTCTCCCAGCGGTTCGTCGACCTGGCGGCGGAGGAGGTGGTCGCGCTACTCCGCGGAACTGTCGCGCCGAATCTGTGGGAGTCCGTACTAGCCAGAGCGGGCGAGATCCTCGACGCCGAGGGCTGATCCACGGGCTTGCGAAGACTCGACCGGTGCGGTCGTATCAGGCGATGGTGATCGACCGGCCGATTCAGGATCAGCCTGGGCTGGGGGCAGCGTCCGCTGACCCGGGTCCGATACGGTCTGCCGCATGACGACAGTGGACACGACAAACGGTCTACCCGCGCTGGGCAGGCTCGACAGCGTCGAGGTCCGTGACGTCTGGAAGCACGAGGCGCACACCTTCACGCCGTGGCTGCTCGCCAACGCCGAGGTTCTCGGTGATGTGCTGGGGATGGAGCTGGCACTTTCGGCCGCCGAGCACCCGGTGGGCGGCTTTTCGCTGGACCTCATCGGCATCGACGAGGCGACCAACGAGACGGTGATCATCGAGAACCATCTGGAGAGAACGGACCACAACCATCTGGGCCAACTGCTCACCTACGCGGGCGGGACCGACCCCGTGAACGTGGTGTGGATCGCGACCAGCTTCCGGGAGGAACATCGCGCGGCCCTGGACTGGTTGAACACCAGGACCGACGAGACCACACGGTTTTTCGGCATCGAGATCAGCGCCGTACGGATCGGCCAGTCTGTTCCCGCACCGCTCATGCGCCTGGTCGTGCAGCCGAACGACTGGGGCAAGAGGGTAAGGGCGAGCACCCACGACGCCGCGACGAGCGGCCGCAACCAGGCCTACCAGTCGTTCTGGACGATGTTTCTGGCGGCTATCCAGCAGCGTCAGCTCCAGTGGACGACCTCTAGCAAGGGGTACCCGCAGAATTGGTACTCGTTGCCGAGCGGCATGAGCGGGGTGTCCTACGCCTGCACGTTCGGTCGCGCCGGGTTGTCGAGCGAGATCTTCTTCCAGCACCCCGATCCGGCAGTCAATGACACTCGCTTCGCGGCGGCACAGTCGAAGCTCGAACCGGTCTACCCGGCGACCCTGTCCTTCGAGCCACTGACCGGCAGGAAGGGGTGCCGCATCGCCGAATACCGAGAAGGCGACATCGGGAACACCGACGGGTGGGGTGACTACGTCGAGTGGTTCATCGCTGCTCAGCTCCGTCTCCGCCAGGCGGTGGCCGCCGCTGGCGGCCTGCCCTCCCTCATCTCCTAGCCACATCAAGGAGGACGCATGCCGTTGTACGAGATCCATGGGGACCGGCTACGCCGGCATGACGTCGCGCGGTTCGCGGCTCTCGGCATCTACGAGCGCAACGATCTGCAGCGCCTTCTCCGTGACGACATCGCTGTGCTCAGTCCGGATCTGCTCGTCATCGCCGAGGAGTTCGGGAACTGGGAGGACTCCCGGCGTCGCATCGACCTGCTCGCTGTGGACAAATCCGGGCACCTGGTAGTCATCGAGCTAAAGCGCACCGATGATGGCGGCCACATGGAGCTGCAAGCTCTTCGGTACGCCGCGATGGTGTCCGCGATGAGCTTCGACGAGGTTGTCGCCGCCTTTGAGGTGCACCTGTCGAAGGTGCGACCGGATTCGGATCTCGACGCGCGGACCGAGCTCATCAGCTGGCTGGACCTGAGCGACAGCGACGACGCGCCGATCATCTCCTCCGACGTGCGGATCCTGCTCGTCTCGGCGGACTTCGGCCGGGAACTCACCACCGCGGTGCTGTGGCTGAACCGCTTCGAGGGCATGGACGTGCGCTGCGTCCGGCTGATTCCCTACGAGATCGACGGGCGCGTCCTGCTGGACATTCAGCAGGTTATCCCGCTCCCAGAGGCCGCCGATTATCAGATCCGGGTGGGCCGGAAGGTCACAGAACAGGAGCGGCGCAGCACCGACGGCCGGGACTGGACGCGCTACCACATCATTATCGACGGTCAGGTGCTACCGGACGAAAACAAGCGCCGTACGGTGCGGCTGATGATCGAGAAGCTGGTAGAGCGCGGAGTGACTGCCGCAGCCATCGGGAAGGTCCTCACTCCAGGGCGCTTCCGGCCTCTCGAGGGAGAGCACCACAGTGACGAGGAGGTCCAGGCCGCGCTAGCTGAGCAGTACCCCGGGGTGGAGGTCAGCCGCTGGTTCACCGGCCAGGCGATGGTCGAGGACGGCATGACCTGGGTGGTGCGAAAGATGTGGGGCCGCAACACCGAGCCAACCCTCTCTGCCCTGCGGGACGCATTCCCCACAGCCGGAGTCAGTTTTCAGCGAGCCAACGCTTGATCCGGCTGCGGACAAGGGTGCAGGTAGGAGGAAACGCCAGATGACGCCAGAAGTCCCCCAAATCAAGGTCGCCGGTCGAATCATCGAAGATTCTCTTACCCCCTTCATCGCTTACTGTCAGCGGAACGGCGGCACCATCCGCAACTACGACTGGCTTGCCGACTCAAGCTTGGTTCTGACGCCCAAGCTCATCAAGGCCACCAGGTCGCCATGGATGGGCAGCAGGATCAGCCATGAGGAGGGGCTGCACTTGCTCCGATTGAGCGAGACCGCCCCATGGCAGGCCGTTGCCGACGGTGCCCACCTGGGAGACGCCGACCCAGTGCAGGTTGATGGTCTCTATGCCCGCGCTCTGCAGCTCTACCACCATTTCTATGACGCTCTCGTGAGGGGAATCGCCGTTGCCAAGGTGAGTAAGCGGCTGTACCTCATGCGTCCAGCACTGTTCCCCATCCTCGACAGTCGCCTGCTTAACCTGTATTGGAAGCGAGCGAAGCAGGCCGCGCGGGACCTCGCGTGGCTGCAAGGGCGTCAGGCCGCACCACGGCGTGTTCGACGACGGCCGCGCCTCTGGCGTTCCTCGCGGCTGCGGCGTCCCTGCACGAGATGGCGGGTTGGATGGGCGCACGACCGGTGCCGCCCCGATCGCCATAGAGCATCTGATGCGGCAAGCAACCTGGCCCGCGAGAGCGGCGATCAGCAGCTCACCGCGCAGGTGTACGCCAGCCTCAGTCACCTCGCCAGCCATAAAGGCAACGCCAACGACGCGTTGGCGTACTCGATCAGTGATTGGAGGCGCTGCGAAGGACGCCCTCGCACGGTCCGCTCAGGGCACGGCTACTGGCCATGCAGGCCCGCGGCCTGGCCATCGGTGGGAAGCCGGTTGAATCGATGAGCGCGCTTGAAGACGCCGAACGCGCCCTATCCGAGGAGCCAGTCGTCGCGTCCAAGAGGCTGAGCCCCTTCGACGGGACCTCCTTCGCCATCGAGGCCGCCCGTTGCTTCCTCAGCATCGGCAATCTCACCGAGGCGCACAGGCGGTTGGAAAACGCCCTTACCCGGCATTCCGCCGAGCGGGTGCGGAGCGGGTTGCTCGCTCAACTGATGCTCGTGACGGCGCTGCTGGGACGAGGGCTGCTCGATGAAGCGTGCGTCGTCACCCACCAGGTGTCGGAACGCGCCGCAGGCCTACCTCAGCCACGGTCGTAGAACAGCTCCGGCACGTGGAGATGCTGCTCAAGCCGTACGCCGCGCGGTCCATCGAAGCACAGGTGGCGTTGGCGCGGATCGGCGAGACCATCCGCGAGAATTCGTGGATTGGCATCGTGGGCAGGCTTCACCCGCCGATCAATGTGGGACAGGCCCATGCGCGGTGACCGTCCACTCTACGAGCGCGATCCAGCAGCACGGCAGGCCTATCTGGCGGAAGGAAACGCGAGGCAGCCCCGCAAGCGGGTCGGCGCGGATGTCCTGATCCGCAATCCGCGGGACGAGATTCTGCTGGTCAATCCGCGGTACAAGCCCGACTGAGACCTGCCCGGCGGAATGACCGAGGCGAACGAACCTCCGCACAAGGCCGCCGAACGAGAGCTTCGTGAGGAACTCGGCCTCGACCTGCGGATCCGGACCATGCTGGTGGTCGACTGGCTGGCCCCCCACGGGGCATGGGACGACAGCCTGATGTTCATCTTCGACGGTGGCATCCTGAGCGATCGTCAGATCGCCATCCTCCGGCCTATGGACGATGAACTGCTGGCATGCCGGTTCTACTCACTCGCAGCGGCACGGGGGCTCCTCCGCCCGTACGTCTACGAACCGGTTGACGCAGGCGCTCCTCGCCGCCGAAGCCGCGGCACCGAGATATCTGCTCGACGGCGCCGAGCCTGAGGCTAGGGGCCGTCAGATCTGAACGCTGACGACGCGAAGCTGGCGGCACGCGAAAGCGTCTACCTCTTCCTTAGCCGCTCAGGCAGCGGCTTGGTGTGGACGACGGTCAGTTCGCGGTTTGGCCGGGTGAGTGCCGTGTAGAGCGGTCCCTGCCGACCCAGGTTCTGCGGGAAGTCGGCGGGCTCGACCACGACGACACCATCGAACTCCAACCCACGGGCGGTGTCCGGATGGGCCACGGTCACCTCACGGCCCGAGTGCTGCCAGGTGAAGGGGTCGCTCCGAGACTTCGCCCAGCCCACCAACCGCAGCATGGTCTCCACGGCCTTCGGGTCGGCGGTGATTATGGCGAAGGTGCCCTGAAGATAGGCAGCCTGCAGGCGGGTGACGTGGCGGAGCACTGTGGCACCCAGACCCGACTGCTGGCACTTCTCGACGGTCGGCTCGGGCCCTTCCTCCTGGAAGGCCAGTATTGCCCGCTCCGCGGCGGGAAGGAGTCGGTTGGCGTATTCGAGGATCGGCCGGGTAGACCGGTAGCCCCGTTCGAGCCGGCGGACCGGGGGATCGCCGTTGGGGACGGCGAGCAGATCCAGGACCTGCGCCCACGACGCCAGCGTGTGGTCGGAGCGCCGCTGGTTCAAGTCCCCGATGAGTGTCCACGCGTGGGCCTCGTTCATCGACGCCAACAGGAGCCACTCCAGCGGGGTCACGTCCTGGGCCTCATCGACGATGATGTGTTCGATACCTCCGAGATCGCGTGGCTTGGCGGCCTCCCACTCGATGGTCGCGAGTAGCGGGGTATGAGCCCGCATGGTCCGCGCGTCCCGAACCGGTGGAAGGCTGCGCAAATAGACGGCCCACTCCGAATCCCGGGTCACCGGGTGGCCGCTAGTGCCGTTGCGACGCAGGTGCTCGTAGACGTTGTCCGGTGTGGGCGTAATGCCGCTGGCCTTCATCCGCGTGACGGCCGCGCGCACAAACATGGCGAGGTCCTTGTCGACATCCCGCCAGGACTGGGAGATCGGGCCCCCTGGCTCGCGCCGCAGGTCGAGGAGGTGCCGCATCAGCTCAGGCAGCGAGACCACCCGGACCCGCTCCGATCCGCCGGTAAGCCGGTCGATCACCGCTTGTACATACTGCGAGTAGCCACTGGTCGGTCCCACAAGCAGGATGTCGCCATCGAGGCTCTTCTCCCCAGGAGTGTCGTCGCTGACGAGGTAGGCCGCACGGTGAGAGGCGACGATGGTCTTGCCGGTGCCAGGCTGCCCCTCGATGATCATGCTGTCCATCGCCGGCACGGTGACGAGGTCGTACTGGTCCGGCTGGAGCGTGGCGAGCACGGGAGCGAGGCTCTTCGTGCGAGGTGCGGTGAGCTGCGCGCGAAGAAGGTCCCCAGCACGCACGGGCGGCGGTGCCGCGCGCCCCGCCCCAGCAGCCGCTCGCGCAGTCGGAACCGCTGGCCGTACGGGCTGCGCCGACGTCGCGGGCTGAGTGGGTTGTGTCGGTACGAAGTGTGCCGGCGCGGACCGGGGCGCCACCGACGGAAGGGCCGGAGGTTGTGGCGCCACCAGAGGCGGCGTTGGCGGGCGGCGTGGGCCCGTACGGCCCGGCGCCGTGGGAACGGTCAGCGTGCGCTTGCGAAAGGGCTGTACCGGAATCTCGTCTGCGATCTCCTCGTCGTGAAAGTCGACGATTTCGTCGAGCCGGTAGACGAATGCGCGGATGACGGCAACGTCCTCGCAGAACTCGTGATGCCTGGACCCGCGGAAGAACGTGCACGCGACATCGGAAACCCAGCTATAAACTTTGACGCCGTCGAGGTCGGCGTAGCTCTCGCCGATATAGAAGTCGGCTTGACCGTCAAGAACGTCCTCATCGGGCATTGTCAGGGCGACGCGACCGACGAGCTGACCGGACGACATGACCGAGCGGCGGGGCGCCCCGTTGCCGGTCTTGGCAGTGCCCTTCGGACCGTAGTGCGCGACGGGCCACACGACCTTGTCCTGCATCTTCTTGCGGTAGCGCTTCTGCGCGGTCCGCTCGTCTTCGAGATCGAGCTGCTTCCTACCCAGGGTCATCCCGTCTCCATCCGGTCGACAATCTGGACCACACATGCGGCGAGCGGCTCCAGCCGGATCTCCGGTTGGCTCGCGGTGCGAATGTCTTCCAGCAATGCGGCGAACTTCTCCTCCGCCCGGCGTTCTTGGCCCCGGAATCCCGCGAGGACCCTCTGCCCGCGGCCTCGTGCCAGGGCAGTCTCGATTCGCTTGCGGATCGTCGCGAGCTTGCGCTCGTGCTGGGCGGTGACCGTGACGATCCGCGCCTCCTTCAATGCATCGAACTCGCCGTCCCGCCTGTCCTGCTCATCAAGATGGCGCAGGTGCAACCGGTTCATCGCGCGCTCGGCGAGAGTGGGAAGCCGGTCGATGGTGGGCAGCGGCGCATCAACGAATTTCCCCTCCGCCAGCGCGGCCAGCAGGGCGTCTACGGATCCGTCGCCGGCGTTGCGCCCGGCCTGGGTGACGGCGGCGCCCCAGATCTCGTCACCACGCCGGGACGCGGTCGCCGCCGTCGCGAGCACGACGACGTAGGTGCCGGGCGCGACCTCGTCCGAGTCTGCCGTGATCCGCAGCGACGCAAAGCGTGCCTGCCTGTGACCAGGAATCGCCGCTGCCGCCATAGTGAGCGGGCTCGTGGCGGTGAGCAGGGTGCCGCCGTGGGTGCGGGCGTGCTCCTGGTCGAGGACGAGCGTGACCGGCAGTTCGTTGCGCAGTTGGGCGGAGATCGACCGCGTCTCCGTGCGGGAGCGCTGCGCGGACTTGGCGAGATCGTCGACGCGGGCGGCCATGGTGGCGTTGCCACGCAGCTCCAGGGTGAGGCCGTCGGGCGCGAACCTCACGCCGGTCGCGGCATCGGTGCGCGCCCAGTCGTCGAGCAGCAGAGCAAGCTCACGCTGCCCGATGTAGCGGCCCGTCCTCACCAGGTCGTCTTCGAGCCCGGCAACGTCGACGTCGTTGCTCACCAGCAGCGCGCTCGACGCGTCCGAGACGTCCCGCAGGCCGGCGCGCTGCTCCTCGATGGCGGTCAGCGCCTCATGTAGCTTCTGGTCCCGCTGCTCTTCGGTGAGCGTGAAGTCGAATCCAGCCTGCAGCGCCTTCGGCGCCTGCGCGGAGATGATGGGTTCCAGTGCACCGATGGACGACTCGAAGATCTCGATGCGATCCAGCAGGCGGGCAAGGATGCGCTCGTCGATGGTCTCCTCGTTGACGAAGTTGACGACGAGAATCGTCTCCTCCTTCTGCCCGATCCGGTCGATGCGGCCGATGCGCTGCTCGATCTCCATGGGGTTCCACGGCAAGTCATAGTTGATCACCGCCGAGCAGAACTCGAAGTCCAGACCTTCGCTGGCCACCCGGTTGGCGAGCACGAAGTCATAGGCACGGGCACGGAAGTCGCCCATGATCTGGCGCCGCGCCTCGCGGCTGACTCCGCCGTGCATGACCGCGACCTTGAACTCGGTGCCGAGCCTGCCGGCGAGGTAGGCCAGGGTCGGGCGGGAGTGTGTGAAGAGTAGCGCCCGCCGCTCCTGCTGGTGCAACCCTCGCAGCACTTCCTGCAAGGCGTCGAACTTGGTGTCGACGTGCTCTGGTAGGCGCTGGGCGGCCGCGACAAGCTCGGCGTGCGGCTCGAGTCGGTAGGCGGCGGCATCCGAGTCGGCGTCGGTGATGTCGCCGAAGGTGTCCGGGTCGAGCACCGCCTGACGCGCCATCGGCAGGCATGCGCTCGCCAGGCGCAGCGGCATCTGCATCGCGAAGTAGAGGTTGCTGTCCATCGCCGCTGCCCGGTTAACGCACCACTGGACGTACTCCTTGTAGAAGTCGAACTCCGCGTTAGTCCACTCGATTTCCTGCCGGTTCTCGGTGCGTTTGGCCTTGTGGTCGTCGACCTCGACCTTCTTGGTGCGCGTGATGACGGTGGAAAGCGTGTTCAGTCCGGCCAGGTAGCGCTTGGCGTCGACGATGCCGCGAGGCGTCATCTGGTCCTTGGCCAGCACGTCACGCAGGAGCCCGAAGTCGGGCCGCCGCATGAGCGCGCCACCGAGCGATGTGGTCCTGAGCTCATCGAGCTGGGCGATCAGATCCCGGCCGCGGACCCCCTTCTCGCCGAGGCGCGCAGTGACGGCGTTGATGATCCGGTTGGGCTCCAGCCGTAGCTGCAGGTCCAGGGTGCTCCCGTAGTCCTCGGGCACGAGGAGTTCGAGCAGGTTGAGCAGGTCCTGCTCGCGGAGGTTGATCGGCGTCGCAGTAAGAAAGACCAGGTTCGCGGCCCAGTCCGCCAGCTCCGTGCCGAGCGCGTAGTTCTTAGTGTCCTGGTTGCGCATGGAGTGCGCCTCATCGACGATCACCAGGTCAAATTCGGGCGGAACGACCTGCAGATCCTCCAGCCCGCCCCACGTGCGCAGACGTTCCAGGCTGCAGATGTAGGCCTGGCGGGCAGGCAACCGATTCTGCTGATGGCGCTCGAGAAAAGACTTCAGGCCCGCACTGTCGAGCTCCGTGAGCTCGAACTCGAAGCGGTCCTCCATCTCCTCTTTCCACTTGCCGACCAGGCCCGACGGGCACACGACCAGAACTCGGTCGGCCTCGCCGCGGGCCTCCATTTCGGTCCAGATAAGGCCCGCTTCGATGGTCTTGCCCAGGCCCACCTCGTCAGCGATCAGCAACCTTGCCTTGCCGGTCTGCAGCAGCTTGAGCACCGGCTTGAACTGGTACGGCCGGAACGTCGTCCGAGTGGCGCGGAACGAAAAAAGCGTGTTGGCGAACTTGCCCAACAGCTTCGCGCGGGTCAGCGTGGCACCGAACCTGCTCGCCGGGGTCGGTTCGCGGGTCACCCACATCGGCGGGGCGTCGATCTGCGGACGTGGCCGCAGCCGCGACTCCACGACGTCCTGCTGGCGGCCTTCGACCATCACCGTGTAGGTCCAGTGCTCGCGGAGGAACTTGCGGTCGCGCACCACCACGTCCACGCCACCGGGGTGAGTGAGGACAGCCTCGTTGACGGCGAAGAGCGGAGCAGGGACCATCGCGGCCTTGTGCCACAGCTCCTCCGCCCAGCCCCACGCGGCGAGTAGCGGATGCTCGGCGTCGAGGCCGTAGGGGGACTCCACCATGGCGCCACCCGGCAGGGCACCGCCGGCGACCTGCAGGATGATCGGTCCGTCGTCGACCCCTTGGAACCAGTAGACGCCCTCGGGCAGTTCCACGTCCGTGTGCCACAGCACCCGGCACTCGCTCACCTGGTCGGCGAGCGACCGCACGGGCGTGTCCAAAACGAGCGCGCGCGCGAACCGACCGCGGTCGAGCGCGACGTCGATTCGCTCGTCGTCGGGGAAATAGCCGAACGTCACATCACCAGTCGATGAGGTGGGTGTCACCGAGGCACTCCTTGCCGTCCCACAGATATTGGTAGAAATACCAGGTCCACATGGACTTGGATCTCCATTACCTCTCTTATCGGTCAAAGAGCCCGCGTTGGCCGCCGCGATTCAAGGCGCCGCCATGACGACCCTTACTTGCGCATGCCTTCAAGTGCGCCAACACCGACTGGTTCGCCTCCCAGCCGTCGGGGAACTTGACCGGGACGTTGAGGTGGACCGGCTCGACCGACGGGTGGGCGTCCAGCAGCTCGGCGATCCCCGCACGCGCCACCACGATGCAGGCCTGCCGATGCCGGGATGTGAGCACGCAGAGCCGCCCCGACTCCAGGTGGAACGCGGTTGCGTCCCGTCGCCCCGACAGGGGATGAAGCACGATCGTCACGTCGTACTCCCGGCCCTGCAGCCGGTTGGCGGTGTCGACGGTAATGCCCGCTCCAGCCGCGCCGAGCTGCGCGCGGATAGCCGCCACCTGGTCTCGGTGCGCCGCCCCGATGGCGATCCGCTCAGCGGTAACCGGCGCTCCACCCGGCTCCCGCTCCGACACCGCCACCACCCCCCGCTCCAGCACCCGCCGTGCCAGAGCCGCGCACGCCGCAGCCGCCTCCGCATCGGTCCGCAGCGTGTGCCGGGCCGGCAGCTCATACAGCGCCCACCCGGTCGCCGCCGCCGTCTCCACGGCCGCGTCGACCGGCCCATGCCCGAACCCCGTCGTGGTGAACGACAGCGACCTCTCACCAGCGGTCGTCCCGGCCTGGAACCCGGTGAAGGGGTAGAACGCCTGGGCCACCACCGGCGCCGCCGAGGGAGGCAGTCGCCACGACACCGGCAGCCGGTGCACCGGCAGGTCGGGGTTGTGCCGCAGCAGCGCCGCCACCGCGGACTGCATCGGGTCCCAGGTCAGCCCGGTCCACCGCTCGGTGTCGACGGTGGAGAACGGGTCGAGCTGGCCGGGGTCGCCGACGAAGAGCGCCCGCTCGAACCGGCCGGCCACGCGCAGCAGCGCGTCCGACCGCATCTGGTACGCCTCGTCGACGATCGCCCAGGGCCAGCAGCCCTCGGACACCATCGACCACTTCGCGGCCGTACCGATGATCACGGACGGACCACCGAGGTCGGCGACCTTGGCGGCGACCCGGACCGTGGCGTACTGCTTGATCCGGTCGGTTGCCGTGTAGTCGGTCGCTGAGAGCCGCCCGATGTGCAGGTCGGGCGCCTTCTGCGCGAGGCGGTCGATCAGGTCGTCGACCTGCTCGTTGGTCTGCGCGATTACGATCAGCGGCTCGCCGGCGCGGGCCAGTTCGGCGGCAGCGCGGACGACGAGGGTCGACTTGCCGGCCCCGGGAGGCGAGTCGACCACGACGCCGCGGTGCAGGCCGGAACGCAGGTCGGCCAGCACCTCGGTGATGACGCGCTCGGCCTGGACCGACGGCGGGTCCGCCGGCGCGTCCGGCCGGAGCAGGGTGGTCATGGCGCTCACCGCCGCGCCGTGGTGTCGAAGTCGAACTGCCGCAGTCGGTGCCGGGCGATGTCGAGCTCGTGGGGCGTGAAGAGCGACTCGTGCTCGTCCATGACCACCAGGGCCTCCACCGTCAGGTCGAGTCGCCCGCGCTCCCACAGCGCCGCGAACCCGTCGGACACCACCGGGCTGGCGAGCAGCTTCTTGGCGGTGGCGAGCCCGCCGTGCTCGGCGACCATGCCGAGGAAGTAGGTGGCGTTGTAGCCGGCCTCGCGCCGCGCCGTCTCGTATACCCCGCGCATCGCCCGCTCGAAGTCCGGGACCGTCCCCTGGTCGCCGCCGGACTGGGCCAGCACGACCGGCGCGCTCTCCGAACCGGTGGTCGTCTGGGCGCCGGTGTCCCGCTCCTCGACGAGCGGCTCAGGATCGGCGAGTCCCGCCGCCTGCTCATTGCGCCGCGCTACGTAACCACGCAGGGCGTCGACCGAGGTGAAGACCTCGTAGCCGAGCTCCTCCATCCGGGCCAGCTCGGGGTTGGCGTCCAGCTCCAGCACGACCGGGTTACCCAGCCCTGGCTGCAGGCCGTCCGGCCAGTACGCCTCCGCCACGCCCAGCAGACGACCGGTGGCGGGGTCGGCGATCTCGCTGTCGAGGGCGGGTTCGGCGCAGCCCGCCGCCACCAGCTCCTCGACGAGGGCCTTCACCTGCCCGGCGCGGACGTCGTCGACCTCTTCCTCGCTGACCACGACCACCGGTCGCAGCGGCTCGGCGGCCGGCTTCGTGCCGTCCCGGAGGCCGGCGAGGAATCCGTTGGCGGCGTTGGCCAGCAGCTCCCGGCGGGCGGCGAGGAAGTCCAGGTAGCGGTCGGGCCGCCAGAGCTGCGGGTCGGTCGGGATCCACTGGGATTCGAGCGCGCCCGGATGCTTCTGCTCGGTCTCGGCGAAGTACTCCTCCGGCGGCCGCTTGCCGATCGCAAGGTTGGTCTGCTGGGTCAGGAAGGAGAAGTTCGCGACGGCGTTGACCTCGGACCGGCCGTAGCCGTGCTTGTACAGCAGCGCCTTGGGGAAGATGTGGTGCACCTGCAGCGAGGTGAGGTGGCCCAGCATCTCGCTCTTGAGTTCCAGGCCGGAGCCGAAGTCACGGGCGCCGAGCACCCGGGTGAGCAGGTAGAGCAGGGGGTAGAAGCGGGAGCCGCGGCCGAAGCCCTCGAAGTCCTGGCCGTCGATCACCAGGTTGCCGCCGCGCCAACGGGTCAGGCTGGTGATCAGGCCGTCGATGCCGCTGCGGGCGACCGTGTCGTAGTCCTGGGTCAGGATCGTCTCGGTGGAGCCGGCGAAGCGTCCCCACAGGGCGGCGTGGATGTACCAGAAGAGCATCCGGTCGCGCTGGGTGGCGTCGGCGAACGTGCCGCCGTTGAGGTGCAGGAAGCGGGAGACCACCGGGAAGGCGTAGCGGCCCATCAGCACCCGGTCGTGGTCCAGGCCGAGCCGGCCGGAGATCACATCGAGGAAGCCGCTGATATAGCGCTCGCTGGAGGTGAGCGCCTGCGCGAAGTCACCCGAGCCGACTCCCTCCAGGGACTCGAACTGGGCCCGGCCCGTCGCTACCGCGTTGACGTTGCGCAGCAGCCAGTCGAGGTTGAACTGGAACCCGGCGGTCGACCAGGTGCCCAGGTGTTTGCGCATCGTCGAGCGAGCCTCGGGCCAGTCGGCGCAGATCTTCGCCAGCGCCAGGTCACCCTTGGAGAGCTTGGTGCCGCCCGAGTTGACCCGGTTGAAGATGTCGACGACCACGTCGACGCCCTTGTCCGCGCCGGTGATCTTCTCCTGGTGGAACTCGCGCTCGAGGATGTTGCGCAGCCGGATGAGCCGACCCATGTACGTCGCGAAGTGCGGCATGGTGTCCGGGTGCGACGTGAGGTTGCCGATCTGCGGTTCGATGCCGTCGATGAAAAGCTCGGTGACGTCGACCCAGGTGGGGTCGTCCCTCATCTTCGCCGGCGCGTAGAACTCGAAGGTCTCCTCCTCGACGTTGAACCGCAGGCCGGTGAAGGCGGCCGGGTCCCCCTCGAAGAACGCCGGCGGCTTGCCACGGACCACCCCGTAGAGGGAGGTGATCCGCTGCTGCCCGTCGAGGAGCAGATGCTTCACCCCGCCACCGACGTGGTCGCTGCCCCGTACCGAGCCGTGGTCGGCTTCCGTCTCCCATACCAGCAGCCCGCCGACGGGGAAGCCGAGGTAAAGCGAGCGCATCAGGCCGCGTACCTGATCCCGGTTCCACACGTAGCCGCGCTGGAACTCGGGTAACAGCACGATGCCCGAGTCAATCTGGTCGAGGATGGTGCCCAACTTGCTCAACTCAGCTCCCCCACGGATCTGAATGGTTGGTCATTGACTAGCGCTGCTGCGGACCGAAACGTCACGACCACTCTTCGCGGGCGTCCTCGGCGGTTGGTGGGCTGTCCTCGTACGGCGCCGGCGGGCCGCCGTGGGTCCACGGCGTCTCCTCCCGAGACGGGAAGGCGCCGGCCGGGAAGAACGTGTCGGTGAGCGTGGTGTAGCAAAGCTGCTCCCCCACCCCCGGCACGCTGCCCGGCGGCGGGGTCAGCGACGACCCCATTCCGCCGGCCAGCTCCAGCACCACCTCGGCGCTGCCGTCGTCCTTGCGGGCCGTCGAGACGACTGTCGCCTTCTGGTTGCCGGGCCGGTCGGGCGAGAACAGCTTCGTACCCGGGGTGACCAGCACGGGGTCGGCCGTGGTGACCGTGATCCAGGGGCGCAGGACCCGCTTCTTGCCGCTGCTGTCCACCCGGGTCGGGTCGGCCGCGGTCACCTCGCCGACGAACGCCTCCCCGGTGAGCCGGTAGTCGGCCATCACCATCGGGTCGTCGTAGGCGCGCTGCACGTCGTACGAGGCCTGGGCCCGTTCGAGCCGGTGCAGCCGCTTGGCCGCCGCCACCGCTCCGTCCCGGCGGGCCTGTGGGAAACCGCCCCCGTCGACGTACTCTGTGAAGTTGGTGAAGGCGTCGCAGTCCTCAGCCCAGCGCCCGGCGACCCGGGACCCGACGGGCAACTCGCGGAGCAGCGACACTCCCTGCCACATCAGCCGCCAGGTCGGCTCGAGCTGCGACCGCAGGAGGTCCTCCAGCTCGGCGCGTCTCCGGTCGACCAGCGAGTCGGTGCTGACCGCCCGCTGGTACGCGGTCATCGCCGGCGCCAGGACCTCGTTGTCGAAGCTGGGGTCGGTGGTCGGGCCAGCCGGCGGCCAGGTCACAGGGTCCTCGGCGGCAGCCGCCGCCTGTGCGCCGGTCAGGCCGTCCGGCGGTGCGATCCATGCCAGGAGCGCGGCGAGCTGGGCGTCCTCGAGCGGGCTCTGACCGGTCGCCCAGTGCAGGGTCAGCGCCTGCGTCATCGCGACGAGCGAGCAGGAGCCGGGATGTTCGGCCCGCTCGGCGAAGTAGGTCAGCCAGCGGCCGAGCAGCGGCACCGACGGGTGCACCGGGTAGTCGCCGTCGGTGCGCCGGAACCGGGTGGAGCGGCCGAAGAGGCGGGTGAAGCCGGCGCCGGCCGGGTTGGGCAGGAGCAGTTGGGGCGCGTCGGCGTACCGGATCCGGATGTCCTTGCCCCGATTCACCGACACCGCCTCCAGCTCACCGCGGAAGCTGTCGATGTACGGCAGGACGACGGCGGCCAGCTCGGCGGCGAAGGCGAAGCGCTGATCCCGGTTCCGCGGCTGCGGCACGATCAGCAGCGTCGGGGCGTCCGGGTCGTCGCCGACCATCGCGGCGAGCGGCGCGTTCGCCTCACCGGCCATGGTCAGCGGGATGAAGACCAGGGGCCGCTCGGCGACGTGCATGTGGCGGACCAGGGTGGTTCGCTGTGCGCGGCCTTCGACAACGGCTTCGGCGCGCGCCAGGGTGGTGAGGGTGGTCATCCGGCCACCCCGCTGATCAGCTCGGCCCGCAGTCGGGCGGCGGCCCGCAGCAGTTCCGCGGCCTCGTGCTGGTCCGCGGCGGGCGCCCGCTGGTCACGAGCGATAGCGAGGGCCGTCTCCACCCGGTCGATGCCGCCCATCTCCTCCAGGGCCGCCTTGCCGAGGGCGGCGGTGCACCCGCGGGCCTCGTGCCGGCAGAGGTACGCCAGCTCGCAGCTGGCCAGGCACTCCGGCGAGTACCGGGCCTCGACCTCTTCAAGGGCGGCGATGAGCGAGGCGGGCGAGCGGGTGGGCACGCCCTTGTCGTCGGGCGCCAGATCGAAGGTCAAGTCGGCGGGCAACTCGGCGAGCAGGGCGTCGACGCGGGTCATCCGGGTCAGCTGCCGGCGTACCACGGCGAGTTGCTTGCGCACGTCGACCCGGACGGCCATCGGCCGGTTGGAGAAGTCCCGGGGGCAGACCAACACCACGTCGTGGGACACGACGTCCGGGTCGTAGCCGGCCTCACCGAGCATCTCCCGCATGGCGAGCACGTAGACGGCGGCCTGGGTGGCTGCGGCGGCCACCTTGCCGGAGTCGGCCTGCCCGTCGATGACGGCGAACGACTTGATCTCGACGACGTGGAAGAGGCCGTCGTGCTGGAACGCGATCAGGTCGGGTTCCAGGTAGGCCTGCTGACCGGCAACCTCGAGCCGCAGCAGCGGGTGGTCAAAGAGCGTGCCAGCGCCGTCAGCCTGGGCCGCGGCCCGAGTCAGCAGGGCCTTCGCTCGGGAGTAGCGCACGTCCTGGCTCTCCCGGCCCGCCACCGATTCGAGGTCGTCGTAAGACACCTCAGGGACGCTCAGGTCGAGCAGGTCGCGGAGCAGGCCGAGCAGCTCGGCGCAGCCGTTAGCCTTGACCTGCGCCTCGAAGACGTTGCCGCGGGTGATGGCGAACTGCGACTGGCCGAACCGGGCGGGGTAGTCGACGTACGCGGCGAGGCGCTGCTTGTCGACCCCGGCGCAGTCCAGAACGGCGCGGCGGGCGCAGCCCGGGTTCCCGGTGAGGGCAGCGATGGTGCGGGCGTTGTGCCGGGCGGGCTCGACGCCGCCCCGGATCGCGGCCAGCCGCTGGCTGGTGCTGGTCATGCCAGCCCCCTGATGACCCTCAGCCGGCTACCAAAGAGTTGTTCCGCCTCGTCGAGCTGGGCTCGCGCGCGGTCCGCCGCCGCGACGCGCTGCGCCCGGTCGGCGTCGGCGTGCACCTCCAGCTCGGCATGAGCGGCCTTGATGACGATCGCCGGATCCGCGGCCTCGTGCCCGTCGACCGCGCCGGGGATGCTGGTGGCGAACCGGCGCAGCAGACGGGCCACCGTGAGGGTCCGCTCCGGCATGCGCCCGACCTGCTCGGCGACCTTGATGGCGGCCGTCAGGAAGTCCACCCGGGGGCTGAGCGGGCTGATGATGCGCCGCTCCAGCGGCCAGGTTGACACGCCGAGCAGGCCACGGGCCGGCGCGAGGTGTTCGGCGGTCAGCGCCGAACAGAGGTAGTAGGGCCGAGAGTGCCGCGCGGTGCGAAACGAGCGTTCCTCGTCGCGTCGCAGGTGGGTCAGCTTGGCTGCGGCGAGGCCAGGACCGGCGGCGCCGAAAAAGGCGTTGTGCACCTCGGCGATGAGCTTCGGCGCGGTGGGAGCGGACAGGAGCGTGAGAGCGTGGTGGACCTGATCGCGCACCGACACCAGAGGCGCCTCATCCGCCGCCGGCTGGCCGGCGTCCGGCGTGTCGTCAGCCAGATCGGTGAGGGCCCGCTCCCAATCGCGCTCGGCGGACCGTAGCTCGGCGCGCAGGGCCCGGGCTCGGGCCTGGTCGCGTGCCACGACCGCCCGCCGGACCGCCGCCCGCAGGTCGTCGATCCGACGTTCGAGGTTCTCTATGGACTCAGCCACATCGAGCATGCTACAAGTTCCAGTGTTTCCCAGCAATCCCCCGTAACCAGGATTGTTGCTACCGGGAACACTACTTACGGTTACGCCTGGAAGGGAGACCCGCATGGCCTGGGACCAATCCCTACTTGACCAGGTTTTCGACCGGTTGGCTGAGAGCAACGTGGCCGACGACGTAATCGACCTCGTCCTTGCGGCCTACGTCGGCGACGCCGCCCTCGACGGAGTCCTCGCCGGCGAGGCCGTCGACCTCCCGGAGCGCGACCCCGCCCTCCGCCCACGGCCGCGACCGCTCTACCTGGAGTCCATCACCGTCGCGGGCTTCCGGGGCGTCGGTCCACAACAGGCTCTCCGGCTCCAGCCGCACGCCGGGCTCACCCTCGTTGTCGGCCGTAACGGCTCCGGCAAGTCCAGCTATGCGGAGGCCGTCGAGCTCGCCCTCACCGGCGACAGCGCCCGCTGGGCCGACCGCAACAGCGTCTTCAAGGACGGCTGGCGCAACCTGCACTGCGGGTCGCCCTGCGAGGTCGAGGTGCAGCTCCGCGCCGAGGGAGCCAACAAGCCCATTCGCGTACGGCGAAACTGGCACGACGAACACACCCAGGCCCACCAAGGCATCGGCAGCGTCCTGACGGACGACGGGGAGCGCTACACGGAGACGGCGGAGATGGGCTGGCGCGAGCCACTCGACACGTACCGCCCCTTCCTCACCGCGAGCGATCTCGGCCGCCTCGTCACCTCCACCCCCAGTGGCCTCTTCGACGCCCTCGCACCGATCCTCGGCATGGATCCGGTCGTCGAGGCGGACAAGCGGCTGATGCGGGTCCGACGGGAGCTCAACGAGCAGATCACGTCGGTCAAGACGGCGCGCGATGCGCTGCGTACGGCGCTCGTGGGGGTCGACGACCATCGGGCGCAGGCCATCGCCGCGCTCCTGGCGAAGCGAACCGTCGATCTCAACGCTCTCGACCAGCTACTCGCCGACGCCGGAAGCGACACCAACGACCCGCTCGCCGTGGCGGCCCGCCGCGTGGTCGCCGTCGCTCTCCCCGACCACGGATACGCCATCGAGGTTGCGAACGAGCTCGCCGCCGCGGCGGCCCAGATCGCGGAGCTCTCCACCACCCGCGCCGGCACCGCGGACCAGGCGACCCAAGTGCTACGGATGGCCGTCGCCTTTCATGACGAACACGGCGAGAGCCTCTGTCCGGTCTGCGGCAGCGGAGCACTGGATGCCGCCTGGCGCGCTCGTGCCGGCGACACTCTGGATCAGCTTCAGCGCGACACCGTCGCCGTTGACCAGGCGCACCGCCGGCTGCAGGACGCGCAGTCCCGCGCCGCGCGGCTGCTCGATCTCGACCGGCGGGTCAGCATCGACGACCTGGAGGCGATGGCCGCCGCCCTCGACCAGCCGGAGGCGGTGAAGCGGTTCCGCACGAAGGCCGACGAGCTGCGCACCCCCGCTGCCGAACTCACCCCCGAGCAACTCGCGGCGCACCTAGGGGCGGCGTATCCGCCGCTGGTCGAGGCGTTCGCGGCGGTGCAGGACAGGACGAGCGCCTGGCTGCGGCAGCGCCACGACGCCTGGCGTGAGCATGCCGCCTCGTTGCAGGACTGGCTCAACCGGGCCCGCACCGGCGTCGAGAACGACGCGAAGCTGAAGCGGGTCAACGCCGCCCGGGACTGGCTGCGGAGCGCGATCACCGCGCTGCGCGACCAGCGGTTCGAGCCCTTCGCCCAGCGCTCACAGGAGATCTGGGACGAGCTGCGTCAGGAGAGCAACGTCGAGCTGAGTGGGATGCGGCTCGACGGCATCAACAACCGCCGCAAGATTTCCTTCCCGGCCAAGGTCGACGGCACTACGACATCCGCGATGGCGGTCATGAGCCAGGGCGAGCTCCAGGCGCTCGGCCTGTCCGTGTTCCTGCCCCGCGCGTGCGCCGACGACAGCCCGTTCCGGTTCGTCATCATCGACGACCCGGTGCAGAGCATGGACCCGTCGAAGGTCGACGGCCTGGCGCAGGTGCTGGCCGGCTTGGCGCAGAGCCGGCAGGTCGTGGTGTTCACCCACGACAACCGGCTACCGGAAGCGATCCGCCGGCTGCGCATCGAGGCCACCATCTGGGCGGTCACCCGGCGCGACGAGTCCGTGATCGAGATCCGGAAGAACAGCGACCCGATCGAGCGGTACCTCAACGATGCCACCGCGATCCTCAAGGCGGAGGGGCTGGCCGACAACGCCCGCTACCCGCTGGTGTCCGGCTTCTGTCGGTCGGCGTTGGAGGCGGCGTGCCACGAGCGGATCCGACGGGAGCGCATCAGCCGCGGCGAACGGCACGGCGACGTCGAGGAGCTCATCGAGAAGGCGCTGACGCTCAACCAGGTGGCCGCCCTGGCGCTCTTCGGTGACCTGCACCAGGGCGGCAAGGTTCTCGGCCGGCTCAACAGGTTCGGCGGGTGGGCCGGTGACGCGTTCCAGGCCTGCAAGCAGGGCGTACACAAGCCCGGAACGTTCGATCTTGAGGTGCTCGTCCGTGACTGCCGCCGCCTCGTCGAGGAGTTGCGATGACCACTCCGACCGCCGCCTCGGCGCAGAGCTGCCTGGACACCGCCGACCAGCTGCTGACCAGCGTCATGCGCGGTACACGTGGTGCTTGGCCGCGCGCCTGCGCCTGGCTGCTCCGGCTGGCGTTGGAGACCGCGATGGACGACTACTGGCTGCGGTCGCGCCCGGAGATCGTTTCGATGCGCGCCCGGTCGCCCCAATTTCTCGTCCTTGACCGCTACGCTGGCCGGCACATCGCCGCCCGGGCCGGTTACGCGTGGTCGGCGCTGTCCAGGGCGGGCCATCACCACAGCTACGAGCTCGGCCTCACCGCGGGCGAGCTCCGCCGGCTGCGGGAGATGGTGGCAGCAGTGGTGCACGACCTGGCGCGCGCGCAGGTCGAACAGGAACGGGGAGCCGATGACGGTGCTTGACGTGGAACGCCTCCGGCGCGTCGCAGCGGCTGCCGATCGCTGGGCCAAGTCCCTCGGGTCACCCTGAGCCGCCGCCAGGCTGACGACGTTCAGCCGGGCTCCACCTGCATCGACGACTGCCCGTTCTGGCTGTGCCCGTTTCCGGCGAAGGGGGACAAGTTGCCGTACTAGATGGACGAGACCTTCTTCGCCCACCAAATCGACCTCGTCGGGCACTGGTTTCGCTCGCCCGGGCGGACGGACTGGCAGGCGGTCAACCGGGAGGACCTGCGGACGTTCTCGCGCGAGATGTCCGAGCGGATGGCCCCCGCCTGGCGGAAGTGAGCGTTGTCAGCGCAGTAGGTGGCCCACGAGGGCCTTTGGCTGGCTGCCGCCTCCGTTACTCGCCGCCGCCTGCCGCGCGGCGGGGCCCGGGGATCTGCCGGTTGAAGCGTGGCTTCAGGGCTAGGACCAAGGCTTCCTTCGCACCCTCCGGGTTGTCGGTCTCCTGCCATCGGACCTTGCACCGACCCAGCCAGCCCGCGATGTCTGCGGCCGACGCCGCGTTGTGCGGAGTGTCGAGGAGCTGTCCGACCTGGTCGTGCAGCACCGATGACTCGCGGTTGCCGGTCAGGTGCTGCCGGAGACGATCCCGCAGACCTCGCCTGGTCCGGCCGACGTAGATGACCACGCCGCCGTCGAGGACCACGTGCACGCCGGGGGCGCGGGGAGCGTCGGCGACGGTCTCCATGGTGTACGGCTGGGGAGCCGTGAAGCCGGCCAGCAGGTCGTCGTGGGTGGCGTCGGGCATCCCCGGAGGCTACCGGCGTGGGCCCTCATCCGTGGCCCCGCAGGAGCCGTCGTGGTCGTCGCGGCGTCGACAGCGGCCGGCTCCGTCGAGCTTGGCGTCACACCAGATTCGGGCACGCAGGAACTGTTGATCCTCCTCGCTGAGGGTGGTCTCGCCGAAGTCGATGGCGGTGACGTGGCCGAGCGAGTCGCGTAGGGCTGCGGCGAGGGCGATGGCCCGTCGAGGCTGGTCAGGGTGGTGGGGAGGTGAATGATCCAGCGGGGCGAGGTCATCGCTGCCACCGACCGTTCGGTGAACCTGGATTGGTGTGGCGGCAGCCGGTGTGCCGGGACTGCCACTGCCGCAGCGCCTGGCGGATGCGTTCGGCCTCGGTGTTTGCCGTGGTCAGGTCGCGGTGCAGTCGTTCGAGTTCGTCGGCTAAGCGGTTGAGGTAGTCGTGCACCTGGGCGGGGTCGAGACCGCGCCAGCGCGTGTCGAAGGAGGCAATGCGGGCGTGGTGTGGGTGCAGACGTTCCCCGGTCACGTAGATCATGGCTGCGGCGCATTCTGCTCGGCGAGCAGCGTGCGGATCTGCCGGTCGGTGAGGCCGCGTAGGTCGAGGACCCGGCGACCCCAACGGTGCAGCCGGCAGGGGTGGGGTGCGCGGTCGTTGCGACACCGCAGGCCGTCGGGCCACTGCTTGGCGACGTGCACGGTGACGGCCTTAACCGCGAAGGTGGCGTCTTCGGCAGTGACGTGGGGCGGTAGGGGTAGTTCGCCGAGGAACTCGTCGGTCGAGTCCATGGCCCTCCTTCAACGGTTGTTGCGGCGCCGAGGCGGGCGGGGTCGGTCGGTACGACCACGCGTCCGTACCGACCGGAGCCCAGCACCCACCCCGGGCCAGCTTCCTGCTCGGTCGCTGACAGGCAGCCGAGCAGACATGTTCGGCGTCGGAGCAGCCCACCGGTCCCGGAGTCGGGTAGCCGCGCTGGCGGTAACTGCTGCTCCGACGAAGGCAGGGACCACAGTGCCTAGCTGGGGCCTTTCCTCGCCTTCGCACCCTACCGACATTGCTGGTAAGGTCAACGTTGCGCTTGAAGTTCTCCTGGCTGCCGTGATCAGATATGTGGGCCTAGCTGGGAGTACTTCGCATGCCCGCACCACGGAAATTCGAGCCGCACTACCGGCGGATCATCGCCGACATAAGGGAGCGCGTTGCCTCCGGGGAGTGGCCTCCCGGCCACAAGCTGCCGTCCACCAAGGCGCTAGCCGAGATGTATGAGGTGGGCAGCCAGTCGACCGTTCGCCAGGCCGTGACCATCCTCATTGAGACCGGAGAGTTGTACGGCCACCAAGGGTTAGGCGTTTTCGTGGCCGACCGGGTCGCCAGACAGTCAGGAGGCTGACGAGAATTGTGGCGTCCAAAGGCAGCGCGCCCAAGCATGGAAAGATCTTTTCCGTGACTAGCGGAGGGATCAGCGAGGATCACCTGCGCCCAGCACCTATTTGCCCATCGGCCCCAACCGAACGTCGTCTGCTCGCTGTGCTGTGTAATCCACCGTTACGAGCAGCGAGGGACACCACATCCTGGCGCAACCTGGAAGTCCTGGCGGGCGTGCTGTGTGCCGGCTCCGTCGCCATCGTCAATCTCATCGACGAGCCCACTCGGTCGACTAGCGACCTGCTTCATGTGGCTGGCAAGGTGGATCTGGAGGCGCTAACCCATCGACTAAAGGCCGCGGCTCAAACGGCTGACCTGGTTCTGGCTGGCTGGGGATCTGGAGCTCCCGCGGGCTGGCGCAAGCACGAGTGGCTAGCCTTGGTCGAGGCGGCAGTCCGGGGCGTCGCAGCCGGCGGACATGAACGCATTGCACACGTCGGCGAAGCTCCCAGGCACCCCTCCCGATGGCGCCAACACACCAGTCCCATACATGATCGTTACGCTGGGGCTACCTTCGAACTCCGACTCTCTGCGGCTCTTCGATGGAGCGTCATAGGAAAGCACAGCCCCGACGGAGAGACCATTCCCACTCGGGCCGTGAGAGTCTAAAGCCTCACGAGCGCGTCCGAACCAAGGCCCTCCGGCCCCTGTCCAGGGCGGGCCATCACCACAGCTACGAGGTCGGCCTCACCGCGGGCGAGCTCCGCCGGCTGCGGGAGATGGTGGCAGCAGTGGTGCACGACCTGACGCGCGCGCAGGTCGAGCAGGAACGGGGAGCCGATGACGGTGCTTGACGTGGAACGCCTTCGGCGCGTCGCAGCGGCTGCCGACCGCTGGGCCAAGTCCCTCATCGACACCTCGGGCAACAACCGCCTGCTCTACTACCGCGATCTGAAAGCCGGCACGCTCGCTCTGACCGGGGCTGACCCGATGGCCGTCACCCGTTTGCTGTCCGGCAAGCCGCAGACGCTCGGGCAGCTCTTTCCGGAAGCGCAGTCGCGGTCGGACGCCCAGCGGCGGCTGCGGAACATCCGCGCCAAGATGCGCGAGCTTTCCGAGGAACGCGGTCTCGATGCCGGCTACGTGGTCACCGGCATGGCCACGTGGCGGGAGCCGGACCGCACGCCCCGCGCGCCCGTGATCATGCATCCGTTGCAGATCGACGCGTTGAGCGCCACCGAGACCGACTTCCGGCTCCGGGTCGAGTCCTCGCCGATCGTCAACCCGGTGCTGCTGTTCAAGCTGTCCCGCGACTACGGCGTCACCATCGCCGAGGACGAGCTGCTCGCGGAGCTACCCGAGGCTGGCTTCGTCCCTGACGCCCTCCTCAACCGACTCACCCGGGCGGCGTCACGGGTACCCGAGTTCCTGGCCGCCCCGACCCAGGTCGCCGGCACGTTCCTCTACGAGAAGCTGCCGATGGTGCAGGACATCGAGAAGAACGGGGAGATGCTGGCGGCCAGCGACGCCATCGCCGCGCTCGCGGGCGACGTGGCGGCCGGCACGGCGTTGGCCTCGCCCGTATCAATCCCGCCCTCCACGCCGGACGCCGTGCCACTCCACGACGAGTTCCTCGTGCTCGACGCCGACTCGTCGCAGAGCTACGCCATCAACGCCGTCGTGGTCGGTCAACACCTCGTCATCAAGGGCCCGCCCGGCACCGGCAAAAGCCAGACGATCGCGAACATCATCGCCGCGCTGGCGGCCCGGGGCCGGACCACCCTGTTCGTCGCTGAGAAGCGCGCTGCCATCGACGCGGTGCTCAACCGGCTCGCCTCGGTCGATCTGGACGACCTGGTGGTGAACCTGCACGGCGGCGGCACCAGCCGACGTGAGCTGGCCCAGGCGCTCGGCAGCCGGCTGCAGCGCATCGCGCACGAGCGGCAGCCGCAGCTGCAGGACCTCGGCCGGCAACTGCTCACCCGGCGGGAACAGCTCGTCGCGCACAACGAGATGCTGCACCGCCGCCACGAGCCGTGGGGCCTGTCGGCGTACGAGATTCAGGACAGAGTGATCGGCCTCGGGGGCGGCCGGCGGCCGGCATTCCGCTGGCGCGGGCCGATGCTGCAGCGCCTGAACCCTGCGACAGCTGAGCAGTTGTGGCGAACGATCGGCGAACTGGCCCGTCTCGGCGCCTTCGACGGCTCCCGACCGTCGAGCCCTTGGCAGGCCTCGACGATCGCGGCCGAGGCGGCGGTTGCTGACGTCATGGCGGCGACGGGAACCGCGGCCTACCAGATCCTGCCGGAGGCGCAGCAGTTGTTGCGCACGCTCACCAGCGAATGCGGGCTGCGACAGCCGCAGAGCCGAGCAGCGTGGCGTGAGCTGCTCCGCCTGGTGCACGACGTCAGCCGCTCGTTGGAGAACTTCGCGCCGGAGGTGTACGCCGGAGACCTCGGTCGGTGGCTCACCGCCACTGCTGACCGGCGGGGCCGCAAGGCGGCGGCGGTGCCCCTCGGGTGGTTTGAGCGGCGGGCGGCGGTGAAGGAGGCTCTGTCGCTGTGGACGGGGCCGGTCAAGCCTGCTCGGGACCAGTTGCACGCGGCGCTGCTGGCAGTGGCCGATCAGCGCAGCCGCTGGCAACGCTGCTGCGAAAATGGCAGCTTGCCGCGGGAAGCGGAATGTCTGCCAGCGGCGCTGGCCAACGCGGATCACCTGGACCGGTCGTTGACGGTGCTGGAGGCAATCCTGCCCGCAACGTTCACCGACGCTCCCGAGCGGCTTCAGCGGCAGCTCTCGGCCCTGGCAAGCGACCAGTTGGGGTTGCAGCGGGTGGCTCGGCACAACGAGCTGCGGGCGGCGCTGTTGGGCTGGAACCTGCACGCACTGCTCGCGGACCTGGCCGAGCGCCGCGCCAGTGCCGTCGAAGCCGAGCAGGCGTTGGAGTACGCCTGGCTGCACTCCATCCTCGACCACATCGCTCTCACCGACGCCCGCTACGCCGGGATGAACGCAGAGCTGATGACGGCTGCGGTGGCGGACTTCCAACGGGCCGACCACCGGCACATCGAAGCGACTCCGGGCCGGATCCGTCGGCTGGCGGCAGCTCACCTGGTCGCCACCCTCGACGCGCAGCCCGAGCAGCAGCAGCTCGTCCGCAAGGAGGCCGCCAAGAAGGCCCGCCACCTGCCCGTACGGGAGTTGTTCCGCGCCGCCCCGGAAGTGCTGTTGGCGGTCAAGCCGTGTTGGGCGATGAGCCCCCTGTTGGTGAGTCAGGTGCTGCCGGCGCAGCGCCTCTTCGACGTGGTCATCTTCGACGAGGCGAGTCAGGTCGAGCCGGTCGACGGCATCACCTCCATCATGCGGGGCCGACAGGTCGTGGTGGCCGGCGACGAGCACCAGCTGCCCCCCACCCAGTTCTTCGACACCACCGAGGACGACCCCGTCGGCGATGACGACGGTGAGACCGCGCTGACCGACGACGTGGAGTCGCTGCTTCAGGCCTTCGCCACGGCGCTGCCGCTGTCACAGAACAAGCACCTCGCCTGGCATTACCGCAGCCGCGACGAGCGGCTGATCGCCTTTTCGAACCTGCACATCTACGCGCCCAACGGCAACGAGCTGGTCACGTTCCCCGGGGCGGCAACCGAAGGCTGCCTGGCCCACGTCCTGGTCGACAACAACCCGGTCGGCTACGGGCCGGGTGACCGGGTCAGCGCAGAGGTGGATCGGGTGGTGGAACTGGTCCTGGAGCACGCGGAGACGCGGCCCGGCGAGTCGCTCGGCGTCATCACCATGGGCATTAAGCACGCCGAGCGGGTTGAGGCCGCGCTCCGGCGGGCGCTGCTCGACCGACGTGGCATCGACGACTTCTTCCGGGAGCGGAACGACGAGCCGTTCTTCGTCAAGAGCATCGAGCGGGTGCAGGGTGACGAACGGGACGCGATCATCCTCTCCGTCGGCTACGGCAAAGGCGCCGACGGGCGCATGCTCTACCGTTTCGGGCCGATCAACAACAACGGCGGTCACCGTCGGCTGAACGTCGCCGTGACCCGCGCGCGGCAGCGCGCCACGGTGGTCAGCTCCTTCAGCGCCCGAGACATGGACCCGAACAGGCTCAACGCGCATGGCGCCAAGCTGCTGCGCAGCTACCTCGAATACGCCGAGAGTCAGGGCGAACGGCTCTCCACGGTTGACACCACTCCCGCGCTCAACCCTTTCGAGGCCGATGTCCGGGACCGGCTGACCGCCGCCGGCATTCCGCTCGTCCCGCAGTACGGGTCCAGCGGCTACCGCATCGACTTCGCGGCGCAACACCCGGACCGGCCCGGAGAGATGGTGTTGGCAATCGAAGCCGACGGGGCGGCGTACCACTCGTCGCCGACCGCACGGGATCGCGACCGGTTGCGGCAGGAGCACCTGGAGCGGCTCGGCTGGCGGTTCCACCGCATCTGGTCGACCGCCTGGTTCCGTAACCCGGAGCAGGAAGTCGCCCGGGCCAAGAGCGCCTACGAGACCGCAGTGGCGGAGGCGAATCAACCTACTCCGGTGAGCCGTCCAGTGATCCCACCCCGGACGCAGAAGCCGACCGAGTCGAGCACGGCGCCAACTCGGACCATGCCGAGACCACCCGTCTACCCGGGAGCACCGATTACCGAGTACAGCCGGCGAGATCTGGCCGTGCTGGTGGCGTGGATCGAGAGTGACGGCCGCCTGCGGACCGAGGCGGACGTGATTGCCGAGACGATGCAGGAACTTGGTTTCCGTAAGCGGGGCTCGCGGATAGTGGCCGCCCTGCAAACCGCCGTCGCCGACGCGCGCGGGGCCAACCGCAGCCGATAGGCAGCAGCCTAGGCGGCACGAGCCGGGGCCCGGGCAGGGTCCGCAGCGTGTGCCGAGTCGACGGGCTGGGCCACCGGCGGGGCGAGGTACTGCCGGCGGACGACCGCGATCATCGTCCGTACGGCGATGCCGCCGATGAGCAGGGTGACGCCGGTGAGGATCAAATACGTCTAGGCGTCCCGGCCGGCCGGCCGGCGTGGATCCAGTGCAGCGCGGCCGAGGCGACAACCGCCCAACTGAAGGTAGGGGTGGAGCCCCCCAACGCCCCGCCACCACGAGGACACGTCTCCCAGCGATTCGTCAACCTGGCGGCCGAGGAGGTAGTCGCACTACTCCGCGAAACTGTCGCGCCAAATCTGTGGAAGTCCGTACTGGCCAGAGCGGGCGAGATCCTCGACTCAAAGGGCTGGACCCACGGGTACTCAATACAGTCTCGCCCGCGAGCGCGCATGAGGGAGTTGGTAAATCAGGCCCGCGAGCGGGCACTGGCCTGGTTCGCCTTGCGCGCCTCAATTTCTTCCATCGTCGTGGCCTGATACGGGCGGCGCCCGGGGCGCGGCTCTTTCGCCGCGAACAGCGCCTCGAACGGAGCCGCATGCTCCGCGCAGCGGTCGGTCTCTGCGGTCCGCCCCTCCGACACGACCCCGTATGTCTTGGCCTCACGCCGCCTGTCCTGGCACACGTCACACACAGTGCCGACCTTCACAACGGCTCCTGTCCACGTCGCCGACCCTGCGTTGCAGCCTACTGACGGTGGTTGACGTGATGATCATCCGGTTGTTCACTCTTACGAGCACTGTCGCAGGGGCTGGCGCGCCAGCCGCGAGGAAGGCCGAACTCAACCGATGCCCGCTACCAAGATCCAGAATGAGCAAGAGGTCATGCGGTGGTTCGAGGAGGGGCGGACCTACCAGTGGGTGGTTGAGGAGTACCGCCGCAAGTACGGCATCGAGACCGTACCGTCGCTGTGGGGAGACTTCCGCCGGCGGCGAGGACTTCAGCGGCGGACCATCCGCAACGACGAGCTGATCCCGTGGCTCCTCAAGGACGAGCACCGGTGGCTCTTCCCAATCCAGATGCTTCGTGCCGAAGCACGCCGTCGCTCCGGCAAGCATCTGCGCGATGACGAGAGGGACAAGCTGGACGCCTGGCTCAAGCGCCTCGCGCGAGCGAACGCTGTCCTGCACTACGACCCAGACACCGAGGAGGGCCGGTTCTACGTCCCACGGCGGGAAGGCATCGACACGGACGTCATCCGCGTGCCCGAGCGGAAGACGACTACGCGCCCAGCGGCAGACTGAGACTGAACACCGTCAACCGGCCTGCTTCCCCTGGAACCACACATCGATCCAACCCGTAATCCCGGCCCTGGAGCCGGTTGGCGGTGTCGACGGTCATGCCCACGTCGGCCGCTCCCAGCCGCAGCACCGCGATACCTACTCGACGGCGCCGGACATTGCGGCGAGGTCGGAATCTGGCTCGGAGGCCCCGCAGGGGCCGTCGTGGTCGTCGCGGCGTCGGCAGCGGCCGGCCCCGTCGAGCTTGGCGTCACACCAGATCCTGGTACGCAGGAACTGGCGATCCTCCTCGCTGAGGGTGGTCTCACCGAAGTCGATGGCGGTGACGTGGCCGAGCGAGTCGCGTAGGGCTGCGGCCAGGGTGATGGCCCCTTCGAGGCTGGTCAGGGTGGTGGGGAGATGGATGATCCAGCGGGGTGTGGTCATCGCTGCCACCGGCTGTTCGGTGAACGTGGGTCTGTGTGGCGGCAGCCGGTGTGCCGGGACTGCCACTGCCGCAGCGCCTGGCGGATGCGTTCGGCCTCGGTGTTTGCCGTGGTCAGCTCGCGGTGCACGCGTTCGAGTTCGTCGGCTATGCGGTTGAGGTATTCGTGTATCTGGGCGGGGTCGAGGCCGCACCAGCGGGTGTCGAAGGAGGCGATGCGGACGTGGTGCGGGTGCACGCGTTCCCCGGTCACGTAGATCATCGCTGCGGCGCCTCCTGCTCGGCGTGGATCTGCCGGTCGGTGAGGCCGCGCTGGTCGATGTTCGCCGGGAACGAGCGGTGCAGGCGGCACGGTTGAGGAGCGCGGTCGTTGCGGCAGCCCAGGCCATCGAGCCACAGCTCCGCGGCGTGCCCGGTGACCGCCTCTACGGCGAGACCGACGTCTTCAGCGGTGACGAAGGTCGGTAGGGGCATCTCGCCGAGAACCTTGTCGATGGAATCCATGGTTCTCCCTGGTTGTCGGGTTCGGCGCCGAGGCGGGCGGGGACGGCGGCTCGCCGTCCGGGGTACGACGGGATACCGGAGCCCAGCACCCACCCCGGGCCATGCCCCCAAGCTTCGGCAAGAAGCTGACGAGGAACTACAGCGTCCGAGAGGCCTCGGTGACGCAGAAATGAGGCGTCCCCGTACCCGCCTGATCGACGGACTGTTACTACAGTGGCGGCAGACGGAGGGAGATCGGGTCGTGGCCGTGAAGCGACATCGGCTCTGCCAGCGGCGCAAAGCCCTCGGGTATAGCCAGGAGCGCCTGGCCGAAATTCTCGGCGTGGAGCGGTCGACCGTGGTGCGCTGGGAGAACGCCGAGACGGATCCTCAGCCCTGGCATCGAGCCCGCATCGCCTCCGCGTTGGGAGTTACGCTCGAACATCTCGACGACATGCTCGTCGACGTATCGTTGGCAGTTCATCGAGGGCAGGCCATGGGAGATGAGAGTCGCATTCCCGCTTCCGGCGCTGCCCGGCCGGAGCTGCTGAACGAACTCCGAACCTTCCTGACCAACTACCTGACAGCACCCGCTGGGCCAGCTCAGTCGGCCGTCGAGGTGCGGCGAAGCGTCTGCCGAGTGCACAACCTCTACCAGCGGGCAAGCTACACATCCGCTGCCGGCCTGCTACCGGACGTGCTCAGCCAGGTGACGGAGCTGCCGAGCAGGTCCACCGGGATGCATCGCAGCAGCGCTTTCCGGCTGCTCGCCGCCGCGTACATCGCGGCATCAAAGCTGGCGGCCAAGGTGGGCGACGGCGAGACCGCTACTGACCGCCGACCGGGCTTCCACGGCGGCGCGGCTCGCCGACGACCAGGCGCTTGCGGCCGTTGCGGCGTACCAGGCGGCCTGCGGTCTCATGCGGCTGCCTGGACGGGCAACCGAGGCCGAGCAGGTCGTGCGGACCAGCATCGCTCGGCTGACAACCACTGCCCCTCCGAGCGATCCCGACCTGCTCTCCGCTCATGGGGCATTGCTGCTTCTGGCTGCCGTTATGACGGCCGGACAGGGCAATCCGAAGGAAGCACGTCAGCTCCTGGCGCAGGCTGAAGGGCTGGCAACGACGCTGGGCTCTGATCGCAACCGGTTGTGGACAGGATTTGGCCCGACGAACGTCGTTATCCACGCAGTCTCCGCTGCGGTTCGGGCGGGCAACGCGGACCGGGCGCTGGAGATCGGAGCGCGGCTCGACACGTCGCGGCTACCGACGGCGTTGGTTGGCCGAAGGGCACAGGTGCAGGTCGACCTGGCGGCAGCGACGATGAGGTCGCCCGGCGACAAATCGGTATCGGTGCTGCACCTGCTCGAAGCCGAGCGGATAGCCGCCGAGATGGTCCACGCCAACGTTCAGGCCCGCACGCTCCTGCTGGACCTGCTGGCGAAGGAGCGACGAGCGGCGACACCGGGGCTGAGGCCGCTGGCTGAACGGGCCGGACTGCTCGCATGACACAGCGGGGCATGCTGTCTCTGGTCGCCTGCGCCGCTCCTCCCGTGCTGCGCATCGGCGAGCTGATCGAGTTGCTACAGAAGGACGGCTGGGCTGTCTGCCTCACCGCTACGCCGACCGCTGCCACCTGGATCGACAGTAAAGCGCTCGCGCGGCAGACCAGGTATCCGGTCCGGGTCGAGTGGCGGATGCCCGCTGACCCGGAACCTCACCCTCCGGCGACCGCCGTTGCCGTCGTACCGGCCACGTTCAACGTCATCAACAAATGGGCTCAGGGGATCAACGACACACTCGCGCTCGGCATCCTCAACGAGGCGCTCGGTGCTGACATCCCGGTGTACGCGTTCCCGAACGTCAAGGCACAGCTTGGCGCCCACCCGAGTTATGACCGGCACCTACGGTTACTTCAGGGGGCGAATGTCATCGTGTCGCCACTGCCCGCCGAGCTGAACTGGCGGATGGTCGCGGACCAACTCCAAGTGCCCGTGTAGCCCCTGCCGACATGTCCGCTGCCTCCTGCCAACGGCGGGCCCGGACCCGCTTCCTCCAAGAGCTCCCGCTGAACCGCTCGATCCTCGCCGAGGCGTCCTGACCTTGCGAGTGAAGTTATGCATTGCTTCACCTGGACAGCCACCTTTCGTGCTGCGGCTTAAGGCGCTGAACCACCGTCGCCACTCACTCAGCGGGAACCGTTTCGGATTATGGGACGGGCGGCAGGTCGGCGCTGTCGAGCGCCACCAGCCGAAAACGCCAGATCCGGTAGCCGTCCCTGCCTGTCTCGGGCCAATGCTCGACCACCCGGTAAAGGCCGTCATACCGAAGGCCGCTGGCAGGGGAGTACTTCGAGTCTCCGCCAGCGCCCCGGATAACCCGCACCGGCCGACCCTCGAGTTGGCTTCGCGCCAAACCAGCGTTTCCGCGCGTCATCTCCTGGTCAGCGATCTGCCGCTTCGTAGCCGGGTCGTTCCCTCCCTGGCCTGTGTAGACGAGCTGATCGCCGTAGTCCTCATCATCGATGTAGCCGCCTGATACGACGATGGACTCGGCACCGTCGACCCCGCCGCAGATCCCTCCCTGGCGGGGCCGGTGAACCTGGGATGCTGCCAAGGCTGTCCGGTTGACGAACTCTGTGCCTACAGGGAAACCGGGGATGTCACCGTAGGTGCGATCGACCATGGCGGCACTCTAGGCCACGGGTACAACGCTGCTCCCGGCGCGTGTACTGATGTAGCGAAACGTTCTGGTTGCCGGTCCGGCTGTTAGCCGTGAAGGCCGCCAACAGACCGCCGATCGTGGCGTCGGGCATCCCAGAGGCTACCGGGGCGGCTCCTTATCCGCGGAACCGCAGGGGCCCTCGTGGTCGTTGGGGCGTCAGCAGCGGCTGGCGCCGTCGAGCCTGGCGTCGCACCATATTCGGGTACGCAGAAACTGGCGTTCCTCCTCGCTGAGGGTGGTCTCGCCGAAGTCGATGGCGGTTGCTCGCGCCGCACCATTACCGTCCGACCAACCAAAACTGGCTGCCCGCCTCCGTCGATTCCTCGGCATCAGGCAGCAGCAGGCAGCCATGGCGGTGGATCGTCACTCGGCTCAGGGCGAACCGATCGCCGAGGCGACAAGGTCGAGCCCTTCCTGGGTCACCACAGCAAACCAGTCGACCTTCTTGCGCCGACCGCCGCCGGCCGTTTCGACGACCATCTTGTCGGTCAAGGGGTGAACCGCGTTAACAACGACACCGGTACAGTCAGTCGAACGGTAACCGGGATCACTTCACTCATCTCGCCTGTCAGCTCCACGAGGTCCTCTGCTGCCAGCGCCTTAGAACTCCTAACAGAATGATCTAGGGGCGTTCGTCCTTCATGGACGCTCGACTAGAGTGCTCGGGCGTGAGGAGGGGTGAGCAGCCGCCGTGGATCGTCTCGGACGAGTTGTGGGCCGAGACCGCGCCGTTGCTGCCACCCCGACCACCACGTCGGCGTCGCTATCCCGGCCGTAAGCCGCTGGATGACCGCAAGGTGTTGTGCGGGATCTTGTTCGTGCTCTACACCGCCATCCCATGGGAGCACCTACCCCAGGAACTCGGCTTCGGGTCGGGGATGACCTGCTGGCGCAGGTTGCGGGACTGGAACGACGCCGGCATGTGGCAGCAACTGCACGAAGTGCTGCTGGGCAAACTCCGGGCCGCCGGGCAGCCGGACATGTCCCGGGCGGTGATCGACGGCTCCCACGTCCGGGCGCTCAAGGGCGGCCCAAAACCGGCCCGAGCCCGGTCGACCGCCGCAAGCCAGGCTCGAAACACCACGTCTCACCGACGCGGGCGGCATCCCCCTCGCCGTCAGCCTGACCGGCGGCAACCGCCATGACGTCACCCAACTGATGCCCCTGGTCGACAAAGTCCCGCCAATCAAGGGCATCCGCGGCAGACCCCGGCAACGGCCCGACCGGATCTACGCAGACCGCGGCTACGACTACGACATCTACCGCCGCGCGCTACGGACCCGAGGCATCACACCCGTCATCGCCCGACGCGGCGACCCACACGGCTCAGGACTCGGCACCCGCCGCTGGGTCGTCGAGCAGACCATCGCCCTGCTGCACTGGTTCCGCCGCCTGCGGGTGCGGTGGGAGATCCGCGACGACATCCACGAAGCCTTCCTCACCCTCGCCTGCGCCATCATCTGCTGGCGCCGACTCCAACACTCAAAGAGTTAGGAGCTCTTAGTGGCCGCCCTGCAAACCGCCGTCGCCGACGCGCGCGGGGCCAACCGCAGCCGATAGGCAGCAGCCTAGGCGGCACGAGCCGGGGCCCGGGCAGGGTCCGCGGTGTGTGCCGAGTCGACGGGCTGGGCCACCGGCGGGGCGAGGTACTGCCGGCGGACGACCGCGATCATCGTCCGTACGGCGATGCCGCCGATGACAAGGGTTACGCCGGTGAGGATCAAATACGTCGAGGCGTCCTGGCCGGCCGGCCGGCGTGGATCCAGTGCAGCGCGGCCGAGGCGACAACCGCCCAACTGAAGGTGAACGCCCAGGTGCTCGGCGCGAACGTCAGGCGCAAAAAGACCGGCAGCAACCGGATCTGGGCCAGCACCATGAGCGGGCCGTACCCGCCCAACGCGACGGCGAAGAGGTCCAGCCGGTCGCCGTTGAGCGCGAAGTAGGCGAGGCTCGCCACCGCCGCGGGGGCAACCTCAATGGCCAGCGTCGGCGTGAGCGGAGCCGGCAGGACCGGCCGGACGAACAGCCGACCCAGCATGATCGAACCGAGGATCAGCCAGCAGATCAACCCGAGGCCGAACAAGGCCTGGGCCAGGCGCTGCTGCCCCAGTGCGGCAGCGCCGGCCGCTGCGATCAACCCGCCGGCCACGGTGGGCAGGAAGTACCCCGGGTGCATCTTGTCCAGCACCACCCGCCCCGTACATCCAGTGCCCGGTGAGCCAGCCGCCCAGCAGCACCGTGAGCGCCGCGAACACGTCGAAGACGATCCGGCCGGCGGTGGGGGCGTGCGGCGCGATGCCCTGCGCGGCGAGCAGCATCGGTGTGATCACCACCAGCGAGGCGATCGGTGGGGCGACCGGGTCGAGCAGGTCCGCCTTGACGGCGCCCCGCACCGCCAGCGTCGACAGTCCGCCAGGCCATCACGATCCTCATCGAGACCGGTGAGTTGTACGGCCACCAAGGCTTGGGGGTCTTGTGGCTTCCACCGGATCGTGAGCGGCTCCGCGCATAGGCGAGGGAACGGTGGGGCGCCAACGCTTGATTGAACCTCCCCTTGGCGCTCCTTCACAAGCAGGACAGCCAGGTCCTTCGACATGCCCTACTCTGTCGGATCGTCGTCGGCGTCTTCGATGTCCTCGGGGCGCAGAGGAGGCCCGTAGCTTATGCCCGCCATCGCTTGGGCGACCTGATGGACGTGCTGCGCGCGGATTTTCAAGAAGGCGCCATAGTCGTCAGCGAGGGCCGCATCCAGGGCATCTTTCGGCACAAGGTTCGACTCCATCCGCCGTACCAGGTTATCCCTGCCCTCACGCTCTATAATCTCGTTGAGGTACTCACTGGGGGCCGAGTCGCGGATGTCAATGTTGCTCTTGGATGTTAGAAGGACGATGTTTCCAACCACATTCGCCTTGCTAGCGCCTATACGGCGACGCGCCAGATACGCCTGGGGAAAGAAATGGTGATACTCTTTATCGTTTGACCACGACAGCGACTTCCCAACGTCGACCCTCTGGCCATTCAGAAGGTCAAGGGGCTTGTTGAATGCCAGCATCAGGCCCAGCATTTTAGAAACAGCACTGTTGGACCTGAAGGGCTTTACCTCCCACAGGCTTGCAGAAGCGATAGCGGCAGGGACACTGAGCTTCGCAATCTTGCCTTCCGCGAATTGCCGAATGGCCCTAGTGTCGGTCGCCATCTGGCCGCTATCCCAGCCGCTGAAGTACCCAGACAACGTAGTCAGCCAAAACCAACGCTTAATCTCGTTAAGCTGCTCTCCTGTCGGGTGAGGCAGGACCCGAAAGAGTTCACATAAGAAGGCAAATTGGTTCGCATATGGCAGGGACTCAGCTCGGGGCGCACCAATTTCGGTCGCTAGGAAGTCAGCTGCACGCTCTGCCGCTTTTTTGGTCGAGTTTGCAGCCCGAACCAAATCATCGCGTTTGAGGTCTCTCAGGGCGTCGATGCTAGCCGAGGAGAAATCGCCCCCAGCAGATGCGGCTAGCGCCCGCAGGAATGTCTTATTATCGAACTGATGGAATTTCTTTGCCTCTAGGGATTCTCGTATGCCGACGATAGTCCTTCCCAGGTCAAATTCCGGACTTTAGGTTGCGGCTCTCATGAGGTCATAAATCGTGAGCCGAGTCCCGGTCGAGTTGATGCGCTCGAAAACTGGGGCAACGTCATTAATCGACATGTCGCCCAACGTGACCAACGGGACCTGGTAGTCCTTGAATCGGTTGAACAGAAGATCCGCCGTATCCCTGAGCCGCTGGTCATCCAAGGATGCTAGCCGGCGAAAATAATCGGCGGGATCTGCAAGACGACGCAGCGGAATCTGATGCAGCGGCAGGTCCTCCTCGCTGCCCGCGTGGTGGAACTTCCCGGCCTTCAGGTCAAAGTAGACATTCCAAACGCTGTTGGGATCACTTGGCTCCCAGTAGAGGACACCGCAGATCGTGGACAGCCGCTGCTGCCCATCGAGGAGGTAGTTCACGGGATAGGTCTCCCCGCGCCGGGCCACCTCCAGATCAGCAATCGATCGCTTGCTGGCTAGCTTCTGGTGTGACTCCCACACGAGCATGCTGCCGATCGGATAGTTGCGGTAGATCGAGTCAACCAGCTCAAGGATCTGCCTCCGCTTCCAGACGAAGGGGCGTTGGAACTCCGGAAGGATGATGTCGCCGATCAGCACCCTCTGCGCCAGCTGCTCTATACGCTCAGAGGTGGGCTTCGGATCCTTCGCAGTAACCGTTCGGCTTACCATTGGCGCCCCTCGCGTCGGCACTCGCAAAAAGCACAGTATCTACGACTGTCGTCTTGTAGGCGCGCCCGGCAGCTTCGCAGCGAGCGATGTCCGCGGCCGACGCCTCGTAACCAGGCTTGTCGACGAGATGGCCGACCTGCTCGTGCAGCACGGACGAGCCCCGTTTGCGGGCTGGGTGCTGCCGGAGACACCGCAGGTTCCCGGTTGTGCCGACGTAGACGACCACGCCGCGATCGAAGGACCATCTGAAGGCCGGGCGAGCGAGGAGCGTTGGGCGATCCTCGTGAATGGCTGAGCACCGGTTGGAGCCGGGCAACAGGTGGTCCTGCGGTGTCGGGCATCACCGGACGCTACCGGCAGCGGCCCCTCCTCCGCGATCCCGCACGAATTAGGTGCCGTGGCGTAGTCGGCAGCCCCGGCTGGGATCGCGCGAGCGTCGCACCAGGACCGGTGGCGGAGGGGCCGAGAGGTTTCGGCACGCCTAAAAGCGTCGTTGCCTAATTTCACATCGGACTAGCATGAACCACGAGTAGGCAAGCGGCCAGATACGCGGCGGCCCGTAGTCAGCTGCTCACCCAGAGGCATCAGTCATGATGTCGGCAAGGCTTTCGTTGCCTTCAAGCCGGCGGGCGATCTCCCTCACGCCTAGCTCGGCTAGTTTCTCCGCCGTGGCGAACGGCCGATGCGTCTCGCCGATTCCAAGGATGTCGATGAGATCGCGGACACTGCTTCCACTCTCCAATGTGCCGAGGGCGTTGAACTTGGTGTTGTAACCGCCCTGCGGGGCATCTGCCGGATGAAGGCCGGCCGCCACCGCGTACGAGATTGCGAATCTGTACGCGTCCGTCTGATTCGCGAACCGCCGGTCTGCGACCAGTACCTGGATTGCCTCGTCGCCCTTAGCAGTCAGACCGATCTGCTGCTTATCTTCCTGGTCCTTCCCCACGGCTACTGAGTCCTTTCGATTGTGGCCTCTTCGGGATCATCGCTCGGTCGGTAAATCCTGTACTCGTGCCCGATTCGATTGCCCATAATGTCCCGAGCCTGCTCATCTGTGAGCTCGCCTGACTGCACGAGCAAGATCGCCTGGTTGCCCAGCTCTGGCACCCAGGTCTTTAGAACGTTGGCACGGTGCTCTAGATCAAGACGTGCCAACGGGCTGTCCAGGACCACGGGGCCACCCCGGACGGCGGCTCGCTTGAGCGCACCAATCAACGAGAGGGCGACGAGCTGCTTACCGCCCTCACTGGTCTTCATGGCCTCACCCCACTGACCGACAAGGTCAACCCGGTAGTCGCGGCTGATGTGGAGCCCCTGGTAGGCCTGCGGATCGCGGACCAGCGTCACGAACATCTCGCTGGCAGCCTTCTCCACCTCAGCCCGCGTCCGCTCCTGGTAGCGCTCAATCGTCCGCGTCAGCAGGGTGCGCACGTACTCGAAGAAGAACGCCTCGGCTGCAACTTCTGGCTGGGCGCCGCCCCCCAGGCGCCGCAAAATGCCGGCGAGCTTGTCCTGCTGCTTGTTGATCTCATCCTGTTTCGGCTTTTGGTTCCTGAGGATCTGCCCGTATCGCTCGATCGCTGCTTCGAGCCGATCCTGCTCCTCACCAAGTTGGCGGATCTTAGCCGCATCGTTGTCCTTCAAGCGATCCTTCAGAGCGTTGAGCCTGCGATTGCGTTCGAACTGGGTAGCGACAACCTTGTTGAGCTGCTCCTGCTTCTGCTGGTACGCCTTGACAGTCGTCGTATCGACCAACTCCCGGATCCGCCGCTCAAGGCGGAGATCCGGCCCGTCCCCTGCCGATTCCTTCAACTGCTTCAGATCGGCTTCGGCTCTCGCCAAATCATTTTCGGTCGACTCGTCCGGCGGCGGCAGTTCCTGTTGACAGGCCGGACAGATTCCACCCTGGATCTGCTTCTGCAGCACGTCGACACGATCACGGGCGACCTGGATTGCCTTCTGCTGCTGCTGGGCCGCGTCGTTCTTGGCCACGACTCGCTGCAAGGCTCCGTTGAGCTTGCCGGCGGCAGGTGCGAGCCAGCCAGTTGTGAGCAACCGTCGCATGTCCTCACGGATCTGGTCCTCTTCCTGCTTTCCGCCCGCGATCAGGACCTCCAACCCCTCCATCTCACGAGCATCGGCCTTCAGCTCTTCGACTCCCGCAATACGCTCCTTGACGTCTTCCAGGGCTGCCTTGGCCTTGCCGAGCGCGTGCTCCATCTCTTTTCGGTCCTTATCCAAGCTCTCCTGCTTGGACTTCAATTCGCGAATTTGCTTGCGCGCGTTCTCGACGTCTTTCTTGTTTTTAAGTGCCTTAGCCTGCCTCTGAATTGCGTGCTCGGTCAGAGTCGAAACGTCCCGCTCGGCCAGCTGCAACGCCGGAATCCCGAGCACGTTGTCGATGCTGTCCCGGAGGAGGTCTCTCTCACGATCCGTGTTGAGTCGGTCGTAGAAGTCCTTGAGCAACTCACCATCAAACAGGAAAAACTCGGAGATTTGCGGGTGCAGCAGACGTCCGATCTCCGCCTCGATTGAAGCCTGCTGAACGACCGTTGAGTCCACCCGAAGGTCGGCGGACACCTTTGGCGGTCCGCCTTCGAACCTCGCGGTGCGCACGAGCCGGTACTTGTGCCCATTTGCTGTGAACTGCATGCATACCTGCATGTCAGTCTCGCCGTCTCTCCACGCCGGGCGGTTCATGTACTCGGACAGATGCCGGGCGGCTTGGGCGGGCGTCCTCCCCGATTCGGGGCTACCGTACAGACACCACCGCAGCGCCCGGAATAGACTGGTCTTTCCAAGGGTGTTCTCGCCGTGGATCACGACGATGGGCGCGTGCGGATCAGTCTCTAGGTTGAGCGTGTCGATCTCACGGTATGGACCGAAATTCTTGAGGCTGACGCTCTCGAATCGCAGGCTCATTCGGACAACTCCGCCCGGTCGAGGATACGCTGGCTGACGTGCTCCTGGAGCGCTCTGAGGTCGCGCTTGAACTTGGTCCGGTCATCGTCGAACTGGTGGCGCCAGGCAAGAGCAATCAGTTGCTGGTAGTCCTCTGGCTCGAACGCGCCAGCCGCCGTGCCGAACTGCTTGACTACCTCGGGATCGGTGGCGACCTCGTTCAGGGCCGCCAACGCACCTTCCCGGCCATGGCCGGCTTCGTCGTTCTCGGGTTGGACCATGTTCAGTCGCTCTCTTCTTCGTAGTCGATCCAGTCAGGCAACGTGACGGGGTCTTGGCTCAGGGAAACGATCACCTTTAGCCGCTCTCGGGCTGCGGAATTTCGCGCTAACCGCACGAATTCCAAGGCGCGCACGGCTTCACTTTTGGTGAGTGCTCCGCCGATCTGATCGACAAGCATGAGGTCATGAACCTCGGCGCTGACCTTGTTCGTACCAGGGGCCTGACGGAGGACGCGACCGCGTCGCTGGATGTACTCGCGTTCCACGGTCGAGCTAGCGAGAATGAGGGCGTGGTCGGTAACCGGGATGTCGATACCTTCATCGAGGCAGCGGATTGCAATGACGATGCCGCCATACTTGCCCAGGCTGCGGATGACTTCGTCACGGCCACTTGTCATCTCGGAGTAAAACTCAAGTGCAGGTAGTCCGGCGGCGAGACACTCCTTGGTCAGCGCCTTCATCTGTTTCACGTCATCGCAGTAGACAAGCCAGCGATCGCCGTCCTGGTACTCGCGCTGCAGGATGTCGGCTGCCATTGGCACCTTGCCGCGGGCCTGCTTTAGTATTCGTGCGCGTCGGATCAGGAGCATCTGTAGCGGGCTGCTGGCGTCGTTGACCGACGCGCCTTGGCTGACCATCTGTCCGATCCGCTTCGTAAGGTTCTCGTACTGCTCAATCTCGTCGTCGTCTAGCCGCAGTTCGTGGAGGCGGTAGTCGTACGGGACGAGCAGGCCGAGCATGAGCGCTTCGGCCAGGCCGATCACTGGCATCAACACAGGGCCAAAGAAGTCCATCAGCCGGTTCGTGCCGTCCTCATCGAACTGCCTGCGGAACGTGGCGCTCAGGCCGAGGGTGGCGCCGCACATGGTCTGCTCCAGCACATTCAGCACCCGGGGGCTGCCCGCCCGGTGCATCTCATCAGCAACGATCAGCAAGTGATCGCCGCTTTTGAGCCGGCGCTGGAAATCGTCACTGGCAAAGGTGTGATTAGTCGTTACCACGACCCGGCGGTGCTCGGCCGAATTGCCCGGCGCGCTGAAGATGGGCAGTAACCGCTGCCAGTCGGCCTTGTCGCTGCCTGCGCCTGCGGGCAGGATCTGCGCGTCTGGGAGCTCCATCTCGATTTCACGTATCCACTGGGCGTGCAGGTCGCGGCCCGGCGTCAGGATTACCGTGGCGCCGCCACCGCTGGTCCAGCGTTTGACGCCTGCGATGGCGGTCAGCGTCTTACCGGCACCGGTCGCGAAGTTGACAATGCCGTGGTGGCCCTTCGCCTCCCAGTCCTCGAGCACCAATCGCTGGTGGTCCATGAGTGGTCGCCCGGTCGGCTGGGCCCGGCGACTCAACTGATGCGACCGGACGGCGTTAATCGCATGGTCCAGGTCGTCATCGGCGATCGCGACGAGTTGCTCGCGGGTGACTTGGTCCAAATGTGAGATGCGCACACCCGGCTCTTGGCTCCGCCATAGCCGCCGGAAGTTATCGACGTGATCGCGGGTGCGGAGAAGTTCCGGCTCGTTCTTCCAGCTGCAGAACACCTCAAAGGACTCATGGTTGAGACCCCACGCCCGCCACGTCTCGTTGGCGCTGCCGACGAAGCTGACGCGCTTGCCCTCTGTGTCCTCGAAAATGCCCAGCTTGTCGTGAAAAATCCCGCTCGGGTTGTCGGTGAAGGCGATGCGCACGTCAATGATCTCGTTGGCGATCAGGGTCGCCAGCAGTCGGGTGGCCGGTACCGCCTCAGGACGTGTCAGCAGCATCTGCAGGTCGGCGCGGATCGTTGACTGGGCGTAGCGGCCGATCTCGTCCGCCTCTTTCATCGTCGCGAAGTCCTCGGGCGCCAGCGCGGGCGAACAGATCAGCCGCATCCGGCCATCCCGCCGGACGAAATCGGAGAAGGCCAAAGCAACGACGTGGTACAGCGTGCTGCTGAAGTACCCCACCGCGCGGTCATAGAGCACCGCCTCCTGGAGGCAGGGCACGTAGAAATCATCGAGCAGCATGTCGCGGCCCGACCGGTACGCAGGCCGAAGTCCGAGGTCCCGCAGCGCCAACGCTGCCCCTCCCTCCCCCGAAGGCTCCGCGCGCGCGGGCCGCTCACCGACGCTTCGGGCTCGCCGAATACCGAGATGATCACAGCCTTCTACGCCGGACACAACGTACGCCATGTCCAGTAGTCCTGGTTTCGTCGGACCTACGGTCCGCCTTCAGACATGCGTTCGGCAAAATTGTCCGCCTTGCGCCGACCAGCCCCTTCTGTCAGGGTCACAATCCCCCGCGATCACTAGCGCCGTCGCCTGGCCGAAAACCCCATCGTGGCGGTGGGCCGCCTACTGAGCGAGATCCGCGAACAGAGCCACGTCCAGGCTCAGCACCTCGCGTTGCCCGTCGGCGTTGACCCCGAAGCGCTCAGGGCGTGGACGTTGACGGTGCGGCGGCTTCGCGGACCTTCATCGTCAACAGGTCCATCCGCGCCGTGTAATGCCCTGAGTCCAGCAGCCGGTTGCGGAACGCCTCGACCTGGGCGTCTAGGTGGGCCGCCATTTCCGACACCTGTGACTCGGCATCTGCCGAATGCCGAGATGCTCGATCCGTTTTTTCACCCGCCTGGTTGACACCCCGAGCAGATACGAGGCCCCTCTCGACGGGAACCAGAGCCTGCCGGCGATGGGTCAGCAAACAGTCCGGGAAGTTCGAGCCCTGCCGCAGCTTCGGGAGCGCCAGGTCGATCGTTCCGCCGCGGGTGTCCCACTCCCGCATCAGGGTAGCCGTTGCGGGAGTTTACCCATTCGTCGCTTCGCTGCCCGTAGCCCAGCACCGCAGATCGCGTCCGCCTCGACGGACATCAACGCCTGCGCGAACGCGTACCATCGCCTGCAACACGTCCGGCGACGCGCCCTCGATCTGCTCTACACCACCAGGACGGACGTGACCTTGCAACGACTTGGGAACGGGTCGACCAGCGTTTCGCGGTAGCGGCGGACGCTGCAGGTCTTCGGCCGCGGCTGCGCCGGCGTAGCGTTCGACGGTGTTCAGCGCCCAGCCCAGCCGGCGGGCACATGCCAGTAGACCGACGCCTTGGTCGAGCAGGGCGTGCACAGATTGCCGCTCGCGGGTGCATTCATCCAGCGGCCGGTCCCGTTGGGGGTGGGTCTGGCGCTAGCAGGCACTGTGCGCGACCACGAGCTTCTCGACCGCCTTCGCCAGGTTGTGCCACAGATACCACCGGTCGCTGACCTGCATCGCCTGCGGCGCGCCGCGGATTGCCTCGGCGTAGGCCGCAGATCCGTCGCAGCAGGAACACGGTCATTGGTCGGGTTGCAGCCACACCGACGTCAGGATGCCGCCCCACAACCGGCCACTCAAGGACCGACCCACCACCGTTCCTGCCCCACAGCCGAAAATCGCGCGCTTCCACAGACCCCGCCGCGAACGATGATGTCGATGATCGTCCTGATCATTGAAAAAGTTTGCCGTTCTTGATGCTCAGGCAGATGCTGGACGCCACCAAACACGCCCATGACCTACGCGCTACCTGAAAGAACAACGCGCAGCGATCCCCGAGAGGTGCGTGAGCTCGCATCCGGGGCAAGGTTCGATAAGCCCCCTTGGCGGGCTTGGATGTGCCCCGATGCCCCTACTGCACGCGGAGGATCACTTGATCAAGTTGCTCGATGAGGTAAATCCGGCCCGGTGACCGAAGCACTAACTCGTCTGGGGCTTGGCTGCCAACGGTTTCTCCTCGCCGGCGGTTCAGCCGCAAGCGCGCCCTCTGTCACCTAATCGATTGACTCGGATAAATCAGGTACCGACGGTACTGCTGGATGAGGTCCAGCGCTCTCGTCGGCCTCCTTTGCTGTTCGGTTCGAATGCCAGAAACGTGGTGCGTTGGCATATTAGAGGATCGAAGTCGGTGGAACGAGTCGACGACGTACAGACATACTTCACACTGCCGTGGGTTCGTCGCTGGTGCTGAATCTCGACTTCAAGCGAGCATGAGCCGCGTCGGGGCCGCCGTCCTTGTACGGCTCGTCCCAATCAATGGCATCTGGACCATCCCATGGTTCCCCGCCCCGGTGCGTCAGGACGAGGATGCAATCCCTCTCAGTAGCCTGGCCCTTGGTGCCGCCCCAGATACGGCTAACTTTGTTCTCGACTGGGAGCCGGTCGCCGATCAAACTGATGAGTCGGAGCTCTGTTTTCGCCCCGACGTCGTCCCAGATTTTCTTTGCAAGTGGCAGTGCCTCCTTGCCGGGATCAGCGACGTCGCCGATGACAACTGCGGCTACGCCATCGCGCTTCAGCACATGCTGGATGCCTAGGAGCGTGCGCAGTAGGAAGGTGCGGTATGAGTCGTAGTTGTGGCGGTGGTCAAGTTCGGCGTCGAGTTTCTGCCGGCCGTGGCCTCGCTCACGGCCAACATCGTCAATGCCTAGGAGCCAGAGCCGAATCCAGTTCGCTGTGCCATAATTAACGACCTGCAGATACGGAGGCGACGTTACGATAAGATCCACCGTGTGGGGCTGGATACCACCGCTTTGCATCAGTCCTGGCGCATCAGCGAAGAAAACTTTTCCTGCTGGGCCGCCTACGGTATCAAGGTAGAGCCGTGCCAGCTTATCGCGCAGGCGCTCAAATACGTCTTGATCTGGAGCGATGAGGTTCTTCTCGCGGATAAACTTCTCGACGTACGTCGGCGACATGCTGAAGGTGTTGGGCATGCTGATACTCAGGTATTGAGACGTTCCGTCTCGTCTGAAGGAACCATGCATGATGCCGGCCAGCGAACCAGCAACCATCGCCGCTTCCGGAGTCCACTCGTCGAGATGTCGCTGAAGCAGCGCATCCCGTAGATAACAAATCTGTCGCAGCGTATTGGGATGGTAAAGCATCCTGATGTCGGGTGAAACGTCCGGTTCGGCTTGAGTTGCTCGTTTGTAGCGCTTCTCAAGGTTGTCTAGGAACTTGTTCACAGCGATCCACGAAGGCGGGTTCGCCTTTGCCCGTGACAGAACGTGTCCAAGCGGACTCAGGTCGTTGCCAAGCGCGCGCCGGCCTTCCACGCGGGCCTGCAGCGGCACCGTCCCCCGCCCGCTGAACGGATCGAGAATGACATCGCCCGGCCGCGAGTAGCGCTGAATGAAGTAGTGGGCGAGCTTGGCGGGGAACATGCCGTGATATGAGCACATGGTGTGCATCGAATGGCCCCAACGGGGATTCGCCACATGCCAGAGGTGGCCCTCTGTGGTCGTGCCCCCATCGATCGAGTCTCGCTCCGGCTCCTCAAAGAAGGCGTCCTCGAGCCAATCCATAGCTGCGGTGCTCACTGCAGATACTTCCTTAATGAGCGAGCGGCGGTCTGCAACACGGGTTCGCGAGACTCCCTAGTGACATTCGACAGGTGGCGGACCGCCGTTTTCACATCGCGTTTCACCCTAGAGTTGCGCTCAGTCTTGGACTTCACCGCGGGCGTGACCGGTACGTCGAAGAGTTGAGGATCTCCGGCACGCCGGAGCCCCAAGTCTCGTTTCACCGAGCGCAGATCTTCATCTTGTCGGTAGAACCGTGGCTCCAGCCCGCCGGTAGCAGCCTCTACGAAGTTGGTGGTGAACCGCAGAGTGTTGCCTTGTCGAGCAGCCGAGATACGCCCTTGAACCCACGCATCGATAGATTCGCCGTCACAGAAGCTGTCCTTGAGCACGCACCTTAGGCCGTCACTCGTTAGCCGTAACCATGCGTAGGGGTTGGACGACGGGATTACGCCAACATCCATCAGCTCAACAATTTTGGCGAACAACCCACCCCTCTGGAGTAGTCGCCAGAGACCGGTGTAGTTGCGCAGAGTCGCAGGCGAAACGCCGATGTAGCGGGCGATATCCGTCTTCCTGACCCGTTCGGTTTTGTGAAGGTGCTCGACAAGGGCAGCCAACTGACTCGGCAAAAGGTCTTGATAGATGTCCGTCTGATAACGGATCTCAAACCGACGCTCGTAGTCGGTAACGTAAGCCGCAATGGTTTTGAAGGCGTCGGGGTTTGCATCCCGAATCGCCGTGATGGCGCGGAGGCGCATCGTACCATCGACCACTAAATACTGACCACTCGGTAATGGTGCCACCTTGATCGGCTCTGCAAGGCCGATTTCTTCGATCGAGGAGCGCAGGCGATCCTCAAATTGCTTGGCGCTGCCGGACCGGCTCAGTTCGTGACTAACGACCAGCTGCGCCGGGTCGAGATTAACAAGCTTCATTGGGCCACCGCCCTTGTACGCGGGCCGCCGCCAAAGTCGATCGGCAGCAATGCAGCGAGATGGCTGAGCCGCTCGTGGATCGAACCGGGCGGCAAATTGCTGAGGGTGTCACACGCCCAGACCAATAGCTTCAACCTCTGGATGCGATGAGCGCTGCCCAGTTCGACCAAGTCTCGCCAGCCCAACGCTTCAAAGAGTGCCGCGGTCTCCTTGGCTCTCAGCGAGTACGGCGCCAGAGCCGCAACAACGTCGGCCCGCTCAGCGGCTTCCACGTAGCGGGTGATGGTGGCGTGCAACGTTAGGTTGACATTCCCCTGCTTGAGCGCAGTGACCTCCCGATTACTGGCGCCGTCGAGTTGCACTTCGAGCCGTCTCACCGTGGCGGCCGACACGCCAAAGCGCTTCGCGACGGCCGCTGTCTCCTCGCCGTTTTGTCGAGCGCGAGTGATCAATAGAGCGCGGTCTATCGGGCGCATCCGAAGTCGCGCCACATTCTCGACCAGGAACTGCTGTACCTTCTCGTTCTCGGCGAAATCGTCGTCGACGACGATGGCCGGGATCTGATCGATGCCTAAGAGCCGGCAAGCGAGGGTGCGCCCCTGGCCCTTGATGAGGAGGTAATCGCCGGAGCCGTCGGGCGCTACGCGGACCGTCACCGGCGTCAAGACCCCAAACTGCTCGATCGACTGGCGCAACTCACGGTGGCCGTCGGGCTCACGCTTCCGACCAAGGCCGTCTTCCGGACGAATCAGTGCGACGGGGATCTTCTGGACGTGCATCGCAGGACCTTCGGAAATGGCCTGTTCCCCGTCGATCCGCTCCCGTCGGTCCGTACCTTCATCGTTCGCCAGGACGGGGGCATCTCTCGACACGTCCACTACCTCCCTAAACTTGCACCGCTGTCATTCTGGGGGAACGGTACGACAGGTCTGCGTGACCGACACGCGAAGAAGCCGCGACGCGAAGCCGAGCAGCGCCCAAACCACCCAATTAAGGCGTTGCGGCCGGTGATGCTGCGGGAGACGCTGAGCTACCCGCTCTTGTGGCACGCAGCGCCGGGTGGCCCGCGACGGGGTCGAGGACCACGGTCGAGGGTAGCCGAACCTCTCAGAGGCTCTGCTTGCCCCCGAGGGTCAGCCTGACCTCCTTCGGCCGGGAAACGGGATTAGAACCCTCCCGCCAACCTCGCACGACGGAGCCGGCGCATCCCGACGGTGTGACGTCAGGGCGGAGCACCACGTGTGACGTGTCCAAGTGGGCTGCCGATTAGCGCGGTTCCCTCTTCCTGACGACATCCGGTCTTCAGCCGAAACTTAGGGGATACGCCAGAAGCCGGAAGGCCGGCATGCTGGGATTACCTCAAACGAGCCGGGGTCGGGGAACCGAGCAGGACGGTTAGCTCTAGAGCCGTTCGCAACTACGGACGCTTCCGCCAGCACTCATTTCGCCTCAATGGCCGCGCTTACTCGATAGTAATGATCCTTGATCTGCTTGACCGACTCGGGCTGCACGGATGATTGCTTTAGCCGACACTTCCACTCAGCAATCGCATCGAATGCGCAGTGTTTCGAATAGGCAACAATCGCAGCGGCGTTTTCGAGCTCAGTGTAGCCAGGATGCGACTCGTTGATAGCCACCTTCAGCGACCCCGATTCCACGATCCAGTATGTGTAGTACGGGTCGTTTATGTGGCCCTCGTGCCAGTAGATCTCCACTCTAAGGTCCCCCCCAAGCGGAATCGTAACGTCCGGCTCGTCGCCAGACGCAGCGACTTGAAGAGGCTCGGCGACGATGCTTTCCAGCTCCGCTGGTGGTACTTCTTCGACGTTAATGGCGTCTACCATGTCCGGACTCGTCATGGTCGCTCGCATCTGCTCGCGTGCCGCCTCCCGCTCACTCGCACTAGCCACGACGGCATCCTCGCCGCGATGGTGACGGGCCACGTGAATCAGCTCGTGCTCATTTGCGACCTGCTGCAAATACTTAATCAACTCCTCTTCTTCATCATTCTGCCAAAGGATCGCGTCCTTTGTGTGACTCGCCGTGAATTCATCAACTACCAACTCTCCCGTGAGTCGCTGGTTGACTAGGTCATTGCGACCGCCAGCGCCGAAGATGTCCTCTGGCCTCCATGCGTCAAGCCAACCCTGGACGCACCTACCTCGCCGTACAACGTTGAAGCCAGCCAAACGGCGACTGGCCACTCCAGGTCGCATCACGCCGACATATCCCGTTACCGGCTTACCGCCAATTGTGGTGTTGACGATGGCCTTATACGGCGTTTCGTCAAGCCTTACGAGGAATGAACTGTCATCTGGCGTGAATGGCGTCTCCAGTTTGTTATCGTTAAAACGCAGGTCAAGGAAGCCATCTCTTAGGTCTTCCCGGAACATGCTGGCAAGAAACTCGCGCGTATTCTTGATTGCCCAGCCGTTTAGGAAGTGATTTAGTAATGAGATCTCGATAATCGTGTAGTGTTGATCCTCCGGCTTCTCTAGGCGCCGAAGCTCGAGATCATCTTGCCCCTCCGCGACTTTATCCACGTTAACAACTACTGATAGCTCCTCGCGCTCCCCGAGCTTCTTGGTTGTCACGGACCAAACGTTCCCGAACCAACTCGCAGCCGTCTTCATGCCCAAGCCATACTCGCTCCGCCCGCTCACATTCTGAGGGGGGCGGCCAATATACAACGAATTGACGAGGTCTTGCTCGTTCATCCCCATCGCATTATCAACGATCCGGATGACCTTCAACTTACTGTCATACGTTATGTAGACCTCGAGTTGGCGCCCTTCCTCGGCGAGGACTCGCTTCAAAACTTCTTTATTGTCAAAGAAAGACTGAGTTGAGTTGTCAACAAACTCCGCGAACGCATACCAAGCTTTATACGAAAGTCTGCGCCAAGAGCGGATCGCTTCGTTTCCCAGAACAATCTTCATCCGATGATCTCGATTCTGTAGCTGCCGCCGGCCGAACGGAGGAGTAGGGCTCCACCTGCAGGAACGTTAATGGCAGGGCGCGAGAAGAGGTATTTCTCCGCCCCCATTACCCTGACGTGGAATCGTATTAGCTGATCCTCAAGGTGAGCATCAAGTTTTTCAAGAGATGCATCGACAGACGAGGGTACGCTCACCTTGTATGACGTCCTAAGTGGCCCGCTTCCCGCCGACAAGACGCTTACCACCTCACCCGGACCTTCTGGTTGCGCTCCGTTGACTCGGAGAATCGTTCGATTACGTGCACTCCTAAACACCTGCACGACAGCGCGGTATACGCCAGGCAGGCTCCGCAATCCATCGTCCCAGTGAGGCGTAGGGCCATTTGCAAGAAGAACTGTGGAATGAGGAACGTCTCGAAAGAGAGCGCGAAGTCGATCTTGGTTAAATCCTGGCTCTCGCGAGTAGAGCCAGTCGGCATGACGCTCGCCAAGTCGAGCCGACACAATTTTCTCTATCTGCGGTTGGACATGTCGAGTTAGCGAATGTGACGCCAGCTCGACCTCGACCACGAACATCGATCGATATTCGTGGTCGATGAGAATCATGTCGGGCTGCACGTTCCCCAGTTGAGTCGCAAGGACGGGATCAAATCTTGCACCCTTGAATCCAGGGAACAAGTCGTTTCGATGCTGCATGACGATCCCCTCGTACTCATGCTCATAAAGCGCCCCGGGGGGGAGGGCGTCGAACCACTCGCCATCCTGATAGAGTCTCACGCAGGCGCACCTACTCGCATCCAGTCCACGTCTGCAATTCCGGCTAGGCCCTCAGCCTCCGCGCGGAGGCGCTCCTGCTCGGCATCTGTTGCGTAAATGGTGTATACCTCGGCAACTTGTTTCCCCTCAGCAGGTCGGAGGACCCTGCCAAGTCGCTGGATTCGTTGGCGATCACTCGCTGAGGCTGCAGCGATTATGGCCACCCTGACCTCGGGAATGTTAATGCCTTCATCTAGGGCCTTGCAGGTAACGAGGACGTCGTAGACTCCGCGCCGGAAGAGCCGGAGGTTTTCACGGCGCATAGACGCACCTATTCCGGAATGATATAGAGTCACTGAGTGCCCTCGGGTAGATAGCAGGTCGGCGATCCCTTCCGCCGCCTCGATAGATTCATGAAATATTAGGCTCCGCTCTCCTCGGTGCCGCTCGAGGAGCCTCACAGCGACGGGGATGCGAACCAACGCATCGTTGGCCACGCGGGCACGCCGAATAAGTAGACGCGGCCTTCGTTCTTCCCCTGACACCAAGTCAGACCTGTAGGCTAATCCGATCCGCCGGGTTAGAGCGTCGTACTCCCGCTGCTCGTCCTCGTTCAAACGGACGCGAACGTTCGTCAGATGGAACGGAGAAAGCACTCCGTCAAGCGTGGCCTGCTGTATCGAGTACTGATAGATGATCGGTCCTAGAGCAGGCTCAATCACCTGCCCGAAGTAGTCGTCGTACTGACGGTGGGGGGTCGCACTCAATCCGAGAGTTGCTGAGGCTGTGCCACCTAAGGCCCTCGCGTTATCAGGGCTCCCAGCCCTGTGGCACTCGTCGACGATTAAGAACCTACCGTCGGTCCAAAGTGTCGGCTCTAGCTCTCTCGCCGAATTGATGACAGACACGTTGAATCTGCGGAGGTTTGTGGCGCGTGACCGGGACGACAGGGAGGCTACGTCTGACTTATCAACACGGAGATCCTCTTCAAGCGCGATGTGCCACTGATCCGCGAGAGCAATAGTAGGCACGATGATCTGGACATAGCGGATCTCCGGCCCGATGGCCGATACGCAGGCCAAGGCGAACCGCGTTTTCCCCCCACCTGTAGCCACTTCAACCACGCCTCGACGACCAGCCAGTAGCCACGCCCTCAGCGCCTCTGACTGCCAGGGACGGAGCGGCCATTGACTTGGGGTAACTTCAGGCCTCGTCACGCTGGCGACTCCAGCGGGTAGGCGACGCGCACACGGTCCGGGCAGACCGGAGCGTTCCCCCCGATAACTCGCGCGGAAGGCCCCAGGGGCTCTGGGACCCAGGGCGGCGGCTTGGGCTTGAAACGAGACCCGTCGCCGCCGGTCTCAAATGTTATGACGACGCCGATGGAATAGCCGCGGGTAATGGTTGCAAGGAGGCTGGCGATGCGCGCATCGTCCCACTTGCAGTCGCGCTGAAAGTCCGGGCCCTGCACCTTGCCTGCTCGGACGTCGGGAAAAGGGTCACCGAGCGGCCCGTCTGTGCTCGCGAACGCCATGTCAGCGCATCCTTGAACGAGGCGGAGCTTCGGCGTCAGGGAGGCGGGTGAGCGCAGAGCAATCAGCCTGGACGCCACGTCGGGTGTGCAGACAGGCGGAAGCACTGGCTTGGCAAGTCACCGTTCCTCCCCACTGACGGTGACCGCACGATATCGGAAAAAGTCCGGCCAGCGGGACCCCTTGTCACTCACCCGTTTTGGCAGTCCGCGCTGACCGTGATGCGCTGCCAATAGTCCTGGATCTTGACTTTGCCCAGAGCAACCACAGGTTGGCTGCAACGAGGGTTGGCGGGCGACCTCGTCCTCGCAGCCTAATAGCGGACGCCTACGTACGGGGTCCGGGGACAGCCTGCTCGTTCCACCAGCGGCGAGGCAGATCCCGCCCGAGATCTGACTCCACCCGGTCAGGGCTGGAGCAGAGGCGCGGCTTCCAGCAGGGGCAGCGGCCCACCGGTCAACCGGTTAGCTTCCCCGGGTGACCGATCTTGGCCGCGGCATCTACCAGCACCTGATCACCCACGATCTCGCCGAGCGGCTCCAGCACGTTGACCCCGCCCTGGTTCAGCACGACAATCTCGGTTGTTCTCCGAAGGCCCATAGGCCCATTTCGTCACCCCAGGCCGGTCCGATTGGCTCTCGATCGACCTAGATGGGGCATTCCCTGCGCGCTCCCGCTGAGCCAGGATGGCCGCCATGACGAGCGTACCCATCGATGCGTTGACTGGACCCGCGACCGACTCCCGGTCAATCGTCGAGGGACCGGACTGGTGCGAGCCAGGTCTGCTGGCCCGAGCCGGCCGGTACCCGCTCGCCGTGGAGGCGCCGGTGATGGCCGCCGTCGACATGCTCGTCCCCGGCGTCTCAACCGTGACCCGCTACGCCCGGTACTACAGCCTCTATTGGGCACTCGCCGCCCACGCCGACCGCGTCGACCTGGACCGCGACGCGTGCCGACGTCTCGTCCGCCGCGCGGAGGTCGGCATGGCGCGGATCTCGCAGGAGTACGACGAGTCAGATCACCCTCGCGGCCTGGCTCACGGCGTGGACGCGTTAGCGCGACTCGTCCCCGACGGCGGCAACGAGTTCTCGGTGGCCGACGCCTCCGGCGCCCGCTCCTACTCGCCGCGATCATGGGGCTTCTGGTCACAGTACAACGGCCCCAGCGTTGCGCTTGGCACGGTGGCGGTGGACGGCGGTGCGTTACGCATCGGCCGGCACCACTGTCCACCGCAGATCACTGAGATGTATGCCCCGCTCATCGAGGCCGCCGAGCGTCGGCCTGGCCTGTCCCTCCCATCGGCGGCGCTCGGCCGGCTGAGCCTCCAACAGGACGAAGACACCCCCGACCTGAAACCGCTGAGCGAGGTGTTCACCGCGACCGTTGACGGTCGACACACTCCCGAGGCGTGGACCGGGGACGACCGGACCAGACGCGCCACCCTGCGCATCTTGGCCCGCTCCTGGCAGCTCAACCCCGACGCGGAAACCTGGCTGGAGGCGTTCGCCAGCGGCGTGGCATACGGGTCGGCGGCCCGGGAGGACCCTCTGCTCGCTGGCGAGGAGCGCACCGCCGCATGGCGAGGCGTGGTGCTCCGGCACCACTCCGTCGGCGCGTGGCGGCACCTCTGGGCGGCGCTGGTCAACGAGGTCCGCGATGCGGAGAACGCCTCCCGGGGCCACCTGCACGAATGGATCGCTGGGCAGCTGCCCGGCGGTTCCGTTGCCGACTTCGAGGCCGGCCTACCTTCCGTCGTCGACGGACATGGCGACCCAGTGCCGGCCGAGGACGCGCTATTCGGTGACGACGCTGGCGTGGTCACCGACGTGGCGTTGCTGCTGCTGGGAGCCCGCCGACTCGACTCGCTGACCGGCCTCACCCTGCGCACATTCAAGGGGCGGCGGCCCACCTATCTCGACCCCACCTGGGTGGCGCAACTGCAGCGGGAGTTCGCCCAGCGCCCGGTCGCCGAGTTGGGCCGACGGCTCGTCGACGACATGCTCGCCCAGTCGCGGCGGGTGGCGCTGCGCAAGGTGGCGTTCAACCCAGACGGCACCATCTCGCTGTTCAGTCGGTTGCACGAGCGCAACGGGGTGTACTTCGCCGACTCTTCTGAGGGCAGCGGCAACATCGGCCTGCGCGTCCACCAGCTCGCCGAGATGGCGGTACAGGTCGGCCTGCTCACGCCCGAACGGGAGGAGCCTGTGACCCCGTGGGGGCGGCAACTGCTGGAGGTGACGGCATGAGCGACGTGTCCCGTTCCTTCCGCTCACCCCTGACCCTCCTAGAGCAGTGGCGCGACCGGGCCGACGGAGCGAGGCTACGCGAGGTCGTCATCACCGGCTACACGGTTGACCTCGGGTTCCTGGAGAAGTTCGCCATCCCAACGGCGCGGGCGCTCGGTGCGCGAATCACCGTGCTCGGCGACGCCGGGCAGGCCGTGCATGACCCGGTGGACGTGCGGCGGGCCGGGGTGGCCTACCAGCATGGCCATGCGTTCTGCCCGCGCGCATTCCACCCGAAGCTGGTCGTGCTGCTCGGCGACGACGATGTCTGGTTGGCGATCGGGTCGGGCAACCCGACCCTGTCGGGCTGGGGCTACAACCGTGAGCTGTGGGTGACTGCCCGCGGCACCCCGCAGGACGGGCCCCAGCTCGTTGCGGACGTGGCGGATTGGCTGCACGACCTGCCCGACGTGGTTGGGATGGCGAGTTGGATCGCGGCGACGCTGCGGCAGGTGGCTGACCGGATGCGGCCGGCCATTATCGACGAGCGCTGGTCGCCCGTACGCGCATACGGCAACCTGCGGCGACCGCTGCTGGAACGGCTGCCTACGGATCCCATCGACGAGCTGCGCCTTGCCGCCCCGTTCTACGATCCGCCCGCGCGCGCGGTGAGCGCCCTGGTCAGCCGGACCAAACCACGCTCGGTGCGCGTGGCCGTGCAGCCTTCGATCGCCATGTTCGACGGCGCCTCATTGGTCCGGGCCACCGAGTCGACCGTTGATCGGGAGTTTCGGCTGCTGGGTCCGGGGCCGGCACGGCACGGCAAGCTGATCGAGTGGGACGCCGACGGCAAGACCGCCGGAATGACCGGCAGCGCGAACATCACCGCGTCCGCTCTGCTGCTCAGCACCGCGCAGGGCGGCAACTGCGAGCTTGCCGTGATCGCGCCGCACATCAACCCGCTGTTTCCAGAGGGCGACCCGCAGCCCGATACGACTTTCCGGCAGCTGGCGTCTGCCCCGCCCACGGCGACCGATCCCGTCGGCGCCGCGCCGGTGCTCCTCGGCTGCGCGCTGAGCGACGGCACGCTCGTCGTTGAGCTGGCCGCTCCGGCGGCGCAGCGGGTGGTCGTGGAGACCTCGCCGTCGGCAGTGCCCGGCAGCTGGCTCGCAGTGGGCGCCGTGCCCGTCGGGCAGCAGACAGCACGCTTCTTGGTCCCGGAGCTCAGCGGGGGCGCGGTCCGCGGTGTCATCGAGATCGACGGTGTGTGCCGGGAGTCGGCTGCCGTCTTCATCACCGACCCGTCCCGCTGCCGGCCCCGCCGGGACGTCTCCGACGAACCGCGGCTATCACGGGCGTACGAGCCGGACGAACTTTTCACCGATCCGCTGATCGCCCAGCGTTTTACCGCGGACCTGGCTCGACTGGTGGAGCTGGCCGGCACGACCGGCGGGTCCGTGCCCGCATCCTCGACCTCGACAGTGAGCAGCGAGGTCGCACCGGGTGACCGGTGGGCGGACTACCTCGAAGACTGCGACCGGCTGCTCGGGCCGGGGCTGTCCGGGCTCATCTTCCCGCGCACGTCGGCCACGAATCACGCCACCGCAGCCGGCTGGTCCATTGACGACACTGACGAGAGCGAGCTCACGGAGGACGAGGACGAGGGTGTGCTCGACGGCCTGGTGGAGGAGCCGGATACCGCCTCGGTCAGGTCCGTGCCCGACATCCGTCCAGACGAGCGCGTCCGGTACCGCCGCTTCGCAGCCCGCTGGGTCGCCTGCGCAGCCGAGCCGGCGGTCGAGGAGGACTGGTCCACCCTGCCGCCGGTGCACCTCCGGATGACGGTCACCGCGCTGTACCTGACGCTGCTCGCTGCCGGGGTGTGGCAGGAGGACGAGGACTGGCGTACCGACCTCCGGTGGCTGGTCTGGGCGCTGGTCCCCGACGACGCCATGCTCGACGAGCTACCGGCCGAGGCCTTCGACCACCTCTACTCACTGATGGCGGTCGCCATGGCGACGCTCCGCCAGGGCGCGCACCTCCAGGGCGGCCGGGAGGCGGACGTGCTCGCTACCGACGCCTGGCGGGACGCGTCCGAGTGGGTCGCGGAGGCCGACGCCGAGCTGGCCGAGCAGCAACTCCTCCCCGCCAGCCAGCCCTTCGCCCGCGTCGTCAGCGCCCGGGAGCTCTGGGACACCATCGTGCTGGCCCAGGAAACCAGGCAGGATCCTTACGCCGAGGCCCGGGCGACGCTCGCGGAAGCCGGTTTGGCCGTCCGTCTCGATGAGGGCGCCTGGTGGGTAGAGGGAGAGTTCGGTAACGCGTACCGGGCGGCAGCTCGGGTGGCGACGGAACTCGGGCGGACAACCGGCCGCGTCGTCGCGGTGGCCCGTAACCCGCGGTGCACCGTGCTCATCGCGCGCGTCGATCGGGCGATGGTGCTGGTCGACTCGCGGATGGCCGTCTGGCGGCTCTATCAGCTGTCCGGTACCCGGACGCCGCTCTCGATGACCGCCGAGTGCCCTGGACCGCCACCGGGCGCTCGCACCACCCCACTTACATCGCCTCCGGCCGAGGTGCGGGGTCTGAGTGAACAGGTAGGCGTTGACCTGGCGGTACTGGCGAGGCGGATCAGAAGTAGCCGGTGAGCCATCGCTGGCTAGGGAGCGGATGGAACTGAGCTGGAAGGACCGGCCTCGCGACTGGCATTTACGAGGCTGGCCCTTGGTCGCAGTTCTCGTCACCAGCGTGAGCTGCAACTCCTTGTCGTAGGTAGGGATTCGCTGAAGATCGCTGGACCGCTCCGTCCGGAGACGGCGGCGGGTCGGCAACGGTGGAGGGCCGCGGACTGCAACTTCGGTGGCTGCGGAAGAGAAGACGTGCCCCGGTCACAGGGACTCACAGCGCGCGTTGCTATATGTGAGTGCGCGGTCGGTCTCGGGGTCTGTCTGTCGTTGGCGACCGCCGCCGGCAGACCTGGACCGGCGGCGAGGCGTCTGCCTCGCCTCGGCCGCGCGGTCCGGACCGTCGCCTCGGTGCGGGCCGCACGGCGGGCGGGGGCCGTCGTCCGGGGGTTGCGCGGGTGTGGGCGGGTTCGGCGGCGTGTGGGGCCACCAGGCCACCGCACGCGCCGCCTGATCCGCCCGCTGATCAGGCGGTCCTACCTTCTTGATCGGACACGGCGTGGGTGGGGAACTCGTCGTCGTGGTCGGTGTCGGTGTAGGGCAGGTCGATGAGGCGGTGCCGGCCGCTGCTGTCGGCCCGTTGCCAGACCTGGTCAGCGGGGCTGGCATCGAGTGCGGCACGCAGCTCGGCGGTGGTGGTGGCGATGATCGCCTGCGGACCGACCTCGGCAAGGCGGTGGTGCAGGTTCGCCTCCCGCCGGGCGGAGGGTAGGTGGAACAGGACTGGCCACGCCCAGTTGCTGAGGCAGACCTGCCGTTCGTACTTGGCGATTTTCTCGGTGAGGATGTCGAGGCGTTCGCGGCCGGTGTCGTACTCGAGGAAGAACGGCACGGACCGTGCGTGCTCGGTCCACACCCCGGCGCCGTCGGGGCGGGGCAGTCCGGTCGGTCCGTGGACCATCATCTGCGGGTTGCTGCCTGGGCGGTAGAACACGCCGGGCTTGTGGAAGGCGGACGCGGGCTGCCACCGGTCCAGGGCTGTGTCGGGGTGGGTGCGGGCGTGGGCGGCGAGGTCGATGAAGACCTGGTTGCCGCCGAGCAGGTGCGGCAGGTCCGGCCGGGCGGTCAGGGACTGCTTTCGGCGGCGGGCCTGGTCCCGGCGTGGTCGTCCGAGTCCGCGTTGGGCGTGGACGTGGTCGTAGCCGAGCTGGTCCAGGACGTAGTGGTACGGGTAGGAGCCGCCGTAGGCCCGGTTGGGTCGGAACCGGTCTGTCGCCCGCAGGACGGTGAGGCGGCGTAGCCGGCGTTGGGCGAAGTCCAGGGACGGGAACAGGGCGGCGCCGATCTGGTCGGTGGTGAGCACGCCGTGGTCGTAGAGCCAGCCGAGGAGGCGGTCGTCGCGGGCGGTGATGCTGGCCTGTAGGCGCAGCAGCGGGTCCGGATCCGGTAGCGGTTTACGCATGGGTGGCCCCTGGGGGGACACCCCACACATGAGGGTGTGTCTGGAGCCGGCCCGCACTCCTGAACGGGGGCCTGACCTGGGCTGTAGGCGGGATCGGCGGGTCGGTTTGGGGGTCAGGATCAAGGCGGACGGTGCACCGGAGACCGACACCGACGTCGACACGGCCGGCCACACCGCTTCCGCCTGGACAGTGCTGTGACAGCGATAGCGCCGCAGGTCGGTGACGACTCTGGTGGCGCGGGTGAGGGTCGCTGAGCTGCGTCAGCATGCGTGTTGCTCCTTCGAGGATCCGAACAGGGAGATGGAGAGCACGGTGTGCACTGCTCGCCCTGCCCTGACGGGCGGGCCGGTGTTCGCTCTGCCAGGTCGGGTCAGGTTTGTCAGGAGACGGGCTTCCTGACAGACCCGTGTGCTGCTCTCACGGCGACGGCTATGGCTGACAAAGGTCGCAGATTGTGGTTCTGTCACGCGGCCTCCCGGTGTGACAGGTCCGGCGCGGGTGAGGTGCTCTCCCCGCGCAGGACACGCACGAGTGTGGAGGCGGTGGCGTTGGACAGTTGATGCCCGTCCGCGCGCAACTGCCCGGCGAGGGCCTTGCGGGACAGGGGCGTTCCGCGGGCGTCCAGGGTACGGGCGGCGCTCCGGGCGGCCGGGACCAGCGCGGTGATCCCCGGGCCTCGGTCCCGGACCGGCGTGCCCTCGACCCGTCGGTCCGGCACCACCGGGTCCGGGACCACCGGGTCCGGGACCACCGGGTCCGGGACCACCGGGTCCGGGACCACCGGGTCCGGGACCACCGGGTCCGGGACCACCGGGTCCGGGACCACCGGGTCCGGGACCACCGGGTCCGGGACCACCGGGGCGGTGCAGTCCCGGACCGGGCCAGTGTTCGTGGGGACCGGCAGTGGCGGTGCGGGGACCGGCTCGCGGGTGTCCGGGACCCGGGCCTCGATCAGCGGCGGTCCTGGGGCAACCCGCGTGGGGCGGCCGGTGCGCTCGGATGGGGCGGGGTCGGCGCGGCCGAGGGCGATCTTCACCATCGTCAGGAAGCCGAGCGCCGGCAGCGCGGCGGCGATCCAACCGATCGCCGACGCTTCCGCCTCCACCACCTGGGCGGCGAGGGACAGGAACACCGCCACTGTCAGGACAATCGCCGGGAAAGCGACGCTGGTGCCCAGGCGCCGGTGGCGGCGCAGTTCCAGACCGGCAGCGATCGACGTCAACTCCAGCACGACCGCGTCGGCCCAGGCGAGCCAGCCCGGCTGGCCGTGTGCCGCCGCGACGTCATGCACGTGCCGGAAGGAGGCCGCGCCAGCCGCGCCGCCGATCAACAACATGATCAGCACTTGGATGCGGTTTTCCAGCCGCTCCCTCCCCGACCGCTGATCGGCGGGGACGTCGTGGGATCGCTGTTCAGTTGTCGCCAACGGCCCACCTCCGATGGTGAGGTAGCACGTGCGCAATCTTGGCTACCGTGGTCGTACAGGGGCGGACCGACCTGGCAGTCGGCGTCGTGTGATTGATATTTGTTGATGTCATGTTCGTGCTCCAGTTGAATGATGTTCAAGGTGCGGGCGATGGAGGGCGCAGTCCAGTCCGCTCGGATCAGGGCTTGGGCAGGCGCGACCCTGGCGGGTGACGCCCGTCCGGGCGGAACCCCTCCTGTCATGCGCAGGGGCAGGGGCCAGGGCAGCAGGCGTCGCCACAACCGGCACAGCAGGCTGCGGTCAACAGGCGGACACGGGGGCGGACGGCCAAGCCGAGCCACAAGGGGTCAGGACACCGGCAGCGCTCGACAAGCGCCATGGTGGTGCGGCGGCTCAACTCGCCGACGAACGATCCTTCATGTGGGGCCTCCTTCTCTCGACGGTCCCAGCACCGTCGGCGCGAACAAGAGCAGGCAACCCGACTCTAGGAGTGCCTGCCCGCCTCTTTCTGGCCAACCGCGCCAGCCGGCAGCGCGGGAACGTGTATCCAGTACGCCCCGGGAACACCGTCGAGTCAACCCCCCACTTTGCGCGGATCCGCCACGGAGCCTTGACGTCTGTCCCGTGGAGTGTTAGCCAAGTCCGTTCCTGTCGCTGGCAGTCCGCCTGCGTCCCCCCACGTCGGCGAAAAACGTCCAGATCTGGCCACCTGGCAAGACACTGTTAACCAATCCGCGTTCCCGCTACCGCGCCTCAGCCGGTGAGGTACGCGAGCACCCCGGTTGTCGTCATCGGGCGGGGCATGCCCAGCTTGCTAAAGATATCGCCGGTTTCGTCGGCCAGCGGCCCCGCGCGGTGTGGCTGGGAACGGCGGCGGCGCTGGTCACCCTGAGCTTCGGCGTCGGCAACCTCAACATCGGCATGACGGGTCCGCTTCGGTCGTGATCCGCCGCCACACGGCGGCCGCGGTGCCTTCCGGCACCGGCTGGTCGGACTCGCCGGAGGCGCGCACCTGGCCAAACCAGGTGCGCGCCTCCTCAGCGAGCCGACGCGTCAGCGTCGGGCTTACTCGTCTCCCTGGGCCTCGGGCTGCTCAGCGTCGGCCTCGGCGGCGATGCGGCGCGGCTCTTCGTCGTGCGCCAGCTCGTTGGCCTCGTCCGGGTCAGGTCGGCCTCGGCGCACGGGTCCGGGTCGGGCTCGACGTCCTCCTCGGGCAGGCGCACGTCGACGATCGGCGGCTCGCCGCCGTCCTCGTCGTCCTCCTCGGCCTCGTACCGCAGGCGCTCGGCTTCCTCCTCGGCGCGCTTCCGCTCCTCCTCCTCGGCGATGAGCGCCGCGCGCATATCCGCCTCGGCGTCGGACAGCTCGTAGCCGTCCTCCTCGAAGGACGTCGGCTCGGTGACCGGCCAGCGGATGATCGAGACGCACTACCCGAGGAAAGCGGTCGCACCTGCTGAGATCTTGGCCACCGCCGGCCCGGCCGACCAGGTGGTGGCCGCCGCCCGTACCGTGTCCGGGTCCGGCGAGGTGGGCGAGCCGGAGCGCTCACCGGACGGCCGCTGGGCCCGTATCGCGGCGGTCCTGGCCCACGCTCCGGCCAGGCGACGCGGTACTGGACACGGTCGATATGGTGGTGGCCGCGCCGCCCGCCGCTTGTCGGCCGCGGCCGCCGCCGAGTCGGCGGCGTCCAAAGGACAGCACGTTCGGCACCTTGTGGTCGCTGGTCAGCGCCAGGTTGTAGACGTACGGGCTGTTCGCGATGCCGGTCCACGACAGTGTCACCGGGCCGGCGGCGAGCCGGGCCCGCAGTGCGCCGCCCGTCTCCGGTCGGGGACGGACTGGCTGTTTGCGGCCCTTGACCACGTGACGCCCGAGAGCGCCGTGTGCCGCTCGGCATCGGCTTCCCCGAACAGATCACCGGGTTACGGACCGATCAAGGTCTGACCGATGGTCGATTCGCGGAGAAGACCCAGACATGTGGAGAAGACCCAGTAGGTCACGTTTCCCACTAAGGTGAGGACTGCTCGGACAATCCCCACCCTCCTCGCTGGGCGCGGCCTGGCGTGACTCGTCGAGCGAGGTGTTGGTGCTGTCCTCATCCGTGACATCCCGGTCCGGCGCGCGACCCCTGGTCGCGGTGTGCGTGATCTTCGCCGCCGCATCGCTGGTCGCGGTGCCGGCCAGTCTCGACCTCGGCTGGGACGAGGTCGTCTATGTGAGCCAGCACGGCAACCATGCGCCGCCGGCGTTCATGAGCGCGCCGCGCGCCCGGGGCGTGACCCTGCTGGTGTGGCCCGTAGCGTCCTGGCTCGATTCCACCGTCGTCCTCCGGCTGTTCCTCACCGTCACCGCGGCGGCGTCGCTCGGGCTGGCGTTCTGGGTGTGGTCGCGGGTGTCCCGGCGGCCCGGCACCGCCGCGATCGCCGCTGGGCTGTACGCGAGCCTCTGGACCGCCCTGTTCTACGCGAACGCCGCAATGCCCAACCACTACACGGCGATGGCGGCGGTGGCAGCGGTCGGGTGTTTCCTGCTGGCCGTGGCCGAGCCAGCCCGGCCCGGGGCGTACCTCGGGCTCGTCGCCGCCCTCGCCGTGGCCGCCCTGATGCGTCCGGCCGACGCCTTCTGGCTCGGGCTCCCGCTGCTCGCCGCCACCGTCGCGGTGCCCGCGTTCCGGCGGTGGCGGCTGACCGCGGCAGTGGTCGCAGGCCTCGTGCTCGGCGGCGCACCGTGGGCGGTCGAGGCCGAACTGCGCTACGGCGGGCTCCTGGAGCGCATCCGTCAGGCCGGTCACGTGCAGGGCGGTACGAAGCTGCAGTTCTCTCTCGGACACGTGATCAGCACCCTGGACGGGCCGATCCTGTGCCGCCCGTGCGGCAGCCCCGTGCGGTGGCCGGCGGTGCTGTGGTGGCTGGCGCTGGCGGTGCTGGTGCCACTGGCTGTCCGGGCGGCCCACCGGGCGGGCCGGGCACAGACGGCATGGCTGCCACTCGTGGTCGCCGCCGCCATGGCCTTCCCCTACCTGTTCCTGATCGGATACTCCGCACCCCGGTTCCTGCTGCCGACCTACGCCGTTGCTCTGGTCTGCACCATCCCGGGGCTCGCCGCATTGTTCTCCACGGCCGTCGGTCAGCGGCGGCGGGTCGTCGCCGCCGTGGTGGCGTTGGGCTTCGCCGGCCACCTCGCCATCCAGGCCGGCATCCTGCACCACGTCGTCGCGGAGCAGGTCCGCAGCCGAGGCGACTGGATCCGCCTCGTCCAGACCCTGCGATCGCACGAGGTGCGACCGCCGTGCGTGATCTCCGGCCACGAGGCCATCCCGATCGCCTACTACGCGGGGTGCCGGGCGCTGGAAGACCGGGGATACAACCGCAACGCGAGCACCGCGCAGCTGCGGCAGGCCGCGGCGACCGGACGCTTCGCCCTGCTGGCCAGGAACTCCGCCCCGCCCGACTGGGCCAAGAACTGGCACCGGATTCCGGTGCCGAACCTCACCACCTCCGGCTGGGAGATGTACCTGCCGCAGCGCTAGACGGCAGCACTGAACTAAGACGGGCTGCGGCCGCCTGCCGCGCCCGGCACCGCGCTCGTTCGGGCATACGCCGACGCCCGAGCTGCCGGACAATCCCGAGGTTGAGCAGGTCGAGGCGTGGGTGGACTTGGCGAACTGTCCCAGGACCCGGATTTCCGCGCCAGCATGCGGCGCATGGTCGAGCAGTATGCGGCGGAGCGCGCCGAGAGCGACCGCCGGGGCGTGCGCCGCGACAAGGCCGCGGTGGTCCGTGACCAGGTCGGCCCTGCCCTGGCAGCCAGCGTCGACCCGGCCTCGCCCCAGGATGATCCGGTCGTCGCGGCAGCCACGGCTCAGTGAGCGCAGGTTTGGGGTCGCCCCGACGACGTCGACCTTCGACGCCGGCTGTTGATCCAGTTGCAGACCGCGAACGACCCACGCAGGGAGCGGTACTGCAGCTGCTCTCGGTGATCAACGGCTGGCCTGCCTCGGGGAGCCTGGCGCCGGCGCTCGACCGGTTCATCGAAGCCTTGCGCGTCCGGGCATCCCAGGCGTGACGATCCACAGCTCGCAGCGGACGAGGTGACCCCGGCCGGGCTGCGGCACGCGGTCGCGGGGCTCGCCCCTGACGGCCGGATCGGTGTCCCGCGCCCCCGTGAGGTGCCCGTGACAGGTGCGACTGCTGGTGTCCCGGATCCGCCGCGAGCGCCCGCCAAGGCTCATAGCCTGGGAAGCGGGAGCACTTCCGGCAGGATCGACGGAGGACACCGTGACCGAAGCCATCAGGGACGCCCTGGAGGGCGTCAGCGAGATCGACCTCACCGTGACCGGCCGGAAGACCGGGCGGCAGATTTCGCACCCGGTGTGGTTCGTGCAGGAGGAAGAGAGCCTGTTCCTGGTCCCGATCACCGGCTCGGACAGCGACTGGTACAAGAACGTGCAGCGGACACCGATGATCCAGGTGGCCTCGAACGGCACGGCGTTGAGTACGAGCGCCACCCCGATCACCGACGCCGACCGGGTCAACCACGTCGTGGAGATGTTCTGCGACAAGTACGGCGCGGATCAGGTGCAGGCGCATTACCCGAAGCGCGACGTCGCCGTTCAGGTCGCGCTCGGGTAACCCTGTGGAGCGGTGGTACCCGGGGCCTGGGTGGCGCTGACTAGCACCGGTGCCGCCGGCGGTATCCGTCGGTTGGCGACCACCGCGTTGCGCCGGCGCAGAACCATGCGACCGGCGCGCTCCCGCAGTTCCCGCGCCGTCTGGCCCAGCTCGAACGCGATCCGGGCCGCCTCGTACGCCTCGGCGGCGCCCGGCTCTGCCATCCGGCGCTCGCGCAGGTCGTTCCAGTCGGCCCGATCATCCATCACTCGGTCCCCTCGCCCATGATCGGCATCTCTGCGAGCCATCGCTCCAGAGCCCAACGACGCACCGGGTGGCGGCGCTGTTCGTCACGTCCCGTTCCTCCACGGTGATCGATCGACTTCTACGATGCACGTTGTGCGCGATGATGGTGAGCTCCCCGCAGGCCAGGACGGTTCGGGTCGGCGGTGGCTGGGCCGTACCCGGCTGGTCCTGGTGCTGTGTGGCGCGGTCGTCGCCGTCGTGGCCGCCACCGCGGGTGTCAGGTGGTTCGTCGGCGAACCCGATCCGGCCGCGGGTGGGAAGCGGTCGATCGGCTACGGCTGCCCCGTGTTCGGCTCGGACCCGGGCCCTCCGAAGGAGTGCGGTCCGCCCGCGGCCCTGGACCCGCGCCGCGCACCGGTGACCGAGGGGCAGCGGACGGCGGTCAGGGACAGGGCCAGGGCCATTCGCCTCGCCGCGTCGCACGCCGGCTGGTGCATGACCGGCGCCCAGCCGGAATGTGCCCGTCAGCCGGCGTCACACGAACCGACGCAGCACGATGTCGACGCGGCTCGGCTGTGGCTGAGCCGGACGGAGGCCTCTGCGAGCACGGCACGGCTGGCTCGTCAGGGCGATCCAGGTCATGTGGGCGGGCTGCTCTATGCGGCTCGCCTCGATGACGTCTGTGTCATCGGCCATTTCGAGCAGGTGCCGAGCGGTGTGAGCGGCGAGGAGATCGTCGGCCTCCTGCCCGACGGGACCTGTCTGCCCGATTGACGAGCCGAGCGTCGCCGCCGACGCAGGCGGGCAGCCGACCGGACCGGGCTCCGACAGCCGCCGCCCTGATCGGCGTCCGCCGGCCCGACGCGGATGCCGACGTCAGCGTCGAGTACCCGTACCGGTTGGCGGGTGGGGCCGAACCGCCGATGTCCGCGGCTGTCTCCGACCGCCTCGCGGCGATACGGTGCACGCACCGCCCCGGGCCGCGCCCCGCCGACAGGTCGCGACGCCGCCTCACGCGTCCCCATCCGCACCACCGGATCGATCTCACGTCCAACGCCGGCGTAGTCGCCGGGAGAGAGGATCGACAAGGATGCTCCCGACACCCACCACCTCCTGGCGAACGGCGAGAGTCGCCCTCGCAGCCGCCATCGCCCTGGTCAGCCTCGGCGTTTTCGGCGCGCCCGTCCAAGCCGAAGGACAGTCCAAGGTCACCGTGATGACCCGGAACCTCTATCTGGGCGGCGATCTGACGCCGTCCATCGGCGCGCCGACCACGGGCGCGTTCCTGGCCGCGAACTCCGCGCTGTTGGGCCACGTCGACCTGGTCGACTTTCCCGCCCGGGCGAAGCTGCTCGCCCGGGAGATCACCAAGAACAAGCCGGACCTGGTCGGACTGCAGGAGGTCGCCCTGTGGCGCACCGGCACGTTCGCTGACCCCGCACCTGCCACCGAAATCCGGTACGACTACCTGGCGCTGCTGATGGGCGAGCTGAGCCGCTCCGGTCACGCGTACGACGTCGCGGTCGTACAGGCCGAGGCCGATCTGGAGGCGCCGGCGGGCGCGCCGCACTTCCTCGACGTACGGCTCACGATGCGCGACGTGATCCTGGTGCGTCACGGCGGCCGGGTGAAGGTGACCGACTCCTCGTCCGGCACCTTCGCCAACAACCTCACCTTCACGCTCGCGGCGACGAACGGGACCGTGACCAGCACCCGCGGTTGGACCGCGGTGGACGTGGTGCACGGGCAACGCCCGTTCCGGTTCGTGAACACCCACCTGGAGGCCTTCCACCCTGGTGTCCGGGTGCTGCAGGCGCGCGAGCTGCTGGCCGGCCCCCTCGCCACGGCACCGGGTGACGTCATCCTCGCCGGGGACCTCAACACGGGCCCCGACCTGCCCGTCGCCGAGAACCGGCTCGCCTACGCCGCCCTGGTGGCCGGCGGGATGCGGGACACGTGGCAGATCCTGCACCCTGACGAACCCGGCTACACCGCGGGTCTGGGCGACGACCTGAACCAACCCGCCGACGCCGTCGAACACCGCATCGACATGGTCCTGTTCCGGGGGGCGGTCGTTCCCGTCTCGAGCCTCATCTTCGGCACCGAGCGGCAGACCCCCGACGGCCGGTGGGCCTCGGACCACCTCGGCTACCTGGCCGTGCTGGCGTTGCCGTAGCGCGAACGCTGCTCCGGGCTGGCGCCCACGCGCCAGCCCGGAGTTGCCAGCGGCGCAGAGCCGCCCCGACGCGTCCGACCGGCCCGGCTGTCAGTAGGTCCCGCCCCGCGCCACCTGCGCGGCCACCCGCTCGTGCAGCGCGGCCAGGGCCGGGCTGACGGCGGCGGTGAGCGGCGCCGGGTCCGCCAGCCGACGCGCCGGCTCCGGTAGCCAGGCGAGGTCCGCGTCGAAGCGGCCGCGCGCGGCGCGTACCTCACCGGCCGGGTCGGCGACGGCCAGGCGACGGCCGCCGCGCATGACCGGCACGAGCAGCGGCTCGCGGTCGCCCGGTGGCGGTTCGTCGCGCAGCCCCACCACGTCGCCGTCGGCACCGGTGGGATCGCGGAAGACCTGCTTGGGACCGGGCAGGGTGGCCTTGCCGGGCGACAGCTTGAGCACCGGCCGGTCGCCGACGGCCACCAGCTTGTAGGCGCTGTCCAGCGACGGCGCGTCGAACGAGACGCCCATGCGGGTGCCGACGCCGTACCCGTCGATCGGTGCGCCCGCGGCGACGAGCGCCGCAATGACATCCTCGTCGAGGCTGCCGCTGGCCACGATCTGGGCCTGAGTCAGCCCGGCGTCGTCGAGGATCGCGCGGGTCTGCACGGCGAGCGCGGCGAGATCTCCGGAGTCGAGCCGCACGCCCACCGGGCCGGTCAGTCCCAGCTCCGCGATGACCTCGACGGCGGCTCGCACTCCGGCGGGCGTGTCGTAGGTGTCGACGAGGAACACCGGGTTCGTCGGGAAGTCGGTCGCGAACGCGCGGAACGCGGCGCGCTCGTCCGGGAACGCCTCGACGTACGAGTGGGCCATGGTCCCGGACGGCGGCAGTCCGTAGCGTCGAGCGGCCTCGACGTCGCTGGTCGCGGCGAAGCCGGCAATCGCGGACGCCCGGGCCACGGCCGCGCCGGCCTCGATACCGTGCGTGCGGCGAAACGCAAAGTCGATCAGCTGCGCGTCGCCGGCCGCCAGGCGGCATCGGGCGGCCTTGCTGGCGACCGTGGTGTGGAAGGTGATCAGGTTCAGCACGCCGGTCTCCACCAGCTGCGCCTCGGCGATCGGCGCGGTGACCTCCAGCAGCGGTTCGTCGGCGAACACCACGCGGCCCTCCGGCACGGCCCAGACATCACCGGTGAACCGCAGCCCCGCAAGCGCCACCAGCGTCGCTTCGTCGAGCCCGACGGTGTCGCGCAGGTAGCCGAGTTCGCCCTCGTCGAACGCGAAGCCTTCCAGGAACGCCAGCGCCTCGGCCAGCCCGGCGGCCACCAGGAAGCCACGCTGCGGCGGTAGGCGCCGCACGAACAGGCTGAACGTCGCGCGCTGCACCATGTCCCGGCGCAGGTAGCTGGCCGCCATCCGCAGCTCGTACAGGTCGGTACGCAGCCCGGTCACGGTTCCTCCATCGGCACTGGGCACCATCGACGGGCCGGTGGCATCGTGGTGATGCCAACCCGTCGGGTCCGGGGCGGACGCCGGCGAGGCCGTCCGGCCCCGGCTTCCGAGCCAGCACACCGCGAACAACAGGTGTGCGCGCATACCCCTTCCGGTCGCCGGCACACCTGACGGCGGTGAACACGCCGGCCGGCCGCCTCGCCGCGGTCCGCTCACTCCGGGCCGATCAGACTGTCGAGCGCAGACGGGTCGGACCGGACAGGCGGTCGAGGTCGAGGTCGCCGCGCCGCTACGGTCAGCTTGGTGCCTGCATCACCATGCCGCCGTCCGCCACTGGGCCCACCACGTCGAGACCCTCCGCGTTGACAACTCGCGCTACGCCTTCGCCACGGTCGCCGGCTCCGGCGGGGTGCGCGGCCCGCCGACCGGCCGCTCGTCGCCGTGCCCCGGCCACCACGCCTTGTGCCCGATCAGCGCGGTCAGCGCCGGAACGAAGAACATCGACATGACGAACGCCGACAGCACGATGCCGATCGCCACCGCGAAGCCCATCTGCTGCAGGAACGAGATCGGCGCGAGCAGCAGCACCGCGAACGTCCCGGCCAGGATCAGTCCGGCCGCCGCGACGGTCGGGCCGGCGTGTTCCACGCCGATGGCGGCAGCCTCGTGTGGCTCGTTGCCTTCCCGCGCTTCCTCGCGTAGTCGGGCGATCATCAGGATGTTGTAGTCGGTCCCGATCGCCACCACGAAGAGGTAGAGGATGATCGGCAGTTGGAAGGTGACACCGGGCTCGCCCTGCAGCCCTTGGAAGAGGTAGACCGTGGCGCCCAGCGTGGCGGCGAAGTTGAGCAGCACCGCGATCACGAGGTAGATCGGCGCGACCAGGCTGCGCAGCAGCAGCGCGAGGATGAGCGCGATCAGGCCGGCCGCGACCGGCAGGATCACCGACAGGTCTCGGTTGTTCGCCGAGTTGATGTCCGCGAAGATCGCGGTGGTCCCGCCGACCAGCGCCCGGGTGCCGGGCGGTGCCGCCGCGTGCACGGCACCGCGCAGGTCCTCGCGGACGAGGGTGATCGCCTCGTTGGAGACCGGGTTCTCGTCGAGCAGCAGGTTGACCCGGGCCACACTCGGGTCGGTGCTGCGCTCCGGGGGCTGTGCCTGGCCCACACCCGGGGCTTTCGCTACGGCCGCCGCGAAGTCGTTGACCTGCTGCTCGGTCAACTGCGACCCGTTACTGGTGGTCAGGTAGACCTCGGTAGGGGCGAGCGCGCCGGCGGCGAACCCGCGCTGCAGGTCCTGCGCGGCCTTCGCCGACTCGGTGTCCTGCGGGAAGCCGGCGCTGAAGTCGTAGTCGGCCTTGTAGCCCAGCACGCCTGCGGCGAGCGCGACCAGCAGGACGCCGGATGCCGCCGCGACGAGTGCCGGCCTGCGCCCGACGACCGTGCCGAGCCGGTGCGAGATGGTGGCCTTGGGCGCACGCTGCCACGCCTTCGACGGCCAGAAGACGTATCGGCCGAGCAGCGAGACGACCGCCGGAACGAGAGTGAGCGAGGTGACCAGCATGACACCGACCGCGATCGCGAGCGCCGGGCCGAGCGAGCCGAAGAAGCCCAGGGAGGCGAGGAGCAGCACGAGGAACGCGACGATGACCGCTCCGGCGGCCGACGTGATGACCTCGCCGACCCGCTGGACGGAGACGATCATCGCGGTGCGCTTGTCGTCACCGGCGCGCAGCCGCTCCCGGTAGCGGAAGAGCAGGAACAGGATGTAGTCGGTGCCAATGCCGAACAACACGATCAGCAGGATCGTCTGCAGATCCTGACTGACACTGAGATCGAATGCCTTGCCCGCGGCGGCGACGAGACCCGTCGTGATGCTCAGAACGACGCCGACGACCACCACGGGCAGCAGCGCGGCGATGGGGCTGCGGAAGATGATCAGGATTAGTCCGATGATCAGGATGATCGTCGCAACGCCGACCACGGCGAAGGCATTGTTGAAGGTGTCCTCGTTGTCGACGAAGCTCGCCACGTCGCCGGCCACGCCCGCGGTCAACCCACTGTTCGCCAGCTCCGGGCCGATGTCCGCTCGCAGATCGCGTACGGCCTCGAGCAGCGCCGGGTCGTCTGGGGCAGGGGCGTCGAGCCCGACGTTGACCACCTGCACCGACTTGTCCGGCGCCACAGCTGGCGGACCGGTCAGGTAGCCGGACGTGTGCGGGATGTTCTTGGCCTTGAGCGACTGGGCGAGCTGGCCCACCCTCGCCTCGTCCGCCGGCGTGAGCTTCTGCCCGTCGGCGCGCTTGACCACGATGATCGCCGTCGCGGTGGCCTGCTGCGGAAACGCCTTCTGCCCGAGCTCGGTGGCCTGCACGGACTCGTACGAGCGGGGCAGGAAGCTTTCCTGATCGGCGGAGGTGATGTCGCTCAGCGATGGTGTGGTGAGGATGATGGCGGCTGCTGCGAGCACCCACCCGGCAATCACCCACCACGCTCTGCCCACCACGAATCTGCCTAGCCGCTCGAACATGGTTTCCCCCGCGTGTTCGGCACCACCGACGTCTGGGGCCTGGAGCGCCCAGGGCACCCGCCCATCACTCTGCCGGCAGTATTCGCTACCCGTTGTGCAGACTACCCACGGCTGGCGCTCCTTTTCGGATGCTTGGGTTCCGGGGGCTGCCCGAGTTTCACCTGTTCAGGTACTCGAGCACTGGGAGCACCCGTCGATTGTTGTCATCGGACGGTGGCATACCCAGCTTGGTCAACTACCCGCCCCTGAATGAGCGGGTTTGTGGGTCAATCCCCTCGCTGGCTGCGAGGTGATGCCACGTGCGGGCGGTTGACTGCGCCCCAGCTCCCGACACCGCGCTCGGCGATGTTGAGAGCCGCATTGTGATCGGCGTGGGCAACGACCCCGCACGATCGACAGGTGAAGGTTTCCTGGTTCGGCCGGTTCCGCCTGTCGCGGTGCTTGCAGCCGTGGCAGGTCTGGGAGGTGTACCGCGGGTCGACCTGGACCAGCGGTACACCAGCTCGGCGGGCCTTGTAGGTAAGGAACCCGCCGAGCTGGTGAAACGACCACGAGTGGAGCGTGACCCGTTGGGGCTTTCTCAGCCGGACCCGCTCACGGATCCCCGTCAGTTCTTCAACGGCGATACCGCGACCGGTGCGTGCAGCCTCGGTCACAATAGTCTTGGCGATGCGGTGATTGACGTTCGCGGCGTGCCGCGCTTCCTTCTTGTTACGCCGGACCAGAAGCCGCTTGGCCGACGTGGTGCCCTTATGTTGCAGCCGAGCCCGCAGCCGCATCTGGCGGCGGCGGTAGCCATTGAGCCGGGTGCCGGCGTAGCGGGTGCCATCGGAGTCGTAGGCGATGTTGGAGATGCCCATGTCCACGCCGAGGAAGCCATCCGGTTCGTACGGCGGCGTCTCGGCCACCTCGATCGAGGCGTACAGGAACCACATCCCGTCGCGGTGCACCAGGTCGCACTCGCCGATCACGCTGGTGGCGACGGCCTTGAGCTGGGTCGGCGAGCCGGTGTATGCCATGGCTTTGAGTCGGCCGGCGGTGGTCCAGATGGACACCGTCCGAGCGTCGTGCTGCCAGGACAGCATCCGGGCGTCGTAGGGCTGTGCGGCGTCCCAGCGGAACCCGATCGGGTTGGCCTCGATCCGCCTGCGCCGATTCGAGCCGGGCTTGCCGTACCGTCCGGCCTTGAGGTTCGCCGTCAGGACTGTGTAGGCGTCGGCGACCTTCTTGATGACGTGCTGCGCCGCCTGGGCACCCAACCCGTAGTCGGCCTTGATCCCGGCGTAGACGTGCTTGCGCAGGTCGTAGTTGCGGTACACGGCCGACTCGCGGGCCACGACCGCCACGTCGCAGGCCGCCTGGTTACACGCGCGCAGGGTCGCCCCCAACACTGCCGCCTGCCCAGGCGTCGGCAGGAGTTTCACCTGCACCACCAGCTCCACGCGATCACCGTAGCAATTGGCCCATGTCACCAAATGGGCGCCAGACCCGGACGTTCGACGTGGCCGCAGCGTTAGCCTAGTGCCCTGACCACAAACGTTCGCCGGGTTGGTTAGGCGGCCTTGGCTGCGGGGTGGCCCCAGCGGTGTTGTCGTTCGCTGCGGACGCGTGCGCGTTCGCGGCGTTGAGCGGTCAGGACGTCGGGGTGGCGGGCGTTGGCGTTGCGCCAGCGTAGGTATTGATGCAGGTGGCGACCGAGGGCGACGTGGTTTTGGTGGTCGGATCCGGCGATGACGAAGGTGCGCAGCGGGCCGAAGTGGGCCTCGATCGGGTTGGCCCAGGATGCGTAGGTCGGGGTGAAGCAGAGCTCGACCTTGTTCCGGGTCGCCCACTGCCGGATGGCGGCGCCTTTGTGCGCGGACAGATTGTCGAGGATGACGTAGATCGGGGCGCCGTCCGGCCGTTTCGCGCGGATCGATTTCAGGGCGGCGAGGGTGTTGGCCGCGGATTTCTGCTGGTGGATGACGCCGAACATGGTGTCGTCACCGACGGAGTAGCAGCCGTGGAACTGCCGGACGCCGTGCAGTTTGTGGTAGTTCGCAGGCAGCCGGTCCGGATGGTTTTTGCGCTGCCATCCGGACCCGGCCTGCGGTCGGATCGCCAGCGGCCCGAACTCGTCGAACGCGAACACCCGGTGCGGGAAGTGGTGCATGACGTGCTCGATGCGGGCCAGTTTCGCCTCACGTTGCGGGTCGTTCGACTCCTTCCACGTCTTCGTGCGCTGGAAGGTGATCTCGTGTTTGCGCAGGAGTTGCCGCAGTCGTTCGCGGCCCACCAGGACGCTCCGGTCGGGGTTGGTGGCCAGGTACTCGGCGAGTTTGCGGATACTCCAGCGGGTGAATGGGCGCCGGAGTTTGGTCGGGCGGGTGTTGGCCGTCGAGACGATGAACTGCTCGTCGTCAGGACTGATCTGGCGGGGACGGCCACCCGCCCACTGAGGGTCCAGGCTGGGCATTCCCATCTCGTTGAACCGGTGAATGACACCACGGACGGAGTCCTCGTCGGCTTGGACCAGCCGGGCGATGACCGGCACGCTGTTGCCGCCGGCGGAGGCCAGCACGACCATCGCCCGGCGCAGCCGGACCGCTGAACCGGTCCCGCGACGCACGAGGCGTTGCAGCTTCTGGCCTTCTGGATCGCTCAATCGGCGTACTCGAACGGGTTCTGCCACCTACACAGCCTTGACCGGCCCCGGGTCCACGCAGCGGACCCGGCCCGGTGTGTCACCCAACCCGGCCAACGTTTGTGGTCAGGGCACTAGCTACAACCTGCATGTGCATCTGGTCTTCACCACCACGTATCGGCGTGGGGCGCTCACCGACCCGATCCTCACCCGCTGCGAACAGATCATGCGGGACGTGTGTGCAGTGGTGGCCGTCGGCCTGGCACAGGTCGGGGTGGTGGTGCGGCCCGGCCGCGACGATCGGTTCGACCGGTGGTCGGCGTACTGGCACCCGGACGGTGTCATGGTCTACGTTGCACAGCGCGCGAAGCTCGGCGACGACCGGCCGGGGCTGACTGCGCTGCCGCTTTCCGTGCCGCAGCTGGCGGTCCTCGCCGTCGATGAACGGTTTCATCTGCGGTAGGGGGCCATCGCATGGGCTACTGGCGGGGACAGACAGCGTCGCCAATCCCCATGCGACGTCGGTGAGGGCCGGTCGAGAGCGACCCGCCCTCCGCGTTCTATGTCAGCAGACCTGGCGCGCGGCGAGGTGGGCGAGCAATGCCCGGGCCCGGGCGTCGACCGGTCCGGCCGGGAAAGCGGTGTAGCTGCGTCAGCCGTTGAGGTATGCGAGCACCGCGAGCACTCGTCGGTTGTCGTCGTCCGACGGTGGCATCCCGAGCTTGCTGAAGATGTTGTTGATGTGCTTGCTCACCGCCTTCTCCGTGACGAACAGCCGGCCCGCGATCGCCGCGTTCGACCGTCCCTCGGCCATCAGACCCAGCACCTCCCGCTCCCGGGCGGTGAGGTCCCGCAGTGGCTGCATGCCGGAGTTACGGGCCAGCAGTTGGGTGACCACCTCCGGGTCCATCACCATCCCGCCGCCAGCCACTCGGCGTAGCGCGTCGATGAACTGGCCGACGTTGGACACCCGGTCCTTGAGCAGGTAGCCGACTCCCCCGCTGCGGTCGGCGAGGAGTTCGCGGGCGTACAGCTGCTCGACGTGTTGGGACAGCACGAGGATCGGTAGCCCGGGCATCTGCATCCGGGCCGCGAGGGCGGCTTGCAGGCCTTCGTCGGTGAAGGTGGGTGGGAGGCGTACGTCGACGACGGCGATGTCGGGGCGGTGCCGGGTGAGCGCCGGCAGCACGGACGGCCCGTCGGCGACGGCCTCGACGACCTGGTGTCCGTTCGCGTGGAGGATGTGCGTCAGCCCGTCCCGGAGGAGGGCAAGGTCCTCCGCGATGACAACTCGCACGGCAGCTCCATGGTCACGACGGTGGGTCCGCCGGGCGGACTGGTCACGGTCATCGTGCCATCGAAGGCCGCCAGACGGCGTCGTACGCCCGCCAGGCCGGTCCCTGCGTCCGGCGTGGCGCCGCCGCGCCCGTCGTCGCCGACCTCCGTGCGCAGCACACCGTCCCGGTGCACCAGAGAGACCCAGGCGCGCCGGGCGCCGCTGTGCTTGGCCACGTTGGTGAGCAGCTCGGCCACTGCGAAGTACGCCGCGGACTCGACCGCCGCGGGCGGGCTGCCGGGCAGGTCCAGGTCGACGTCCACGTCCACGGGCGGCGCGACGGTGAGGGCGAGTGCCTGCACCGCCCCGTTGAGGCCGCGTTCGGCGAGTACGGGCGGGTAGATGCCGCGGACGAGGTGGCGGAGTTCGGCGAGGGCGTGGCCGCTGGTCTCCTGCGCCTCGCTGAGCAGTCGCGCCGCCCGTGCCGGGTCGTTGGCCATGAGCTGCTCGGCCAGGCCGATGCTCATCCGCAGTGCGACCAGCCGGGCCTGCGCACCGTCGTGCAGGTCGCGTTCGATGCGGCGCAGCTCGGCGGCCTGCGTGTCGATGGTGTCGGCGCGGGTGGCGGCGAGGTGCCGGACCCGCAGTGCCAGCTCCTGCGCCCGGGTGGGGGCGAGGAAGAAGCCGGCGAAGCGGAAGTGCAGCCACAGCAGCCACGGTGCGACGGCCAGCCCACCGGCGAGGAGCAGCCAACCCTGCGGCGCGGCCAGCCACGCCTTCGCGAGGTTGTCCATCGGCCAGAACACGCCGTAGCCGTACCAGTCGATGCTCAGGTAGAGCACCAGCGGCACGAACAGGGCCCCCTCCAGCCCGTACGCGGCCAGCGCGAACGCGAGCACGCAGGCGCCGCCGGTGACCGCGCCGGGGATCAGCCAGGCGAGGTCCCGCCAGGTCGCCGGGTCCGAGACCACCCACCGGAACCGCTGCCAGGTGCCGAGCCGGGCGCCGGCGGGCACCGGCGCGTACGGCGAGGCGATCAGCACGCCGGCGGACCGGCTCAGGCGCCGTTGCAGCGTCAGCGACAGCCGTACGAGCACGGTCACCGCGGGGAAGAGGGCGAACCCGATGCCGAGGGCGGGGATGAGCGCGAGGGAGACCACCGACAGCGCGAACAGCAGCACGTTGGTGGTCAGGCTGAGCAGGGCCACAGCCAGGCCCTGCACGGCGGCGAGCGCGCCGGGCCGGATCTGCTGCCAGACGGTCGAGCGTACGGAGCGGTCCACGGCGTCATTCTCCGCCCGATGCGCCACCGGAATCGGTGGTGCTACCACCACCTGCCTTCGGGACCTGCCACCCCTGCCTTCCACCTGCGACGGCCGAAGGATCGAAGGCATGACCAGGCAAAAGGAAACCGCGCGGCACCGACTGGCCGCAATGCCGTCCGGCCGACGCAGCAAGTACATGATGCTCGTCTTCTGGCTCGTCCTCGTCGCGGCGGCCGGGCCGCTGGCGATCAAGCTCACCGAGGTGCAGGACAACGACTCCCTCGGCGCGCTGCCCGCCACCGCCGAAGCCAGCAGGGCGGTGCAGCGGGCCGAGGAGGCGTTCCCGGACTCGCAGAAGCCATTGGCCGTCGCCGTCTACGTCCGCGAGAGCGGGCTCACCGACGCCGACCGCGCGAAGGTCGACGGCGACCGCACGGCGTTCGCCCGGTACGCCGACGGCCAGGTGCCCCCGCCGGTGGCCAGCGAGGACGGGCAGGCGCTGCTGCTCTCCTTCCCGATCGCGGGGGACGCCGACCAGCGGGCCGACGCCGTGGCCGACGTCAAGGAGCAGCTGAGTAGGGACGCACCGGCCAGCCTGCGGACCGCGCTCACCGGTCCGGCCGGGGGCGAGGACGACGTCTTCGACGCGTTCGCCGGCATGGACAGCACGCTGCTGTTGGCGACCGCGGCCGCCGTCGCGTTGCTGCTCCTCGTGACGTACCGCAGCCCGGTCCTGTGGTTGATCCCGCTCATCACGGTCGCGGTGGCCAACCAGCTCGCCAGCGCCGTGGTGTACCTGCTGGCCCGGCACGCCGGGCTGGCCGTGGACTTCCAGAGCCAGAGCATCCTGACCGTGCTGGTCTTCGGTGTCGGCGTGGACTACGCCCTGCTGCTCATCGCCCGCTACCGGGAGGAACTGCGCCGGCACGCCGACCGGCACGCGGCGATGGCCGTCGCGCTGCGACGGTCGATCGGCGCGATCGCCGCCTCGGCGGCGACCGTCGCGATCGGCCTGCTGTGCCTGCTCGCCGCGCAACTGCCGTCCACCCGGGGGCTCGGACCGGTCGGCGCGGTCGGGATCGCGGCGGCGTTCCTCGCCATGACCACGCTGCTGCCGGCCGTGCTGGTCATCTTCGGGCGGTGGCTGTTCTGGCCGTTCGTGCCGCGATACGCACCGGACGCGATCGGGCTCGACGTGGCGGCCGAGCACGGGGTGTGGCGCCGGATCGCCGGTTTCGTTGGCCGGCGGCCCCGCGCGGTGTGGCTGGGCACGGCGGCGGCGCTGGTGGTTCTCAGCTTCGGCATTGGCAACCTCAGCATCGGCATGCCGCATGACGAGTCCTTCACCAAGGAGGTCGGCTCGGTCACTGGCCAACGAATGATCGAGGCGCACTATCCAAGGGGAGCGGTCGCACCCGCCGAGATCCTGGCCGCCGCCGGTCCGGCCGACCAGGTGGTGGCCGCCGCCCGTACCGTGCCGGGGGTTGCCGAGGTGGGCGAGCCGGAGCCCTCGCCGGATGGCCGCTGGGTGCGCATCGCGGCAGTCCTGGCCCACACCCCGGACAGCGACGCGGCGCTGGACACCGTCAACCGGCTCCGCGCCGCGGTGCACGCGGTGCCGAGCGCGCAGGCGCTGGTCGGCGGGGACTCCGCGTACCTGCTCGACGAGGAGCGGACGGTCGGCCGGGACAACCGGGTCGTGGTGCCGCTCGTGCTGGCGGTCGTCTTCATCATCCTGGTGCTGCTGCTGCGGTCGCTGGTCGCGCCGCTGCTGTTGCTCGCGAGCGTGGTCCTGTCCTACGCCGCCGCGATGGGCGCGGCCGGGCTGATCCTCGACGCGATGGGCTACCCGAAGCTCTTCGTCGGGATCCCGCTGCAGACGTTCCTGTTCCTCGTCGCCCTCGGCGTGGACTACACCATCTTCCTCGCCACCAGGGCTCGGGAGGAGACGGCGCGGCTCGGGCACCGGCAGGGCGTGCTGCATGCGCTGACCGTGACCGGCGGGGTGATCACCAGCGCGGGCGTGGTGCTGGCCGCTACGTTCGGCGCGCTCAGCGTGCTGCCGCTGGTGCCGTCCGTGCAGTCGGCGGTCATCATCGGCGTCGGGGTGCTGCTCGACACGTTCCTCGTCCGCAGCCTGCTCGTCCCGGCGCTGGCGCTGCACATCGGCCCCCGCACCTGGTGGCCGAGCGCCCTGGCACGGCCAACGTTCCGGCCGGTCGCGGCACCGCCGATCGAGCGGGCACCGGCGGCCTCGTAGGAGATCCCGCGGGAGACGGGGGCCCTGACCGGCGGCAGCGCGCCGGTCAGGGCCCCCGTGGGCGACCTCGTCAGCCGACGCTGACCAGACCGATGTCGAGGGCGGTCTCGGCGCCCTGCGCGAGCTGCACCGCGTCGGACTACGCCGACTGCTGGTCCGGCACGTCGAAGGTGACGAAGACGTCGGAGTCGGTGGCGTCGTCACCGGTGTCCGGCGCGGTGAACCGGTACGTGGTGGAGAAAAGTTCGGCGTGGCCTGTTGTGGCCACCCCGCGGCAATCCGGGTAGACCCAAGATCATCGATGCTTCCGGTCATTTGGCGACGGGTCGCCGGCGCGGCGTTACATCGGCGGGGGAGGAATCCGTCCCCGCTTCGGCGACCAGCCCCGGGGTCATGACTAGCCGCCCGGCGACCGGGTACGCGCGACCGTGGTGGCGACCGGGCAGGTGCCGACACCTCTGGGAGGAGACACACGCATGGCGAAGTTTCTGTTGAGGTCGACCTACACCATCGACGGGGTCAAGGGATTGGCCAACGACGGCGGTACGAAGCGCGCCGAGGTCGTCCGCAAGTCGATCGAGGCGGCCGGCGGGCAGATGGAGTCGCTGTACTTCGGGTTCGGGGATCATGACACCTACGTGTTGTGCGACCTGCCCAACAACAGCGCTGCGGCCGGACTGGCGATCGCGATCCGGGCGGCGGGCGGCGTGGACACGAAGATCACGCCGGTGCTGACCCCGAGTGAGGTCGACGAGGCGACCCAGCGGAAGGCCGAGTACCAGCCTCCGGGGAGGTGAGCGTCCGCCGATCCAGCGCACGCGCCGATTGAAGCGCGGCTGGGTCGGCACCCGGGCGGAACGGCGGGGCGCGGGCCCGCGGCGAGGCGCTACGAACGCGGGCGCGTCGTACCCCGCCGGACGGTGTACCGACGCTGGCGGGACGTCGGCGGACTGCTCGCCGACGTCCTCGACGCCGCGAGCTACGACGACTGGCAGCCCGAGGACACCGGCTCCCTGCCAGGAGACCTGGCGGCACTGAACCACCAGATCCAGACGGCACTGACCGCCCAGCCGCCGATCACCACAGCCTTGATCGCCGCCTCCTTCCGTTCCGACGAAGCCGCCCGCGCCCTACAGCGCTTCTGGGAAGACCGGTACGCACGCTGCGAGATCGTCGTGCAGCGAGCAGCCCGGCGCGGGGACATCCCTGCGCACACCAACGCGCGGCAACTGCTCATCGCCGCCACCGCGCCGCTGTACCACCAACTGATACTTCTCCGCACGCCACCCGATCCTCGTCTGCCCGACCACGCAGCCAGGAGCGCCGCCCTTGCGGCATCCGCCGGCGCCTTCTCGAACCCAGGTGGATGCCCGTTCGCGCCGTCGGCGGGCGGCGCGAACGGGACGCGGCTCAGCTAATCGGGCCGAAGATCTCGGTGCGGTCGAAGTCGGCATCCATGCCGTCCAGCACCGCTCCCAGTTGCTTCTCCTCGTACTTGAAGTGCGTCTCCATGACCGCCTCGATCCCGTCCAGGTGACGGTGTGCCACCTCCGGGTCGGTCGAGTCGGCCACCGCCTTCTGCAATCCACCGATGAGGTGCTCAATCATGTTGTGGTCCTGAGTCAGCTTCGCGACCACCGGCGCCAGGTCGGGTCGCGCCCGTACCAGTTCCGGGAACAGCGAACCGTCCTCGGCGCGATGATGGCCGGACAGGGCAGCGCAGAACCCGTGGCAGAACAACAGCAGGTCGATGGCGGCGTCGGCGGGGTCGCCGCCGTCCAGTCCCGCCCGCGCCAGTGCCAACGCATTGCGCAGCTTGCCGTGCGCCCGCTGCAGTTCCCCGCCCAAGGCGGTGACGCGGTCAGTCGGCAAGAACGCCCTCCCGCCGCAGCCAGGCCGCGCACGCAGTCGTCCAGGACGCAGTGTGCGGCTCGCGCGCAATGAACTTATGCGGCTCGCCGCCGTATTCCACGCCGTCGGCCAAGCCGATGCCGTGGCTGCCGCCCGGGTAGACGTGCAACTCCACCGGTACCGCGGCGGCCGCCAGCGCCCGGGTCCACTCCAGGGCGTTGGGCAAGCCCGGCGGGTCCTGAGCGGTGGCCCATACGAAAGTCGGGCACACCGACGCGTCCACATGCTTGGCCGGGGATAGCTCGTCCTTGATGGGCAGCAGGTCACCGAGCAGGTTCTCGACCACCGGCGGCGGCAGCAGGTCGAGGTCGGCCAGCGCGTAGGCCAGGATCGCGAAGTCCGGTCGGGGCGGGTCGGCGACGCCCTCCTCGATGGACAGAACCTGGCCGGTCATGAGCAGGCCAGCGAGTTGGCCGCCCGCGCTTGATCCGATGACGCCGACCCGGCCGACGTCGAGGCCGTGGTCGCCGTTGCGGATGTGGTCCAACCCGGCCCGGGCGTCTTCAAGCGGGGCCGGGAACCGGTCCGGCAGCAGCCGGTAGGACAGGACGAAGGCGTGGATGCCGCGGCCGGACAGCCAGCGCGCGTAGCCTTCGCCCTCGTGCGGTGGAAGTTCCCGGAAGCCGCCGCCGGGCAGGACGAGGACGGCGGGTCGGGGGCCGAAGAACCGGTCCTCGGCGGGGTAAAGCGTGATCTTCTGTGAAATTGGGGTGGGAATGGCCCTAGCCACCTTTCGACACGACGCCTCCATGCCTGACGAGCCATCCGCCACCGGCACGCGACGCTGCCTGGAACTATAACTGCGCAGATCGAGGCGTTCACCTCGCGGCGGATCTTCGAGGCCATCTTGTCGAAGGTCGAGAACCCAGGCAGCTCCAGCCCGGCCTCCACCACCTTCTCCAGCGCGATGTTGATCAAATCCGCCGGACGGTTCTTCGCCGCCGCCTCCCTGCGGATCGCCGCCTCCACGATCTGCCGGGCCTCTGCCTCGCGAACCCGTCACTACCGGCGGCGCCCGATCGATGCACCAGACAAGGGGTCGCGCGTCGACGGCCATGTGCCACCTCTGCCGCACCGCACCGTCGACGACGCGCAGCACGGCCGGCACCCAGGGGGTGGGTGCCGGCCACACGCTGTCTCGGGACCGGCGCCCGCGCCGCTTCGCTCCCCACGCGGCCAGCAGTTCGCCCTCCTGGATCAACGCCTTAGCGTTGATTTTTCGCTGGAAGCTACGGCTGGGCCGCTGGCGCGTGCTGCGCCCGCACCTGGAGGACCGAGTGCCGCTGCCCAGCGCGGCTGGCGAGGCCCAGGTGCCACCGCGGACCGCGCAGCGGTGGTTAACCCGGTACCGGCGCCGACGGAATCGCCGGGCTGACCCGCTCGACGCGCGCCGACCGGGGCGCCCGGCGGATACCCGACGACCTGGGGTGCTGGTAAGCACCGTACGGCGAGGGCGGGGCAACAAGTCGTCACTCTGGCTGGCCGGTGGCGAACCGCACCGCGGTGAGGATGAGCAGGAGGGTGCCGGCGAAGGCGCCGCCGGCGGTGAGGATCGCGGTGGGTGGGTTCATCCCGCCGGCCCAGGCGAGCAGCCCTGCGGTGGCGGCGACGATGCCGGCGGTCAGGGTGGCGATCGCGAGCCAGAGGCCGCGGACGGTGGGGTTGGTCAACGGTCAGCCTTTCAGTGGTCACACCCCTGCATTTGAGAGGTGGATGGTCGGCTGACTCCGCCCTGCTCCGCAGGATTCCGGCGGCGGAGGACACGTTCAAGCTTCCCAGTGATAATCGCGCTTATCACTGGTCATCGCGCTCTACCCTGACGCGGGTGAGCACCCCCGCAGGCACCTCCAGCGGCCTCGGCCGCAGCCTCGGGCAACTACTCCCTGCGCCGGTGACCCCGGTGGAGCTAACCGTGCAGACCCATCGCGCGGTGGACGCGCTGCCGCTGCCGGACGACTGGCCCGGTACCTGGTGGGCTCCCCAGGACTCGACGCTGGCCTGGCTGACCTCGCGACGCTCCCCCCACACCCGGCGGGCCTATCTGCGCGATCTCGGCCACTACCTCACGTGGCTCCGCTCAGTCGGCCGCGATCCGCTGCAGGTCACCCGCTCCGACGTCGACACCTACGTCGCCCTGCTGCAGCGCCACACACCCCCACCCAGTCCGGCCAGCTTCAACCGGCGGCTGGCCGCCCTGTCCAGCTGGTACCGCTACCTCATCGATGCCGACATCACCGCGCGCAACCCAGTTGCCGCGGTTCAGCGGACGCCGGTCAACCGGGACTACTCCGCCACCGTCGGGCTGACCGTCGCCGAGGTCCGAGCGTTCCTGCGGGCCGCCGACGCCGCCGTCGACCGGTGGGGTTACGGCTCCCCGATGCGGCGTACGGCGGAGCGGGACCGGATGCTGGTCACCATGCTGGCCACGCTCGGCCTGCGGGTCTCCGAGGCCACCGGCCTGAACATCTCCGACCTGCGGCACAACGCCGGGCACTTAGCGTGGCGTCAGCCCTGCCCGGTGACGCCTGGAGGAGCCCGCGATGATCGACCACCTGTCAGTCCAGGTTCGTGACGTGCCGACCAGCGCCGTCTTCTACGACGCCGTGCTCGCCCCGCTCGGCGGCCGCCGCCTGCTGGAGTTCCCGAACGTCGTCGGCTACGGCCGAGACCGTCCCGTCTTCTGGCTGGGCCCGACCGCACCGCCCGGCGAGGCCCGCGAGCTGCACCTGGCCTTCACCGCCGACGACCGGACCGCCGTCAAGGCGTTCCACGATGCGGCCGTAAATGCCGGCGCGGAGGTGCTGCACGCGCCCCGGGTCTGGCCGGAGTACCACCCGACCTACTTCGCCGCGTTCGTCCGCGACCCGGACGGCAACAACGTCGAAGCCGTCTGCCACGCCCCCGAGTGATCACGCGTTAGGTTTTCGACATGGAGCAGCGGATCAGCCTGGTCACCCTCGGCGTCACCGACGTGGCGCGTGCAAGAGCGTTCTACGAACACCTCGGCTGGCGCGGCCAGGAGGTCGAGGAAACGGTCTTCTTCCAGGCCGGCGGCCTGGCGGTGGTGCTCTGGGGCCGGGACAAGCTGGCCGCCGACGCGGGCATCGACGATCCGGGCACCGGCGGCTTCGGCGGCATGACCCTGGCGCAGAACGTCCGCTCGCGGGCCGAGGTCGACGAGGTGATTGCCGCGGCGGTGGCCGCCGGCGCCGAGGTGACCAAACCGGCCCGGGAGACCTTCTACGGCGGCTACGCCGGCTACTTCACCGACCCCGACGGTCACGTGTGGGAGATCGCCTGGAACCCGGGCTTCCCCCTCGCCGAGGACGGCACCATCACCGTCCCCGACTTCGGCGCCACCGGCTGAGCCACCCAAGTAGGGCGGCAAACCAGCGCGTCACGGTTCGGTCGGAGGGCAGAGCAGCCGGTCCAGCAGCGGTAGCTGAAGGGGATCCAGGCAGAGCGTGATCAGGGCGGCGTCCGGCGATGGGGATGGACTAGGCGAGGCCGAAGCAGTGGGCGAGGCCGATGTGCTGGGCAGGGCCGGGCGGCCGACCGGGGGCGGGTCAGTGGTCAGAGCCGGACCGGGCGTCGGCGCCGAACTCGCGGACGGGCTCGGAGCGGTCGGCGGGTCCACCGCGGTGGACGGGGAGGGCACATCCGGGACCGCCGGCCGGACGGCAGTGGTGCTTGATGGGCCGTCCGGCGCGCCGCCGGTGGTTCGGGCCGGCACCGTACGGCCGACCGACCCGGCCCTCCCCGGCTCCGGCGCCACCGGGCCGACGGGAAGGGCCGGGACGAGGGCGTCGACAGCCGTCGGAGCGTCTGGGGTGGTGACAGCGGTCTCTTCTGCCCGCTGCACGGTGCGTGCCTGCTCGGGCCCGAGTGCGCCGGGGCCCAGCGTCGCGAACACCACCGTCGCGACGGTGGCGACGGCGACCACCCGGCGACCGGGGCGCAGCGCCGTCAACGGCGCTTCCTGCGGCACAGCAAACGGCAGCGGCGTTGGCCGGGTGCGCTGGTGGGCGTCCAGCAGGGCGTCGAGCCGCGCGGTGACGGCGGCGCGTTCCCCGGCGGCGGCAGCGATGGCGAGGGTGAGGTAGAAGCGGGCGTTCACCGCCGCGGTGGCCGGCACCAGCAGCCCGGCGAGCGGGCTGCGGTCGGTGGTGTGCAGCAGGGTGAGCGGGACGTCGGGGTGGTGGGCGGCGGCGGCCTGATCCGCGTACCGCCATTCGCGTCGGTGCTCGCGACCGGCGAAGGCCACCCGGTGGCTGGTCACGATGGCCGCGCCGGCGTCGACGACCCGCAGGCCCTTCGGCAGGGCGCCGGTGGGTGTGTCGGCGAAGGTGACGGGGCCTGGCGTCGGCAGTCCGGTGACGTGTCGCGCCTCGGCCTCGACCAGCTCCACGATGGGGAGTACGCGGAAGACGAGCTCGTCGTCGGCGAGGTCCACCGGCAGGCCGGTGCGCGGCTGCGTACACCCGAGGAACCCGGCGGCTTCGATCCGCAGCCGGGTCAGGTGGTCCTTGCGGCGGAGCCAGGCGTCGGTCTCGCCGCGGTACGCGCGCCGTCGCCGCTCGTTCTCGCGCTCGGCCCAGGTGATCCGCCAACGGGATGGTGTCGCGGTGGGGCGTGAGGTCACGGTCACACGCGGTACAACCGCTCATGTACGAGACAGGCAACGCCGACGGGATCGATGCTTCCCTTTGTTCCCGAAAGGAGAGAATTGACAGGCTAGAGCATCTCAAGCCGTGCCGTCGCCTCAGCGGGGACGATCGCAAAGTGGACGGTCCGGCCGGTCCTGCGCCGCCCGAGGCGGTGCATCAGTGGCACGAGCACCCCGTGCAGCAGCGGGTACTTGCGGCGCAGCGTGCGGGCGGCGGCGTCGTACTCCGGGCCGGTCAGCCGGCGGGCGGTGGCCTGCACCGCCGGTCCGGTCGGCACGCCCCGGGCGGTCGAGGCCGCCACGGTGACCGTCGGGTTGTTGCCGATCCGCCGGGTCTTCCAGGCCTGTTCGAAGCTGCGCACGTACGCCCGGTCGCCGGCCACGGCGATGCTCACCGGCGTCGCGACCGGGCGGCCGTCGCGGCGGTACGTGGTCAGCAGGACGGTCTTCTGCGCACCGAACGGGGTCAGCTCCGGCACACCGGCCGGTTCGACCGTGCCGAGCACCCACCCGCGTTCCCGCCACCGGTACGCGAACGCCACCCCGGCCACCACCACGGCACCGGCGATGGCGAGGGTCTGCCCGGTGGCGCCGCCGAGATCGCGGTCGACGACGTGCACCACCGTGTGGGCCGTCCCGCCGACCGCGTAGCCGGCCAGCGCCACGGTGAGGGCGTCGGCCCAGATGGTGGCGAGCAGCAGGGTCACGCCGATGCCGAGTTGAAAGGCGCCGATGTCGTGCACGAAGTGCCGGTGTGGCGGAAAGTCGGCCCACGTGCTGAACGAGGCGGGCGAAAGCAGCGCCCACACCCCGGCGACCGCGCTGGCCAGGCCGAGCAGGGCGGCGGTGGGCCGCACGATTGTTCTCATACATCCCTGACGAGTCCACCCAGCTGAACGTGACAGCCGAACGGCGGTGGAGCCGGGCCGACGAACAGCCCGGCTCCACCGGTGGTCCCTACGGACGCAGCGAGGTGAAGAACTGCCGCATCTCACCGGCGAGCAGGTCCGGCTCCTCCAGCGGCATGAAGTGCCCGCCCCGGCCCGGTTCGCTCCAGTGCCGGATGTCGGTGCAGGCCCGCTCGGCGATCTCCCGGGGGAGGTTGGCCTGCGAGGGTTCGGTGCTCACCGTGAACGCGGCGGGCACGGTGATGTCGGGTCGCGGGGTGTTGTGGTCGAAATCGAAGTACTGCCGGAATGACGAGCCGATCGTGCCGGTGGCCCAGTAGAGCGTGATGATGGTGAGCAGGGTGTCTCGATCGAAGCTGTTCGCCAGGTCGCCGTGGTTGTCGCTCCAGTCCCGGTACTTGTCCACCAGCCAGGCGGCCAGCCCGACCGGTGAGTCGACCAGCGCCGCCGCGAGGGTGTCTGGCCGGGTGCCCATGATGGCGCTGTAGCCGCCGTCGGTCTCGTCGTACGCGGCCTCGGCGTCCAGGTACTCCTGCTCGGCCGCTGACAGCGGTCGGGCGTCGAAGCTGGCCGGGAACGGTGGATGGATCATGTGGATGCCGGCCACCTGCTCCGGGTACAGAGCACCGAGCCAACCGGTGACCACCCCGCCGACGTCCCCGCCGAAGGCGCCGTAGCGCCGGTAGCCGAGCACATCAGTCATCAGCTCGTGCAGCGTACGGGCCAGCACCGCCCGGGTCAGCGGCTCCTTCGGCAGCTCCGAGTAGGCGAACCCGGGCAGGGACGGCACCACCACGTCGAACGCGTCGAAGGGGTCGCCGCCGTACCGGGCGGGGTCGGTGAGCCGGTCGACCAGCGGCAGCATCTCGACGAAGCTGCTGGGCCAGCCGTGGCTGAGGATCAGCGGCAGCGGCGCGGGCGCGCCGGTCGGACGGACCGCGCGGACGTGCAGGAAGTGCAGCTTGCGGCCGCCGACGACGGCCAGGTGGTGCGGGTAGGCGTTGAGCTCGGCTTCGCGGGCCCGCCAGTCGAACCCGTCGCGCCAGTAGGACACCAGGTCCCGCAGGTAGTCGGGGTCGGCGCCGCCCTGCCACGGCTGGTCGCCGCTGCGGTCGGTGAAACGGGTACGGGCCAGCCGGGCCCGCAGGTCGTCGAGGACCGCATCGGGTACGTCGATGCGGAACGGGGAGTAGGACATTGATCCTCCGATAAGGAGGGCGCTCCCCGACGCGAGAGGTCAGCTGAGGGGGACGGCCGAGAAGAGCGCCCAGGAATGACGATTGGTAATCACCGGGCTCACCTCCTCTCGTGGCTGACGACGATCACCCTACCCGAGCGGGCCGGGCAACGGACCTCGGGCCGGAAACCGCGACGGTGCGCGTGGCGGGTACGCCTCGCAGTGCTCGGCCCACTGCTCGGCGGCCACGGCCAGCGCGTCCGCCGAGACGGTGAGGATGAGCGGATAGATCGCGGTGGGCGGCCGGCGCATCCACGGCGGCAGCGACTCGGCGGAGAACTCCACGATCAGCTCCAGCCGGCGACGGCGGATCACCCGGGTCCGCAGGGCCAGGTTGGGTTCGGTGAAGCGGACCATCGCCGGTGGCGGGCTCGGCCCGACGGCCGCCTTCGCCTGCCCGCGCAGCCAGCCGCCCAGCGCGCGGGCCTCCTCGACCATCAGGCTCGGGTAGTGGTGCGACCAGGTCTGACCGTCGGCGGTGCGGGCGTCCACCTCGATGAGCAGCCAGTCGTGCCAACCGGGCGCGGCCCGGTCGGGATCGTCGGGCGGGTCGATGCCGGGCTGGTAGCCGACCGGCCTGATCCTCACCCGGGCGCCGTCGTCGGACCGGATCTCCACCCGGTGATTCTGGCCGACCGAAGCCGACGGGCGGGGCCTGAACCGGCATTAAACGGTCATTTCGTCACGGTTCGCCGCACGCCTCGATGCTCGGCGCAGGCGTTCGACCGACCGCCGGTCAGGCTGACCGAGCCATCACGGCACTGCACCAGATAGCCCCGGCCGGCCCAGAACTGCGGCACACAGTCGAACCAGTCACACACCTCGGCTGCCGGCCGGCGGATGCGCGTGCCGCTGCAGAAGTCGTACCCCAACGGATTGACCGGCGCGCCGCAGCGCGGGTCGCGTGTCGTGGTGGGCGACGGGCGCGGCGGCTTCGCCGATGTGCGGGGCGCCGGCGGTGGGGCCGCCGGGCGGACCAACGCCGGGACCACGCTGGGAGTGGGCGCGGGGGTGGCCGCGACCGCGACCTCGCTGCCACCGGTCGGGTCGGACGGGTCGGACTCGATCAGCGCCGCCGGCACCAGGATCGCGACCGCCGCGGCCACCGCGACCGTCCGGCGCCCACCGGGCACCAGCGCGGAGAGCCGGGCCTGCCCGGGCGTGGCCACGGCCGGGCGGAACGGCTTGAGCTGGGCGTGCTCGGCGATCAGCTCGTCGAGCTGGGCGAGCACCGCGGCACGCTGCTCGATCGCGTCGGCGAAGGCCAGGGTGAGCTTGAACCGGAAGTCCGCAGCCGCGTCGGTGGGCAGCATCAGCCCGGAGGTACGCCGCCGGTCCAGCACCTGGATCAGGGTGACCGGCGCCGCCGGGTCGTGGGCCAGGCCGGTCATCCGGCCGTACGCCCAGTCGCGCCGGCCGCGACCGCCCAGCAGCACCAACCGACGGCTGGTGATCACCGCCATGCCAGCGTCGGCGACCCGGACACCGTCCGGACGGCGCGGGCGCAGCGGCCCGGACGGCGGAGCGACCGTGAGATCCGGCGCGGGCAGCACCGTCGTGTGCCGCACCTCGACCAACTGCGCGGCCGGCAGCGCCCAGAGCACCACCTCGTCGTCGGCCAGCTCCAGCGGCAGGCCGGCACCGGCCGCCACGGAGCCCTGGAACTCAGCGGCCAGGGCACGCAGCCGCCGTAACTCGTCGTCGCGTCGCCGCCACGCCGCCTCCGCGCCGCGGAACGTGCTGACCCGCCGAACGTTCTGCCGGCGCGCCCACCGGTACCGCCATGTGGAACCCGTCGAATCAGTCTTTGCCACGCCGACTCCTTCGTCGCGCAGGCCACCAACCGGGGTGTCACACGTGTTAACAGCGGCGGCGCGCCACCCGGACACGCCAGAACGGGTCGAACTAACCGATCGTTGGAGCAAACCGAACGATCGGGCGATAGCGCGACTTCCCGCGTGCCCTTCCGGGGGTGGCCGCTGTCTCGGTAACGTCAGCCGCAGCCGAGGAGCGACGCCGCGGCACCTGTACGGAGGGGGTGACGATCGTGCCGCAGGACACCCGGCCCGGGGTCGTGATCGGCGTCGACATCGGCACCACCAGCACCAAGACCGTCGCGTACGACACCGATGGCCGGCAACTCGCCCGCCAATCGGTCGGCTACCCGCTCGACAACCCCCAGCCCGGGTACGCCGAGCAGGACCCGCAGCTCATCCTCGACGCGGTGCTGCAGTCGATCCGCGCCGTGATGGCCGAGCTGACCGAGCCGGTGGCCGGGCTGTCGTTCGGCTCCGCCATGCACAGCCTGATCGGGCTGGACCCGGCCGGCAGCCCGCTGACCCCATCGGTGACCTGGGCCGACGCCCGGGCCACCCGGCAGGCCGAGCGCCTGCGGGCGGTGCCGTCCGGCCTGGCCCTGCACCGACGGACCGGGACGCCGATGCACCCGATGTCGCCGCTGCCCAAACTGCTCTGGTACTCCGAGCAGGAGCCGCAGCTCTTCGAACGGGTCGCCCACTGGGTCGGCATCAAGGACTGGGTGCTGCTGCGGCTCTGCGACACGCTGGTCACCGACCACTCCGTCGCCTCGGGCACCGGCCTGATGGACATCCACAAGCTGAAGTGGGACAGCGAGGCGCTGACCATCGCCGGCATCACCGAAAAGCAGCTGCCCCAACTGGTCTCCACCACCACCGTGCTGCCCGGGCTCACCGCACAGGCTGCGGCGGCGACCGGCCTGCCGCAGCGCATCCCGGTCGTGGTCGGCGCCGGCGACGGGCCGCTGGCCAACCTCGGCCTCGGCGCGGTGCGCCCCGGCATGGTGGCCTGCACGATCGGCACCAGCGGCGCGATGCGGGTGATGGTCGAACGGCCCGGCGTAGACCCGCTCGGCGGAGTGTTCTGCTACGCGCTGACCGAGGACCGCTGGGTGGTCGGCGGCGCGATCAACAACGGCGGCATCGTGCTCCGCTGGGCCGGTGAAGCGCTCGCCCCGGACCTGGGCGAGCGCTCCGAGGAGGAGCTGGTGGCGCTGGCCGCCCGGGCGCCGGTCGGCTCGGGCGGGCTCATCATGCTGCCCTACCTGCACAGCGAGCGGGCGCCGCACTGGAGCGCGCTGCCGCGCGGCGCGTACGTGGGGTTGACCTACGCGCACCGCCGGGAGCACCTGATACGGGCCGCGCTCGAGGGCGTCTGCCAGCAGCTGGCGCTGGTGCTCAACTCCGTGCGCGCGGCCGGCAACGAGGTCCGCGAGATCCGGGCCGGCGGTGGCTTCGCCCGCAGCGGCCTGTGGCGGCAGATGCTCGCCGACGTGCTCGGCCTGCCGGTGAGCTTCCCGGCCGGGCCCGAGGGGTCGGGCTTCGGCGCTGCCCTGCTCGGCATGCAGGCGCTGGGGCTGATCCCCAGCATCGACGTGGCCACCGATCTGGCGCAGATCGAGGAGACCGTCCGCCCCGACCCGGCCGCCGCGGCCACGTACGCGTCGCTGCTGCCGCTCTTCGCCGAGCTGTACGAAGCGCTGGCGCCCACGTTCTTCTCCATGCGCCGGCTGGCGCCCGGCCTGCCCACGGAGCACTCCCCCGCGGCGCCACCGGCATAGCCGGCCGGCCGACTCCCGGATCAGGGTGCCTCGACGCTGGAGATCAGGTAGCGGTGCACGTCGGCGTCGAGGATGGCGACCGTCTGCGCGTCGCTGGGACCGGAGTCGCGGAACGCCGCCAACTGCTCCGGGGACTCCCAGCGTTCGTAGACGTGGATCCGGCCCGGGTCCAGTGGGTCGGCCGCGAGCAGGAAGTCCAGACAGCCGGCGGTCGCACGGGCCTGCGCGATGACGTCCCCGCAACCCGACAGATAGTCGTCGCGCCCGGCCGGGTCGACGTGCAGACTGCCCGCGATGATCAACATGTGCCCTCCGGGGTTGGTGCTTCTGCTGCGTTTGATACCGCAGGGTCATATTCATACCGGTGAGGTATGACGGTCATCGGGACATGACCGCCCAGACGGTTGACGCCAGCCCCGACGACCCCACCCACCTCCCGCGTTTCATATCGTGCAAACGTGAGGAAAAGCGACAAGAAGTCTTCATCTTCCCAACCGTTCGCCCGCGTACGCCTGCGGTGGATGGCGGCGGCGGTCGTGCTCGCCGTGGTCGCGACGACCGGGCCGGCCACCTCGGACAACCCCGACCCGGGGCCGGCGGCCGAGCCGAGCCAGTAGGCCGATCCGGGGTACGAGGCCGAGCCAGGGTCCGCGCCCGGCCCGGGGGACGCGGCCGAGCAAGGGGACGAGCCCGGTGTGGAGCCGACGCCGGAGCGGGCGCCCACCAGCGAGGTGTCCTGGCTGTCGTTCCCCGGCGGGGTGTTCGCGGTGGACTCGCTCGGGCACACCGTGCGGTACCGGGCCTGCGACGGTGACACCGGCCGGGTCGCCGACCCGGACATGCGCGTCGCCGCCGGGGTCGCCAGCGGCGAGGTCACCGTCGGGGACAGGAGCTACCGCTACCGGGTGCCGCTGGTCGGGCGGAGCCAGGGCACGCTTGCGGTGATCCGGCGCCACCACCGGACGACCGAGCTGACCGGCGTGGTGGTCACCAGCCGGCAGCCGCCCACCGATCCGGTCGCGGGAGCCCGGCTGTTCCCGCTCGGCGGGCAGCTCGCCCGGGTGGTCGCCGACGCGAACCTCAACCCGTCGGGGGTCACCGTCCGGGACCTGTCCGGCCGGTACGGCGATCAGCAGATCGCGGTCAACGGCGCGCTCCGCCCCAAGGCGGCCAGCGTGATCAAGCTGTGGATCCTCGTCGAGCTGCTCCGCCGGGTCGACTGTGGACGGGTCTCCCTCGACGACGGCGTGCTGGTCACCCCGGCCGACGTGGTCGGTGGCACCGGTCAGCTGCAGTTCGAGACGTTCCCGCAGGTGGTGACCCTGCGCCGGCTCGCCCAGTACCTGATCAAGTACAGCGACAACATCGCCGCGAACGTGCTGATCACCTACCTGGGCGGGTTCGCCCCGGTCAACGCGCTGATCGACTCGATGAACCAGCGGTCCACCATCCTGGCCCGCCGGATGCTCGACAGCGCGGCCGCCCTGCGCGGCGAGGAGAACTACACCAGCCCCGACGACGTGGTGTCGTTACTCGGCGCGGTCTGGGAAGCAGAGATCCTCAGCCCCGCCTCCCGAGACCTGATGATCGGCTTCATGCGGGAGCAGACCCTCAACACCAAGATCCCGGCCGCGCTGCCGCCCGGGGTGCCGGTGGCGCACAAGACCGGTGACCTGCCGGACGCCTCGCACGACGTCGGCTACTACCTGATCCCCGGCTCGGAGACCGCCGTCGCGTTCCTCACCGCCGGGCCGATGGACACCGGCGACGAAACGGTCCGCCGGATGGCCCGCACCGTCTACGACTTCCTCATCACCCCGGCGGAGGGGGCGTACGAGGAGTGAACCGGGCTCAGGCGCCGGGGATGTTCGGCGGCGGGTCCTCACCGACCAGGTCCGCCGCCGGCGGATCGGCCGTCACCGGCAGCCCGAAGTCCGAGTACGTCAGGTCCAGCCGCGCGGTCTGCGACTGCTCGCTGGCCAGCTCGATCCGGTAGCGGACCAACCGCCCCTGCTCGTCGACGGTCGCGGTGAACGGCACCGCCGCGGCCCGGTCGCCGAGCACGGTTGCGACCCCGCTGCCCAGCACCGCGCCGCTCTCGCGCAGGTCCAACGTGCCGGCGTACTCCCGGACGCCGGTCTGCCGGACCTCGGCCGGCGCGGTCAACGTGCCGGCCAGCCGGGTGTTGTCCAGACCCTGCTTGGCGGCCGGCGCGCCCGGGGCGCCGACGTGCCACCAGGTGCGGCCGTCCCAGACCGGGATCCGACGGTCCGGGGCGGTGACCCGCACGTAGACGTCCGGCCCGGTGGTCAGCCGCTCGATCTTCACCTCGCCGGCGGGCACCTTGAGCGAGGTGGTCTCCAGGCCGCGCCGCGCCTTCGGGTCCCAGAGCACCACCGTGCCGTCCCCGCCGGCGCCCAGGGTCAGCTTGTAGGTCTGCTGGTCGACCTTCGCCGCGGCGGCGACCAGCACGCTGACCGGGTCGGTCGCGGCCGGGGCGGGTGACGCGCCGGCCGCCGGTCGACCCGCGTCGGGCTCGTCGCCCCCGACGACCAGGGCCCACACCCCGGCGGCGATCCCCACGGCCAGGACAGCGCCCGCGGCGACCAGCTTCGGCTTGTTCACGGTCATCTCCCCCGAGCGGCGCGCCCGCCGGCCGGTGGCCGATCGACGCTGACCGCGGTGCGGTCCGGCCAGAGTAGCCGGACCGCACCGACCGCTGTTCCCGGCCGATCAGGCGCGGCTGATCGCGTTGGCGTGGATCGCCTCGTTCAGGTACGCCGCCAGACCCGGGGCGATGTTCTCGTAGTGCCTGGTGAACCGCTCGTCAGCCATGTACATGTCGGCCAACCCGGTGTGCACCTCGTACGAGCACTCGTAGAACCAACGGCTGATGATCTGCCGGTGCTCCTCGGCCAGCTCCATCGCCTCCGGACTGTCCGCCGGGACGCCCGAGGCCAGCACCGCGACGATCCGCCGGCCCCAGTCCTCGTTCTCCGCCTTGATCCGCAGCCAGTCGTCCTTCGTGTAGCGCGACGCTCGCCGGTTCGACTCCCGATACGCGTCGGTGTCGCCCCAGCGCTGCTCGGCCTCGGCCTCGTGCTCCTCGGGGTTGAAGTCGCCGAAGACCTCGAACCGCTCCTCCGGGGTGAGTTGGATGTTCAACTTGCTCGCCTCCATCGCGAACTCGATCGCCGTGACCATCTCCTGCAACCGCTTGATCCGTACCGTCAGCAGCTCGTGCTGGCGGCGCAGGTGCGCGGCCGGGTCGGCCGCCGGGTCGTCGATGATGGCGGCGATCTCCTCCAGTGGGAAACCCAGCTCCCGGTAGTACAGGACGAGCTGCAACCGTTCCAGGTCCGTGTCGTCGTAGCGGCGGTAGCCGGTCGTGGTCCGCCCGCTCGGCGAGAGCAGCCCGATCTGGTCGTAGTGGTGCAGCGCCCGTACCGTCACGCCGGCGACCTTCGCCACCTGACCCACCGTGTACGCCATGGTTTCCCTCCCTTCCGGGAACCAGGCTCCCGCCTGCCGTTACGTGAGGGTCAAGCCCGATTCTGACCCACCGTGCCGGGGCCGTCCGGCCGCCCGTACAGATAGCCCTGGCCGCGCGGGCAGCCGATCGCGGTGACCACCGCGTGCTGGCGCTCGGTCTCCACCCCCTCGGCGACCACCGCCAGGTCGAACGCGTCGGCCAGCCGGGTGACCATCTCCACCGTGGCGTACGCCCGGTCGTCCGCGCCCAGCCGGGCCACGAACGAACGGTCGATCTTCAGTTCGGTGGCCGGGATGCGGTGCAGGTAGCTCAGCGACGAGTAGCCGGTGCCGAAGTCGTCGATGGCGATGCCGATGCCCAGTTCCCGGAGCTGGCGCAGCCGCTCCAGCACCGCGTCGGTCCCCTCGATCAGCGCCGACTCGGTCAGCTCCAGGGTCAATGCGCGCGGCGCCAGCCCGGCCTCGGCGGTGGCCTCGGTGACCGTGGCGATCAGGTCCGGCCGGCGCAGGTGCGCCGCGGAGATGTTCACCGCGACGGTCGCCTCCGGCGCCCGGTCCCGCCAGGTCGCCGCGGCCCGGCACGCCTCGTGGATCACCCAGCGGTCGATCGGCAGGATCAGCCCGGTCTCCTCCGCCAGCGGCAGGAACCGGGCCGGCGGCAGCATCCCGAGCCGGGGGTGCTGCCAGCGCACCAGGGCCTCGGCGCTGCGGACCGCGCCGGTGGCCAGGTCGACGATGGGTTGGAACTCCAGGTGCAGCTGCTGCTCGTCGACGGCCCGGCGCAGGTCCGCGATCAGCTCGGCCCGCGAGACGGCCGACTCGCGCAGCGCCGGGGTGCACGTCCGGTGCGCGGACTTCCCGGCCGCCTTGGCCGCGTACATGGCGATGTCGGCGTCGCGCAGCAGGTCGGTGTGGGAGGCGTGCTGCGGGCCGTACTCGGCGATGCCGATGCTCGCCGACGGGTGCACGCCGACGTCCTCGTCTCCGTCGGAGGGTTGCAGGGCGTTCAGCAGCCGCTCGGCGAGTTGCTCCGGGGGCACCGGTCGGTCGCCGTGGACCAGCACCGCGAACTCGTCGCCGCCGAGCCGGGCGATGGTGCCGTCGCCGTTGACTGCGGCACGCATCCGCGCCGCCAGCCCGGTCAGCAGGGTGTCGCCGGTGGCGTGCCCGAACCGGTCGTTGACCTGCTTGAACCCGTCCAGGTCCAGCAGCAGTACGGCCACCGGCCGGCCGTCGCGCAGGGCCGTGCGCAGCCGCCGGTTGAACAACAGCCGGTTGGGCAGCCCGGTGAGCTGGTCGCCGTACGCGAGCCGGCGCAGCCTGACCACCAGGCGCAGGTTCTCGTTGGCGGCCAGCCCCTGGCGTACCGCGAGGGCCGCGAGCAGCGCCATCATCGTCACGAAGATCAGCTGCGGGGTCTGCCCGGTGGGCCGGCGGGCCAGCACCACCGCGATGATCGCCCCACCCACCGGCAGGTACGGCAGAGCCACCCGCCACCACGGCGGCGGCGACGAGTCGGCGGTGTCGTCGGTGCCGTCGCAGTCCGGCGGCGGCGGGTACCGGGCGGCGAGGCCGATCAGCAGGTAGCTCAGTGGCCAGCACAGGTCGATCAGGTGACCGGCGGCGTAGTCGGCGCGCACGACCAGCGAGACGTACCCGACGTCGGCGACCACCCGGATGGTGAGGCTGGCCGCGAGCACGCCCAACGGCCGCCACACCGGCCGGGCCGGGCCGACGACCGCGACCAGGATGGTGAGCTGCATCAGGTCGAACATCGGATAGAGCAGCCCCAGCGTGCGCGCCGGGTCGGCCAGCTCGGCCGCGGCGACACCACGGAACACCAGCACCCAGCCGATCGGCACCAGGGCCAGCGCCACGATCACCCCGTCCAGCAGCGTCCGGGCCCGCCCGACCGCGGTCCGGGGCGCGGAGGGGAAACAGAGCAGCGCTGCGGTCCCGGTAAGGATGCCGGCGATGAAGACCGCCCCGACCAGCGGCGTGTGCGGCAGATCGCCACCGCCGAGCCGTTGCGCCGTCCAGATCGCCCGACCGAGCGCGGCGAGCGCCATGGTGGCCGCGAGCAGCGTCCAGAACCGGCGCAGTGGGGTTGGTTGACGGCGAGCGGCCCCGGCGCAGGCGACGGTGGCCCAACCGGCGACCAGCAGCGCGCCCAGGTCGCTGACCAGCGCGGCGCCGGGTAGCGCGGCAACCAGCCAGAACGCCTCCGCGACCAGGACCGCGCCCGCGAGGAGCAACCCGGCGCGGCCCGACCGCGCCAGCGCGACACTGATCGCCTGTCCGCCCGTCGTCTCCCGGGCTGCCGGCGCTCCTGCGGCCGGCGCCGGATCGGTCGGGTCACCGGGTGCGGGTGGCACGCCGTTCGGCTCGGCGGGGGTGCGGTCCCCCGCAGCCTGCTTCACGTCCTGTGGCGACACGGTCGCTCCGGCTCTTCGTCGTGCGTGCACCCTCGGCGGACCGGTCCACGGCAAACCCCAAAAGCCTAGTCAGCGCACGAGGTACCCGCCAGGGACCGGACGGCCGCGCAAATCCAGCCGGTCCGGCCACACAGGAGGAAGTGCCGGGTCGGCCCTCCTCTGGTACGCGCTCCTGTCGAGCTGCCCCAGGAACGGGGCATGCCGAGAGGCTTGGACGGCGAGGCTTCTCCGGTCCGGTGGCCCGGCTTGCTCGGGCTGGCCCCGATTGCTCCGCGGCTGCACCCGCCGGTGGTTGTATCCGTCCGGCTGGGCTGGTCGTGCCCGGTGCCCCACATACGGGGCGCTCGACAGGACCCGAGGGTGACACCCGCCCCGGCCAGAGCACGGCGAGCACCGGTGCCGGCCAACGCCCTTTCTGACACGAGGCGCCCGACAGTCGGATGGACGGCGCACACCGGTGGAGGTGGGTGCGCAACCGATGCGGTCAGCGGCCGGCGGAGCGGTTCCAGGGTGAGCGGGGCAGCCTGGTGCCGGCCAGCGGACGGCGGGCGCGGTGGCGCTTTCGCCGCCCGGGAGTGCAGGGCGGGCGAGGGGCGGTGTGCACCGGAGGGCCGGACGGCGGCGGTGGCCGGCGGATCAGCCAGCAGAGGAAGCGGGCCATCGGCGGTTCAGCCGACCGGGAGACGGTCGACGTCGGACTTGGAGATCTCGTACTGCGCCCCGCAGAAGGTGCACTGCTGTGCATACCGGGTGCGGATCGGGATGAGCGGGATGAAGAAGAGGGTGAACTTGGTCGACCGACGGGTGATCACCTGCGCGGCGTGGTTGCCGCAGTTGCGGCAGACCTGCTGAACAACACCCGATCGGTCGACCTTGGTACGGAGACCAAAGATGAAGAACATCGCACGCCAGTACCCACTTCAGGCGGATAAGTCACCGAATCCGGCCAGCGAATCGCAACGGCGGTGAGCTGCTGACGCAGCCAGCCAGGTATAGCAATTGGTATACTGCTTCGGTGCGCCAGCCTGGACCAAGCGACGTTCGCCCGGGTTGTGCAGGCAATCGACGCGCTCGCCGAAGCCGGACCGGGGCTGGGCCGGCCGTTGGCCGACACGATCACCGGATCGTCGATAGCGAACCTGAAGGAGTTGGGGCCGGGCACGGTCCGCATCCTCTTCGTCTTCGACCCCTGGCGGGCGAGCATTCTGCTCGTTGCCGGGGACAAGGCGGGCCAGTGGTCGAGTTGATATCGACAGGCCATCCCGCTCGCCGAACAACGCTACGAGATTTACTTGAAGGAACTCGCACAACAGGAGGGGGGACAGCGGTGAGTGGTCACGTGCGGTGGACGGACATCCGGGCGGAGTACGTGCAGCGCGCCGGCGGCGAGGCGGCTGTCCAAGCGGGCAAGGAGGAGTTGCTCGCGCAGGTCGTCGGGCACCGTCTCGCGGAGGTGCGACGCGCCCGTGGCTTCACTCAACAACAGATCGCCGAGCGGATGGGCGTGACCAAGGGCCGGGTGTCCCAGATCGAGCAGGGCCGGATTTCCGGTCAGGACGTCGTTGCCCGGTACGCTGCCGCGCTCGGCGGCCGGCTGCACCAGGCCATCTACTTCGATGACGGCGACATCGCCACCATCGCCTGAGCCACCGGCGGAGACCGGACCCCGCCGGCCGGACGCGCGGCGAGCGCCGGCCCGTGGTGGGTGGGCCGGCGCTCGCAAGGGCTGTTACCGCGTCAGCCAGCCGCTGCGGTGGGCTCGGGATCCAGGCCGGGCACGTCGGCGGCGAGCCAGATCGGCTGCCAGTCGGGCACCTCGTGGAAGCGGCGCAGCTCCGACAGGCCGGCCACCGACCCGGTCCAGGCCGCGTACGGGGGGTTGCCCTCGTCGAAGCCGCTCTGCACGAAGGTCAGCGTGGTCCGGCCACCGGACTCGGCCAGCTCCCAGGTCGTGACGCCGGTGGGTCCCCAGTCGATGGACATCTTGCGGCCCGGCTCCAGGTCGACCACCTTGGCCGCGTACCCGGCGTCGAAGCCGCCCATGGCGTACCGGCCGCCGACCCAGGGCTCGATGCCGATCGGGTAGCCGAACCAGGCGCTGGCCTGCTCGGAGTCGGTCAGCGACTGCCACACCATGTCGGCGGGGGCGGCGATGACCAGCTCGCCGCGCAGGTCGGCGGAGGTGAAATCGGTCCGCGGCAGCAGCGGCCGGCCCTCGAGGTGGGAGGCCAGGTTGGCGATGGCCAGCGACCAGTAGGTCTGGAGCACACCGCGGATGCTGGAGCCGCTCATCGCCTCGGCGAAGTCGAAGTGGCTCTGCGTCAGCGTCAGCACGGTGCTGTCGGGGCCTTCGGCGGCCAGCTGGAACTCGGTGGTGGTCTCCACGCCGTCCAGCAGCCAGGTGAAGCGCAACGTGTCGTCGTCGGCGTGCAGCAGCCGCTGGTGCGGGGCGTCGCCGTCGGGGGTGTACCGGCCCCAGAACTCGTACCGCTGGGGCAGCTCGACCTCGGCGTGCTCGGACAGCCAGAGTCGCAGCTCGGCCGGATCGGTCAGGGCCTGGCGGACGCGCCCGACGGGCGCGGAGAGGCGGGCCTGCACCTTCAACGGTTCACTCATGGTCGTTCCCTTTCGGATAGCAGGCCACGGCGAGTTTGAAGGCATCTCCTTCGCTGCCGCCGTAGCGGGTGAACAGGTCTTGAAGTGCGGTTTGCAGGTCATGCAGGAACTGTTGGCGTTGCTCCGCCGGCACCCGGATCTCGCCGGAGACCCCGATCGAGGGCAGCTCGGGCGCCGCCCGGTCCAGGGCGGCGATGTCGGCCTGGACCTCTTCCATCAGGTCCAGCAGGTAGCCCAGGCTCAGCTCGTCGCGGGCCCGCCGCAGCCCGATCCGGCCAACCAGGCGGGGCGAGAGCCAGTAGGAGCGGGCGGCGGCCTGGTAGATGCCCTCGGTGATGCCGCGGACCTTGCGCTCGTTGACCAGCTCGACCAGGCCGGCCGCGACGAGCTGCTTGACGTGGTAGTAGACGCGCTGTGGCGTCTGGTCGAGTCGGGCCGCGACCTCGGTGCAGGTGCGCGGCTCGGCCAGTTGCCGCAGCACCTCGACGCGCTGCGGCTTGAGCAGGACCTCGGCCTGCTCGATCTGTTCCAGGTACAGGACGTCTCTCATGGCAAAATCAGTTTGTACGTACAAAATTTGTTTGTCAATGGGTTCGCCAAAAGCCGCGCCGATCGTCGGCGCGGCTTCAGGCGGCGACGGTCAGGGCAGCCAGTCGGGGCGCAGCGGGTAGCTGTTCCTGCCCTCCGGCTCGTTGCGGGTGGCCAGCACCTGGTGCAACTGGATGCCGTTGCGCTCGAACGCCATCCGCGACCCGGCCATGTACAGCCCCCACACCCGGGCGGTGCCCGCGCCCACCTCCGAGACGCAGAAGTCCCAGTGCTCGACCAGGTTGCGGCACCAGGCGGCCAGCGTCAGCGCGTAGTGCTGCCGCAGGTTCTCCTCGTGGTGCACCTCCAGCCCGGAGTCGTGCACCTCGCTGATCAGCCGACCCGGGCCGGCCAGCTCCCCGTCGGGAAAGACGTACCGGTCGATGAACGCGCCGGAGCGGTGCGGCGCGCGATTGTCCGCCCGCGTGATGCAGTGATTGAGCAACCGCCCGGCCGGCCGGAGCCGGTCCCGCAGCGCCGCGAAGTAGGCCGGGTAGTTGCGCACCCCGATGTGCTCGGTCAACCCGATGGAGGAGATGGCGTCGAACTGCTCCGCCGGCGCGTCCCGGTAGTCCAGGTGCCGCACCTCGGCCAGCTCGGTCAGCCCCTCCCGTTCGATCGCCGCCTGCGCCCACTGCGCCTGCGCCTTCGACAGGGTCACCCCGAGCGCCTTGACGCCGTACTCGCGCGCGGCGTGCCGGACCATGCCGCCCCAGCCGCAGCCCACGTCGAGCAGCCGCATCCCCGGCTTGAGCGCCAGCTTGCCGGCGACCAGGTCGTACTTCGACGCCTGAGCCTGCTCCAGCGTGTCCTCTGGAGACCGGAACACCGCGCAGGTGTACGTCATCGACGGGCCGAGCACCTTCTCGTAGAAGGCGTTGGAGACGTCGTAGTGGTGCGAGATGGCCGTGCTGTCCCGGACCCGCGAGTGCCGCAGCCCGTTCATCACCCGCTTCCAGCGCGGCTGCGCCTCCTGCGGCGGGGCCGGCGGCGGCAGCAGCCGCTCCCAGCCCAGCCCGCGGACCAGCGTCAGCCCCTCGGCCAGCGACGGTGGGCGCAGCCGCAGCTCGTCCTTGAGCACCTGCAGCGCCTCGTACGGGTCACCCGGGTGCACCCCCTGCAACGCCAGGTCACCACTGACGTAGGCCCGGGCCATGCCCAGGTCGCCGGGGGCGGTGAGCAGGTACGACAGCCCCCGCTCGGTGCGGATCGACAGGGTAATGCCGGCGTCGGACGGGCCGAGGGCGCTGCCGTCGTACCCGGTGATCCGCACCGGCAGCGGCCCAGCGGTGACCGCGCGGACGACGTCCGCCACGGTTGGACCCGTTCGCCGGCCCCCCGCCGGCGGGGTGGCGGGGACGCTCGCCGCCCCCTGATCTCGGTCGGTCAGGCTCATGCTCGTGCTACCGCCTTTTCGTACAGTCCCGTCAGCCGGTGGTCCGGGTCGTAGCGGTCCTTCACCGCGCGCCACGTGTCGCCGCCGTAGAGGCGATCGAAGGCGTCCCGGTCGTAATACGCGTCGGAGTAGAGCGACTTGTGCCCGCCCGACTCCGACACCCTGCGTTCGATCGTGCGGTTGATGTCGCCGTCGGCGGCGCCCGGCGCGATCGGCACGCTCCCCCAGAACCCAATGTTGACGTAGTCCTGCCCCGGCCGGAGCGGATACAGCGGCCAGGACCGCGCAGAGCCGGGACCCGCCGGCTCACGCAACCGCAACGGACAGAGCCACACCGGGTTCATCCCCACCGCGCCGGCGAACCAGCGCAGGAAGTCGGCGGTACGTTCGAGCGGGATCTCCACGTCCTGCACCACCCGCTCCCGGGCCGGCTGGCCGCGCAGCCGGTCGATCCGGGCCGCCACCTGGTGCCGGTGCTCGAGCCGGACCAGTCGGTGGTAGACGTCGCTGCGCCGGTAGCGCGCCGGCCAGAGCCGCCGCACCACCGGGTGCTGGGCGCCGAACGCCGCCGAGCACCAGAACCAGTCGGTGTCCCAGCGCCACAGATAGTCGTACGCGGTGAGCACGTCACGGGTGCGCTGGCGCAGCGACCGGTAGTAGATCGCCTGGCCGGTGTAGTCGCTGGGCGGGTCGGCCGCGTTGGTGAACGTGGCCAGCACCAGGTACGCCTCGCCGGGGCTGAACATCACCCCGTCCATCGCGTCGACCGGTTCGCCGGCCCAGGACCGGGTCGCGGTCACCTCGGCGATCGCGTCGGTGAGCGCCTCCAACCGGGTGAACCGGATGTTGCGCAACGCCACGTACCGGCCGACCGGTTGCAGCTCGATGCGCAGCCGGGTGGCGTAGCCGAGGCTGCCCAGGGAGTTGGGGAACGCGGTGAACAGGTCCGCGTGCTCGCCCTCCGGCCGGGCGGTGATGATCTCGCCGGAGCCGGTGAGTACGTCCAGCTCCCGTACCGACTCGTGCGGCAGGCCGTTGCGGAAGGAGGTCGACTCGATCCCGAGGCCGGTGACCGCCCCACCCAGGGTGATGGTGCGTAGCTGCGGCACCACCAGCGGCATCAGCCCGTGCGGCAGCGTCGCGTCGACCAGGTCCTCGTACGTGCACATGCCCTGCACGTCGGCGGTGCGACCGGTCGGGTCGACCGACAGCACCCGGCCGAGGCCGCTCACGTCGAGCCCCGGGGTCCGGGGAGCGGACCGGGGGCGGAACAGGTTAGAGGTGCGTTTGGCGAGCCGGACAGGCTCGCCCGTGGGCACCGCGGCGTACGACCGCCGCAGCGTGTCCACCGCTTGATCATGGTCAACCGAGTGATCCACACGCTCCGCGCGCATGTGATCACCTTACGCCCGTACCCCGGAAACCGTGGGATGTCGACGGTGGCCATTTCCCGTCCGTTGGCAGGCCCGGCGGTTACCGTGGCGTGCATGCCGTCGCCCGCGATCGCCGCCCTGGACTCCGCCGGACTGCCCTACCGGCTGATCCCGCACGGCGCGGTCGGCAGCCTGGCGGAGGCCGCCGCCGTCCGGGGCGTGGCCGTGCCCGACGTGGTCAAGACGATCGTGGTCCGCCGGGGCGCGGACGACCACCTGTTCGTCCTCACCCCCGGCGACCGGGTCGTCTCCTGGCCCAAGCTGCGCGCCCTGCTCGGGGTGCACCGGATGTCCATGCCGGACGCGGCGGGCGCCCTCGCCGCCACCGGCTACGAGCGCGGCACCATCACCCCGTTCGGCGCGAGCACCGCCTGGCCGGTGATCGCGGACGAGCGGCTGCGCGGCCGGGAGATCACCCTCGGCGCCGGCGAGCGCGGCCTCGCCGTCGCGGTCGACGCCGACGCCGCGATCACCGCGCTCGCGGCCACCGTGGCCGACGTCACCGATCCACAGCCGACCCGCTGAGCCGTCGCGACCGCTGTCGCCGTCGGTGCCACGGCCTAGTGTTGGTCGTATGCCGAAAGCCGTGTGGAACGACCTGGTCGTCGCCGAGAGCGACGACACCGTGCTGGTGGAGGGAAACCACTACTTCCCCCGCTCCGCCCTGCGCGACGACCTGATCCGCGAGTCCGCGACGCACACCGTCTGCCCGTGGAAGGGCACCGCCTCCTACTACACCCTCGAGCACGAGGGCAGCACCAGCGCGGACGCGGTCTGGTACTACCCGGAGCCGAAGCCCGACGCCGAGATGGTGCGTGACCGGGTGGCGTTCTGGAAGGACGTCCGGGTCGTCGACTGACGGCGGACTGGCACCGGCCCGCCGACGTGGGTGAGGATGGCGCGTATGTCCGCGCCCGAGGAACGCCCCGACCCCGCCGGCACCGTCTACGGCGGTCGGCGCACAGCCCGCCCCGGCCCCCTGGCCGACCCGCTGCTGCGGGTGGCCCTGGCGGTCGGGCTGGTCGGCGTGATCCTGGGGGTGGTCTTCGCCACCGGGGCGTTCGGCGGTGGCGACGAGCCGGTCGTCCCGGCGACGGTCGGCGCGCCGTCCAGCGCCGCGGAGCCCACCACCCCGGCCGCCGAACCGAGCACGACCGCCCCGTCGCCGACCCCGGCGGCCACCACGCCGGCCGCCCCGGCCACCGGCCCCAGGGTGCTGCGGGCCGCCTCCGGGCTCTGCCTCGGGCTCGACGGCGCCGACGAGGAGGCGCAGGCACAGCTCGCGGCCTGCACCGGCGGCCCGGAGCAGCAGTGGGTGCTCAACCCGGCCGGCGCCGACGTGGTGACGCTGACCAACGCCGCCCACGGGCAGTGCCTCGACGTCGAGGGCGGCAGCGGGGACGACGGCGCCCGGATGCTGCAGTTCCCCTGCCACGGCGGGGCCAACCAGCAGTGGCGGCTGACCGCCACCGGCACCGGCCCGGTGCTGCTGGTCGCGGTGCACAGCGGCAAGTGCGGGCAGGCCGACGACGACGGCGACGAGGCCGGCGACGACGTCCGGCAGCGGGCCTGCGACGGCCGGCCCGCCCAGCAGTGGACCCTCGGCTGACCGCCCGGCTGGCCGGCGGCGCTCGCGCCGCGTCGCCTCAACCCCGGAAGCTCCAGGCCCGGGGCGCGGTCGCGGCGACCAGGACGGCCTCCGGCACCGGCCGGCCCGGCCGCCGGCGCAGCAGCAACGACAGCCCGGCCGCGCCGATCGACAGCCCGCCGGCCACGTACCAGGCCATCGCGTAGTCGCCGAGCTGGTCCCGGACCAGGCCCGCGCCGGTCGCGGCGACCGCCGCGCCGAGCTGGTGGGCGGCGAACACCCAGCCGAACACGACCGCCCCGGCGGTGCCGAAGTACTCCCGGCACAGCGCCACGGTCGGCGGCACGGTGGCCACCCAGTCCAGGCCGTAGAAGATGATGAACACCAGCATGCTGGGCTTGGCGGTGCCGGCGAACAGGCTCGGCAGCAGCAGCAGGGACGCCCCGCGCAGCGCGTAGTAGGCGCCGAGCAGCAGCCGGCTGTCGACCCGGTCGGTCAGCCAGCCGGAGGCGATCGTGCCGACGATGTCGAAGAGCCCGACCAGGGCGAGCAGCCCGGCGGCGGTGGTCTCGGCCATGCCGTGGTCGTGCGCGGCCGGCACGAAGTGCGTACCGACGAGGCCGTTCGTGGTCGCGCCGCAGATCGCGAACCCGCCGGCCAGCAGCCAGAACGGCCGGGTCCGGGCCGCGGTGGCGAGCGCACCCAGCGCCCGGGTCGCCGCGCCGCCGGTCGCCGGCGGCGCCGCGACGACCTCGCTCGCGCCGTAGGCGGGCAGGTCGAGATCCGCCGGGTGCTCGCGCAGCAGCCACACCACCAGGGGTACGACCGCCAGCGCGGCTCCGGCCACGACGAGTGCCGCCGTACGCCAGCCGTGGTCGCGCACCAGCACCGCGATCAGCGGCAGGAAGACCAGTTGCCCGGCCGCCCCACCCGCGGTCAACACCCCGGTGACCAGGCCCCGCCGTCGGACGAACCAGCGCCCGGTGATGGTGGCCACGAAGGCCAGCGCCATCGAGCCGGTGCCCAGCCCGACCAGCACGCCCCAGCAGAGCAGCAGCTGCCAGGAGGCGGTCATGAAGACCGTCAGCCCGCTGCCCGCGGCGACCAGCAGCAGCGCCACCGAGACCACCCGGCGGATACCGAACCGGTCCATCAGCGCGGCGGCGAACGGCGCGGTGAGCCCGTAGAGCAGCAGGTTGACCGAAACGGCCGCGGAGATGGTGGCCAGCGGCCAGCCGAACTCCTCGTGCAGCGGGTGCAGCAGCACCGAGGGGGTGGCGCGGAAGCCGGCCGCGCCGACCAGCGCCACGAAGGCGATGGCGGCGACCAGCCAGGCGGGGTGCAGGCGGCGGTTCTTAGTCACGCGGATCAGTCTGGGCGGCGCCGCCGGCAGCCACGAGTGGCCGGAAAGCCATCGTGCGCAATAATCGGGCCATGACCGTACGCCCGCACCGGATCGCCGTACTCGCCCTCGACCAGGTGGTCGGCTTGGACCTCGGCACCCCGTCGCAGGTGTTCAGCACCGCCCGGGGCGCCGACGGGAGCTCCTTCTACGACGTGCGGGTGTGCACCCCGGGCGGCCAGCCGGTCCGCAGCACCGCCGGCTTCCAGGTGCTCCCGGACCACGGGCTGGAGCTGCTCGACACCGCCGACACCGTGATCGTCGCGGGCATCCACGACGGCAGCGCGCTGACCTCGGGCACCGTCGAGCCGGAGGTGGCCGAGGCGCTGCGGTCGGCGTACGAGCGGGGCGCCCGGGTGATGTCGATCTGCACCGGGGCGTTCGTGCTGGCCGCCGCCGGGCTGCTCGACGGGCGCCGGGCCACCACCCACTGGGCGTACGCGGAGCAGTTCCGCCGGCTGCACGACCGGGTGGACCTCGACCCGGGCGTGCTGTTCATCTCCGACGAGCGGGTGCTCACCTCGGCCGGAGTGGCCGCCGGCATCGACCTCTGCCTGCACGTCATCCGCCTCGACCACGGCAGCGAGGTCGCCAACCGGGCGGCCCGCCGCTGCGTGATGCCGCCCTGGCGCGACGGCGGCCAGGCGCAGTACATCGAGCGGCCGGTGCCCAAGGCCACCGACACCAGCACCGCCGGCGCCCGCGAGTGGGCCCGGCAACGGCTGCACGAGCCAATCGCGCTGCGCGACCTGGCCGAACAGGCCCGGATGAGCGTGCGCACCTTCACCCGGCGCTTCCGCTCGGAGACCGGGCTGAGCCCGGCACAGTGGCTGCTCCAACAGCGCACCGACCACGCTCGACTGCTGCTGGAGACGACCAACCTCACCGTCGACCAGATCGCCCACCGCTGCGGCTTCGGCACCACCGCCGCCCTGCGCCAGCAACTCCACCAACGCATCGGCGTCGCCCCCTCCGCCTACCGCCGCACCTTCCGCCCCCGCCCCGAGCTCCTAAAGACCTGACCCCGCGCGAGCCCGCCCCACCCGCCCGCGATCTTGCACTTTCGGTCGCGCATTCGCCCGCTGTGCCCTCTTTGTCGAGGCAGGAAGTGCAAGATCGGCGAGGGTCAGGTGCGGAGCATGTGGAGTTGCGCCTGGTGTTTGGGGAGGTGGACCCGGGTGTGCAGGTCCAGGGTGCGCGACCAGGGCAGCCGCTCGTCGACGATGAGGTCGAAGCCCTCCCGCAGGTGGGTCTCGACCGGGGTCTCCGCAGCCAGGCCGAGCTGGTCGACCAGGTCGCACAAGCGGTCACTGGTGCCGTGCAGCAACGCGGCCAGGCCACGCAGGCCACCCTGCTCGGCGACCAGCGCGTCGAGCTGCGGGCGGTGCATGTCATTCAGGTCGAAGTAGGCGAACCCCGACCCGGCCAGCAACGCCTCGGTGGCCTGGATCATCAGCTCGTCGTTGGCCACCAGGTGCGCGAGGATCTGCTCGGCGCTGAGCTGCCCCTCCGGCGGCGGGCCGAACGCCGCCCCGTCGATCTCGGCAAAAACCCCGCCATACGCCCGCCGCAGCGCCCCGCTGTCCACGTCCCCCAGTCAACCCCGCCCCACCGCGTCGATCATGCAGTTGTGATGCCCGGTTCACCCGGACGTGACGGATGTGTCGCCCACCACAACTCCATGATCGACAAGGGGTGGGTCAGCGGCGGGACTGGCGGGAGCGCAGGTAGTCGCTGACCACGTACTCGCCCAGATCGTCGGTGTCCGGGGTGAACATCCGACCCCGGCTGCGCCGGGCCACCGCGTCGACGAAACGGCGCAGACCCGGGTCGTCGCCGAGCATGAACAGGTTGAGGGTGGCGCCGTAGCGGCTGAGCCGATCCACCTCGCGGACGGTCGCCTCGATCGTCTCCGGCAGCGGCGGCCAGTGGAACAGCGCCTCCCCGTCGTCCGGATCCAGGTGGGCGGTCGGCTCGCCATCGGTGACCACCAGCACCACCGGCTCGGCGTCCGGGTGCCGACGCAGGTGCCGACCGGCCAGCCGCAGCGCGTGCTGCAGGTTGGTGCCCTGCTCCATGTCCGGCTCCACGGCGGCCAACTCCTGCTGGCTGAGCGTCATCGCCTCCCGGCCGAAACCGACGATCTGCAGGGCGTCCTGCGGGAAACGCGTCTCCATCAGATGCGCCAGCGCCAACGCGGTCTGCTTCATCGGCCCCCAGCGCCCCTGGGAGATCATCGAGTACGAGAGGTCGACGCAGAGCACCACCGCAGCGGAAGCCCGCTTCTCGGTCTCCACCACCTCAAAGTCGTCCACCGCGAGCTGCACCGGCACGCTCGGCCCGGCCCGGCTCACCGCCCGGGTCAGCGTGCGGACCACGTCCAACGGCTGCTCGTCGCCGTACTGCCAGGGTCGGGACCCGCCGCTGACCTCGCCGGCGGCACCCGCCGACCGCAGATCATGCTGGCCACGCGGCCCGGCGGTCAGGTCGGCGAAGACCCGCCGCAGCGCGGTCCCGCCGAGCCGACGCAGCGCCTTCGGGCTCAGCGTGAGCCCGTCCGCGTCCCGGCTCACCCAGCCCTGCCGGCGGAGTTCCCGCTCCAGCTCACGCAGCCGGCGGACATCGTCGGCGGCGCTGCGGCCCAGCGTCCGGGCCACCGCGTCGACGTCCACGTCGTCCAGAGTGGCGCCGGGGTGTTCCTGATCGAGCTGGTCCAGCAGGTCGTCCAGCTCGCCGATCTCGCCCAACGCGCCGGCCGCGTCGGCGTAGCCCAGCGGCTGCTCGCCCCGGACCCGCTCGCCGCGCCCCCACCGCAGATCCGGCCGCAGCGACCGCAGGTTCTCGTCGAGCGCGGACAGCTCCCCGGCGAGCTGGTCGCCGAGCGACTGCCGCATCAGCCCGGCCAGCTCGGCGCGCTGCCGATCCGAGAGCGAGTTCATCAGCCGCTCGCCCGCCGCCGAGCGCCGGGCCAGCACGTCGATCAACTCGTCGACCGTCTCCGGCCGCTCCGGGAAGAAGTCGCCGTGCCGGCGCATGAACTCGGCGAACGCGTCGGTGGTGTCCTCCGCGCGGCCGTGCCGGGCCAGCAGGTCGTTCAGGTCGCTCATCATCTCGGCGAGCCGCCGCTGAACGGCCGGGTCGGCGGAGGCGCGCACCGCGTCGCGCAGGCCGGCGAAGCGCTGGCCGAGTACGTCGCCACGAAGCTGGTCGAGGATCTGCTGGTACGACCTCTGGGCGTCCGCGCTGGCCCACTGGTAGCCGGCCAGCTGCTCCACCGCCCGTGCGGTGGAGCGGGGCAGGTTGTCCAGCACCGACTCGGCGAACCGCGCGCCATCGTCGTCGCGGCCCCGCAGCTCGTCCCGCTCGGCGGCGAGAGCCTGATCGAGCAGGGCCCGCGCCCGGGTCACCGCGCCGTCCAGGTCACCCCGGCGCAGCGCCTCGCGGCGCAGCCGGCGGGCCCGGGCGGCCAGGTCGTCCAGCCCGCCACGCCCCTGCGGACCACGGCGCAGCAGGTCGCGCAGTGCCTCCCGCAGGCTGCCGCCGGCCAGCACCTCGGCGCCGACCGCGTCCACCGCCTCGCGCACGTCGTACGGGGGCGCGAGCGGGTCAGGGCCGCCGCGCCACTGCCCGTACCGGAACCGGTTGCCGGCCACGGTCAGCTCCGGCCGCCGTAGACGGTGCGCCCGGAGTCCGTGACGTCCTTGCCGAGCCGGCGGGTCAGGTGCAGCCCCTCCAGCACGAACTCGACACCCGCGGCGGCCTCCTCCGGGGTGGGCGCGTCGCCCAGGCCGAGCCGGTCCAGCACCTTGGCCAGCCCGGGCACGGTGCCCACCTGACGCAGCAGCTCGGCGGCGCCGACCAGCTCGCCGGTCTCGATCGCCGCGCCGTCCTCGACCAGGCCGGTGAAGCCGGACAGGTCCAGCCCGGCCAGGTGGGCACGGAACGTCTCGGCGGTCGCGGTCCTCAGCAGGTGGGCAAGGATCTCGATCTCCCGCCCCTCCTCGCCGCTCTCGAACTCCACCTTGCCGCGCAGGGTGCTGGTCACCGACACCGCGTCGCCGACCCGGGCCACCGCGGCCTCCGGGCGTCCTTCCGGGGCGCCGGCGGCGGCGAGCAGGCCGGCGCGGCGCAGCGCGGCACCGGCCACGGTCTCGGCGGCGGCGATGGCGAACCGGGCGGAGACGCCCGAGCGCGGATCCACCGACGGTGACTCGCGCACCGCCCGGGCGAACCGGGCCAGGACCTCCAGGACGTGCTCCGGCACCTCGGCGACCAGGTCGGCCTCCTGCCGGATCAGCTCCAGCTCCAACTCCAGGTCCACCGGGTAGTGGGTGCGGATCTCCGCGCCGAACCGGTCCTTGAGCGGGGTGATGATCCGGCCCCGGTTGGTGTAGTCCTCCGGGTTGGCGCTGGCGACCAGGAGCAGGTCCAGCGGCAGCCGCAGCTGGTAGCCGCGGACCTGGATGTCCCGCTCCTCCAGCACGTTGAGCAGCGCGACCTGGATCCGCTCGGCCAGGTCGGGCAGCTCGTTGACGGCGAAGATGCCCCGGTTGGTACGGGGCACCAGCCCGAAATGGATGGTCTCCGGGTCGCCGAGGGTGCGGCCCTGGGCGATCCGGATCGGGTCGACGTCACCGATCAGGTCACCGACGCTGGTGTCCGGCGTGGCCAACTTCTCGCCGTAGCGCATCGAGCGATGCAGCCAGCCGACCGGCTGATCGTCGCCGGCCTCGGCCACCTGGGCGCGGGACGCCGGGGTGAGCGGGTGCATCGGGTGCTCGTTGAGCACCGAGCCGGGGATGACCGGGGTCCACTCGTCGAGCAGCGCGCCGAGGGAGCGGATCAGCCGGGTCTTGCCCTGGCCCCGCTCGCCGAGCAGCACCATGTCGTGCCCGGCGAGCAGCGCCCGCTCGACCTCGGGCAGCACGCTGTCGTCGTAGCCGACGATGCCGGGGAAGCGGGCCTCGCCGTTGCGCATCCGGGCCAGGAGATTCTCGCGCAGTTCCTGCTTGACGGTGCGGTACTGGTGACCGGCCGCCCGTAGCGCGCCGAGCGTGCCGGGCAGGTCGGCCGGTGGAACCGGGATTACCGGGGAGGGCGCAGTCACCCGACCCACGCTAGCTCACATTCGCGGGGGCGCCCCGGCTTCGAGGGGCGCCCCGCTCCCACCCTCAGCCCCGATCGCAGCGCCGGCAGGCTCCGCGGCGGCGCAGGTGGTACGCGTACGTGGCGGCGCCGAGCGCCACTCCCCAGAACGGCCAGAGCAGCATCGGCGCCCCGGCCAGGCTGAAACCGTGGGAGAGCTGCCAGAACTCGGGGTTGCTGACCAGCCCCAGAGTGGCCGCGGTCACCGCGACGGCGACCAGGGTGGCCGGCACCACGGCCAGCTTCACCGGCACCCGGCGGCCGGCCAGCCCCAGCATCCAGCGCGGGAACCGCTCGCCCCACCGCTGCACCAGCCCGAGGGTGAGGATCGCGCCGACGGTGGCGAACGCACCCAGCCCCAACCCGGCCCACACCAGCCCGGTCTCCCGCATCTCGGTCAGGAACTCCGCGGAGATGCCCAGCGGGATGCCGGCCGCCCAGGCGAACCGGGTCACCGCGTACGCCAGCGGAATGGCCGCGGCGATGCCGGCGGCCCAGCGACCCCAGCGCACGGCGGCGGCCGGGGTGGTCCAGCCCTGGCCGGTGTCGTGGCGGCCGCAGCCGACGCAGGCCCCGGCGGTGCGGCGCTGCCAGGCGAGCACCGCCCCGGCCAACAGCAGCCCACCGACGAGCGCGGCGAACCGGGCGAACAGCGCCCAGGTGAAGACCTCGGAGTAGTCGACGGGCGGCCAGCCGAACGGCGCCCCGATGATCAGCATCGGCAGGTAGCCGAGGATGACCAGCACCCGGGCGTCCGGAACGACCACGGCGAGCACGAACGCCACCGTCCAGCCGTATCCGGCGAGCAGCGCCTGCGGCGCGCCGAGCGGGCGTACGGCCGGACGGCTCATCGCCAGCGCCGCCACCGCGGCGGTCAGCAGCACCCCGGCGAACAGCGGGGTGGCAAGCTGCACCGGCACCAGGCGCAGCAGGTTGACGTCGCCGCCGTGCGGGTCGTTCGCGCCGAACGGGTAGCCGGCGCCGGTGATCGTGCCGAGCAGGGCGAACACGCCCCACAGGCCGAGCCAGCCGGCGGCCAGCGGAGCCAACCGGTCGGGCCACCGGAAGTCGGGACGGGGTCGAAAGGCAGTGATCGTCGTCATGCTCCCAGCCTCGGCCGGTAACCGGCCCGGCCCCTCCCGGGCGGCGGTGAACCCGCTCCCCCGTAGGAGGGAGGGACCGGTCAACCGGACGGGGTGACGAAGCCGGACTCGTAGGCGGCGATCACCGCCTGGGTTCGATCGCGTACGCCCAGCTTGGCCAGCACGTTGCCGACGTGCGTCTTGACCGTCTCCACCCCGACCACCAGGTGCGCGGCGATTTCCGGGTTGGACCGGCCGGTGGTCATCAGCCGCAGCACCTCGGCCTCCCGCTCGGTGAGCCGCGCGGCGGTCAGCCGGTCACCGCCGGTCGGCCCGTACGCGCCGGCCAGCCGGCGGATCGCGGCCGGGAACAGCAGCGACTCCCCCGCCGCGACCACCCGGACCGCCTCGACCACCTCGGCCGGCCGGGCCCGTTTGAGCAGGAACCCGGCCGCGCCGGCGCGCAGCGCCTCGTAGACGTACTCGTCGTTGGCGAAGGTGGTGACCACCAGCACCCGGGGCGGGTCGGCGGAGGTGGCCAGCAGGTGTCGGGTGGCCTGGATGCCGTCGATGCCGGGCATCCGCACGTCCATCAGCACCACGTCCGGCCGGTGCCGGGCGACCAGCGGCGGCACCTCGGCGCCGTCGGCGGCCTCGGCGAGCACCCGCAGGTCGGGTTGGGCGTCGATGATGGCCCGCAGCCCGACCCGGATCAGCTCGTCGTCGTCGACGATCAGCACACCGGTGGTCATCGCGTCCCCTCGTACGGCAGGCGGGCCCGGATCAGCCACCGGCCGCCGTGCGGGCCCACGCTGAGCCGGCCGCCGAGCAGCAGCACGCGTTCGCGCATCCCGTCCAGGCCGCGTCCGCCCCGGCCAGGGTCGGCGCGGCCAGCGCGGCCCACCGCGTTGACCAGCTCCAGGTCCAGCGCGTCCGGGTGCAGGTCCAGCCGCAGCGTCACCGGCCCGTGGCCGTACCGTGCCGCGTTGGTCAACCCTTCCTGGACGATCCGGTAGCCCTCCCGGGAGACCGCCGGCGGCACCCGCGCCGGGTCGCCGAAGCGGTGCGCGTGCACCGCCAGCCCGGTCGCGCGGGCGTCGCTGACCAGCCGGTCCAGGTCGGCGAGGGTACGCTGCGGCGCCACCGAGGGCCGGTCACCGCCGGTCTCCCGGAGCAGCCCGAGGACGTGGTCCAGCTCGTCCATCGCGGTCCGCCCGGCCTCCTCGATGGCGGCGAGCGCCCGCCGGACGAATTCCGGGTCGGTGTCGAGCACCTCGCGGGCGGCCCCGGCCTGGAGGGTGGCCACCGTCAGCGCGTGCCCGACCGAGTCGTGCAGTTCCCGGGCCAACCGATTGCGTTCGGCGAGCCGGGTGGCCTGCGCCTCCAGTGCGGCGATCCGCTCCGCCGGGGTCGGGCCGAGCAGCACTGGTGCCATCGACCCGGCGAGCGCGCCGAGCCCGGCGACGGCGTAGCCGAGACCGACCAGCAGGACCACCCCGGTCAGCGTCAACCAGCCGGTGTCGCGCCCGTCCAGCGGCCCGAACCGTTCCCGGCTGACCAGGTCGGCGCCGATGCCGAACTGCTGGGCGATGAAGGCCAGCGCCATCGGCACGGCCGTGATCAACGCGACCATCACCAGCGCGCCGATGGTGAGGTGTGTGGCGATCCAGAGCGCGCTGCGCAGCCGGGTGTCCCGGTCGCCGCGGTGCCCCGGCGCGGGGTCGGGCAGGTCGACGCCGAGCAGCGCCCGTACAGCGGCGATCTCCAGCGCCCGGCTACCGTCGAGCAGCAGCGGCACCACGGCGATCACCAACGCGATCACCAACAGGGCGAACACCAGCGAACGGGGAATCTCCGCGCCGGTGAGCAGCTGGGCGAAGGTCACCGCGAGCAGCGCGTACGGGAGCGCCAGAACCCCGCCCAGCAGCAGGAACACGCCACGCCGCCAGGTGCTGCCGGCGACCAACGGGGCCAACGCCGCTCGGGGAGTCACCCCGTCATTCTGCTGCCATCGCCAACCTCTGCGACTCCCCCGTGCCGGGGAGATCCAGCCGCGTTCAGCGGTGGTCGGCCACGTACGACTGTGGGTCCTTGTCCCGGAAGGGCAGGTCACGCCCGTTCTTGTGCTCGCCGTAGAAGGTCAGCCAGCGGTGACCCAACTCGGCGCGCAGCTCCGCGCTGGCATGCCGGCGGAAGTCGGGCAGGGCCTCGTCCTCCTCCTCGGCCAGGTGCTCGCTGTTCTCCCGGCGAGCCGTGCCGACCGCCGCCCACCAGCGATCCGAGCCGACGGGATGCAGCTTGGAGTCGGCGATGGCATCCCGAATCTTGTTGTGGTCGCCGATCGCGTCGGCGGTCTCGTCCTCGCCGTCGTCGCCGTGCTTGACCAGGTGCGGGTAGAGGATCGCCTCCTCGGCCTCGGCGTGGATGTCCAGGTGCAGGGCGAGCGCGTCCCAGATCGCCAACAGCTCCTGCTCGTCGCGGGCATCGTCAAGACGGGCGAAGCCACGCCGGAAGGCGGCGTGGTCGTCCAGGATCATTGCGGTGATGTCGTCCACTGTGCTCACTTCTCCGTCGGGCCGGTGAACCGGGCGCGCAACATTCGGGGCATCGCGGCGAGGCCGGTGACCGGTCGGAACCGTTTGGCGGCCTCGGCCAGCGCCGCGTACTCGTCGTCGGTGAGGTCGATGTCGGCGGCGGCGGCATTGCGTTCCATCTGCCCCACGCCGGACGCGCCGGGGATGGCCAGCACGTTCGGGTGGCGCAGCACGTAGGCCAGCGCGATCTGGCTGGGGGTGGCGTCGTGCGCGTCAGCGACCTGGCGCAACGTGTCGATCAGAGCGGCGCCCCGCTCCAGGTTCTCCGGCAGGAAATACGGGTTGGCCCGCCGGACCGCACCGGTCGGCGGGTTCTTCGCGTCATAGCGGCCGGAGAGGAAACCCTGCGCGAGTGGGCTGTACGCGATGACCACCCGACCGGCCTGCCCCGCGTACGGCAGCAGCTCCTGCTCGGGCGCGCGGTCCAGCATGCTGTAGCGGACCTGGTTACTGAGCACCCGCCGGCCGAGCGCCGCCTCGGCGACCTGCCAGCGGCGCAGCCCGTAGTTGCTCACCCCGACCTCGCCGACCAGCCCGACGTCCTGCAACGCGCGCATGCCGCGCATGGTGCTGTGGTCGGCGACCAGCGGGTTGGGCTGGTGCACCTGGTAGAGGTCCAGGCAGGTGACGCCGAGCCGCGCCGCCGAGGCGACCGCCCGCTGCTGCACCACCGCGGACACCGGCAGGACCGGGAAGATCTTGGACGCGATCACCACCTTGGGCCGGTCGTCGCCGAGCGCCGCACCGAGGATCCGCTCGCTGCGCCCGAAGCCGTAGATCTCCGCGGTGTCGAAGACGGTCACACCCAACTCCACGGCCCGCCGGACGATCTGCGCCGCCTGGCGCTCGAAATCCGGGCCGTAGCCCCACTCCCGAGAGCCGAACTGCCACGTGCCCAACCCGATCTTGGACAGCGGCTTGGGGGTGTCGAGCGCGATGAGACGCATGGTCTCGAAGCTACCCCCTTGTCCGGGTTCACACGCCCGATCCCGCGTACCCCGAGCCGGAGCTACGCTCATGATCGTGACCTACCTCGCCGCGGATGACCGCTACGAAACGATGACCTACCGGCGCAGCGGACGCAGTGGCCTGCGGCTGCCCGCCGTCTCCCTCGGCCTGTGGCACAACTTCGGCCCGGACCGCCCGTACGAGCGGCAGCGCGACATCGTCCGGCGCGCCCTCGACCTGGGTGTCACCCACTTCGACCTGGCCAACAACTACGGTCCGCCACCCGGTGCCGCGGAGGAGAACTTCGGCCGGATGCTCGCCACCGACCTGAAGCCGTACCGGGACGAGCTGGTCATCTCCAGCAAGGCCGGCTACCTCATGTGGCCCGGCCCGTACGGCGAATGGGGCTCGCGCAAGTACCTGATCTCCTCGCTGGACCAGTCGCTGAGCCGGATGGGGCTGGACTACGTCGACGTCTTCTACTCGCACCGGTTCGACCCGGACACCCCGCTGGAGGAGACGATGGGCGCCTTGGACGCCATCGTCCGCTCCGGCAAAGCGCTCTACGTCGGCATCTCGAACTACAACTCCGAGCAGACCGCTCGCGCCGCGGCGATCCTGCGCGAGCTGGGCACGCCGCTGCTGATCAACCAGCCGTCGTACTCGATGCTCAACCGGTGGACCGAGGCCGACGGCCTGCTCGACACGCTGGAGCAGGCCGGCGCCGGCTGCATCGCCTACAGCCCGCTTGCCCAGGGCCTGCTGACCGACCGCTACCTGGGTGGCATCCCGGCCGACTCGCGGGTGCGCACCAGCGTCTTCCTCAACGAGAGCGACCTCAGCGAGGAGAAGATGGCCACCATCCGGGGGCTGGGCGAGGTCGCCGAGCGGCGCGGCCAGTCACTGGCCCAGCTCGCGCTGGCCTGGGCGCTGCGTGACCCGCGGATGACCAGCCTGATCATCGGGGCGAGCAGCGTCGGGCAGCTGGAGACGAACATCGCCGCGCTGGACAATCTCGACTTCAGCGCCGAGGAACTGGCCGAGATCGACCGGCACCTGGGCTGAGCACCGCCGGGCCGCTGGCGGGCCGGGTCACCAGATCCGGCGCCGCCCGGCCCGGTGGTTACGCACCTCGCACTGCCGACCGACCGGCACGGCGCCGGTGCGGCGCAGCCGACCCGCGCCGACGAGCAGCGCGATGACCAGCACGGCGGCGGCGCCGGCCAGCACCGGCCACCGGCTGCTGAGGTCGGTCACCGATGCCACGGGCACGCCCGGGTCGGCCGCCGCCGCCACCGCCGGCTCGGTGGTGGCCGGCCGGCTCGCGGCGGTACGCGGAACCGCCGGCGCGCCCCTCGTCGCGGCGGCCGGCCGCGGCGTACCCGTCGCCGTGCCGCCGCGCGCCGAGCGGAACACCACGTCGGAGCAGGAGTAGTAGGTGTCCGGGGTGTTGGAGTTCTGCCAGATCGTGTAGATCAGGTGCCGGCCGTCACGGCTCGCCGGCAGCCGACCCGGCAGCTGGTACGCCCCGGCCCGCACCGGCGGGTCGGTCACCGCCAGAAACGGGCGCGACTCCAGGTCCGCCCAGGTCAGCGGCGCCCGCGGGTCGTAGCCGGGCCGGGTGACGTAGAGCCGGAAGGTGCCCCGGTGCTCGATGGTGGTCCGGTATCGGAAGGTGAACCGGGCGCCGGCGGCCAGTTCGGTGGTCGGCCAGTCGGTCCGGGGCAGGTCCAGCCCCCGGTACGCGGACAGCCCGCCGCTGCACAGCTCACCGTCCGGGATCTTCTCCCGGTCCCGGCCGTTGATCGCGGCGACCCGGACGTTGTCCCATTCGCGGACCGCCGCGCCCGCCTCGACCGCCGCCCGGCAGGCGCTGGTGGCCGCGTACCGGCCCTCGGGTCCGCAGGCCGCGGCCCGGCTGATCGGGCTGGTGGGGGCACCGTGCGTGGCGGCGGGCGTGGCGCTGACCGGCACGGTCGCGATGGCGACCAGCACGGCGGTGAGCATTCGGCGCACGGTCATGGTGTGACCTCCCGCGCAGTGGTACGGGCGCGGGGCGGCAAAGGTTCGACGTCGGGGCGGCCGGGAATCGCGGCACCGGCCACGGCGTTTCGACAGGCGGTACGAATCGAGGCCAGTCCCCCAGGCCGAGGAGGCAGACATGAAGGTACGCACCTCGTTGCGCGCGCTCAAGCAGAAGCCGGGTTCGGTGGTGGTCCGCCGGCACGGCCGGGTCCTTGTGGTGAACCGCGCGAACCCGCAGTGGAAGAGCCGCCAGGGCTGATTGCGCCCTGGACATACAGTCGAAAACGCCCTGACCGGCTTATTTCCGGGCAGGGCGTTTCGCATGCGCAGGGGCTTCTGCCAGCCTCAGGCCGGCTCGCCGCCGAATCCGATCTCGTTGCCGTCCGGGTCGCGGAAGATGGCCTTGCGGACCCCGTTGTCGTAGGTCTCGCGTTCGGCCGGCTCCAAGCCGCGCTCGGCGATCTGGGAGATCCGGGCGTCGAAGTCGCTGACGAAGACGGTGTGCATGGCGTGCCCGGCATGCTCGGGCCGCACCTCGATGAACACGTACCGGTGGTCGGCGAGCTCCCACACCGCCTCCACGTCGTTCGGCAGGAACGACGGTGGGGCGCCGAGGAGTCGCTCGTACCAGGCCGCCGCGGCGGCGTAGTCGCGGACGGGGACGCCCGCGAACAGATCTACAGTCATGCGGCCATGCTAGGGCCCCAGAAGATCAGAAATGATGAACGCCCTGGCGCGAGATCAGGTCCCGCACCAGGGCGTTTCGCAAGGTGGAGCCGAGGGGACTCGAACCCCTGACCCCCACACTGCCAGTGTGGTGCGCTACCAGCTGCGCCACGGCCCCTTGCTCTGTCCCGGTCGCCCGGGCACTGGGAAACTATACACATCCCGGCCGGCATGGTCATCTCGCGGGGTCCCCGCCGAGCCACCCCCCAGGCTCGCACCGGACCGGGTCAGTTGAGCGCCACGTCCGGCGGGAAATGAGCGACGGCCGCCATCATCCCGCCCTGCCGGCGCAGCACCATCGGCCACAGGTCGTCCGGCCGGTCGACGAACGCGTCACCGGGCAGCGCGTCCAGCACGAACCAGGAGCCGTCGGCGATCTCCTGCTCCAACTGGCCGCTCCCCCAGCCCGAGTAGCCGGCGAAGACCCGGATGCCGCCGATGCTCTCCCGCAGCCGCTCCGGGTCGACCGAGAGGTCGATCGTGCCGACCGCCCCGGAGACCTGATGGAAGCCCTTGACCCGACGAAGCGGCTGGCGCATCCGTGCCAGGCAGATGGCCGAGTCGGGCTGCACCGGGCCACCCTCGAAGAGCACCGCCGGGTGGCGTGCCAGGTCGTTCCAGTCGCCGAGCACCTCGGCGACCGGCACCTCGGTGGCCCGGTTCAGCACCACGCCGAGCGCGCCGCCCGGCTCGTGGGCGACCAGCAGCACCACCGTACGGTCGAAGTTCGGGTCCTTGAGCGCCGGAGTCGCGACCAGCAGTCGCCCGGTCATCGACTCCATCGCCCGTCCGCCGATCGCCTGGCCCTCTCCCTGCATTCCACACACCCGTCAACCGTGAACCCGCGCCGGGAATCCGTCACCCACCGGATCCGCACGGTGCACCGGGATCATCCGTGCTGTCAACGCCATGCCTGGCACCATAGCCTGCGTCCCGGGTGCTGGCTAAGGTCTGACCGGCGGGTGATCGGACAGTTGAGACGGAGGGTCGATTGGCACCGACGGCGGATCTCGCGGTGATCGGCGGATCGGGCCTGTACGCCCTTCTCGACGGCACCACCCACGAGTTGGACACCCCGTACGGCCCACCGTCGGACGCGGTGACCATCGCCGAGATCGCCGGGCGGCGCGTCGCGTTCCTGCCCCGGCACGGCCGGGACCACCGCCACCCGTCGCACCGGATCCCCTACCGGGCCAACCTCTGGGCGCTGCGCTCCCTCGGCGTACGCCAGGTGCTCGCCCCGTGCGCGGTCGGTGGGCTCCGGCCGGAGCTGGGCCCGGGCACGTTCGTGGTGCCGGACCAGCTGATCGACCGGACCAGCGGCCGGGCGCAGACCTACTACGACCGGGGCGCGGTGCACGTGCCGTTCGCCGACCCGTACTGCCCGCGCGGCCGGCGGGCGCTGCTCACCGCCGCCGCCGGTCGGGACGTCACCGCCGTGGACGGCGGGACGGTGGTGGTGGTCGAGGGCCCCCGGTTCTCCACACGGGCCGAGTCGCACTGGTTCGCCTCGATCGGCGGCACGGTGGTCAACATGACCGGCCACCCGGAGGCGGTGCTCGCCCGGGAGCTCGCCCTCTGCTACTCGTCGATCGCGTTGATCACCGACCTGGACGCCGGGGTGCGGGCCGGCGAGTCGGTGACCCAGGACGAGGTGTTCCGGGTCTTCGCGGCGAACACCGACCGGCTGCGGGACGTGCTGCTGGACGCGCTGGCCGGGCTGCCCGGCACGCAGGACTGCGCCTGCGGCCGGGCGCTGGACGGCATCTCCCTGCCCTTTCCGCTGCCCTGAGCCGGCACGGGCGCAGCCCGGCCCTGGTGCGCCCGGTCACGACGCCCCGGAAACGCCCGAAACGTCCGTCACATCCCGATAGATTCGGTTGATCGGGAGGGCGGCGCGGTCGTCCCTGCGCGCGACACGGAGGCGGGTGGCGATGGCAACGGTCCGGGACGCGACGTACGACGTGCTCCGCACCCTCGGCATGACCACCATCTTCGGCAACCCCGGCTCCACCGAGGAGCCGTTCCTGCGGGACTTCCCGGCCGACTTCCACTACGTCCACGCGCTGCACGAGGCCACGGCGGTCGCGATGGCCGACGGCTACGCCCAGGTCACCGGCGCGCCCGCCCACGTCAACCTGCACACCGCCCCGGGCACCGGCAACGGCATGGGCAACATGGTCACCGCCTGGCACAACAAGACCCCGCTGATCGTCACCGCCGGCCAGCAGACCCGCGAGATGCTGCTGCTCGAACCCCGGCTGACCAGCCGCCGGGCCGCCGAGCTGCCCCAGCCGTACGTGAAGTGGGGCTACGAGCCGGTCCGGGCGCAGGACATCCCGCCGGCGCTGCTGCGCGCGTACGCGACCGCGGTGCAGCCGCCGGCCGGGCCGGTGTTCCTCTCCCTGCCGATGGACGACTGGGACCAGCCGGCCGACCCTCCACCCGCGCCGCGCACGGTGGCCACCCGGTTCGCGCCGGACCCGCAGCGGCTGGGCGAGTTCGCCCGAGCCCTGGCCAGCAGCCGCGACCCGGTCCTGGTGTTCGGGCCCGGGGTGGACCGGTCCCACAGTTGGTCGACCGCGGTCGCGCTGGCCGAGCGACTGGCCGCGCCGGTCTGGTCGGCCCCCGCGCCGGAGCGGGCCGTGTTCCCGGAGGACCACCCGCAGTTTCGCGGGGTGCTGCCGTTCGCCATCGGGCCGCTGGCCGAGGCGCTGCGTGGACACGACACCGTGCTGGTGGTCGGCGCTCCGGTGTTCCGCTACTACCCGTACGTGCCGGGCGACCATCTGCCCGACGGCACCCGGCTGCTGCACGTCACGGACGACCCGGACGAGGCCGCCCGGGCCCCGGTCGGGGACAGCCTGCTCGGCGATCCCGGGCTGACCCTGGCCGCGCTGCTCGAACTGACGCCGCCGACCGACCGGCCGCCACCGGCACCCCGGGCCGCGCCGGCGCCGGCGGAGGTCACCGCGCCGCTGAGCGCCGACGCCCTGTTCGCCGCGCTGGCCGCGCACTGGCCGGCGGACGGGGTGCTGGTCCAGGAGTCACCGTCCAACCTGTCCGCACTGCGCCGCCGGCTGCGGATCACCCGCCCGGCGTCGTACTTCACGATGGCCAGCGGCGGTCTCGGCTACGGCCTGCCGGCCGCGGTCGGGGTGGCACTGGCCGAGCGGGACACCGGCCGTGGCCGACCGGTGGTGGCGGTGGTCGGCGACGGCTCCTTCCACTACTCGGTGCAGGCGCTGTGGACCGCCGCACGGCTGTCCCTGCCGGTGGTGGTGGTCGTTCCGGTCAACCAGCAGTACGCGATCCTCAAGGCGTTCGCCGAGCTGAAGAAGACGCCCGGGGTGCCCGGACTAGATCTGCCGGGCCTGGACGTCACGGCGATCGCGGCCGGCTACGGCTGCGCCACCGAGGTGGTCGAGACACCCGACCAGCTCGGCTCGGCGCTCGCCGCCGGACTGCGCGCCGACCGCCCCACCGTGCTGCCGGTGCCGATCAACACCGACGTGCCCAGCATCCTCTGACCCGCACTCCCCGCCCGCCTCACCCGGTCAGCGCGGGCGGATCAACAGCGGGGCACCGGTGGAGACGTCCAGCACCGGCCGGGCGCCCAGCGGCGCGGCCAGGGTGACGGTCACCGGCTCCGGCTTGAGCACGTCCGGACAGAGGCCGTAGGACTGGGCGACGAAGCCGCCGCCGACCACCACCACGTCCGGCCGTTCCTGGACCAGCGGAGTGATCCCGGTGTCGCAGGCGCCGACACCGAGCCGGACGGTCAGCCGCGAGCCGTCGACGGCCATCACGTCCTGAGCGGACCGCAGTCGGTCCGGCAGCGGCCGCGCGGGCGCGGTGGGCTTGGGAACCGGGGTGATGGCCGCCGGCGCGACGGCGAGCCGCGCCACCGGAGTGGCCAGCTCCTCGACGGTGAACAGCCAGGCCGGGACCTGCGCCTCGCCTCGGCTGGTGCGGACCGGCACGGCGCCGAGCGTGACGCCGGTGACGGTCAGCGGAAGGCAGCCGGTCTCCGGTGCGCTGCTGACCCAGCCGTCCGGTCCCGGTTCGACGCTGGGGCCGGGCGTCGGCAGTCCGGGCCGCTTCGGCCGCCCGGGACAGGGCAGCGGGTCACCCTGGTCGAGCTGCCGGTACGCCTCCGCCGCGCTGACCAACGGCACGGTCAGCGTGCCGTCCGGGAAGCGGATCTCCCCGCCGACCCGGGTGGGCGGGATGGGCACCCGCTCCCGGTACCAGCCGGCCAGGAAGGCGGCCTCGGTGTCGGGGGTGAAGCGCGGGTCGCCGGTCAGCACGGTCGGCCCCTGCAACGGGACGTACCCGGTGCGCCACTCGGGGCCGGGACGCCACGCCTCGGCGACCTCGATGGCCCGCTGGTCGAACGCCTCCCACCGGTGCTCTGGGGCGGTGGGTCCATCGGCCGGGTCGCCAGCGGTCGGGGCGCAGCCGGCCGCGAGCACCAGCAGGGGCAGACCGAGGGGCAGAAGCGATCGACGCATACGGGTTCGACGTGCCCGCCGACGCCCCGGTTCCCGCCCGCGCGAGCCCGCGCTCAGGTCTCGCCACCCAGATCCGTCTGGTACGCCTGCCAGAGCAGGTCCGCGCCGCGCCGCCGATGCCGTGCCAGCGTCCGCAGCAGGTACGCGGTCCGGTGGCGCAACTCGTCCGGGCTGGCGTCGGGCTGCTCGGCGACCCGCCGCACGGCCAGGAGCGCGGCGCCGATCGCGGTGTGCTCCCGGGTGAGCAGCCGGACCCCGTGGTGGAGCCGGGGCGCGTGGGTGAGCAGTTCACGGTAGAGCCCGGCGGGACCCTCGGTGACCTGGACGTGCTCGGTGAAGCCCTGCCCGACCGGGTGCAGTCGCAGCAGCACGCGTTCGCGCCAGCATGGCTCGGTCGGCGCTGCGGCGATGGCCCGGGCGAGCGCGCGCAGGTCACCGGCGATCCCCGCCGGGAGTGGGTCACCGGGCAGCCCGGTGCGGTGCCGCTCGGTGGGGAGGCTGCTCGGATGCGGTGGCGCGGCGCAGGGCCGGGCGACGACTGACGGCTGCTGAACCGGACCGGTGACCATGGGCACCTCCCGCGCTTGCGCTGCTACCACATACCGCGATGGTGAACCCGCCCGTCCGCCCCTGTCCAGGCCCCCTGGCCGCCTCTTCTGCCCCACGGGCCGCACCAGTCCCGCCGGCCCCACCCGTACGCGGATCAGCCCTCCAGCGCATGCTCCGCGCGGCGACGCAGCGCGCCGGCGATGGCATGCGCGTCGCCGTCCCGGCCGTCGGTGGGACGCCCGGTGGTGATCGCGTCGGCCAGCGCCCGCAACTCGGACGGGGGCAGGGTGGGCAGCCCCATACCGCGCAGGGGGATGGTGACCCGCCGTCCGCTGTCGTGGTCGGTGGCGACGATGGCCCCCCAGTGCCCCCGCGCCCGTGGGTCGTCGTCCCCCGCCTCGCAGTACGGCCCGGCGTCGATCCGGGCGGTGGCGAGGTCGACGGTCCGGCTGACGAACGCGCCGCGCACCCGCGCCCGACTGCCGTCCAGCCAGGCGGCTGTCCGCAGCACCCGCAGCACCAGGTAGACGCCGAGCAGGGCGAACGGCAGCCCGCACAGCCCGACGAGCGGGCCAAACCCGGAATGGTCCCCTGCACCGCCGCCGGAGTCCCGTAGCGCGGGCGGCAGCATCCCGGGCGGCAGGTCGCGGGCCTGCTCATAGGAGGCGAAACCGTCGCCCGGACCGGTCAGCTGGCGCAGCAGCCCGTCAGCGACCAGGGGCAGCACCACGAACGCGGCACTGACCGCGGCGACGAACACGCCGGCCAGCACCGAGACGGTGCGCTGGCCGGGTGACGCGCCGACCGACAGGCGCAGTTTCTCGATCCGCACAGTCGGAAGCGTAGGCGAAGGGGGCTCTCGGCCGTGTCCTGGCAAGCCCCGGGGTGCGCACACCGGAGCCGTGGCCCGGATACGACGATGCGCCCCGGCCGGTGGGCCGGGGCGCATCGCTTGGTGGAGGTGCCGGGAATCGAACCCGGGTCCTTCGCCGGTTTGTCAGGGCTTCTCCGAGCGCAGCTCGCTGTGCCTCTACTCGGCCCCACCGCTCACGCGAGCAAGTTGGTGTGACGGGCCCAGTCGCTGATTAATCTCGCCGCACGGACCCCGCGACCGGGTCCGATTGGCCAGCCTTCTAGCTGATGCCGGCTACTGGGACGAAGGCGTTCCCAGGCCGACAGACTTAGCTACTCGCCTCAGGCGGCGAGAGCGAAGTCAGCGCGATTGTTCTTGGCGCTTATAAGTTTCCGACGACCGATTCTCGAGACGACGTCGGCTTCCTCGGCTCGCTTCCCCTGTCGCTGCGTACGAAGTCGAAACCAGTCACCCCCTCGACGGGCCGCCGATGTTGGCGGCACTGACAAGACTAACGCCTGCCGCAACGGGTTTCATCCCGAGCCCCGGGCCGACTCGCCGACCCGGACAAACGGGACGAACTAGTCGTCCATTCCCTTGCCGCGCCGGCCGCTGACCCGGGCGATCTCCCGGTCCGCGTCCCGCTTGGCGAGGTCCTGGCGCTTGTCGTACGACTTCTTGCCCTTGGCCAGGGCGATCTCCACCTTGGCCCAGCCGTCGGAGAAGTAGACCTGCAACGGGACCATGGTCAGGCCCCCCTCACGGGTCTTGCCGATCAGCCGGTCGATCTCCCCACGATTGAGCAACAGCTTGCGGGTACGCCGGGGCTCGTGATTGGTCCAGGTGCCCTGGGTGTACTCCGGGATGTGCATCGCATGCAGGTACAACTCGCCGTTGCGCTCCTGGGCGAACGCGTCCACCAGCGACGCCCGCCCGGCCCGCAGCGACTTGACCTCGGTGCCGGTCAGCGCCATGCCCGCCTCGTACGTGTCGAGGATCGAGTAGTCATGGCGCGCCTTCTTGTTGGAGGCGACCACCTTGCGCCCCTTTTCCCGTGGCATCGGCGCCACCCCCTCTCCTGATCATCCGCCACCGGGGTCACCCCGGCCGGACAACCGATCATGCTACCTGAATGTCAAGGACCCTCCCGCGCCGTTTATTTCCGGCGCGGGAGGGCCCTCGGGAGACGAACGGGACGACCCGTACGGTCGCTACACCCGCAGGTAGAAGCGGAGGGTGATCCAGGCGGTGGCGGCGCTAATCAGGCCACCGACGCCGGCCATCAGCGGGAAGATGAACAGGATGTCGCCCCAGCTGATCGGCGAGAGCAGGCCCTCCAAGGCCTTGAGCGACCCGTCGAAGAGCAGATACTTCGCCGCTATCAGGGCCACCAGGCCGAGCAACGAGCCGATCAGGCCGGCCACCACGGCCTCCAGCACGAACGGCGCCTGGATGAACCAGTTGGATGCGCCGACGAGCTTCATGACCGCCACCTCCCGCCGCTTGCTGTACGCGGCCACCTGAATGGTGTTGGCGACCAGCAGCAGAGCGGCGACCGCCATCACGATGGCGGCGGCCAGGGCGATGTTCTGGATCGCGGTGAGGATGTTGAAGACCTTGTCCAGTAGTCGACTCTGGTCAATGATCTCGTCGACGCCCTCGGTGTCCTTGTACTGGTCGTAGATGTTCTTGTACTGCTCCGGGTTGTTCAGCTTGATCCGGAACGACGGCGGAAGGCTGTCCTCCTTGACGGCGCTGATCAGGTCAGGCGCGTCCTGGAACATCTCCTGGAACCGCTTGTACGCCTCGGCCTTGTCGACGTAGATGACCTCGCTGACCAGCGGGTCGGCCTTGAGCTTCGCGTCCATCTGCGCGCGCTGCTCTTCGGTCACGTCGGTGTTGAGGAAGATCGAGACTTGGATGTTCTTGTAGTAGAGGTCCTTCATGTCGTCGACCTGGCGGTACATGAGACCGCTGGCGCCGAGCATGGTCAGCGAGACCGCCATCGTGATGATCATCGCGATGGTCATGGTCACGTTGCGCCACAGTCCGACCAGTACCTCGGACAGGACGTATTTCACGCGCATCGGGGGTTCCTCCGGGTCTCCGGCATGAGGTTCTCGTCGTCAGGCTGCGCAGGGGTGGAGCGCCGGCTCACCCGTAAACGCCGCGGGCCTGGTCACGGACGATGCGACCGCTCTCAATCTCTACGACGCGGCGGCGCATCTGGTTCACGATGTTTGAATCGTGGGTGACCATCACGACGGTCGTGCCGGTGCGGTTGATCCGGTCCAGCAGACGCATGATCTCGATCGAGGTGTCCGGGTCCAGGTTTCCCGTGGGCTCGTCCGCCAGCAGGATCAGCGGACGGTTCACGAACGCCCGGGCGACGGCGACCCGCTGCTGCTCACCACCGGAGAGCTCGTGCGGGTAGCGGTGCTCCTTGCCACCGAGCCCGACCAGCTCCAGCACCTCCGGCACGACCCGACGGGCAACCGCCTTGGTCTTGCCGATCACCTCAAGGGCGAACGCCACGTTCTCGTACGCGGTGCGGTTCGGCAGCAGCCGGAAGTCCTGAAAGACGCAGCCGATCGAGCGCCGGAAGTGGGGTCGCTTCCAGGAGCGCATCGAGGTGACGTCCTTGCCGTTGACGACGACGCGCCCCTTGTTAGGCGCGACCTCGTGCAGCAGCATTTTGATGATCGTGGACTTGCCGGAGCCGGATGGACCGATGAAGAAGACGAACTCGCCCTTCTCGATCGAGACGGACACGTTGTCGAGCGAAGGCCGGGACGCCTTCGGGTACGTCTTCGTCACTTGCTCAAGCTGAATCACGGGTGGTGAGTCTACGCGGTGTGACGACAGAGCCAAGCCCCACGCCCCGCACAGAGGGTGCGCGTCCTCGAATTAGGGCTCTACCAGGAGATCGACGACGCGCTCCGCCCGCGTGTGATCACGCACCGTCGCCGGCGAGCTGACGCTGCTTGCGCCAGCGGATACCCGCTTCGATGAAGCCGTCCAACTCGCCGTCGAAGACCGCGCTCGGATTGCCGGTCTCCTGCTCGGTTCGGAGATCCTTCACCATCTGATACGGGTGCAGGACGTAGGAGCGCATCTGGTCGCCCCAGGAGCCGGCCGCGTTCTCCTTGAGCCCCTCCAGCTTGGCCTGCTCCTCCTGGCGCTTGCGCTCCAGCAGCCGAGCCTGGAGCACCCGCAGCGCGGAGGCCTTGTTCTGCAGCTGGGACTTCTCGTTCTGACAGGTCACCACGATGCCGGTCGGAATGTGGGTGAGCCGGACCGCCGAGTCGGTGGTGTTGACGCTCTGCCCGCCCGGGCCGGAGGAGCGGTACACGTCGACCCGCACCTCGTTCTCCGGGATGTCGATGTGGTCGGTCTGCTCGGTGACCGGCAGGACCTCCACGCCCGCGAAGCTGGTCTGCCGGCGGCCCTGGTTGTCGAACGGGCTGATCCGGACCAGCCGGTGGGTCCCCGACTCGACGCTCAGCGTGCCGTACGCGTAGGGCACCTTGACCGCGAAGGTGGCCGACTTCAGGCCCGCCTCCTCGGCGTACGAGGTCTCGTAGACCTCGGTCGGGTAGCCGTGCCGCTCCGCCCAGCGCAGGTACATGCGCAGCAGCATCTCGGCGAAGTCCGCCGCGTCCACGCCACCCGCGCCGGCCCGGATGGCGACCAGCGCCTCCCGGGAGTCGTACTCGCCGGAGAGCAGGGTGCGGACCTCCATCTCCTGGATGGCCTTGGTCAGCCCGGTGATCTCCGATTCGACCTCGGTCAGCACGCCCGGGTCGGACTCGGCCTCGGCCAGCTCCAGCAGCACCTTGGCGTCGTCGAGCTGGGAACGCAGGCTGCCCAGCTTGCTGATCTCGCCGTTGACGTACGACAGCTGCGAGGTCACCTGCTGAGCCTTGGCCTGGTCGTCCCAGAGGTCGGGGGCGGAAGCCGCCTCCTCCAGCCGGGCCTTGTCCTCGTGCAGACGGTCCAGGTTGAGGACGGCCTCGATGTTTCGCAGGGTGGCGTCGAGTTCCTTGAGCTGTTCGGCGTAATCGGCAGCGGTCACGACAGATAAGCGTACTGTGCCGCGGGCGGAGCAGCTCGTTCCCTATGCGCGAATCCGCCGGCGGTCACCCGACGGGGGCGGACTTCAGCCACGACAGGGCCGCGCGGTGGTAGGCGACGGCGAACTCCAGCGCGCTGGCGTCGTAGGTCTCCCCGTCCCGTTTGGCGTTCTTGACCTGTTCTCGCACCTGGGCCAGGGCCTCGGTGTGGTATTCGTTGGCGGAGGCGTACAGGCTCTTGAGCTGGCTGGCGGAATGCAACTCGCCGAAGGCCATCCGGAGCGCTATCGGGTTGCGGATGGTGTCCCGCCCCGGGTACTCGGTCAGCCAGCGGGAAAATGTCCGTTTCCCACTGGCGGTGAGCGAGTACGGCTGACTCATCCGCGGGCCCGGCTTGCCGAGCCGCACCAGACCTCGCTCGGCCAGCACCGGCAACTCGCGGTAGACCTGGCTGCGGGTCATCGACCAGTACGGCGCCAGCCGGCGCTCAGCGGCGGCCATCAACTGACCGCCTGTCATGGGACCCTCATGGAGCAGCCCGAGCAGGGCCGCCGCCGTGGGGTTGACTCCGGAATCCGCCATGCCCACCACGCTGCCACTTTGCGCTCGCGGCGTCCAGGATTTGGCAGTTTGCCACCCGACAGGACTTCCTATGTGCACTGTCGGCGGCAGACTGTCCGTTGAGGACTATCGATGGATTGCGCGGGCCGGTCAGGACGGCCCGGTCAGAGCCGGCTGCGCAGCTCCCACAATTCCGGATAGAAGCGCGTCTCCACCCGGGACCGCAGGTAGGCGCCGCCGGCCGACCCGCCGGTGCCCGGCTTGGTGCCGATCTGCCGCTCGGCCATCAGCACGTGCCGAGCCCGCCACAGGGAAAATGCCTGATCGTGGGCGACCAGGGCCTCCGCGAGGTCCCAGAGCGGCCCGAACCGCTCCCGGTCCGCGGCGATCCTGGCGTACGCCGCGAAGCGCGCCTCGGCGTCGCCGACCGGGAACCCGGCCCGGGCGAGCACGGCCAGGAAACCGTCCCAGAGGCTCGGCTCGGCCAGTCGCCGGTCCAGCCGGTCCCGTTCGGCCGGCGGCAACCGGCGGAACCGGTGCAGGAAATCCGGGTCCTTGAGCCCGGAGAGGAACTCGATCTCCCGGAACTGCACCGACTGGAATCCACTGGCCGGAGCCAGCTTGGTGCGGAAGGCCAGGAAGTCCTGCGGCGTCATCGTGTCGATCACGTCGACCTGGCCGACCAGCACCCGCTCCACCACGTGGCAGCGTTCCAGCCGCACCCGGGGCAGGTAGGTCTCGCCGGCCAGCATCCGGTCCCGGGCGTCGGACAGCTCGGCGAGCAGCAGCTTGAACCACAGCTCGTACACCTGGTGGATGGTGATGAAGAGCAGTTCGTCGTGGGAGGCCGGATCGGACTCCGGCACCTGCGCCGCGAGCAGGTCGGCCAACCGAAGGTAGTCGCTGTAGGTGAGCCGGCCGCCCTGTTCCCCGAAGCGGGGGTCGGGCGCAGGGGTGGGGTGCGTCACCCCGGCCAGGCTACCGCCGGCGGCCGCGCCACGCGCGCCGCCGGCGGTCGACCGCCTCCTAGCCCATGTGGGGGTACGTGTGGTCGGTCGGCGGCACGAACGTCTCCTTGATCGTGCGCGGCGACACCCAGCGGACCAGGTTCAGCCAGGAACCCGCCTTGTCGTTGGTGCCGCTGGCCCGGGCGCCACCGAAGGGCTGCTGCCCGACCACCGCGCCGGTGGGCTTGTCGTTGATGTAGAAGTTGCCGGCCGCGTACCGCATCCGCTCACCAACCGCGTCGATCACCCGACGGTCGGTGGCGAACACCGACCCGGTCAGCGCGTACGGGGCGATCGACTCGGCCTGCGCGACCACCTCGTCGAAGCGGGCGTCGTCGAAGACGTGCACGCCCAGGATCGGCCCGAAGTACTCGGTGGTGAAGGTCTCGTGGGCGGCGTCGCTGCACTCGAAGAGCGTCGGCCGGACGAAGTACCCGACCGAGTCGTCGGCGGTGCCACCGGCCAGCACCCGGCAGGTGTCGTCGCCGGCGATCAGCTCCAGAGCGGCGGTGTGCCGGGAGAACGCCTTGTCGTCGATCACCGCGCCGCCGAAGTTGCTGAAGTCGGCCACGTCGCCGTAGGTGAGCGAGTCGGTGGTGGCAGCCAGCCGGTCCCGCAGGCCACCCTCCCACAGCGAGCGCGGCACGTACGCCCGCGAAGCCGCCGAGCACTTCTGGCCCTGGTACTCGTAGGCGCCGCGGATCAGCGCGGTGTGCAGGGCGTCCACGTCGGCGCTGGTGTGCGCGACCACGAAGTCCTTGCCGCCGGTCTCGCCGACCAGCCGGGGGTAGCCCCGGTAGCGGGCGATGTTGTCGCCGACGGTCCGCCACAGCTGCTGGAAGACCTTGGTCGAACCGGTGAAGTGGATGCCGGCCAGGTCCGGGTCGGCGAGCACGACGTCGGAGACCTCCTCGCCCCGGCCGGTGACCATGTTGATCACGCCGGGCGGCAGGCCGGCCGCCTCGAACAGCCGCATGGTGAAGTGCGCGGCGAACTGCTGGGTCGGGCCCGGCTTCCAGATCACCGTGTTGCCGAGCAGCGCCGGCGCCGAGGGCAGGTTGCCGGCGATGGCGGTGAAGTTGAACGGGGTGACCGCGTAGACGAAGCCCTCCAGCGGGCGGTGGTCGAAGCGGTTCCAGACCCCGGCCGAGGAGCTGGGCTGCTCCTCGAGCAGGCGCCGGGCGAAGTGCACGTTGAACCGGAGGAAGTCAATGAACTCGCAGGCCGCGTCGATCTCCGCCTGGATCGCGGTCTTCGACTGGCCGAGCATGGTGGCGGCGTTGAGCGTGTCCCGCCACGGGCCGGCGAGCAGCTCGGCGGCGCGCAGGAAGATCGCGGCGCGCTCCTCGAACGGCAGCGCCCGCCACATCGGGGCGGCGTCCTTGGCCGCCTTGATCGCGGCGCGGGCGTCGTCGTGGGTGGCGTGCGCGGTCACACCGAGCACGTGCGCGTGCTTGTGCGGCTGCACGACGTTGATCGGGTCACCGGCGGCCATCCGCTGCTCGCCACCGATGGTCATCGGCAGGTCGATGCGCTCGGCGGCGAGCTCGGTCAACCGCCGCTGGAGCCGGTCCCGGTCGGGGCTGCCCGGCTCGTAGTTGCGAACCGGCTCGTTGCGCGGCTCGGGTACGGAGAACACGGCATCCATCAAGGCTCCTGGCGATCTCGACAGCGGTGGCGAAACCGGACCCGCGGGCACCGACCGGACAGCCGGACACCGGACGCCACGCGGGAGGGCCGAGCAGCGGCGGGACCTCCCACGATTCTTCCATGCGGGGGTACCCGCCTCACCTCCACCACCGTCCTCGCGCCAAGGACCGCCCCACCCCTCCTCCCCTTACCGGCAAGGCGCGGGCGGGCGACCCGGGCCGGACGGCAGGCACCCGTCCGGCGTGAGCCGCGCCGGACGGTACCGGTCGCCGCCGTCCCGTGACAGCGGAAGGTCCACCGGGCCCGCGTACCCTGAATGGTCGGTGACCTGCCGCCTCGAAGGGGAGACGATGACCAAGCAGCCCGGCCGCGTCCCAGCCGCGGAGTCGGACGAGCCGGCGGTCGACCCGGCCATCCCCAACGGCCGGCCCGTGCCCGCGCCCGGCGCGGGGGTGCTCGCGCTGCTGGCGCTCGGTTGGCTGGCCGCCATGCTCTGGTCGACCCGCGAGGCGATCACCTCCTCGGCGGCCGGGGTCACCGCGATCAGCCTCTCCGCGTTCGCCCTGCCCGGCGTGATCTCCGCCGCGCTGGTGGCCGGGGCGGCCGTCGCCCTGGCCTTCGGCAACCTGCTGTCCCGCCGGTACGGCGACGGGATCACCCTGCGCTTCGTCGGGGCGATCGGGGCGGGGATGCTGGTCGGCCTGGCGGCCGCGCTCGCGATCAACCTCACCTACTTCGACACCTCGACCACCAACGTGATCGCCGGCACCACCGCCGCCGCGGCGATCATCGGTGGCGCGGTCGCCGGCGCGCGGACGGCAGCGGCCGTGGGTGCGGTGTCGGCCGCCGCACTGGGCACGCTGGTCTTCGTGGTCGCGTTCAGCCGCGCCCGGGACCCGCTCTTCAACCTCTTCGGCGCGGGCGACAGCCAGGAGTCGCTGGTCAACGCGGCGAAGTGGGTGTCGCGCACCGAGTCGCTCGTCGCCGGCCTGCTGGCCGGGCTGCTCGCCTTCGGCTACCTGAGCTGGGCACGGCGGCGGGCCCTCCGGCGGGATCCGGGCACGCCAGCGCTGCGCTGGCCGGCGTACCTGCTCGCCGGGGCCGGGCCGGGGCTGCTCCTGCTGCTCGCCGAGGTGATCATCCGGATCGGCGGCCGGTCGCTGCTGGACCTGGCCGGCGCGCTGAGCGAGGCGGACGCGGTGGCGCAGACCTCGCTGGGCACCTCGCGGGTCGACAACGGCATCTGGGTGCTCTTCGTCGGGGCTTTGACCGCGCTCATCGCGTTCGGCCGCACGCTCGGCCCGGCCCGGTCCGACGACGACGAACCCGTCGCGGCCGACGACTCCCCCGCTCTGGACGCGGACCAGCCGGACCCGACCGACGCGGACCCGGCCGAGGTGGACCGGGCCCGCTGACCCCGGCCGGCCTCCGGGCTCAGCCGCTCGCGCGCAGGAGCAGGTCCATCTCGCTCACGTCGTACCACTCCAGCTCGTGGTCCTCGGCGCCGTCGACGGTGAACTGGGCGTCCGGGTCGCCGGCGGCGGCCTCGGCCACCACGTCGGCCGCCGCGGCGATCTCCTCGGCCGCGTCCGTGCCGTCCACGTGGATCGCCGCGACGGCACTCACCGGCACCGCGTCGGCCAACGTCACCGTGCTGGAACCCAGCTCACCATCACCCCGGCCGAGCGCGGCGCGCGGGAGGTCGGCCGAGACGACGACCCGGCGGCGGGGCGCGGCCGGGTCGGCCCGGAGCAGGTGCAGCGCGTCCTGGGCGGCCCGGGTGAACGCGACGTACTCCAACTCCTCCTCATCGCCCTCGGCGTACCACTCGCGCAGCGCCGGGGTCACCGCGTGCGCCTGGTCGGCGGTCAGCCCCTGCTCACGCAGGCGGGCCAGCATCGGTACGGTCGCCGGCACGTACACCCGGACAAGCTCGTCGGTCACCGGTCGTCTCCCCGCTCAGTCCTCCACCGGCGGCCGCCGGCACGGGCGCAGATCATGCCGCACGCCGTGACCGTCATACACCTCGCCTCCGCCCGGTGGAAGTTCCCCGCCGGTGTGTCCCGCCGTACCTGGTTCGTCGCCGGGCTGCAGGGGTGCTGGGCGGCCAGGGCCGTCGATGGCAAACTGAGGCAAACGACATCAACCCCGGGAGTTCCTGTGGAGCCGAGGTTCCTGCTGCTCTCCGACGTCGCCGCCGAGCTGAACGTGTCGGACTCGCAGGTCTACCACATGGTGCGCAGCGGAGAACTGCCGGCGATCAAGATCGGCGGCCGCGGCCAGTGGCGGGTCGAGCGCGCCCGGCTGGAGGAGTACATCTCGCACAAGTACGCCGAGACCGCCGACTGGGTCCGCGGCAACCCACTCATCGACCGGGACACCGAGTAGCCCCCGCAATCCCCTCTGCCATTGACCGGTGCCGTTCCATCACTCAGGGTCGAGCGTGTCGAAGGCAAACGGAAGCAAACGCAAGATCGAAGGGGGCAGCGGTGAGTGATTCGCGATCCGGTCCGTCCCGGCCACCCGTGCGGCTGCGCCCCGCCCGCCGATCGACCCGCCGTACGCCGACGAGGCCGACGGGGCGTACTGGCCGGCGCCGACCCACGGCCAGCTCGCCCTCGACCTGTTCGCCTCGACGCGGCCGGATCCGGTCCGGCCGCCGGACCGCCGCGCCGCACTCCGCCGTGGGTGCCCACCCGGCCGGCCACCCACCCGGGCGCGCCGCTGCCCCCGTCGACAGCCCCGGAGGCGACCCGGGCCGCGCACTGCTTCGTCGGCACCTGCCTGGGGGTGGTCAACGGCTACCGGTCGCCAGCGCAGGTGCGGCCACTGCTCGACCCGGCCCGGGCCGCCGAGCTGCTGACCGAGCTGGCCCGCGCGTCCGGCCGGGCCGGGTCGCCCCGCCGCCGCGCCCCGCGACCGGTGGTCCGGCTACTCCGGTTGCGCGCCTGCGAGCCCCGTTAGGCCGCCGTGGAGGCGGCCGCGGTGCTCACCGGCGCGGGCAGCCGGAGCTGGGCGAGGGCGATCCGCCTCGAGCATCGCCGCGGCCGCTGGCTCTGCACCGCCCTGCACATCCTCTGAGCGGACCATCACCCCACCCGAGACTCCCGGTCGGGCCGGGGAAGGCTGCCCGAGACGGCCGGTCGGCCCGGGGACGGCTGCCCGGCCGCCGGTCGGGCCCGGGAACGGCTGCCCGGCGCCCGGTCGGGGGTTGATCAACTCCATATCGCCGATATCGCGGCATCACGCCAAGACACCACGACATCGCCGATACCGAGTCGATCACCCCGACTGGCGGGCCCGATCCCGCCCCGCGGATCCGGCACGGCGGCCTCGCGCGCCTCACAGGACCCGGCACGGCGGGCACCCCGGCATCCCGCACGGACCGGCACGGCGGGCATCCCGGCGTCCCGCACGGACCGGCACGGCGGGCATCCCGGCGCCTCACACCGGCCGGCGCGGCGGGCGAGCCCCACCGGCCCGTGTCTATTGCCAGTCCGGGCCGGCTCGCGGCGACGGTGCTGGAGACGCCGACGGGCCCCGGCCAGATCGGCCAGGGCCCGTCAGAGTGCTGTCGGTCAGTTGCCGCCGTTGGGGGCACCGTGGCAGCGCTTGTACTTGCGGCCCGAGCCACACGGGCACGGCGCGTTGCGGGACGGGCCGTTGCTGGCCTCGGCCTGGTTCGGCGCGGGGCGTCGGGCGGCGGCCGACGGGACCGCCGGGCCACGCAGCCCGGAGGCCGGCCGCTGCGGAGCCGACGGAGCCGTCCTGCCCGGCGCCGCCGGGGCACCCGGGGCCGGTCGACCCACACCAAGCGCAGGGGCCTGCTGCTCGGCTTGCTCGACGGCCACAGCACCGGGGCTGGACTCGCCGTCGTGGGTGGGGCCGGAGTATTGCAGGCCCTGTCGCTGCGGCGCGCGGTTGAGACCCTTCGCCCGGATCTCCACCGGCTTGTCGAGCAGCGCGACCTCCTCCGACTCCGCGGCCGGCTCCGGCTCGGTCACCTGGACGTCCACGTTGTAGAGGAAGCCGACCGTCTCCTCCTTGATGCCGTCCATCATGGTGGCGAACATGTCGAAGCCCTCGCGCTGGTATTCCACCACCGGGTCGCGCTGGGCGTACGCCCGGAGGTTGATGCCCTCCTGGAGGTAGTCCATCTCGTAGAGGTGCTCGCGCCACTTGCGGTCGATCACCTGAAGCAGCACCATCCGCTCGAGCTGGCGCACCCCCTCGGGGCCGAGCTGCTCCTCGCGCCGGTCGTACGCGGCGTGCGCGTCCTCCTTGAGCCGGGCGACCAGGAAATCGGCGTCCATGCCGGCCCGGGAACCGCCGGCCTCCTCCTCCAGCTCCTCGATCGTCACGCCGACCGGGTAGAGCTGCTTGAGGCTGGACCAGAGCTGCTCGAGGTCCCAGTCCTCGCCGTAGCCCTCGGAGGTGGCGCCCCGCACGTACGCCTCGACCGTGTCGTCGATCATGTTGCGGACCTGGTCGGAGAGGTCCTCGCCGTTGAGCACCCGCAGCCGCTCGGCGTAGACGACCTGGCGCTGCTTGTTGAGCACCTCGTCGTACTTGAGCACGTTCTTGCGGATCTCGGCGTTCTGGCCCTCGATCTGGGCCTGGGCGCTCTTGATCTGCCGGGTGACCATCTTCGACTCGATGGGCACGTCCTCCGGGATGTTGAAGCGCTCCATCACCGCCTCGACCGCGCCGGCCCGGAAGCGCCGCATCAGCTCGTCCTGCAGCGACAGGTAGAAGCGGGACTCGCCCGGGTCACCCTGCCGGCCGGCGCGACCACGCAGCTGGTTGTCGATCCGTCGGGACTCGTGCCGCTCGGTGCCCAGCACGTACAGGCCCCCGGCGGCGGCGACCTCGTCCGCCTCGGCGTCGCAGGCCTGCTTCCAGTTGGGCAGGACCTCCTCCATCGCCTTGGCGTACTCCTCCTCGTTCTCCAGCGGGTCGAGGCCGCGCTGGCGCAGCTCGTTCGCGGCGAGGAACTCGGCGTTGCCGCCGAGCAGGATGTCGGTGCCACGGCCGGCCATGTTGGTCGCCACGGTGACCGCACCCTTGCGCCCGGCCTGGGCGACGATCTCGGCCTCCCGGGCGTGGAACTTGGCGTTCAGCACCTCGTGCGGGATGCCCCGCCGGCGCAGCAACTGGGAGAGGATCTCGGAGTTTTCCACCGAGACCGTGCCAACCAGCACCGGCTGGCCCATCTGGTGCCGCTCGGCGATGTCCTCGATCACCGCGTTGAACTTGGCCTTCTCCGTCTTGTAGATGACGTCCGGCCGGTCCGCGCGAACCATCGGGCGGTGGGTCGGGATGCTCACGACGCCCACCTTGTAGACCTTGTTGAACTCGCTCGCCTCGGTCTGCGCCGTACCGGTCATCCCGGACAACTTGCTGTAGAGGCGGAAGTAGTTCTGGAGGGTGATGGTGGCCAGGGTCTGGTTCTCCTGCTTGATCTCCACCCCCTCCTTGGCCTCGATCGCCTGGTGCATGCCCTCGTTGTAGCGACGGCCGTGCAGGATGCGACCGGTGAACTCGTCGACGATCAGGACCTCACCGTCGCTGACGATGTAGTCCTTGTCGCGCTTGTACAGCTCCTTGGCCTTGATGGCGTTGTTCAGGTAGCCGACCAGCGGAGTGTTCACCGACTCGTACAGGTTGTCGATGCCGAGCCGGTCCTCGACCTTGGCCACGCCGCGCTCGGTGACCGCGATGGTGCGCTTGGAGTGGTCGACCTCGTAGTCGCCCTCACCGTCGGTGCCGGGCTGGAGCCGGGCCACCACGCCGGCGAACTCGCCGTACCAGCGGGCCGAGTGCTCGGCCGGGCCGGAGATGATCAGCGGGGTGCGTGCCTCGTCGATCAGGATCGAGTCGACCTCGTCGACCACCGCGAAGTTGTGGCCCCGCTGGACCAGTTCGTCCTTCGACCAGGCCATGTTGTCGCGCAGGTAGTCGAAGCCGAACTCGTTGTTGGTGCCGTAGGTGATGTCGCACTCATAGGCGGCCTTGTGCTCGCTGGCTGGCCGGTTCGGCAGCACCACGCCCACGGTCAGCCCGAGGAACTCGTGCACCCGACCCATCCAGGCCGCGTCGCGCTGGGCGAGGTAGTCGTTGACGGTGACCACGTGCACGCCGTCGCCGGAGAGCGCGTTGAGGTAGACGGCCATGACCGAGGTCAGCGTCTTGCCCTCACCGGTCTTCATCTCGGCGATATTGCCGAAGTGCAGCGCCGCGCCGCCCATCACCTGGACGTCGTACGGCCGCTGGCCGAGCACCCGCGCGGACGCCTCGCGGGCCACCGCGAACGCCTCCGGCAGCAGGTCGTCGAGGGTCTCGCCGTCGGCGAGCCGCTCGCGGAACTGCTCGGTCATGCCGCGCAGCTCCTCGTCGGTGAGGTTGACGTAGTCGTCCTCGATCGAGCTGACGGCGGCGGCGATGGCCTTGAGCCGGCGCACCATGCGGCCCTCGCCCGCGTTAAGGACCTTTTCCAGAATCGACACGGATCAACGCTCCCCTAGACAGTCTCGAACCATCGTAGGCGCTCCATCGGCGCGATGGTCACTGGTGGCGGCGGTCCACCCCGCCGAACCCGACATAACTCGCGCACCGGGTGCGTACCGAAGGTTATCCGGTTACGCCGTCGGCGAACGTTCCGGCACGATGCACGGGTGGAGCCTGTGGAGATCATCGAGGACGGCCTGCTGTTGCGGCCCTGGCGGGAAGCCGACGCCGACGCGGTGCACCGCGCGTGCCAGGACCCGGACATCCAGCGCTGGACCACCGTACCGCGCCCATACCTCCCGGAACACGCGCACGGATTCGTCACCGAACTGAGCCGGCGGGCCTGGGCGGAGGGCACCGGCGCACCATTCGCGGTCTGCGACCCGGTCACCGGCGACCTCCTCGGCTCGTGCGGGCTCGTCTCAATCAGCGGCGCCGGCACCGGCGAGATCGGCTACTGGACGGCCCCGTGGGCGCGTGGCCGCGGGGTCACCGTCCGGGCTTCCCGCGCGGTGGCCCGCTGGTCCTTCGAAACGCTCGGGCTGCGCCGGCTGATCTGGCAGGCCGAGGTGGGCAACCACGCCTCCCGGCTGGTCGCGCTCCGCGTCGGGTTCCGGATCGACGGCCTGCTGCGGCTGGCCGACCCAGCGCCCAACGGCAGCGCGGACGGCTGGATCGGGTCGCTGCTGCCCGGCGAGGTGCCCGCCCCCGGGGCCACCGGGCCGGCCGGGCCGGGCACCCTGGCCGCCCGGCGGGCCGCCGTCTTCGGCCGCCCACAGCCCACCCTTTTCGCCACCGCCGGGGCCGGCGAGCTGCTGCTCCGGCCGATGGAGGAGCAGGACCTGGACGCCGTGGTGGAGACCTGCCACGATCCGGAGACCATCCGCTGGACGACGGTGCCGGACCCGTACGAGCGCGCCGACGCGCAGTGGTACCGGGGTTTCAGCCGGGAAGCCTGGGCCCGGGGAGACGCCGCCTGCTACGTGATCGCCGACCCGGACGACCGGTACGCCGGCTCGATCGACCTGCGGCTCTCCCCCGCCGACCCGCTGCTGGCCGACGTGGGCTTCATGACCGCCCCGGCGGCCCGCGGCCGCGGTTACATGCCGGCCGCGCTGGCCGCGCTGAGCGCGTGGGGCTTCACCACACTGGGCCTGGCCCGGATCGAGTGGAAGGCGAACGTGGGCAACACGGCCTCCCGCCGGGTGGCGGAGAAGGCGGGCTTCGCCTTCGAGGGGACGGCCCGGGGCGGAGTGCAGCACCGGGGTGAGCGGGTGGACGCCTGGATTGCCGCACTGCTCGCCGAGGACCTGACGTGACCATCGAACACGTCGTCGAGGCGCACGGGGTACGTCTGCGCCCGTTCCGCGCCGACGACGCCGCCGACGTGGTCGCCGCCTGCGCGGACCCGGTCAGCCAGCGGTTCCTGCCGAACCTGCCGACGCCGTACACCGAAACCGACGCCCGCTGGTGGATCGACTCGGGTGCCCCGGCGGCCTGGACCGGCGGCGGCGCGGCGTACGCGATCGCGGACCCGGCCACCGACCGGCTGCTCGGCGGGGTCGGGCTGAGCAACCCGGTGCCAGAACGGGGTCAGGCCGAGATCGGCTACTGGGTGCGGCCGGCGGCGCGCGGGCGAGGGGTGGGCGCCTCCGCCACCCGCGTGCTGAGCGAGCACGCGTTCGCCACCGGGACGATCCGGCTGGAGCTGCTCACCGACCCGGAGAACGGGCCCAGCCAACGGGTCGCGCTGGCCGCCGGCTTCCGGTACGAGGGAGTACGCCGATCCGCCGGCTCGAGCCGGGGCGGCGGGCGGCACGACCTGCTGGCCTGGGTACGCCTCGCCGGCGACCCGCCCGGCCCGACCGCCCGGCTGCTGCCGGACCTGCCCGGCGGGGTGCTCACCGATCAGGTGGTGGCACTGCGCCGCCTCGCCCCGGACGACGCCGAGCTGATGTACCAGCTGCACAGCCGGCCCGAGGTGGTGGCCAACCAGGCGCCGCCGGTGCCGCCGGAACGGGCCGCGATCGAGCGGCGCTGCCGGCTCGCGGAGAGCGGGTGGCTGACCGGCGACATCGCCCGACTGTTGATCACCGACCTGGCCACCGGCGAGCCGGCGGGCAGTTGCGGGTTGTCGTACACCGATGTGGCCAGCGGCGAGGCGTCGCTGGGCTACGCGTTGCTGCCCGACTGGCGGGGCCGGGGGTACGCCACCCGGGCCGTCCGGCTGCTCGCCGGCTGGGCGTTCGGGCCGGCCGGTATCGCCCGGCTGACCGCTGGCACCGTGCCCGAGAACACCGCCTCCCACCGCGTGCTGGAGCGGGTCGGCTTCCACCGGGAGGCCCTGCAACGTGGCCGGCTGCCCGGTCTGGCCGGCACCCGGCTCGACGACCTGACCTTCGCCCTGCTACCCGCCGACCTCCGCTGACAGATCATGGAGTCGTGGTGGGCGCTCCGCACCGGTTCGCGGCGTCCGCACCCACCACAACTCCATGATCAAGCCGGGTCAGGACCCGTCAGATGGCGAGGGAAATGATGCCGTAGTCGTAGGCGTGCCGGCGGTAGACGACGCTGGGGCGGCCGGACTCCTTGTCCTGGAACAGGTAGAAGTCGTGGCCGACCAGTTCCATCTCGAAGAGCGCGTCGTCGATGGTCATTGGTTCCGCCGGGTGCACCTTTTCCCGGGCGATGTGCCATGGCTGCTCGTCGTACTCGTCCTCGACCCGCTCCGCGACGGCGGTGCCGGCGCGGGCGCCGTCACCCGGCGCGCTCAGCGGGGCGGCCACCAGGTCCTCGACCGGTAGGCCGGCGGTGGCGGCGGCGACGGAGATCGGCGCGTGCCGGCCCCGGTGTACGCGGCGACGGTCGGCTGCGCGGCGCAGCCGGGTGTCGAGCTTCGCGATGGCCGCGTCGAGCGCGCTGTAGAAGTCATTCGTGCATGCCTCGGCCCGGATCACCGGGCCCCGGGAAACGCAGGTGATTTCCACCCGCTGGCAGTGGTCGGCTTGGCGCGGATTGCGCTCGTGAAACAGCTCGACATCGACACGAATGAGTTTGTGGTCGTAGCGTTCGATCTTTGCGAGTTTCTCGGCTACGTGCACCCGGTAATGGTCCGGCACTTCGACGTTACGGCCCTTGACCACGATGTCCACGTGACCTCCCTTGTTCGGACGGTCTTCGATCCGGTTACCCGGTCGCGCGCCGTGGGGAGCCCCGCTGGCGTCGACCGGTCAGTGCGGCTACGCCTCCTCTCACCGCCGGAGGCGGGTGGGATGACCTCCTACCCCCGACAGCGAAACGCTAACTCCTGTTCGCCCGGCAGTCACCCCAAGTTGCCGAGACCGCCCGAAATTTTTCGCAGCTCATACACCAACGGGTGAAACGGAAACACGAACGGTTACGAACGGCGTCTTTTCTCGGTTGCCGCGAGCACCGCGGCGACAGTCGGTGCCTGCCCGGTCGCGGCCAGCACGCCGGCAGATGCGGCCAGGGTGACCCCGGTGGTGACGATGTCGTCCAGCAACACCACGACGGGTGCCACGGCCGACGTGCCGCCCCCGCCCCGGGCACCGGCACGGGGCCGGAAGGCCGCCTGGGCCGCCGCGGCCCGGCCGGCGCTGTCCAGCCTCACCGAGTCGGCCGGGGCAGCGCCCGCAGCGGCCGGTGCACCCGCACCGGCCAGCCGGCCCGGGTGAGTCGCGCCGCGCAGTGCCGGGCCAGCCGGTCCAGGTGGTCGCCGTAGCGGGCCCGGGCCGCCGCCGCGGTGTCCGGCACCGGAACCAGCGCCAGCGGACGGGCCCCGCCGACCGCCGCCGCGACGACCTCGGCGAGCAGCGCGCCGAGCGGGCGGGCCAACCCGTGCCGGCCGTGCTCCTTGTACGCCAGCAGAGCCTCGCGCAGCGGGCCGGCGTATGGGCCGAGGGCGACGCAGGGCGGCAGACCCGGCGGGACGGGGGTCGGGTGGACCGACCGAGGGCGCAGCGCGTCCAGCGCCGCCACACAGGCCGGGCAGATTCCGTGCCGCAGACCGGGCCGACGCTCCCGGCAGCCCGCACAGTCGGTGGGCAGGACCAGGTCGCCGAGGTCGGCCCAGAGCCCGCACGACGTCAGTAGAGGAAGAACGGGGCCGACGGATTGCTCGGGCGGACCCCGGTCGGGGGTGGGGTGACGTCCCGCACCTGTTCGACTTCGATCCGTTCGAACGGACTGTTGCGGTAGGCCACCCCGTTCGCCTCGTACATGTACGCCCCGCTGGGCAGCGGCACCGTGCGGTTGGTCGGGTACGCCGTCAGGTGGGTGACCCTGGCACCCACGTCGGTCTTCAGCGGCGTCTCCAGCGCACCGTCCACGCTGATTTCGTAGATCGCCGGCTGGCTGGCCGACCCGGCCACCACCAGCCGGGCCTCCCCGCTCCAGTCGACTGCGCTGAGGCCGGTCAGCGAGGTGACCAGCGCCCGGGGCGGGCCGATGGAGACCCCGCCGCCGTCCAGGTTGACCGCCGCGACGTAGAGCCGGCCGCCGGCGATCAGCGCGACCCGCTGGCCGTCCAGCGACGCGGCCACCGCGGTGACCTCGGCGGTGGGCAGGTTGAGCGGCACCTGGTACATCCGGGCGGCCTCGTCGAAGCGGTAGAGCCGGCCGTCGGCCACCACCAGGCCCCGGCCCGGTCGGGAGTCGACCGTGCGCAGCCAGACCGGACGGCTGATCGAGGCGTAATCCAAGACGCTCCGGTTGAGCCCGGGGACCGGATCACGGCCGGTGCCCACCGCGAGGCGCTGCCGGCCCTTGCCGCCGGTCACCACCATCGCGGCGAGGATCCGGTCCTCGGCCCGCGCGAGGCTGGCGGACACGATGTTGCGGTTGATCTCGGCCACCAGCGGCACAGCGCCGTCGGGCTCTCCAGGGAAGTCGAGTGGGCGGATGGCACCCTCGTACACGCCGAACCGCTGCGGGCCCACTTTGATCGGGTAGAGCTGCTCGGACAGCCGGAGCTCGTTCAGATCCCGCACGGGCTGCGAGTTGTTGCGGACCTTCAGCTCCAGCTCGCCCTGCCGGTTGCCCAGCGACCAGGCGAGCTGGGTGATCAGCCGGTCGATCTGGGTCTGGTCGTCACCGGACATGTCCAGGTTGACCTCCCACCGGCCGTTCGCGCCGGTGGCGTTGTTGATCAGCTCGGTGCGGTCGGGCAGCCCGACGACGCCGGGGCGCAGCCAATCGGACGGGCCGCCGACCAGCCATTTCACCACCTCATTGACGCGGCGTTCGTCCGGCACCGCCAGCGGCAGGTAACGCTGATCGGGCACCAGCCGGCTGCCGTCGGAACTCCAGAAGTAGATCGACTCGTCCTGGTAGTACTCCTGCAGGGCGTTGTCGGTGAGCAGCAGCACGTTCGGCGGGTCGAGGACGTACAGGCCGGCGCGCTCGTCGTCACCGCCGAACGCCGCGCTGCGCAACGAGAACTGGTACCCCGTCTCGGTCGCCACCGGCGGGGCCAGGGTGCCGTTGGCCCGCAGCAGGCCGATCTGCTGCACCTTGATCGTCACGGTGGTGGTCGAGTCGCTCTCGCCCCTGAACACCGCCTCCCGCAGCCGGACGACGGTCAGCGCGACCTCGCTGCCCTTCTTCTCCTGCAGCCGGGACTGGTGCTCCGGGGCGATGAACTGCTTGACCCGCTCGTAGGCCCGATCCGGCTCGCCAGCGGCGGCGGACAGGAAGTTGCGCACGAACGCGTTGGTGTCGCTGCCGCTGGCCGTACGCGTCGGCGGCTCACTGCTACGGCCGCCGACCGAACCGGCCTCCGTCGCGGCCCCGCCCTTGCCGTCCACCCGCACGTCGGACGACGCCGGGATGCCGCATCCGCCGCCCAGCAGCAGCGCCGCGCCGAGTGCCCCGATCAGGAGCTGCCGCCTCACGATCGCACCTCCGCACGCTGTCCGTCCTCGGCCGGCGCCGGGCCGATCGCCAGCGTGCCGTCGGTGCCGGGGCCGATGGCCAGTGGGCCGCCGTCCCGGGGGCCACCGAACGGCAGCGCGGCGTCAGCGGGCACCAGCCGCAGCGGCGAGGTCGTCAGCCGGTCACCCGCGCGGGCCGGCAGGGTGAGCCGGAACTGCGCGCCCTGCCCGGGCGCACCCCACGCCTCCAGCCAGCCGCCGTGCAGCCGGGCGTCCTCGAGGCTGATGGACAGGCCCAGACCCGTGCCACCGGTCTGCCGGGCCCGGGACGGGTCCGCCCGCCAGAACCGGTTGAACACCAACTTCTCCTCGCCCACCTTGAGTCCCACGCCACGATCCCGGACAGTGATCGCCACGGCGGTCTCATCGATGCCGAGAGTGATCAGCACCGGACGTGCCTCACCGTGCTCGACGGCGTTACCGACCAGGTTGCGCAGCACCCGCTCGACCCGGCGCGGGTCGACCTCGGCGATCACCGGCGTGCTCGGCAGGTCCAGTTCGATCGGGACGCCCACCCGCTCGGCCAGGCCGGCGAGCCGGTCGACCACCCGGTGCACCACCGGCACCAGGTCGGTCGGCTCGGCGTCCAGCATGGCGAAGCCCGCGTCGAACCGGCTGATCTCCAGCAGGTCGGTGAGCAACTCCTCGAACCGGTCCAGCTCGGCCTGGAGCAGCTCGGCGCTGCGGGCCACCGCCGGGTCGAACTCGTCGCGCTCGGCGAAGATCAGGTCGGCGGCCATCCGGACCGTGGTCAACGGGGTACGCAGCTCGTGCGAGACGTCGGAGGTGAACCGGCGCTGCAACCGGGACATCTCCTCCAGGCGGAGGATCTGCCGTTGCAGGTTGGTCGCCATCTGGTTGAACGACGCGGCGAGCAGCGCCAGGTCGTCCTCGCCGTTGACCACCATCCGCTGGTCGAGCAGGCCGGCGGAGAGCCGCTGGGCCGTCCGCGCGGCGACCCGGACCGGATTGACCACCAGCCGGGTGACCAGGGCCGCGAGCAGCCCGAGCAGGATCACCAGGGCGACGCCGGTCGCCACCACGGTGGCTCGGGCGTCGGCGGCCGTGACGTCCTGCCGGGTCAACGGCACGAGGTAGTAGAGCTCGATCTGGCCGAAGCGGGTGGGCACCGGCGAGCCGTACACCAGGTATTTGGTCGGCTCCCCGGTGAGCCGGCCGGTGCGGACCTGGCTGGCCACCTTGCCGTCGGCGACCGCGGCCCGCAGCTCCCGGCTGATCAGCGGCTGGACGTTCGCCGCGGGCGCGGTGCGGGTCTGGATGGCGTTGGGGTAGCCGTCGGCGGTGATCGCCACCACCACACCACTGGTCTGCTGGGGGTCGCCACCGGCCAGGTAGTTGACCGTGCCCTCGATGGTCTCCTGGAGCTGCGCCTCCTGCGGCTGACCGTAGAGGGAGACCTGCCTGGCCGCGTAGCTGGCGCCGCTGTTGACGCGCTGCCGGACGTCGGTGCGGGCGCTGTCGAGCAGGATCGTGGTGATCTTGTCAGCGATCAGGTACGCGAAACCGCCGACCAGCAGGCTGGAGGCGACCAGCGTGATGGTGACCACCCGCACCTGGAGCGAGCGGCGCCAGGTCTGGTGCACCCGGGCCACCATCCGGGCACCCCGCCCGCTCAGCGCACGCCAGAACTCCCAGCCGGCGCGAGGCAGGCGGGCAGCTGTCGTCCGAGGGTGCGGGGGCGGGGAGGTTGACACAGTGTGACCAGGTTATCCGGTCCCCGCCTTATAGCCCACGCCCCGCACGGTGAGGATGATTTCCGGCCGCTCCGGGTCCGGCTCGATCTTGGCGCGCAGCCGCTGCACGTGCACGTTGACCAGCCGGGTGTCGGCTGCGTGCCGGTAGCCCCAGACCTGCTCGAGCAGCACCTCGCGGGTGAAGACCTGACGCGGCTTGCGAGCGAGGGCGACCAGCAGGTCGAACTCCAGCGGAGTCAGCTTCACCTCCTCGCCGTTGCGGCTGACCGTGTGCGCGGGCACGTCGATGGTGATCTGGTTGCCGGGCGGCCCGATGGTCAGCATCTCCGGTGCCACGTCCTCGCCCCGGCGCAGCCGGGCCCGCATCCGGGCGACCAGCTCCTTGGGCTTGAACGGCTTGACCACGTAGTCGTCGGCGCCGGACTCGAGGCCGAGCACCACGTCGACGGTGTCGCTCTTGGCGGTCAGCATGACGATCGGCACGCCGGACTCGGCTCGGATCAACCGAGCTACATCGATGCCGCTCATACCGGGCAGCATCAGGTCGAGCAGGACGATATCGGGACGACTGTCGCGGAACGCCGCCAACGCCCGCTCGCCGTCGGCCACGAACGAGGGCAGGAAGCCCTCGCTACGCAGCACGATGCCGAGCATCTCGGCGAGCGCGGGGTCGTCGTCGACCACCAGTACCCGGGCTCTCATGGGATTAATATTGCATCCCCGTTCAGTTCGGTGGGACCGGCGTCACCCGGTAACGGCCAGCGCCGCCGGCAAGCTTGTCACCGCGACCCGTGGCGGCGGCGCCACGTGGTGCGGGGCCCGGCACGGATGGATCCCGACCCGGACCACCCATGATCCCCCTTCGGTGCCGTCCGGCGCCACCGCCGCTTCGGCCGGTCGCGCTGTCCCGATTCGGACGGCGGTCAGCCGAAGAGGGCCCGCCCCCAGTGATCCCCGCCGTCACGCACGCCCGGCGGGCAGGCGAACAGGCCGCTGGAGACGTGTCGGAGGTATTCGTTCATCACGTCGTGCCGGGCCAGCTGGGTCTGGATCGGCACGAACTGCCGGCGCGGATCCCGCTGGTAGGCGATGAAGAACAGACCCGCGTCGAGCCGGCCGAGGCCGTCCGAGCCGTCGACGAAGTTGTAGCCGCGCCGCAGCAGGTGCGCGCCGTTGTTCCGGCTCGGGTGGGCCAGCGTGACGTGGGCGTGCTCGGCGATCAACGGCTTCCCGTCGTCACCGCGCGCGGCGAAATCCGGCTCGTCGAACTCGTCGGTACGGCCCAGCGGGGCGCCGCTGCCCTTCGTCCGACCGACGATCTCCTCCTGCTCGGCCAGCGAGGTCCGGTCCCACGTCTCCACCAGCATCCGGATCTTGCGGGTGACCAGGTACGAGCCGCCGGTCATCCAGTCCGGCCCGTCGCCCGGCTGCACCCACAGCTGGTCGCGCAGCAGGTCGGTCGCCTCGGCCTTGAGGTTGGCCGTGCCGTCCTTGAACCCGAACAGGTTGCGTGCCGTGGCCTGCTCGCGGGAGGTCGACGAGGTACGGCCGAAGCCGAGCTGCGACCAGCGGACGCTCACCACGCCCATGCCGAGCCGGGCCAGGTTGCGGATCGCGTGCACCGCCACCTGGGGATCGTTGGCGCACGCCTGCACGCAGAGGTCGCCGCCGGAGAGCTGCGGCTGCAACGCGTCGCCGGGGAACTTCGGCAGCTCGGCCAGCGCGGCCGGGCGCCGGTCGGCGATGCCGAACCGGTCCCGGCCGTCGGCGTCGCGGAACAGCGTCGGCCCGAAGCCGATGGTCAGGGTCAGCTGCGAGGGGGGAAGGCCGAGCGCCTCGCCGGTGTCGTCCGGCGGGGCCTCCGGCATCCCACCCACCGCACCGAGCACCCCGGCGTCCCGCCCGGCGGTCATCCGCGCGGCGGCGGCCGTCCACTCCTGGAGCAGCTCGACCAGCCGGGCGCGATCCTTGGTGATCACGTCGAAGGCGACGAAGTGCAGCCGGTCCTGGGCCGGGGTGACGATGCCGGCCTGGTGCTCGCCGTGGAACGGCACCGCCCCCGCCGGGTGGTCGCTGGCCGCGGCCGGGTCACGGGAGCCGCTCATCAGCGCGCCCGCGCCGGCCGCCACCCCGGCGACTCCGGCCACCCCGGCACCGGCGAGCGTGATCGCTCGCCGCCGGGTCAACCTGCTCCCGCTCATCGACTCGACCCTCCCTGTCCTCCGGTCACCGGGCGACGACTGCGGCGACCTTGCTGATCGGCTCGGCGAGGGCGTTGATGCCGTCGGAGAGCTCCTTGAGCTCGGCCTTGCTCAACGCGGTGTGCAGCTTCCACCCGTCGCCCTCGCGGTGCTTGCCGAGCAGCGCCTCGACGTTGGTGAACTCGGTGTCCAGCTGCTTGACCAGCTCCGGCGAGCGCTGCTCCAGCGCCGGGCGGAGGGCGGACACGGCGGCCTTGGAACCCTCCAGGTTGGCGGAGAAGTCCCACAGGTCGGTGTGCGAGTAGCGGTCCTCCTCGCCGGTGATCTTGCCGCTGGCAACCTCGTCGAGCAGTTCCTTGGCACCGTTGGCGAGCTGGAGCGGGGAGAGCTTCTCCGCGTTGGCCTTGGCCACGATCTCCTTGACGTCGACCAGCAGCCGGTCGGCGATCGGGCCGTCCTTGCTGATGTCGCCGGACTGCCAGAGGTCCTTCTCGATCCGGTGGAAGCCGGTGAACTCCATCCCCTCCTCGATGACCTCCTCGCGGCCGTCGATCTTGGGGTCGAGGTCGCCGAAGATCTCGGCCACCGGCTCGATCCGCTCCCAGTAGGTGCGGGCGACCGGGAAGAGCGCCTTGGCCTTCGCCACGTCGCCGGCCTTGACCGCGGCGACGAACTCCTCGGTCTTCTCCAGCAGCGCGCCGGTCTGGCTCTTGACGTAGCGCTGGTAGTTGTCGGTCGCGCCGGCCAGCGCGGCGTCGGCGGTCAGCGGCTCGGCCGATCCGCTGACCTTAAGCGCGCCGCGGATGCCCTTGCCGCTCATCCCCGGCTTGCAGGCCGTCTCGTACGTGCCGGCCGGCAGCTCCACGTGCAGCTCACGGCTCAGCCCGGGGGCGATGTTCTCCACCTCGCCCATCACTCGGTCGCCGGAGGCGTACACGTAGAACTCGGTCACCTTCGCGCCGGAGTTGGTGATCTTGAAGGTGGCGGTCCCGGCACCGAGGTCGGTCGTGCCGACCTCACAGGCGGTGTCGGTGGCCTTGACCACGATCGGGCCGCCGGCCCCGGCCGCGTCACCCTTCTCGGAGTCGGAGCAGGCGGCGACACCGGTCGTCGCCAGCACGCCGGCAGCGGCCAGCGCGAAGAATCGGGTGGTACGCATCTGAGCTGTCTCTCCTCGTGGGTCAGGCACGCTGCGGCGTGGACGCCGCCTCGGCCCCGGTGCCGGTGTCGGCCCCGCGCTCGGTGGCGGTGGTGGTGGTCGCGGTGTCGCTCGCGCCGGTCGTCGGAGCCGTCCCGGCTCCGGGGCCGGCCGGCGCCGCGACGGGTGCCGGCGTACGGCGGGTCGGGCGCAGGAAGAGCAGGAGGACGGGCACGGCGTACGCGACCCAGGCGATCGTCTCCAGCACGGTGGGCGCGGGGGTCACGTTGAACATCCCGGCGAGCAGCGCGGCGTACCAGGTGCTGGGGTCGAGCGCGGTGGTGATGTCGAAGGCCAGGTCGTTCAGGCCGGGAAGGACACCGGCCTCCTGGAAGTCGTGCACGCCGTACTTGAGGATGCCGGCGGCGACCAGGATCAGCAGCGCGCCGGTCCAGGTGAAGAACTTGCTGAGGTTGATTCGCAGGGCGCTGGCGTAGAGCAGCACCCCGAGCGCCACGGCGGTGGCGATGCCGCCGATCAGCGCGAGCAGCGGTCCGCTGTCGCCGGCCGCGCCCTGGGCGGCGGAGTAGAAGATCAGCGCGGTCTCCAGGCCCTCCCGGATCACCGCCAGGAAGGCCATCCCGGCGACCGCGAGGGACCCGACGGCCAGCGCCTCGGTGAGCTTGCCGCGCAGCTCGCCGGCGATGGTGCGGGCAGCCCGGCGCATCCAGAAGATCATCCAGGTGACGAAGACCACGGCGGCGACGGAGGTGATCGCCTCGAACAGCTCGCGGTCCTCGGAACGGGCCAGCAGCGACGTCGAGGTGTACTCGATCAGCCAGCCGAAGAGCACCGAGAGGGCCACGGCCAGTGCGACGCCCGCCCAGACCTGGGGCAACCGGTCCCGGCGCTGCGACTTCACCAGGAAGGCGACCAGGATGCTGACCACCAGGGTCGCTTCCAGGCCCTCCCGCAGACCGATCAGGTACGTGGCGAACATCCGAGCTCCGAGATCATTAGGCCTGCCTCAGCTAACTTAGGGCAGCCATACCTTCCTCCAGTTCAGAGGCCTCGTCAAGTCGTTCATGGAATGCTCACCGGCCGTCCGCCGGTCGACGATCAGCCGCCCGCGGTCCCGCTGTGAAAGGATCGCCGCTGTGAAGGGATTCCTGCCGTGGCTGACGGTGCTGGCCGTGGTGCTGCTGCTCAGCGCGCTGCGTTTGCGGCCACTGGCCACCGTCGTGTCGCTCGGCTGGTTGGCCTGGTGCATCTGGACCTGGTTCCGCCCCGCCCGCCGCGGCCCCCGTTCGGGCTGACCCACCCGCCGGGCCGAACCGCCCCCCGCGCCGGAACGACGAACCCCGCTGGGCACGGAGACGACGAACCGGGCCGGCTGCGAACAGCCGACCCGGTACGGAAGCGTCGATCAGTAGCGGTAGTGGTCCGGCTTGAACGGACCCTCGGTGGAGATGCCCAGGTAGGAAGCCTGCTCCTTGGTCAGCGTGCTCAGCTTGGCGCCGAGCGCGCCCAGGTGCAGCCGGGCCACCTTCTCGTCCAGGTGCTTGGGCAGCACGTAGACGCCGATCGGGTACTCCTCGGTCTTGGTGAACAGCTCGATCTGAGCGATCGTCTGGTTGGAAAACGAGTTCGACATCACGAAGCTCGGGTGCCCGGTGGCGTTGCCCAAGTTCAGCAGGCGGCCCTCGGAGAGCACGATGATGGCGTGCCCGTCGGCGAAGCGCCACAGGTCGACCTGCGGCTTGATGTTGACCCGCTCGACGTCGGAGCGCTTGGCCAGGCCGGCCATGTCGATCTCGTTGTCGAAGTGGCCGATGTTGCCGACGATGGCCTGGTGCTTCATTCGCGCCATGTGCTCGTTGGTGATGACGTTGAAGCAGCCGGTGGCGGTGATGAAGATGTCCGCCTGCTCGACCACGTCGTCCAGGGTGGCCACCTGGTAGCCGTCCATCGCCGCTTGGAGCGCGCAGATCGGGTCGACCTCGGTCACCACGACCCGGGCGCCCTGGCCGCGCAGCGACTCGGCGCAGCCCTTGCCCACGTCGCCGTAGCCCATCACGACGGCCATCTTGCCGCCGATCAGCACGTCGGTGGCCCGGTTGATGCCGTCGATCAGCGAGTGCCGGCAGCCGTACTTGTTGTCGAACTTGCTCTTGGTCACCGAGTCGTTGACGTTGATCGCCGGGAAGAGCAGCGTGCCGGCGCGGTGCATCTCGTAGAGCCGGTGCACGCCGGTGGTGGTCTCCTCGGTGACGCCCTTGATGCCGGAGGCGATCCGGGTCCAGCGCTGGCCGTCCTCGGCGATCGAGCGGTGCAGCAGCTCGAGGATGACCGCGTACTCCTCCGAGTCCGCGGACTCGACCGGCGGCACGGCCCCGGCCTTCTCGAACTCGGCGCCCTTGTGCACCAGCAGGGTGGCGTCGCCGCCGTCGTCGAGGATCATGTTCGGGCCCTGCCCGTCCGGCCAGGCGAGCACCTGCTCGGTGCACCACCAGTACTCCGGCAGGGTCTCGCCCTTCCAGGCGTAGACCGGGACGCCGGCGGGGGCGTCGGGGGTGCCGTTCGGGCCGACGACGATCGCGGCGGCGGCGTGGTCCTGGGTGGAGAAGATGTTGCAGGACGCCCAGCGCACCTGCGCGCCGAGGGCGACCAGCGTCTCGATCAGGACCGCGGTCTGGATGGTCATGTGCAGCGAGCCGGTGATCCGCGCACCGGCGAGCGGCTGCGCCTCGGCGAACTCCCGGCGGATCGACATCAGGCCGGGCATCTCGTGCTCGGCGAGCTGGATTTCCTTGCGCCCGAACTCGGCGAGCGACAGATCCGCCACCTTGAAGTCGCCTTCGGCGAGCGTGCTCGGCCGGGCCTCGGACGGCGTACCGCTGGCGGACGCCGGGAGGGTGCTGGTCATGAAAGCTCCTGTCGAACGATGTCTGCGCCGACCCTCCACCTTACGCGCGCCGGCGACGGGCGCCCGGGGGACGGTCGGCGGACAGCGCACGGGGCGGTCGGTGATGGACAGAAAACACCGTCCACTCCCGCCGCCCCGTGCATCCCCCCGGTTTGGTTCCCCGCACGTTGTCGGACCGTCGTCGCGATAACGCTGCGTACTCATAGAGTCACACTCAGCCAGAGCAGCGTCAAGCTATTCCGGGAAAGTCGGACTTGCGGCGTGGCGCCGAGCGCGTCAGCGCAGCCCCGCGGTGGCCACGTACGCCTCACCGTCACCGCTGACCCGCAACGGCTCGCCCGCCGCGGTGCCGATCGCGGCCTGGCCGGACGCGAGCGTCAACGCGCCGGCCCCGTCGTCCACCGTGACCGAGCCGGCGCCGCAGAGCACCACCCGGGGACCGGGCAGCGGCAGCGTGACCGAGGGCACCGCCGTCCCGACCCGCACCCGGTGCAGCGCGAAGTCGTCCACCGGCACCGGCCAGCAGTCCACCCCCGGCCCGACCGGCTCGGCGGCCCGTACCGGATCCTCGAGCACCTCGAAGCGCAACACCCGCAGCAGCTCATCGGCGTCGACCCGCTTCGGGGTCAGCCCGCCGCGCAGCACGTTGTCGCTGGCCGCCATGATCTCCACTCCGCAGCCGTTCAGGTAGGCGTGCAGGTTGCCGGCGGGCATCCAGATCGCCTCCCCCGGCGCCAGGCCCACATGGTGCAGGAGCAGCGCGACCAGCACGCCCGGGTCCCCCGGGTAGGCCACGGCCAGCCGGCGGGCCAGCTCCGCGTCCGGGCCGTCGCCCGACGCCGCCAGCACTGAGCCCAGCAACTCGTCGCGCTCCGCGACCGGCCAGGCGAGCAGCGCCTGCACCGCCGTGCGCAGCCCCACCGGCCCCGTCCGCAACGCGGCGACCACCGGCGCCAACGCCGGTACGCCGAACGCGGCGAGCGCCTCGGCCGAGACCGTCGGGTCCCGGAACCCGCACAGCGCCTCGAACGGCGTGAGCGCCACCAGCAGCTCCGGCTTGTGGTACGGGTCGGAGTAGTTGCGCTCCCCCGGCGGGCGCCCCGCGTCCGCCGCGTAGCCCACCCGGGCCTGTTCGGCGTCCGGGTGGGCCTGCAGGCTCAGCGGAGCGTCGGCGGCGAGCACCTTGAGCAGGAACGGCAGCCGGGTGCCGAAGCGCTCGGACACCCGCTGGCCGAGCCACTGCCCCGGCTCGTCGCGTACCAGGTCGCAGAGGCTGACCCGGAGACCGGCACGATCCACGCTGGCCGGGGCGCTCGGGTGGGCGCCCAGCCATAGCTCCGCCTCCGGGCCGGCACTGGGCACCGGCCGCCCCTGCAGCAGGGCGATCGCGGAGCGGGACCCCCAGGCGTAGTCCCGGATCGGGCCGTACAGCAGCTCCACCCGTCAGCCCCCGGGCCGCCCGGCCGCCTCGCCCGACGCGTCCTGGGGCTGCGGTACGGCGGTGTCGGCGGCGGCACCGGTGCCGGCCTCGGCGGCGGTGGCGCTGTAGATGTCCGGCTCCAGGTAGATCACCCGGGCGATCGGCACCGCGGCGCGGATCCGCGCCTCCGCGGCGTTGATGCCCCGGGCCAGGTCCTGAGCGCTCTCGCAGGCCCGCACCGCGATCTTCGCGGCCACCATCAGCTCCTCCGGCCCCAGGTAGAGCGTCTTCATGTGGATGATCCGCTCCACTTCGGGGCCGTCGGTGATCGCCCGTTCGATGGCGTCCAGGTCGTGCTGCTCTGCGCCCTCACCGAGCAGCAGGCTCTTGGTCTCGATGGCCAGCACGATGGCGATGGTCACCAGCAGGATGCCGATCATGGCGGTGCCGGCGGCGTCCCACCGGCCGTTGCCGGTGATCAGCGTCATGCCCACGCCGAACAGCGCGAAGACCAGACCGACCAGTGCGCCGAAGTCCTCCAGCAGGACCACCGGCAGCTCCGGCGCCTTGGCCCGGCGGATGAAGCGCACCCAGGACTGATTACCGCGGATGTGGTTGGACTCCTTGATGGCGGTCCGGAAGGAGAACGACTCCATGATGATCGCCGCCACCAGCACGACCACCGGCAGCCAGTGCCAGGACTTGATGCCCTCCTCGTGGTCCCACTTGTGGTACGCCTCGTACAGGGCGAACAGGCCACCGACGCTGAACAGCACGATCGACACGATGAACGCGTAGATGTAGCGCTCCCGGCCGTACCCGAACGGGTGCTGCGGGGTCGCCTCCCGCCTGGCGCGCTTGCCGCCGAGCAGCAGCAGGCCCTGGTTGCCGGAGTCGGCGACCGAGTGGATCGACTCGGCCAGCATCGACGACGAACCGGAGAGCAGGAACGCGATGAACTTGGTGACGGCGATGCCGATGTTGGCCAGCAGGGCGGCGACGATCGCCTTCGTCCCACCGTTCGCGCTCACGCCACCGCTCCGCCCTGCCGCACTGCGCTGGCCGGTGCGCGCGTGCCGCGCCGCCCCCTACGTCCGTTCACTGGTTCGACAGCTCCTTCATCTCGGTGATGGCCGGTACCGCCATCGGGTCCAACCCGTGGGCCAGGGCGAGGTAGATCGAGGCGAAGTCCGGTACGGCGATCAGCGAGGCCAGCCGTTCCAGCGCGGACCCACCCTCGGCGGTCACCACGTCGCATCGCACACCGCGGCGCTCGGCGAGGGTCTGCACCGCGTCCGCGCGGCGCTCCTCGACCGCCAGCGGCTCGTCCGTGTCGTCCTCGGCGTTGAGCCCGCCGTCGCGCAGCAGCACCAGCCGCAGCCGGGTGCCCTCGCCGTCGTCCTCCGCCGGCTCGGCGAAGATGTCGCGCTCCCCCTCGGCCAGGCCACCGAAGACGCCATCCAGCAACCCGACCCGGCCGCGGCCGGCCTCGCCGAGCGCCCCGGTGACCACCGGGTAGCGGGCGTTCGCCGACAGGGTGTCGCCGAACCGGCGGGCCGCCACGGTGGCCAGCGGGGACGAGCCCCAGACGATCGGGACCGAGCCGGCCAGGCCCAGGGCCAGTGACTTCGCCGGGTTGACGAAGGACTCCGCGCTGGAGCGGCAGCGGTCGGCGTCCGCGTCGAGCCGGGCCGCCGTTTCCGCCAGGTCCGCCTCGTTGACCTTCACCAGCCCGAGGGAACGGGCGGCGAGCAGAACCGGCACGGTGAGCGCCCAGAGGCTGGCCCGGGCCGGGGCGCGCCGGGGCACCGGGATGAACGGCGCCCGGGCCCGCTCGGCGACCGACTGCAACTGCGAGTCGGGTGCACCCACCGCGACCAGCCGGGCGCCACGCCGGTGCGCCGCCTCGGCGGCGCCGAGCGCCTCCGGGCTACGACCGGACGCGCTCACCGCGATGACCACGTCGGCGGCGCCAACCCAACCGGGTACGCCGGCGCTGCGGTGCGCGATGACCGGCACCGGGCAGCGCGGCCCGGCGACCGTGGCCAGCACGTCCCCGGTACGCCCGGCGGTGCCGATGCCGGCGATCACCACGGCCCGGGGGCGCCCGTCGTCGGCGAGCACCGCCAGGTTCGCCTCGGCGGCCAGCGCGGCCGACTCGCGGACCTGCGCCCCGGCCGAGGCGGTGTGCCGGAGCATGCCGCCCGGGTCGTGCTCGGCCAGCGCCTCCGGGTTGTCGAGCAGGGCCTCGTCGGCGTCACGACGTCCGCTGACCCCGGCCGTACCGTCGATCATGACGGCTGTCCGGGGCCGCTGCGCGCCTCATCGAGCAGCAGCACCGGCACGTCGTCGCGGACCTCGAAGATCCGGCCGCACTCCGTACAGGTCAGCGTCTGCGCCTCGGCGTCGTAGGTGAGCGGGGCGTGGTGCGTGTCCGGACAGGCGAGAATCTCGAGCAACTGCGGATCCAGGGCCATGGCACGGCTCCTTCCACGTGTGCGGCTTCACCGGCGGCGGTGCCGACCGGCGCAGGCGATCTTATCGGCGAACCCGGCCCAGCACCTCGTCACGGAGCGAGACCATCCGCTCCCGGGTGGGCGCCTCGACGTTGAGCCGCAGCAGCGGCTCCGTGTTGGAGGCTCGCAGGTTGAACCAGGCGCCGTCGGAGAAACGCAGGGTGAGCCCGTCCATCTCGTCGACCGCCGCATCGGGGTACGCGGCCCGCACCTCGGCCATTGCCGCCGCCTGGTCGAGGACCGTCGAGTTGATTTCACCGGACGCGATGTAGCGCTCGTACTCGCCGGCCAGCATGGACAGCGGCAGCGACTGCTCGCCGAGCGCGGCCAACGTGTGCATCGCGGCGAGCATCCCGGTGTCGGCGAACCAGAAGTCCCGGAAGTAGTAGTGCGCGGAGTGCTCGCCGCCGAAGACGGCGTTGGTGCGGGCCATCTCCGCCTTGATGAAGGAGTGTCCAACCCGGGCGACCACCGGCTCCCCACCGTGCTCCCGGATGATCTCCGGCACCGCCCTGGACGTGATCAGCCCGTGGATGACGGTGGAACCCGGGTGCTTGGCCAGCTCACGTGCGGCGACCAGGGCGGTGATCGCCGACGGCGAGACCGGCTCACCGCGCTCGTCAATCACGAAGCAGCGGTCGGCGTCGCCGTCGAAGGCCAGCCCGATCTCGGCACCGTGCTCGACGACGGCGCGCTGGAGGTCGACCAGGTTCGCCGGGTCCAGTGGGTTGGCCTCGTGGTTCGGGAAGGTGCCGTCCAGCTCGAAATAGAGCGGCACGATCTCCAGCGGCAGGGCCGACAGGGCGGCGTCGCCCAGCACGGTGGGCACGGTGAAGCCGCCCATCCCGTTGCCGGCGTCGACCACCACCTTCAGTGGCCGGATGCCGGAGAGATCGACCAGCTTGCGCAGGTAGGCGGCGTAGTCGGCCAGCAGGTCCCGCCGCTCGGCCGGCCGGACCGGGTCGCCGGCCGGGCGGGCATCGCCCGAGTCCAGCAGAGCCTGGGCCCGGTCACGGATCTCCGCCAGCCCGCTGGCCTGGCCGATCGGCCGGGCACCCGAGCGGCACATCTTGATGCCGTTGTACTGCGCCGGGTTGTGGCTGGCGGTGAACATCGCACCGGGCAGATCGAGGGAGCCGGACGCGAAGTAGAGCAGGTCGGTGGAGGCCAGCCCGATCTCGATCACCGAGCGTCCCTCGGCACGAACGCCCGCGGCGAAGGCCGCGGCCAGCCCCGGCGAGGTGGCGCGCATGTCGTACCCGATGACGACCGCGTCGCCCGGCTCGTCGGTGCTGTTAAGCAGCTGGGTGAATGCGGCTCCGAGCGCTTCGGCGACCCGTTCGTCCCACTGGTCCGGCACCGTCCCTCGGACGTCGTACGCCTTCACGATCTGGGACAGATCAGACACAGGTTCCGCTCCTTGGCCGCAGGTTTCACCGGACCTGAGCGTATCGGAGGGTCAGGGTCCGGCCCCGCTCAGCCAGGCAGCCGAGGCATGAAGACGGTGTGGTCGCCGCCAGCAGCGGCGGGCGGGTCGTCGGGCCCCGGCCGGCCACCTGGAGCACCCGGAGTACCCGGCATGGCCTGCGTCGCGTCGGGCGGCGACGGGGGCACGGCCGGCCGGGCGCCGTAGACCCCGCCGGTTGCGGGCCGGGGAGTCGGCACCGCGCCGTAGCCGCCGGACGCCTGCTGCTGCCCGTACACCGGGCCGGGGGCACCGGGCACGGCCGGCGACCCACCCCCGGATCGGTAGGTGGTGCCCCCGGGGTTGCCCGGTAGCGGCCCGGACAGCTCGTCGGCCGGCTTCCGGTCCTGACGCGAGCGGCGGAACAGCAGCACGATGAGCAGCAGCCCGACCGCCACCATCGCGATGCCGAAGAACATCACCGGTGAGCCGCCGGACGATTCGGCCGCGGTCGCCTTGGTGTCGGGCGCGCCACCCAGCGCGGCCTCGTTCACCGCGTCGCCGGCCGGGGCGGCCTCGGTGGTCACGCTCGGGGTGGGCGACGGCTTCTTCGACGGCGTCGGGGTGGGCGACGCGGAGGCCCGGCTGGTCAGCTTCGACGAGTCGGAACCCCGACCCAACTCATGGCCGGTCGCGCTGAGCGCCACGCCGGTCACCGCGAGCCGCCCAGCCGGCGCGCCGGCGGCGAACGCCACCCGGTACCGCACGGTGATGCCCTTGCCCTTGCACAGGGTCGGCTTCGCCGGCGACGTCTGCGCGGTCACCGCGCTGCCGCCACCGCCGGAGACGGGCACCGGGAACCAGCGACCGCCCGCGTTGACATGCACCGTCACCTGATCCGGCTGGAGACCCGAGAGGCGCAGATTCAGGGCGGTACGCAGCAGGACGCACCCGTCGGAGCGCTTGCGCACGGCGACGTTCACCCCCTGCGGGGAGCCGCCGGCGGCGAAGCTGCCGGCCGCATCCACCCGGACGGAATCGTCGTCGGCCAACGCGGGCGACGCACCGAGCATCACCAGGGCGCCCACCAGACCGCAGACCGTCGCGAGACGCGCCGCGCGCCGACGTACCGTCATGATCACCTCACCGTTCCTCCCCGGGTGGGGTCCGCGGGTCAGGCTACTACCGGGCCGCCCCCACCACCGGTCATAGAGCGGCCCGCATGTGTGCGGCGTTACGCTTTCCGACCCCAACCCCCGACCCGCTGCGGGTGCCTCCGGCCGTCGGTCTCCGGCTGGTCAGACCGCACCGGCGAGGGCGTCCCGGCAGAGCCGGTCGGCGGTACGGGTGGTCTCCGGCAACCGGTAGCGCGGGGTCAGCGCGAGCACCTGCGCAGTCGCGTTCGCGAGGCTCATCCGGTGCCCGACGCTGACGAAGACGGGCTTCACCCCGGCCCGGGTCCGCAGCACCCGGCCGACGACATCGCCCCCGTCGCGCAGTGGTGACCACGCGCCCCGCTCGATGGGCGGCGGAGCCCACTCGCCGACCAGCGGCGTCTTCCCGACCCCGATCGCGGGCAGCCCGGTGACCACCCCGAGATGACAGGCGAGCCCGAACCGGCGCGGATGGGCCAGCCCGTGCCCGTCGCAGACCAGCAGGGCCGGGAGAGTGGTCAGCCGGTCCAGCGCGGCCAGCAACGCGGGCAGCTCACGGAAGGCGAACAGCCCCGGGACGTAGCCGAACGCGGGCCGGCCCACGCTGACCGCGGAGTCCACCACGGCCAGCGTCCGGGCATCCAGCACGGTCACAGCCGCCGCGAGGAGCTCGCCGCTCTTCTCGTACGCGACGTCCAGGCCAGCCACCGTGGCGGGCGCGGCCGGCCCCGGCCCGACCAGGTCGACCAGCGGCCGCAACTCCTCCTGCACGGCCACCGCTTCTTGCCATGATCCACTCGACATCGGCGACATCGGGCTGTCCCACCGCCCTCGATGCCGCGATATCCCCGATCCGGAGTCGGTCACCCTTGGCGCGACCCGCCGGCATCGTCCCCAGTGGCGTCGCCCTCCGGCCCGCCCCGAGTCGGGCCGCTCCCGGTGGCGTTGGCGCCGCCATCCGGGTCACCACCGCTGTGGCCCTCGGCAGGCTTCTTCGTCGTCGCACCGAACGCGAGCGCGAAAGCGATACCGATGGCGACACCGAAGGCAACCCCGCCCGTCGAACCGAACGAGGGAATGCCGATCGCCAGACCGAGCAGAATGCCCACCGGCCAGGCCCAGGCATTGGACTGGCTCTTCTTCTCCGTTCCGGGTTCTGCTGCCATCCCTCGATGTTATTCGCCCGCCGCGACACCCACGTCGAGCCGGACTCCGCTGCGGCTCACTGACCGACCCTGCCGTCGATCCGCTCGCGAAACAGGTCGGCGTGCCCGTTGTGCCGCGCGTACTCCTCGATCATGTGAACCAGCAGCTCACGCAGCACGATGGTGTTGCCCTTACGTTGTCGCCCCTGCACCCCGAGGTCCGACGCCTCGACGAACCGCTCGGCGAACTCCACCTCCGTCCGCCAGGCACGCCGCGCCTCCGCGACCACCTCCGGATCGGCCACCGCACCGTCGAAGTCCCCGTCGGGATCGTCGTCGGAGCAGTAGAGCTTGGGCGTGTCCTGGCCGGCCATAGTTCGCCGGAACCAGCCGCGCTCCACCTCGGCCAAGTGCCGGATCAGACCGAGCAGCGACATCGTCGAGGGCGGAACCGGCCGCCGAGCCAACTGGTCGGCGTCCAGGCCGTCGCACTTGAGCTGAAAGGTCAGCCGCTGGTCGCGCAGGTACTCGATGAGAATGGTCCGCTCATCGACGAAGTTGCGGTGGGAGCGCGGGTCGTCGTCCGGGTGGACGAACAGGTCCGACCAGCCGAAGGTCCTGGTGGGCTCGCTGTCAGAGGTCTTCGCGCCGGCGCCGGGGTCGGCGAGGGAGTCAGCCATACGGCAACCCTCGTCGATCCCTGGCTGAATCCGCAACCGGGATCACGGTGGCATTCGGTCGTCCTCGCCAGCGCCCGCCTGAAGAGGCCGAACGCCCCTGCGATTCGTGCATCAACTTCCTGGTGCACGCCAACGTGTTGCCGATCTCGCAGCGGGCCTTCTCGGAGCCCTGGCATCCGGAGGCCGCGCCGGACCCGACCCGGGCCGCTTCCCGTCGGAGGTCGCCAACGCGCTGGTGGCGGCCGGTTGGCGACCGCACATCGGGGACCAGATCATGGCCGCGGCGGCGGTGCGGGACGTCACCGCAGTGCCGGGGCGGGCCCATCAGCACGCGGTCTTTCCCGCCGCGGTGAAGGCGCTGACCGCGTTCCCCAGTCTGGTCGGCGCGCGGCGTGGCCCGGGCGAGCAGGTGTGCATCTCCCGCTTCGACATCCGTCCGCACACCATCGCGCACACCGCCGACACGCTCGGCGACTTCGGGGCGGTGCTCGGCGTACGGCTCTTCCCGATCGGCACCGAGCAGCAGGACAGCATCCTGGCGGTGGACGAGCGCGGCCGGGTCTTCGCACTGGACCAGGCCGGCGAGTGGTTCCTCGACGGCACCATCGACGCCGCGCTGACCACCCTGCTGCTAGGCCGCGCCCCCGCCCGGGTCCACGACGACGGCTCCTGGCAGGTCGGCTAGAGCGCGATTCCGGTCAGCACCATGACGCGCGGCTCGGTGTAATCGTCCATGGCGCTGCGCAGCCCCTCCCGGCCGACGCCGCTGCCCTTGACCCCGCCGTACGGCATCTGGTCCGCCCGGTACGACGGCACGTCACCGACGATCACCCCGCCCACCTCCAGCGACCGCGCGGCGGAGAAGGCCACATCCAGGCGCCGGGTGAACACGCCCGCCTGCAACCCGTACGCCGAATCGTTGACCGCGGTGAACGCGGCCTGGTCGTCGGCGACCGGGGCGACCACGAGCACCGGGCCGAACACCTCCTCGGCGACGACCTTGGCGCCCGCCGGCACGCCGGTGAGGACGGTCGGGGGGTACGTGGCGCCGTCGCGCTCGCCGCCCACCTCGACGGTGGCGCCGGCCGCCACCGCCTCGGCGACCCACGTCTCGACCCGGCGGGCCGCGTCCTCGGACACCATCGGGCCCACGTCCGTCAGCTCGGAGGCCGGGTCGCCGGTGCGCAGCGCGCGCACCGCCGCCACCAGCCGGGGCAGGAAGTCGGCGAAGAGGGTGTGGTGCACGTACACCCGTTGGACGGCGATGCACGACTGGCCGGCCTGGTAGTTCGCGAAGGTGGCGATCCGCTGCGCGGCGAAGGCCAGATCCTCGTCGGCCGTCCAGTCCGCGCAGATCACCGCGGCCGCGTTGCCGCCCAGCTCCAGCGTCACGTGCTTCTCCTGCGCCTGCCGACGGATGGCCGCGCCGACCGGCCCGGACCCGGTGAACGACACGACCGGCAGCCGGGGGTCGGTGACCAGCTCGGCGGCGCGGGAGTTCGGCAGTGGCAGGACCGAGAACATGCCGGCCGGCAGCTCGGTCTCGGCCAGCAGCTCGCCGAGCAGCAGCGCGGACAGCGGCGTCGCCGGGGCCGGCTTGACGATGATCGGCGCGCCGACCGCGATGGCCGGTGCCACCTTGTGCGCGACCAGGTTGAGCGGGAAGTTGAACGGCGCGATGCCCAGCACGGGCCCCTTCGACACTCGCCGCACCAGCGCGATCCGTCCGGTGGCGGCCGGATCGGTGTCGAGGCGTTGCAGTTCCCCGGAGAAGCGCCGGGCCTCCTCTGCCGCCCACCGGAAGGTGGACACGGCCCGCCCGACCTCGGCCCGGGCCCACTTCACCGGCTTGCCGTTCTCGGCGGTGATCAGCGCCGCGACCTCCTCGGCGCGTTCGGCGAGCCGCCGGGAGACATGGTCCAGGGCCGCCGCGCGGGCATGCGCGGGCAGGGCCGCAGCCTGCGCGGCCACTCCGGACGCCGCCGCGACGGCGGCCTCGACCTGATCGGGCGTGGCGAGGGTGGTACGCCCCACCGGGCGACCGTCGTACGGGTGGTGGACGGTCAGCTCGCCCTCGCCGTGGGCGGGGCGGGAGGCGACGAAGAAGGCTGCGGGCTCCACGCCGAGCAGCGTAGACGAGAGAGCAGCCGACGGAAACAGTCGCCGCAACCCTTGTCTGCCGCGAATTCAGTGGCCAAGATGGCAGACAGATTGCGATAACCGCCGCAGACCGCACCCCCGGCCCCCTCGGAGAGAACCAGCCATGAGTGACCAGCAGCAGCTGCGCAACTTCGTCAACGGCTCCTACGTCGAACCGGCCGACGGCGGCTACGCCGACCTGATCGACCCCTGCACCGGTGAGGTGTTCGCCCAGGCCCCGGTGTCCGGCGCGGCGGACGTGGACGCGGCGATGACCGCTGCCGCGACCGCCTTCGACAGCTGGCGGGAGGTCACCCCGGCCGAGCGGCAGCGGGCGATGCTCAAGCTCGCCGACGCCGTGGAGGACCGGGCGGCGGAGCTGGTCGACGCGGAGGTCCGCAACACCGGCAAGCCGCGCCAGCTCACCGCCGAGGAGGAGCTGCCGCCGGCGGTGGACCAGTTCCGCTTCTTCGCCGGCGCAGCCCGACTGCTGGAGGGGCGGTCCGCCGGGGAGTACATGGCCGGGCACACCTCGTACGTGCGACGCGAGCCGATCGGCGTCTGCGCGCAGGTCACCCCGTGGAACTACCCGCTGATGATGGCGGTCTGGAAGATCGCCCCGGCGCTCGCCGCCGGCAACACGGTGGTGCTCAAGCCGTCGGACACCACGCCGGTGTCGACGCTGCTGCTCGCCGAGATCGCCGCGGAGTTCTTTCCGCCGGGCGTTTTCAACGTGGTCTGCGGCGACCGGGACACCGGTCGTACCCTCGTCTCGCACCCGACCCCGCAGCTGGTGTCGATCACCGGCTCGACCCGCGCGGGCATGGAGGTCGCCGCCGCGGCGGCCCCCGACCTGAAGCGGACCCACCTGGAGCTGGGCGGCAAGGCCCCGGTGGTGCTCTTCGACGACGCGGACGTGGCGGCGGCTGCCGAGGCCATCGCGCTGGGCGGCTACTTCAACGCCGGGCAGGACTGCACGGCCGCCACCCGGGTGCTGGCCGGGCCGGGCATCCACGACGACTTCGTGGCGGCGCTCGCCGAGCAGGCCCGCAGCACGAAGACCGGCGCACCGGACGACGCCGACGTGCTCTACGGCCCGCTGAACAACGCCAACCAGCTCGCCCGGGTCACCGGTTTCGTCGACCGCCTGCCGGACCACGCGGCGATCCAGACCGGCGGCTCCCGCCAGGGCGAGCGCGGCTACTTCTACGCGCCGACCGTGGTCTCCGGGCTGCGCCAGGCCGACGAGATCATCCAGGACGAGGTGTTCGGGCCGGTCATCACCGTGCAGCGGTTCTCCGACGAGGACGAGGCGGTGCGCTGGGCCAACGGCGTCGACTACGGCCTCTCGGCGTCGGTCTGGACGAAGGACCACGGCCGGGCCATGCGAATGACCCGCCGGCTGGACTTCGGCTGCGTCTGGGTGAACACGCACATCCCGTTCGTCTCCGAGATGCCGCACGGCGGCTTCAAGCACTCCGGGCACGGCAAGGACCTCTCGGTCTACAGCCTGGAGGACTACACCCGGATCAAGCACGTCATGCACAACATCGAAGGCTGAGCGGATGGCATCGTCGGAGGAACTGCACAAGCGGCGCGGGGCGGCGGTCGCCCGGGGCGTCGGCAGCGTCATTCCGTCCTACGTGGACAGCGCTGGCGGAGGCACGCTCACCGACGTCGACGGCCGGGAATGGATCGACTTCGCCGCCGGCATCGCGGTGACCAGCGTCGGCAACTCCGCGCCGAAGGTGGTCGAGGCGGTACGGGCGCAGGTCGAGCGCTTCACCCACACCTGCTTCATGGTCGCGCCGTACGAGTCGTACGTGGCGGTGTGCGAGCAGCTCAACGCGCTGACGCCGGGCGGGTTCGAGAAGCGCTCGGCCCTGTTCAACTCCGGCGCCGAGGCGGTGGAGAACGCCGTGAAGATCGCCCGGCACGCCACCGGGCGGCCGGCGGTCGTGGTCTTCGACCACGCGTACCACGGCCGCACCAACCTGACCATGGCGTTGACCGCGAAGAACATGCCGTACAAGCACCGGTTCGGGCCGTTCGCCGGTGAGATCTACCGGGTGCCGATGTCGTACCCGCTGCGCGACGGCGGGCTGTCCGGCGCGGACGCGGCGGCGCGGGCGATCGAGATGATCGAGAAGCAGGTCGGCGCGGAGAACGTCGCCGCGCTGCTCATCGAGCCGATCCAGGGCGAGGGCGGCTTCGTGGTGCCCGCGCCGGGTTTCCTGCCGGCTCTGCGCGACTGGGCGACGACGGCCGGGGTGGTCTTCGTCGCCGACGAGATCCAGACCGGCTTCTGCCGCACCGGCGACTGGTTCGCCTGCCAGCACGAGGGCGTCGAGCCCGACCTGGTCACCCTGGCCAAGGGCATCGCCGGCGGCCTGCCGCTGGCGGCGGTGACCGGCCGGGCCGAGCTGATGGACGCGGTGCACGTCGGCGGGCTCGGCGGCACGTACGGCGGCAACCCGCTCGCCTGCGCCGCCGCGCTGGCCACCATCGAGACCATGCACGAGCTGGACCTGGCCGGTGCGGCCCGCCGGATCGAGGCCGTGCTGGCTCCCCGGCTACGGGCCATCGCCGACCGGGACCCCCGGATCGCCGAGGTGCGCGGTCGGGGCGCGATGCTCGCCGTTGAGCTGGTGCAGCCGGGGACGCTCATCCCCGACCCATCGGCCACGGCGGCGATCTCGGCCGCCTGTCACGCCGCAGGCCTGCTCACCCTGACCTGCGGCACGTACGGCAACGTGCTGCGCTTCCTGCCCCCGCTGGTGATCTCTGACGCCCATCTCACCCGCGGCGCCGACATCCTCGACGCCGCCTTCCGCTGAACCGAAGGAAGGGCCCTTCTTAACGCCTGGTGCATAAGAAGGGGCCCTTCCTAACGGCGGTGTCAGCGGAGCACCTCGACGGTGTTGCGGCGGACCACGTTCTTGCCCGGCTCGCGGATCTGGTCCATCGCCGCGGTGTTCAGAAGCACGCAACTGCCCGACGGGCCGGTCACCGTCACCGTGGTCACCCGGTTGTTGTCCAGGTTGGTGACCCGCAGCCGCGTACCCACCGGGAACTGCCCGCTGGTCGCCCCCGGCGCCCCGCCCTCGGCGAAGAAGGTGATCGCGCCCGAGCAGGCCGAACGGGGCGCCGGGCCCGGCGCGCCGGGAGACGCCGCGCCGGGGCGGATCGTGCCGGCTGCCGGCGGGGCGGCGGGCGGAGCGGCCTCGCCGTCGAGCCGTTCCACCACGTTGCGGCGGACCACGTTCTTACCCGGCTCGCGGACCAGCTCCATCGCGGCGGCGTTGAGCAGCACGCAACTGCCCGACGGGCCGGTCACCGTCACCGTGGCCGCCCGGTTGTTGTCCAGGTTGGTCACCCGCAGCCGCGTACCCACCGGGAAACGATCGCTGGTCGCCGCCGGCGCCCCGCCCTCCGCCGAGAAGGTGACCGAGCCCGAGCAGACGGACTGCCGCGCCGGTGCGGTTCCGGCGAACCCGAAACCGGTTCCCACCGCCACGCCCGCCGCGGCGAGCACCGCCACGGTCGCCGCCAGCACGTGCTTGCGCTGCACCCTCATCGCCGTCACTCCCGTCCTCGGTGTGTCCTTCACCGCGTGGTACGGACGGGAGCGCCCTACCGTTCAGCCGACACGGGCACCGATCGCTGCGGCGGCCAGATCCACCGGCCCGTACCGGGTGCGCGGCGCCCCGGTGGTCAGCGCCCAGTAGCGGTCCCCGTACGACCAGTGCCACCACTCGGTCGGGTAGTTCACCAGCCCGGCGCCGCCGAGCGCGTCCACCATGATCTGCCGGTGCCGCCGGGCGGCCGCGTCGATGGTGGGGGCGTCGGTGAAGCAGGCGTCCGCGCTGTCCTCCGGCGTGGCGTCGACGGCCGTGCCCAGATCCAGCTCCACGCCGTCGTTGGTGCACAGGGTCAGATCGACTGCCCCGCCGGTGCTGTGCGGGGCCACCTCGACCGGCGAGACGAACTTGGTGGTCTCCCGGTGCAGCCGCTGCGGGGACCAGTCCGGGTGCCGTCGGCGCAGCTCGTCCCGGTAGCCGGTGAAGATGGCCAGCTGGGCCTGGTACGGCCGGTACCCCTCGATGACCAGTAGGCGCACCCCGGCGGGCAGCGCGCGCTGCGCGGCCAGGAGCCGGTCCGCGACACCGGCGCGCAGCCGGGTGTACGCGCCGGACGGGTCGGCCGCGCGCCCGTCCAGTCGCAGCTCCGGCAGCTCGCGCAGGTCCACCAGCGGGCAGCCGTCGTCGGCGCTGGGCACCGCCGCCACCCGGGGATCGGAGAGCAGGATCACCGGTCGCTTCCTGTGGCGGTCACGGGTCGGCTCGCGTGCCGGGTACGGGCCAGCTCGACCAGCCGGTCCACCACCTCCCGGTAGCCGACGCCGGCCGCCGCCCACACCTTCGGGTACATGGAGTGCGCGGTGAAGCCGGGCATCGTGTTCAGCTCGTTGACGTACAGCTCACCGGTCGTCTTGTCGTACAGGAAGTCGACCCGGGCCAGGCCCCAGCCGCCGATCGCGGCGAACGCGCGCAACGACAGCTCGCGAACCCGCTCGGTCACCTCGTCGGGCAGCACAGCCGGGACGATCATGGGGTCGGCGTCACCGAAGTACTTCTGCTGGTAGTCGAACCAGCCGCCGGCGACGCGCACCTCGCCCACGGCCGACGCCTCCGGGCGCCAGCCGCCGAGCACCGCGCACTCCAACTCCCGGCCGGTGACTCCCTGCTCGACCATGACGAGCTGGTCGTGCCGGAGCGCCTCCTCGATGGCGGCGGCCAGGTCGTCGCCCTCCGCGACCCGGGAGATCCCGATTGAGGAGCCCATGCTGGCGGGCTTGACGAACAGTGGCCGGCGCAGGCCGAGCACCAGCTTCTCCGGGTCCTCGGTGGCGCGGTAGGTGTGCGCCTCGAACGCGACGTGCGGGGTGATCGGGATGCCGTCGGCGCGCAGCGCCCGCTTCATCGCCACCTTGTTCATGCCCACGGCGGAGGCCAGGATGCCGCACCCGACGTACGGCACGTTCAGTGACTCGAGCAGCCCCTGCACCACCCCGTCCTCACCGAACGGGCCGTGCAGCACGGGGAAGACCACGTCCAGTTCCGCGTGCACCGCGCCGGGGGCGTTCACCGCGGACACCTGCACGGTGCCCGGGCGCGGGCCGGAGCGTAGCTCAACCGCCGGCCCGGTCACCGTCAGCCGGTCGTCGATGGCCCGCTCGGTAGCGGGCCGGTCGCGCAGCTCGGCCAGCACCGCGTCCGGCATCAGCCGGAACCCGCCGGTGCGGGTGACGCCGATGGCGACCGTGCGGTACCCGCCGCCGGCCAGCGCCCGGGCCACGCCGAGCGCGGAGGCGCAGGAGACCTCGTGCTCCGCCGACGGGCCACCGAACAGGATTCCGATCCGAGTTGGCGCGCTCATGCGGCCGCTCCTTCCACAGTCGTCAGCTCGGCGAGCCGCTGGACCGTCAACCGGGCCACCAGCGCCGCCTCCACATTTCCGCCGGTCAGCACCACGCCGACCGTTCGTTTCCGCCGCGCACCGGACTCGGCGGCGAGCCGGAGCGCACCGGCCAGACCGGCCGCACCGGACGGCTCGACCAGCACCTTCAGCTCCATCAGGAGCAGCCGGAAGGCCGCCGCGATCTCCTCGTCGTCGACCCGGACGACCCCGCGCAGGGCGGTCCGCAGGATGGCGAACGGCAGTTCACCCACGCAGGACGGCCGCAGTCCGTCGGCGATCGTGGGCGCCGGGGCGACCGGAACCCGCTCGCCGGCCGCGAGGCTGCGGGCCAACGAGTCGCAGCCCACCGGCTCCACGCCGTACACCTCGATGCCGGTGCCGGCGGCGGCCAGGCAGGCGCCCGCCACTCCACCGCCGCCGCCGACCGGGACCACCAGCGTGTCCAGCGGAGTGCCGAGACGCTCGGCCTCCTCGATCAGCTCCAGGCTGGCGCTGCCCTGCCCGGCGATCACGTCCGGGTGGTCGTACGCGTCGATGACGGGGTGACCGGTCTCCTCGCTGAGCCTCCGGGCCGCCGCGACCCGCTCCTCGACGCCGGTGCCGGCGAACACCACCCGCGCCCCCGCCGCCCGGGCCCGGTCGACCTTGGTCTGCGCCGCGTCGACCGGCAGCACCACGGTTGCCGCGAGCCCGTGCTGCCGGGCCGCCAACGCCACGGCCACCGCGTGGTTGCCGGTGCTCTGCGCGATCACCCCGGCGCGGTCGGCCGTGGCGACCCGGCCGACCGCCCGCAGCGCGCCGCGCATCTTGTACGAGCCGCCGTCCTGGAGGTTCTCCGCCTTGAGCAGGACCCGGGCCCCGGCCAGCTTGTCGATCACCGGGGACCGCAGCACGGGGGTACGGACCACCCGGCCGGAGAGCCAGGAAGCGGCCTCCTCGACGTCGGCGCGGCGCAGACCGGCCGGGGCAGCGGTGCGGGACATGGTTCTCCTTCTGTCGCGCTGGGCCGGGACCGGGTCCACGGCCGGCAGACGGTTGTTCTCGGGCACGCCGAAGGCAGGGACGCCGCGATACGCGGGGCCCCGGGACGGCGGGTGGAAGTGCTAGGGCGGGCTGGGTAGCTGGACGTCCACCCGCAGGCCGCCGTGCTCGCCGGGCCGGGCCGCGATGATGCCGTCGTGCGCCTGGGTGATCGAGCGGGCGATGGCCAGGCCCAGACCGGCGCCGCCGCCGTGCGAGGTGCGATCCCGGGCGAGGCGGCGGAACGGCTCGAAGAGGCTGGCCACCGCCTCCGCGGGCACGGGCTGCCCCGTGTTGACCACGGACAGCGCGGGCGTGCCGCCGACCGTGACGGTCAGCGAGCCGCTGCGCCGGTTGTACTTGATCCCGTTCTCCACCAGGTTGGTGACCAGGCGTTCCAGCAGCACCCGTTCGCCGATGACGACCCGGGGCGTGAAGTGGGTGTAGATCGTCACGGCGGCGTCCCGGGCGCGGTCCCGATACCCGGCGAGGACCGCGCCGACGATCTCGTCGAGCCGGTGCGGGGTACGCGAGCGCAGGCCCTGCTCGCACTCGCTGAGCGCGAGAAGGCCCTCGATCAGCCGCTCGTTGCGCTCGTTGGTCTCCAGCAGCTGGCCGGTCAACAGCTCCAGTTGCTCGGCGGTGAGCGACCGGGCCATCCCCACCTCGATCAGCGTCCGCTGCACCGCCAGCGGAGTGCGCAGCTCGTGCGAGGCGTTCGCGGCGAACCGCCGCTGGCCCTCATACCCGGCGGAGACGCGCTCCATCATCTCGTCGATCGCCCGGGACAGTCGGGCCAGCTCGTCGCGCCCCCGGGGCCGGATCCGGTGGCCGAGGTTCTGCGGGCCGAGGTGCGCGATCGGGTCGGCCAGGTCGCGGACCGGGCGCAGGCACCACACCGCGCCGAACCAGAGCGCCACCAGGGTGGCCAGGACCACGATCAGCACGGCCAGCACCGGCAGTACGAACGCGACCTGGCGTACCGGCGCGCAGACGTCCATCAGGCCGGGCACGGGCAGGTGGCAGAGCCCCTGGCCGCGGGACCAGATCAGCCCGGTCAGCCACCCGCCGACCGCCGGCAGCAGCGGCCCGGCCAGCAGCGCCAACAGGCCCACCAGCAGTACTCGGCGACGGGGGGTCCAGCTCACGCCGCGCCGCCGAGCCGGTAGCCGGCCTTGGGCACGGTGTGGATGACCGCCGGGTCGCCGAGCTTCTTGCGCAGCGTCATCACGGTGACCCGTACGGCGTTGGTGAACGGATCGGCGAACTCGTCCCAGGCCTGCTCCAGCAGCTCCTCGGCGCTGACCACCTGCCCGGCGGCGCGCAGCAGCACGTGCAGCACGGCGAACTCCTTCGGGCTCAGCGCCAGCGGGCGGCCGTCCCGGGTGGCCACGTGCCGGGCCACGTCGAGCACCACACCGTCCTGCGCCAGCACCGGCGGGAGCGCCGGGGTGGACCGCCGGCCGAGGGCCTGCACCCGGGCGACCAGCTCGGCGAAGGCGAACGGCTTGGTCAGGTAGTCGTCCGCGCCGAGGTCCAGACCGGCCACCCGGTCCCGGATGCCGGCCGCCGCGGTGAGCAGCAGCACCCGGGTGCCCGCCTGGGAGCCGGCGATGCTGCGGCACACCTCGTCGCCGGTGTGCCCGGGCATGTCCCGGTCCAGGACCGCCACGTCGTACCGGTTCACTCCGATCCGCTCCAGCGCACCGTCGCCGTCGTAGCAGACGTCGACGGCCATCGAGAGGCGTCGCAGCCCCTCGGCCACCGTGTCCGCCAGCAACCGCTCGTCGTCCGCCACCAGCACCCGCACGTTTCCGCTCCCCGTGGTTCCGCTCGTCCGGCATACCGTCGCAGGCCGGGGTTAAGGGTTCTGTAAGCACCCGCCGGACCATCCTCCACGGCACCGCCTGCCGGACAAACCGTCGCAAGCCACGCTCCGTCGGCTTCGTACCCGCGCCGTGCTCTCTGCGTCCACCGTCCCGACCGGATCAGGCGGTTGGCGATCAGAGGTGAGCTGCGTCACGATGGGGGCCGAGGAGGTCGCCCGATGGCTGACCCGTGGCTCGCCCTGGAGTTCGGCGTCGATCCGGCGGAGCGGATCGCGCAGGTCGGCGCCGCCCACGAGGCGTTCCTCGCCGCCGGCGCCGCGCCGCACCGGGTGCGGGAGGTGGTACGCCGCTCGTGGGAACGCTCGGCGCGGCTCGACCCGGAGGCCACCCCGCCGATCGACCTGGCCGACGACGCGCTGGCGGGCTACCGGGCCGCTCACCCGCTGGCCCGGGTGCTGCCGCTGTTCCGGGATCTGCTGGGCGGCATCGCGCAGGACGGCGCGCACCTGATGGCGGTCTGCGACGCGTACGGGCGGCTGCTCTGGGTGGAGGGCCACCCGGGGGTGCGCCGGCACGCCGAGCGGATGAACTTCGTGCCCGGCGCCCTGTGGGACGAGAGACACGCCGGCACCAACGCCCCCGGCACCGCGCTGGCCGTCGACCACAGCGTGCAGATCTTCGCCACCGAGCACTTCAGCCGGCCGGTGCAGCGCTGGACCTGCGCCGCAGCGCCGATCCACGACCCGGCCACCGGGCGGCTGCTCGGCGCCGTCGACATCACCGGCGGCGACCACCTGGCCAACCCGCACAGCCTGGCGCTGGTCCGGGCCACCGCCCGGGCCGCCGAGGCGCAGCTCGCCACCGACCGACCGGTGGAGCCCGGCGTCGCCACGGTGACCGCGCTCGGCCGGGACGAGGCGGAGCTGCGGGTCGACGGACGGCGGATCCGGCTCGGCCGCCGGCACAGCGAACTGCTGGTGCTGCTGCTGCACCATCCCGAGGGGCGCACCGGCGAACAGCTCGGCCTCGACCTGTACGGAGACGACCGACTGCACCCGGTCACCCTGCGCGCGGAGCTGTCCCGGCTGCGCCGGGTCCTCGGCCCCGAGCTGCTCGACTCCCGCCCGTACCGGCTGCGCGGCACCGTCCGCGCCGACTTCACCACCGTCAGCGACAGGTTGGACCAGGGCGATCCGGCGGGCGCGCTCGACGCGTACTCCGGGTCGTTGCTGCCCGGCTCGGACGCGCCGGGAGTGACGCGACTACGCCGCCTCATTGACGGCCAGCTCCGCGCGGCCGTGCTGGCCGCCGCGGACCCGGCGCTGCTCGCGGCCTGGACCGCGACGCCCGCCGGGGCCGACGACCTGACCGCATGGCAGGCCCTGGCGCGGGCGCTGCCGACGGGCGCGCCACGCCGGCCGCTCGCGCTCGCCCGCATCGACCAGCTCGCCGGGGAGTACGACCTGACGCGCGCAACGTGGCTGCAACGTTCCTGAAACTAACGTCGCCGTCGGCACACCCGCACAACGACGGCGGAGGTAACCATGACGCGCTACGACGCGCCCACCCACTGGCAGTCCCGTTACGACCACTTCATCGGCGGCGAGTACGTCAAGCCGCACGGTGGCGGCTACTTCGAGAACCCGACCCCGGTCACCGGGCAGACCTTCACCGAGGTGGCCCGAGGCACCGCCCCGGACGTCGAGAGGGCCCTGGACGCCGCGCACGGCGCCGCCGACGCCTGGGGGCGCACCTCGGTGGCCGAACGGGCGCTGATCCTCAATCGCATCGCCGACCGGATGCAGGAGAACCTGGAGTCGCTGGCCATCGCCGAGACCTGGGAGAACGGCAAGCCGATCCGCGAGACGCTGGCCGCCGACATCCCGCTCGCCATCGACCACTTCCGGTACTTCGCCGGGGCGATCCGGGCGCAGGAGGGCTCGCTCGGCGAGATCGACGACGACACCGTGGCGTACCACTTCCACGAGCCGCTCGGCGTGGTCGGGCAGATCATCCCGTGGAACTTCCCGATCCTGATGGCCACCTGGAAGCTGGCGCCCGCGCTGGCCGCCGGCAACGCCGTGGTGCTCAAGCCGGCCGAGCAGACCCCGGCGTCGATCCACTACTGGCTGTCGCTGGTGGCGGACCTGCTGCCGCCGGGCGTGCTCAACATCGTCAACGGCTTCGGCGTGGAGGCCGGCAAGCCACTGGCGTCCTCGGCGCGGGTGGCCAAGGTGGCGTTCACTGGTGAGACCACCACCGGGCGGCTGATCATGCAGTACGCCAGTGAGAACATCAAGCCGGTCACCCTGGAGCTGGGCGGCAAGAGCCCGAACATCTTTTTCGACGACGTCAGCGCGTCCCGCGACGACTTCTTCGACAAGGCGCTCGAGGGCTTCACCATGTTCGCCCTCAACCAGGGCGAGGTCTGCACCTGCCCGTCGCGGGCGCTGATCCAGCAGGGCCACTACAGCGACTTCCTCGCGGCGGCGGTGGACCGCACGAAGGCGATCGTCGCCGGGCATCCCCTGGACACCGACACGATGATCGGGGCGCAGGCCTCCAACGACCAGCTGGAGAAGATTCTGTCCTACCTGGACATCGGCCGGCAGGAGGGCGCCCGGGTGCTCACCGGCGGGTCCCGCGCGGACCTGGGCGGCGAGCTGTCCGGCGGGTACTACGTCGAGCCGACGATCTTCGAGGGCGACAACTCGATGCGAGTCTTCCAGGAGGAGATCTTCGGCCCGGTGGTCTCGGTGACCTCCTTCGCCGACCTCGACGACGCCGTCAAGACCGCGAACGACACCCTGTACGGGCTTGGCGCGGGCGTCTGGACCCGGGACATGAACACCGCGTACCGGGCCGGGCGGGCCATCCAGGCGGGCCGGGTGTGGACCAACTGCTACCACGCGTACCCGGCCCACGCCGCCTTCGGCGGGTACAAGCAGTCCGGCATCGGCCGGGAGAACCACAAGATGATGCTGGAGCACTATCAGCAGACCAAGAACCTGCTGGTCAGCTACTCGACGCAGAAGCTCGGCTTCTTCTGATGTCCGTCGTCTCCATCACCCCTGCGGCGGCCGACCTGATCCGGTCGCTGCGGGGGCGGCACGGGCCGCTGATGTTCCACCAGTCCGGCGGCTGCTGCGACGGCAGTGCCCCGATGTGCTACCCGGCGGGCGAGTTCCGCACCGGCTCGTCCGACGTCCTGCTCGCCTCGCTCCTCGTGGACGGGGTGCCGGAGCCGGTCGAGTTCTGGATGTCGACGTCCCAGTGGGAGCTGTGGAAGCACACGAGGCTGACCGTCGACGTGGTCCCCGGCCGGGGCAGCGGATTCTCCCTGGAGGCCCCCGACGGCCTCCGCTTCCTCATCCGCTCCCACCTAGCCACCTAACCCACCCCCGCCGCCCCGCCCCGCCCCGCCCCGCCCCGCCCCGCCCCGCCCCGCCCCGCCCCGCCCCGCCCCGGCGATCTTGCACTTCCTGCCGTTCGAATGTCGCTATTGCGGCAATGGTCGAGGCAGAAAGTGCAAGATCGGCAGGGGTGGGGGTGGGGCAGGGGTGGGGGGCGGGGGGAGGGGCAGGGGCGGGGTGGATTAGGAGAGGGCGGCGCGGATGGTGGCGGTGATGTATTGGGGGCGGCGGTAGAGGTCACGGTCGGTGAAGTAGCGCATCCGCCAGCCATTCGCGTCGAGCCAGTTGACCCGTTCCCGGTCGTATCGGAGCCGATCACGATCCAGATGCGACAGTCCGTCGTACTCGATGCCGATTCGGCGCTCGCGGTAGCCCAGATCGAGCCGGTAGAGAGCGATGCCGTGACGGTCGTACACCCAGAGCTGCGGCTCCGGCGGAGGTAGGCGTGCGTCGATCAGGATCAGTCGGAGTTGGCTCTCCTGCCGGCACTCCGCCTGACCGTCCGCCAGCGGTACGAGTTCCCGAGCCTGCCGGACGCCGCGCAGCGCCCGATGCGCCGAAACCTCCGCGAGCAGCTCGTCCTGGGTGACCACACCCGACCGAAGCGCCGCGTCGAGTACCGGCAGTGCGTCCATCCGTCGGACAGCGCGGGCGAGGTCCACGGCGCAGCGGGCCGCCGCGGTGCAGGGCGCAGCGGGCCGCCGCGGTGCAGGGCGCAGCGGGCCGCCGCGGTGCAGGGCGCAGCGGGCCGCCGCGGTGCAGGGCGCAGCGGGCCGCCGCGGTGCAGGGCGCAGCGGGCCGCCGCGGTGCAGGGCGCAGCGGGCCGCCGCGGTGCAGGGCGCAGCGGGCCGCCGCGGTGCAGGGCGCAGCGGGCCGCCGCGGTGCAGGGCGCAGCGGGCCGCCGCGGTGCAGGGCGCAGCGGGCCGCCGCGGTGCAGGGCGCAGCGGGCCGCCGCGGTGCAGGGCAGACCCCCGACGTGGACCGGCCGAACGGGCAGGACCGTGTGGTGTACCACCAGACCGGGCAGGCGGGGCTTCGGGACGTCGGCAGGCAGTTGGACATGGACCAGGTCGTCCCGCAGCACGCCAAAGCCGTGTCGTCGCGCGGCACTCTGCCTGGCCAGCATGGCCCCTTCGGGCAGGCGCAGCATCAACGCGCGCAGCTCGTCATCGTCACCGCAGGGCCGGTCGGCATAGACACCCCTGCGCACCCTGATCAGCTCCTCGCGGCCGAGCCGGGTGCGGATTCGCCGCACGGTGAGTGCTCGCATCAGCGCGTCGGTACGCCACAACTGAGTAACCATGCCGGCAGACTGACCCACGCTGGCCCACCATCTGAGCCCCCACTCCCTGCCTGTGGACAACCAACCCCCTGTGGACAACCCCCACCCACACCCCGTCTCTGCTAGCGCCTCCCTCTGGCACCCGATCTTGCACTTACTGCCGCCGAACTGCCCGAGATGCCGGGAATGTGGCGGCAGTAAGTGCAAGATCGCCGGGGTGGAGGGAGGACGGGAGCGGGGACGGGTCAGCGGGCGTCTAGGAGGGGCTGCTGGGGGTTCCAGGGTGGACCGCCGGCCGCGTCGCGGCGGCGGCGGGCGATCGCCGAGAGCGCCTCCAGGACCACGCGGTTGCCGAGGTACGCCGTCATGTCGGCATGGTCGTACGGCGGGGCGACCTCGACCACGTCCACCCCGACAACGGGCAGCTCGTAGCAGACCCGGCGGACCGCGTCGAGCAGTTGCCGCGAGGTCAGGCCGCCCGGCTCGGGCGTGCCGGTGCCGGGTGCCATCCCGGGATCCACCACGTCCACGTCGACGGAGAGGAACACCCCCTCGCACTCGTCGACCGCGATCGCGAACGCCTCGGTGAGGCACGGGTCGAGCCCACGGGCGACCAGTTCGGTCATCTCGTACGACCGCATCCGCTGCTCCGCCATCCAGGACAGGATGTCCGGGCCCGGCCAGTAGCCGCGCAGCCCGATCTGGAGGAAGCGGTCGCCGCGTACCGCGCCGGACTCGATGAGCCGGCGCATCGGCTGGCCGTGCCCGTGCAGGGAGCCGAACTCGATCTCTCCGGTGTCCGCGTGCGCGTCGAAGTGCACGAGCGACACGCGCCCGTGCCCGTGCTGCCGGGCCACGCCGGTGGCGTCGGGCAGCGCGATGGAGTGGTCTCCGCCGAGCACCACGGGGATGGCGCCGGAGGACGACACGGCGTATACCGCGGATTCCAGGGCGCCCAGCGAGCGTTCGATGTCGCCGGAGAACATCTCCACGTCGCCGGCGTCGTACACCCGCAGGTCGCGCAGCGCGTCGACGCGCAGCGCGAGGGACGGGCGGGAGCCGTCGTGGGCCAGGTAGCAGGCCTGGCGGATCGCGGACGGCCCGAACCGGGTGCCGGGCCGGTGCGAGGTGCCGCCGTCGAAGGGCGCCCCGATGATCACCACATCTGCGTCGGCGTACGACCCGGGGTCGTCGAGCGTGCACCGGTCCACCCCGAGGAAGGTGATGTCCGGCCCGTACATCGTCCCGTAGCGGCTCATCGCTCCTCCATTCCCCACGGCGACCCGTAGCCGGCCAGCAGGTCGAGGAACGGCACCGGGGGCAGCGCCTCCGGGCCGAGCACCCCGACGCCGGCCCAGGCGCCGCTGGCGAGCAGCTCCAGCGCCACCACCGGGTTCACGGCCGTCTGCCAGACCACCGCCTGGTGACCGTATTCCCGCATGGACCACTCGTTGTCGACCACGTGGTACAGGTAGACCTCCCGGGGCTCGCCGTCCGGGCCGAGGCCGCGCACCCAGGTGCCGGCGCAGGTCTTGCCGCGCATCCGGTCGCCGAGGGTGGCCGGGTCGGGCAGGCAGGCGGCCACCACGTCCCGCGGCGACACCTGGACGCCGCGCACGCTGACCGGCGCGGTCGAGTCCAACCCGAGCTTGTGCAGCGTCCTGAGCACCTCGATGAACTCGTCGCCGAGGCCGTACTTGAAGGTGACGCGGCGGGCATTGACCCAGCGCGGGATGAGCAACACCTCCTCGTGCTCGACGTTGACGCACTCGACCGGCCCGATCCCCTCGGGGAAGTGGAAGACCTCCGGCTCGGAGAACGGCTCGGTGGTGTACCAGCCCCGGTCCTTCTCCCAGACCACCGGCGGGTTGAGGCACTCCTCGATCGTCGTCCAGATGGAGAACGAGGGCGCGAAGTCGTAGCCGTCGACGGTGAGGTTCGCCCCGTCCCGGACGCCGATCTCGTCGATCTCGCTGAACAGTTTGTCGGCGGCGTACCGGGCGAAGACGTCGGACAGGCCGGGTTCGACGCCGATGCCGCACAGCGCCAGCCGGCCGGCCGCGGACCAGGCATCGGACAGTGCGAACTGCGCGTCGCCGAGCATCACGCCCGTTTCGGCGTACGGGCGGGACGGGTGCGGCTGGGACAGCGACATCGCCATGTCCAGGTAGTCCGCGCCGGCCGCGAACGCACCGTCGAAGATCGGCATGACGAAGCGCGGGTCGACGGCGTTGAGCACGTGGGTGATCCGGTGCTCCCGGCAGAGCGCGGCGACCGCGTCGGCCGAGGACGCGTCCACCTGCGCGGCGACGAAGCGGTCACCGTGCCCGGCGACCGCACGCTCGGCGCGGCCCGGGTCGTGGTCGGCGACCACCATCGTCTCGAAGAAGGACCGTCGGGCGGCGATGGCTACGGCGGCGGAGCCGACGCCACCGGCGCCGACGAGCAGGACACGCATCAGGAATCAAACCCCAAACCGAGACGATCGAGAGTACGGAGCCAGAGGTCGCGCCGGCCGTCGCGCGCGTCGGCGCGGGCCAGTGACCAGCGGGTGAGATTGATGCCGACCGAGCGGACGGGTTCCGGCGGAAACGGCAGTGGCTTGGTGCGGACCAGGTCGAGCCCGGTCAACGGGGTGTCCCCGCCGGCCAGCAGGTCGAGCAGCACCCGGGCACCGAAGCGGGTGGCACCCACGCCGAGACCGGTGTAGCCGGCCGCGTACGCCAACCGACCGCCGTACGCGGTGCCGAAGAACGGGCAGAACCGGGTGCAGGTGTCGATGACGCCGCCCCAGCGGTGGCTGAAGCGCAAGTCGGCGAGCTGCGGGAAGGTGGTGAAGAAGTGCTGGGCGAGGACGGTGAAGGTGGCCTGGCGCTGCTCCAGCTCCGGGGCGACCCGGTTGCCGTAGTGGTAGACCGCGTCGTAGCCGCCGAAGAGGATCCGCCCGTCGGACGTGATCCGGTAGTAGTGGAACTGGTTGCCGGTGTCGGCCAGCCCCTGCCGGTTGCGCCAGCCGATCGCGTCCCGCTGAGTTGGAGTGAGCGGCTCGGTCATCAGCACGTGGTCGTAGACCGGCACCAGGTACGCCCGCAGCCGGCGCAGCAGCGGCGGGAAGGCGTTGGTGGCCAGCACCACCCGCCGTGCCCGCACCGACCCGGGCGCGCCGTCCGACCCGCCGGTCGTCTGCGCGTGCAGCGCGGGGCCGTCGGCGCGCAGCCCGGTGACCCGGGTGTGCTCGTGCACCCGCACGCCGAGGTCGAGGCAGGCGCGGCGCAGGCCCCACGCCAGCTTCGCCGGGTCCAGCATGGCCACCCGGTCGGCGTCGAACATCCCGCCCAGGTACGTCGGCGAGTTCACCTCGGCGCGCACCTCGTCGCAGTCCAGCAGCCGCACCTGGTGGCCGTACCGGCGGGCCAGTTCCGCGTCGGCGGCGAGCCCGGCCAGCTGGTACGGCTCGACGGCGACGGCGAGTTCACCGGTGCGCTCGAAGTCGCAGTCGATGCCGAATTCGGCGATGGTGGCGGCGATGGCGCCCAGGTTTTCCCGGCCGAGGCGTTCCAGCTCGCCGACCTCGCCGGGGAACCGATCGACGCCGTTGGCCAGGCCGTGGGTGAGCGAGGCGGCGCAGAACCCGCCGTTGCGCCCGGACGCGGCCCAGCCGCAGGTGCCCGCGTCAACCAGTAGCACGTCGCGGTCGGGGTCGGCCTGCTTGGCCAGCAGGGCGGCCCAGAGCCCGCTGTACCCGCCGCCGATCACCAGCAGGTCGGCGTGCTGCGGGCCGGCGAGCGGCGGCAGTGGGTCGGGGCGGTCCGGGCGGTCGAGCCAGTACGGCACGGGGGCCGCGTCGGCGAGCGCCCGGCCGGTGTGCGGAAGGGTCATGACGGCCGGCGCGCCTGAGGGCCCTGCCCCGGGCCGATCAGCAGGTTGGCGCGGCGGGACCGCCGGCCGCGCAGCGAGCTGAGCCCGACCAGCAGCAGCGCGATCGCGAGCATCGCGGTGCCGATGACGTTGACCTGGGGCGGGATGCCCCGCTGGGCGGCGCCCCAGACGTACATCGGGAACGTGACGGTGGTGCCGGCGTTGAAGTTCGTGATGATGAAGTCGTCGAAGCTGAGCGAGAACGCGAGCAGCGCGGCGGCCACGATGCCGGGCAGCACCAGCGGCAGGGTGATCCGCCGGAAGGTCTGCCACTCGCTGGCGTACAGGTCCATGGCGGCCTCCTCCAGCCGCCGGTCCATCCCGGCCAGCCGCGCCTTGACGGTGACCACCACGAACGAGACGCAGAACATCACGTGCGCGATGACGATCGTCCAGAAGCCCAGCGGCACCCCGGCGGAGACGAAGAGCGCCAGCAGCGAGGTACCCATCACCAGCTCCGGAGTGGCCATCGGCAGGAAGATCAGCACGTTGATGCCGGACCGGCCGCGGAAGCGGTGCCGGACCAGCGCGAACGCCATCAGGGTGCCGAGCACCGTGGCGACCACGGTGGCGATGAAGCCGATCTGCACACTCCGGACGACCGCGTCGCACATGTCGGAGGTGGCGCACGGCTGGCGCCAGTTGTCCAGGGTGAACTCGTTGAAGTCGTACGACAGCCGGCTGGACGGGCGGTTGAACGACAGCCCGGCCACCACCAGGATCGGCAGCGCCAGGTAGCCGAGCACGAGCAGCGCCACGATCATCACCCAGCGGTCGGCCAGCCAGCGGGACACCCTCATTTAGAGCACCTCCTCCGTGCCGGCCCTGCGCAGGTAGCCGAAGACCATCGCGAGGATCGCCGCCATCAGCAGGAACGACAGCGCGGCGCCCTGCGGGTAGTCGAGCCGGACCAGGAACGCCGAGTCGATGACGTTGCCGATCATGTACTCGTTCGGGGTGCCGAGCAGCTCGGCGTTGATGTAGTCGCCGCTGGCCGGGATGAAGAACAGCAGCGTGCCGGCGACCAGGCCCGGCATGGACAGCGGCAGGGTCACCCGCCGGAAGGCCTGCACCGGGCTGGCGTACAGGTCGCTGGCCGCCTCCAGCAGCCGGTGGTCCAGCCGCTCCAGGCTCGCGTACAGCGGCAGGACCAGGAACGGCAGGAAGTTGTACGTCAGGCCGAGCACCACCGCGAACGGGGTGGCCAGCAACCGGCCGTCCGGGGCGAGCAGGTGCACGTCGCGCAGCAGGCCGACCAGCGCGCCGTTGTCCGACAGGATGGTCTTCCAGGCCAGCGTGCGGACCAGGAAGCTGGTGAACATCGGCGCGACCACGCACACCAGCAGCAGGTTCTTCCAGCGGCCGGCCTTCTGCGCGATGGCGTACGCCAGTGGGTAGCCCAGCAGCAGTGCCAGCACCAGGGCGATTCCGGCGTAGCCGAACGAGCGCAGGAACTGCGGCCAGTACGCCTGCAACACGTCCGGGTAGTTGCCGAACGCCCAGGTCAGCGCGTACCCGGTGGAGAGCGAGCCGCTGGGGTCGTAGAGGCTGGCCGCGGCGAGTTGCACCAGCGGCACGCCGAAGAACACCAGCAGCCAGGCCGCCCCGGGCAGCAGCAGCAGGTACGGCAGCAGGCGGTGCCGCCCGGACCGGGCGGCCGGGGGCGTTGGCGGCGGTTGCCCCGATCCCGTGGGCACCTGGGCCAGGACGGTCACGACGACGCACCCACCGGTTCGTCGACCACCGGCGCGGTCCGGTCGCTGTCGGCGGCGTCCCGGGACAGCAGGAACGCGTGCCGTGGGTCCCAGTACGCCACGGCCTCGCTGCCGACCGGCACCTGAGTCGCCGCCCCACTGTTGGCCGTGAAGACCGACAACTCGGTGCCCCAGCCGGTACGCAGCAGGTACTGCGTGCTGACCCCGACGTAGGAGGCGTCGGTGACCACCCCGGTGACGTGCTGGTGGCCGGCGGGCACCTGGTCGGCGGAGCCGACCAGATGAAGCTTCTCCGGGCGTACCCCCAGGTGGACCGGGCCACGGTCGGCCCGGGCCCGGCCGGCGGGCACCGAGAAGCGCGCGCCGTGCGCCGTCACCGCCACCTCGTCGCCAGCGATGCCGGCGGCCTCGGCGGCAAGCAGGTTGGACTGGCCGAGGAAGTTCGCCACGAACGCGGTGGCGGGGAACTCGTAGATGTCGGCCGGGGCGCCGAGTTGCTCGATCCGGCCGGCGTTCATCACCGCCACGGTGTCGGCCATGGTCATGGCCTCCTCCTGGTCGTGCGTGACGTGCACGAACGTGATGCCCACCTCGGTCTGGATCCGCTTCAGCTCGATCTGCATCTGTCGGCGCAGCTTCAGGTCGAGCGCGCCCAGCGGCTCGTCGAGCAGCAGCACCTGCGGCCGGTTGATCAGCGCGCGGGCCAACGCGACCCGCTGCTGCTGGCCGCCGGAGAGCTGGGCCGGGCGGCGGTTGCCGTAGTCGTCGAGCTGCACCAGGGACAGCATCCGCAGGACCTCGTCGTCGACCGAGCGGATGCCGCGCCGGCGCAACCCGAACGCCACGTTCTCGAAGATGTTCAGGTGCGGGAAGAGCGCGTAGCTCTGGAACACGGTGTTGACCGGCCGCTTGTACGGCCGCAGCCGCGCGATGTCGCGGTCGCCGAGCAGCACCTGACCGCTGGTCGGCTCCTCCAGGCCGGCGATCATCCGCAGCGTGGTGGTCTTGCCGCAGCCGGACGCGCCGAGCAGGGCGAAGAACGAGCCCTGCGGAACGGTCAGGCTAAGGTCGTCGACCGCGGTGAAGATGCCGAACCGCTTGGTGAGGTTGGCCAGGCGCAGGTCGCCGGCCGGTGTCTCGCGCGTCATCCCGTCACGCCCCGATGACCTGCTGGAACTTGCCCTCGTACTCCTTCTCCTGCTTCTCGTCCAGGGCCATGAACACCTTGGACTTCGACAGCAGCGCCTCGTCGGGGAAGATCAGCGGGTTGGCGGCCAGCTCGGGATCGATCTTCTCCATCTCGGCCTGGGCACCCTTGACCGGGCAGATGTAGTTGACGTACGCGGCGAGCGTCGCGGCGACGGCCGGCTCGTAGTAGTAGTTGATCAGCGCCTCGGCGTTGCCCTTGTGGGTGGCCTTGTTGGGGACCATCATGTTGTCGCTGAACAGCATCACGCCCGAGTCGGGCGCGACGAACTGCACCTTGGCGTTCTCGCTGGAGAGCTGAATGACGTCCCCGGACCAGCCGATGCACGCGGCGATGTCACCCTTGGCCAGGTCGGGTGCGTAGTCGTTGCCGGTGAACTTGCGGATCTGCCCGGAATCGACGGCCTTCTTGAGCTTGTTGAGCGCGTCGTCGAACTGGGCGGTGGTGAAGTTGGCCGGGTCGTGCCCGTTGGAGCCGAGCAGCAGGCCCATCGTGTCGCGCATCTCGCTGAGCGCGGTCACCTTGCCCTTGAGGTCGGGGCGGGTGAGCAGTTCGTCGACGGTGCGCAGCTCCTTGGTGACGTCGCCGTTGTACGCCAGACCGGCGAGGCCGGACTGCCACGGGATGGAGATCCGGTTCTCGCTGTCGAAGGAGCGGTTGAGCAGCGACGGGAGCAGGTTGGCCTGGACGTTCGGGATCTTCGCCGGATCGAGCTTCTGGATCCAGCCGAGCCGGATCATCCGGGCAGCCATCCAGTCGGTCAGCACCATGAGGTCCCGATCCGTGCTCTGGCAGGCCGCGAGCTGGTTCTGCACCTTGCCGAAGAACTCGTTGTTGTCGTTGATGTCCTCGGTGTACGTCACCTGGATGCCGGTCTTGGCGATGAACCCGTCCAGGCTGGGCCGCTTGGACTCGTCCTTCTCGTCCACGTCCATGTACTGCGGCCAGTTGGAGAAGGCAAGCTTCTTCTCGGTGCCGGAAAGGTCTTCGCTGACGCAGCCGGCCTCGGTCTGCTGCGCGCCCTTGGTGCCGCAGCCGGCGAGGCTGCCGCCCGCGGCGAGGAGCGCGGCCGAACCGAGAGTGCCGGTGAGCAGTCCACGCCGGGTGAGGGGCCGGAGGGGAGTACGCATGACGACTCCTAAGGGGTCATCGTCGGCGGGCGGAACGGGGGTGGCGCGCCGGCGGAGGGTCAGGTGCCATGGACGACTGATCCTGACATGAGGTGACCTTCCTTACAAGGGATTCCGTTGCGGGAATAGCGATGCACGACGAAATACGCCAGACTGCGCGAGGACACACGCGCGACATCACGATTCGGGACATGGGGAGCGGACGATGACGAACCGGCAGCACGAGAACGGCAACGGCGGTCGACGCGTCGCTGTCCGTGAAGGTGCCAATCACGCTCTGCTGGACGACGTGGCCAAGCGGATCATCGAACAGCTCCAGGAGGATGGCCGGCGGCCGTACGCCAGCATCGGCAAGGCGGTCGGGCTCTCCGAGGCGGCGGTACGCCAGCGGGTGCAGCGGCTGCTCGACGCCGGCGTGATGCAGATCGTCGCGGTGACCGATCCGCTCCAGCTCGGCTTCCCCCGCCAGGCGATGATCGGCCTGCGTACCGACGGCGACCTGGAGGCGGTGGCCGACCGGCTGGCCGAGCTGGAGGAGGTCGACTACGTGGTGATCACCGCCGGGTCGTTCGACCTGCTCACCGAGGTGGTCTGCCGCAACGACGACCACCTGCTGGAGATCCTGCAACGACTGCGCGCGGTGCCCGGGGTGCTGTCCACCGAGGCGTTCGTCTACCTCAAGCTGCGCAAGCAGACCTACACCTGGGGCACGGCCTGACGCTCATACCGGTTGGTCCACTCGACTTCCCAGGATGTCGCGGTGTCCGCACCGCTCTCACAGCCCGATTTCGGTGAACCCGAGTGGATCAGTGGGCCGCCTGGCGGACCGCGCCGACGAACGACGCCCAGGCGGCCGGCGCAAAGACCAGGGTGCCGCCGTCGCGGTCCTTGCTGTCACGCACCAGCACACGGCCGGGCAGATTGTCGGCCACCTCGACGCAGTCCCCGCCGTTGTTGCTGCTGCGGCTGGCGGTGCGCCAGCGCGCGTCGGTCATGTCCATGTCCTGGCCACTTCCCTGATCAGCTCGATCGACCGGCGCTGGGGCAACGCCTCGCCGGCGACGCTCTCCCACCTGCGCCCCAGGTTAGCGATGTCGATCAGATCGGTCACGACCTGACCGCGTAACTGGTTGTCGATACGCCAATTCCGTCCCGTCGGGCAGCCGGCCCAGAACGAAGGGCCCGGCCAGGCCGGTGTGCCACGGGCTCTCGGCCGGAATCACCCGGACCTGCACGTGCTCGCAGTCGGCCACCGCCGCGAGGTGGGCCAGTTGGCCGGCCATCACCGACCCATCGCCGACCGGCCGCCGAAGCACCACCTCGTCGATCACCACGACGAGCTGCGGCGGGTTTCCCCGGGCGAGAACCGACTGACGCTCGAGCCGGCTCGCCACGATCTGGTCCACCTCCGCCGACGCGAGCAGACCGCCGGGTGCACACTGCGGCGCACGCAGCCACGCTGCGTGTCCGTGTCCGTGTCCGTGTCCGTGTCCGTGTCCGCCGCCTACCGGCGTGTTGCGAGGGACGTGTTGGCGCGCTTCCAGGACGCTCCGCAACCGCCCCGAAGGCGCCCCGCCCCCGTCCCGGTTGATCGGGTCGGTTGATCCACTCGACATCGCCGATATCGCGGTATCAACCCCGCCCGACACCCCGATGTCGGCGATATCGAGTGGATCAAGCGGCAGGCCGCAGGCGGCGGGCGGCGGGCGGCGGGCGCCGACCAGGCCAACCACCCAGGGTGCGAATTCCGTTGTCTGGACTGTCGCCGTGCGCTGATTCCGTTGCGTAGCGGCCAGCGAGCTACCGATAACACTTGCCTCGGGGCCCGAGACTGTGCGATAACCGTGGGCAGAGCGGCCGGCCTCACCCCTTTGACCGGCCCGACGACCGATGGGGCTGACATGGCCAACGCCACCGACCACCTCTGGATGCACTTCACCCGGATGGCGAGCTACTCCGCCGGCGAGGTGCCGACCATCGTGCGCGGTGAGGGCGCGTACGTGTGGGACGCGCAGGGCCGCCGCTACCTGGACGGGCTCGCCGGGCTCTTCGTCGTCAACGCCGGTCACGGCCGCACCGAACTGGCCGAGGCGGCCGCCAAGCAGGCCGGTGAGCTGGCGTACTTCCCGCTCTGGTCGTACGCCCACCCCAAAGCCGTCGAGCTGGCCGAGAAGATCGCCACGCTCACCCCCGGCGACCTGAACCGGGTCTTCTTCACCACCGGTGGCTCGGAGGCCGTCGAGGCGGCGTGGAAGCTGGCCCGGGCCTACTTCAAGCGCACCGGCCAGCCCAACAAGTACAAGGTGGTCAGCCGCTACATCGCCTACCACGGCACCTCGATGGGCGCGTTGTCGATCACCGGACTGCCCGGCATCAAGAGCGACTTCGAGCCGCTGGTCCCCGGCGCGATCAAGGTGCCGAACACCAACTTCTACCGGGCGCCGGAGCACGGCGACTCGCCCGAGGCGTTCGGCCGCTGGGCCGCCGACGAGATCGGCCGGGCGATCGAGCGGGAGGGGCCGGACACGGTTGCCGCGGTGTTCCTGGAGCCGGTGCAGAACTCCGGCGGCTGTTTCCCACCCCCGCCCGGCTACTTCGAGCGGGTCCGGGAGATCTGCGACGCGTACGACGTGCTGCTCGTCTCCGACGAGGTGATCTGCTCGTGGGGGCGGCTCGGCGAATACTTCGGCGCCGTGCGCTACGGCTACCAGCCGGACATCATCACCACCGCCAAGGGCATCACCTCCGGGTACGCCCCGCTCGGCGCGATGATCGCGAGCGACCGGCTGATGGAGCCGTTCCTCACCGAGACCGGCATGTTCGCCCACGGGGTGACCTTCGGTGGCCACCCGGTCTCCTGCGCGGTCGCCCTGGCCAACCTGGAGGTCTTCGCCCGCGAGGACCTGGTCGGGCACGTACGGGCCAACGAGGACGCGTTCCGGTCCACCCTGGAGAAGCTCCACGACCTGCCGATCGTCGGCGACGTGCGCGGTGACGGCTACTTCTACGGCATCGAGCTGGTCAAGGACAAGACGACCCGGGAGACGTTCGACGAGGCCGAGTCGGAGCGGTTGCTGCGCGGCTTCCTCTCCACGGCCCTGTTCCAGGCCGGGCTCTACTGCCGGGCGGACGACCGGGGCGACCCCGTCGTGCAGCTCGCGCCGCCGCTGATCGCCGAGCAGCAGCACTTCGACGAGATCGAGCAGATCCTGCGCACGGTGCTCACCGAGGCATGGGCACGACTCTGAGCGGCGACCCCGCCGGGCACTACCGGGAGCTGTCGCACTGGTTGTCCGCCCTGGACGAGCCGCTGACCCCGCGACCGGCGCTGACCGGCGACGCCGACGCCGACGTGGTGATCGTCGGCGCCGGCTACACCGGGCTGTGGACGGCGTACCACCTGGCCCGGGCCGAGCCGGGGCTGCGGATCATCGTGCTGGAGAAGGAGATCGCCGGATACGGCGCTTCCGGCCGCAACGGTGGCTGGTGCTCCGCGCTCTTCCCCACCTCGCTGACCGGCCTGGCCCGCCGGCACGGCCGGGACGCGGCGATCGCCATGCAGCGGGCCCTGCACGAAACGGTGCGCGAGGTGGGCCGGGTGGTCGCGGCAGAGCGCATCGACTGCGACTGGGCGGACGGCGGCACGGTCACGCTCGCCCGCACCGGCCCGCAGCTCGCCCGGGCCCGGGCCGCCGTGGACGAGGCCCGCGCGTTCGGCTTCGGCATCGAGCACCTGGCGCTGCTCGACAGCGGCGAGGCCACCGCCCGCTGCGCCGCTGAGGGGGTACGCGGTGGGACGTACACCCCGCACTGCGCGGCGGTGCACCCGGCGAAGCTGGTCCGCGGCCTGGCCCGGGTGGTGGAACGGCTGGGGGTCACCATCCACGAGCGGACCGGGGTCACCGCGATCCGGGCCGGCGCGGCGGTCACCGGGTTCGGCACGGTACGGGCCCCGGTGGTGGTCCGGGCGACCGAGGGGTACACGCCCACGCTGCCCGGTCAGCGACGGTCCGTGGCACCGGTGTACTCGCTGATGGTGGCCACCGAGCCGCTGCCGGAGGAGACCTGGGCGCGGATCGGGCTCGCCCAGCGCGAGACGTTCTCCGACCACCGGCACGTGATCATCTACGGCCAGCGCACCGCGGACGGCCGGCTGGCCTTCGGCGGGCGTGGCGCTCCGTACCACTTCGGGTCCCGGGTCTCCCCCGGCTACGACCGGGAGCCACGGGTCTTCGCGGCGCTGCGGCGGACGCTCGGGGAGCTCTTCCCGGTGCTCGGCCCGGACGTGCCGGTGACGCACACCTGGGGTGGCCCGCTCGGGGTGGCCCGGGACTGGGCGGCCTCGGTCGGCTTCGACCGGGCCAGCGGGCTGGCCTGGGCGGGCGGCTACGTCGGGGACGGGGTGGGCTCCAGCAACCTCGCCGGCCGCACCCTGGCGGACCTGATCCGCGGGGAGCGCACCGAGCTGACCACCCTGCCCTGGGTGAACCACCGCTCCCCCCGCTGGGAGCCGGAACCCCTCCGGTGGCTGGCCGTCAACACCGCCCTGCGCGTCATGACCAACGCCGACGCGACGGAGATCCGCACCAACCGCCCCTCCCGCCAGGCGACGACCCTCTCCCGCCTCCTCGGCAACTGAACCCACCCGGCGCCGTCCCGCCCCGCCCGTCCCCCCTGTTGATCATGAAGTTATCGCCATGACACGCCGAGGCGAGTGGCAATAACTTCATGATCAACGCGAGGGTGCGCCCCGGAAGCCGGGACGGGGGTGGGGGTTCAGTGGTTGGGGGGGATTACGCGGAGGTGGCCTCGGCGGCCGGTGGCGTGGTGGGGGTGATCGGAGGGCTGGGCGGGCTCGGGCGGGCGGGGGGCCGGGCGGGCGGCCTCGCGGACCGCCTCGGCGAGCGCGACCAGGTCGTCCGTGGTCGGCGGGGGCGGCTCGAACTCGCCCTCGTGCCGGACCACGTCCCAGCCCCGCGGCGCGGTCAGGCTGCGGGCGTGCGGCTCACACAGGTCGTACGTGTGTGGCTCGGCGAACGCCGCCAGCGGACCCACCACCGCCGTCGACTCGTTGTAGACATAGGTCAATGTGGCGACCGCTTGCCGGGGGCAGCCGTTACGGGAGCAGCGCCGTGGTGACCTCACGGCGGCAGGGTATCTCCATTACCGGGTCCGGCGCATCGCTTCGCGTTGCGACACGCCCGTCGTGGTGATCACAATCCACCCGTCCGGCGCACGGCGCGCCACGGGAGCGGCGCTGCCGCTGACCAGCCCGACGCGGGCGCTACCCTTTGCCTCATGACGAGCCCGGAACACCGCCGCCCCGGTTCCGGCCGGCGCGCCCACCGTGACCGGCACGGGCGCGGGCTGCGTGGGCGGTTGGTGCCGGCGACCGTGCCGTTGGCGCGGACCAAGGCGGAGGTCTTCGACGACCTGGTCCTGGACACCGTCGAAACGCTGGAGCGACGGTTCGCCAAGGAGCTGGCCGGCGTCGAGTTCGCGGTCGAGGACGTCCCGCCGGACCTGAATGTCTACGACTCCGATGTGCTGGAGGACGGCGAGGTCCCGCTGGCCCGGCTCCTGCCCGGCCGTCCGGGCCGACAGGAGGTGCCGCCGCGGATCGTGCTGTACCGGCGGCCGCTGGAGTTCCGGGCGATGGACCGCGAGGACCTCGCCGACCTGGTGCATGACGTGATCATCGAACAGGTGGCGAACCTGCTCGGGGTCGACCCCGACGAGCTGGCCTGAGCCCTCGCCGCGCGGGCGAGCCGGGCGGCCCCCACCGCCCCGACTCCGCACCGCTCAGGCGGCCCGCCGCTTCAACTTGCGCCGCTCCCGCTCCGAGAGCCCACCCCAGATGCCGAACCGCTCGTCGTGACCGAGAGCGTATTCGAGGCATTCGGTCTTGACCTCGCAGCGCGAGCAGATGCGCTTCGCCTCGCGGGTCGAGCCGCCCTTCTCGGGAAAAAACGCCTCGGGGTCGGTCTGCGAGCACAGCGCCCGCTCCTGCCACTCCGGCGCGTTTCCGAGCAGGTCGGCCACCTCAAGCTGGCCGTCCATCAAATGCCTCCTTGTCGCGCACCGGCGTCATCGCCGCTGCAACCCCCCACGCGAAAGGCGTGCTTGTCCGTCCGGTCCCGTTTTGTTGCGTTCCGTGCGAACAACCCCATTCAAATTACACGCGTGTAATGCGTGCGCCGTCAAGCCAAACTTGATAATGGAGTCGCCCTCCCGACACCCCCGGCCGGCCACTCGGGCCGTCCAGCCTCGCAACCTGCCCTATCGATTCAGACCCCGGCCGAGTAACGCCCTCTCCGGCGAGTTGCCCGACTTTTCTGCCGTGGCGCTCCCTCGGCAGGCCACCCCCGCGACGACGCCTGGAGCACCGAACGACCCCTTCCAACAAAGCTGATCTTGGTGGGGGACAGGTTAACGCGGCACGGCCCAGTCCGCCCGTCGAGCAGCGGACACCGCACGCGCCCCGTCCACAATGTGGACGGGGCGCGACAGAAAAAGAGCGTGGTGTGGTCAGTCGGCGGCCCCGAACCCGCTGCTCGGCCACACGAACTCGGCAATCGCTCCACCATGGACCGAAACTGTCCCCACGGGCGTACTCTCGTCCCACCAGACGGTATAGTTCCCGGCCGGAAGGTCCGGGTAGACCGCACTGTGGAACGAGCCGTCCCGCACCCGACGCTCCCGCACCGCCGAGTGGGTCCGCCGATCCTCGTCCCAGCTGATCTCGATTTCCCGGCCGTGCAGATTCCGGCCGGTGTAGACGATGAGGGCGCCGGTCTCGCCGCCCAGATCGAGAACGACGCTGCCGGTCTCCGACGGCCCGTACGCGTGCTCGTGCATCCGCTGCTCCCCCGCGCCGGTCAGGACGACGCCGGCGGATTGTTGAACCCGTCGTACGGCGTACCCAGGTAGGGGAAGTTCCCGAGGAACGGCGCGGTCACGTCGGCGGCGCTCAACCCCGGGGTGACCGCGGCGGCCGCCGCGTCCGGGCGGAACGTCTTGTCCACCAGCGGGACGGTCACCCCGGCGATCGCCCGCAGCGCGATGCTGACCACGTCGTCGCCGACACGCCGGCCGTTCGGGTAGCCGGCCAGGTCACCGCCGAGCACACCGAACCGGTCCGGGCTCCGGGTGGGCGGGATGGCGGTGTTCAGCCGCAGCATGTCGGCCTGCACGTCGCCGGTGGCGTTGGTGAAGCCGTCGATCAGCCCGGCCGGCACGCCGGTGAGCAGGATCGCCACCAGATCCGCCCGGGGCTTCTTCGCCTTGGTGAGCCTGCCCAGGTTGGGAAAGACGTCCGGGTAGAGCGCCGGCAGCAACGCGGCCAGCTCCGGCTGCTCGACGAACTGCGCGAACCGCTTGTCCTCCGACGGCGGCAGGGAGTTCCACAGGTCCTTCTTGGACATCGGCACGATGACCTCGTTGAACAGCGGGTTGCCCAGCCGGGAGACCTGGGTGAACGGGCCGGTGGAGGTGTCCGCCGCGACGCCGTCGCCGAGCACCCGGACCTGCCGGCGCGACGCCGACGTCCACACCCCGATCACCGACGCCCGGTCGGCCGCGCCGTACCGGTTGGCGCGCCGGCGCACCCGGCTCAACGGCACCTGCACGGCGATGCTGTGCACGTTCATCCGGTCAGTGGCGTTGACCGGCTCCCCCTCGGCCTTGAAGATCTTCTTGCCCGCCACGTGCAGCTGCTGGAACGGCCGGAGCGTACCGAGGTCGAAGATCGCCCCCAGGTCGACGAAGAAGCCGTCCGCGCGCTGCCCGGCGAAGACCCGCTCCCCCGTGGAGAGCGAGTAGGTCGCCTGCCGGACCAGCTCCGCGTACTTCGGGGTGGACAGCGGGCCCACGTTGCACGGCGGGCACGGCAGTTTGTGCGCCAGCCGGTGCTCGCGGCCGTCGGCCACCCGGGTCAGGCTGTAGAACTGCCGCCGGTTCCAGTTCCTGCTGTCCAGCGAATCGATCGGGCCCGTGTTGTAGAGAAAACTGTTCGGATTGGTGATCTCGGTCGTGAATTCGAACCGGTAGGTGACATCCGGACGGCCGTCACCGTCGTTGTCGATATGGATCTCGTACCGCACATCGTCGCCGAACTCGAAGAAGTTCGGGCCCCCGGAGGGGAGCTGCAACGGCACGTAGTTGGCGATCAGCGTGACCGAGTCGGGCTTGTCGGGGCTGACGAACGCATACAGGTCGGAGCTGTCGGCGACCGGATCCTTGGCTATCTCCGGAGCCTCGCGGTGGGAAGACATGGCGGACCAACCTCACTGGGCGGGGACAGGATGACGAGCGGAACGTCGAGTCAGCGCCGGGCGGCGCGCCGCAGCCGATCCGCCAGGCCGCGGTCGCGTACCTCGATCCGGGAGTCACCGACGAAGACGTCCATCGTTCCGGAGGCGGCGTCACGCAGGTGCACGACGATCGGGTCGTCGGCGCGGCCGGCCGCGCCCGGAGCGTTCTGCGCGGCCGACAGGCCCGGCACGGTGAGCGCGGCGGCGCCGAGGGTGGCGCTGGCCGCGGCGGTCAACGTCTGCCGGCGGGTCAGTCGCGGCCAGGGCCGCTTCCGCTGATCACTGGTCATGGGCAACCTTTCCGGCGGTGGCGCGAACGCGCCCGCGGGGACGGACGGGTCCGGCGCCGCCTACCGACGCCGCCGGGCCCCTGGGGGACACCGGCGGCGGTCCTCGCCGCGACCGCCGCCGGCACCGCGTGGTACGGCCGGCGGCGGGAAAAGGTTCGAACTCAGGGCCGGACGTGACCGTACGCGGTCGTGCGCTTGCGGGCCGGTCGGCCGGCCGCCGTGGCGATCGCCCGCAACTGCTCCTCGGTCCGCGCCGAACCGTTGCCCGAGCCGGCCATCCGGGAGATGGTCTCCTCCATCAGCGTGCCGCCCAGGTCGTTGCAGCCGCCCTGGAGCATCGCCACCGTGCCCTCGTCGCCCAGCTTCACCCACGAGCACTGGATGTTGTCGATCCGGCCGTGCAACAGCAGCCGGGACATCGCGTGCACCACCCGGTTCTCGCGCCAGGTCGGCCCGGGCCGGGCGATGCCGGCCAGGTAGATCGGGGCGTTGGTGTGCACGAACGGCAGCGCGACGAACTCGGTGAAGCCGCCCGTGCGGTCCTGCACACCCGCCAGCACCCGGAAGTGCGCCAACCACTGCCCGGGATGGTCGACGTGGCCGTACATCATGGTGGAGCTGGACCGGATGCCCAGCTCGTGCGCGGTGCTGACCACGTCGACCCAGGCGGCGGCCGGGAGTTTGCCCTTGGTCAACACCCAGCGCACGTCGTCGTCGAGGATCTCCGCGGCGGTGCCCGGGATGGTGTCCAGCCCGGCCTCGCGCAGCTGGGTCAGCCACTCGCGCACCCGCACGCCCGCCTTCGCCGCGGCGGTGACGATCTCCATCGGGGAGAACGCGTGCAGGTGCATCCCCGGCACCCGGGCCTTGATCGCGCGCACGATGTCGGCGTACCCGGTGACGGGCATCTTCGGGTCGATGCCGCCCTGAAGGCAGACCTCGCTGGCGCCGGCCGCCCACGCCTCCTCCGCCCGGTCGGCGACCTGATCGACGGAGAGACGGTACGCGTCGGCGTCGCGCTCGCGTTGCGCGAAGGCGCAGAACCGGCAGCCGACGTAGCAGACGTTGCTGAAGTTGATGTTGCGGTTGACCACGTAGGTGACGTCGTCACCGACCGCGTCCCGACGCACCTCGTCGGCGAGCCGGCACAACTCGTCGAGCGCCGGCCCGTCCGCGTTGAACAGCGCCAGCGCGGCGTCGGTGTGCCCCGGCTCCAGCAGCGCGGCCGGGTCGTCGGCGGCGAGCCGCAGCCCGGCGCGCAGGTCGTGGTCGCCGGCGAGGACGCTCGGCCCGGCGGTCACCTTCGTGGCCACCTCCGCCCAGTCGCCGTAGACGCTGTCGAAGTCGCCGCGCCGGTCCTCCGTACGGCCGGTGGTGTCGATGGTCGTGTGCAGGTCGATCCGCCCGCCGAACACCTCCTCCGGCTCCTGCCAGGGGCGGCCCTGTGGCCGGGCGGACTCGACCGCCAGACCGGAGGCCGGGTCGGCCAGCGCGCCCACGTGCGGCAGCAGCCGCGGGTCGAGCCACGGGTCACCGGCGCGCACGTACTCGGGGTAGATGGTCAACCGCTCGCGCAGCGTGAACCCCGCCAGCTCGGTGTGCCGGGCCAGTTCCTCGATCTGCGGCCAGGGGCGTTCCGGGTTGACGTGGTCGGGGGTGAGCGGGGAGACACCGCCCCAGTCGTCGATACCGGCCCGCAGCAGCAGGTCGTACTCGCCGGCGATGAGGTTCGGCGGGGCCTGGATGCGGGCCTTCGGCCCGAGCAGCAGCCGGGCCACCGCCACCGTCGCGGCCAGGTCGTGCAGCTCCGCGTCGGGCATCCCCCGCATCGCGGTGTCCGGCTTGGCGCGGAAGTTCTGCACGATCACCTCCTGGAGGTGCCCGTACTCCCGGTGCGCGCGACGGATCGCGAAGAGCGCGTCCACCCGCTCGGCCGGGGTCTCCCCGATGCCGATCAGGATGCCGGTGGTGAACGGCACCCCGACCCGGCCCGCGTCGTCGAGCACCCGCAGCCGGACCGCCGGCTCCTTGTCCGGCGAGCCGAAGTGCGGACCGCCCGGCTCGGACCAGAGCCGCGTCGCGGTGGTCTCCAGCATCATGCCCATGCTCGGCGCGACCGGCTTGAGCCGTTGCAGCTCCGACCAGGACAGCACCCCGGGGTTGAGGTGGGGCAGCAGCCCGGTCTCCTCCAGCACCGCCACCGCGCAGGCGCGCAGGTAGTCCAGAGTGGAGTCGTAACCGCGCTCGTCCAGCCAGCTCCGGGCCGCCGGCCAGCGCTCCTCCGGCCGGTCACCCAGGGTGAACAGGGCTTCCTTGCAACCCTGCGCGGCGCCCGCCCGGGCGATGGCCAGCACCTCGTCGCGATCCAGGAACGGCGACGGCAGCCGGTGCGGCACGGTGGCGAACGTGCAGTAGTGGCAGCGGTCCCGGCAGAGCCGGGTCAGCGGGATGAAGACCTTCTTCGAGTACGTGACCACGCCCGGCCGACCGGCCTCGCGCAGCCCGGCGTCGCGGATCCCCCCGGCCACCCGGAGCAGCTCGTCGAGCGCGTCACCGCGGGCGGAGAGCAGCGCCGTCGCCTCATCGACGTCCAGCGCCCGCCCGGTCGCGGCCCGACCCAGGGCCCGCCGCACGCTCGCCTCGCTCGGGCCGGAGTGGGTGCGATCAACCATCCGCTCAGCCTATGCGCTGCGCCCGCCCGCCCCACCGGTCCCCACCCGAACCCCACCCACGCTGCTCCCCCGCGCGCCCCCCGCGCCCTCCCCCGCGCCCTCCCCGGCCCCTCCCCGTTGATCATGAAGTTATTGCCACGACACGCCGTGCCGACGGACAACAACTTCATGATCAACGGGGGGGGGGGGGCGGGCGGGACGGGCGCGGGAGGACGCGGTGGGGGTGGGTCAGCGGGGTTGTTGGGGGTTGTCGCCCGGGTTGATGTGCTGAGTCCGGTCGCTGTCGGTGTCGCCGGGTCGGGGGATCGCCTGCGTCGGATCGGCGGACTGGCGCGGAATCGCCTGGGTCGGGTCCGCCGACGGCGGCTGACCGAACGGCGGCGCGGACTGCGGGGCCGGCGCGAACGGCGGGGCGGACTGCGGCGCCGGGTTGACCGGTGGCGGGGACTGCGGCGAACCGAACGGCGGCGCCGACTGCGGCGCCGACCCGAACGGCGGCGAGGGCTGGCCGTACTGGCCCGGGTGCTGCGCCGGCGGATATCCGCCCGGCTGACCCGGGTGCTGCGCTAGCGGGTATCCGCCCGGCTGGCCCGGCGCGGACCAACCGCCGCCCGGCTGGCCTCCGGGCTGCCCCGGGGCCGGCCAGCCGCCCTGCTGCTGCGGCCAGCCCGGCTGTGGCTGGCCGTAGACGCCCGGCTGGGGCTTCGGCCGCGGCACGTAGTACAGCTTCCGCCAGATCGCGTAGACGACCCAGGCGGCGGCCGCGAAGATCATCAACCAGGCGAACCGGGTGAGTACGCCGAGCAGCGCGTCGAGCACCTCAGCCTCGGCCAGCCGGCCCACCGCCCAGATCAGCATGGTCAGCGTGCCGAGCAGCGCACTGACCGCGTACTCGCCGAGAGCCATCTGTGTGATCAGTTTCGCCTTCGGCAGCACCGGCGAGACGTGGGTGGCCAGCAGCACGGCCAGCAGCGGCAGGCCCACCGCCTCCAACCCGATGAACGTGAAGAAGGCACTGCCCGCACGCTCGGTGAAGGAGCTGTAGTCGTTCGGGGTGAGCAGCCGGAGCAGGCCCACGAAGAGGAACACCGCGTTGGCGCCGAGCAGCGCGAGCGCACCCAGTTCGCGTAGTGGCTTGGTCAGCTGGCGGGCCTGGGTCGCGTCGGTGGACGCGGGCTCGGCGGGGCTGGTCACGAGCTCCCCCTTCGGGGCATGAACGGACAGGGCGCACGTGAGCCTAGTCTCCCGGGCCACCGGCGGACCGGAGGCGTCACGTGCGCGAGGATGGTCGACATGCGCATCGTGGTTCTGGCCGGCGGCATCGGTGGCGCCCGGTTCCTGCTCGGCGTCCGGGCGTACGCCCGCGAGGTCGGCGCCGAGGTGACCGCCGTCGTCAACGTCGGCGACGACCTGTGGCTGCACGGGTTGAAGATCTGTCCCGACCTGGACAGCGTCATGTACACGCTCGGCGGCGGCGCCGACCCCGAGCGGGGCTGGGGCCGGGTCGGGGAGAGCTGGACGGTCAAGGAGGAGCTGGCCGCGTACGGGGCGGAGCCGACCTGGTTCGGCCTCGGCGACAAGGACATCGCCACCCACCTGGTGCGCAGCACGATGCTCAACGCCGGCTACCCCCTGCACGCGGTCACCGAGGCGCTGGCGACCCGCTGGGAGCCGGGCGTACGCCTGCTGCCGGCGACCGACGACCGGCTCGAGACGCACGCTGTCATTGAGGACGACCAAGGCCAGCGGGCGATCCACTTTCAGGAGTGGTGGGTGCGGTACCGGGCGGACATCCCCACCCACCGCTTCGTCTTCGTGGGCGCCGAGACGGCCAAGCCGGCACCCGGCGTGTTGGAGGCGATCGGCACGGCCGATCTGGTGCTGATCGCGCCGAGCAACCCGGTGGTGAGCGTGGCGCCGGTGCTGGCCGTGCCGGGGCTGCGCGAAGCGGTCGCGGCGGGCCCGGCCCCGGTGGTGGGCGTCTCTCCGATCATTGGCGGCGCGCCAGTCCGCGGGATGGCCGACCGGTGCCTCGCCGTGCTCGGTGTCGAGTGCAGCGCGGCCGGGGTGGGCCGGCTCTACGGCGGCCGGGCGTCCGGCGGGCTGCTGGACGGCTGGCTGGTGGCCGAGGAGGACGCGGGCACGCTGGTACCGGAGGTGACGGTCCGCGCGGTGCCGTTGCGGATGACCGACGAGGCGGCGACGGCGGCGATGGTCCGCGCCGCGGTGGAGTTGACGTGAGGCTGGAGATCCTGCCGGTGCTGGGCATCGGCCACGTGAGCGAGGGCGACGACCTGGCGGCACTGATCGCCACCGCCGCGCCCTGGCTGCGCGACGGCGACGTGCTGGTCGTCACCAGCAAGATCGTCTCCAAGGCGGAGGGGCGGTTGGTCGACGTGCCGGCGGACGGGCCCGAGCGGCTCGCCGCGCGCGACGAGGTGCTGGCCGGGGAGACCGCCCGGGTGGTGGCCAGCCGGGGGCCGACCCGGATCGTGCAGACCCACCACGGCTTCGTGATGGCCTCCGCCGGCATCGACGCGTCGAACGTGGACAAGACCCGGCTGGTGCTGCTGCCGGTCGATCCGGACGCCTCCGCCCGGGCGCTGCGCGCCACGCTGCGGGAGCGCTACGACCTGGACGTCGCGGTGATCATCACCGACACCATGGGCCGGCCCTGGCGCAACGGGCTGACCGACGTGGCGCTCGGGGTGGCCGGGATGCCGGCCATCCGCGACCACCGTGGCGAGGTCGACCCGTACGGCAACGAGCTGCAACTGACCCAGATGGCCGTGGTGGACGAGCTGGCGGGCGCCGGCGAGCTGATCAAGGGCAAGTGCGACCAGGTGCCGGTGGCGGTGGTGCGGGGCTACCTCTCGGCCACCCACGCGGACGACTCCGCTGGGGCGCAGGCACTGGTCCGCGATGCCGCGCAGGACCTCTTCTCACTCGGGACCGCCGAGGCTCGGGCGGCCGGGCTCGCCGACGCCGCCACCCTGACCGAGGCTCCCGGGGCCGCGCCGGCCGACCCGGCCGCGGCGCGACGCGCGATCGACGCGGTCGCCGGGGTGGTCGCCCCCGGCACGGTCTTCACCCTAGTCGACGAGGCGGACGTACGCGCCGGCCTGATCGCCAAGGTGCCCGGCTGGCCGGACGGCGCGACCGCCCTGGTGCTCGGCTCGCCACCGGCCCCGGTGGACCCGATGGACCTGGTCCGCTTCGGCGCGGACATGCACCGGCTGCGCATCGCCCTGGCCGTGGAGGGCGTCGGGTCGACCCTGCTCCCCCCGCCCGCCGGCAGCCCGGCCAGCGCCACGCTCGCCCTGTGACGTGAAGCCGGCCGGGTCAGGCGTCCAGCATGGCCCGGCCGAGCGGGGTCAACGTGTGCAGCACGGTGTTGCGGTCCCGGTGGCTGACCAGCAGGCCGGCGTTGCGCAACACGGTCGCGTGCTGACTCGCCGCCGCCGGTGAGATGTTGAGCCGGCGGGCCACCTCGCCGGTGGTGCAGCCGTCGTCGCTGGCCTGCAACACCGCCGCCCTCGTCCGACCCAGCAGCGCGGCGAGGGAATCGCGGCCGGCCGGACCAGCACCATCGGCCGCCGCCAGCCCGCCCAGCCGGTCCACCGGGTAGACCAGCACCGGTGGCAGCGCCGGGTCGAGCAGGGCGACCGGGGTGGCGGCGCAGAAGAACGACGGCACGAGCAGCAGACCTCGGCCGTCCAGGTGCAGCTCCCGGCTGTGCGGGTAGTCGCGGACCTCGAGCACCCCGTCCTCCCAGCGCATCGCCGGCCGGAGGCTGGTGAGCAGCCCCTCCATGCCGCCGTCGAGCAGGGCCCGGGCCCGGCGGGACCGGTCCGCCGCCACCGCGGACTGGATCCGGCTCCAGTACGGGCTGATCGCCAGCGACCGGTACTGCTCCATCGACTCGGCGAGGTGGCGCAGTGCCGGCGCTTCGCCCCGGGCCAGCGCGCTGGCCGAGGACGGCAGCGGGTTCTCGGTGGCCAGCACGCTCAGGTCGCGGTGCAGCCGCTGGGTCGGTGTGCTGCGGACCGCGTCCAGCCCGGCCTCGAAGCCGTCGACGCTGGCGTACGGGGTGAGGAAGTCGGGGAAGTAACCACGCGGCGGGCTCAGCGCGAAGAGCAGCCGGAGCTGGTCGGAGGCGGCGTCCTGGCGCAGCCCTCGGGACACTGCGCGCCGCCAGTTGTCCGTCAGCGCGTCACGGCCGCGGCCCTGCAACAGGTGCAGGCTGAGGACCAACTCCCAGACCGGGTCCGCCGCCGGCGCCACCCGGGTCCGGAGGATGTCCTCGCCAGAAAAGTGGATCTTCAGCATGCAGCGCTCCTGAGCCGCCGGGCAGGGGGATGCCGCGTGGCTGTTCGACTCTACCTGGCCGGCACTTATCTCCATCTTTAAGCCTGGACTGAAAAACCTCGACGCCTCCCGGGCCGGTTCGGCATGCTTCCAGTGCCCGAGCACGGCACGCACGCGTCACGCACGCGCGCGGCGCCGGGCACCGGGACCGGGGGAGGACCGGTGATCGGGCGGCACCACGAGGGTCTGCGGCCCTTGCTCCGCAGAGGTGCCGTCCGGTCGCCCCGTCGTCGAATCACATGGTGCCCGGCTCAGCCGACCCAGAGCGCGACGCGGTGGTCCTCGTCGGTGACGTAGAAGGACCGCCCATCCAGCTCGGCCAGCCCCTCGACGTGGTGCAACGGTGCCAGGTCTGCCACCAGCTCACCGGCGAGCAGGTGCCGGTCCGGGGCCACGACGCGCGAGTCACTCGCCGGCAGCCGGAACCGGACGTGCCGGGAGGCCACGTCACCCCCACCCGGATGATCGTCGAGCAGCACCGATCCCTTGCCCAGCGCGTCGATCGAGCCGATCACGGCGGCGTACCCGCCGTCCGAGGTCGGGGCGATCGCCCGGAAACCGGTCAGCGCGCCCGGCGGCGTCACCCCGGTCACCGCGTACGTCCCCACCGCCCGGGGCCAGGCCGGCTCCGCCACGAACATGCCCGGCACGCCGGCCACCTCGACCAGGATCGGCTCGCCAGCCACGGTGACCGGGAAGCGCAGCCCCAGCAGCACCGTGCCGGCCGGAGTGAAGGCGGCCGCCTCCACGTTCAGCGGCAGGTCGTCCGGGGCCAGCCGGCTCACCCAACTCTTCTCCCGGGCGGTCCCCCGGGCCAGGGTCTCCACGATGAACCGAGCCCGCACCCGCTCCCCCGGCGGCAACGGGGTCAGCGGCGCCGCGGCCAGCGCGTCGTTCACCGCCCGGTGCAGACGGAACCGGTTGCGCACCACGTGCACCGGCACCGGCCCGGACGCCGCGTCGTCCTCCCGGAACCGGGCCACGAAGGCGCGCCGGGGGCGCAGCGGACCGGCCTTGGAGCCGAAGTGGGAGCCGAAGACGTACACCCAGCCGTCGTGGTGGGCGAGCGCCTCGCCATCCTCGGTCCGGCCGTTCTCCACGCCGGCGTCCGCCGCGACATGCCGAGCCGTCCACTCGCCGTCGTCCAACTCCAGCAGCAGGGCCAGGCACCGCTCCACCGGTCCCTCGTCCAACACGGTCCAGAAACCGCGCCGGGCGCCGTGTGCGCGCAGCAACGCCGCCGACCGCACCGGCAGCAGATCACTGGCCTCATTGCCGGCCACCACGAATTCGAGGACTCGCAGGGTCATCGCGCCAGCGTACGGAGCGTGCGCTCGTAGAGTGGCGGCGTGCCCGACACTGCGCTCACCCGACCCGCCGCCCACCCGACCGACCCCGAGACGTACGCGGCGCTGCACGCCGACGCCATCGCGCTGCTCGACGGCTGGCGGCCCACCAGCCCGGCCGCTGCCGCCGCTCGGGACCGGACCCGCACACTGCTCGACGCCGGGCCCGTCACGATGAGCCGACCGCACCGCCCCGGGCACATCACCGCCAGCGCGCTGGTGCTGGACGCCACCGGCTCACGGGTGCTGCTCTGCCTGCACGGCAAGTTCGGGCGCTGGGTGCAGCTCGGCGGGCACTGCGAGCCGACCGACCGGACCCTGGCCGGCGCCGCGCTGCGCGAGGCCACCGAGGAGTCCGGGATCGCCGGCCTGCGCATCGACCCGGTGCCGATCGACGTGGACATCCACCCGGTGAGCTGCCAGGGCGGCTCCCTGCACCACGACGTCCGGTTCGCCGTGCTCGCCCCGCCCGGCGCGGTGGAGCAGGTCAGCGACGAGGCCGAGGCACTGGGGTGGTTCCCGCCGGACCGGCTCCCCGAGCCACTGGCCGGCGGGACCGTGCAACTGGTCGCGCCGGCCCTCGCGGCCCTCAAACGTAGCCCTCTTCGCCTCGCTCCTTGAGCTCGTCGACCAGAGCCTTGACGTCCTGGGCCCGGTCGCGCGGGCAGACCAGCACCGCGTCCGGGGTGTCCACCACGATCAGGTCATGCACCCCGAGGGCGGCCACCAACCGGCCGGACTGCGGCACCACCACCAGGTTGCTGCTGTCCCGCAGCAGCACCCCCGGCTTGGCGTCGGTGCCGAGCACCACGTTGCCCGACGCATCGGCCGGCAGCACCTCGCCGAGGGTGTGGAAGTCGCCGACGTCGTTCCAGCCGAAGTCGCCTGGCACGGTGGCCACCCGGCCCGTGGTGGCCGCGCCCTCCATCACCGCGTAGTCGACGGAGATCTTCGGCAGGGTCGGCCAGACCGTACCGAGCACGTCGTCCTGCTCCGGGGTGCCCCAGGCGGCGGCGATCGCATTGACCCCGGCGTGCAGGGCCGGCTGCTGGCGGAGCAGTTCGGCGAGGAACACGTCCACCCGCCAGACGAACATGCTCGCGTTCCACAGGTGCCGGCCCGAACGGACGTACGCCTCGGCGACCTCGGCAGCCGGCTTCTCCTTGAACTCGGCCACCGGACGCCAGGGGGCGCCCTCGGTCGGATCGCCAGTCTCCAGGTAGCCGTAACCGGTCTCCGGCCGGGTCGGGGTGATCCCGACCGTCATCAGCATGCCCTGCTCCGCGCCGCGGACCGCCTCGCGGACCGTCCGCACCCAACTTTCCGGGTCGCCGATCAGGTGGTCGGCCGCGAAGCTGCCCATCACCGCGTCCGGGTCGCGCAGCGCGATCACCGCGGCGGCCAGCGCGATCGCCGCGCAGGAGTCCCGGGGCGAGGGCTCGACCAGAATGTTCTCCTCGGGCAACCCGGTCAGCTGTCGGGCCACCGCCGCGACGTGCGCGGCTCCGGTGACCACGAGGATGCGGTCCGATGTGGTCAGCGGCGCGAGCCGCGCCACGGTCGCCTGGAGGAGCGACGCGTTGGAGCCGGTCAGCGGATGAAGGAACTTGGGGTGACCGGCGCGGGACAACGGCCACAACCTCGTGCCGCTGCCACCTGCCGGGATGACCGCATAGAGCATCCGCACATCATGCCCGACGGACCCCGGCCGGGTGGGCGGCTCGCCATCCGGGGGCCGGACGGTCACGAGCGGGCGCGGCTCCACGCGGCGATGTGCACCTCCGCGCTGGACTCCCAGGTGAACTCCTTGGCCCGGTCGAACCCGGCCTTCGCCAGGGACAACCGGCGCTGCTCGTCGTCCAGCAGGGCGGCCAGGTCGGTGCCGATCTGCTCCGCGTCCTCCGAGGTGTACGCGACGGCGTCGCCGCCCACCTCGGGTAGCGACAGCCGGGGCGTGGTCAGCACCGGGGCGGCGCAGGCCATCGCCTCCAGGATCGGCAGACCGAAGCCCTCGCCGTAGGAGGGGTAGGCCGCGACCAGCGCGCCGCCGAGGAAGCCGGGCAGGTCGGCGTAGCGCAGGTAGCCGGGGCGCAACAGCCGCAGGTGGGACGGGACCTCGGCCACCGCCCGATCGATGTCGTCGTCGTGCCCCTGACCCCCGGCGATCACCAGGGCGGGCGGATCGACCCGGTCGGCCACCGCCCGGGCCCAACCACGGATCAGGTTGGGCACGTTCTTGCGCGGCTCCTTGGCCCCGAGGAAGGCGACGTAGCTGCTGTTGCCCAGCCCCAGGCGGGCGCGCACCCGGGCCTTCTCCTCCTCGCTGGGCGCGTGGAAGGCGGCGTGGTCGACCCCGTGGTAGGCCACGTCGATCCGGGTCGGGTCGGCGTCGAGCAGCCGGATCAGCTCGTCCCGGGTGGCCTTGCTGGGCACGATCACCCGGTCCGCCCGGCGCAACGAGGTCTTGATGGCGCTGCGGAAGAAGGTCCGGCGGGACTTGTCGTAGTGCTCCGGCTCGGTGAAGAACGTCGCGTCGTGCACGGTGACCGTAACCGGACACCCGGCCCGCAGCGGGCAGGTGTAGAAGGGCGAGTGCAGCACGTGCGCGCCCACCTGCTGGGCGAGCAGCGGAAGGCCGGTCTGCTCCCAGGCGAGCCGCGCCGGGCGGTGCGCCACGGCGGCCGGGGCGGGGATGATCTCCGCGCCGGGCAGCATCCGGGTGTACCGCTCGAGGTCGGTGCGGAGGCTGACCACCGCCAGCTCCACCCCCGACCCACACACCTTGCCGAGGGCACCGAGCAGACCGTCGACGTATCGACCGACACCACCACGGTCGGCGGGGACACTCGTGGCGTCGATGAGCACGCGGGGCGGGCGACCGGCGGTCACGGGGCGACTCCTTGCACTGGCGGGTCTGTGGGGTACAACACTCCGGGGGCCAAGCCTACGCCGGAGCACGGGGGCGACGCTGACTGCGACCCGACGGTACGCCGACTTGTCATCGTCTTCGAGTACGGCCCACAGGGGCGTATCGTTCGCGCCGATGGCCGACAACATTGCCCGGGTGTTCGCCGACGCGATCGCGACCGACCCGACCCGACCGTTGCTGACCTGGTACGACGACGCCAGCGGCGACCGCACCGAACTCTCCGGCGCCACACTGGCGAACTGGGTGGCGAAGACCGCCAACCTCCTCGTCGACGAGGTCGCCCTCGCCCTCGGCGATCCGGCCGGCGTGCTCCTGCCGCCGCACTGGCAGACCGCGGCGGTGCTGCTGGGTTGCTGGTCGGCCAAGCTGAGCGTGGTCGACACGCCGGGCGACGTGGACGTGCTCTTCGCCGCCGCCGACCGCCTCGACGAGGCGCAGTCCTGGTCCGCTGGTGAGCGGTACGCCCTGGGGCTGTCGCCGCTCGCCGCCGCGCTGCGGCAGGTGCCACCCGGTTTCGCCGACTACGTGGTCGAGGTGCGCCGGCACGGCGACCACTTCACCGCGCAACCCGGGCCGGGCCCCGCCGACGGTCCCCTGCTGGCCCGCGCCGAGACCCGCGCCGTGGAGCTGGGCATCACGCCCGGCGCCCGGATCCTGGTCGACGCCGCGACGTACCCCGACCCGGTGGACTGGCTGCTGGCACCGCTGACCCGGGCCGCCACCGTCGTGCTCTGCGCCAACCTCGACCCCGCCCGGCTGCCCGCCCGACTGACCGCGGAACAGGTCACCCACCCGCTCCCGTGACCCACCCACCACCCGCCAGTGGTCAGGCTGGGGTGTTGTTGGGGGCGCGGCGTTGGGCGAAGGCGGCGAAGGCCGTGAGGGACTCGGGATTGGCCAGAGCGCCCTTCGCGGCCGCCGAGTCGACCGGGGTGCCGGTGAGGATCTTCTTGACCGGGACCTCCAGCTTCTTCGCCGAGAGGGTGCGGGGCACCGCGCGTACCTGGTGGATCTCGTCGGGCACGTGCCGGGGGGACAGGGCCGTACGCAGCTCGCGGCAAATCTTCGCGCGCATCGGGTCGTCCAGCTCCAGACCCTCGCCGAGCACCACGAAGAGCAGCAGCTCGCCGGCGCCGCCCTCGTCGTCCTCCAGGTGCACGACGACCGAGTCGACCACCTCGTCCAGCCCCTCGACCACCGAGTAGAACTCGGCGGTGCCCAGCCGCACCCCACCACGGTTGAGCGTGGCGTCCGAGCGTCCGGTGATCACGCAGCCGCCCCGGTCGTTGATGGTGATCCAGTCGCCGTGCCGCCAGACGCCCGGGTAGACGTCGAAGTAGGCCTCGCGGTAGCGGGTGCCGTCCGGGTCGTTCCAGAAGCCCACCGGCATGCTCGGCATCGGTTCGGTGATCACCAGCTCACCCAGCTCGCCGATCACCGGGGTGCCGTCTGCGGAGCGAGCCTCCACCTTGGCCCCCAACGCCCGGCAGGCGATCTCGCCGGCGTACACCGCCAGCAGCGGCACCCCGCCGACGAAGCCGGTGCACACGTCGGTGCCGCCGGACAGGGACTGGAGCTGGAGGTCGTCGCCGACGGTCTCGTACACCCAGGTGTAGCCCTCGGCGGGCAGTGGCGCGCCGGTGGAGCCGACGCCGCGCAGCGCGGACAGGTCGGCGACCTCCCGCGGCACCAGCCCGGCCTTGCGGCAGGCCAGCAGGAACGGCGCGGAGGTGCCGAAGTACGTGGTGCCGGTCTCCGCCGCCAACCGCCACAGCCCGCCCAGGTCGGGGTGGCCCGGGTTGCCGTCGAAGAGCACGATGGTCGCGCCCACCGCCGGACCGGAGACCAGGAAGTTCCACATCATCCAGCCGGTGGTGGTGAACCAGAAGAACCGGTCGGCCGGGCCCAGGTCGTGATGCAGGGCGAGCATCTTCAGGTGCTCCAGCAGGATGCCGCCGTGGCCGTGCACGATCGGCTTGGGCAACCCGGTGGTGCCTGAGGAGTAGAGCACGTACAGCGGGTGGTCGAACGGCACCGGCGTGAAGGTCAGCGGCTCGTCGGTGGGCGCGGTCAGGTCGGCCCAGCCCAGCGCGCCCGCCGCAAGGTCGCCCACCGGGTCCAGGTAGCCGATGCTGACGGTGTGCCGCACCGACGGTAGGGCGGCCCGGATGGCGGCGACCTCGGCGCGGCGGTCCACCGGCTTGTCGCCGTACCGGTAGCCGTCCACGGCGACCAGCACGGTCGGCTCGATCTGCTGCCAGCGGTCGGTGACGCTGCGGGTGCCGAACTCGGGCGCGCAGGACGAGAAGATCGCCCCGAGGCTGGCGGTGGCCAGCAGCAGGACGTACGTCTCGGGAATGTTCGGGGCGTACGCCGCCACCCGGTCACCGGCGGTGACGCCGAGGCGGCGCAGCCCGGCCGCCGCCCGGCGGACCTGCTCGCGCAGTTCGCCGGCGGTCAGCGTGACCGGCGCCCGGGTCTGCCCGTGCGCGATCACCACCGGGTCGCCGTCGGCGCGCCCCGGCATCCGCAGCACGTTCTCGGCGTAGTTCAGCGTGGCCCCGGGGAACCAGCGGGCCCCGGGCATCCCCCGCTCCGCCAGGGTGGCGGTCGGCGGGGTGTGCGCCATCACCTCGAAGTGGTCCCAGATGGATCGCCAGAACCCGTCCAGGTCGGTGACCGACCAGCGCCACAGCGCGTCGTAGTCAGCGAAGTCCAGCCCGCGGTGCTCCCGCAGCCAGCGCAGGTAGCCGCCGATCCGGGACCGCTCGCGTACGTCCGCCGGCGGCGTCCACAGCACGTCACCCACTGCTCCACCCTCCCCTGGCCCGGCACGACACTGTGAATGGGCCGTGGCGCCATCTTGCCCTACCTCGAAGCGCCATTCTGCGCACCGGGTACGGCCACCGACGCGTGCCCACCCCACACTCCACCCCATCCGCCCATGTGGGAAGCAACAAGGAAGGGCACCTTCTTAACGCCTGCAGTGGTACTTACACACCTCAGCCGGCGCGGTGCGCCTGGATGGCGCGGCGACGGGCGAGGCGGTGCGCGCGACGGATCTCGGCCTCCCGGTACCGGCGCTCGTCCTCCGGCGTCTCCGGAAGCACCGGGCGGACCGTCCGTGGCGCCCCGCTCACGTCCACCCCGACGAAGACCAGGTACGCGGTGGCCACCCGGACCGGCGCGTCCTCGGCCGAGTCCCACCGTTCGGCGACCACCCGCACGCCGACCTCCATCGAGGTCTGCCCGGTCCAGTTCACCTGGGCGTGCGCGTGCACCAGGTCGCCCACGCGGACCGCCTCGGAGAAGACGATCTCGTCGATCGCGGCGGTCACCGCGGTTCCGCCGCTGTGCCGGGCGGCTGCGGCACCGGCCACGTCGTCGACGAACTTCATCAGAACTCCGCCGTGCACGGTGCCGTACAGGTTCACGTCGACGGCGGTCATGATCTTGCTAAGGGTGACGCGGGAGTACGACGTCGGCTTGCCGGTCGGAGCGGCGGAGGGGTGCTCGGTCATGCCGGAAACGGTACGGTGCGCGGATGCGACATCTCTGGAGCTTCCTCGCCGGGCTGGTGGTGGTGCCCATCACGTGGGTGCTGGTCACACTCGGGCAGGACGGGTCGAGCCGGACGGTCGACCGCTGGGTGGAGATCGGCACGTTCAACACCGCCAACCTGATCGAGCCGGCCGTGTACCTCGGTGTCGGCGGTGTCCTGCTGGGCCTGCTCGGCACACTGCGCGTCTCGCCGTTGGGCCCGCTGGTGGCCGGGCTGCTGCTGGTCACCCCGTACGTCGGGATGTTCGTGGCGCCGTTCGAGGTGCGGGACGCGATCCCGCACGGGTGGAAGGTGCTCGGCGATCCGCTGCCGCTGCGGCTTCCGGTGGAGAACGGCACCCTCTTCCTGATCGGCCTGCTGCTGCTGGTAGCGGCGTTCAGCAGGCAACGTTGGCAGCAGTGGCCGCGGCCGGTGACCGAGCCGGCAACGGCAACGGCGCCGGCGGGTGGCCCCGGAAGCGACGACTTCACCCTGACCGACTGGCCGCCCCCCGAGCCCGCCGAACGTGACGCCACCCCGCCCACCCTGGGTTACCCGGCCGAGCCGACGCCGACCGACCCACTGCCCCGCCGGGTCGGTGGCGAGTCGCCGTGGTCCGCGCCGCCGCGCGGCCAGCCGCGCCCGGAGGACACCGAGATCCGTTGACCGTGGGGCGGGCCGGGCGACCGGCCCGCCCCCAACCCGGAGGCCACCGCTCGCGGTCAACCGGCGCCGGCCGCGCTAGTGCAGTGCGACGGCCAGGTCCGGGTCGACGACGCCGAGGTCGGCGCGGGGAACGACGAGGAGCATGACCAACGTCGCGGCGGCCATGCCGCCCGCGATCACGATCGCCATCGGTACGCTCCCGGTGCCGAACAGGCCGACCAGGGGCGCCGACAGCGCGCCGATGCCGAACTGCACGGCGCCGAGCAGCGCGGCAGCGGTCCCGGCGGCCTCGCTGTGCCGGGTCATCGCCAGTGCCGGCGCGTTCGGCAGGGCCAGGCCCGCCGCCGCCAGGACGAGCCACAGCGACGCGAGCAGCGTGCCCAGACCACCGAGGCCGGTCGTGGCGAACATGACCAGCAGCAGCCCGGCCGCGGTTCCGCCGATCAGGGCGCTGATCAGGATCTGCTGCGGGGTGTAGCGGCGCAGCAGCCGGACGTTGAACTGGGTGGCCGCGATCAGGCCGACCGCGCCCGCACCGAAGGCCAGCCCGAACTGCTGCTCGTCGAGGCCGTACTGCTCCTGGAGCACGAAGGACGACCCGGAGACGTACGCGAACAGTGCGGCCATGGCCAGCCCGGCGACCAGCACCAGACCGACGAACGCCCGGTCGTTGAGCAGCCGCCGGTAGTCCCGCATGGTCGCCCCCACTCCGCCGTGCCGCCGGCGCACCACGGGAAGCGTCTCCGGCAGCCGCAACGCGGCGACGACGATCAGCAGCGCGCCCAGCACGGCCAGCGCCGCGAAGACGCCCCGCCATTCGGTCCAGCGCAGCAGGCCGCTGCCCAGGGTCGGCGCGAGGATCGGGGCCAGGCCCATGACCAGCATCAGCCGGGAGAAGATCCGCGCGAAGGAGGCGCCGCTGAACAGGTCGCGCACGATTGCGGTGGCGACGACGGTGGCGGCCGCCACCCCGAGCCCCTGCAGTACGCGCAGCACGCCGAGCACGCCGATGGTGGGCGCGAACACGCACAGCACGGATGCCGCGATGTGCAGGGCCAGCCCGGCCAGCAGGGGCACGCGCCGCCCGATCACGTCGGAGAGCGGCCCGACCAGCAGCTGGCCCAGCGCGAGGCCGAGCAGCGTGCCGGTCAGCGTCAACTGCACCGCGGTCTCGGTGGTCTGCAGGCCGGCCGTGATGGCGGGCAGCGCCGGCAGGTACATGTCGATGGTCAGCGGCCCGATCGCGATCATCGCGCCGAGCACGAGGACGAGTTGGACCCGCTGGCGGTTGCTCATCAGGTCGCCGGGCAGCGTCTCCTGGCCGGCGACGGAATCGGGGCGGGTCTTCTCCACCAACTGCTTCATCATCTCGATTTCTCTGCGTGGCTTCGGGCGTCGTTGGGCGTGCCCGACGTTGGGCAGCGAAGGGGGACGAGGCGAGCGGTGGTGGCGGCGGACGATCGGGTTCTGTGATCCTGTCTTCCCCTAACGTCGCAGACCCGTCTGACATGGCGACTGTGTGGGGACTCACGTGCATACGCCGACCGCCCCACCGCCGGGCGGCGGTGGGGCGGTCGGGTTCGATCAGGTTGCGGCCTAGACGGTGCCGCTGAGCAGTTGCCGCGCCATGACGATCCGCTGCACCTGGTTGGTGCCCTCGTAGATCTGGGTGATCTTGGCGTCCCGCATCATCCGCTCGACGGGGTAGTCGCGGGTGTAGCCGTAGCCACCGAGCAGCTGCACCGCGTCGGTGGTGATCTCCATGGCGGCGTCCGAGGCGAAGCACTTGGCCGCCGCGCCGAAGTAGGTCAGGTCCGCGTCGCCGCGCTCGGACTTGCCGGCCGCGGCGTAGGTGAGCTGCCGGGCCGCCTCCAGCTTCATGCCCATGTCGGCGAGCATGAACTGGACGCCCTGGAACTCGGCGACCGCCTTGCCGAACTGCCGGCGCTCGGCCACGTACCTCTTGGCGTAGTCGAGCGCACCCTGCGCGATCCCGATGGCCTGGGCGGCGATGGTGACCCGGGTGTGGTCGAGGGTCCGCATCGCGGTGGCGAAGCCGGTGCCCTCCGCGCCGATGATGCGATCCGCCGGGATCCGCACGTTGTCCAGGTAGACCTCGCGGGTGGGCGAGCCCTTGATGCCGAGCTTCTTCTCCGGGGCGCCGAAGCTCACCCCGGCATCGGACTTCTCGACCACGAAGGCCGAGATTCCCCGGGACCGGGCGGTCGGATCGGTGACCGCGAAGACGGTGTAGAACTCGGAGACGCCGGCGTTGGTGATCCAGCGCTTCACTCCGTTGAGCACCCAGTGATCCCCGTCACGTACCGCGCGGGTGGTCATCGAGGCCGCGTCGCTGCCCGCCTCCGGCTCCGAGAGGCAGTACGAGAACATCGCGTCGCCAGCCGCCACCGGCGTCAGGTAGCGCCGCTTGAGCCCCTCGGAGCCGGCCAGCAGCAGCGGCATGGTGCCGAGCTTGTTGACCGCGGGGATCAGAGAGGACGAGGCACAGGCCCGCGCCACCTCCTCGATCACGATGGCGGTGGCCAGCGCGTCGGCGCCCGCGCCGCCGTACTCCTCGGGGATGTGCGGGGCGTGGAAGTCGGCCGCCCGCAGAGCGTCGTAGGACGCCTTCGGGAACTCACCGGTCTCGTCGGCCTCGGCGGCGTGCGGAGCCACCTTCGCCGTGCAGACCTCCCGGACGGCCTCCCGGATCGCCTCGTGCTCCTCCGGCAACCGGTAGACGTCGAACGACTCCCCTGCGGCCACGTTGGCCCTCCCCTTCACGGCTATCATGCGCAGTCTGTAGCTTCCCCTGACCGCGACCGCGCAGACTGAAGGATAACGACTGCAGTTCAGGTGGATGTTACCGGCGCGTAGGTACAGGCTTGAGGGAGCACCCACGCCGCTGAGCGATGATGGAAGACGGACAATGAGCCACCCCTCCGGTGCCCGGCCAGGCGCCGCAGCAGAATGCGACGCGACGAAGCGCCGCCAGTGCGAGCGGAGAAGACAGGCGTGACGATCCCCTATCCCACCATCCAGCCGACCCCCGCCATCGCCACGGTGACGCCGCCCTCGGGCGCGCCCCGTCCGCGGGTGACCTTCCTGGGGACCGGCTACCTCGGTGCGACGTACGCCATCTGCTACGCGGAGCTGGGGTACGAGGTGCTCGGGTTCGACGTGGACGCTGACAAGATCGCGATGCTCAACGCCGGTCAGGTGCCGATCCACGAGCCCGGCCTGGACGAGCTGCTCAAGCGGAACCTGGCCGCCGGGCGGCTGCGGTTCAGCACCGACATCGCGGAGACCGCCGAGTTCGGCGACGTGCACTTCATCTGCGTCGGCACCCCCCAGCGGGCCGACGGGATGGGCGCGGACCTGTCGTACGTCGAGGCGTCGGTGACCAGCCTGGCGCAACACCTGACCCGCAAGTCGCTGATCGTCGGCAAGTCCACCGTGCCGGTGGGCACCGCCGACTGGGTGGAGCAGCTGGTCGGCAAGCACACTCCCAACGACCTGGGCGTCGAGGTGGCGTGGAGCCCCGAGTTCCTCCAGGAGGGCTTCGCCGTCGACGACGTGCTGCGCCCGAACCGGATCGTGGTCGGCGTGAAGAGCGAGTGGGCCAACGGCATGCTCTACGCCGCGCACAAGGGCGTCTTCGACCTGGCCGCCACCGAGGACCGCGAGGTGCCCCTCGTGGTCACCGACTTCGCGACCGCCGAGCTGGTCAAGGTCGCCGCGAACGCCTTCCTGGCCACGAAGATCTCCTTCATCAACGCGATGGCCGAGGTCTGCGAGGCCTCCGGCGGCGACGTCACCCAGCTGGCCCGCGCGATCGGCTACGACCCGCGGATCGGCAACCGGTTCCTCCAGGCCGGCCTCGGCTTCGGCGGCGCCTGCCTGCCGAAGGACATTCGGGCCTTCCAGGCACGGGCGCAGGAGCTGGGTGCCGGCGAGGCGCTGCGCTTCCTGCACGAGGTCGACCTGATCAACCTGCGCCGCCGTACCCGGGTGCTCCACCTCGCCGCGGACCTGCTCGGCCGCCGCTCCGGGCCGGCCGGCCCGGACTTCTCCGGCACCCGGATCGCCGTGCTGGGCGCCACCTTCAAGCCCAACACCGACGACGTCCGCGACGCCCCGGCGCTCGCCGTCGCCGCGCTGCTGCAGAAGGCCGGCGCCGACGTGCACGTGTACGACCCGCAGGGCACCGAGAACGCTCGCCGCGCGGTCCCCGAGCTGACCTACGAGACCGGCATCAACGAGGCGGTCGCCAACGCTGACCTGGTCTGCGTCCTCACCGAGTGGGCCGACTTCCGCAACGCCGACCCGGTCGCCCTCGGCGAGCTGGTCGCCGGCCGCAAGGTGGTCGACGGCCGCAACTGCCTCGACTCCGCACTGTGGACCCAGGCCGGCTGGGAGTACCGGGGCATGGGCCGCCCCTGACGGATCCGACCCACCGGCCGGTCACGGAGCATCCCTCCCGTGGCCGGCCGGTGTCGTTGTTTGCCCCGGACCCGCCGACAAGTGTCGAAATCCGCGCCAGCTTTGGGCATGCTGCGACAGTGGGAGTCCACAGTGCGGGCGGAGGGGTGTCGTGGCGACCTTTCAGTGCTCCTCGTGCGGCCGGGAGATCAAGCCGGCCGTCCGCTGCCCGCACTGCGGGGCCGATCAGGCCCAGTGGGTCGAGCACCTGGCCGACATCGAGCGTTCGATCGCGGAGATGAAGGCGCGCGACGCCGCCATCGCCCGTGAGCAGCGGCAGATCGCCGCCAAGATGCAGGCGGCCCTCTTCCAGCGCGACATCCTCGCGCACGCCGGTGAGGAACGGCTCAAGCAGGCCACCCGGCCGCGCCGGGTGCTGCGCCGCCGTCCCGGCCGCCGGCCGCCGACCGCCGCCACCGGCGCCCCGCCCCGGGTGCCCCGTCAGGGCACCCCGCCCACCGCAGAGGACCCGCCACCGCCCCCGCCCCGGGCGTCCTGGCTCGATGCGGACGACCCGGAGCACCCACCGGAGGCGTCCTCCCGCGAGGTGCAGAACATCCCGCTCGGGCTGGGCGCGCTGCTGCTCGGGGTGGCCGCGGTGGTCTTCGCCGCCGTGGCGACCAGCTCGATGGACGCGCTGGCCCGGCTCGGCATCCTGCTCCTCGCCACGGTGCTGATGCTGCTCGCCCCGCCGGCGCTGGCTCGACGCGGGCTCACCTCGACCGCCGAGACGATCTCCGCGGTCGGCCTGCTGCTGGTGCCGCTGGCCGGAAACGCCCTCTGGGCGGTGGACCGGATCGGCAACGGCGGCGCCTCCGGCGCGGTCTTCGCCGGAGTGATCTTCGCGGTCACCGCCGCCGTCGCGTTCGGGTACGCCGGCTGGACAGGCCTGCGCACACCCCGGTTCGCCACCGTGCTCGCCGCGCAGCCGGTGCTGCCGCTGCTGGCGTACGACCGGATCACCGGGCCGGGCGGCTGGGCCCTGGTGCTCACCCTGGTCGCCCTCCTCGACCTCTGGCTGACCCGCACCGGGGTCACCGTGGAGCAACCCGTCCGGCAGGACCTGCCGGACCCGGGCACCCCGTCGGCGCCCCGGCAACGCAGCGCCGAGGGCCGGCCCGAGGGCGACCCGGAGGAGGCCGCCGAGCTGATCGATCCCGACCCGGGCGCCGCCGCCATCCTGCCGACCCGCCCGGTGCCCGGGCTGCGCGAGCTGATCTGGCTGCTCCACGCGGTGGCGGTCGCCGTCGCCCTGGCGTACGCGGTCACCGCCCTGCTCGGGGCGGAGACCGTGCCGGCGGCGACCGGCGCCGGGATGGTGCTGTTGCTGGCCGCCACGGTCGGACTGGGCGGCGCGCTGGTGCTGCGCCGCCCGCCGCTGCCCGACGTCGCGGCCGGCATCCTCACCCTGGCCGTGATCGGTACGCTCGGCCGGATCGCCTCGGTGGCGCTGCCCGGCCGGGCTCTGCTGCTGATCGCGGCGGTCATCACGGTGACCGGGCTGGCGGTGCGCGCGATTCCCGAGGCCGCCCGGCGAGGCCCGCAGGTCGCCTCGGCGGTGGCGCTCACCGTCAGCGGGCTTGTGGTCGCCGGGGGCGCGCTGCGCGCCGGCGTGGCCCCGGTCCGGGCAGCACTGCCCGCCTGGGGCGCCGACCTCGACCGGTACCCGGCCGAACTGGCCGCCGCGGTCGGCCCGACCACCTGGCAGCTCGCTGCCGCCGCGTTCCTGCTCACCATCGCCGCGGTGCTGGCCCTGCCCCCGGACATCCGCCGCGAGTTCGCCGTCGCCGGGGCTGCGCTCACCGCGCTGGCCGTGCCGGCCTCGTTCGGTCTCGGCTGGGCGTCGGCACCCTGGCCGATGGTGCTCACCGCCGTCGGCATCGGCGTGATCGGCCTCTCCGCGCGGACCAGCCGGGCCGCGCTGGCGCATGGCGTCGGGGCCGCCGCGGTGGGCCTGTTCGGTGCGGGCGCCAGCCTGGCCGCGCCGCCGCTCACCGCCGCGGCCCTGCTCACCCTCTTCGCGGCCGGCGCTCTGGTCGCCCTGGCACCCCGGGTCCGGATCGCCTCGGCCGCCGCCGACACGGTGACCGCCTGGGCCGCCGGGGGCGCCGCGTTCGCGCTGCCCGGGGCGGTCGCCGCGTTCGTGGCCGCCACCGTGCCCACCGACCCGACCCCCACTCCGGCCAGCCTTCGCGAGGTGACCGTCCCGGTCCTGGCGGCGAGCTTCCTCGCCGTCTGCGTGACCCTCGGCTACGCCGCTGTGGTGCAGGTGTCCCAGCGGCGCATCCCGGCGCCGCTGTCCGTCGGCACCGGGCTGGGCGCGCTGGTGGTCACCGCCGCCGCCTTCGGCGCGCCCGGGGCGACCGTCGCCGACGCCTGGGTCGGCGCCCTGCTGCTCGTCGCCGCCGTGCTGCTCTTCCTGGCACCGTCGATCGACGCCGGCCGCCGCTCCGACCTCACCCTGGACGGTTCGGACCTGGCCGCCGCAGCGGTCACCACCGCCCTGATCGCCACACTGGTCCGGATCGCCGCTGTGCTGACCCCGGGCGGTCAGTTGGCGGTCGCCGCCGGCCTGGTGCTGGTGGTCGCTGTCGGGGCCCGCGCCATGCCCGAGGAGTGGCGGCGCGGGCCGATTCTCGGCATCACCGTCGGCGGCCTGCTGATCGGCATACTCGCCGGCTGGACGGCGCTGCGCGGTGGGCTGGGCGTGCTGGCGACCCCCGGCCCGATCTGGGACGGCGACCTGAGCGGCTGGCCGGCCGCGCCGACCGGTGGCGCCACCTGGCAGGCCCCGGTCGCGCTGGTCCTGCTGGCCGTCGCCGCCGGCATCCTGCTACCTCCTCCGTGGCGGTGGGACGTGTCCGGCGCGGCGGTGGTGCTCGCCACGATCGGCGCCCCGACAGCGTTCGACCTGCCCTGGTGGTCACCGGTCCTGGTCGGCGGAATGGTCGCCACCGTCTACGGAATGGCCGCGGTGGCCACCGAGGAGGCCCGCGCCGGGTTGTCCCGGGCCACCGTGGCGGGAGTGGTCGCGCTGCACGCGGCCGGCGCCGGCCTGGTCCGGCCGTGGACCACCGCGCTGGCGCTGGGCAGCATCGCGCTGATCGGCGTGGTGGTGGCCGCGCTGGCCCGCGTACTGGCCGGCCCACAGGTCACCGACATCGAGACCGAGGGGATGCCACCGCACCTGGTGCAGATCGGCGGTGCGGCAGCCGGCGCCGCGCTGCTGGCCCTGCCCGGCTCGGTGGCGGCACTGGCCGCCGAGTTCGAACACTCAGCACAGGTGGTGCTGACCGCCGCGCTGGCCGCGTCCAGCCTCGGCCTGGCCGCCGTGGCCGCGGTCCGCCGGCACGTCCCGCAGTACCTGCCCTGGGTCAGCGTGGCCGTGGTCGGCGGGGCCACCATCAGCGCGCTCGCCGCCATCCCCACCGGCCTCGCCTCGGGCGTCTACGCGGCCGCCGCGGCGCTGCTCGGCGTACTGGCCGAGCTGATCCGCGCGGCCACCGTGCCCCCGACCGGGTCGGCCCAGCCGGTCCGGCGCTGGGCGGTGCTGCTCGACGGCGCACTGCGGCGGTTGCCCGACGACCCGGAGCGGCGCCGGTGGCGGGTCAGCCCGTCCGCCGGCGCGCTGGCCGCGGCAGCCCTGCCGACCGCCCTCGCGCTCGCCTCGATCGCACCCGCCCTGGTCACCGCCCTGGTCGAGCCGCACCGCGTGTTGACCCGCATCTGGCAGGGCCCGCCACCGGAACTGCTCGCCCCGCCGCCGGACGTGGTCGACCCGACCCACGTGCTGACCGCGCTGCTGCTCACCGCGACCGCGGCGCTGGCCGCCACCGGGTTCAGCGGCGGACGGCGGTCCCGAGCCGTGCCGGTGGTGCTGCCCGGTGCCGCCGTCACGCTGCTGATCGCGCCCATCGCGCTGGGCAACGGCTGGCCGGCGAGCGCCCTCGCCGCGCTCTCCGTCTTCACCATCGCGATGCTCGGCCTCGCACTGACCCCGCCTCCCCCGCTGGTCGAGCCGGCCCGCTCGCTGCGGCTGGCCCGGGTGCTGGTGTTCGTCATCGGCCTGGCCGCCGGTGGCGCCGGGCTGGCCGGCAGCCTGGCCACCCGGGAGTTGACCCTGTTCACCCTCGGCGGCGCGGTCGGCGTGGGCGTGGTGGCGGCGCTGTACGGCGCCACCCAGCGGGCCCGCATTCTCGGCTGGCTCTTCGCCTCGCTGATGGCGCAACTCTTCGTGCTCACCGCTGGCCTGGTCGCCGGGCTGGCCGCGGTCTGGTCGGCGTTCGGGGTGCTCGCGGTCGGTGCGGTCCTGCAGGTGTTCGCGGCGACCCTGCCCCGGCTGCGCCGCCCGGAGGCGCAGCGCGAGGCCGCGACCGTGGAGTGGAGCGGGTACGCGGCCGCGCTGATCGCGCTGGCCCTCGCCTTCGACTCGCCCCGGCACATCGCCGCCCTGCTGGCCGCCTGGGGCGCGGTGCTCGGGGTGGCGGCCACGCGACCCGGTCGCCGGCCGATGGAGCGGCGAATCCTGTTCTGGGCGGTGGTGGCCTGCGAGATCACCGCCTGGTGGATCCTGATGCGGGTCGCCAACGTGGCGCTGCCCGAGGCGTACACGCTGCCGTTCGCCGCGCTGGCCCTGCTGGTCGGGGTACTGGAGCTACGCCACCGATCGGACATGAGCAGTTGGGTGGCGTACGGGCCGGCGCTGGTCGCCGCGTTCGTGCCCACTCTGGCGATCGTGCTGGCGACCGAGTCCAGCACGCTGCGGCAGATGCTGCTGCTGCTCGGCGCGGTGGCGGTGCTGATCTTCGGCTCGTCCAGCCGGCAGCAGGCGCCGGTGATCGTCGGCGCGTCGGTCACCGCGATCGCCGCGATCCACGCGCTGTTCAGCCTCGGCCCGTGGCTGGCACTGATCCCGGTGGGCATCCTGTTGCTGATACTCGGCGCCAGCAACGAGCGCCGCCGCCGCGCCCAGGAACGCCTACAGACCGCCCTCCGCGGCATGAGATGAATTCGAGGGTCCCTGCGGCCTGGGTGACCGGGCACGGTGAGCAAGCCGGGTACGAGCGCCGGTTGCGGTGAGCGTGGCAGGTAGGTGCGCCGGTTGCGGTGAGCGGGGCTGGCCTACCAACCCGCGGGGTCAGGATGATCGCGACAACCAAGATCCGCACAACAACAGGGAAGAAGCTGCCTCGAACACTTCCGAGGCCACACTTTCCCTGAAAGTGCGCTAGACCCGGGCGGACCCGGCGGAGCGAAGGGTTTCGGGGGGAGCCCGCCCGCGGAGGGATCAAGCCTGACCGCCCGGAGCGGGTGGGCTCCCCCCCGAAACCCGGACGGCCTGGAGCGGGCGGGGTCCCCGAAACCCCACGGCCAGGACCCGGACGGCCGGGACCCGCGTCGGGTTAGCTGAGAGTGGCCTGGAGGGCGGCTTCCTTGGCTGCCACCAGGTTCTCAAGGTCCTGCTGGTAGGTCGCCATCTTGGCGCGCAGGTGCTCGTCGGCCGCGCCGAGGATCCGCACGGCGAGCAGGCCGGCGTTGCGGGCGTTGCCGATCGAGACGGTGGCCACCGGAATCCCGGCCGGCATCTGCACGATGGACAGCAGCGAGTCCATGCCGTCGAGGTGCTTCAACGGCACCGGCACGCCGATCACCGGGAGCGGGGTCACCGAGGCCACCATGCCGGGCAGCGCCGCGGCCCCACCGGCACCGGCGATGATCACCTTGAGGCCCCGGTCGGCGGCGTCGCGGCCGTACTCGATCATCGCGACCGGGGTCCGGTGCGCCGAGATCACCCGGACCTCGTACGGCACCCCGAAGTCGTCCAGCACCTCGGCGGCGGCCCGCATGGTCGGCCAGTCCGAGTCACTACCCATGATCAACCCGACCGTGGTCACTCCGGTGTCTCCTCCGTTCGCGACCGCAGGGCTCGCGGGCTCACGCTTCGCGGTCACTCGCGCCCCTCGCGCAGCCAGCGCATGGCCCGCGCGGCCCGCGCCCGTACGTCATCCAGGTCGTCACCGAGCACCGTGACGTGCCCGATCTTGCGGCCGGGCCGCACCTGCTTGCCGTAGAGGTGCACCTTGGCACCCGGCTCGGCCGCGAAGAGGTGGTGCAGCCGCTCGTCGATCGACATCCCGCCCGGCTCGCCGCCGAGCACGTTCGCCATCACCACGACCGGCGCGGCCAGCGAGGTGTCGCCCATCGGGTAGTCGAGCACCGCCCGCAGGTGCTGCTCGAACTGCGAGGTCCGGGCCCCCTCGATGGTCCAGTGCCCGGAATTGTGCGGACGCATCGCCAGCTCATTGACCACGATCGCCGGTCGGCCAGTCGCGTCGCGCACCTCGAAGAGTTCCACCGCGAGCAGGCCGACCACGCCGAGGGCGGTGGCCAGGTCGATGGCGAGCTGCTGGGCGGTGACCGCCAGCTCCTCGTCCAGGTCGGGCGCCGGGGCCAGCACCTCCACGCAGATGCCGTCCCGCTGCACCGTCTCGACTACGGGGTACGCGGCCACCTGACCGAACGGCGAGCGCGCCACCTGCACGGCCAGCTCCCGGCGCAGCGGCACCCGCTCCTCGACGATCAGCCGGGTCCCGCCGGCGAGCAGCGTCCGCGCCAGCTCGACGGCTTGGGCGGCGTCGTCGACCAGCCAGACCCCCCGGCCGTCGTAGCCACCCCGGGCCGCCTTGAGCACCACCGGCCAGCCGACCTGCTCGCCGAAGCCGACCAGGTCGGCGGGCTCGCCGACCGGCCGCCACGCCGGGTTGGGCGCGCCCAGCTCGGCCAGGCGTTCCCGCATGACCTGCTTGTCCTGGGCGTGCAGCAGCGCGTCCGCCGGCGGGTGCAGGGTCACACCCTCCGCCGCCAGCGTGCGGATGTGCTCGGTGGGCACATGCTCGTGGTCGAAGGTGACCACGTCGCAGCCCTTGGCGAAGGTGCGCAGCGCGGCCAGGTCGGTGTGGTCGCCGTACTGGACGTCGGCGGCGACCAGCGCCGCGCCGTCGTCGGGGGCGACCGCGAGTACGCGCAGTGACTGGCCGAGGGCGATCGCGGCCTGGTGGGTCATCCGGGCCAGCTGGCCGCCACCCACCATGCCGACAACAGGCAGACCGGTACGGGAATCCATAGCGCAGCCAGCCTATCCGGGCCGCCGACGCGGCCACCCGCAGGGCCGGCGCTCCCGCCGTCGACCCCTCCGGGCGCCGCCCCCGGTGCCGGACCTGGGGCAGGGGCGACCTCGCGGGCCGCTACGCCGAGCAACCGTCGGGCCGGGCGGCGGGACGCTCAGCCGAGCTCGGCGATCAACTCCTCGACCGACGTGACCGGGCGCTGGCAGACGAAGCCCCGGCAGACGTACGCGGCGGACCGCCCGTCGACCAGCGGCCGGTCGGCCAGCAGCGGCACCCCGGGCTGGTCCGGACGCCCGGCGACCACCACCGCGCCGGGCGGGGCGTGCCGGTGGGCCGCCGCCACCAGCGGGTCGCCAGTCGGGTCGTCGGTCGCCACGGCGATCTCGTACGGCCCGGAGAGCAGCGCCTCGCCGACCGTGGCCGCGTACCCGGTGAACCGGGCGTGCTGCCCGACGATCGGCGCGACCGTGCCGAGCGCCACCTCGGCGGCCTCCCGGTAGCGGGTCTCCCCGGTCAACGCCGTGTACGCGACCAGCCCGGCGATCAGCGCCGACCGACCGGACGGGGTGGCATTGTCGGTCGGGTCCGCCGGCCGGGTGACCAACCGCTCCGCGTCGTCGGCCGTGTCGTAGAAGGCGCCACCGGGCGCGGCGAAGTGCTCCAGCGCGGTGTCCAGCAGCCCGCCGGCCAGGGTGAGCCAGCGGCCCTCGCCGGTGAGCTGGTGCAGCGCGCAGAACGCCTCGGCCACGCAGCCGTAGTCCTCCAGCACGCCGGCCGGCGCACCGACCGCACCGCCCCGGGAGACCCGGCGCAACCGGCCATCGACCAGGTGCACGGTGGCCAGGTGCTCGGCGGTGTCGCGCATCGCACCGTCGGCGACGATGACGACGCCCTCCATCAGGTTCGCGTCGTCGTCCTCGGGCGACGCGTACAGCGCGACGACCTGCTGGAACTCAACGATGGCGGTGATCGCCAGGCCGTTCCAGGCGGCCACCACCTTGTCGTCACGGGCCGGTTGTGGCCGGTTGTCCCGCGCCGTGAGGAGCCGCCCCACCACCTGCTGCCAGCGAGCCCGGATCTCGGGTGCGACGTCGTCGACGTCCCGGGCGAGCCGCAGCACACTCGTGCCGTGCTCGAACGTCCCCTCCGCGGTCACGGTGAACAGGTCGGCGGCCCAGCGGCCGCCCTCCTCGCCCAGCACCTCGATGAGTTGAGCGGGCGTCCAGGCGTAGGTGAGACCCTCGACGCCCTCGGTGTCGGCGTCCAGCGCGGACGCGAAGCCCTCCCCCGGCCGATGCAGTTCGTCGGCGAGGAAGCGGGCGGTGTCCCGGGCGACCCGGCGCGCCAGCGGGTCGCCGGTCAGCCGCCAGAGCTGGGTGTAGACCCGGAGCAGCAGCGCGTTGTCGTAGAGCATCTTCTCGAAGTGCGGCACCGTCCAGTGCGCGTCCACCGAGTACCGGGCGAAGCCTCCGGCGAGCTGGTCGTAGATGCCGCCCCGGGCCATCGCCTCGGCGGTGTGCCGGACGATCTCCAGGCTGCGCGGGTCGCCCGTCCGCTGGTGGTGGCGCAGCAGGAAGAGCAGGTTCATGTGCGGCGGGAACTTCGGGGCGCCCCCGAAGCCGCCGTTGGTCGTGTCGTACTCGCCGGCCAGATTCGCGGCCGCGGCGTCGAGCAGCGGGGCGTCCAGCGGCGCCGTCGGCCCGCCCACGGCCTGGGCGCCGCCGATCGCCTCGACCACCGCGGCCCCCTGGCGCAGCACCTCCTCGCGCTGGTCCCGCCATGCCGTGGCGACCGACTGGAGCAACCGGACGAAGTTCGCCCGCGGAAAGTAGGTGCCGCAGAAGAACGGCGTGCCGTCCGGGGTGGCGAAGACGGTCATCGGCCAGCCGCCATGACCGGTCATCGCCTGGGTGGCGGTCATGTAGACCGCGTCCACGTCCGGGCGTTCCTCACGATCCACCTTGATCGACACGAAGTCGTCGTTCATCAGGGCGCCGACCTGCTCGTTCTCGAACGACTCGTGCGCCATCACGTGGCACCAGTGGCAGGCGGCGTACCCCACCGAGATGAGCACCGGCACGTCCCGCCGCTTCGCCTCGGCGAACGCCTCGTCGCACCAGGGCCACCAGTCGACCGGGTTGTCGGCGTGCTGGAGCAGGTACGGACTGGTGGCGCCGGCGAGTCGGTTCACCCGACGACCATAACCAGCCCCGGCCGGTCACGCCGGGCGGTCACCCGCCGAGCACCCCGGCCCGGGCCACGGGGGCCCGGGCCAGGCCCGGATCAGCTCCGCTTGAGCTTGACCGTCGCGGTCTCGGAGTCGCTAACGAAGACGTCGTACGTCGTGTCGTAGGAGCTGGCGTTGGCCGACACGTCGACGTCGCCCTGCCGGAACGGGTTGGAGGTGAACGAGGGCGAACGTGACGTCCAGGCGACCGGCTCGCCGGGGGTGCAGGCAACCTCCGCCCGGACGATGCCCTCGGCGACCTGCCCGTGCCGGGACTGCGTGACCTGACCCTCCACGTAGACCGTCGCCGGTGCCGTGCAGGTCACCGTGCCGCGCACCGCCACCTCGCCGGTCTGGGAGTCGATCGTGCCCGAGGCCGCCACCTCCACGCCGACGCCGAGCACCGGCGGCGCCGGTGGGTTGGCGACGTGCACCTCGCCGCGGGCCGAGCCGGTGCTGTAATTGCAGCGCTGCTCGAACGTGGCGTCGAACCGCTCCAGGTAGCCGTGCGGGCCCCAGGAGATGTCCGTGACCGTGAACGAGCCGGTCTGCCCGTACATGCAGATCCGGTCGTTGCCGCTCAGCGCGATCCCGGGCAGCGGGCTCTCGTAGGTGTTCTCGGTGGCGCCGGTGTAGGTGCCCACGGTCAGCGGCTGACCGACCGGCGCGCTCAGGTCGATCGTCCAGGGGCCGGCGGGCGGGTCGAAGACCTGGACGGTGAGGTGGTTGGCCGTGCCCCAGACGTTGAAGCCGTCCCCGGCCGCCGTGGCGAACGAGTAGCTCCGGCCCTCGCTGATCGGGTCGTCCGGGTCGCCGGTGACCGTCAGCGAGCCGGACTGGGGCGCCTTGGCCTGCACGGGTGGGGCTGCGGCCAGCGCGCCGAGCGTCGCCGCGGCCAGCGCGAGGGCCGCCGCCAGGGTGGAACGTTTCCGGGAGCGTCGCATGCTGTCCCTCCGACAGGTGAACGTGGCGGCTCCGTAGATCACGACATCCACGTAGCTCAATCGACTCTAGGACGTCGACGCACGATCTTGCTGCCCCGTCCGGAACAGATCAGCGGGGATGGTCCCGGCGGTCAGGAGGCGCCGTCGGCACGGAGGCGGAAGACGTTCGACTCCGCCGAGTCGCGCATCGACCCCAGCACGGCACTGATCTTGTCGGCCGGCATCGGCTTGAAGAAGTGGTAGCCCTGCGCGGAGGTGCACCCCAGCTCGGCGAGCGCCATCCGCTGCTCGGCGGTCTCCACCCCCTCGGCCACCACCCGCAGCCCCAGCTCGTGCGCGAGGCCCACGGTCGTCCGCACGATCGCCGCCGCCTCCGGCGAGTCCGCCATCCGGATCACGAAGGAGCGGTCCACCTTCAACTCGTCCACCGCGATCCGGGTGAGGAAGGTCAGCGAGGAGAAGCCGGTGCCGAAGTCGTCCACCGCGAGCTGCACACCCATCGACCGGAGCGTGGCCAGCACCTCGTCGATGACCTCCAGCTCGCTCATCACCACCGTCTCGGTGATCTCCAGGACCAGCCGGCGCGCCGGCACCTGGTGCCGGCGCAGCGCGTCGGCAATCTCCGTCGGCAGCCGGGGATCGAGCAGGCTACGCGCCGACAGGTTCACCGAGATCGGGACGTCGAGCCCCTCCTGGGCCCAGCCGGCGGCCACGCCGAGCGCCTTGTCCAGCACGTACCGGGTGAAGGTGCCGAGCTGCTCGCTGTTCTCCACGGGGCGGATGAAGTCGGCCGGGCCCAGCCAGCCGCGCCGGGGATGCCGCCACCGGATCAGCGCCTCCACACCGGTGGGCGCGCCGGTGGCCAGGTCGACCGCCGGCTGCAACGCCAGCACCAGCTGGTCGTCGACCTTCAGCGCCTCGCGCAACTCGGCCAACAGGGCCAGTTGATCGGTGCTGGCCGCGTCCCGGGCGCTGTCGTACGCGGCGACACTGCCGCCGCCCTCCTTGGCCTGGTACATCGCGATGTCGGCCCGCCGCAGCAGCTCCGTCAGGTCGGCGGCGCCAGCGTCCGCCACGACCACCCCGACGGAGACCTCGATCGACATCCGCACACCGGCGACCTCGGTCGGCGCGGCCAGCCGTTCGGCGATCTCCCGGGCCTGGCGTAGCGCGTGCGCCATCGGGGCGGCCCGGTCGCCGACCACCGGTACCGAGGTGAGCAGCAGGGCGAACTCGTCGCCACCGAGCCGGCCGAGCAGGTCACCGGGGCGCGCCAGCGCGCCGAGCCGGTTCGCGGTCAGCCGCAGCAGCTGGTCACCTGCGGCGTGCCCCAGTGTGTCGTTGACTTCCTTGAACTGGTTGATGTCCAGCAGCAGCAGCGCCACCGGGTGGTCGTGCGCGAGCTGCCGCAGCGCCTGATCGCCCTTGCCGAGCATGGCGGCCCGGTTGGCCAGCCCGGTGAGCGGGTCGTGCACCGCCTCGTACGACGATCGGGCGGTGACCAGCCGCAGCTCGCGGTGGGTCGCGGCGTCGTGCAGCGCGGCGGCGAGCGCGTCGCCGAACGCGGCCACCGCGTCGCGTTCCCGGGCGGCGGGCGGAGCGGACCGGGGGAACCGGACCCGCAGCCGGCCGACCGGCGCGGCACCCACCGACAGCGGACGGATCAGCTCGTCCTCGTCGGGCTCCGACCGGTCCGGCGGGCCCACCTCCCGGTCGACCAACTGGCCGCCGGCGTCACCCCGGTAGCGGCGCCACCGGCCGTCGGCCCGGGCCACGTCCACATCGACCAGCTCGGCGTTGAACAGCGCCAGCGCGCCGCTCACCGCCGCGCTGGCCACGCCCCGCTCGTCGAGCTGGTTGAGGGCCGCGGTGGCTTCGGCGAAGGCCCGCCACGTCCGGCGTTCCTGATCGGCGCGCAGCCGGTAGCGGTAGGTCTGCTGAAGCAGCCAGAGCAGCGGCGGAAGCAGCAACAACCAGCGTGGGTCGAGCTCCAGCAGCGCGACCACCACCAGGCCGACCGCCACGTTGCCGACGAACATCAGCAGCTTGCCGCGCAGCGCGGCGAGCAGCGGCGGCCCGATCGGCAGCCCGTGCCGCAGGCCCAGCGTCACCCCACTGAGCCAGGCGGTCACCAGGAGGTACGTCACGGAGCCCGCGATCACGGCCAGCGCCAGCATCGGGGTGGGCGCGGCGAGCAGCGGATGGCCCAGCGCGGTGGCCACGGACACGGCCAGGGCCGACGCTGCGGCCAGCGACGCGGCGATCCGGACGATCTCCAGCACCGGTCGGCGGTCGTTGTGCAGCGAGTGCACCGTCCAGGCCAGCCCGGCGCCGAGCAGCGTGGCCGACGGCAGCCAGCCGGCCGGGGCCAGGTAGAGGCAGACGATCAGCGCCGCCTCGCCCCAGGTGATGCTGACCATGCCGGCGGCCGAGCGGAACCGCAGCCGTGCGAACTGGGCGATGGCGAAGACGGCGACGGCGATGCCGAAGCGGGCCGGACCGCCGAGCGGATCGTCGGCCGGCAGCCGGTACGGGAGGGTCAACCCGACCGCGGCGGCGACCAGGGCGGTCAGCGTCACGGCGGCGGTGAGCACGAGCAGCCGGGCAGGCATGCCGCGCACCCCGAGCCGGTCGAACGGGTCGCCGGCCGGGCCGGAGGTCATCGACCTCCCCCGTCAGCCGACCGACCGACGACGATACGGCGGGCGGCCGGTGCTGCGACGGTCATCGGCGCCCCCTTCCGCGCACGGCTCGGGGACTTTTGGTCCCCCCGGCGGAAGGCTAAGCCAAACCGGGTGGTCGCAACAGGGGGCGACCACCCGGTTCGGCGTGAATCATGCGCGGACTACCCGTTCCGGTGCTGCTGGTGCCCATTGGGAGCGGGCGTGGAGGAATCACGCGCTCCGGTCCCGTCTGTCGGATCGGCGACTGCCGCTTCGGCCCTGGTCGGGTCGGTCGGCGGCGTCTGCTGCGGGAACCGGTCGGGCAGCCGGCGCAGCCGGGCGTTCATGTTGCGGATCAGCAGGATGGTCGCGGTGGCCAGCAGCAGGATGAGGAACAGGCCCATCGGGCCGGCCAGGCCACCCGTGCGGGTGTCCCCGAAGTTGTTCTCCGCGAGCACCTGGGCAGCGGTCAGCATGGCGTTCCTCCGATGTGCGGTTGGTTACCAGGGTAGCCCCGCACGGAATCAGCGCGCGTGCGCCGTCTCCCGCACTCCCGCGAAGAGATCGGACTCGGGCATCGGGCTGTCCACCACCGAACGGGCGAGCTCGTAGTCCTCCGTCGGCCAGGCGCGCTGCTGGAGCTCCATCGGCACGTGGAACCAGAAGCCGTCCGGGTCGACCTGGGTGGCGTGGGCGCGTAGCGCGTCGTCGCGGACCGGGAAGTATTCGGCACATTCCACCCGGGTCGTGATCCGGGGGCCCTTGTCCGGCCGATCCTCCCAACGCTTGAGCCACTCCTCGTAGGGCGACTCCTGGCCGGCGGCGAGCATGCCCTCGTGCAAAGCCATGATCTTGGCCTTGGAGAAGCCGATGTCGTAGTAGAGCTTCAGCGGCTGCCACGGGGCGCCCAACTCCGGGTAGCGCTCCGGGTCGCCGGCCGCCTCGAAGGCCGCCACGCTCACCTTGTGGCACATGATGTGGTCGGGGTGCGGGTAGCCGCCCTCTTCGTCGTACGTGGTGACCACGTGCGGACGGAACTCGCGCATCAGCCGCACCAGTGGGCCGGCGGCCACCTCGACGTCCTGGAGGGCGAAGCTGCCCTCGGGCAGCGGCGGCAGCGGGTCGCCCTCGGGCAGCCCGGAGTCGACGAAGCCGAGCCAGGCCTGCTCGATGCCGAGGATCGCCCGGGCGGCGTCCATCTCGGCGCGGCGGATCTCACCGATGTTGGCCCAGACGTCGGGGCGGTCGAGCTTGGGGTTGAGCACGCTGCCGCGCTCCCCGCCGGTGCACGTCACGACCAGGACATCCACGCCCTCGGCGACGTACTTGGCCATGGTCGCCGCACCCTTGCTCGACTCGTCGTCGGGGTGCGCGTGCACGGCCATGAGACGCAGCTGTTCTGCCAACTTCGGCACTCCTCGTCTGTGCCGGCCGGTGGACCCGACCGGGCTCGACCGGCTGACCAGCCGGGATCCTCCGCACCCGCTCGCCGGTCGGCATCACGGGCCCGACCTGCCATTCCTGCCACTGAGCTGGGCTGGGAGGATGGACTCTGTCATTCTTGCTGATGCCGCCGACAACAACGCCAGGAGATACCCGCCGGTGACCGAGACGCACGCCACAATTTCGACGGGCGAGCCGATTTTCCCGGCCGGCCGCTACGGCCGCCGTCGGGCGACCGGCGGCGGGCGCCGCCGCACGCTGCTGGCCGCGCTGGCGCTGCTGGTGCTGGTGGGAGCGCTGAGCCTGATCTCGGTCCGGCTCTACCGGCAGTACGGCGACCCGGTCTACGACGCCCAAGTGATCACCTATACAGACATCACGGACAACCAGGTGCTGGTCGACTTCCGGGTGACCGTGCCACCGGGCGGATCGGCGGTCTGCGTGCTGCGCGCCCGGGACCGCGCCGGCTCCGAGGTGGCCCGCGAGGAGGTCACGGTGAACGCCGGGCCGGGCAACCGGCACGTGACCACCCGGCACCGCCTGGCCACCACCGCGCGGCCGTTCATCGGCGAGGTGCTGCGCTGCCGAGCCCCGGCCTGAGCTGCCGGGACAGCGCCGCGACAGGCGGCTGTGAACGCCCCTGCGGGCCACGTACTCCGGGTGTGTGATGCGGACACCAGCGGTGATCGCCGACACCCTGTGTCGTACCGCACTGGTAACTTGGTAGTTCACCTGTCAGCCAGCCACGCACAACTGAGGAGACCGCCTGTGTCCACTGGCAACGAGGCGCCCGCCACCTGGCTGTCCCAGGACGCGTACGACCGCCTCCAGGCCGAGCTCGACGAGCACATCGCCAACCGCCCGGCGATCGCCGCGGAGATCAACGCCCGGCGCGAGGAGGGCGACCTGCGGGAGAACGGCGGCTACCACGCCGCCCGCGAGGAGCAGGGCAAGGCCGAGGGCCGGATCCGCTACCTGCAGGAGCTGCTGCGCACCGCCAAGGTCGGCGAGGCGCCGACCGCGGACGCGGTGTCGCCCGGCATGGTGGTGACGATCTACTTCGACGACGACACCGAGGACACCGAGACCTTCCTGCTCGGCTCCCGGGAGATCGCGGCCACCACCGACCTGACCGTCTACAGCCCCGAGTCGGCGCTCGGCAAGGCGATCCTGGGCGGTCGGTCGGGGCAGACCTGCACCTACACGGCACCGAGCGGCGCCGACATCAAGGTGACGGTGGTCAGCTTCGAGCCGTTCTCCGGCTGATCGCCACCGGCCCCACCACAGGATGAGGCGTACGCCGCCGAGGCGTGGCACCTGCGGGGTGTCACGCCTCGCCGGCGAAGACCACCTGGTAACCGCTGGCCCGCAGTGCGCTGATCAGCGTGTCCGAGTGCTCCACGCCCCGCGTCTCCACGGACAGCGCCACCTCCACCTCGCCGAGGCTGAGGTGCGGGTTGGCCCGCTGGTGCCCCACGTCCACCACGTTGGCCCGGTGCTCGGCGATCTGGGTGAGCAGCGAGGCCAGCTGCCCGGGCCGGTCCGAGCAGCGCACCGTCACCCTCAGGTAGCGACCCGCGGCGGCCAGACCGTGCTCGATCACCCGCAGCATCAGCAGCGGGTCGATGTTGCCGCCGGAGAGCACCGCGACCACTGGGGCCTCCACCTCCACCACACCGGCCAGCAACGCGGCCACGCCGACCGCGCCGGCCGGCTCGACCACCTGCTTGCCTCGCTCCAGCAGCATCAGCAGCGCCCGGGAGATGTCCTCCTCGGAGACCGTGACGATCTCGTCGACCAGCTTGCGGACGTGGCTGAAGGTGATCTCCCCCGGCCGGCCGACCGCGATGCCGTCCGCGATGGTCGAGAAGGCGGGCAACCGGACCGGTTCCCCGGCCACCAGTGAGGGCGGGAAGGCCGCCGCGCCGGCCGCCTGCACTCCGATGATGCGGACGTCGGGTCGCAGCGCCTTCGCGGCCACCGCCATGCCGGAGATCAGACCGCCGCCACCCACCCCGGTGATGATGGTCCGCACGTCCGGGCACTGTTCGAGGATCTCCAGCGCCACCGTGCCCTGGCCGGCGATCACATCGGGGTGGTCGAACGGGTGGATCAGCACCGCGCCGGTGCGCTCGGCGTACGTGTGCGCGGCGACCAGCGCCTCGTCGACCGTGTTGCCGGCCAACTCGACCTGTGCGCCGTATCCCTTGGTGGCGGCCACCTTCGGCAACGGCGCGTTCACCGGCATGAAGACCGTGGCGTGCGTGCCGACCAGGCCGGCGGCCAGCGCCACGCCCTGCGCATGGTTGCCCGCGCTCGCCGCGACCACGCCGCGTTCCCGCTCCGCCGCCGACAACCGGGAGATCCGCACGTACGCGCCGCGCACCTTGTACGAGCCGGCCCGCTGCACGTTCTCGCACTTCAGCCACGTCGGCCCACCCAGCGCCGCGCTCAGCGGCCGGAAGGGCTCCAGCGGGGTGGTCCGGGTGACGCCGGCGAGCAGTTCCCGCGCGGCCCGCACGTCGTCGAGACCGACCAGTTCCGTCATGCACCGATCGTGCCACCCGCCGCCGGCGCCCCTTGCGGCGACACCGTGGTCGTCGGAGGCAACGCGGTCGGCGCGGGTTCACCCGGGACCGGCGCGCCGAGGACCGGGGGCGCCGGCCAGCCCGGCGCGGCGACCGGCCAGGCCGGCATGGCCCGGGCGATGCGCGCCTCCTGCATGGTGGAGATCCGCCGGACCAGCACGATCAGCGCCACGGCGGCGACCACGCAGGCCACCGCGGGCACGGCGTTGCGGAGCAGGGAGTCCCGGTAGTAGTCGATGTACGCCTGGTAGCCGGCGTCGGTGAAGGGGATCTCCGGCAGCTTGTCGTACGCCTGGCCGCCGAGGCGGCTGACCAGCCGCTCGCCGACGATGAACACCAACCAGGCGGCCCACCAGACGTACACCAGGTCCGGCGTGAATCGTCGCCAGAGGCTCGCCCGGGCCACGTTGGCCATCACCCGGGCCGGCATCACGAAGTTCGCGAACGGCACCAGCCAACCGGCGATCGCCCAGCCGGCCGCGAGCGACGGCAGCGCACCGGGGAACGCCTCGATGTTCTTCCGCGCCCGCCACGTCCAGATGATCACCAGCACGGCGGCGGTGAGGTACGCGGCGAGCATGGGCAACGCCAACAGCGCCTCGACGACCGCCGCGCCGACCAGCAGATCCGTGTCGCCGTCGTCCCGGGCCTGCCGGGCCAGCACCAACCCCGCGAGCTGCGGAGCGAGTGCCGCTACGAGGTACAGAACAGCGGTCGCGCCAACCGCGATGCGGGCAGCCAGGCCGATGCCGCGTACGGAGTAGGTCGGCAGCCCCGGAGTGACTGCGGGCTGACCGAGGGGCGTGTAGCAACGCTGGCATTCGTGGTGCTCGGGGGACGCGGCGTCCCCACAGGTCTGGCAGCCCATTGGTGTCCCTCGGGTTCGCGCGACTGTGCGCGCACACCGTAGGCGATCATGCGGCGGCCGGCGACCCCGTTCCGACCCGGGGATAGCCGGGGGCGTGCCGGGACCAGGGGGCGGCCATCTCGAACTGACCGGCCACGCCGAGCAACAGCAGCTCCGAGCCGGGCGGACCGACCAGCTGCACCGCGACGGGCAGCCCGTCCGGGCGGCGACCCACCGGCACCACGATCGCCGGCAGACCGGCGATGTTCCACGGCGCCGCGAACGGGGCGTACCGGATGTTGGCCGTCATGTTCGCCCGCCAGGACCGGTCGGACCAGCGTGCGGCCTCCGGCGGCGCGCTGGCCAGCGCCGGGGTGAGCAGCAGGTCGACGGAGTGGTCGGTGAAGAAGTCGATCGACCGTTGCCGCCAGGCGGCCCGGTCGGCCTCCCGGACGTAGCCGCGGCGCTGCGCCCACTCGCCCAGCGCGACGTGTCGCCGGGTGCGCCGCTGCAGGTCGCGCCGGTCCAGCCCGCCGGCCCGGACGTCGGCGGCAGCGGCGGCGAACCAGGTGGCGATGCCCTGCAGGCCCAGCGCGGTGGGATAGACCGGATCGGCCGGCACGGTGTCGTGCCCGGCTGCGGCGAGCAGCCGGCCGGCGGCGGCGACCGCGTCGCGGTTGGGCGCGTCCGGCGAGACACCGCGCACCGGGGAGCGCAGCGAGACGCCCACCCGCAGCCGCTGCGGCGGGACCAGCTTCTCCGGTCGCCGACCGGCGAGCACCGAGAATCCGACCGCCGCGTCCGCCACCGTGCTCGTCAACATGCCGTGCTCGGTGAGGCCGAACCAGTCTTCCGCGCCGAGCTGACAGGGGACCACGCCCCGGCCGGGCTTGAGCCCGACCAGGCCACAGCACGCCGCCGGGATCCGGATCGAACCGAGGCCGTCGTTGCCGTGCGCGATCGGCACCAGCCCGGCGGCCACCGCGGCGGCGGCGCCGCCGGAGGAGCCGCCGGGGGTACGCCCGCTGTCCCACGGATTGCGGGTCACCGCACTGTTGTCGTCGGTGAGTGCCCACAGCCCCAGCTCGGGCATCCGGGTCACGCCGAGGATCACCGCGCCGGCGCCACGCAGGCGGCGCACCACCTCGTGGTCGGCCTCGGCCACCTCGGTACGCACCGCGGCGGAGCCGTTCCAGGTGGGCAGGCCGGCGACCGGAGTGTTCTCCTTGACCGCCACCGGCACCCCGGCCAGCGGCAGGTTGGCCAGGTCCTCCTGCTCGTCGACCTTCTCCGCCTCGGTGATCGCCTCGCCGCCGCGCACGGCGCGGAACGCGGCCAGCTCGCCGTCGGCCCGCGCGATGTACTCGAGGTGGTCGGCGACGACCTGGGTGGCCGAGACGTCTCCCCTGCGTACGCCCCGGGCGATCTGCTTGGCGGTCGCTCCGACCCAGGTCGCCATGATGTCCTGCACGGCCATCCTCCCCAGCGGTCAGCCCAATGCCTGCTCCAGATCGGCGAGCAGGTCGTCGACCGTCTCGATGCCGACAGACAGTCGCACGAGATCGCCGGGAACTTCAAGCGGCGAGCCGGCAGCACTTGCGTGTGTCATCCGGCCCGGGTGCTCGATCAGGGATTCGACCCCGCCCAGCGACTCGGCGAGCACGAAGAGCTTGGCCCGGTTGCAGATCTCCACGGCGTGGTCCTCGCCGCCGGCCGCACGGAAGGAGATCATGCCGCCGAATCGGCGCATCTGCTTGGCGGCCACCTCGTGACCGGGATGCGAGGCCAGCCCGGGGTAGATCACCTGGGCCACCTTGGCGTGCCCGTCGAGGTATCCGGCGAGCCGCTCGGCGTTGTCGCAGTGCCGGTCCATCCGTACCCCGAGGGTCTTGATGCCGCGCAGGGTGAGCCAGGCGTCGAACGGCCCGTTGATCGCGCCCATCGCGTTCTGGTGGTAGCGCAGCTCCTCGCCGAGCGCGGCGTCGGCGACGACGAGCGCGCCACCCACCACATCGGAGTGCCCACCGATGTACTTGGTGGTGGAGTGCACCACCACGTCCGCGCCGTGCGCGATTGGCTGTTGCAGGTACGGCGAGGCGAAGGTGTTGTCGACCACCAGCAGCGCGCCCGCGTCGTGCGCAACGCCGGCTAGGGCGGCGATGTCGGCGATGCCGAGCAGCGGGTTGGTCGGCGTCTCCACCCAGACGACCTTCGTGCGGCCCGGCTGCACGGCGGCCCGGACCGCGGCCGCGTCGGACACCTTGGCCGGGGTGAACTCCAGGCCCCACCGCTGGGCGACCCGGGCGAAGAGCCGGTACGTGCCGCCGTACGCGTCGTCCGGGATGACCACGTGGTCGCCCGGCTGGCAGACGGCCCGCAGCAGGGTGTCCTCGGCGGCCAGGCCGCTGGCGAAGGCGAGCCCCACGGGCCCGCCCTCGAGCGCGGCCAGGCACTCCTGGAGCGCGTCGCGGGTCGGGTTGCCGGAGCGGCTGTACTCGTAGCCGAGCCGGGGCGCGCCGACCGCGTCCTGCGCGTACGTGCTGGTCTGGTAGATCGGTGGAATCACCGCGCCGGTGCGGGCCTCAGGGTCCTGACCGGCGTGAATGGCGAGCGTCTCGAAGCCGTGGTTCATTCTGGTGAGGCTAGTGCCCCGCCCGGCGGTCTGGGGCGGGGCCGGGCAGCCGGCATAGCCTGGACCGATGAGCGGGTGCGTCTTCTGCGGGATCGTGGCCGCCGAGGTGCCGGCGTTCCGGGTGGCCGACGAGCCGGACGGCGTGGCGTTCCTGGACACCCGCCCGGTCTTCCAGGGGCACGTGCTGGTGGTCCCCCGGGTCCACCTGGTGACCCTGGCCGAGCTGCCGGCCGACCTGCTGCCGGGCTACTTCGCGCTGGTCCAGCGGCTGGCGGTGGCGGTGGAAACCGGCCTGGGCGCCGGTGGGACGTTCGTGGCGATGAACAACAAGGTGTCCCAATCGGTGCCGCACCTGCACACCCACGTGGTGCCCCGGACGAAGAAGGACGGGCTGCGCGGGTTCTTCTGGCCGCGCACCCGCTACCCGAGCGATCAAGACGCCCGCGACGTCGCCGCCCGGGTGGCCGACGCGCTGCCACCCCCGCCCGGGCCGGCGGCCTGACTGCCGGCCTGGCGGGTAAGGAACCTGGGCCCGCCGGCGTTGCACGCGGCAGAGGTACGAGAGGAGTTCCACGTGTTCCTTCGCCAGTCCAAGGCTGAGCTGCCCACCCCCGACCAGGCCCTACCGGGCCGCCCGATCGCCATGCCGGTCGCCGACCGGCACGAGGTGCTCGGGACCCCGCTCAAGGGGCCGTTCCCGGAGGGCCTCCAGGTCGCCGTCTTCGGCATGGGCTGTTTCTGGGGCGCCGAGCGGCTGTTCTGGACGCTGCCCGGGGTGTTCACCACCTCCGCCGGCTACGCGGGTGGCATCACCAAGAACCCGACGTACGAGGAGACGTGCTCCGGCCGGACCGGGCACGCCGAGGTCGTCCAGGTGGTCTACGACCCGAGCAAGATCGCTTATGAGGACCTGCTGAAGGTCTTCTGGGAGAACCACGACCCGACCCAGGGCATGCGCCAGGGCAACGACGTGGGCACCCAGTACCGGTCGGCGATCTACACGACCACCGACGAGCAGCGGGCCATCGCGGAGTCGTCCCGGGACGCGTTCCAGCCCATCGTGACGCGGGCCGGCAAGGGCGAGATCACCACGGAGATCGCCCCGCTCGGCAGCTACTACTTCGCTGAGGACTACCACCAGCAGTACCTGGCGCCGACGAAGAACCCGAACGGGTACTGCAACCACGGCCCGAACGGGCTGAGCTGCCCGGTCGGCGTGGCGCGCACCGCCGGCTGACCCACCCGCACGACCAGGATGCCCGGCCGCCGAGAGGCGGCCGGGCATTCCCGTCTGGCGTGTGATCGAAATCCGTTGCAGAGCCCGGCCGGGACTCGATAGCGTGGCGGTACACGTGAAGGGAGGTGGTCCAGACTTGTATAGCAATCGGACTCGTGAGGTGGCTGTCCGCTAGCCGCTGTCCTCGACAGTGATCGGTCCGCCGCGAGGCGGGCACCAGTACCAAACGTCGAGACCGTGTGGCAGCGGTGCGGCGAATCCACGACAGCCACCCGACCCCCGGGGTGCCGGCCCAGTCCAGCCGGCCCGCGCGAAAGCGCGGAACACCCCGGGGGTCGCTTCATCTGCCGGCAGGGGCCGGGCCGGTCAGGTCAGCCGGAGGAGAGCACCGTGTCGATGCGCGAGCTGGTGGTGCTCGGAACGGCCAGCCAGGCACCGACCCGGCGGCGCAACCACAACGGGTACGTGCTGCGCTGGGACGACGAGGTGATCCTCTTCGACCCGGGCGAGGGCAGCCAGCGGCAACTTCTGCACACCACGGTCACCGCCACCGACCTGACCCGGATCTGCGTCACCCACTTCCACGGCGACCACTGCCTGGGTCTGCCCGGCACCATCCAGCGGCTCTCGCTGGACCGGGTGACGCATTCGGTCGCCGTGCACTTCCCGGCCGGCGGCGCCGAATACTTCGCCCGGCTGCGGCACGCCACCTCCTTCTACGAGACCGCCGAACTGCGGGTCGAGCCGATCGAGACCGACGGGCAGCGGATCACCCTGGGCTGCGGCACGCTGGAGGCGCGCCGGCTGCGGCACCCCATCGAGACGTACGGCTACCGGCTGGTCGAGCCGGACGGCTACCGGATGCTGCCGGAGAAGCTGGCCGAGTACGGCATCGCCGGGCCGGCCGTCGGCGAGCTGATCCGGGTGGGGCACCTGGACCTGGACGGACGCCGCGTCACCCGGGACGAGGTGAGCGTGCCCCGGCCGGGGCAACGGTTCGCCTTCGTGATGGACACCGGCCTCTGCGACGGCGTCTACGCCCTGGCCGAGCACGCCGACCTGCTGGTCATCGAGTCGACCTTCCTGGAGTCGGAGGCGGCGCTCGCCGCCGAGGTCGGCCACCTGACCGCGGCGCAGGCCGCCCGGGTGGCAACCGAATCCGGGGTGCGCCGGCTGGTGCTCACCCACTTCTCCCAGCGGTATTCCGACCCGCTCCGGTTCCACGACGAGGCGCGCGCGCACTTCGACGGCGACCTGATCATCGCCGAGGACCTGACCATCGTGCAGCTCCCACCACGCCGGGTAACCTCGGCCGGGTGACCGTCACGCTCCGCCCCGCCACCGGTGACGACCTGATGGGGGTGGGTGCCCTGCACCAGCGCTCCCGGGTCGCCGCATACTCCTCCTTCCTGCCGGCCGAGGCGCTGGCCGACCCGACGCCGGAAGCGATGGGCCGGTACTGGACCGAACGGTGGATCTGGGAGCGGGACACCCACCGGCTGACCGTGGCGGAGCGCGCCGGGACGCTGGTCGGGTTCAGCCACCTGGGCCCGGACGACGAGGACGACCCCGCGACCGGGCTGCTCAACGCCATCCACCTGGACCCGGCCGAGCAGGGACGGGGCATCGGCCGCCTGCTGATGGTGGACGCGCTGGACGCCATGCGGGCGCGGGGCTGGCGGCGAGCGGTGCTCTGGGTGCTCCGCGACAACGCCCACGCCCGCGCCTTCTACCAGCGCGGCGGCTGGACCCCCACGGGTGCCGAAGGCGAGGAGCACATCGGCGCCGCCCTCACCCCACAACTCCGCTACACCCGCCCCCTGGCCGGGTAAGGCCGTATCAGCGCCTCCGGTGGTACAGGGGCCCCTTGTTGACACGGCGCCGGTCGATGTTCGCTCTCGGCGGATCGGGGCATGCCGGGGCCGCGGGTGGCGTTGGGCCGGGCATGGACACCGATCACACCACGTCCGACCCGGCCGAGGAGGCCGCACTGGACGCGTACTCCCGGGTGGTCACGACCGTGGCGGCCCGCGTGCTGCCCAGCGTGGCCGCCCTGTCGGTGCGGACCGCGCGCGGTGCCGGCGCCGGCTCCGCGGTCACCGTGGGCACCGACGGCCTGCTGCTGACCAGCGCGCACGTGGTGCAGGGTGCCGCCGGCGGCTCGGCGGCGTTCGGCGACGGCACCGAGACGACGTTCCGGGTGGTCGGCGCCGACCCGCTCTCCGACCTCGCCGTGCTGCGGGTCGAGGAGACCACCGTGCCCCCGGTGGAGCTGGGCGACGCCGACGCACTGCGGATCGGCCAGCTGGTGGTGGCCGTTGGCAACCCGATGGGGCTGGCCGGTTCGGTGACCGCCGGGGTGGTCTCCGGGCTCGGCCGCTCGCTACCCGCCCGGGACGGGCGGGTCACCCGGCTGATCGAGGACGTGATCCAGACCGACGCGGCGCTGAACCCGGGCAACTCCGGCGGCGCGCTGGCCGACTCCGCCGGGCGGGTGATCGGCGTGAACACCGCCGTCGCCGGCTACGGACTGGGACTGGCGGTGCCGATCAACACCACCACCCGGCAGATCATCGCCGAGCTGACCACCGCCGGCCGGGTCCGCCGCGCCTGGCTCGGCGTGGCCGGCGTACCCGTGCCGCTGCCGCCGGACCTGACGGCGCGTACCGGTCAGCGGCGCGGGCTGCGCGTGGTGGAGGTGGTGCCGGGCAGCCCGGCCGGAGTGGCCGGAATCTACCTGGGCGACATCATCCTCAGCGCCGGCGGACGGACGGTGGCAGACGGTCAGGGGTTGCAGCGGTTGATGCTCGGCCCGGCCATCGGCGCCCGGCTGCCGGTGACCGTGTTGCGCAAGGGCGCGTTCGTCGACGTCGTCGCGGTCCCGACCGAGCTGCGCGCCTGACGCTCTCGGCCGCCGGCTGCCCGGCGGCCGAGCGTGTCAACAAGGGGCCCCTGCTCTAGACGGGGCGTCAAGAAGGCGCCCTTCCTTACCGCTCAGCGGGCGCCGAGGTGGGCGAGGAGGTCCTGGCGGGTGAGGACGCCCTTGGGCTTGCCGTCGACGAGGACCAGGGCGGCGTCGGACTTCTCCAGCAGGCCGACGGCCTCGCTGACCGGCTGGCCACCACCGATCATCGGCAGCGGGTCACCCATGTGCCGCTCGATGGTGTCGTGCAGGTGCGCCTGCCCGGTGAACAGCGCGTCGAGCAGGTCCCGCTCCGCGATGGAGCCGGCCACCTCGCCGGTCACCACCGGCGGCTCGGCCTTGAGCACCGGCAGCTGCGAGACGCCGTACTCGCGCATGTAGTCGATCGCGTCGCGGACCGTCTCGGTCGGGTGCACGTGCACCAACTCGGGCAGCCCGCCCGGCTTGCCCGCCAGCGCGTCGGCCACCGTCGGCTCGGTGCCGGAGTTGTCGAGGAAGCCGTACCGGGCCATCCACGAGTCGTTGAAGATCTTGGAAAGGTAGCCCCGGCCGCCGTCCGGCAGCAGCACGACCACCACGTCGTCCGGGCCGGCCCGGCGAGCCACCTCCAGCGCGGCGACCACCGCCATCCCGCAGGAACCGCCGACCAGCAGCCCCTCCTCGCGGGCCAGCCGCCGGGTCATCTCGAAGGACGCCTTGTCGGAGACCTCGACGATCTCGTCGGCGATGCCCCGGTCGTACGTCTCCGGCCAGAAGTCCTCACCGACGCCCTCCACCAGGTACGGCCGGCCGGTGCCGCCGGAGTAGACCGAGCCCTCCGGGTCCGCCCCGATGATCCGCACCCGGCCCTCGGAGGCCTCCTTGAGGTAGCGGCCGATGCCGGAGATGGTGCCGCCGGTGCCGACGCCCGCCACGAAGTGGGTGAGCCCGCCCTCGGTCTGCTTCCACAGCTCCGGGCCGGTCGTCTCGTAGTGCGAGCGCGGGTTGGCCGGGTTGCTGTACTGGTTGGGCTTCCAGGCGCCGGGGATCTCCCGGGTCAGCCGGTCGGAGACGTTGTAGTACGAGCGCGGATCCTCCGGGGCGACGGCGGTCGGGCAGACCACCACCTCGGCGCCGTACGCCCGGAGCACGTCCTGCTTGTCCTGGCTGACCTTGTCGGGGCAGACGAAGACGCAGCGGTAGCCCTTGAGCTGGGCCACCAGGGCCAGGCCGACGCCGGTGTTGCCGCTGGTCGGCTCGACGATGGTACCGCCGGACTTGAGCAGGCCGGCCGCCTCGGCGTCCTCCACCATCCGCAGCGCGATCCGGTCCTTCACCGAGCCGCCCGGGTTGACGTACTCGACCTTGGCGAGCACGGTGGCCTGGATGCCCTCGGTAACGTTACGCAGACGTACCAGCGGGGTGTTGCCGATCATGTCGACGACGTTGTCGTAGTACTGCACGGTGTGCCCTTCGTTGCGGCGCCGGCGACGGCGGCCGGGCAGACGTTTCCTCGCCGCCCAGGGTACGTGCCGTCAGGGCACCAGCCCCCCGGGGATGACCGAGCTGCGCCGGGCCTCCCACTCCAGGAAGCGGTCGGTCTCGGCGAGCACGCTCCCGGCCAGCCAAGTGATCATGACCGCGTCGTCGGCGAGCCCGAAGATCGCCAGTGGGATCTCGGGGAGCAGGTCGATCGGCGACACGATGTACGCCGTCGCCGCGGTCATCAGGGCCAGCCGGAGCCCGCCGTCGTACTGCCCACGGGCGGTGGCCCGCATCATCCGGGGCAGCGCCGCCAACCGGGCGCCCAGCGACGGCCCGCCGCGTGCCCCGGCCGCCAGTGCCCGGACCAGGGCCGTGAACGCCGCGCTGCGCTTCAGTGTCTTCCCCATCGTCGCGCTCCTCTCCGCCGGATCAGCGTGGCGGGTCGGCGCAAGTCGGCCGGCCTCCCCCGGACAGGTACCCCGTCGCGTCGGTTTCCAGGCACCCGCGAGCCGTCACGACGACAGCGGCGTGTCGGCCCGGCGAGATAATGTCGTGGTATGGGGGTGGCTGGTTCCGTCGTACCCGTTGATCCGCGCTGGCGGCAGGCCCGGCGGGTCGCCCGTCTGGCGGCCATCGGGACGGGCGCCACGGCGGCGGCCGCGATCGCGACCGGCGGCGTGCTGCTCGGCCAGGCCCGCCAGGCCCGGCGCACCATCCCGATGGCCGAGGCGCCGCCGCCGCGCTGTGACGGCGTGTACGGCGCGAAGTTCCCCGGCCCGGCGCTCACCATGGTCGTGCTCGGCGACTCGTCGGCGGCCGGCTACGGGGTGCACCGCCGCCGGGAGACGCCCGGCGCGCTGCTCGCCACGGGCCTGTCCCGGAGGCTGCACCGGCCGGTGCGGCTGCACCGTTTCGCGGTGGTCGGGGCCATCTCGGCAGTGCTCCGGCACCAGGTGGAGGCGGCGCTGGAGCGCCAGCCCGACATCGCGGTGATCCTGATCGGCGGCAACGACATCACCAACCGCACCCCGCGCGGGCTGGCCGTGCGCTACCTGGTCGAGGCGGTCCGCACGCTGCGCGACGCCGGTTGCGAGGTGGTCGTCGGCACCTGCCCCGATCTGGGCGCGATCCGCCCGATCCAGCCACCGCTGCGCTGGCTGGCGCACCGGTGGAGCCGACAGCTCGCCGCCGCACAGACGGTGGCCGTGGTCGAGGCGGGCGGCTGGACGGTCTCCCTCGGCGACCTGCTCGGCCCCCGCTTCGCCGCCGAGCCGCACCGGATGTTCGCCTGGGACCGGTTCCATCCCTCCGCCGAGGGGTACGCGGTGGCCGCCGCCGCGCTGCTGCCGACGATGCTCTCCGCACTCGGCGCGGGGCAGGAACGACGGGTCACACCGACACCGGGCGAGGGCGTACGGTCGCTGCCGGAGGCCGCGCAGGAGGCGGCCCGGCACGCCGGCACGGAGGTCAGCGGCACCCAGGTCCGGGGCCACGACCGTGGGCCGGCCGGCCGGTGGGCGCAGCTGCGCCGCCGGGCGTTCTTCGGTGTCGGTGCGGTGCCGCAGCGCGGGGCCGCACCGGACACCTCGACAGTGGAGGGACTGGCATGAACGAGCGCAGCGAGCGGGACGTGACCGCCGGTTTCCCGGTCCGACTGGGTCGGGCGGCGGCGCTCTCGCTGCTCGCCGGCACCGTGGGCGGCGCTGCCGTCCTGGCCGGCGAGGCGTTCGTCGCCCGGCACCGGCGCTACGCCCAGCCGGAGCTGGGGCTGGCGCTGCGAGCCACGATCGGCCGGGCCGGCGCGCCGCCGCTGCGGCTGGTGCTGCTCGGCGACTCGTCGGCGTTGGGCGTGGGCGTCGACCGGCTCGAGGACACCATCGGCGGGCAGTTGGCCAACCTGCTCGCCGAGGGTCCGACCGGGCGGCGGGTGCACCTGTCCAGCGTCGGCGTCTCCGGGTCCCGCTCGACGGACCTGACCACCCAGGTGGCCCGAGCCCTGCTCGGCGAACGGCCGGACGTTGCGCTGGTCCTGATCGGGGCGAACGACGCCACCGGGCTGCGCCGGCCCGCCGACGCGGCGGCGTATCTCGGTGCGGCGGTGCACCGGCTGCGCGAGGCGGGGGTCGAGGTGGTGGTGGGCACCTGCCCCGATCTCGGCGCCGTACGGGCCCTCGCGCCCCCGTTGCGCCAGCTCGTCGGCTGGTCCGGGCGCCGCGTGGCCCGCGCCCAGACCACGGCCGTGCTGGATGCTGGCGGCGCGGTGGTCGATCTGGGCACCGAGACCGGGCCGGTGTTCCGGGCCGACGCGGGGACGTTCTGCCACGACGGCTTCCATCCCTCCGCCGACGGCTACCGGGTGTGGGCGCACGCCCTGCTCCCCGCCGTCGCGGCCGCTGCGGCGGTCGCCTCGCGGCGCTAGATCGACCGGGCTCGGGGTGACATTTCCCGCCGGGCCGGCTTCTTCCGCGCCAAGTTACCGGCGGGTTAACGTGGTTCCATGCCGATTGAGTCGTCCCGCGACGCCGTCATCGTCGCCACCGCCCGCTCCCCCATCGGCCGGGCGCACAAGGGGTCCCTGCGCGATGTCCGCTCCGACGACCTCGCCGCGACCATCGTCCAGGCGGCCCTGGACAAGATCCCCCAGCTCGACCCGACCACGATCGACGACCTCTACCTCGGGTGCGGCCTGCCCGGTGGCGAGCAGGGCTTCAACATGGGCCGGGTGGTGGCCACGCTGCTCGGGCTGGACACCGTGCCCGCCGCCACGCTGACCCGCTACTGCGCCTCCTCCTTGCAGACCACCCGGATGGCCATGCACGCGATCCGGGCCGGCGAGGGCGACGTGTTCATCTCCGCCGGCGTGGAGATGGTTTCCCGGTACGCCCGGGGCAGCTCCGACGGGCTGCCCCCGGAGGCGCAGGCGCTCGTCGGCGGCGGCTGGGAGAACCCGCGCTTCGCGGCGGCCGCTGAGCGGTCGAAGCGTCGCGCGCAGGGCGGCGCCGAGGTGTGGGCCGACCCGCGCGAGTCCGGCGAGCAGCCGGACATCTACCTGACCATGGGGCAGACCGCGGAGAACCTGGCCCAGGTGTACGACGTCACCCGCGCCGACATGGACGCGTTCGGCGTCCGCAGCCAGAACCTCGCCGAGAAGGCCATCGCCGACGGCTTCTGGGCCCGGGAGATCACCCCGGTCACCACGCCGGACGGCACAGTGGTGAGCACCGACGACGGCCCACGGGCGGGCGTCACCCTGGAGGGCGTGGCCGGCCTGAAGCCGGTGTTCCGTCCGGACGGGCGGATCACCGCCGGCAACTGCTGCCCGCTCAACGACGGCGCCGCCGCCGTGGTGGTGATGAGCGCGCAGCGAGCTGAGGAGCTCGGGCTGACCCCGCTGGCCCGGATCGTCTCCACCGGCGTGACCGCGCTGTCGCCGGAGATCATGGGCCTCGGTCCGGTCGAGGCGTCCCGGCAGGCGCTGCGCCGGGCCGGCATGACCATCGACGACGTCGACCTGGTCGAGATTAATGAGGCGTTCGCCGCGCAGGTCATCCCCTCCTACCGGGAGCTGGGCATCCCGGAGGAGAAGCTGAACGTGATGGGCGGCGCGATCGCCGTCGGCCACCCGTTCGGCATGACCGGCGCCCGGATCACCGGCACCCTGCTCAACGCACTCGAGTGGCACGACAAGACCATCGGTCTGGAGACCATGTGCGTCGGCGGCGGTCAGGGCATGGCCATGGTGCTGGAGCGGCTCAGCTGAGCCGACAGTCCCTCATAGCGCGCTGCGGGTCGCCGTCACCTCGGCGGCGGCCCGCGCCAGCACCTCGGCACCCGGCCCGGCGGTGATCAGGTCCGCCACCACCACGCGTACCTGGTCGGGCAGGGCCAGGTCGTTGTCCAGCCGGGGCACCACCCGGCGAGGCTCGCCCTCGGCGTCGGCGGCCAGGTTGGCGATCTCCTGCACGAGCCGGTGCACCAGGTCGGCGCGGGACATGTTGCCAGTGGTCGCGGCCGCCGCCCAGCGGGGCTGCTGCCAGTGCCCGACCTGACGGACCAGCAACTGCACGGCCTGGTCCAACTCCGCTGCGCTCATCGCCGCCGAGTCTACGGCCGGCGCCGGCCGCGGGACGTCGGGCCGGTCAGCGGCGCAGGTAGCTGAGCAGCCGCAGCAGCTGCCAGTAGAGGAAGACCAGCCCGGTGAGCAGGCCGAACGCGCTCAGCCACGCGTACCGGCGGGGTCGGCCGTCGCGCACCGAGCGCTCGACGAGGTCGAAATCGAGGATGAAGCTGAGCGCGCCGGCGATGATGGCCACGACCGAGAAGGCGTACGGCAGCCAGCCGACCTCGCCACTGACGCTGTAGACCGCCAGCCCCGGCCGCCCCGAGATCAGGTACGACACCAGGTTGACCACGCTGAGCACGGCGATGCCGAGCAGCGCGCCGATCACCAGGCGGGCCAGCCGGGGCGTCGCCCGGATGATCCGGGCCCGGTAGAGCGCGGCCATGCCGAGGAAGACGCCGAAGGTGCCGGCCACCGCCTGCACCACGATGCCCGGATAGACCAGCTCGAAGGCACGGCTGGCCACCCCCAGCAGCAGCCCCTGGAGCAGGGCGTAGCCGACGATCGGCACCGGGTTGGTGATCCCGCGCAGCGAGATGACCAGGACCAGCGCGATCGAGGCGAGCGCGCTACCGGCCAGCGCGGCGGGCACCCAGGCCGCCTCCGGCACCACCGCCCAGGAGACCGCCGCGGCCGCGCCGGTGAGCAGCAGCAACCCGACGGTGCGGACCACCACGTCATCGACGGTCATCGCCTCGACGTCGCGGGCACCGAGCACCCGGGCCTCCAACCGGCCGGTCTCGTCCAGCCGGTTGAGCACCGGGTTGTTGCTCCGCACCGCCGCCTCCTTCGCCCGCGTACCCCTCGCAGTCACTCTGCCCCGGGCGGACCGGCGGCGGCGGGTAAACGGCATGGCCGGCGCAGACGACGGCGCCCGCCCCCGCAGGAGCGGGGGCGGGCGCCGGTCAGCAGCGCGGACGAGGTCAGTCGTCGCCCTGGAAGTAGCTCAGCAGTCGGAGGATCTCGATGTAGAGCCAGACCAGGCTGACCAGGATGCCGAAGGCGGCCGTCCAGGAGTAGCGCTGCGGCAGGCCCATCCGGACGCCGTCCTCGATCTCCTTGAAGCTGAGCACGAAGCTCAGCGAGGCGACCACGATGCACACCAGGCTGAAGCCGATCGCCAGCGGGCTGCCGTCGCGCAGGCCGGTGTTGACGCCGAACAGGGCCAGCACCAGGTTGATCAGCATGACCGCGAAGAGGCCGGTCATCACCGCGATCATGCCCTTGACGAAGGCCGGGGTGGCCCGGATGACCTTCGCCCGGTAGAGCATCGCCATCAGGAAGAAGATGCCGAAGCTGGCCGCCGCGGCCTGGAGCACGATGCCGTCGTACGCCGTCTCGAACGCCTTGCTGACCATGCCGACGAAGACGCCCTCGACGACCGCGTACGTGATGACCAGCGCCGGGTTGGCCATCCGGGAGAACGAGATGATCAGGCCGAGCACCAGGCCGACGACCGCCGCGCCGATCCAGGCGACACCGACCAGCGCGTCGGGCACGAGCACCCAGGCGGCCGCGGCGGAGATGCCGAGGATGCCGAGCAGGGCGACGGTCTTGACCACCACGTCGTCGACGGTCATGGGCGCCACGGTCGGCGGCGCTGCCGGGTAACCGGCCTGGGACGGGTACTGCTGGGGAATGCCGGGCTGTCCGTACGGCCCGGTCGGGGCGTACCCGGCGGAACGCTCCCGCTCGGCCGCCTGGCCGAGCCGGGCGAGCACCGGGTTCGAGGTCTTCACTGTCTGGCCTCCCTCAGGGGGTCGTTTGCACGTGAACGTGCCCTCCAAGAGTAAACGGCCCAACCAACTCCTGGTGATCACGAATGAGAATGTGTCCGCGCCCGCGCCCGCTGGTGCCCGGGGCGGGGGTCGAACCCGCACGCCTTGCGGCAGCCGCTTTTAAGGCGGCCGTGTCTGCCGTTCCACCACCCGGGCGGGTGACACCGGCGCGCCGACACGCACGGTGCAGTGTCACCGTAGCCGGTTCGCGGCGACCCGGCGTACCCCGCCAGGCAGGCCGCATTAGGGTCGATGCCGTGAGCAGCGCAGCCCCTACGGCCCCCGACGCCGCCCCTGAGCAGGCCTTCCGCCTCGCCGATCAGGTCAACCGCCAAGCCTGGGCCGTCCGGCTGCTGGCCGCCGTCCGCCGCCACCGGGCGGACCTGCTCGTCGCGCTGATCTGCACGGTGGTGGCCGGCTGGCTCACCCACGGACTGTGGCCCGACCCGGCCGGCCGGACGCTGGCGCTGAACCCCGAGGACCAGGCCCTCTACGAGTGGTTCCTCGCGGTCGACGCGCGAGCGTTGCTCGGCGACTTCAGCCTGCTCACCGACCGGCTCAACGCCCCCGACGGGGTCAACCTGATGGCCAACACCACGGTCATCGCGCTCGGCATCGTCTGCGCGCCGATCACCCTGCTGCTCGGCGCCCCGGTCACCTTCGCGCTGCTCGCCGCCGTCAACCTGGCCGGCACTGCCGTCGCCTGGTACCTGCTGTTCCACCGGGCGATGCGCGCCCGCCGGCTCGCCGCCGCCCTCGGCGGAGCGCTGTGCGGGTTCGGCCCCGGCATGATCTCGCAGACCAACAGCCATCTGCACATGACCGCCCAGTGGCTGGTGCCGGTGATCGTCTGGCTGGTGGTCCGGCTGCTGCGGGCGTCCGACCCGGGGCCCACGCCACCCGCCAACCGCGCCGGGTCCGACTGCGCGCTGCCCGCCGGACCGGACCGGCGGCGCATGCTCAGCTCCGCGGCCGGGCTGGCCACGGCGGTCACCGCGCAGGTCTTCATCGGCGAGGAGGTGCTCTTCCTCGCCGCCGTCACGCTGCTGGTGATGGCGGTCAGCTACGCCGTGGCGGACCGGGACCTGGCCCGCCGGGCGCTGCCCACCTTCGCCGGCGGGCTGGCGGTCGCCGCCGGGCTGGCCCTGCTGGTGCTCGGATATCCGCTGTGGTTCCAGTTCGCCGGGCCGCAGGGAGTCGCCGACGGGATGTTCAGTCCGGCCTACTTCTCCGCCGACCTGAGCAGCTGGTGGACCGTCTCCCCCTTGTCGGTGGCCGGCAGCGCCGGGTCCGCCCGGCTGACCACCGGCCCGGCTGAGTACAACACTTTCCTCGGCCTGCCGCTGCTGCTGGTCACCGCGGTCTGCACAATCTGGGTCTGGGTGGGGCGGCGCCGGCTGGTGCTCGCCTGCGTGGTCGCGGCGCTGGTGATGGGCGCGCTCTCGCTCGGCCCGGAGGTGGTGCTCGGCGGCACCAGGACGGCGCTGCCCGGCCCGTACGCCCTGCTGGCCGGTCTGCCGGTGGTGGACGGCGCGCTGCCGATGCGGTTCGGCCTGGCGCTGCTCCCGATCGTCGCGACGCTGCTGGTGCTCGCACTCGACAAGGCCCTCCGAAGCACCGGTCGGGCGCGGCGGCTGGTGCCGCTGGCCGTCGTCGCGGCACTGCTGCCGATCTTCCCGACCCCGCTGCCGACCGCCGAGCGGCCCGCCCTGCCGGAGTTCATCACAGGCGGGCACTGGCGGCAGTGCGTCCGCCCCGGCGGGGTGCTGGTCCCGGTGCCGCTGCCCACGCCCAAGGAACCGTGGCCGATGCGCTGGGCGGCCGCCGCCGACGCCGGCTTCGGTCTGCCCGAGGGATTCTTCATCGGGCCGTACGGGCGGGGCGGCACTGCGGCGATGGGCACCTTCAAGCAGCCCACCTCCGCCCTGCTGGCGGACGTCGCGCGGCGCGGCGACCAGCCGGCCATCGGCGACGAGCAGCGCCGGCAGGCCACCCGGGACGCGGACTTCTGGGGCGCCTCCTGTGTGGCGCTGGCGGACGACGCCCCCCACGCGGAGAGCCTGCGCGCGACCCTGGAGCAGCTCTATGGCCCGGCCACCCGGATCGCCGACGCCTGGATCTGGCGGGTCTGACCGCCCGGACCCGGATCGGATGTGAGAAAGGGCCCCCTCCCACCGGAAACGGCGGGAAGGGGCCCTTTCTTTGCAGCTGGGTCAGACGCGGGGGGCGCCGACCGGCTGGGACGCCTCGACGAACTCCTCGCGCGGGTCGTGCAGCTGGCCCAGGGCGACCACCTCACGCTTGAGGAAGAACGCCAGCGACCAGTCCACCACCACCCGAATCTTGCGGTTGAACGACGGGATCCGGCTCATGTGGTACGTCCGGTGCATGAACCAGGCCGGCCAGCCGGTCATCTTGACGCCGTACACCTGGGCGACGCCCTTGTGCAGGCCGAGGCTGGCGACGCTGCCGACGTGCTTGTGCTTGTAGTCGACCGGCTCGCGGCCCCGGATCACCGCCGCGATGTTGTCGGCCATCCGGGCGGCCTGACGCACCGCGTGCTGGGCGCTCGGCGAGCAGAAGTTGCCCGGCTCCTTGGTCAGGTCGGGCACCGCCGCGCAGTCGCCGGCGCTCCACGCGCCCTCGACCACCCGGTCACCGTCGACTACCTGGAGAGTCGGCAGGCAGGTGACCCGCCGGCGGTCGTCGCGCGGGAAGTCGGTGGCGTCCAGCATCGGCGACGGCTTCACGCCGGCCGTCCAGACGATCGTGTCGGAGCGGAAGCTGTCGCCGTCGGAGAGCTTGACCACCCCGTCGATGCAGGACTCCAGCCTGGTGTCCAACCGGATGTCCATGTTCCGCTTGAGCAGCTGCTGCACCGTGTAGGCGCCCATGTCCCGGTCCACCTCGGGCAGCACCCGCTGGGTGGCCTCGACCAGCACCCAGCGCATCTCCTCGGGCTTCAGCTCCGGGTAGTAGCGCATGGCGTCCCGGGCCATGTCCTCCATCTCGGCGAGCGCCTCGATGCCGGCGTACCCACCACCGACGAAGGTGAAGGTCAGCGCAGAACGGCGAACCTCGGGGTCCGGGGTGACGGCAGCCACGTCCAGCCGGTCCAGCACGTGGTTGCGGAGGTAGATCGCCTCGCCGATGGTCTTGAACCCGATGCCCTGCTCGTGCAGGCCGGGGATCGGCAGCGTCCGGGACACCGAACCCGGCGCCACGATCACGTGGTCGTACGCGATCTCCCGGGCCGGGCCGACGATCGGCTGCACGGTGGCCACCTTGCGTTCGTGTTCGACACGGGTGACCGTGCCCGCCACAACCGTGCACCGCCGCAACTCCCGTCGCAGCGGCACCACGGAGTGCCGCGGGGAGATGTTGCCCGCCGCTGCCTCGGGCAGGAACGGCTGGTACGTCATGTGCGGCTGGGGGTCCACCACGATGACCTCAGCCTCACGGGAGCTGAGCTTCTTCGAAAGGCGCAGGGCCGCATAGAGACCGACGTGCCCGGCACCCACCACAAGGATCCGCTTCGGATTCACGTCATCTATCTTTCCCCGGTCGGCTCAGGTAATCCCGCTTGCGGCCCTCATCTGTGACGGAGCACAACCCGTGTGACCTGCGTAACCCTGGCACCCCACGGGGCTATTTGCGTCGCAGCAGCCAGCCCAGCAACGCGGCGATCCCCACCGCGACGAGCAGACCGAGCACGGTCACCCACTGGTGGCCGCTCTCCCCGCCCAAACCCGCCACCTGCAACAGCAGCACCCCCAGCACGGCGGTACCCAGCAGCACCGCGGCCGCCCGCAGCAGCCATCGGGTGATCAGCTCCGGATCCAGCACCGCGTCGTAGGGCAGCAGCGCGGCCAGCGCGCAGAGGGTGTGCCCCAGGTAGAGCAGCGCGGCGAGGGCGAGCAGCCGCCAGAGCGCCACCGGCCGGCCGTAACCGTCGGTGGCGAGCAGCCAGCCGCCGACCGTGACCAGCGCCGCGAAGGTCGGCCAGACCCGACGCGGACCCACCGCGGGCAGCAGCGCGGCCACCGCCATGAAGAGGAGCGGCCGGCCGGACAGCACCTCGGCGGGGAACGCCACCGCGAACCCGGCCAGCACGGTGACGAAGATCCCGGCCCGAACCATGAGCGGGGCGGGGCTGATCCGGGCGAAGGCGTTCTGGGCCGCCCTGACCCGTCCGGTGACGGCGTCGATCATCTGTTTCCGCCCTCACTCCTCGCGCTCACCGGAATTCGCCTTCGTTCGCGACTGCGGGGCTTGCAAGCTCACTCCTCGCGCTCACCGGGCACCGACCCGCGGTGCCATCGCCAGCCGTGCGACATCCCGCAGCACCTGGTCGAGGCTTCCGGCGCCCGCCCAGCGCACCACGGGGACACCGTGCTCCCGGAGCTGCCCGATCATGATTTCCCGGTCCAGCCGCCACAGCCGGTACGCCACCTCGGCCCAGCCCCGGTCCTTCGGCGGCGTCAGGTCGGCCGGCAGCGTGTCGACCGCCACCACGAACCGCCCGGCGCGGGCCAGCCGGGCCAGCATCTGCGCCGACCGCTCGTCCAGCAGCGGGGTGAGCACCACCACCAGCGCGTCCGAGGAGAGCAGCTGCGGGCCGAACACCTGGTCGTACGGCTCGTGCGGGGAGGATTCGGCGCGTACGTCGAGCAGCCACTCCAGCACGGTCAGGTACTGCCGGCGGCCGGCGGCCGGGCGCAGGCGTCGGGCCGCCGGCCCGTACTCCAGCAGCGAGACCCGGTCGCCCCGGTGCAGATAGTGCTCGGCGATCGCGGCGGTGGCCCGCACCGTGGTGTCCAGCACGGAAGCCGCGCCGCCCACCCCACCCGAGCGGCCCGCCTCGGCGAGCACGTCGAGCAGCACCACCACCTCGGCGTCCCGGTCGGAGAGGGTGGCCGCCACGTGCAGTTGCCGGGCACGAAGCGACACCCGCCAGTCGATGCGGCGCAACCGGTCACCGGGCCCGAAGATCCGGACGCCGGCCAGCTCGCCACCCTCCCCGGGCCGCCGGGAGTGGTGCGCTCCGACCAGGCCGGCGGCTCGCGGCATCGCCTCCACCGCCTCGAACGGTTCGGTTCGCGGATAGACCCGGACCCGGACCGGCTCGGTGATCACCGCCCGGGAGACCAGCAGACCACCCGCCGTGGCGACCCGCGCGCCGGCCGGACCGACCGGGTGCCGACCCCAGCGCAGGGCCCTGCCGGCCAGTTCGAGGTCCACCGCCGTCGCCCTGGGCACCGACGTCACGAACGGCCGGTCGGCGACGGAGCGCCCCGTGGCGTCGGCCGGTGCCGCACCACCGCTGGGCGTCGCGTCGCCGGACGACGCGTCGAGGCCGAAGCCGGCCCGCTCGATCCGCAGCCATGGAGAGACCCGGGACCGCACCACCACCAGGTCGTAGTCGACCGTGTCCGGGTTGCCGACGCTCACCGCCGCCGTCACCTCGCCGCCCTCGACCATCGGCCCGTCGTCACCCGGGGTGATCCACACCTGCGGGAGCGCGGAGGGCCGGCGGCGCAGCGCGTACGCGGTGCCGAGCGCGAACGGGGCGGCCAGCACGATCAGGTCGACCCGCCCCAGCAGCACCCCCGCCACCAGCAACAGGCCGGCGAGCAGCACCGCCCGGCCGAGTGCCCAGGTGGGCGCCCAGCCGGTGGACGGCTCCGGCTCGGCGGATCGCTGCGCGGGCACGGTCGGTCCGGTCATCAGCGTCGGGGCCCGCCGGCGGCGTAGCTGGGCAGCGCGCCGCTGGCCGGCGCCGGGGTGCCCTCCAGCACCTCACCGACCACGAACGCCGGGTCGACCCGGCGCAGCCACATCTCCGGGCGCAGGGTGATCCGGTGGGCCAGCGCGGGCGCCGCCACCTCCTTGACGTCCTCCGGCACCACGTAGTCCCGGCCGCCGAACACGGCACGGACCCGGGCCAGCAGCAACAGCGCCAGCGAGCCGCGCGGCGACGCGCCGACCAGCACCGACGGGTGCTCCCGGGTGGCCGCGGTGAGCGCAACGATGTAGCGGCCGATGGAGTCCTCCACCACCACGTCCTCCAGGGCTGCCTGCATCGCCCGCAGGGTGCCCGCGTCCACCACCGGCTTGATCTCCGCCTCCTCGCGGCGGCGGCCCATCCGGCGGCGCAGCACCTCCCACTCCTCTTCGTGCTCCGGGTAGCCGAAGGAGACCCGGAGCAGGAACCGGTCCAGCTGCGCCTCGGGCAGCGGATAGGTGCCCTCGTACTCGATCGGGTTGGCGGTGGCCAGCACGTGGAACGGCTCGTCCAGCTTGTAGGTCACCCCCTCCACGGAGACCTGCTTCTCCTGCATCGCCTCCAGCAGCGCGGACTGGGTCTTCGGGGGCGTCCGGTTGATCTCGTCGGCGAGGAGCAGGTTGGTGAAGACCGGGCCCGCCCGGAAGGTGAAGTCGCCGTTGCGCTGGTCGTAGAGGAACGAGCCGGTGACGTCGGCGGGGAGCAGGTCCGGGGTGAACTGGAGCCGCCGGAAGTCCAGCCCGAGCGCCTGGGCGAAGGAGCGGGCGGTGAGCGTCTTACCCAGACCCGGTAGGTCCTCCAGCAGGACGTGCCCACCGGCCAGGATGCCGGCGAGGACCAGCTCCAACGCGTCCCGCTTGCCGACCACGACGGTGCCGACCGCGTCCAGCACCGCCCGGGCCAGACGGCCGACCTCGGCGGCGGGCATGCTCGGGTCCACGTCGTTCATCAGATCTTCTCCAGTTCGGCGACGATCACCGCGAGGTCGCGCGGCGACGGGGGGCGGCGAGGCGGGCTCTCCAGGAACGTCCACAGCCGCTCGCCCAGCAGGACATGGGCGCGGGCCGGGTCCGATTCGCGGGTGACGCCGTGCTTCAGGCGCATCCGCTCGTCGGCCAGTTCAGCGATCCGGGGCAGGACCACTCCGGTGAAGCGTTCGGGTCGCGTCGTGGACCAGTCGAGCGGCCATTCCCAGCGGTTGACCGCGGTGCGCAGCGCGTCCCGGGCGCCCCAGTTGTAGCTGCCGTCCTCCTCGCCCGTCGCCATCCGGCCGCCCGGCGGCGGGGGCGGCGGCGCGAGCAGGCCGGTGACCCGGCGGACCGCCAGCACGGCGAGCACCCCGGCGATCAGCACGGGCAGGGAGACCTGGAGGCCGACCGCGCGCAGCCCGGCGAGCAGCACCGCGACCAGCGCGGCCGCGACCGCGAGCGAGCGCAGCACCAGGCGGGCCCGACCGCCACGCGACTGCGGGTCGGCCCGTGCCGGTTCCTCCTCGAAGGCGAGCAGGTCGTCGATGCTGGTGCTGCTCAAGCCGGCACCTCCGGGCTGGGGGCCACCGTGGCCAGTTCGTGGCGCAGCCGGCGCAGCGCGGCTCGGGCCTGGTCGCGGGTGCGTTCGTCGACCGGGCGGGTCGCGTACCGGGCCTCCCGGTAGACGTGCGCGAATTCGGCCAGCACGTCGGCGCTGACGATCGCCGGCACCCCGGCCGACGGGTCGCCGCGCAGCAGCCGGGTGACCAGGTCGGTGGGGGTGTCGCCGGTCCGCCGGGGAACACCGGCCGTGGCGGCGGCCTCCTCCAGGCGCACCCAGCAGGCGATCACCGCGACCCGGGGATCGGTGTCCCGGTCGTCCAGCTCCACCAGGCCGGCGTCGAGGGCGGCGACCACCTCGCGGGCGGTGCCCTCGGCCGTACGCCGGGCCCGCTGCGCCGGCAGTGCCCGGGTGGTACGGCGCACCGCGCCGCGAATGAGGATCCAGGCGAGGTAACCGAACACAACGACGATGGCCAGCCCGAGCAGCACCATCGCCACTGTGGCGATCCACTGCGGGATGTGCGCCTGAGTGACCTCGCCGGCGTCGCGCGGCTCCACCGGAATCGACGCCGGCGGCTCGGCGGTCGGGTACTCGGGAACCCACGGGACCTGTTCCACCGGGGGGATCCGGCTGGCCCCGATCGACGAATGCGCGGACGCCAGCGCAGCCCCGGCGAGCAGGACGGCGACCGCACCCACCGGCCACCATCGGCGGAGCAGGCCGAGCACCTGGCGCAGCACCCCAGGCTCGCCGGCGGGGTACGGCGTGGGCGGGCGCGTTCCGTCCGTCATGGCCACCGCCCCACGCACTCTCAGTCCACTCCGGCCAGCTGCTTGGCCCTGCCGAAGACATCGTCCAGCATCTCTGGTGTCAGCCGCCCGGTGAAGGTGTTCTGCTGGCTGACGTGGTAGCAGCCGAGCAATTCCGGTGCGGCCGTGCCGGACCAGTGTGCCCCATGGCCGAACCTCGGTCGCGGGCTGGGCGGGCGCTGCCCGTACACCTGGTGCAGCACGGGCCACCACGCTGTCCAGGCGAACGCGCCCAGCGCGACCACGACGCGCAGCGTGGGCCGGATGAGCGCGACCTCACGGTGCAGCCAGGGCGCGCAGGTGTCCCGCTCCTCCGGGGTGGGCTTGTTGTCCGGCGGCGCGCACCGGACGGCCGAGAAGATGCGGGTGTCCCGCAGCGTCAGCCCGTCGTCGGCGGCGATACTGGTCGGCTGGTTGGCCAGCCCGGCCCGGTGCAGGGCGGCGAAGAGCACGTCACCCGACCGGTCGCCGGTGAAGATCCGGCCGGTGCGGTTGCCACCGTGCGCGGCGGGCGCCAGCCCGAGGATGGCGATCCGCGCGTCGACGGCGCCGAAGCCCGGGACCGGCCGGCCCCAGTACTCCTGCTCACGGAAGGCGGCCCGGCGGGTGCGGGCCACCTCCTCCCTCCACCGGACGAGTCGAGGGCAGGCGAAACAGTCGCTCACCTCCGCGTCCAGGTCGGCCAGGTCGGTCGCCCGCGCGGCGCGGGCGACCACCTGCTCGGGGGTACGCGGCTCAGCCAAGCTTGGCCCGGAAGAGTTCCAGGGTGCGGGCCCAGGCGCTGGCGGCGGCGCGCTGGTCGAACGCCTCCGGCCGGTCGTCGTTGAAGAAGGCGTGCGAGGTGCCCGGGTAGTCGTAGAGGTGGCAGGTGCCGCCGGCCTCCTCGATGGCCCGGTGGGCGGTCTGCACGCCATCGGCGGCGGACGTACCGTCCTCTTCGGAGCAGTGGATGACGGCGGCCTTGCCGGCGTAGTCGGCCCAGTCGGGGCGCATCGACTCCCAGGGCAGAACGGGGTAGAAGCCCACGCTGGCGACGATGCGCTCGGAGAGAGTGGCCGACCAGAGAGCCAGGCTGCCGCCGGCGCAGAAGCCCACCGCCCCTACCTTGCCGGTGACCTCCGGCCGCCCGGCGAGGTAGTCGGCGGCGCCGGCGATGTCCTTGGCCGCCTCGTCCATCCGCATCGCCATCAGCAGTCGCTGCGCCTCGTCCGGCTCGCTGGTGGCTTCACCGTGGTAGAAGTCCGGGGCGAGGGCGACGAAACCGGCCTCGGCGAACCGGTCCGCCACCGACCGGATGTGCGGGACCAGGCCCCACCACTCCTGGATGACGATGACGGCGGGGCTGGCGATGCCGCTGGCGGGTATCGCGAGATACCCCTCGCTCGTGCCCCCGTTGCTGCGGTAGCTCACCATCTCGCCCATCGGCCGTCCTCCTAGCGGTCAGTCATCGTTGGCTGGTCGCCCAGTGGTCCTACGTGCCGGTAGCCTGCCATGCCGCGCCGCCGCCGGGAAGACGCGGGAACAGTGGCATTCACCTCCCGTTCGCCGGGTGGTGACTCCGCGTACGCCGACGGCGGCGGGGGTAGGTTCCCCCGCCGCCGTCGGTGCTGCTGCCCGGTCTGCTGAGGCTCCGGTCAGGCCTTCTGGGTCAGGCAGAGCACGTAGCCCGTCTTGCCCTGCTCGATGTTGTAGAAGACGTAGCCCTCCTCGCCCTCCTTGAGGTACTGGTCGCACGCGGTGGGGGCCTTGGCCTGCGCCTCGGTCTGCCCGTCGAGCCGACCGACCACGTTGTACGCCGCGTCGGTGGAGGTGCACTCGACGACCTTGGCGCCGTCGACCTCCTCCTCCTCGGTGCCGGTGAGCTCGGGCAGCTCGGCGATGCAGTCGCCGGCCTTGGCGTCGGCCGTCTCGTCCTTGTTCAGGAAGTTGCCGATCGTGGTCGCGAGACCGAACTTCAGGCCGGCGATGACGACGAACACGACGATCGCGCCGATGATGCCGAGGGCCTTCTTTGCACCGGGCTTCTTCGCCTCCGGCTCGACCGGCGACGGCGTCTCGACGGCCGGCTGGGGCGGCGCGACGTCGGACGCGGGGGGCGGTGCGACCTGCTCTGACACGGGGGTTCCTTCCGAGGGGTTGATGAGCAGACGACACCGTAACGATCATTGATTTCCGGTGTCGTCCCGCTCGCCTCGTCCGTTCAGCTATTTCCCAGCTTCGTGTGCATGATCCTGTTCACACCGTCGTTCAGCCCGTCGCGGCGGGGGTCGGTGCGCCGGTGGGCGTCGCGGTCGGGCCCACCGTGGGCTCAGCGGTGGCCGTCCCGGTCGGCCCGGGCGTCGCGGTCGGCTCGGGCGTCGCGGTCGGGGCCGGCATCGGCGTCGCGGTCGGGGCCGGCATCGGCGCGCCCGGAGCCCAGGGTCCGAAGGGTGCCTGGTCCGGGCAGTACGGGTACGCCCGCAGCAGCGGCTTGCCGTAGACGTCGGCCGGGTCCGCGCAGTCCGGGTGGCCGAGCCGGATCGGGTCGCCGTTCTGGTCGAAGAGCCGGGCGTTCTCCACCAGCCGGCCCTCGCTGTCGTAGACGAAGACATCCCGGACCTGGCTGTACTGGCTGTCGACCGAGGTCTGGTCGTAGTAGTAGTCGCTGTAGCCGAGCCGGTCCTCGGCGTTGGCCAGCGCGGCGAGCGCGAAGAACACCAGCACCAGGCTGCCGGCGTGCAGTGCCCAACGCGGCCAGCGGCTCAACCGCTCGGAGCGGCGACCGAGCCAGATCGAGACGAGCACGAGACCGACCAGCATGATCAGGCCGGCGAGCAGCTCTCCACCGAACCGGGGCAGCAGCCCGAAGCCGTCACCAGTGGTGATCATGGTGATCAGCATCGCCGCCAGGTAGCCGCGCAGCACCCACCAGCCGGGGCGCAGCAACCGGAGGAAGTCGCTGGCCGTCTCGTACCCCAGCGGTGGGCCGAGCCGGGAGTCGATCGAGCGCAGTCGGCTGCGGACCCGGACCACCGCGGTGGCGACCCGCTGGTCGAGGTTGCGCCCACCGCCCGGTGCGCCGGCCGCGGCGCGCAGCTCGGCGGCGTACGTCTCGGGCTCCCCGAGCCGCTCGACGAGGGTGCCGTCGGCCTCGGCGGCCACTTCGGCGAGGTGGTCGGCCAGATCCTCGGTCAGCTCGTCGCGTTGGGTGGGCGGCAGGTCGGCCAGCGCCGCTCGGACCCGCGCCACATAGTCCGTGATTTCCTGCTCCGTGACGGTCATGCCGCCATCCCCCGATCGTCGAGCAGACTGTCCATGGTGGTGGCGAACGAGCGCCAGAGCTTGCCGGAGCGGGTCAACTGGTCGCGCCCGGCGGCGTTGAGCGAGTAGTACTTGCGGTGCGGCCCGGATTCGCTCGGCACGACGTAGGTGGTGAGCAGGCCGGCCGCGAAGAGGCGGCGCAGCGTGCCGTAGACCGAGGCGTCGCCGACCTCCTCCAGCCCGGCCTCGCGGAGCCGGCGCAGGATGTCGTAGCCGTAGCCGTCCTCCTCCCGGAGCACGGCCAGGACGGCCAGATCGAGCACGCCCTTCAGTAACTGTGTGGTGTCCACGCACTGCACACTACTGTGCAATGCGAAATAGCGTCAACGATTCGGCCTCGACGCGCCGGTCAGCATTCGTTCTCTCCTCGATGCGCGAACTCCTCGAGGGAGAGGGTCACCTGCACTTCCTCGCCTTCGACGATCTCCGTGACCAGGACCGATCCGGCCGCCAGATCGGTCAGTTCGCCAACGCGAAAGTCCACCCGGTGCGTGGTGAAGCTGTTGTCGTCAGCGACTCCATACATCGCGTAGGCGACGTCCGGGTCTGCACCCGACCCAGGCGGGAAGCTCTCCAGGGGCACGGTGGTGGGCGAGGTCGCTGCACGTGGCACGGTGTATTTCTCCCCCGGCCACATCGGCCACGGCGTCGGCCGGCCCGACGGGGTCGGCGACGTCGCCTCCCTGACGGTGAAGAGCGACACGATGTCGGGCGGCCGATCCGAACACCAGGCCAGCGCCGCGAGCGGGCGGCCAGCGGCATCAACGGTCAGGCCGGTGATGCCCTTCCTCTCCGGCGAGCAGGAGGTCAATCCGCCGAGGATCAGTACCGCCACGGCCAGCCGAGCGGCCGCCCGGCACACCGTCCGCGCGTGAAGGCTCATCCTCCGACGGTCACAGCCCAGCGTCGGCCTGGGGCATCAACCTCGTCACAGTTCGACGACGATCAGTGCGACGTCTTCACTGAAGACTCCAGGCGATCCCGTCGAGGATGTCGTGCTCCGATGCGACCACCGACGGCATCCCGGCCCGCTCCATGATCAGCCGGAGCACCAGCGCGCCCGCGCCGATCACGTCGGCCCGGCCCGGGTGCATCACCGGAATCGCCAGCCGCTGCTCACGGGTCCGACCCAGCAGGTCGGCCGTCACCTCAGCCACCGCGTCGTAGGAGACCCGGGCGTGGTGGATGCGCTCCGGGTCGTACTCCCGCAGGCCCTGGGCCATGGCGACCACGGTCGTGACCGACCCGGCGAGACCGACCAGCGTGGCCGCCTCCCGGCCGGGCACCGCCGCGAGCGCCCGGTCCACCGCCGCCGCGATGTCGGCCTGCGCGGCGGCGATCTGCTCCGGAGTCGGCGGATCGCCCAGCAGGTGCCGCTCGGTCATCCGGACGCACCCGATGTCCACCGATATCGCGGCCCGCACCCCGCCGGCCCGGTCACCGACCACGAACTCGGTGGAGCCGCCGCCGATGTCCACGACCAGGAACGGCTCCTTCGCGTCCGCGGGAAGCCCCCGCACCGCGCCGGTGAAGGACAGCCGCGCCTCCTCATCACCGCTGACCACCTCGGGCGCGACCCCGAGGGTGCGCCGCACCATCTCGGTGAAGTCGTCGGCGTTGGCCGCGTCCCGGGACGCCGAGGTGGCGCACATCCGCACCCGCTCCGCACCCAGCTTCTCGATGTCGGCGACGTACGACGCCAGTGCCACCCTGGTCCGCTCGATCGCCTCCGGCGCCAACCGGCCGGTCCGGTCCACGTCCTGCCCCAGCCGGACGATCTCCATCCGTCGGGTCAGGTCGGTCAGCGGAGCCTGCGGTCCGGCCGCTGGGTCGGGCAGGTCGGCGACCAGCAGTCGGATCGAGTTGGTCCCGCAGTCGATGGCCGCCACACGCGTCGTCACGGCAGCAACCTTACGGCAGGCCAGGCGGTCACCCGGCGGGTTGTCCGGTCGAGGGCCACGCCGCCGAGAGGTCCGGCACCGACGCCTCCGAGCCGGCGTCCAGCAGCTGCGCACCGAGCGGTGTCAGGTGGTGCCGCACGGCCCCGCCGTCCCGCTCGCTGGCGATCAGCCCGGCCGACCGCAGCGCGCTGGCGTGCTCCGACGTCGAGGAGAGACTGATCCCGACGGCCCGGGCCAGCACCGTCGTGGTCAGCCCGCCGTCGTCCGCGAGCCGGCGGAGCACCAGCGCCCGAGTGGTGCCGAGCAGCCGGCCGAGGGAGTCGACCCCCGCGGAGGCCGCCCGGCGAGGCATCGGCACCGGGTAGACGAGCAGGATCGGCCGACCCGGCTCGAACAGCACCCGGGGGCGGGGACCCGCCAACGGGGAGGGCGACAGGATGAGCCCGTGCCCCGTGCCGGTCAGCTCTCCGTGCCACCAGGTCCGCACCTCCAGCACCGGTTCCCGCCAGCGGATCGCCGGGTGCAGATCGTCGAAGAGGTTGGTCAGGCCGTGCCGGGCCAACCGCTGGCTGGCGCAGGTCACCTGCTGGCGGTACGCCGCCACCAGATCGGGCCAGTGCGGCGCCAGGACAGCCTCGAACCAGGTGCGCACGGCCCCGCCGAACAGGTCCAGCGTCTCCGGGTCGGCCGCCGCGAACCGTCGCCGCAGCGGGCTCGCGGCCACATCGGCGTACGCGGCGGTGATCTCGGCCCGGACCCGGCGCGCCGGGGTGGCCCGGATCGCCTCGAGACCGGCCGCCAGCGACTCCATGCCGTCGAAGGGGGTGACGAAATCCGGCAGGCTCCCCCGACCGGGCAGGAGGTGCCGCAGAATCGCGGTGGCCGCCTGGGCGACGCCGACAGCCTCGACAGCCCCCGCGTGCTCGGCCAGGGACGGCGCCATCATCGCGACCGTGGGATCACGCAGCCACTGACCGGCCAGCAGCGCGGTCCCGACCGGGTGCAGCCGGTCGGCGAACCGCACCCGGCACAGGTCCGCCGGCCCGAGCTCGAGGCGAAGCATGGGGACAGCCTGCCTGCCTTCGGCCAGGACCGAAAGGGTTGATCCAGACGCCGGCTGCCTCCAGTGTGGACGTCGGGATCGACGGGGGGTGGCCAGCGTGCGTCGGACGATGGCAGTGTTGACGGGGCTTTGTCTCATCGTGGCCGCCGCGGCCTGCGAGCGGGGGCAGCCTTCGTCGGCCCCTTCAGCCGCACCCTCCCCGTCGGCTGAACGCCCAGCGCCGGGCGATCACCGGCTCACCCTGAAGCACAACGGGCTCGACCGCGCCTACCTGCTGCACGCACCAGACGGGTACGACCCCAGCCGGTCACCCGCACTGGTCATCGCGCTGCACTTCTTTCCCGGAACCGGCTCCGCCATGCGGGAGCTGACCGGTCTGGACGCCAAGGCCGACAAGGACAACGTCCTGGTCGCCTACCCCGACGGGCAGGGTGGCGGCTTCAACGCGCTGATCTGCTGCGGCAAGACGGACGACGTCGGCTTCCTCAACGCACTCACCGACCACCTGGTACAGACCTGGCGGGTCGACCCGACCCGGGTCTTCCTCACCGGCATCTCGAACGGTGCCGACATGAGTTTCCGGGCGGCGGTGGAGAGTGCGGGCCGTTTCGCCGCGATCGGGGTGGTCAGCGGCGGCTACATCGGCCCTATGACCACACCCGACAACTACATACCGAAGAGCCCCGTTTCGGTGATCACCTTCATCGGGTCGCAGGACCGGAACGACTCGGTCTTCGAGGCGGGCATGCGGACCTGGCAGCAGCGACTCCGGTGCAAGCCCAGCCCGAAGGCCTCCGGAGTGCCGGGGGTTACCCGGACCATGGCCCGCTGCGCGGACGGCAGCGAGGTCAGCATCTACACGATCGCCAGCATGGGCCACAGCTGGCCGGGGGCGACAACCGGTCAGTTCGCCGCACCCACCGCCGGTCTGTCGGCCACCGACCTGATGTGGGAGTTCTTCGCCGCGCACCCCCGCAAGGCCACCACCTAGAGCCGCAGCAGCATCCGGGTGTTGCCCAGCGTGTTCGGCTTCACCCGCTCCAGGTCCAGGAACTCCGCGACACCCTCGTCGTACGAGCGCAGCAGCTGCTCGTAGACCGGCTGCGGCACCGGCGCGCCGTCGATCGCCTGGAACCCGAACGAGGCGAAGAACCGGGTCTCGAAGGTGAGCACGAAGATGCGGGCCACGCCCAGTTCCCGAGCAGCGTCGATCAGCTCACCGACCAGCCGGTGCCCGATCCGTTGGCCCCGGCAGGACGGATCCACCGCGACCGTGCGGATCTCGGCCAGGTCCTCCCACATCACGTGCAGCGCGCCACAGCCCACCACGGCGCCGTCCTCGGCGCGGACCGCCACCCGGAACTCCTGCACGTCCTCGTAGAGGGTGACGGTGGCCTTGCTCAGCAGCCGCCGGTCGTCGGTGTACGTGTCGACCAGCCGCCGGATGCCACGCACGTCCCCGGTGCGGGCACGCCGCACCAGGATCTGGCTCTCGGCAGCCGGTGCCGACCACCCGGCGTCCGCGCTCATTCGCCCGCCGGCACGTCCACGCACGGGCCGGCCGTCCACCAAGGTTCGACCAGCGCCAGCGTCTCGTCGCCGAACGGGTTCACCCCGGGGCCGGCACCCAGCGCGTGCCCCAGGTGCACGTGCAGGCACTTCACCCGGCCAGGCATGCCGCCAGCCGAGATGCCGGCGATCTCGGGCACCTCGCCGATCGCCTCCCGGCGGGTGAGGTAATCCTCGTGCGCCGCCCGGTAGCGGGCGGCCAGCTCGGGATCCGTCGTCAGCCGGTCGGCCATCTCCTTCATCAGCCCGGCCGACTCCAGCCGGCTGCACGCCGCCGTGGCCCGGGGGCAGGTCAGGTAGTACAGCGTCGGGAACGGCGTGCCGTCGGCGAGGCGGGGCGTCGTCTCCACCACGTCCGGCAGACCACACGGGCAGCGGTGCGCCACCGCCCGGGTCCCACGTGGCGGGCGGCCGAGCTGCGCGCCCACCGCGGCCAGGTCGGCCTCGGTGGCCGGCTCGCGGTGCGGCAGGGGTACGGAATCCGCCGCCGACTCCGGCGGTGGTGCGACAGTCACGGTGCCCATCTCTCCTGGTGCGCTGGTCGGTGGTTCACTTACCCGGCTGCTGGCTGTCCGCCGCCTGAACGCTCGACCAGAGCGTGTCGTACCAGGTCACCGGACCGGCCGGGGCGGCCGCTCCGGCCGACTTTCCGGCGTCCCGGGCAGCGCCCTCCGGGTCGTGGAGCACCACCATCATCTTCTCGCCCGGCCGGCCCATGAAGAACCGTTCCCGGGCCTGGGTCTTGATGTACTCGTCGTCCTGCCATTTGGCGGCCTCGGCGGCGAGTTTGCCGATCTCTTCTTCCTGCGCCGCCTGGGCGGCCTCCATCCGCTCGATGTCGGCCTGCTGGTCCAGGTAGACCCGGACCGGGTAGGTGTAGGCCAGGGCGAGCGCGATCAGGACCGCGAACAGCACGGTGGCCCGGCCGGTGAAGCGACGGGGGTGGGGTGCGGCGAGCCGCTTGACGGCACCACCGGCGGCGGTACGCCGGGCCGCCGCCGGACGGTTCGCGGAGCGAACCCCCTCGGCGCTCCGGGCCGCGCCCGGCGCCCGACCAGCGGCGCCGCGCGGCTCGGCGCGTACGCCGGCCTCCCGGACCGATCCCCGCGTGGCGCGGCCGCCGCCCGGCCGACCGGACTGACCCGGCCGGCGGGCGGGACGCTGACCACCCGGTGTGCGGCGCTGCTGCATCGTCACACCCCTCCCCCGAGGCTTCGCGCGTCTCAGGCCGAACGGTAGCGCGGGAAAGCGCCGACACCGGCGTAGCGCGCCGCGTCGGCCAGCTCCTCCTCGATCCGGAGCAGCTGGTTGTACTTGGCGACGCGGTCCGAACGGGCCGGCGCGCCGGTCTTGATCTGGCCGCAGCCGGTGGCCACCGCCAGGTCGGCGATGGTGGTGTCCTCGGTCTCGCCGGAGCGGTGGCTCATCATGCACTTGAAGCCGGCCCGGTGGGCCAGGTCCACCGCGTCCAGGGTCTCGGTCAGCGAACCGATCTGGTTGACCTTGACCAGGACCGCGTTCGCCGCCTTCTCCGCGATGCCGCGGGCGATGCGCTGCGGGTTGGTCACGAACAGGTCGTCACCGACGATCTGCACCCGGTCGCCGATCGAGGCGGTCAGCGTCTGCCAGCCGGTCCAGTCGTCCTCCGCCAGCGGGTCCTCGATCGACACGATCGGGTACTCGTCGGCCAGCTTGGTGTAGTAGGTGCTCATCTCCTCGGCGGACTTCGGGCTGCCCTCGAAGGTGTAGGTGCCGTTGTCGAAGAACTCCGTCGCCGCCACGTCGAGCGCGAACACGATGTCGCTGCCGAGCCGGTAGCCGGCCTTCTCGACCGCCTCGGCGATCAGGTCCAGCGCCGCGGCGTTGGTCGGCAGGTTCGGCGCGAAGCCACCCTCGTCGCCGAGCCCGGTCGACAGGCCCTTCTTCTTCAGCACCGACTTGAGCGCGTGGTAGACCTCCGCGCCGGAGCGCAGCGCCTCACGGAAGGTGGGCGCGCCGATCGGCGCGATCATGAATTCCTGGATGTCGACGTTGGAGTCGGCGTGCGCGCCACCGTTGAGGATGTTCATCATCGGCACCGGCAGGAGGTGCGCGTTCGGACCGCCCAGGTAGCGGAAGAGGCTCAGCTCGGCGCTGCCGGCGGCAGCCTTCGCGACCGCGAGGGAGACGCCGAGGATGGCGTTCGCGCCCAGCTCCGACTTACTGTCGGTGCCGTCGATGTCGAGCATCTTCTGGTCGATCAGGCGCTGCTCGCTGGCCTCGTACCCGATGATCTGGTCGACGATCTTGTCTTCGACGTTGGAGACCGCCTTCTCCACGCCCTTGCCCTGGTAGCGGTCGGCGTCACCGTCGCGCAGCTCGATCGCCTCGAAGGCGCCGGTGGAGGCGCCGGAGGGCACGGCGGCGCGGGCCACCGTGCCGTCGTCCAGGCCGACCTCGACCTCGACCGTCGGGTTGCCCCGCGAGTCGAGAATCTCCCGGGCGACGATTCCCTCGATGGTTGCCACTGAGTCGCTCCTCGTTGTTGTGATCCGGTCCGTGGGTGGGCCGCGACGGTGCGGCTGAGGCAGGTGTTGAACGCAGCGTATCGGGCCACGAGAACGGGCACGGCGTCGCCCGCGTACCCGAGTCGCCCCACGGTGACGGACATTCCCGGATTTCCGGGCGTCAACCGGCAACGGGTTTGCGCTGCGCCGACCCGATCCACCAGGCTGGTCGCCATGCCCGCCGCCTCGACCACCCTCCGCATGCTCGCCGTGTCGGTCATCGCGTCGCTCACGGTCACCGGCTGTCAGACATTCGAGGACGCCGGACGCGCCATGGGCCGCTCCGATCTGGTCAACGACCTCGCCGCCCGGCTCGACCGGGCGCTGGAGCTGACCTACTCGGCCGAATACCAGTTACCCGGCGGAGAGACCGCCACGATCGTGCAGGCCCAGGATCCGGCCCGCTCCTCGTACCGCTACCCGGGTGGGCGACTCACCGTCACCCCGGACGGGATCACAAGGTGCACGGCGGCCGGCGGCCGCACGGCGTGCACGCTGGTCACGCCACCCACACCGGGCAGCAAGCCCACCGTGGCGCTCTTCGCCGAGGCGAACGAGCAGGGCCTGGTCACCCCGCCGGTGGTGGTCGGGCTGCTGACCGCCGCCGCGCTCGACCCGCAGGCGGTCATCGAGCAGAGTGACACCACCGTCGCCGGGCACCACGCCACCTGCGTCGAGGTGCAGCGGTCCGACGGCGACCTCACAGCCTGCGTGACGACCGACGGTGTGCTCGGCAGCTTCACCGGCCCGGTCGACGGCAAGCCGATGGAGCTGGCGCTGAGCAGCTACTCCGACACGGTGGCGAAGGACGCGTTCGACCCGCCCGCCGGTGCCAGCGTGGTGGACCAACGGCCGGGCGGCTCGTGACCGGCCCTGCCGTCGGGTCCGCGCCCACCGCGCAGCGCGCCGGGTTCCAGCCGGGGGCCGACCTCGGCCGCCCGCCCGCGCCCACCGACCTGGCCCTGCCGGTGATCGGCGCGAAGCTGCTGACCACCGCCGACGGGACGGTGGCCCGGGTCGCCGACCTGCCCGCCGACACCCCCTGGGTGCCGTTGGGCACCCTCGACGGGGTGCCCGCGTGGGCGACCGACCTGGCCACCGCCGACGGGGTCCCCGGCCGGGCGCGGGGATGGGCGTCGCTCGCCGCCGAGGTGCCCGAGCCGCTCGCCACGCTGGCCGGCCGGGCGTTGGCCGTGGTCACCTGGCGACGTACCCACCGGTGGTGCGGCGCCTGCCGTGCCGAGCTGACCGACCAGCCCGGCGAGACCTCCCGGCGCTGCCCCGACTGCGGCCTATACGTCCCGATGCAGCTCTCCGCCGCGGTGCTGGTCGCGATCACCCGGCCCGGCCCGTCCGGTCGCGCCGACGAGCTGCTGCTGGTCCGGCACGCCACCGGCCCGACCGGGCTGTGGGCGCTGGTGGCCGGTTTCGTCGAGGCCGGCGAGACCCTGGAGGCGGCAGTGCACCGGGAGGTCGGCGAGGAGGTCGGGCTCAGCGTCGACGGGATGGCCTACTTCGGCAGCCAGCCGTGGGCGATCTCCGGTCCCGGGGTGCTGCTCGCCGGCTTCACCGCCCGTGCCGCCGACCCGCTGGCCGAGCCGGTGGTCGACGGCCGGGAGCTGACCGAGGCCCGCTGGTTCGGCCTGGACGCGCTGCCGGCGGAGCTGCCGCCCGCGTACTCCATCTCGCGCTGGCTGATCGACGCGACGGCGACCGCCGGACGGCGGTGACTTTCGCGACGTTGCTGCCTCGGGTGCGCCGGAGGCAGCGGTCAGGCCGAGGCCAGGTAGAGGGTGGGCCCGTAGTCCTCCGGGTCGTCGGCGACGGTGACCACGAAATCGCGGTCGGGCAACCGGAGCAGTAGTGCGGCCCGCCACGCCTCGGCGATCCGCGGCGCCAGCGCCGACAGCGCGACATACTCGGCGTCGCCCGCCGGGTTCATGATGTCCCACAGGTGCAGGTGGTTGATCATCGACTCCACCCGTGGGACGTCACCATCCAGCTCGGCGAGCCAGGTGTCCACCCCCTCGGCGTCGAAGCGGAAGCCGAGGAACACACCGCCGCGGTACTCGACGAACCGGGGCCAGAGGATGTCGGCCAGCACCACGGCCTCCGCGACAGTGGTGTTGACCAGCACGAAGGACCCGTGATCGAAGCTCCCCCAACCGTCCACCCACTCCTTGACCTGGGGGAGCGCGTGCAGCCCGGCAGTTTCCTCAGACATCGAGCAGAGTGCGCAGGTGGCGCGGGGGCGGGCAGTCGTGGGCGAGCATCGCGTCGTGCCAGTCACGCACCGACACCCCGTGCGGGCGGGCGGCGGCGATCTCGGCCACCTCGCTGTACCCGACGAAGTAGGTGGAGAGCTGGGTGGACGTGAGCAGCGACCGGCGCCACTTGCCGGCGGCCTCGCCCTCCTCCTGGAAGCCGCGCCCGGTCATCAGCGCCATCGCCTCGGCCTCGGGCAGGTCCTCGGCGTGCACCAACTGGTCGAGCAGCGCGTTGATGGTCATCCGCAGCTGCATCTTGAGCTGCTGCAACCGCACCGGCAGGCCGCCGAAGCCGAGCCCGGCCATCAGCTCCTCGGCGTACACGGCCCAGCCCTCGATGAACGGGCCCGACTCGGCCAGCGCCCGGACCCGGGTGCCACCGACGTAACGGCGGGCGTGGGCGAGCTGGAGGAAGTGCCCGGGCATCGCCTCGTGCACGGTCAGGTTGCGGATCATGTGGTCGTTGTACTCGCGGTAGAACGACTCGACCCGGTGCGCCGGCCAGTCCGTGGGGGTGGGCGCGATGCAGTAGAACGTCGGCAGTGCCGCGGTCTCCAGCGGGCCGGGCGAGTCGCAGTACGCCACCGCGACGCCCCGGGCGAACTCCGGCATCTCCTGGATCACGCACCGGTCGTCGACCAGGGTGATCAGGTCGTGCGCGCGGACGAAATCGGTCGCCTCGTCCAGGGTCACCCCGGCCAGCTCGACGATGGTCCGGTCGTCCGGGTGCTCGGCGGCGAGCACATCCAGCGCCCGGCGTACCGCCGCGTCGTCGGCCCGACCGCCGACCAGCTCGACGGACGCCTCGCGGATCTCCGCGGTGACCCGGTCCAGGTTGGCCCAGGCGCGGCGCTGGATCTCGGCGGCGCCCAGCTCGGTGTCCAGGGTGTGCCAGAGCCGGGCCTCCCAGCGGCGGCGGCCCAGGCGGGGGTCACGGCCGGGGCCGCTGTCGGCGGCCAGGCCGATGCGCAGCCAGGCGACGAACTCCTCCAGCGCGGCGATCGCCGCGGTGGCCGCCGGCTCCACCCGGTCGAAGCTGCCAGGCGCCTGGGCGAGCAGCGGCGGCAGCTCGTCGCGGATCAGCGCGGCCGTGCCGGTGAACTGCCCGACCGCCGTCTCGGCGTGGATCCGTGGCATGTCCCGCAGCGTCGCGCGGGCGGTCGCCAGCGCGTCCGGTACGGCGGCGAGCCGGCCGGCCAGGTGGGTCAGCCGCACCTCGGCCGGGGCGTACGGGCGGGCCAGCAGCGGGTGCAGCAGCGGGCCGGGGTTGTGGTGCAGCGGATCCCACTCGTGCGACCGGATCTCGGTCAGCTCGAACAGCTCCCGATCCACGAACGAGGTGAGCAGCGCATGGTCCACCTGCTCCTCGACGTCGAGCGAGTCAGGGTCCAGTTCGGACAGCGCGTTCGCCGCGTCGGAGAGCATCGCCCGGTCAGTGGCCAGCGCGTCGGCGGACAGATCCGGCAGCCGGTCGTCGTAGCGGTGGTCCCCCGCCGCGGTCGCGACACCCGGTCGACTCTCCAACAACGCCTCGACGACCCGCTCCGCCAGAACCCCAAACGCTTCCACCCCCCGACCCTACCGACCCCCACCGACGCGGGCGGCGGCGATCATGGGGTTGGCGAGGCCAGCGCACCCAACGCCGGCCGTCAACCTCATGATCAGCGTGGTTCGGCGGGCGGGGTGGAGACTTCGGCGGCGCGGACCGCCTCGGCGTAGGCCAGGGTGGTGCGGCGCAGCGCGGCCTCCGGGTCCAGGTCGGCCTGGCGGGCCGCCGCGACCGTGGCCAGGAGGCTGGCGCCGAGCCTCGCCTCGGCGTCCACCTGGGAGTCGGCCAGTGGCGGCGGAACGGCCAGCCCGACGCGGGCGGCGCGGTCCAGGATCGTCGCGGCCAGGGCGAGGGCGGGCTGGCTCAGCGCCACGCCGTCCAGCACCGAGTCGCGCGCCTTCTCCGCCCGCTTGATCCGCTCCCAGTTGGCGGTGATCTCCTCCAGCGTGCCCGCCTCCGCGCCGGCGAAGACGTGCGGATTGCGCCGGATCATCTTGTCGACCAGGCCACCCGCCACGTCGTCGACGTTCCACCGCTCGCCCTCGGGCAGTTCCTCGGCGAGCCGGGCGTGCAGCACCACCTGGAGCAGCACGTCGCCCAACTCCTCGCGCAGCGCGTCGGTGTCGCCGGCGCTGATCGCGTCGTACGCCTCGTAGCTCTCCTCCAGCAGATAACCGGCGAGGCTGCGGTGCGTCTGCGCCCGCTTCCACGGGTCGCCGCCCGGCGAGGCCAGCCGGTCCAGCACGGCCACCGCGTCCAGCAGCCGGGCGCCCGGCGGATCCCACGAGCCGTACATCAGCTCCAAATCGGCCAACCCCGGCTCCCGGGCCAGCCGCAGACCCAGCTCCCGGGCCAGGGACTCGTCGCCGGCCGGGCCGGCCAGCCAGACCGCAGCCCCGTGCGCCGCGACCGCGTCCAGCAGCGGCTGCGTCGCCGGGCCGTCCACGACGGTGACCTCGACGCCCGCCTGGCGCACGGCCGTGGCCAGCTCGCTCTCCGCGCCGGTCAGCACCGGATGCTGGCGTACGACGTCCCAGGCGGCGGAGGTCAGCAGACCGGCCGGCAGCCGGGGCGAGGTGACCAGCAGGATGATCCGCGCGGCCATGCTCAGCTGGCCGTGCCCTCGGTCTCCGGAGTGGCGGTCGACCGGACCGGCTCCGGGGTGGAGATGTCGGTGACCGCGTCGGAGCCCAGCTCACCCAGCGGCACGCTCACGGCGGGCACGTCGCCGGGGAAGCTGAGCACCGGGAACTCGAGCGGGCGGTAGCGGGGGCTGACCGTCACGTCGTAGCCTTCGGCCGCCTCGACCAGCGACCGTCGGGTGGCCAGCGCGCCACGCAGCTGCTCGCCGTCGAGTTGGCGGGCGGCGTCCTCGTCGGTCGTGGTGGCCGGGATCAGGCCCGCCTCGCGGCCGACCCCGATCAGAGCGGCCATCTCCTGCTCGGTCGGCGCGACCGGCTCGGACGGCACACCGGACAGGCAGGTGTAGAGCTCGGCCACCTGCCGCACGTACCCGGTCCCGGGCGCCAGCATGAGAACCTCAGCGACCTGCTCGGGCGCCACCTGGCCACGCGGCTGGTAGTTCTTCTCCTCGGAGATCTGCTCGCACACCTCGCTCAGCACCAGCACACTGGCCACCTGGACGGCCCCGGGCAGCTGCGGCTCCGGCGGCGCGGGCTGGCCGCTGACGGTGGACGACGGGGTCGCCGACGGGGTCGGCTTCGGGTTCTTGTCCCGCAGGTCCTTCAGCACGGCCGCGACGCGGTCATCGGTGATGCGGTGATCACCGATGTAGGCGGCGATACCGGGCTCGGCACGGCAACCGGAGAGGGCGACGAGACCGACCGCCACGCTGGCGACGGCGACAAGACGGCGAGCACGCATGACGGTCACTCTCTCACGGCAGGACACGTCGCTGTGACGCCCCCCACCTCACGCGCCCCACGCAGTCCGGGCGATCAGGGATGGTGCCGGCGCACCCGGCACCGACACCATCCCTGATCGCGAAGCCCCCGGGCTCAGGCGGTCGCTCCCGCCGCCACCGCCGGAGCGGGGGCGCCCAGCACGTCGGAGAGCAGTTGGGCGCACCACTCCAGCAGAGCCTGGTCGCGCAGCGGCTCGCCACCGACCCGACGCGTGCTCGGCCGGGGCACGCTGACCTGGTCGGTCGCCTGCTTGTAGACGGCGTCCGGGTGGTAGCGCTTGAGCCGCAGCTGCTTCGAGTCGGGCAGCGGCAACGGCCCGAACCGGACGTGCTTGCCCTGCATCGACACGTCGGCCAGGCCGTACCGGCGGGCCAGCAGGCGGAACCGGGCCACCGCCACCAGGTTCTGCACCGGGGCCGGCGGCTCGCCGTACCGGTCGGTCATCTCGGCGACCACCTCGCGCAGCCGCTCCTCGTCGCGCGCCTCGGCGAGCTTGCGGTACATCTCCAACCGCAGCCGCTCCACGCTCACGTAGTCGTGCGGCAGGTGCGCGTCGACCGGCAGGTCGATCTTGACATCCGCCTCCTCCTCCGGCCGCTCGCCCTTGAACGCGGACACCGCCTCGCCGACCATCCGCACGTACAGGTCGAAGCCGACGCCCTCGATGTGCCCGGACTGCTCGCCGCCGAGCAGGTTGCCGGCGCCCCGGATCTCCAGGTCCTTCATCGCCACGTACATGCCGGCGCCCAGTTCGGTGTGCTGCGCGATGGTGGCCAGCCGCTCGTGGGCGTGCTCGGTGAGCGGCTTCTCCGGCGGGTAGAGGAAGTAGGCGTACGCCCGCTCCCGGCCCCGGCCGACCCGGCCACGGATCTGGTGCAGCTGGGCCAGGCCGAGCAGGTCCGCCCGCTCCACGATCAGGGTGTTGGCGTTCGGGATGTCGATGCCGGACTCCACGATCGTGGTGCAGACCAGCACGTCGAACTCCTTCTCCCAGAAGCCGACCATGACCTTCTCCAGGGCCTCCTCGCCCATCTGGCCGTGCGCCACCGCGACCCTCGCCTCGGGCACCAGCTCACGCAGCCGCCGCGCCGCCCGGTCGATCGACTCGACCCGGTTGTGCAGGTAGAAGACCTGCCCGTCGCGGAGCAGCTCCCGGTGGATGGACGCGGCCACCTGCCGGTCGTCCTGCGCGCCCACGAAGGTGAGCACCGGGTGCCGCTCCTCCGGCGGGGTGGCGATGGTGGACATCTCCCGGATGCCGGTGATCGCCATCTCCAGGGTGCGCGGGATCGGCGTGGCCGACATGCTCAGCACGTCCACCGAGGCACGCAGCGTCTTCAGGTGCTCCTTGTGCTCGACACCGAAGCGCTGCTCCTCATCGACGATCACCAGACCCAGCTGCTTGAACCGGGTGGCGGTCTGGAGCAGCCGGTGGGTGCCGATGACGATGTCGACGGTGCCGTCGGCGACCATCTCCAGCGTCCGCGCGGTCTCCTTCGGAGTCTGGAACCGGGACAGCTGCCGGATCTCCACCGGGAACTGGCTCATCCGCTCGGCGAACGTGTTGTAGTGCTGCTGCACCAGCAGCGTGGTCGGCACCAGCACCGCCACCTGCTTGCCGTCCTGTACCGCCTTGAACGCCGCCCGGACCGCGATCTCGGTCTTGCCGTAGCCGACGTCGCCGCAGATCAACCGGTCCATCGGGACGGTCTGCTCCATGTCCCGCTTGACCTCGTCGATCGCGGCGAGCTGATCCGGCGTCTCCTGCCAGGGGAAGGCGTCCTCCAGCTCCCGCTGCCACGGGGTGTCCGGGCCGAACGAGTGCCCCTTGGACGCCTTGCGGGCGGCGTAGAGCTGGATCAGCTGCGCGGCGATCTCCCGGACCGCCTTGCGCGCCCGGGCCTTGGACTTCTGCCAGTCCGAGCCGCCCATCTTGTGCAGGGTCGGCTGCTCGCCGCCCACGTAGCGGGAGAGCTGGTCGAGCTGGTCGGTCGGCACGAAGAGCCGGTCACCGGGCTGGCCGCGCTTGCTGGCCGCGTACTCGATGACCAGGTATTCCCGGCTGGCGCCGTTGACGGTGCGCTGCACCAGCTCGACGTACCGGCCGATGCCGTGCTGCTCGTGCACCACGTGGTCGCCGGCCTTGAGCTCCAGCGGGTCGATCGTGTTGCGTCGGCGGCTGGGCATCTTGCGCATGTCCCGCGTGGAGGTGCCCCGACCCCCGGTGACGTCGTTGCCGGTGAGCAGCACGAAACGGGACGCCTCGTCGACGAACCCACTGCTCAGCGCGCCGCAGGTGACCACCAGCTCGCCGGCGACGGGAGCGGTGGGCACCTCCTCGACGAGCCGGGCGCCCAGCCCGGCGTCGCGCAGCACCTCCACCGCCCGCTGGGCGGGGCCGTGCCCCTCGAAGACCAGCGCGATCGACCAGCCCTCGCCGGCCCAGCGCTTGAGGTCGTCGACGACACGGGCGGTCTCACCGTGGTACAGCGGGGCGGGCTGGGCGGAGAGCGTCACCGCGATGGCGTCGTCCGGAGTGACGGCGGCCCGCTCCGGCGCGTCCTCCCAGGGCTGCCGAGTCTCGGCGGTCTCCGCCTCGACCAGGCCGAACGGGGACAGCGTCCACCACGGCTGGCCGAGCTTGCCGGCGGCGGCGCGGACCTCGGCCAGGGTGCGGAAGGCTGCGGCGCCGACATCCACCGGCGCCTGGCCACCGACCGCGGCGGCGGCCCAGCTGGCCTGGAGGAACTCCTCCGAGGTACGCACCAAATCGTGCGCCCGGGTGCGGATCCGCTCCGGGTCGCAGAGCAGCACGTGGGTGCCGGCCGGCATGGCGTCCAGCAGCAGCTCCAGCGAGTCGGGGCCGACCAGCACCGGCGCCAGCGACTCCATCCCCTCCACCGGGATGCCCTCGGCCAGCTTGTCCAGGATCTCGGCCAGCTCCGGGTGCTGCTCGGCGAGCGCGGCGGCCCGCTCGCGGACCGGCGGGGTGAGCAACAGCTCCCGGCAGGGCGGCGCCCAGAGCAGCGGAACCTGCTCGATGGTCCGCTGGTCGGCGACGGCGAAGGTGCGGATCTCCTCCACCTCGTCGCCCCAGAACTCGACCCGGGACGGGTGCTCGTCGGTCGGCGGGAAGACGTCCAGGATGCCACCGCGCACCGCGAACTCGCCGCGCTTGGTGACCAGGTCGACCCGGGCGTACGCCATGTCGATCAACCGGCGGGCGACCTCCTCCAGGTCGGCCTCCTCGCCGGCGGCGAGCTGCACCGGTTCCAGGTCGCCGAGCCCCTTGAGCTGCGGCTGGAGCAGCGAGCGAACCGGGGCCACGACCACCCGCAGCGGCCCGGTGCTGCCGTGCGCGTCGGCCGACTCCGGGTGCGCCAACCGGCGCAGCACGGCCAGTCGCCGGCCGACCGTGTCCGAACGCGGGGAGAGCCGCTCGTGCGGCAGCGTCTCCCAGGATGGGAAGACCACCACCTGCTCGGCCGGCAGCAGCCCGCCCAGCGCAGCGGCCAGGTCGTCGGCCTCACGGGTGGTGGCGGTCACCGCCAGCACCGGCCGGCCGGCCCCGCCAGCGGAGCCGTCGGGGTCGGCCGCGACGGCAGCCACCGCGAACGGGCGCAGCGCCGGTGGGGCGGTGATGTCGAGGCCGTCGACCTGGGCGGCACCGGAGCGCGCCAGGTCACGCGCCCGGGCCAGCCCGGGGTCGGCCAGGGCGGCGGAGAACAGACCGGTGAGCATGTGATCACTTCCAGGGGAGTCGACGCACACGACGGCTGCCCCTCGTCCGGTCGGACGGGGGGTGCACGACGACCAGCCTATCCCCGTCCACCGACAGCCACCCCTTTCCGCCCAGGTCCACGCCGCGCCGCCCCGAAACCCCCGCGTCCTTTCCCTGAAAGTTGTGTGGATCTTCGCGCTGTCCCGCGCTCCCCCGCGCTTCACGCCCTCCCGCGCTGCCCGCGCTCCGCGCGCTGCCCGCGCACTCCGCGCTGCCCGCGCTTCACACCCTCCCCGCGCTGCCGGCGCTGCCGGGTCCGGTCGGGCGGAGCACGCGGACGGACCGGACGAACATCGATCTTGACGGGGAGCGGGGGTCGTGATCGGGTCTTGGCATGAGCGGGCAGTGGCGGGCGCAGTTCGACGCCGAGGTGAGCTTCGCCAATGGCGGTGGGCTGCGCACCGAGGGGTTCCGGCTGGACATCCCCGGTCGAGAGATCACCGACCAGGACCTGGCGGCGTTGTTCGTCCGACACCTCGGGCTGCTGATGGTCGCCGAGGTCCGGATCAGCGCGAAGACGATCATCGAGGAGCCGCACAAGGGTGGTCGTGGCGTCGCCGTCGGCGAACCCGGCGCCGGCCGGCGACTGGTCGAGCTGAGCCACGTGATCAGTGACGGGATGAGCACCCTGCCCGGTTGGCCCGCCCCGCAGATCGGCGACTGGCTGACGTTCGCGGCGTCCCGCGCGAGGTATGCGCCGGGCACCGAGTTCCGGGTGGCTCGGATCGACATGATCGCCAACACCGGCACGTACCTGGACACACCGGCACACCGCTGGGCCGGCGGCGATGACCTGGCCGGGGTGCCGCTGGACCGGCTCGTCGACCTGCCCGGCGTCGTGGTCCGGGTGCCGCCCGGCACGCGGGCGGTGGACCGGTTGATGCTCGCCCCGTACGAGGTCGCGGGGCGCGCGGTGCTGCTGCACACGGGCTGGGATGCGCACTTCGGCACCGAGCGGTACGGCGCGCCGGAGGCGCCGCACCTGACCGGGGACGCCGCCCAGGCACTGGCCGACGCCGGCGTGGCCCTGGCCGGCATCGACTCGATCAACATCGACGACATGAGCCCCGCGGCCGGCGGTGAACGCCCCGCGCACAGCACGCTGCTCGCCGCCGGCATCCCGATCGTGGAGCACCTGACCGGCCTGGACGCCCTGCCGCCGAGCGGCTTCCGGTTCACCGCGGCGCCACCGATGGTGGCCGGCATGGGCACGTTTCCGGTCCGCGCCTTCGCCATCGTCGACAACTGACAGCGCTCACACCGGACGAGCCTTCCAGCGTTGGCCGCATCGCCGGAGAGGCCGCGTCCCACGCCCAAGATCTACACAACTTCACGGAAGTAGTGGCCTCCGGTGCACCCGGACACCACTACTTCCCGGAAGTGGCGAAGAACCAGCCCGGCGGCCGGACAGGTCAGTAGCGGACCGCGATGCGGCGGGCCTCGGCGTCGACCAGGGCCTCTCCGCCGTACGGGATGATCAGCTGCGGGTCGGTGTGCCCGAAGTCGACGTCGAAGACCAGCACGGCGTCGGGCGCGTACTCGGCGCAGGCCCGGGTCACCGCGCCCCGCTGGGCCGCCACGTACGCCCGGCGTTCGTCGACGGTGTGCGGCCGGTCGAAGTCCCACGCCTTGGCCCGCCCGACCAGCACCGCCGGGAAGCTGGCGAGCAGGCCGCGCTCCCCCAGGTTGCGCAGGATCCGGTACACCTCGGTGCCCGAGGGCAACTCCTGAGAGGTCTCGATCAGCAGCACCGAGCCGGCCAGCGACGCGGCCGGGGCCACCCGGTCGGCGGCGAGCAGCCAGTTGAGCACCTCCAGGTTGCCGCCCCAGGTGCGTCCCCGGACCACGCGCGCCGGGCCCTGCCAGTGCCAGCCCTCACCCGGCAGCATCACCGGCTCCTCGGCGAGCGTCGCCGGGTCACGCCAGTCGCGCGGCTCGTCGCCCCACTCGGTCGCGGGGGTGAGGTCGTACCAGTCGCTGCTGAAGAGCGCCGCGCGCAGCGAGTCGAAGGTCAGCGGGTGCGGCGCACCCGGCCGGCCGAGGTGCACCAGCACGGACCCGCCGTGGTACGCCACGATCCCCAGCCGGTGCAGGTGGTTGAGCACGTTGGTGTTGTCGGAGTAGCCGAAGTAGGGCTTCGGGTTGGCGCGCAGCACGTCGTCGTCGAGGTGCGGGGTGACCGTGATCAGGTCTTCCCCGCCGACGGTGGCGAGCACGGCGGTGATCGTCGGGTCGGCGAAGGCAGCGGTCAGATCGCGGGCCCGGTCACGCGGGTCGGCTCCCATCACGCGGGTGGTCGGGTACTCCACCGGCTCCAGGCCGAACTCCTCGCGCAGTCGCCGCAGCCCCAGCTCGTGGACATGCGGGAAGAGGCCCGGCAGACCGGCGGAGGGTGAGACGACAGCGACCCGGTCGCCCGGCTTCGGCTTGGTGGGATATCGCGGGGCATCCATGATCAGACGGTAGCGGGCAGAACCAGCGGATTTTCCGCCCGCCGAAACACCGCGAGCCGGGCAGGAAGCCTCCCTAGTCTGGCCTGGTGGACGAGGAGCCGGACGGGGCGGTCGGGCGACACCCGCGGGCGTTGAGGTGATCTCCGAGGTGTTCCGCGTCACGGCGCACCATGCGGAGAGCCCCTCCTGCCATCCGGCCCGACGCGGATACCATCCAGGGAGTCGGACAGCGCTGTCCTTCGTACTGACGTAAGGAGCGCATCGTGACCGACCAGCACGACCACGACGGCCCGGACGCCGCACTGCGCGCCGACATCCGCCGGCTCGGCACCCTCCTCGGGCAGACCCTGGCCCGCCAGGAGGGCCGACCACTGCTCGACCTCGTCGAGGAGATCCGCGCCCAGGTCCGCACCGACGCCCCGGCGGCCGCCCAGCGGCTCGGCGGGCTGGACGTGACCACCGGCACCAAGTTGGCCCGCGCCTTCTCCACCTACTTCCACCTGGCCAACATCACCGAGCAGGTGCACCGTGCCCGGGACCTGCGCCGCCGCCGCGCCGTGCAGGGCGGCTGGCTGGACCAGGCGGCCAAGATGATCGCCGAGCGCGGGGTGCCGGCCGAGGAGATCGCCGCCGCGGCCCGCCGGCTGGCGGTCCGGCCGGTCTTCACCGCGCACCCCACCGAGGCGGCCCGCCGCTCGATCCTGTCCAAGCTGCGGGCCATCGCCGACGAGCTGGACACCGAGACCGCCAACGCGATCCTCTACGGCGCCAGCGACGAGGGCCCGGCGAACCGCCGGCTGGCCGAGCTTCTGGACCTGATGTGGCAGACCGACGAGCTGCGGCTGGACCGGCCGGACCCGACCGACGAGGCCCGCAACGCGATCTACTACCTGCGTGACCTGTACGCCGAGGCCGCCCCCCAGGTGCTCGACGACCTGGCCGACACGCTGCGCACGCTCGGCGTGGAAACCTCGCCGACGGCCCGCCCGTTGAGCTTCGGCACCTGGATCGGCGGTGACCGGGACGGCAATCCCTTCGTCACCCCGGCGGTCACCCGCGAGGTGCTGACCATTCAGCACGAGCACGGCATCGCGGCCACCGAGAAGGCGATGGACCACCTCATCAACGAGGTCTCGGTCTCCCGTCGGCTGCGCGGGGTGTCACTGGACCTCTCCGCCAGCCTCGCCGCCGATCTGGACGCGCTGCCCGAGGTGGCACCCCGGTTCCGCCGGGTCAACGCCGAGGAGCCGTACCGGCTCAAGGCGCGCTGCGTGAAGGCGAAGCTGGCCAACACCCGGCAGCGGTTGCGCCAGGGCACCGCGCACGTGCCGGGCCGGGACTACCGGGGCTCGGCCGAGCTGATCGCCGACCTGGAGCTGCTGCGCGCCTCGCTGGCCCGCAACTCCGGGCAGCTCACCGCCGTCGGCCGGCTGGCCTCCACCATCCGGACGGTCTCCGCGTTCGGCCTGCACCTGGCGACGATGGACGTCCGGGAGCACGCCGAGGCGCACCACGCGGTGCTCGCCCAGCTGTACGGGGCCGTCGGTGAGGTCTCCGACTACCCGGCGCTGACCCGTCTGGAGCGCACCAAGCTGCTGGCCGACGAGCTGACCGGCCGCCGCCCCCTGTCCACGGTGGACACCCCACTGACCGAGGCCACCCGTAAGACGTTCGACGTGTTCAGCACCATCCGGGAGGCGCAGGACCGGTTCGGCAACGAGGTCATCGAGTCGTACATCATCTCGATGACCCTCGGGGTGGACGACGTGCTGGCCGCGGTGGTGCTGGCCCGCGAGGCCGGGCTGGTCGACGTGCACAGCGGCCGGGCCCGGGTCGGCTTCGTGCCGTTGCTGGAGACCCCGGCCGAGCTGAACGCCGGCGGCGAACTCCTCGACGAGCTGCTGTCGCTGCCCGCGTACCGGGCGCTGGTGGCCGCCCGGGGTGACGTGCAGGAGGTCATGCTCGGCTACTCGGACTCCAACAAGGAGGCCGGGATCACCACCAGCCAGTGGTCGATCCACCGGGCACAGCGCGCGCTGCGCGACGTGGCCGCCCGGCACGGGGTGCACCTGCGGCTGTTCCACGGCCGGGGCGGCACGGTGGGGCGCGGCGGCGGCCCGACGCACGAGGCGATCCTGGCGCAGCCGTACGGCACGCTGGACGGCGCGATCAAGGTGACCGAGCAGGGCGAGGTGATCTCGGACAAGTACAGCCTGCCCTCGCTGGCCCGGGAGAACCTGGAGCTCACCCTCGCCGCGGTGCTCCAGGCGACGCTGCTGCACACCGGCCCCCGGCAGCCGGCGGAGATGCTCGAACGCTGGGACGCCGCCATGGACGTGGTCTCCGAGTCGGCTTTCCGGTCGTACCGGTCGCTGGTCGAGGACCCGGACCTGCCGGCGTACTTCTGGGCGTCCACCCCCACCGAACTGCTCGGCGCGTTGAACATCGGCTCCCGGCCGGCGAAGCGCCCGAACACCGGTGCCGGGCTGTCCGGGCTGCGGGCCATCCCGTGGGTGTTCGGCTGGACGCAGACGCGGCAGATCGTGCCGGGCTGGTTCGGCGTCGGCGCGGGGCTGGCCGCCGCCCGCGAGGCCGGGCTGGCGGACGTGCTGGCCGAAATGCACCGCAACTGGCACTTCTTCCGCACGTTCCTGTCCAACGTCGAGATGATGTTGACCAAGACCGACCTGAGCATCGCCCGCCGGTACGTCGAGACGCTGGTGCCGAAGAAGCTGCACCCGATCTTCGAGCAGATCGAGCAGGAGTACGAGCTGACCAAGCGGGAGGTGCTGGCGGTGACCGCCTCGCCCGCCCTGTTGGAGAACTCGCCGGTGCTGCAGCGCACCCTGGCGGTGCGGGACACCTACCTGGAGCCGTTGCACCACCTCCAGGTGGCGCTGCTGCGGCAGTACCGCGAGTCCGGTGCCGCCGGACGGGCGGTGGCGACCGCGCCGGGTGGCCGGCGCGCCCCGAGCGACGGCACGGCCCTGGAACGGGCGCTGCTCACCACGGTGAACGGCATCGCCGCCGGGATGCGCAACACCGGCTGAGCGACAGCACGAACAGGCCCCGGTCTCCGCGACCGGGGCCTGTTCTCGTGTCACTCAGCGGCGCTCACCAGTCGCCACCACCGAAGTCACCGCCGCCGAAGTCACCGCCACCGCCGAAGTCGCCACCACCGAAACCGCCGCCACCGAAGTCGCCACCCGCGTAGTCCCCGCCCGCGTAGTCACCGCCGCCGACGTCGCCGCCCTGGTCCCCACCGTCGAAGCCCTGGTCACCGCCGTCCGCGCCCTGGTCGACGCCGTCACCGAAGCCCTCCTGGTAGCCCTCGTCGTAGCCGTACCCCGGGTCGGCGAAGGCCGGCGAGAACAGTGCGTCGGCGATCAGGACGCCGCCGAGCACACCGGCGCCGGCACCCAGCGCCGTCTTCCACCACGGCGTCGAGTACCAGCCCGCCGGCACCGGACGGCCCTGGTAACGGCCCCCGGGGTAGTAGTAGGGCGTTTCCCGACCCGGCTGCGGACCGGCCCGGAAGGTCTGCCCCTGCACGTCGACCTCCCGCTCCTTGGTGAGCTGCCCGACGCCCCGCGCGGCGGCCAGCGCCGGCACCTCGGGCCCCGGGTCGATCCCCAGCGCCGTCCGCGCCGCCCGGATGTACGCCAGCCCCTCCAGCGCGGTCTCCCGAGCCAGAGCGAACTGGTGCGGCGTACGCGCCTGCTCCAGCTGCGAGCCCGCCGCGTTGTACCGCTCACCGGCATCGGACAGCGCCTGGCGGACCGCTGGCTCGTCGCCGTGCAGGGTCATCAACTGGCCGCCGAGGCGCTCGTACCAGCGTTGCGCCTCCGCGCGAGCGTCACCGAGTTCAGTGCGCTGCCGGGCGGTGGCCTGGGCGCGGATGAGCGCCGCGGCGGCCACCGCGCCGATCACCACGATGGCGAGGCACAGGACAAGTTCCATGTCATCGAACGTACCCGCGGGTTCCACGTCGTATCCGTCTGGCAAGCTCCGGTGATGGACGTCTCGACGCTGCTCCTGGTGATCGTGTGCCTCGGCGCCGGCGGGGCGGTGGGCTGGCTCGCGGCCCGGTCCCGGTCGGCGGCCGACATCGCCCGGCTGGACGCCACGCTGACCGCGACCCGCGAGGGCGAGGGGCGCCTGGAGCAGTCCATGCGGGCGCTGAGCTACGAGGCCACCGCCCAGTCCCAGGAGGCGGTGGCCCGTGCGGTGGCGCCGCTGCACGAGACCCTGCGCCGCTACGAGCAGCGGGTCGCCGATCTGGAGCACGACCGGGTCGACGCGTACGCCGAGCTGCGTGAGCAGGTGCGCTCCATGAACGCGGTCTCCGGCGAGCTGCGCACCGAGACCAAGCAGCTGGTGGCGGCGCTGCGCGCGCCGCAGGTGCGGGGCCGCTGGGGCGAGCACCAGCTGCGCCGGATCGTCGAGGCGGCCGGCATGCTGGAGCACTGCGACTTCTCCGAGCAGGTCACCGCCGCCACCGACGAGCAGGTCGTCCGCCCGGACCTGGTGGTCCGGCTGCACGGCGGCCGGTCGGTGGTGGTGGACGCCAAGGCGCCGTTCGACGCGTACCTCACCGCGATGGAGGCCCGCGACGAGCGCGGCCGGGACACCCACCTCGACGCGCACGCCCGGCACCTGCGGGGGCACGTCGACGCCCTGGCGGCCAAGTCCTACTGGGCCGCGTTCGACAGCTCGCCGGAGTTCGTGGTGCTGTTCGTCCCCGCCGACCCGTTCCTCGACGTCGCGCTCCAGCGTGACCCGACGCTGCTGGAGCACGCCTTCGCCCGCAACGTGGTGCTGGCCACGCCGGCCACCCTGGTCGCCCTGCTCCGCACGGTGGCCTACTCCTGGCGGCAGGAGGCGCTGGCCCGCAACGCGCTGGCGGTGCACACGCTGGCCCGGGAGCTGTACAGCCGGCTCGCCACCCTCGGCGACCACGTGGGCAAGCTCGGCTCGTCGCTGGCCGGGGCGGTGACCGCGTACAACCGGGCGGTCGGCTCGCTGGAGGCCCGGGTGCTGGTCAGCGCCCGCAAGCTCGCCGAGCTGGGCGTCTCGGACGAGGAGCTGGCCAGCCCGGCCCAGGTCGAGCTGACCCCCCGCCAGCCCCAGGCGCCCGAGCTGTTGGACGACGCCGTCCCCGTCGACCGCGACCGCTGACCGGTTCGCCCGCTGGTGGGCAGCGGGCCACCCGCCGGCCCACCGGAGCCGGGTCAGTTACGGTGCGCGCCCTCCACGACGAACGGCGTGCCCTGCTGGCAGGTGGTCATCATGCCGGGCTCCACCCGGCCGGTGACGGTCACCTTGGCGCCGGCCCTCAGCACGTCCCGCGGACCGCCGAGCAGCAGGTAGCCGTCGAGCAGCACGCAGTTCGGCTCCACGCCAGGGGTGATCGTGCCGGTGAGCTCGGTGGCTCCGACCGGCGGCGGGACGGTGGGTCCACCGGGTGGCTTGAGCGGCGAGGAGGGGGTGGGTGTCCCCGGGCCGGGGGTCGACGGGACGGTCGCCGACGGGCTGGGCTGCGCCGACGGGCTGGGCTGCCCGGTCGCCGGTGACGATCCGCTCGGGGTGGGGGTGGCGGGCCCGTCCGTGTCGCCGCAGGCGCTCAGCGCCGCGCAGACCACCAGGGCGGAGACGACGAGCCGAAAGGTCCTCATGCCGGTTTCGACGCGCCGCGGTGGCGGGCCGTTCCCACCCGAACCCTGCCGACGCCACTCAACCGCGGGCCGCCGCGGCCTTCATGTCCCGCTTCAGCTCCTGCGGCAGCGAGAAGGTGAGCCGCTCGTTGGCGGTGGTGATCTCCTCGACGTCGCCGAAACCGTGCGCGGCCAGGTGCGTCAGCACGTCCCGGACCAGATCCTCCGGGACGCTCGCGCCGGAGGTCACGCCGACGGTGCGGGCGTCGGCCAGCCAGGCGTCGTCGATCTCGTGGGCGAAGTCGACCAGGTGACCGGCACGGGCACCGGCGTCCAGGGCGACCTCGACCAGCCGGACCGAGTTGGACGAGTTCCGCGAGCCGACGACGATCACCACGTCACAGTCCGGGGCGATCTCCTTGACCACGTGCTGCCGGTTGGAGGTGGCGTAGCAGATGTCGTCGCTGGGCGGCGACTGGAGCAGCGGCAGCCGCTGCTTGAGCCGGGCGACCGTCTCCAGCGTCTCGTCCACCGAGAGCGTGGTCTGGGAGAGCCAGACGACCTTCTCCGGGTCGCGGACGGTGATCTTGTCGACGCCGTCCGGGCCGTCCACCAGCTGGATGTGGGCGGGAGCCTCGCCGGCGGTGCCGACGACCTCCTCGTGCCCCTCGTGACCGATCAGCAGGATGTCGTAGTCCTCGGCGGCGAACCGCTTCGCCTCCTGGTGCACCTTGGTGACCAGCGGGCAGGTCGCGTCGATCGCCTTCAGCGAGCGCTCCTTCGCCTGCTCGTAGACCTCGGGGGCCACGCCGTGCGCGGAGAAGATGACGGTGGCGCCCTCCGGGACCTCCTCGTTCTCCTCCACGAAGATCGCGCCCTGGGCCTCCAGGGTCTGCACGACGTGCTTGTTGTGCACGATCTGCTTGCGGACGTAGATCGGGGCGCCGTAGAGCTTCAGCGCCTCCTCGACGGTCTGCACCGCGCGGTCGACGCCCGCGCAGTAGCCGCGGGGCTTGGCCAGGAGCACGCGCTTGCCGGTCTGGGGGGTCGCCTGAGCCTCGGTCACCCACCCATCGTACGTGTCCGATTTCCCGGCGGCAGCGGCTGCGACCCCGCGCCAGCTCCGCCCAGCCCCCGTTGATCATGAAGTTGTTGCGCGATACACCGCCAAAGGCGGGCGACAACTTCATGATCAACGAATCGGGTGGGGTGGGTCGTAGGGTGGGCGGGTGAGTGACGGGGCGCGGAGCAGCGCGGAGGAGCCGTGGCCGGTCCGGGTGGTCAGCCAGAAGGTGGGCGCCTGGATCGCGAAGCTCGGCTGGGTGTGGGTGGACGGACAGGTGGCGCAGATCAGCCGCCGGCCCGGGGCAAGCACCGTCTTTCTCACCCTGCGTGACCCGTCGGCCGACCTGAGCCTGACCGTCACCACCAACCGGGACGTGCTGGACGCCGGCGCGCCCGAGCTACGCGAGGGCGCCCGGGTGGTGCTGCACGCCAAACCGGAGTTCTACGCCGCCCGGGGCACGCTGAGCCTGCGTGCCGACGAGATCCGCCAGGTGGGGCTGGGTGAGCTGCTGGCCCGGCTGGAGAAGCTCAAGAAGCTGCTCGCCGCCGAGGGGCTGTTCGACCGGGCCCGCAAGCGCCGGCTGCCGTTCCTGCCCGGCCGGATCGGGCTGATCACCGGCCGGGCGTCCGCCGCCGAACGGGACGTGCTGACCAACACACGGCGGCGCTGGCCGGCGGTGGAGTTCCGTACGGTCAACGTGGCCGTGCAGGGCCCGTCCGCGGTGCCGCAGATCATCGACGCGCTCAAGGTGCTGGACGCCGACCCGAGCATCGACGTGATCATCATCGCCCGGGGCGGCGGCGGCATCGAGGACCTGCTGCCCTTCTCCGACGAGGCGCTCTGCCGCGCGGTGTTCGGCTGCCGTACCCCGGTGGTCAGCGCCATCGGTCACGAGACGGACGCCCCGCTGATCGACTACGTCGCCGACGTCCGCGCCTCCACCCCGACCGACGCGGCCAAGCGGGTGGTCCCCGACCTCACCGAGGAGGTACGCCTCATCGGCCAGGCCCGGCACCGCCTCGAGCGGGCGGTGCGCAATCTGGTCGACCGGGAGTCCCACCGGCTCGACGGGCTGCGTTCCCGTCCGGTGCTGGCCCGACCCCAGGTGATGGTGGAGCAGCGGGCGACCGACCTGAGCGCGCTGCGTCAGCGGGCCGGACGGTGCCTGGACCACCGGCTCGCCGCGGCCGACGACGAGCTGCGGCACACCCTGGCGCGGCTACGCGCCCTGTCACCCGCCGCGACCCTCGACCGGGGGTACGCGATCGTGCAGCGCGCGGACGGTCACGTGGTACGCGCGGCGGCCGAGGTCGGCAAGGGCGACCCGCTGCGCGTCCGCCTGGCCGACGGTGAGCTGGCAGCCACGGTGGACGGCTGAGTGGCGGGGCGCGGCGGTCGGAGAGTGGTGTGCTGAGATGGACGCGATGACTGACGACACGAAGGCCAAGCCGGACGAGCGGCTCAGCTACGAGCAGGCCCGCGCAGAGCTGGCCTCGGTGGTGGAGCGGCTGGAGGCCGGCGGCACCTCCCTGGAGGAGTCGCTGGCGCTGTGGGAGCGCGGCGAGGCGCTGGCGGTGATCTGCCAGCGGTGGCTGGACGGCGCCCGGGCGCGGATCGAAGCCGCCCGGCAGGAGCCCTCCTCCTGACCGCCGGTGGGGCGACCGGAGCCGCCCCACCCGCGTACGACCTTCAGTTGAACAGGCTGTACAGCTCGGCCGGCGCCTCGACGACCTGGTTCGCCGGCGGCTTCTGCGCGGCGGTGGCGGCACCGTAGTCGGAGTACGTCATTCGGATCTCCTGGGCGGCGGTCTGCCCGGCGGCCGGAAGTTGCAGCACCAGCTCGCTGAGCCGGCCCTGCGGATCCACCTTCGCGGTGAACGGAACCGTCTTCGCCTGCGTGCCCAGCGCGGCGATCGTGGCGGCGTTCAGCGAGCCGGCCTCAGCCGCCTTGGTGACGTCGATGGTGCCGGCGTACGTGCCGGTGCCGGTGCTGCGGACCTCGGTGATGCCCTGGGTCAGCACCGCGCTGCCGGCCGGGTCGACCTTCTCGAAGTCGAAGCCGAGGCTCCGGTTGCCCTTGATCCGGGTCTGGTCCAGGTGCTGGTACTTGCCGAGGTTGAGCTGCTTGATGGCGGGCAGGCTGTCGGCGGTGGGGCCGCTCAGCTCCAGCTTCACCCAGCTGTCCGGCTTGAAGTGGATCACGTCGAGCTTCATGGCGAGGTCGGACGAGGGGCCGCCGATGGCGATCTTCATGGCCGCGCTCTGGCTCGGCTGGTGCACCTGGCCCTCCGCCGTGGAGCCGGCGCCGGCGAGGGTGAAGCGGAAGTTTCCGTTGCTGATCTCCTTGGTGGAGTCGAGCAGCGCCTGCTTGGCGTCGCCCGCCACGGGCGAGCCGGACAGGCTCGGCGTGCCGGACGGGCTCGGCGCGCCGGACGCGCTCACCGTCGGGGACGCGGTCGATCCGGCGGTAGGGGTCCCACTGCTGTTGCAGGCGGCCAGACCGGGCGTGAACAGGGCGGCGGCTACCAGGCCGGCACTGAGTCGTCGAACAGTCATACGTGTCTCCCAAGGGGGTCACCCGACGACCAGGACGGCGCCGGAAACCGGGCGACGCAGCAGCACCTTCGGCTGCGCCGCGCGACCCGGGCCGAGCAGCGCACCCGGATCACTTCCTCCTTGTTCCCAGTCGACACGTCGCACAATCACCCAACTGTCCGGTTGTCGCCGCGCCCGTGCGACGGGAACGGGGCGACCTTCGTGCGGTCGTACCACCGCCGACCGGAGCGGGGGTGGCCGCCGTCAGCGCAGCGCGTCGGCGAGTTGGCGCAGTTCGTTGTCCCGGGCGTCGCCGACGACGATGACCGTACGGGCCGGCTCCAGCAGGACCAGCGCCTGCTGGTTGCCCCGTGCGGTGTAGCGCTGCCAGGTGCGTCCGGCCAGCTCCGTCGGGCCCTGTGGCTGACCCTGGCCGGTCAGCTCGGCCGGGAGCAGCCGCTCCGCCGGCACGTTGCTCTGCAACAGCTGGACGCCCCGCCCCTCCGGCGTGATGTAGCCGATCCGCAGGTTCGCGCCGCCTTCCACCGTCTGGTAGCGGGCGCTGACCGTACGCCAGTCCGAACCCAGGCCCTCCGGCTGGCTCACCGGGAAGACGTTCGCCGAGCGGGCCTGCTCGATCGCCGGCGCCGGATCGACCGTGGTCGGTTCGTCGCCGCCGAGGAAACCCCGGTAGAACGCCAGCAGCAGCGCGATCGGGATCAGCAGCACCAGCAGCGAGATCGCCATGTCCTTGGGCGACCGCTCGGATCGGGCGGCCTCCGCCCGCGGCGGCGGCGCGGGCCGCTCGCCGGTCTCGGCGGCGGCGTCGGTCCCGATGGCGGGACCGCTGCGGGCCGGCTCGTCCGCGGGGCTCGACTCGACCAGGGCCGGCTCGGCGGCCGGCGGTGTCGTCGGGCCGGTCGCGGCCGGCTCAGCACCGGAACCGGCGGGAAGGTCCGCCGGCGGCTGGCCGTCGGGCGGCGTGCGGTCGTCGGGTACGCGGTCGGCTGGCTGTGCGGGTTCCACCCTGCCATCTTCGCAGCCGCCCGACCGGCGGTATCCGGCCCATCACCGCCCCGCGCCGACGCCGGGTCAGCCATCGTGTGAGGATCAGCGACAAAGCCGGCAGCGGGAGGCGCCCCGCGGCCGGTCCACCCCGCACCGTCGCGAGGAGGAGCAGCCGTCATGACGAACACCAGGACGCGGATCCCACAGGATCTCGACCGTAACCTCGCCCTCGACCTGGTCCGGGTCACCGAGGCCGCGGCGATGGCCGCCGGCCGCTGGGTCGGCCGGGGCGACAAGGAGGGCGGCGACGGGGCCGCCGTCGACGCCATGCGCAAGCTGATCAACTCGATCCAGATGCGCGGCGTCGTGGTGATCGGCGAGGGCGAGAAGGACAACGCCCCGATGCTCTTCAACGGCGAACAGGTCGGCGACGGCACCGGCCCGGAGGTGGACGTCGCGGTCGATCCCGTCGACGGCACCACGCTGATGAGCAAGGGCATGCCGAACGCGCTGGCGGTGCTCGCCGTCTCCGAGCGCGGCGCGATGTTCGACCCGAGCGCCGTCTTCTACATGGAGAAGCTCGCGGTCGGGCCGGCGTACGCCGACGTCGTGGACATCAACGCCGGGGTGGCCGACAACCTGCGGCGGATCGCCAAGGTCAAGGGCACCGACGTCTCCGAGGTGACGGTCTGCGTGCTGGACCGCAGCCGCCACGCCGACCTGGTCGCGCAGATCCGCCGGACCGGGGCGGGCATCCGGTTCATTTCCGACGGGGACATCGCCGGCTCCATCGCGGCGGCCCGGGGCGAGTCGGACGTCGACGTGCTGATGGGCATCGGTGGCACCCCCGAGGGCATCATCTCTGCCTGCGCGTTGAAGTGCATGGGCGGGGCGATGCAGGCCAAGCTCTGGCCGCGCGACGCCGAGGAGCGGGAGAAGGCGCTCGCCGCCGGGCACGACCTGGACCGCGTGCTGGGCACCGACGACCTGGTCACCGGGGACAACTGCTTCTTCGTGGCGACCGGAGTCACCTCCGGCGACCTGCTGCGCGGGGTGCGCTACCGGGCCGGCGGGGCGTACACCCAGTCGATCGTGATGCGGTCGAAGAGCGGCACCATCCGCGTGATCGACTCGTACCACCGGCTGGAGAAGCTGGCGCTCTACTCCGCGGTCGACTTCGACGGTCGTCCACTGGCCGAGCACGAGTGAGCGTCACCGACACGGCGACGCCGCAGACCCTGTCAGCAACCCGCCGGATCACCGGCGTCGCGCTGGCGTCGGTCTCCGGGGTCGCGGTGGCGGTGCAGTCTCGGATCAACGGCGAGCTGGGGGTACGTCTGGCCGACGGGTTCGCCGCCGCGATCGTCTCGTTCGGCATCGGCCTGCTGGTGCTGCTGGTGCTGGTGCCGGCCACCCCCGGCGGGCGGCGCGGGCTGGTCGGGGTACGTACCGCCCTCGCGTCGGGCGCGCTGCGGCCGTGGCAGTGCCTCGGCGGCATGTGCGGGGCGGTGCTGGTGGCCACCCAGGGGCTCACCATTGGCACGTTGGGCGTGGCGGTCTTCACCGTCGCGGTGGTCGCCGGGCAGACCGGCAGCAGTCTCGCGGTGGACCGGGCGGGGATCGGGCCGACCGGCCGGCAGCCGGTCACCCGGCAGCGGCTGGCCGGCGCGGTGCTCACCGTGCTGGCGGTCGGCCTGGCGGTCGGCGACCGCTTCGGTGACCCGGGCACGCTGGTGCTGGCCCTGCTGCCGCTGGTGGCCGGGGTGGGCACCGCCTGGCAGCAGGCGGTCAACGGTCGGGTCCGGGCGGCGGCCGACAGCGCGCTGACCGCCACGCTGATCAACTTCGCGGTGGGCACGGTCACCCTGCTCGCCGCGTTCGCGGTCGACACCGCGATACGCGGCTGGCCGACCGGCCACCTGCCGACCGAGCCGTGGCTCTACCTGGGCGGCCCGATCGGCATCGTGTTCATCGCGATCGCCGCGGCGATCGTGCGCTTCACCGGTGTGCTGCTGCTCGGCCTCGCCACGATCGCCGGCCAGATCGTGGGGGCCGTCCTGTTGGACGTGGTGCTGCCCACCGCCGCCTCGCACCCCGGCCCGAACACCCTGCTCGGCGCCGCGCTGACCATGGTGGCCGTGCTGATCGCCGCGCTCGCGCCGCCCGCGCGCCGCTGAGCTGAACCGGCTCGCGGCGGGTGACGGGCGCGGTTCAGCCGTGCAGGGCCTCGACGATGTCCTTCAGGGCGCGGTCCAGGGGGGTCGGCTCGACGCCGAGGGTGGCGGTGGCGGCGGTCGAGTCCATCAGGAAGGGGCGATCGAACTGGTAGGCGGTCTCCCGCAGTTCGCGGATGAGCGGGTTGGTCAGGCCGCCCAGCCACAGCACCGGGTAGGGCATCCGGATCAGCTTCGGCGCGGGTGCGCCGACCAGCGCCGCCGCTCGGGTGGCCAACTCGCGCATCGGTGCGGCCGGCGCGCTGGGCACGTGCCAGGCCCGCCCCCAGGCCTGTTCCTGGGCGGCTGCCGCGACGAGGGTACGGGCGACGTCGGCGATGTACGTCCAGGTGTGCGGGGCGTCCCAGTTGACGGGCAGGAAGACCCGCTGCCCGGCGAGTACCCGGGGTAGCACCATCATCGCCAGCGAGGTGCCGCCGACGCCGACGTAGTCGGATCCGCGCACCTCGGTGACCCGGACCCGACCGGCCCGGTGGGCGGCGAGCGCGTCGGCCCACATCCGGTTGCGGACCCGGCCCTTGGTGCCGGTCGCGGCCGGCGGGCTCTGCTCGGTCATCGGACCGTCGACCGGTCCGTACCCGTAGAGGTTGCCGACCGTGGCGAGCACCGCGCCGGTCCGCTCGGCGGCGGCGAGCAGTGCGCCGGCCAGTGGCGGCCAGTCGGTGGACCACCGGTGGTAGGCCGGGTTCGCGCAGTTGTACAGCGCCTGGGCGCCGGTGGTGAGTGCGGTGAGGCGTTCGGCGTCAGCGGCGTCGGCGGCGATCCGCTCGATGGCGGGGTGCTCCGGTCCGGTGCCCCGGCGGCTGACGACGCGGACCTGCTCACCCCGCTCGGCGAGGAGACGGGCGGTGGCGGTGCCGACCGGGCCGGTGCCGACGATGACGTGTAGCGACATGGGAGACCTTTCGAAGCAGGGGTGCGAATCGAGAGCACTGCTCTCTGCGCACCACCACCATGCCCGCCGGCCGGCGATCCGTCAAGAGCGGTGCTCTCGATTTTGATTGGTGCTCTGCTTCGTGGCAGAGTGATCCCATGTCCGCTTCCTCGATCCGCGCCCGCGTCCGCGCCGAGATGCTCGACGAGATCAAGGCCGTGGCCCGCCGACACCTGACCACCGAGGGTGCGAACCTGTCGCTGCGGGCCGTCGCCCGGGACATGGGCATGGTCTCCTCCGCCATCTACCGCTACGTCCCGAGCCGGGACGACCTGCTCACCGCGCTGATCATCGAGGCGTACGACGCGCTCGGCGACACGGTGGAGGCCGCCGACGGCAGCGCCGAGCGGCACGACCTGCGCGGCCGCTGGCACGCCGTGTGCCGGGCCGCGCGGGACTGGGCGCTCACCCACCCCGCCGAGTACGCGCTGCTCTACGGCAGCCCGGTGCCCGGGTACGCCGCTCCCGAGGACACCGTCCTACCTGCCCAGCGCCCCCCGCTGACCCTGGTCGGCATCCTCCGCGACGGCCTGGCCGACGGCCTGCTCGCGGTCCCCGCCGACGACCTGCCGGAGCCGGTGCGCGCCGACCTGACCGAGCTGGCCGACACCTTCTTCCCCGGGATGCCCACCGCCCTGCTCGCCCGGGGCATGGCTGGTTGGACGCAGCTCTTCGGGCTGATCAGCTTCGAACTGTTCGGCCGGTTGAACCAGACCGTCGCGCACCGGGACGTGTACTTCGACCACCAGGTCGGGCTGATGGCCGACCTGATCGGCCTGCCCCACCTGCAGTGAGCGACCGGCACGGACGCGAACCGGCCCGCGGCCGGCACCGCGGTCAGCCGGCGTCGGACGAGTGACCGGGGAACAGGTGGGCGCTCGGGTCGATGGCCACCGCCGCGTTGTTGACCGCCGTGGCGGCCTCGCCGAAGCCGGTCGCGATCAGCCGGACCTTGCCCGGGTACTCGGTGATGTCGCCGGCCGCGAAGACCCGGGGCAGGTTCGTCGCCATGGCGCTGTCCACCAGGATGTGCCGGCGGTCCAGCCGCAGCCCCCACTCGGCGAGCGGGCCCAGGTCGGCGGTGAAGCCGAGCGCGGCCACCACGGTGTCCACCGGCAGCGTCTCGGTCGCGCCACCGCGTACGGTCACCTCGGCGCCGCTCACCGTGCCATCCCCGAACAGCCGGGTGACCTCGGCGTTGACCACCACCCGCACCGGCAGCGACAGCACCCGGGCCACTGTCGAGGCGTGCGCCCGGAACTTCTCCCGCCGGTGCACCAGGGTCACCGAGCGGGCCAGCGGTTGCAGCGTCAACGCCCAGTCGAACGCGGAGTCACCGCCACCGACGATCAGCACGTCCCGGTCGGCCAACTCGGTCGGCTCGGGTACGAAGTAGACGATCCCGGCGCCGGGCGCGCTGTCGGCGCAGGGCAGCGGCCGAGGGCTGAAGCTGCCCAGCCCACCGGTGATCACGACCGCGCCGCAGCCGAGCTGCTCGCCACCGGCCAGACCGAGCACCGGCCGCTCATCGGCGTACGAGAGTTTCTCGGCCCGGGTGCCGAGCAGGTAGTGCGGGCCGAACGGGGCGGCCTGAGCCACCAGGTTGGCGACCAGGTCGCGGCCCTTGACGGCGGGGAAACCGGCCACGTCGAGGATCAGCTTCTCCGGGTACATCGCGGTGACCTGACCACCCGGCTCCGGCAGCGCGTCGATCACCGCCACCGACAGCCCTCGAAACCCGGCGTAGTACGCGGCGAAGAGGCCGGCCGGACCGGCCCCGATCACGGCAACATCGACCTCACGCATGGCGTACCGTCGCTTTCCGCTCACGGATCAACGCTTGCTGATCTCGACGGTAGGCGGGTGGCAGCGGTCGGGCAAGCACGTCCCAGAGGCGCGCCGAGGAACCGGTCAGGGCAGGCTGAGCGTGGACCCGGTGTAGTCCGAGCCGCCGACGACCGGGCGGCGACGACGGAACAGGATCGCGGCCACCACCCCGCCGAGCAGCCCGAACAGGTGCCCCTGCCAGGAGATCCGCTCGTCGGTGGGCAGGATGCCGACCAGCTGCCAACCGTAGAGCAGGCCGACCAGCAGGAAGACGGCGAAGTTCCACCAGCTGCGCTCGAAGATGCCCCGGGTGAGCAGAATGCCCAGGTACCCGAAGATCACCCCGCTGGCGCCGACCACCACCGAGTTGGGCGAGCCGGTGAACCAGACGCCGAGCCCGCTGACCAGGATGATGATCAGCGTCGACCAGAGGAAACGGCGGGCGCCGGCGGCCAGCACGAAGGTGCCCAGCAGGATCAGCGGGATGCTGTTGCTGTAGAGGTGGTCGAAGCCGTGGTGCAGGAACGGGGAGAAGAAGACCCCGTCGAGCCCGTCGATCCGCTGCGGAATGATGCCGGCGGTGGCGTCCAGTCCGAACTCGAGCCCCTGGTCGACGGCCTCGATGAGAAAGAGGAACGGGACCACCGCGCACATCGCGACGAAGGCCCGGCCGAGCGCGGCGTAGAACGCCTCGGTGCCGAACCGGTGGGGGTCGCCGCTTGCGGGGTGCAGGGTCACCCCCCAACTGCTATCAGTAAAAGGGGCTGACCGCCACTCACGTCCCGTGGGACCGGCACCCGCAACGCACGACGGCGGGACGGGGTGCCGTCGCACACCCGCCCCGCCGTCGACACCGTCAGTAGTGGCCGTTGCTCTGGAAGTAGCCCCAGGCCCCGCAGGGCGTGTCGTACCGACCCTTGATGTAGCCCAGCCCCCACTTGATCTGGGTGGCCGGGTTCGTCCGCCAGTCGTCGGCGACGGTACCCATCTTGCTGCCCGGGAGGGCCTGCGGAATTCCGTACGCACCGGACGAGGAGTTGCTGGCCTTGTGGTTCCAGCCGCTCTCCTTGGTCCAGAGCTTCTCCAGGCACGGGAACTCGGCGATGCCGAAACCCGCGTCGATCATCATGGCGCAGCCGACCTTACGGTTGCCGCTGTACTCGGCGCAGGACGCCGGAATCGGCCCGTCGTACGGCTTGGGCTTCTCCGCCGCCTTCCGCTCCGCCGCCTCGCGCTCGGCCTTGCGGGACGCCGCGGCGGCCTTGGCCTTGCGGGCGCGCTCCGCGGCCTCCTTGGCGGCCTGCGCCGCCCGGAGCTTGGCCTCGTACTCGGCGGCCCGCTGCTTGGCGAACTTCACCCGGTGGGCGGCCTGCCGCTCGCGCTGGTAGGCGAGATCGGCGCGGTCGACCTCAAGGCCGACCTGCGCGGTCAGGCCCTGCTGCTGGGTTTCGCGGTCTTCGCCCAGGTAGAAGCCACCGGCAACGCCCACGGAGAGCAGCGCGACAGCAGCCGTACGGGCGCCCAACCGGCTCCACAGCCGACTCACGAAGTGGTCCCTTCGTCGGGGGCAAGGACGCGGCGCGGCGCCGGCCACACGAGGGCCGCCAGCCGTGCCGCGAGCGCCCCGACCGGTTGCCGGTCGCGCCGACGCACCGGCCTTCGCCGATGTCGTCCATCTCGGGACGAACGATCACCAACGATTCCTCTGGTGCGTGGGCGCTCGTTGGACACCATTGCGCACAGTGAGGCCGATGGGAAACCAACCGAGCCCTTTGTGATCTGCACCACACTTAAAATGCGGACGAAAACCTACATAAGCCCCATCACAGCGGGATGTCCTCCAGTAGGTCCGTCACCATGGCGGCAATCGGCGACCGCTCCGAACGGCTGAGTGTGACGTGGGCGAAGAGCGGATGGCCCTTGAGCGCCTCGATCACCGCCGTCACACCGTCGTGCCGCCCGACCCGCAGATTGTCCCGCTGGGCCACGTCGTGAGTGAGCACCACCCGGGAGCCCTGCCCGATCCGGGAGAGCACCGTCAACAGCACGCCGCGCTCCAGCGACTGGGCCTCGTCCACGATCACGAAGGCGTCGTGCAGGCTGCGCCCGCGGATGTGGGTCAACGGCAGCACCTCGAGGATGCCTCGCGAGGTCACCTCCTCCAGCACGTTCTCGTGCACCACCGCGCCGAGCGTGTCGAAGACCGCCTGTGCCCAGGGCGACATCTTCTCCGACTCCGACCCGGGCAGGTAGCCCAGCTCCTGCCCGCCGACCGCGTACAACGGGCGGAACACGATCACCTTCTTGTGCCGGCGGCGCTCCATCACCGCCTCCAGCCCCGCGCAGAGCGCCAACGCCGACTTGCCGGTGCCGGCCCGGCCACCCAGCGAGACGATGCCGATCGACTCGTCCAGCAGCAGGTCGAGGGCGATCCGCTGCTCGGCCGAGCGGCCGTGCAGCCCGAACGCCTCCCGATCACCCCGGACCAACCGGACCGACTTGTCCGGCAGCACCCGGGCCAGCGCGGAGCCGCGCCCCGAGTGCAGCACCAGGCCGGTATGGCAGGGCAGCCCGGCCGCCTCGTCCACGTCAAGCGCCTCGCCGGCGTACAGGCGGCTTATCTGCTCCTCACCCAGCTCCAGCTCGGACATGCCGGTCCAGGTCGGGTCGCTGGCCTGGCCGTGCCGGTACTCATCGGCCCGCAGGCCCACCGAGGCGGCCTTGACCCGCAGCGGCATGTCCTTGCTGACCAGGGTCACCTCCCGCCCCTCGGCGGCGAGGTTGAGCGCCACGGAGAGGATCCGGGCGTCGTTGCTCTCGGTGCGGAACCCGGGCGGCAGCACTCCGTCGTCGGTGTGGTTGAGCTCCACCCGCAACGTGCCGCCGTGGTCGTTGGCGGGCACCGGGCGGTCGAGTCGCCCGTGCGTGATGCGCAGTTCGTCGAGCATCCGCAGCGACTGCCGGGCGAACCAGCCCAGCTCCGGATGGTGCCGCTTGCCCTCCAGCTCGGTGATGACCACGAGTGGCAGGACCACCTCGTGCTCGGCGAACCGGTGGAAGGCCGCCGGGTCGGACAGCAGCACGGAGGTGTCCAGGACGAAGGCCTGGCCGGCTGGTCGCGGCTCGTTGGGGTCGGCCGACGCGGCGGCGGCCGTACGGCGGCCCCTGGTGGCGCGGCGGGTCGTGGCAGTCGCTGCCGGGGTCTGATCGGCACCGGCGGTCGAACGGCGAGTCGTCACAGGCCTGCTCCGACGGATGGGCACCCGCCACCCGTGTTCCGCCTCCTCCGGTGCCCGGGGACACGGGGTCGGATGCGGAACCCCGTGCGCGAGGTCGCAGATCCGGGCGGACCGGCTGGCCCGGGAGAACCCCGTGCCATGCCTAGACGCTAGCGGCGGCGGACCGTCCCGGCTAGAGGGCGATCGTGGATCTCCGGAGACCGCCGTGTGAACACCACAGGCCGACGCGACGGCGGCCGGGTCGGCGCCGGCGGGCGCGGCGGAACCGGCCGGGATGCATGCCCCCTGCGCGCATCCCGGCCGGTGGGGCCACCGTCACCGGTCTGACGTGACCCCGACGGTGCGTGTTCGCCGCGGACGACGCACCGCGCTCGTGGCGCCGGTCGACGGAACCGCGCGCGGCGGCCCGCCGACCGGCCTCAGCCGGTCCGTCGGACGAGCGTGCCGGTCGGGTGCCGCCCGGTGATCGGGGCGGCCGGCGCGGTGAACGACGAGCCGGTGTAGGTGGTGCCGGGGCGGGCGACGGTGCCCGCGGAGCGGACCACGCCCGCAGGTGAGACCGACAGGGCCGAGGCGATGGCCGCCTGGGCGTCGCGCCGTCGCCGGTTCCAGGCGCCCCGGTCGCCGTCGAAGTAGCCCTGCCGGTAGCCGAAGCGATAGCCGATGCGGTAGCTGAGCTGGCCGTGCAGACGGCCGGCCGCGTAGCTGGTGGCGCCGAGCACCAGGACGAGGAAGACCGCGAGAAACGGGCTCATCGGGCGGCCCCGGCCCGGCCCGGACGCCGGATCATCGCTCCTCCGGCTCGACCGCGGTGGGATCCGCGACGAGGAGCCGGTCCAGATCGTCGGTGCTGACCTCCTCGACCAGCTCGACGCTGATCCGGCAGCCGTCCAGCACGACCTCGGCGACGGACGAGCGGCGGATCTCTCCGCCAGCGTCGTAGACCCGCACGCTCAGCTCCGGGCAGCCGAGATGGGTACGCCAGGCGTTCCACTCGGTGCGATCGCCGACGCTCAGCGACAGATAGCGGCAGCCTCGGGCGAGGTAGAGGCGCCACGGGGCGGTCAGCCCCGCGGCCACTCCCTCGGCAATCAGCCCGAAGGCCTGGGCTCGGGTGGCGAGCTCGGTCACCACACCCCCCTCGCGCCGGGGGCGTGACGCATGTGAGCACCAGTCGTCTCATGCACGTGACACACCGTAGATTGTCCCATGAGCGTGACAGTATCAGCTTTTCGTCCGTTTACCGCGGCCCCTAAGGGCATCTATTCTGCCCGGGTGACACCCCTCAACAGTGGCACTGGATCGTTTACCGGAAATCCGAAGAAGCCGTCACGTGCGCGTGACGGCAGCGTGCCCGGGCGCACGCCAACGACCGACTGGCCGTACCGTCACGGGGTGACCGAGACGGCCAATGCGCGGAAGATCGCCTTCGCCACCTTCGTCCGGCGCGCGCTCGACGAGGCCCGGGCGACACGGGCCTGGAGCGGCACCGAGGTGTCCCGGCGCACCGGCGTTTCCCGGCAGACCATCAACCGGTGGGTCCGGGGCGACTGGGCCAGCGACCCGGAGGCCGAACGGGTGGTCGCCTTCTGCGAGGGTCTGGGGCTGAACCCCGCCGCCGCCTTCGCCGCCCTCGGCTGGGACCGCACCGCGGCCGGCCCGCGCGCCGGCCAACCGGCACCGCCCATGGACCCGGACGTGGAGGCACTGCTGCGGCGGCTGGTCGACCCGAACGTGTCGGACGCGGAGAAGTTCCACATCCGCGAAACCATTCGATACCTCGCATACCGCCCTACGCTGCCGGCCGATGTCCGGAAAAGAGGGAATCAGGCCGGCTAGTTCCTCAGATGGCGAAAGAACGCCTGGTCAGGTTCATTCGTTTGCCTCCGGGGCCGGAACGGGCACGCTAGCGTCCCTATTCGTACTGCTTGGGCTCGTCGTCGGCGGGGGACGGGACAAGGCCGAACCCAGCCCTGCGGGACAGAAGGAGGGGTCTGTCCATGACCCTGAAGTGGTTGGCAGTCGTGGTGGCCACGGTGTCGATGACACTGTGGGCGACCGGCAACGTGGTGACCCTCGTGGTCAACGGCGGGCAGCTTCCGCTGCTCGTCAACCTCCTCGCGCTCACCAGCGCCGGCACCGCGGTCATCCTGGCCGTCGTGGCGGAGCTGCACGAGCGGCTGAACGACCGGATCAGCGCACTCACCGAGTTCCTGGTGGCACGGCTCAACGAGATCGAGAACCACACCGGCGATCGCAACACCGGGTTCGTGGAGGGCTATCTGCTGAGTCATGGCCAGGAGGCGGCGGTGGTGCCGTTCGGCCGTCGCGGACGAGGAGCCGCCGAACGCTGATCATGCGCCGCCGAGTGGCCCCGCTCGGCCAGGAATGAGCCCTCATCGCCGGGGTACGCTGACGCGCGTGCCGCCGTTGAATCTGGGCAATCAGCAGCCGAGGACCCCGTTGAACGCCGACCAGGCCTGGCGGATCACCGCCGGCCGGGCCGCCGGGACGGTCCTCTTCTTCGACTTCGACGGCACGCTCGCGCCCGTCGACGACGATCCGACCGCGGTACGCCCCGCCCCCGCGGCGCTGGCCGCGATCGAGGCGCTGGCCCCGGTGGTGCAGCGGGTCGCGATCGTCTCCGCCCGACCGGTGGAGTTCCTCCGGGACCATCTCGGCGGGCTCGCCGGCGTGGACCTCTACGGCCTCTACGGGCTGGAGCACAGCCACTCCGGTGGAGAGACGGTCACCGAGCCGGCCGCGCTGCCCTGGGTGCCGACCATGGCGGAGCTGGCCGACCTGGCCCGCGCGGAACTGCCGCCCGGCACGCTGGTCGAGTACAAGCGCCTCTCCGTCGCGCTGCACTGGCGTACCGCGCCGCAGCTCGGCCCGACCATGCAGCAGTGGGGGCAGGCACAGGCCGACCGGCTGGGGCTGCGGGTACAGGCCGGGCGGATGGTGCTGGAGCTCAAGCCGCCGGTCGACCGGGACAAGGGCATGGTCATCGGCGAGGTGATCCGGGAGGCCACCGGCGCCTGGTACTTCGGCGACGACGTCTCGGACATCAAGGCGTTCGCCGCGCTGCGCGCCCGAGCCGCGGCCGATCCGGACTTCTTCGGTGTCTGCGTGGCGGTGGCCAACCCGGAAACCGGCCAGGAGGTGGCGAACGCCGCCGATCTGACCATCGACTCCCCGGCTGCCCTGGGCGACTTCCTCACCCGGGCGCTGACCCACCTGTCCTGACCGGGTCAGGCGCCGTAACGACGCTGCCGGGTGGCGTACGAGCGCAGTGCGCGCAGGAAGTCGATGTGCCGGAAATCCGGCCAGTTGAGCTCGCAGAAGTAGAACTCCGAGTGCGCGGACTGCCACAGCATGAAGCCGGACAGCCGCTGCTCGCCGCTGGTGCGGATGACCAGGTCGGGGTCGGGCTGGCCGCGGGTGTAGAGGTGCTCGGCGATGTGCTCGACGTCCAGCACCTCGGCCAGCTCCTCGATGGTGCCGCCGGAGGCGGCATGCTCCAGCAGCAGCGAGCGCACCGCGTCGGTGATCTCGCGCCGGCCGCCGTACCCCACCGCGATGTTGACCTCGGCGCCGCCGCTGCGCTCCCGGGTGCGCTCCTCGGCGCCCTTGAGCGCCGCCGCGGTCTGCGCGGGCAGCAGGTCGAGCGCCCCGACGATGCGCAGCCGCCAGGGGTTGCCCTCCTCGGCCAGTTCCACCACCAGATCCTCGATGATCTTGAGCAGCGGGTCCAGCTCGCTGGCCGGCCGGCGCAGGTTGTCGGTGGCCAGCAGGTAGAGAGTGACGTGCCCGACACCAGCCTGGTCACACCAGCCGAGGACATGCTTGATCTTCGCGGCGCCGACCCGGTGCCCGTCGTTCGGGTCGACGAAGCCCATCTCTTTCGCCCACCGGCGGTTGCCGTCGCACATCACCCCGACGTGCCGGGGCACCGGCTTACCCGCGAGCTTCGCCGTGAGCCGGCGCTCGTACACGGAGTAGATAAGGTTCCGCAGCGTCATCACCTAGCAGCGTAGCGACCCGCCGGGCGGATCACCGCCTCGGAGCCCCATCCCCGCCGGGGAGTCCGATGCCGATCATGGCCAGGGTACGGGCGGTGAGCCGTCCGTCGCCCAGCCCCAGCTCGACCACATCGTCGAACACCCGGTCGTCCCGGCGGGCCGCCCGGACCGCCGCGTCGACCACCCGCCGGCGCCGCGCCAACCAGGCCGCCACCGAGCTGTGCCGCAGATGGGTGCCGAGGCGGCGACGGAGTCCGTCGGCGTAGCGGCGGGCGGCGACCTCGGGTGCGCGGGCCGCCGCCGCCCCGGCCAGCGCACCGGAGAGCAGCGCGTAGAAGATGCCCTCCCCGGTGAACGGATTGATCAGCGACAGCGCGTCCCCGGCGAGCAGGGTGCGGCCCTGGCCCGGTGCCGGCCGGTGGGTGGACAGCGGCAGGTGGTGGGCACGCAACGCGGTCACCGTCGCCAGGTCGGTGCCGGGCAGCAGCGCGGCCAGCCGGTCCAGCAGGTACGCCCGGCTCAACGGCTCACCGCGCAGCACCTCCCCGTACCCGACGTTCGCCCGCCCGTCGCCGATCGGGAACGACCAGGCGTACGCCGGCCACCGCGCCTTCGAGGTGACGATGAGCTGCTCGGACGGGCCGGGCAGAGCCGGGGCGTACCCCCGGATGGCCAGTGCCAGATGCCGGTCGGGGTTCTGCGGATGGCCGAGCGCCCGGCGCACCACCGACCCGGCGCCGTCCGCGCCCACCACCACCCGGCCGGACAACTCCCCGTCGAGCACCACCCGGTCGGCGCGCGCCTCGACCCGGCGCACGGTGTGCCGGCGCAACTCGGCGCCGGCCGCCACGGCGGCCGCCACCAGCCGCGCGTCGAAGACCTCCCGAGGCACGGTGTACGCGGGCCGGGGCAGCGCCCGGGCCACCGTTCCGCCGCCCGGCGCGACCATGCGCAGCGCGGGCAGCGGTGCGTAACCGGCCACCGCCTCGGTCACCCCCAGCTCGGTGAGCACGTCCACCGAATGCGCGGCGATCCCGTCACCGCACGCCTTGTCGCGGGGAAAGTCGGACCGGTCCAGCAGCAGCACACTGGCACCCGCCCGGCGGGCGGTCAGTGCGGCGGCCGCCCCGGCCGGCCCCGCTCCCACCACCACCACGTCGAACTCGTCGCCCACCGCGCGCCTCCCTCCCCTTCGGCGGGCGCGGCCCGTTCCCGGCCCTGCCCGGCGATCCGCCTGCGCCGCCGACGTCGGCCGCTGTGACCGACGCCACCCGTCATCCTGCCTCCTGCCCGCTCGGGTCGTCCGGCACCGAGGCACGCGATCCGCCCGGGACGCCGCGACCCGCCGAGGGCCCCTCGTGCCGCCCGGCGCCACAGCCGGTCCCCGGTGTGTACATGTCCCGGGCCCTGTAGAGCTGCCCCACGAACGGGGCACGCATTGCGCCGGAGCCTCGGACGGTCCATTTCCGGGGCAGCTCGACAGGCGCGGCAGAGACTGCCCATGAACGAGGCACCCAGGGGGCCGGAGCGTCGGACGGCCCATTTCCGAGGCAGCTCGACAGGGCGCCGGGGAGGTGTGGCAGGCCCGCACGGGAGCCGCGCGCCGCGCGGCGGTCAGGCCGGGGCGACCTCGTCCTCCGCGCGAGCGGCGCGGCGCAGGCCGTAGAGGGCGAGCCCAGCCGCGGCGACCAGCGGGGCGCCGTCGCGGATCAGGCCGTCCACGCCCAGCAGCCACCAGCACAGCGGCAGGTCCACGGCGAGTACGGCCACCGTGACGACGACCAGCAGGCCACGTGCCCAGTGCTTGCCGCGCATCAGAAACGCGGTGCAGAACAGCACCGCGTAGCTGACCGCGATCCCGGTGCCGAACCAGAACAGCACGGCCGGCACGGCGCTCAGGCGACCGTCCAGGATGGATCCCCCGGCTGCCAGCGCCGGCACCAGCATCAGCGGGCTGTAGGTGAACGCCGCCACCCGACTGGTCAGCAGCCAGCCACTGGCCTCTGGCCGGCTCGGTGGGGTCTCCCGCCAGGAGATGCCGGCCCGGTCGATCACCAGCCGCGGCCGGTGCCGGACCAGGTGCCCGGTCAGCGTCGGCGAGCGGTAGAGCAGCCAGACCACCGCCGCACAGAGCGCGGTGAGCGCGCCGAAGCCGAGCAACCCGGGCAGTGGCGGCACTCCCTGTCGGGGCACGATCAGCCGGCCGACGGCGAAGATCGTGGTGACCGCGAGGATCAGCCCGAACGGGCGGGCGACCGTACGCCCCCGTCGGACGTGCCCGATCAGCAGCAGGAAGCCGAACGAGCGCAGCATCGCCCAGCCGGTCCGCACCGCCAACCCGAAGCCCTGCTCCGGGGCGTACCACCAGTTGAGCAGCTCGACCACGACGGTGGCCGCCGCGGTCGTCGCGAGCAGGATGGTGAGCACCCGGACGGCGGACGGCCGCCGGACCTCGGTCTCGGCGGCCGTCCTCATGGGATCCGATGATGCCCGGCAGGGGCGGTGTTCACACCTACCGTTGCGGCTGCGCGGCGTCCAGGCGGGCCCGCAGCGCGTCCAGCTCGGCCCAGAGCACGCCGGGCAGCTTGTCACCGAACTTCTCGAACCACTCGGTGACCATCGGCAGCTCGTTGCGCCACTCATCCGGGTCGACCTTCAGCGCGATCCGGACGTCCTCCGGGGTCATGTCCAGGCCCTCGACGTCCAGCGAGTCCTGGGCCGGAACCATGCCGATCGGCGTCTCCACCGCCTCGGCGCGGCCCTCGATCCGCTCGACGACCCACTTCAGCACCCGGGAGTTCTCGCCGAAGCCCGGCCAGAGGAACGAACCGTCCGGGTCCTTACGGAACCAGTTGACGTAGTAGATCCTGGGCAACTTGGCCTCGTCGCCGTCGGTGCCCTTGCCCATCTCGATCCAGTGCCGGAAGTAGTCACCGGCGTGGTAGCCGATGAACGGCAGCATCGCCATCGGGTCCCGACGCACCACGCCGACCGCGCCGGACGCGGCGGCGGTGGTCTCCGAGGAGAGCGTCGCCCCCATGTAGACGCCGTGCACCCAGTCGCGGGCCTCGGTCACCAGCGGGATGGTGTCCTTGCGGCGGCCGCCGAAGAGGATCGCGTCGATCGGCACGCCATTGGGGTCGTAGTAGTCGTCGGCCAGGATCGGGCACTGGGTGATCGGGGTGCAGAACCGGCTGTTCGCGTGGGAGGAGAGGCTGTCGCTCTCCGGCGTCCAGTCGTTGCCCTTCCAGTCGATCAGGTGCGCCGGCGGCTCGCCCATGCCCTCCCACCAGATGTCCCCATCGTCGGTGAGGCCCACGTTGGTGAAGATGGAGTTGCCCCGGTCCAGCGTCCGCATCGCGTTGGCGTTGGTCTTCCAGTCGGTGCCCGGCGCGACGCCGAAGAGGCCGTACTCCGGGTTGACCGCGTAGAGGCGCCCGTCCTCGCCGAACCGCATCCAGGCAATGTCGTCGCCGATGGTCTCGACCTTCCAACCGGGGATGGTCGGCTCCACCATGGCCAGGTTGGTCTTGCCACAGGCGGAGGGGAAGGCACCAGCGATGTGGTAGACCTTGCCCTCCGGCGAGGTGATCTTGAGAATCAGCATGTGCTCGGCGAGCCAGCCCTCGTCGCGCCCCATCACGCTGGCGATCCGCAGCGAGTAGCACTTCTTGCCGAGCAGCGAGTTGCCGCCGTACCCGGAGCCGTACGACCAGATCTCGCGGGTCTCCGGGAAGTGCGAGATGTACTTCGTCTCGTTGCACGGCCAGGCGACGTCCTCCTGGCCCGGCGCCAGCGGGGCGCCGATCGAGTGCAGCGCGTGCACGAAGTCCGCGTCGTCACCCATCGCCTCGAGGATCCTGGCGCCCATCCGGGTCATGATGCGCATCGAGGCGACCACGTAGGGGCTGTCGGTGATCTCGACGCCGAACATCGGGCTCTCGGCCTCGACCGGGCCCATGACGAACGGGATGACGTACATCGTGCGACCGCGCATCGAGCCGCGGTACAGGTCGGTCATCGTCCGCTTCATCTCGGCCGGCGCCATCCAGTTGTTGGTGGGGCCGGCGTCCGCCTCGTCGACGGAGCAGATGAAGGTGCGCTCCTCGACCCGGGCGACGTCCGAGGGGTCGGTACGCGCGTAGAACGAGTTGGGCTTCTTCTCGGGGTTCAGGCGGATCAGGGTGCCGGCCTCAACGAGCTCATCCGTGAGGCGGCGCCACTCCTCGTCGGACCCGTCCACCCAGACGACCCGGTCGGGTGTGGTCAGTTCCGCGACCTCACGGACCCAGGCGAGCAGTTTCGGATGGGACGTCGGGGCCTGATCGATACCCCGCACAACAGCCGGAGCAACCATGACACATCTCCTTGTGGTCGACGCTGACCGATCTATGGGATGCACGAGTCTCAGCGGCGCGATGCGTCGCCTTCGTGGAAACCTGGGATTGGGCTCAGCGTAAACCGGGCAGCCTTCCGAGTCAGTGGGACTGGTTGTGAAGAACTGCACAAGGTACGGCTACGCTGCGGCATTGGGAGCTGATACCCGCTTTCCCGCGCAGTTTCACGCAAATCTTGTTGTGCACCCCGACCGACGTGAGTTGCGGTCGGGCGGCGGACCGGCCCCGCCGACCGGTGCGTGGATTCCCGTTCCGGGGCGCGTCAGTCCTCCCGATTGGCTACGCTGCGTTCAACAGCGACACACCTGACGCAAGCCCGGCACGAGCGACCACGCCTGCTCGCCGTTGCTACCCCGCTGACTGGTCGCCAGCCGGTAGGCTCGGCCCGTGGCCGCCACGATGACCGGGGAGCAACCGGGTCCCCGGCAGACCCGACCGGGTCTGGTCCGGGCGCTGCTCGACCGCTTCGGTCACCTCGTCCGCGAGTTGAGCAAGTTCGCCACGGTCGGCGGGATCGCCTTCCTCATCGACTTCGCGCTGTTCAACTACATGACGACCGTGCGTGGCGTCGAACAGGTGACGGCGAAGACCATCTCCACCATCATCGCGGCCACCTTCGCCTTCGTCGGCAACCGGTTCTGGACCTGGCGGCACCGCCAACGCAACAACCCGGCCCGGGAGTACGCGCTCTTCTTCTTCTTCAACGCCGTCGGCCTCGGCATCGCGGTGGCCTGCCTCGCGATCAGCCGGTACGGGCTCGGCGCCATCTGGCCGGACGTGTTCCAGACGACGCTGGCCGACAACATCGCCAGCTTCATCGTCGGCACGGGTCTCGGCACGCTCTTCCGATTCTGGTCCTACCGGCGGTTCGTCTTCGTCGAAGCGGGAACCCAGTCCGTTCCGCAGGTGAAGCACGACCGAGACCACGGGGCGTGACCTGCCGCCCACCTCGTCCGGCCGGTGATCGCCGGCTTCACCGACTGCCCTAAGGTGTTTCGCATGCGTCTTGTCCGTCTGCTGCCTGAGCGCTGGCAGAAGTTCATCCGCGAGGCGCTCAAATTCGGCATTGTCGGCGGCATCAACACCGTCATCAATTACGCGGTGTTCAATGTCCTTGCACTCACCGTCTTTGCCGATGGTCAGTTGAAGGCCACCGTGATCGCGACCATCGTCGCCACGATCACGTCGTATCTTATGAACCGTCACTGGACGTACCGGGATCGCCCGAAATCGGCGCTCCGGCGGGAGTACGTCCTGTTCTTCCTCTTCAACGCGACCGGCCTGCTCATTGAGCTGGGCGTGCTGGCCGCAGCCAAGTACGGCCTCGGCGTGCACGGCCTGCTGGCGCTGAACGTGGCCAAGACCGGTGGCGTGCTGCTGGCCACGCTGTTCCGGTTCTGGTCGTACCGGACCTTCGTCTTCCAGCCCGTCGTACCGGCCGAGGACGAGGCGAAGGCCGAGCCCACCTGGCACAGCATCCCGCGTGACGAGTGGGACGCCATGGCCGAGATGGACCCGGTCGCCGAGCTGGCCGAAACCGTGTCCGAGCTGGAGGAGTCGCAGTCCGGCGACCGTCCGGCGACCGCACCCGGCCCGATCGGCGCTCCCACCCAGGGCAGGCCGACGCCGCTGAGCGCTGGTTTCTCCGCCGACCTGGACGCGGAACTCGCCGCGGAGCTGCACGCCGGCACCCGCCGCGCGCCCCGCCGGTGACACCACCCGTCGCCCGTTCCGGCACCGGGGCACACGCCGAGCTGTTCTTCGAGGACCTCGTCCCGGGGCTCACCGTCGACCTCGGCGTGGTCACGGTCGATGGCGACGAAATGGTCGCCTTCGCCCGCCGCTTCGACCCGCAGTGGTACCACGTCGACCCGGAGCTGGCCGGAGCGAGCCGGCACGGTGGGCTCATCGCCAGCGGTTTCTACACGGTCAGCCTGTTCATGCGGGCCTACGTCGACCACCTGCTGTCCCGCGCGGCGGCGGACGCCTCCCCCGGCCTGGAGGAGCTGCGCTGGCTCGCACCCGTGCGCGCCGGGGACCGGCTCTCCGTCCGGGTCGACGTGATGGGCGCGCGGCCGTCCACCGCCCGCCCGGGCCTCGGCACCGCCAGCCTCACCGGCACCATGTTCCGCCTCGGCCCGGACGACCGGCCCGAACAGGAGGTGCTGCGGACCCGCTTCCGCGGCTGGTTCGCCCTGCGCCCGGCCGAACCCCTGCCCGAGACCGAACCGTCCGACACGGACCCGTCCGGGACCGAACCGCCCGCCTGACCCGCCCCGGCGCGGTGGCCGGGGCGGTCGTGGGAGTCGGGTTCAGCTCGTGGTGTCGCGCAGCGGCTTGCCCTCGCGCATGTCGGCGAGGATGTCACGCATCTCCCCGTCGCCCAGCGAGTGCTTGTCGTGTTGCGCCTCGACCAGCTCGTACAGGGTGGTCTGCACCTGGCCGACGCCCGGGACGTCAGCGAGCACCGACTGGCCGCGCTCGCCGGCGGACTCGATGGTGAGCGTGCCGCAGCCGAGCAGCCGCTCGATGAAGCGCTGGTTCATGGAGTGGTCGTTGATCCGGGTGAGCGGAAGATCCCGCCGGTCCCGGGAGAAGACACCCTGCTGGAGCAGCACCCGCTCATTGGTGAACAGGTAGTGCGTGGTGCGCCAGACCAGGAACGGCCACAGCCCGAGCCAGAGCACGGCGACCAGGGCGACCACCCCGATCACGGCCAGCGCGATCGAACCACCACCACCCGCCGGCAGCAGGAGCACGCCCGCCACCACCGCGGCGATGGCCAGCACCAGCACCGCGATCGGCCGGATCAACGCCTTCCAGTGCGGGTGCAGGTGCAGCACGACGTGCTCGTCCTCGGTGAGCACGTCTTCGGGGAACGCCACGGGAACCTCCATTGCCATTTTTCCGACGCGCAGACGGTAACCGGTCCAACCGCCCGGACGGGTCATCCGCACGGGGTGCGTTTGTTGACGGGGGACCCTTCCTCCACCGGAGGCGTTAAGAAGGTGCCCTTCCTTTCACCGAAGGTGGAGGACGTCACCCGCGGCCAGGACACGGTCGCCGGTGGGGGTGGTGACCAGGAGTTGACCGTCGGAATCCACACCGGTGGCGGTGCCGGTCAGGTCGTCACCGCCGGGAAGCAGGACCCGCACCTCGCGGCCGACCGTGGCACAGGCCGCCAGGTAGGCGTCGCGCAGGCCGCTGGCCACGGCGTCCCCGCCGGCCGCGCGCCAGCGGTCGTACCAGTCGGCGAGCGCGCGCAGCAACGCCCGCAGCAGCGGGTCCCGGTCGGTGGCCGCCGCGCCGGCCAGTTGCAGCGAGGTCGCCGGCAGCCCGGTCGGATTCACCGGCAGCTCGTCGGCGCGCAGCGTCACGTTGAGCCCGATACCGAGCACGATCGCCGGCGGCTGGTCCGGTGAGCGCCCGGGCACCGCCTCGGCCAGCACGCCCGCGCACTTCGCGTCGCCGATCAGCAGGTCGTTGGGCCACTTCAGGGTGGCCTCCAGCTCCGCCAGCCGGGCCACCGCCTCGACCAGCGCGACGCCGGCCAACAGCGGCAGCCAGCCGTACCCGGTCGGTGGCGCCGCCGGCCAGCCGCGGTCCGGCACGGCCTCGCCGGGCCGCAGCAGCACGCTGGTGGTGATCCCGGCCCGCGGCGGCGACTGCCAGACCCGGCCACGCCGGCCCCGCCCGGCGGTCTGCCGCTCGGCGACCACGACCAGACCCTCCGGCTCGCCGGCCCGGGCGGCCTCGGCCACGTCGGCGTTGGTGGAGCCGGTCTCGGTGCGCAACTCCAGTCGGGCCCACGGGCCGTGCGGCGCGACCAACGCGCGCCGCAGCCGGGTCATCGACAGCGGCGGGCGGTCCAGATCGGTGTACGGGGAGCCCGGCATCCCGCCAGCCTACGGCGGTGGCCGCATCGGCACTGAGGCGTACTGCACAGCGGCGTCGCCCTGAACCATCGTTATATTCCCTGGGTGACTACCGAGACCGGGACCAACATCCACAGCACCGCGGGCAAGCTGGCGGACCTGGAGCGCCGGGTCGACGAGGCGGTGCACGCCGGGTCGGCGCGCGCGGTCGAGAAGCAGCACGCGCGGGGCAAGAAGACCGCCCGCGAGCGGATCGAGATGCTGCTCGACGAGGGCTCCTTCGTCGAGCTCGACGAGCTGGCCCGGCACCGGTCCACAGCCTTCGGGCTGGAGAAGAACCGCCCGTACGGCGACGGCGTGGTCACCGGCTACGGCACGGTGGACGGCCGGCAGATCTGCGTCTTCGCCCAGGACTTCACGGTCTTCGGTGGCTCCCTCGGCGAGGTCTTCGGCGAGAAGATCGTCAAGGTGATGGACCTGGCCATGAAGATCGGCTGTCCGGTGGTCGGCATCAACGACTCCGGCGGGGCGCGCATCCAGGAGGGCGTGGTCTCGCTCGGCCTCTACGGCGAGATCTTCTTCCGCAACGTCCGGGCCTCCGGCGTCATCCCGCAGATCTCGCTGGTGATGGGTCCCTGCGCCGGCGGCGCGGTCTACTCGCCGGCGGTCACCGACTTCACCGTGATGGTCGACCAGACCTCGCACATGTTCATCACCGGCCCGGACGTGATCAAGACGGTGACCGGCGAGGACGTCGGCATGGAGGAGCTGGGCGGGGCCCGTACGCACAACTCGCGCAGCGGCAACGCGCACTACCTCGCCAACGACGAGGAGGACGCGGTCGACTACGTCAAGGCGCTGCTGTCGTACCTGCCGTCGAACAACCTCGACGAGCCGGTGGTCTTCGAGGCTCCCGCCGACCTGGAGATCAGCGACGAGGACCGGGAGCTGGACACGCTGATCCCGGACTCGGCCAACCAGCCGTACGACATCCACCGGGTGATTGAGCACGTCCTCGACGACGGGGAGTTCCTGGAGGTCCAGCCGCTCTACGCGCAGAACATCGTGGTCGGCTACGGCCGCGTCGAGGGGCGCCCGGTCGGCGTGGTGGCCAACCAGCCGATGCACTTCGCCGGCACCCTGGACATCGCCGCCTCGGAGAAGGCCGCCCGGTTCGTCCGTACCTGCGACGCGTTCAACATCCCGGTGCTGACCTTCGTGGACGTGCCCGGCTTCCTGCCCGGCACCGGTCAGGAGTGGGACGGCATCATCCGCCGCGGCGCCAAGCTCATCTACGCGTACGCCGAGGCGACCGTTCCCAAGGTCACCGTGATCACCCGCAAGGCGTACGGCGGGGCGTACGACGTGATGGGCTCCAAGCATCTCGGCGCGGACCTGAACTTCGCCTGGCCGACCGCGCAGATCGCGGTGATGGGCGCGCAGGGCGCGGTGAACATCCTCTACCGCTCCGAGCTGGCCGGCGCCGAGGACCCGGCGGCGGTCCGTGCCGAGAAGATCGCCGAGTACGAGGACACCCTGGCCAACCCGTACGTGGCGGCCGAGCGCGGGTACATCGACTCGGTCATCCCGCCGCACGAGACCCGGACCCAGATCGTCCGGGCGCTACGCGTGCTGCGCACCAAGCGCGAAACCCTCCCGCCGAAGAAGCACGGCAACATCCCGCTCTGAGCGCGCTCTCGGTCTGCGCAACTTCAGGGAAAGTGTGGCCTCGGGACGCCCGGAGGCGCCTACATCCCTGAAGTTGCGCGGATCAGGAACCGGCTCCCGTCAGCACGGCGGATTCGCGGCGAGACACATGCGGCGGGCGGCCCTCTCGGCGAGGCGGCTCAGCTCCGGCTCGCCGCTCTCCTCGCCGAGGGTGAGCACCGCGATCAGGTCGCCCACCCGCACCACCGCGATGCTGGTCGACCGGGGTCCGAACCCGATGGCCTTGCCGGTCTTCTGATCGCGGGGTTGCGCGACGGTGTGGCGCAGCAGGGCTGCTCCGTCGCCCGCGAAGCCTCGCTGCACCACCGCCCACCGGTGCACCACCTCGCCGGTACCCGTGCTTCCGGCCACCTCATAGGGCCCGACGTTGCGCCATTCGGCGCAGGGTGCCACCCGCCGGTCGAGGTCGGCGAAGAACGACTCCGCCGCATCCGGCGTCACCCGGTACAGGTCCTGGCTGAGCAGCACGTCGGCGGGGGTGGGGGCGGCACCATAGGGTCGCGGGCCTTCCCGCAGCAGGGTCTGCGATCGTGACCAGCGGGACGTCTGCCAGACCGGTGTCATCCCCCGGCTCTGCCGGCAGTAGCCCAGCAGGTCCTCGACGAGGACCGGCTCCCCCAGCCCTGACTGGCTGAGCTGCACCTGCGCTGGCTGACCCAGATCGGCCGGCTGCACCAGGGAGTCGGCGGTGATCTCGCCACGAACGGGTGCGTGCGGGGAGGCCGAGGCCACCACGTGCGGCGGTGGCGACTCTCTCCCGCCTCCGGCCACGACGAAGGCGGACACGCCCGCCAGCGTCAGCACGACCGTCGCCGCCACGGCGGTACGCCGGCTGCGCCGCCGGGCGCGAGCCCGGATCTCCTGCGGCTCTGGCCACCGCACATCCCCCAGATCCCGGTGGACCCGTTCGACGAATGCCAGGTCGTCACGCATCGGTGGCCTCCTCCAGATCAGAGACGGCGAGCAGACCGGCGAGCGCGGCGCGCCCTCGGGAGAGTCGGGCCTTGACCGTGCCGACCGGGGCGTCGGTCTCCCGCGCCACCTCGGCGACCGGCATGCCGACCAGGTAGTACAGGGCGATGGCGGTGCGTTGCTCCTCGGGCAGTCGGCGCAGCGCGGCGACCACCTCGACGGTGTCGGTGCCCGGGCCGGGAACGGCCTCAGTGGTGGCCCCGTGCCGCAGGTACGCCCGGGCGCGGCTGCGCAGGCTGCGCCACCGGCTGACCGCGATCCGGCTGGCCACGACTCGCACCCACGCCTCCGGGTCGTCGTACCGGCTGACCGTCGACCAGCGCTGCCACGCCCGGATGTACGCCTCCTGCACGGCGTCCTGCGCCTCGCCCCGGTCGCCGGTGAGCACGTAGACGAAACCGAGCAGCCGTTGTCGGCTCCCCCGGTAGAACTCGTCGAACCCGTCGACGTCCGGCACCCGCTACCTCCCCGTGTCGGTCGCAGGGAACACGCGCCGGGCAGGGTGGTCGGTTGCCCCGGTCAGGCGACCATCTTCTCCAGCTCGGCGAGCGGGAACGCGCCGGCTCCGAGCCGCTCCCGGACCGCCCGGCGCACCGCGCGCTGCACTGCCACGTTGGCCGGCGTCGGTACGCCGTGCAGCCGGCCGAGCAACGCGATCTCACCGTTGAGGTGGTCGACCTCCGTCGAGCCCGCGCCCCGGGCCAGGCTCTGCCAGGTGGAACCGCCGGAGCGGCCCGCACCGGCGACCGGGTGCTGCTGAACCCGGTCGCCGCGTTCAACTCGCTCCTCGTCCGGCGAGGTGTGCGCAATGTGCGCGGCGGCGAGCGCGGCGACGCCCTCGGCGCGTACCCGCTCGGCCAGCGCCTCCGGGATGTCCCGACCGAGCAGCGCCTGGAGGCCGTTGCCGAGGTTGGCGAGCAGCTTGCCGTACTTCCAGCGCATCACGTCCTCCCGGACCGGGGCGACGAACCCGGCGGCGGTCAGGTCGGCCGCGATCGCCCGGTCGGTGTCGTCAGCGCCGGTCGGGTAGCGCCCGACGTGCAGCATTCCCGGGTGCGGGTAGCCGTTGGCCACCACCACCCCCGGGTCCAGGTGGGTGGCCGGCAGCCAGACGCAGACCGGATGCACGTCGGCGAAGAGCCGCAGCGCGGCCCGCTCGTTGGCCACCCCGTTCTGCGCGGTGACCAGCGGCAGCCGCTCACCCGCCGTGCCACCCCCGGCCACCGGCGCGTCCGCCCAGGCGGCCAGCGCGCCCGCGGTGTCCTGCGACTTCACGGTGAGGATCAGCACCGTGTCGGCCGGCAGCGGGCGGTCACCGGGGCCGTCGAGGGCGGCGAGCCGGGCGGTGATCTCGCCCCCGGGCTGGCGCAGGGTCAGGCCCCGCTCGCGGATCGCGTCCAGGTGCGCGCCCCGGGCCACCAGGGTCACGTCCCGGCCGGCCTCGGCCAGCCGTACCCCGATCGTCCCGCCGACCGCGCCGGCCCCGATGATCACGTATCGCATGGCCTCATTCTGCCCTTCCGCCAACCTGTCCCCGTTGATCATGGAGTTGTGGTGCCCGCTTGGCTGCGGATCGCGGCTTTCGTCACCCACCACGACTCCATGATCGACGCCAGGGGCAGGCCCTCCTCAACCGGGCGCGGCTGTTCGGGGGCGGGGCGGTCAGCTGGTCAGGCCGGCGTCGGTGAGGATCGGGCCGGTGAGCAGCAGCGCGCCGGCGAGGAGGACGGCCAGGTTGACCAGGGCGTAGAAGAGCACCCAGAAGAACGCCGGAAACGGGGTGAGCCCGGCGAGCTGGTCGGCGTCGGAGGCGGGCATCCGGCCGCGCGAGCGCAGCCGTTGCAGCTCCACCACCGGCCGCACCCCGCCGAGCAGCAGGAACCACACCCCGGTGTACGCGAACGCGGCCTGCACCTGCGGGGTGGCGTACCACGAGACGACGAGCACCAGGGCGCCGGTGACCAGCAGCGACACCACGCCGAAGACGTTGCGGATCATGACCAGCATGGCGAGCAGCAGCGCAACCGCGACCCAGAGCAGCAGGGTGATCCGGTTACCGCCGAGCAGCCAGGCCCCGGCCAACCCGACCAGCGGTGGGGCGACGTATCCGGCGAGCAGGGTGAGGATCATGCCCGGCCCCGTGGGCCGGCCGGCGGAGAGCGTCAGCCCGGAGGTGTCCGAGTGCAACCGGATGCCTCGCAGCTTGCGGCCGGTGAGCAGGGCGATCAGCGCATGCCCGCCCTCGTGGGCGATGGTGATGGCGTTGCGGGCGATCCGCCACGGCAGTCGGGTGCTGACCACCACCAGCGCGACGGCCGCGGTGATCAGCACCAGCAGCGGGGGCGGGTCCGGCTGCGCGCCGAACAGCGTGTCCCACAGGTCGCCCAGCCCGTCGATCGACATCATGGGGCGCGAGCCTACCGGCGGCGTTCGGTGTCGGTCCGGGCCACCGCCCCGTACCGGGTGAGACTGCTGTGGTGGCGAGCGGAGCGGGAGGTGACCGCCGATGAGCGCGGACAACGTCGAGGACCAGGTGGCAAGGCCCGGCGAGGCAACGACCACGGTGGAGCCGTTTCGCTGGCAGCTCGACCCCGCCGCCCTACGCTGAGCCATCCCACCGCAACGTTCAGCGCCCACCGACACCCGTCGATGAAAGTTTCTTCAACATCTCTTGTGATCTAGGGCAGTTACCTCCAAAGATGGGCGTCAATAGACCGACGTCCTTGGAGGCAGCCATGGCCCGTACCAGATCACCGCTGCGCCGCGTGCTCGCGGCCGGCGTCACCCTCCTCGCCACCGTGGCGGCGACCCTGGTCGCGACCGCCGGACCGGCGGCCGCCGCCACCACGCCCGGCGTCGACGTGTCCCGCTACCAGGGCACCATCAACTGGACCAGCGTGCGCAACGCCGGCATCCAGTTCGCCTTCATCAAGGCCACCGAGGGCACCAGCTACAAGGACCCGAACTTCAACGCGAACTACGTCAACGCGTACAACGCCGGGGTGATCCGCGGGGCGTACCACTTCGCCCGACCGAACATCTCCGCCGGCTCGACCCAGGCCAACTACCTGGCCTCCAACGGCGGCGCCTGGTCGGCGGACAGCCGGACCCTTCCCGCCGCGCTGGACCTGGAGGCCAACCCGTACGCCGGCGGCTACTGCTACGGCCTCAGCACCACCGGGATGCGCAACTGGGTCCAGGACTTCCTGAACACCTACCGCTCCCGCACCGGCCGCTACGCGGTCATCTACACCACGACGAGCTTCTGGAACCAGTGCACCGGCAGCTGGACCGGCCCGTGGGCGAACCACCCGCTCTGGCTGGCCCGCTGGGCGAGCACGCCGGGCGCTCTGCCGGCCGGTGCGCCGGTGTGGAGCTTCTGGCAGTACACCAGCACCGGCTCGGTCCCGGGGATCAGCGGCGGCGTGGACCGCAACTACTGGAACGGCGACCGGTCGCGGCTGATCGCGCTGGCCAACAACACGCCCTGACCGGCCCGGTCCGCCCGTTCCGCCTGGGGAGGCGGTTGGCGGCAGCGGGATCGGCTGTCACCTCACGGTCGACAATCGGTCCGGCTGCCGCCACGCCATCGGTAGGGGTCAGGCCCGCCGTCGGCTCATCGCCGGCACCACCACCGGAGCGTCCTCACTGGTCAGAGCGCCCCGCCGGGTCAGCCGCCAGGCAGCCACCCCGCAGACGGCAATGGTCACGACGCTGAGCAGTGCGATGAGCGCCCAGATTCCCGCGCTGACCAGCAGCAGGACCGCGTCGCCGAGCGCGACGAGCATCCACAGTGCCAGCCGGGGCCGGGCGTCCCTCCGTCGGTAACCCATGTCGTACCTCCTTCCGTCGTCGGAGATCAGATACCCCGGACGACGCAAGGTCATGCGAATGGATTTCGCGCCGGCGCGAATCCCGTGGTTCAGTTCACCCGGTCGGGCTTGAACCCCTTGACGATCTGGTCGAAGTTGGCGAGGTTGGCCTGCCAGTCCTTCTCCGCAACCTCCCAGCGGATGGCGTAACCCCGGTTGCTGGCGGTCGCGAAGCCCCGGTTGCGCACGTGGATGCGGGTGTTGTCCCGAGTCTCCAACCACTCCCAGTCGGCGCAGGTCCGGTACCAGTTGCAGCCCCTGATGGTGCCCACCAACTGGTAGCTGTTGACCAGGTTCTTGCGGCCGCTCTCGATGCTCTTCCAGTCGGCCACAGCGTCCTTCTTCGGGCTGGGGGTCCACTGGACCAACATCTCGCCCACCCCGTTGCTCTGCCGGAAGATGGCCGTGTCCGAGCTGGTCTGCCCGCCGCTCCAGCCCGGCGGGAGCGGGATGGAGAAGGTCGACCCCTCGTACAGCTTCCAGCCCGGCGGCAGCGTGTTCGGGTCGGCGGAGGGCGTCGCCGAGGGCGTCGGGCTGGGAGCACCGGTGGTGGGCGGGGGCGCCGCCGGAGCGGAGGTCTGCGCCGGCGCCGACGTCGCCGCGGCTCCCGTCGGCTGCGCCTGCGGAGTGTCCTCGTCCTTGCCGCCGAGCTTCGGCACGATCACCACGAGGCCGATCAGCAGCAGAGCCACCACGGCGCCGATCAGCAGGTTGCGTCGGGTGTTGTTCGGCTTCGTACCGCCATAGAGCGGCACGGCCGCGCGCCCGGCCGGGCTCACCGGGGTCGGCATGACCGAGGTCGGGGCCGCCGGCCTGCGCTGTTCCGGCGCGACCGGCGGGCCGTCCACCGCGGTCGGCTCGTCGTCGGTGTCCGTCGTACCGTCGGAGGGTGTGCCGCCCGCTGCCGTGACGCTCGCCGTGGGCTCGGCATCCGCGGTGGTCGGGCGGTCGACCGTGGCGGTCGGCTCGGCCGACACCGGCGCTGTCGGCTCGGCGTCCACGGCGGGAAGCACGAGGGCCGTCGGGGTGGCATCGCTGGCCGTCGGGCTGGCGTCGACCACGGGGGGCGCGGCCGCGGCGGCCGGCGGGGTGCGCGGCGCGGGCGGCGACACCGGCTGGTCGGCGCGCTCGTCGGCGGGTCGCGGCGCCGGCACGAGCGGCGCGCGCGGCTCGCGCGGACCGTTCGGCCCAGGCCGGCGTACGCCATCCAGCAGCGAGATGCTGCGCGCCCGCTTGCCACCGGCGCGACGCAGCAGCCGCTCGGCCACCTCGGCGTTGATCCGCTCGTTCGGGTCCTTGCGCAGGAGGCCGTTGAGCACCGGCTTGAGCGGGCCGGCGTTCTTCGGCGGCGGCATCGGCTCGGTGGCCAGCGCGGCCAGTGTGGCGATCGCCGACGGCCGCGCGTACGGCGACTTGCCCTCCACCGCCGCGTAGAGCGTCGCGCCCAGCGACCACAGGTCGGCCTCCGGCCCGGCGGTGCCCTCTCGGGCACGCTCCGGAGAGATGTACGCGGGCGAGCCCAGCACCATGCCGGTGCGGGTGACGTTCGGGTCGCCCGGGATGGTCGCGAGGCCAAAATCGGTCAGCACCACCCGGCCGTCGTCGCCGAGCAGCACATTGCCGGGCTTGACGTCGCGGTGCATCACGCCCGCCTTGTGCGCGGCGTTGAGAGCACCCAGCACGCCGAGGCCGATCTCGACCGCGCGGGCCGGCGACACCGGCCCGTCCTCGGCGAGAGTGTCCTGCAACGACTTCGACGCCACGTACTCCATGACGATCCACGGATCGCCATCGGTGCGGAGCACGTCGAAGATGCGGACCACGTTGACGTGATTGAGCCGGGCGATGGCCCGCGCCTCACGCAGCGAGCGCTCCCGCATCTCGCGGCGTTCCTCATCGGTGAGGCCGGGCGGCGGCACCAACTCCTTGATGGCGACGTCCCGGTGCAACACCTCGTCGCGCGCCTTCCACACCCGACCCATGCCGCCCTGGCCGAGCGGCGACAGAAGCCGGTATCGGTCAGCGACGAGTTGGGGAAGCGCGTTCGACATCGGTGAGACGGTACCCGGACCCGCTGATCGTCACACCGCCGGCACGCCACTCTGCGTTCCCTGCAACTTCGCGGCGCGTACCCTGGCGTCATGTCTGCCGAAGAGCCGCTGTTCCGGGTCGTCCGCGGCGTGCCCACCGCCGAGGAACTGGCCGCCCTGGTGGGGGCGATCGTCCTCCGGTCCCGTCCGGCCGTCGCCCCCGCGCCGGTGACGACGTCCGCCTGGGCTCGCAGCGCCCGACCGGCTGGCGCGGCGCTCAGGGCCGGCCCGGGCGGATGGTGCTCCGCCGGTCTGCCCCGCTGACCCGACCCACCGCACGGGGGCTGCCAGCGTCGCTCCCAGCCGTTAACCTCACTCAGGGAAACGGTGCAGTGACGGGTAGGGAGGATCGATGATCCCCGAAGAGGACCGGCCAACCCCCTGGCTGCGCAACTACGGCGGGATCGAGGCCGACATCCGCCAACTCCGGGAGTTCGCCGACCGGCTCGCCGCGGAAGTCGAACGCAACTACGCGCCACACCTGTCGTACATCGCTGACGACATGTCCGCCCAACTGCCCAACCCGTGCGACGCCTTCATCGAGCTGGTCACCTTCCTCCACGCGCACCCCGAGACGCAGCAGGCCACTGCCGACATGGTGTACGCCGTCCGAGGTGCCACCGGCCACCTCGCCGCCGTCGCCGACCGCGTCGCCACCCAGTACTCCGACGCCGACGCCTTCTCGGCCGCCCGCGTGGTGGACGTGCAGCGTGCCCTCGCCGACCCGGGGACCGTCCTACCCGGAGGCCCGACCCCGATGCTGCCCGACCCGACCGGCCCCGACGGGGACAGGCCGGTGGTGCTGCCGTGATCGAACGGGGCACAGGCCGCACCTCCGGCGTCACCGACTGGCACCTCATGGACGTCAACAGCATGTGGGCGTGCCTACAGGACCACGACACCGCCAACCACTGGAAGCAGGTCGCCGGCTGGCTCAAGGTCTGCGACCTGGCCCAGATCCACCTCGGCCGGCTCCAGGAGTACCGGCGCGGGCTCGCCGAGGCGTGGCCACCCGAGACCAGCGCCGCCTCCCGCACGTACCTCGCGCAGCTCGATGAGCTGATCGACAAGGTGCGGCACACCCACGACGCCGCCGCCGCCAACTACACCGCGCTCTCCGCCGCCACCCAGGCCATCGGCACCACCCGCGCCGAGCTTCGCAAGGTCCACGAGGAGTACGCGGCCAAGCTCCAGCAGAAGCAGGCGTACGAGGCGACGGCCGCCGACCCGAAAGCGATCATGGGCAGCCGGGTCACGGAATCACCGGTGACCGACGCCGAACTGGAACGGCTGAACGCGCAGGCGCGGGGCATGATGTTCAACCTCAGCGGCGAACTCCAACAAGCCCAAGCCACCCTCCAAAAGCCACCAGCAATGCCGAAGAATGCAAGGCAGCCGGACGACCCCGATGTGTATGGCGGCTATGCCGCGCCCGCTATTCCCCCGATCGTTCCGGTGCCTCTTTCTACCCGCGCCACCTCCCACGCCCCCAGCAGGACTGCAGGACGGTCAGTTCCGGTACCCACAGCGTCGGGGGGGATAGGCCCTGTACTCGGCGGAGCCACCCCGGGGCTAGTCCCGGCACCCGCCGTCACAACCCCTCCCAGCATCCAAACCCCGGGCACGGCTGGCCCGGCAGCAGCCATCGGACTTGGGCTAACACCCAAACCGCCCGGGGTATCTGCAGGCCCGTCGCCATCGCCGACCCTGCGGACAACCCAGCCTGGGGCAACAGGAAAGCCGGTCGGCGGAGGCTTTGATGGTAAAGCCGCCCATCCCACACCGCCCATTCGCTCTGCCCCTTCTCAAGGCATGATCGGAGGATTCCCAGGCCTGAGCCCGGCGCAACCCATCAGCAACTCTGGTTCACCGAGAAGGGTGAACCCCATTGGCGGTGTTATTGGCGGCGGCGGTGCCGGCACTGCACCAACAGGGGCAGCAGGAACTCGACCGGGTGGGGGCCGCAGCTTCAATGGGAACCTGAGCGGCCTTCCGATCGGTGGCGCACCTGGGTCACACGGAAGCGCCGGTCGCCCGGGAGTCCGGTCCGAGGATGAGGCCGAGTCTCGCCGTTGGGACCCGGACCACCCATGGGAGACGGACCAAGGCGTTCCTCCCGTGGTCCTCCCTCCGGACCGGGACGATCCAATCGACCCTGGGCCGGCTATCGGCTTTAACAGGTGATCAGACGGCTCCGAGCCAGCATCCCTAAGCTGGCCCTGGTCGCCACATTGCTGCCGGCGGGCTCCTTCGTGGCACCATCAGACGCAGACCTTGTACGCGGCGACCAGCGGCATCTAGCGTTCCTACGCATTCAGCAGGTCCACTCAGTAAGCCAAGGGGCTCGGGTGGTCGTAGCGGTGCCGGACACAGGAGTGGACCCTCATCCCGACCTACGCGAAAACCTTCTGGGCGGCACCGATGTAATTCCCGGTGGCAGCGGCGATGGCCGCCAAGATCGAGACAGCCATGGAACCTCAATGGCCGGTCTAATAGCTGCGCACGGGAGGCCGAACAACCGAGGAGCCCTCGGCATTGCTCCGAAGGCCGAGATTCTTCCAATCCTTGACACCCCGCCTGACGGCCAAGGCGATCCTGATGCGCTGGCCGCTGGTATCGAGTTTGCCGTTGCGAGAGGTGCCGATGTCATAAGCATCTCAGCCGTTGCCGGCGCCAGCGTGCGGCTTCAGCAAGCGTTGAAGGTCGCGCAGGATGCCAATATTGTCGTCGTTGCCGCAGCGGGTAGTCGGCCGACGGACGCCAGTGTTCGATATCCGGCTACCGAAAAGGGCGTGATCGCCGTCGGCGGTATCGACCGTGCAGGAAGGCATGCGGCTGTCTCGGTGACTGGACCGGAAGTCGACGTAGTAGCACCGGCGGTCGACATCTACAGCACCAGCTACGACGGAAAGTACTCGAAGGGCACAGGGACCTCGAGTGCGACGGCGATCGTGGCCGGGGCGGCGGCGTTGATCAGGTCGAAGTACCCCTACCTGCCCGCGCAGGAGGTGGCGCACCGCCTCACGGCCACGGCCATCGACAAGGGTCCGCCTGGGCGCGACGACGAGTACGGCTATGGCGTGATCGACCTCGTGGCGGCGCTGACGGCAGACGTACCCCCGCTGGGGTTCGAGTCGGCGAGTGCGCCGGCCGGCGGTGGCCCGACCGCGACGGCCCGGGCTCAGCCGGGCCACGACGACGGCGCGGCGGTACGCGGCCTGGCCACGCTCGGGGTGATCGTGGCAGCCGGTGTCGGATGGGCGCTGCTGGTGCGGCGGAGGCGGCGCGGCGACGATCCGCCGCCGCGCATCAGTCGCTGACTGGTCGACGACCCGTGATCGACTCGGGATCAGTGGTGTCGCGGCATCCTCGGCACTGGGACAGCCCGACGTCAAGGAACCCGAGTGGATCAAGACCGGCGGCGGGATGATCGACTCGAGGTCGGCGATGTGGGGGTGTCCGCCGGGGGGTGGGATAGCGCGATGTCGGCGTTGTGGAGTGGATCAACCCGGGCAAGAGCGCCGACTGGGAGCGTGCGGGTCGGATGGTCGTGGTGGGTGTGGTGAACCGGTAACGTCGGTCGGGTGTCTGCATCCCTACCGCTCCGTCTCGTGCTCGCCTCCGCGAGCCCTGCCCGTCGCAAGTCACTCCAGGCCGCCGGCATCGAGCCGGACGTGCTGGTCAGCGGGGTGGACGAGTCCCTGGTGGTGACCGATCGGGCCGAGGAGCTGTGCCTGGAGCTGGCTCGGCTCAAGGCGCAGGCCGTCCTGACCCGACTCAGCCCGGCGACCGACCAGCGGACGTTGGTGATCGGCTGTGACTCGGTGCTCGCGTTCGACGGGGAGATTCTCGGCAAGCCGGCGGATCCGGCGGACGCCACCCGGCGCTGGCAGCGGATGCGGGGGCGCAGTGGCGTCCTGCACAGCGGGCACTGCCTGATCGACGTTGTCGCCGGGCGGCGCGCTGAGGCGGTCGCCTCGACCACCGTCCACTTCGCCGACATCAGTGACGACGAGATCGCCGCCTACGTGGCCACCGGTGAACCGCTGGCGGTGGCCGGCGCGTTCACCATCGACGGGCTGGGTGGGCCGTTCGTGGAGCGGATCGAGGGTGACCCGGGGACGGTGATCGGGCTGTCGATGCCGCTGCTGCGCCGCCTCCTCGCCGAACTGGGCCTGCAGATCACGGATCTGTGGACGAAGGTGGCGCCTGGCGGCCAGTCGGTCGAGCCGCTCGGTAACGTCCGGTCATGACCACCAAGTCGATCCCGCTCACCGATGAGCTGCACGCGTACCTGGTTGCGCACGGCGCCCCGCCGGACGAGATCATCCGGGACCTGGCCGAGGAGACCCGGTCAGTGCTGCCGGAGCACGCCACGATGCAGGTGGCTCCGGAACAGGCCGCGTTCCTGACCTTCCTCACCCGGCTGCTCGACGCGCGGCACGCCGTCGAGGTCGGCACGTTCACCGGGCTCTCGTCGCTGGCGATCGCCCGCGGGTTGCCCGACGGCGGGCGACTGACCTGCTTCGACATCTCCGAGGAGTTCACCGGCATCGCCCGGCGCTACTGGGCTCGCGCTGGCGTGCAGGACCGGATCGACCTGCGTATCGGCCCGGCCGGGGACCGGCTGCGGGAGCTGCCGCACGAGCGGTACCTGGACTTCGCGTTCATCGACGCGGACAAGACCGGCTACCCGATCTACTGGGCGGAGCTGGTGCCCCGGATGCGTCCCGGTGGGGTGATCGCCGTCGACAACGTGCTGCGCGGCGGCCGGGTGATCGCGCCGCAGAACGAGGCCGACCGGGCCATCGCCGCCTTCAACGACGAGGTGCTGGCCGATGTGCGGGTGGACCCGGTGATGCTGCCGGTAGCCGACGGCCTGACGCTTGCTCGGGTGCGTTGAGCGCCGGCAACCGCTGAACGCGAATATCGGGGTGTCCTCGTGCGAGGGACACCCCGATATTCAGGAACTCGTGTTGATCAAGCGCGGCCGCCGGACGAAGCCAGCAGGCCCACGTCAGCGGACGCTGCGGGCGAACTGGCGGGCGGCCCAGACGACACCCAACGCGGCGAGCACCGCGGTGATGGTCAGCCCCTGCCAGACCTTGTCGCTGCCGAGGTCACCGGCGAACAGCGCCCGGGTGCCGTCGACCGCCCAGGAGAACGGGTTCCAGTCGGCGATGGCCTGCAACCAGCCGGGCGCGAACGTCAGTGGCAGCAGGATGCCGGAGAGCAGCAGCACCGGCTGCGCCACCGTGTTCATCAGCGGGGCAAGGGCGTCCTCGCTCTTGACCTTCAGCGCGACGCCGTACGAGACGGCCGAGGTCATCAGCGCGATCAGGGCGAGCATCAGGTACGCCAGCAGCAGGTCACCGATGAACACCCGCAGGTCGAACAGGAGCGCCAGCAGGGTGATGATGACCGCCTGCGCGAGCAGCGAGACCACGTCGCGCAGCGAGCGGCCGAGCAGCAGGGCGAGCCGACTGATCGGGGTGACCCGGGATCGTTCGATGACCCCGGCGCGCAGCTCGGCGATCAGGCCGAAGCCCTGGAACAGGCCACCGAAGATGGCCAGCAGCACCAGCAGACCGGGGACGAAGATCTTGTAGGCGGCGGCCTGGGTGGGCGCGTTCAGCGCCGGCTTGAGCAGCGGGGCGAAGAGCAGCAGGTACATCACCGGCTGGAAGACGCCGACGAAGACCCAGACCGGGTTGCGCAGCAGCAGCTGGGTCTGCCGCTGGAAGATCAGCCAGGTGTCACGGGCGAATTTCATGAGTCGTCTCCGGGTGGTCAGGACTCGCGCAGCGAGCGGCCGGTCTTGGTGAGGAAGACGTCGTCCAGGCTGGGCCGGTGCAGCTCGATCGAGCGCAGGTCGAGCCCGGCCTGGTCGAGTCTGCGCAGCACCTGCGGGATGGCGGTGGCGCCCTCGTCGACGTAGAGGCGCAGGCCGCCCTCGTCGGCGGTCTCCAGCTTGTTGACGTACGGCTCGCCGTCGAGCGCCTGGGCGGCCTGCGGGGTGGCGGCCAGGTCGAGGCCGACCAGCACGACGTCGCCGGAGATCTCCCGCTTGAGCTCGGTGGGAGTGCCCTCGGCCACCACCTCGCCGTTGTCCATGATCGCGATCCGGTCGCAGAGGGCGTCGGCCTCGTCCAGGTAGTGCGTGGTGATGAAGACGGTCATCCCGTCCCGGCGCAGCCGCCGGATCTCGTCCCACATGTGCGCGCGGCTCTGCGGGTCGAGGCCGGTGGTCGGCTCGTCCAGGAAGACGATCTTCGGCTCGTGGATGATGCCGAGCGCGATCTCCACCCGCCGGCGCTGGCCGCCGGAGTAGGTCTTGCACTTGCGGTCGGCGTACTCGGTGAGCTGGAAGGCGTCCAGCGCGCGGGCGGCGCGCCGCTGCGCGTCGGCCTTGCCGATGCCGTACATCCGGGCGTGCAGCACCAGCTCCTCGCGGGCGGTCGACTCGTCCCAGGTGCTGCCGCCCTGGGGGACGTAGCCGATCCGGCGGCGCACCTCGGCCGGGTCCTTGCGCAGGTCGGCGCCGGCGACCGTGGCCTCGCCGCCGTCCGGCTCGATCAGCGTGGCGAGCATCCGCAACGTGGTGGTCTTGCCGGCGCCGTTCGGGCCGAGGAAGCCGAAGATCTCGCCCTCGGCGACCTCAAGGTTGACGCCCCGCACGGCGTCCACCGTCTTCGTCTCTCGACCCGCGCGGGAGCGGAACGACTTCCGCAGCCCCCTGGTCTCGATCATCTCTGCTCCTGGTCGTCCGGGCCGGCCGGAGCCGGCCGTCGAAGGGGACGACGCCGAACGGCGCACTCCCCCGCTGTGCCGCCAGCAGGCTAACGCGATATAGCTCTTATGGTCAACGTTGATTATTCCGCGTTGGGAGCGGAAGGCTCGGCCCCGTCCGTCCACTGCGGCCAACCCTCGGCGTTCTCCAGCTCAGCAGGCAGGTACGACACTCCGGAATCGATTTTCTCGGCGATCCGCTCGCACCAGGCCATCTCCGCCTCCGCCCGCGCCGCCCAGAGCTCAAACATCCACCCGACGTGCACCGGCTTGGTGTTGCGCACCCAGTCCGAATCCAGCGAGGCGCGCATCGACTCGATGCCGGCGCGCAGCAGGTTGGCGCGGTTGCGCAGGGCCGCCGCCGCCTCGGGACGCGGCATCGCGGGCAGGAAGGAGAACGCTGCGGCGAACGGGTCCACCGGCTCGGAGAAGTTCCACCAGAGCCCGCGCAGCAGCGTCTCGAACTCGTCCTCGCCCTTGGGGGTCACCTCGTAGGTGGTGCGCGCCGGACGGGCGCCGACCTGCTCGGTGGCCACGGCGCGGAGGAGGCCCTCCTCGGTGAGTTTGCGCAGCGCGTGGTAGATCGAGCCGGGCTGCACGTTGGCCCACTTGTCGGCGCTCCAGCTCAGCAGCTCGCGGCGCACGTCATAGCCGTGTACGGGCTGCATCCACCGCACCAGACCGAGGATCATCATCCGAGTCGCAGACACCGGACAAGCGTAATAGGCAAGTTTGACTAGAACGCGGCAGGCACAGTGCGCCATCCCACACTGAGCGATCGTTAGGGCCACCAGGGTGGCCGATACACTCCCGGTCAGTAACCTGCCGGGAGGAGCCACGAAGGTGCGCAAGGTACTCATCGCCAACCGCGGCGAGATCGCCGTCCGGGTGATCCGCGCCTGCCGCGACGCCGGCCTGGGCAGCGTCGCCGTGTACGCGGACTCCGACCGCGACGCCCTGCACGCCACGCTCGCGGACGAGGCGTACGCGCTCGGCGGGGACAGCGCGACCGAGACGTACCTGCGCATCGACAAGCTGCTCGACGTGGCCGCCCGGGCCGGCGCCGACGCCGTGCACCCCGGCTACGGCTTCCTGTCCGAGAACGCCGACTTCGCCCAGGCGGTCATCGACGCCGGGCTGACCTGGATCGGCCCCACCCCGCAGGCGATCCGCGACCTGGGTGACAAGGTCACCGCCCGGCACATCGCCCAGCGCGCCGGCGCGCCGCTGGTCCCCGGCACCCCGGACCCGGTGGCCAACCCGGACGAGGTGATGGCGTTCGCCGTCGACCACGGCCTGCCGGTCGCCATCAAGGCCGCCTTCGGTGGCGGCGGGCGCGGGCTCAAGGTGGCCCGGACCATGGAGGAGATCCCCCAGCTGTTCGAATCGGCCACCCGGGAGGCGGTCGCGGCGTTCGGCCGGGGCGAGTGCTTCGTCGAGCGCTACCTGGACCAGCCGCGGCACGTCGAGGCGCAGGTCCTCGCCGACCAGCACGGCAACGTGATCGTGGTGGGCACCCGGGACTGCTCGTTGCAGCGGCGGCACCAGAAGCTGGTCGAGGAGGCCCCCGCGCCGTTCCTCAGCGACGCCCAGCGGGCCCAGATCCACGACAGCGCCAAGGCGATCTGCCGCGAGGCCGGCTACCACGGCGCCGGCACGGTGGAGTACCTGGTCGGAATGGACGGCACCATCTCCTTCCTGGAGGTCAACACCCGACTCCAGGTCGAGCACCCGGTGACCGAGGAAACCGCAGGCATCGACCTGGTCCGCGAGCAGTTCCGGATCGCCGACGGCGAGAAGCTGCGCCACACCGAGGACCCGACGCCGCGCGGGCACTCCATCGAGTTCCGGATCAACGGCGAGGACCCGGGCCGCAACTTCCTGCCCGCCCCCGGCACCGTCACCGCGCTGCGGCTGCCCACCGGCCCCGGTGTCCGGGTGGACACCGGCATCTCGGCCGGCGACGTGATCGGCGGCAACTTCGACTCGCTGCTGGCCAAGGTGATCATCACCGGTGAGACGCGCGCGGAGGCGCTGGATCGGGCCCGCCGCGCGCTGGACGAGATGGTGGTCGACGGGATGGCCACCGCGCTGCCGTTCCACCGGCTGGTGGTGCGGGACGAAGCCTTCACCGCCGAGCCGTTCACCGTGCACACCCGGTGGATCGAGACCGAGTTCCACAACACCGTGCCGCCGTTCGCCGCCGCCAGCGCCGCCGAGGCGCCGGCCGAGCGCGAGACCGTCGTGGTCGAGGTGGGTGGAAAGCGGCTGGAGGTCAGCCTCCCCGCCGGCTTCGGCGGGGGTACGACCACCGCCGCGCCCGCCTCCCGCAAGCCGGCCCGGCGCGGTGGTGGGGCCAAGGCCGGCGCACCGGTCGGTGGCGACACGCTCACCTCGCCGATGCAGGGCACGATCGTCAAGATCGCCGTGGCCGACGGCGACACCGTCGCCGAGGGTGACCTGGTGGTGGTGCTGGAGGCGATGAAGATGGAACAGCCGCTGCACGCGCACAAGGCCGGCACGGTCAGCGGACTCGCCGCCGAGGTCGGTGCCGTGATCACCGCCGGCGCCGCGATCTGCACCATCGCCTGAGCCGTCAGAAAGGGCCCCTTCCCAACAGCACGACGGGCAGTCGGCGCGACGTGCCGGCGGTCAGCGCAGGGTCTCGGCGGCGACCCCGCGGACGGCGGCGGTCAGGGCGTTCAGCACCTCCGACTCCAACCGCCAGTGCTGCCAGTAGAGCGGGACGTCCAGATGCTGGCCCGGCGCGAGGTCGACACAGCGACCGGCGGCCAGGTCGGCCTCGGCGATCTGTTCCGGCACCAGGCTCCAGCCGAGCCCGAGCCGGATCACCTCGCTGAACGCCGGCACCGACGGCACGTAGTGCACCGGCGGGTCGAGCGGCCGACCCGCCACCGCCCGGATGAAGCGGTGTTGCACGCGGTCCTTGCGGTCGAAGACGACCAGCGGCGCGCCCGCCAGCGCGGAAGGGGTGAATCCGCCGGCGAACTGGGCCGCCGCGAACTCCGGCGTGGCCAGCGCGCGGTAGCGCATGGCGCCGAGCCGCAGCACCCGGCAACCCTGCACGGCCTCCCGCTGGGCGGTCACCGCCGCCGTCACCGAGCCATCCCGGAGCAGCTCCGCGGTGTGGTCCTGATCGTCCTGGCGCAGGTCAAAGGAGAGTCCGTTCCGCTGCGGCAGTCGAGCCAGCGCGGCGGGGAACCAGGTGGCCAGCGAGTCCGCGTTGACCACCACGGCGACCCGGACGCGACCTCCGCCGGCCAGCGGACCGCGGGCGTCGGCCAGCGCCTCCCGTTCGAGCAGCGTGAGCTGGCCGGCCAGGCGCAACAGGGGTCGGCCCGCCTCGGTCGCCACACACGGTCGGGTCCGGCGGACCAGCACCTGGCCGACGGTCTCCTCCAGCGCCTTGATCCGCTGGCTCACCGCCGACGGCGTGACGTGCAGCAGCCGGGCCGCCGCCTCGAAGCTGCCCTCCGCGACCACCGCGGCGAGCGTCCGCAGCTGCGCCGAGTCGAGACCTTCCATCAGCAGAGCTTAAGCTACGTGAGAATGTTTAGTTGGACTGGTGTTGGCCCCCGACCCTAGCGTTGTCCCGTGCTCACCTCCGCCGTCGCCGGCTTCTCGATCTCCATCGCGCTCATCGTCGCCATCGGCGCCCAGAACGCGTTCGTCCTGCGTCAGGGCCTGCGCCGCGAGCACGTCGTACCCGTGGTGCTCACCTGCGCCGTGTCGGACGCCCTGTTGATCACGGCGGGCGTCGCCGGCGTCGGCACGCTGGTGACGGGCCGGCCGGGCGTGCTGACGGCGATCCGGTGGGGCGGCGCGGCGTTCCTGCTCTGCTACGCGGCGCTCGCCGCCCGCCGCGCCCTGCGTCCCGGCGCCCTGCTCCCCACCGAGCGGCCGCCGGCCACGCTGGGGGCCACCCTGCTCGCCTGCGCCGCCTTCACCTACCTGAACCCGCACGTCTACCTGGACACCGTGCTGCTCCTCGGCGGGGTGGCACAGCAACACCCGCACCGCTGGGTCTTCGGCGCCGGAGCCGCCCTGGCCAGCGTGGTCTGGTTCACCGCGCTCGGCTCCGGCGCCCAGCGTCTCGCGCCGCTGCTCGCCCGTGCCGCCGCCTGGCGGGTGCTGGACGCGGTCATCGCCGTCGTGATGGCCGCACTCGCGGCGGCGCTCCTGTTGGGCTGACCGCTCCCGGGGCGGGTGACGCCTCCTGGGACCAGGCGAACGCCGGCGGGAGTGTTTTCCGTGACCACCGACGGCAGAACGGCCCACGAGCGGGAATGATGGCCGGGTGCAGTTCCTTCACGGCGCGGCCCCCGCGCACGACCTGACCTACACCGACGTCTTCATGGCGCCGGCCCGCTCCGACCTCGGTTCCCGGCTCGATGTCGACCTCTCCACCGGCGACGGCACCGGCACCACCATCCCGTTGGTGGTGTCGAACATGACCGCTGTCGCCGGCCGGCGGATGGCCGAGACGGTGGCCCGGCGGGGCGCGATCGCGGTGATCCCGCAGGACATCCCGATCGAGGTGGTGGCGAACGTCGTCGCCTGGGTCAAGCAGCGGCACCTGGTCTACGACACGCCGATCACCCTGGGCCCGACCGAGACCGTGGGTGACGCCATCCACCTGCTGCCGAAGCGCTCGCACGGCGCGGTGATCGTGGTCGACGAGGCCGGCCGCCCGATGGGCGTGGTCACCGAGGCCGACACCATGGGCGTGGACCGGTTCGCCCAGTTGCGGCACGTGATGTCCACCGAGCTGCACACGGTCCCTGCGGACGCCGACCCGCGTACCGGCTTCGACCTGCTCTCCGCGGGCCGGCGCCGGCTCGCCCCGGTGGTGGACGCCGACGGCCGGCTGGTCGGGGTGCTGACCCGGCAGGGTGCCCTGCGGGCCACCCTCTACACGCCGGCGGTGGACGACCGGGGTCGGCTGCGTATCGCGGCCGCGGTCGGAATCAACGGGGACGTCACCGGCAAGGCCGCCGCGCTGCTGGAGGCGGGGGTGGACACGCTGGTCGTGGACACCGCGCACGGCCACCAGGCGCGGATGATCTCCGCGCTGCGGGCGGTCCGCAAGCTGGACCCGGGAGTGCCGGTGGCGGCCGGCAACGTGGTGACCGCCGAGGGGGTACGCGACCTGGTCGACGCGGGCGCCGACATCATCAAGGTCGGCGTCGGCCCGGGTGCGATGTGCACCACCCGGATGATGACCGGCGTGGGCCGACCACAGTTCTCCGCCGTGCTCGACTGCTCGGTGGCGGCCCGCCAGCTCGGCCGGCACGTCTGGGCCGACGGCGGCGTACGGCATCCTCGTGACGTGGCGCTCGCGCTCGCCGCCGGCGCGTCGAACGTGATGATCGGTTCATGGTTCGCCGGCACCTACGAGTCCCCCGGCGACCTGTACACCGACGCGGACGGTCGGCGGTACAAGGAGAGCTTCGGGATGGCCTCGGCGCGGGCGGTCAGTGCCCGTACGGCCGACGACAGCCCGTACGACCGGGCCCGCAAGGCGGTGTTCGAGGAGGGGATCTCCTCGGCCCGGATGTACCTGGACCCGGCCCGGTCCGGCGTCGAGGACCTGATCGACGAGATCATCGCCGGGGTGCGCAGCGCCTTCACCTATGCCGGCGCGCGGGACCTGACGCAGTTCCACGAGCGGGCGATCGTCGGCGTGCAGAGTGCCGCCGGCTTCACCGAGGGCATGCCACTACCCACCAGCTGGTAAACCCACCCTGGGCGTACCGCCCACCAGAACTCCATGATCGACGCAGGCGGAGGGCGGCAGGCGCCGGCGGAGGGCGGCGGGGTGGGTTTGGCGGCTGTCAGGTGACCAGCCGGCGCAGCACGGCACGGGCGGCCTCTCGCGGCTCGTCACCGACCCGGTCCGGCAGTGCGCCCGCGAGCCAGAGGGTCGCGAAGCCGTGCGCGATCGACCAGGCGGCGAGCGCGTCCCGGTCGGCGTCTGCGGGCGCGCCACGGGTGGGCAGTGCGGCCACCCCGGCCCGCAGCGCGGCCCGGGCCCTCCCCTGCGCGGCCACCAGTTCGGCGTTGTCGGCCCGGTAGAGCTCGGGCCGGAACATCACCTCGAAGTGCGCGCGGCGCTGGACGGCGAAGTCGACGTACGCGACACCGGCGGCCAGCAGGTCGTCGCCCGCCGCCGTCAGTGCCTGCGCCAACAGGTCGAAGCCTTGAGCGGCCAGCGCGGTGAGCAAACCCGCCTTGTCGCCGAAGTGGTGGGCGGGCGCGGCGTGCGAGACGCCGGCGCGGCGGGCCAGGTCGCGCAGGCTCAGCGCGGCCGGCCCGACCTCCCCGATCGCCTCGACCGCGGCGGCGAGCAGGGCATTGCGCAGGTCGCCGTGGTGGTAGGCGCGCGTTCCGGTCATGCCCGAATCCTATCTTGCCATTGACAAGATGACACCCACCGAGGCAATCTTGCCAGTGACAAGTTCACGAGGAGGATTCCGATGGCACCCCTGATCGCCCTGCTGGTGGGCACCGCACTGGCCCGATTGCCCGGCTTCGCCGGCGTCGCCGCGCTGGACGGCTGGCACCCCGCTCTACGGGTCGGACTGGCCCTGATGTTCACGCTGACCGCCATGGCGCACTTCGCCGGCCAGCGCCGCACCGACCTGATCGCGATGGTTCCGCCCCGCCTGCCCCGGCCGGACCTGCTGGTCACCGTCACCGGCGTGCTGGAACTGGCCGGGGCGGTCGGCCTGCTGGTCCCGGCGACCGCCCCACTGGCCGCCGCCGGGCTCGGCCTGCTGATGCTCGCGATGTTCCCGGCCAACGTCTCGGCCGCCCGCCGAGGGCTGACCCTGGCCGGGCAGCCGGTCACCCCGCTCGTCCAGCGAACCGCTCTGCAGATCGTGTTCGTAACCACTGCGGCGGCTATTTCGTTTGGCCCCTGACTATCAGGGAGCTAATCTACTGCGGTGGAACTCGTCACTCTCCAGGATGTGCCGCTCGGCCGGCTGCTGGTCGTGGCCGGGCACCTCGTCGGGCAGCGGTGGAACCGCTACCTCGCCGAGGAGCACGGCCTCACCCAGGCCGGCATGGTGACCCTGATGACGCTCGCGCGACACGGCGAACTGCCCCACCGCGAGGTCGCCGAGCGGGGCTTCGTGCGCCCGGCCACCCTGACCGGCATCGTGGACACACTGGCCCGCGACGGGCTGGTCGAGCGGCAGCGCGACGACAGCGACCGACGCAGCGTCCGGCTCGCCATCACCCCCGCCGGGCGGGAGCGGGTGGCCGCCCTCACCACGCTGATGCACTCCGGACGCCCGCTCACCTCGGTCGACGCCGACCCGGCGAAGGCCCAGGTGATCCGGGAGTTCCTGCTCGAGGTCATCGGCAGCGGGGACGACCCGCGGATGACCGGACGCCCCACCGAAGCGAAGGACCCGGCGTGCTGATCCGACTGTTGCGCAACCAGTTGCGCGCCTACCAGCGCCCGTTGATGGCGGTGGTGCTGCTCCAGTTCGTGGGCACCATGGCCTCGCTCTACCTGCCCAGCCTCAACGCCGACATCATCGACCGGGGCGTGGCCCGGGGCGACACCGACTACATCGTGCGCATCGGCGGCTGGATGCTGCTGGTCAGCCTGATCCAGATCATCTGTTCGATCGCCGCGGTGTATCTGGGCGCACGGATCGCGATGGGCTTCGGCCGGGACGTCCGCGCCACGCTGTTCGGGCACGTCAACCGCTTCTCCGCCCGCGAGGTCGCCCGGTTCGGCGCGCCGTCGCTGATCACCCGCAACACGAACGACGTGCAGCAGGTGCAGATGCTCGTGCTGATGAGCTGCACCATGCTGGTCGCCGCGCCGATCATGAGCGTGGGCGGTGTGGTGATGGCGCTCCGGGAGGATCTCGGGCTCTCCTGGCTGATGCTGGTCAGCGTGCCGGTGCTGGCCATCGCGCTCAGCATGATCATTCGTCGGATGGTGCCGGGCTTCCGGCTGATGCAGACCCGGATCGACACGGTCAACCGGGTGCTGCGCGAGCAGATCACCGGCATCCGGGTCGTCCGCGCCTTCGTCCGCGAGCCGTACGAGACGGATCGCTTCGCCGTCGCCAACGCGGACCTGACCGCCACCGCGCTGCGTACCGGCCGGCTGCTGGCACTGATCTTCCCGGTGGTCATGCTGGTGCTGAACGTCTCCAGCGTGGCGGTGCTCTGGTTCGGCGCGCAGCGGGTTGACGCCAACGCGATCCAGGTCGGCGCGCTCACCGCCTTCCTTCAATACCTGATGCAGATCCTGATGGCCGTCATGATGGCCACCTTCATGCTGATGATGGTGCCGCGGGCCGCGGTCTGCGCCGAGCGGATCGTCGAGGTGCTGGACACCGACTCCTCGGTGGTTCCCGCCGCCGATCCGGTCGCCGAGCTGCCCACCAGGGCCGAGTTGGAGCTGCGCGGGGTGCGCTTCCAGTACCCGGGGGCGGTCGAGCCGGTGTTGCGGGACATCTCCTTCCGGGCCACCCCCGGCACCACCACGGCGATCATCGGCAGCACCGGCGCGGGCAAGACCACCCTGCTGTCGCTCATTCCCCGCCTGGTCGACGTCACCGCCGGCGCGGTGCTGGTCGACGGGGTGGACGTGCGGGAGCTGGCGCCCGACGAGCTGTGGCGGCGCATCGGCCTGGTGCCGCAGCGGCCGTACCTGTTCACCGGCACGGTCGCCAGCAACCTGCGCTACGGCAACCCGGACGCCACCGATGAGGAGCTGTGGACGGCACTGGAGATCGCCCAGGCACGGGATTTCGTGGCCCAGATGCCCGGCGGCCTGGAGGCTCCGATCGCCCAGGGTGGCAGCACCGTCTCCGGCGGGCAGCGGCAACGCCTGGCCATCGCCCGGGCCCTGGTCCGGCAGCCGGAGATCTACCTCTTCGACGACTCGTTCTCCGCGCTGGACCTCGGCACCGACGCACGGCTGCGGGCGGCGCTGCGCCCGGTCACCGCGCAGTCCGCAGTGGTGATCGTGGCCCAGCGGGTCTCCACGATCGTCGACGCCGACCAGATCATCGTGCTTGAGGACGGGGGGGTCGTCGGAGTGGGACGACACGAGGAATTGCTGGAGAGCTGCCCGACGTACGCCGAGATCGTGGCCTCCCAGCAGACGGCGGAGGTGCCGGCATGAGCGAGCCAGACGAGCCGCGGACCGCGGCCGTACCCGCGCAGAAGCCGGCCGGCGACACGCGGACGCCGGGGGACGACACGCAACAGCCCGGCGGCGAAGCGCCGACGCCGAAGCGGCTGCCTCCGGGCCGCCAGGGCGGCGGGCCGCCATGGGCGGGCGCCGGCATGCCCGCCGAGAAGTCGATGAACTTCGGACCGTCCGCCCGGCGGCTGCTCGGTCGGCTGCGCCCGCACCGGCTGCATCTGGCCGCGATCATCGCCCTGGCCGTGGTGAGCGTCGGGTTCAGCGTGGCCGGGCCCAAGATCCTCGGTCACGCCACCGACCTGATCTTCAACGGGGTGATCGGCCGGCAACTGTCGGCGGGCACCACCACCGAGCAGGCCGTCGCGGCGGCCCGGGCCAGCGGTAACGACAGCTTCGCCGACATGCTGGCCCGGATGGACGTGGTGCCCGGCATGGGCATCGACTTCAGCGCCCTGAGCCGGGTGCTGCTGCTGGCGCTCGGGCTCTACCTGGCCGCGAGCGTGCTGTCGTGGTGGCAGGGCTGGCTGCTCAACGGGGTGGTCCAGCGCACCGTGCTGCGGCTGCGCGCCGAGGTGGAGGAGAAGCTCAACCGGCTGCCGCTGCCGTACTTCGACCGGCAGCCCCGCGGCGAGCTGCTCAGCCGGGTCACCAACGACATCGACAACATCTCGACCAGCCTCCAGCAGACGCTCAGCCAGCTGCTCACCTCGCTGCTGACCGTGGTCGGTGTGCTGGCCGTGATGTTCTGGATCTCGCCGCTGCTGGCCCTCGTGGCTCTGGTCGCGGTGCCGCTGTCGGTGCTGGTCACCCAGCGCATCGCCAAGCGCTCCCAGCAGCAGTTCATCGCCCAGTGGAAGCACACCGGCGAGCTGAACGGCCAGATCGAGGAGGCCTACACCGGCCACGAGCTGGTGAAGGTCTTCGGCCGGCAGCGCGAGGTGGAGGCCACGTTCAACGCGAAGAACGAGGAGCTGTTCCGGGCGAGCTTCGGCGCCCAGTTCATCTCCGGGATCATCATGCCGTCGATGATGTTCATCGGAAACCTCAGCTACGTGGCGATCGCGGTGGTCGGCGGCCTGCGGGTGGCGTCCGGGACGATGAGCCTCGGCGACGTGCAGGCGTTCATCCAGTACTCCCGCCAGTTCACCCAGCCGCTCACCCAGCTCGCCTCGATGGCCAACCTGCTCCAGTCCGGAGTGGCCTCGGCCGAGCGGGTCTTCGCGGTCCTCGACGCCGACGAGCAGAGCCCCGACCCGGTCCAGCCGGCCCGGGTCGCCGACCCGCACGGCCGCGTCGAGTTCGAGCACGTCTCGTTCCGGTACGAGCCGGACAAGCCGCTGATCGACGACCTGTCGCTGGTCGCCGAGCCAGGGCACACGGTGGCCATCGTCGGCCCGACCGGCGCCGGCAAGACCACCCTGGTCAACCTGGTGATGCGGTTCTACGAGCTGGACGCCGGCCGGATCACCCTGGACGGGGTGGACATCACCTCCATGCGCCGCGACGACCTGCGGGGTCGGATCGGCATGGTGCTCCAGGACACCTGGCTCTTCGGCGGCACCATCCGGGACAACATCGCGTACGGCCGGCCGGACGCGACCGAGGAGGAGATCCTCGCCGCGGCCCGGGCGACCTTCGTCGACCGGTTCGTGCGCAGCCTGCCGGACGGTTACGACACGGTCATCGACGAGGAGGGCAGCAACGTCAGCGCCGGCGAGAAGCAGCTCATCACCATCGCCCGGGCGTTCCTCGCCGAGCCGTCCCTGCTGATCCTGGACGAGGCGACCAGCTCGGTGGACACCCGTACCGAGGTGCTGCTCCAGCGCGCGATGGCCGCGCTGCGCTCGGACCGGACCAGCTTCGTCATCGCGCACCGGCTCTCCACCATCCGCGACGCCGACCTGATCCTGATGATGGAGAACGGTCGCATCGTCGAGCAGGGCACCCACGAGCAGCTGCTGGCCGCTCACGGCGCGTATCACCAGCTCTACCGCTCCCAGTTCACCGGCGCGGCGGTCGACGACGAATCCGCCGACCCGGCCGCCACGGCCGTCCCCCAGCCCGCGTCGATCTAGGGCGAATCGCCATGCGCGGAGATCGACTGGCAGCGATTTACCCTAGATCGACGACGGGTGGGTCACGGCGCGGGTGGGGGTGGGGGTGGGAGCAGGTTGGGCGTGCGGGTCGCTACCTGGTTGGCGATCAGGGTCAGTGCGGCGGCGGCGGGCATGGGGTCCAGGGTGCGGCCGTCGCGCAGGCGCAGCGCGAGGCGCCCGTCGGCCGCCTCCCGGGAACCCAGCACCCCGAGGTACGGGACGCGGCGGCGGGCCGCGTCCCGGATCCGGGCGCCCAACGAGCCGGCGCCGTCGACCTCGACCCGCAGCCCGGCGGCGACGGCCCGCCGGGCCAGCTCGGCCGCCGCCTCGGCCTGCCCGTCGTCCACCGGCAGCAGCACCAGCTGGACCGGCGCGTACCAGGGCGGGAAGGCGCCCTGGTGCACCTCGATGAGGTACGCGAACAGCCGCTCCATGCTGCCGACCAGGCTGCGGTGCACCATCACCGGCCGGCGCCGGCTGCCGTCGGAGTCGGTGTACGACAGGTCGAACCGTTCCGGCTTGTCGAAGTCCAGCTGGATGGTGGAGATGGTCGACTCCCGGCCGGCCGCGTCGACGATCTGGATATCGATCTTCGGGCCGTAGAACGCGGCCTCCCCCGGCGCCTCGACGTACGCCACCCCGGCCAGCGCGCCCCGGAGCAGTTCCTCGGCACGGGCCCACTGCGCGTCGTCGCCGACGTACTTCTCGCCCGGCCCGCGCAACGACAGCCGGAAGCCGGCCGGGCGGACGCCGAGCGCGGCGTGCGCGGCGCGGATCAACCCGAGGATCTCCACGACCTCCTCGCCCACCTGGTCCGGCGCGCAGAAGGTGTGCGCGTCGTTGAGCGAGATGGCGCGCACCCGGGACAGCCCGCCGAGCACCCCGGAGCGCTCCGAGCGGTACATTCCGCCCAGCTCGGCGATCCGCAGCGGCAACTTCCGGTAGGAGCGGCCCCGGGCCCGGAAGACCAGCGCGTGGTGCGGGCAGAGCGCCGGCCGGAGCACGAACTCGTCGTCGGCGCTCAGCCGCATCGGCGGGAACATGTCGTCGGCGAAGTAGCCGAGGTGGCCGGAGAGTTCGAAGAGTTCGCGCTTGCCCAGCGGCGGCGAGTAGACGTGCTGGTGGCCGGACCGGCGCTCCAGCTCCCGGACGTACTCCTCGATGGCGTGCCGGGCGGCGGCGCCGGCCGGCAGCCAGATCGGCAGGCCGGCGCCGGCCAGCGGGTCGGAGACGAAGAGGTCCAGCTCCCGGCCGAGCTTGCGGTGGTCGATCATGTCGCGCTCCTGGATCGGGTACGACCCGGAGGCGACCTGGACTCCGAACGCCGCGCGGCCCTCGGGGCGGATCGCCCCGGGGCCTGGTCGACGGTGGTTACGTCAGAGCGGCACGCCGGGGACTCCCGGCGTCGTGGTCACCACTACCGCGCTGCGCATGCGGCGACCGTACGCGTCGGGCGATCGGAGACGCACCCGGATATTGCGGGGCGGAGGGGGCGGGCCGCCGGCGCGGGACCCGCCGGCGGCCCTGGGCGGCCCGGAACGTCAGGAACGGGGGACCCGACGGTGCTGGGGCCGCGCCGACAACGGTACGCCGACGGACGCCGATCCGCCGACCTGCGCAGGCCGGGCGCACGGCTGCCGAACCGTCACCCGAGGACGGTTCGCCTCGTTGGACCTGGGTGGCCCAGTCGTGTCGACGGTCACGGCGGGGTGGGTCCGTCCACGGTGACGCCGGACACGCCGTCAGGCTCGAGACACCCAATCGGCCGCATTCGGCGAGGTGGCACGCGTGCCCGAACTACTGACTGACGTCGCATCGCCGACGTGGGCGTACCTCGTGCTGCTCGGCCTGCTGATCGCGGACGCCTTCGTCCCGGTGATTCCCACCCAGATCGTCATGATCACCAGCGGCGCGCTCACCGTCTACGGCGGGCTCAGCCTGCCGGTCACCATCGCCGTCGGCGCGCTCGGCGTCTTCGCCGGCGACCTGGCCTGCTACCTGCTCGGTCGCGGCGCACCGGACCGGCGGGCCCCCCGGCACGCCGAACCGAGCCGGGCCCGACGGGTCGCCAGCCGGGTCACCCAGGGGTTGCGGCAGCCCGGGCCGCTGGTCATCCTGCTGTGCCGGTTCGTGCCCGGCGGGCGGATGGCCGCCTGCTTCTCCGCCGGCCGTAGCCGCTACCCGTACCGGCTGTTCGTGCTCTACGAGACGGTGGCCGCGCTGGGCTGGGCCACCTACGGCGGGCTGGTCGGCCACCTGGGCGGCACCGCGCTGACCGAGTCGGCCTGGCGGCTGGCCATCATCGCCACCGCCGCAGCGGCCGGCTTCGCCGCCGCCGGGTGGGCGATGACCCTGGTCAGCGCACGGCACGCCCGGGCCGCGGCCGCAACCGACATCCCCATCGACTGAAGCTCCCCGGGTGCCTCTAGGGGTAGTCCCCGGGGACGATTTCGGTGGCCGTCCCGGATCCGGCTCGGGCCTCCGGAGCGACAGGCTGAGGCATGCCTGGAACCCGGAGCACCGGCCTGCTCGCCCTCGGCGGGATCGCCCTGGCGTCGCTGCTGACCGTGATCGGCCACCTCGAAGTCAACGACGACCTCAGCCCGTGGGCGCTGACCATCAGCGACTTCGCGGTCTCCGACCGGGGCGGCGTCATCGACGTCGCGATGGTGGTGCTCGCGCTCGCCACCGTGGCGCTGCTGCTGGGACTGCGCCGCGCCGGGCCGCCACGGCCCTGCCGGCCGGTCGAGCTGCTGCTCGGCGCGTGGGTGGCCGGGCTGGTGCTGGCCGCGGTGGTGCCGACGAACGAGCCGGGCACCGCCATGACCACCGCCGCCTACCTGCACCGGTACGCCTCGGTGGTCGCCTTCCTGGCGTTGCCGGCCGCCGGCTGGTTGCTCGCCCGCCGCCCCGACCTGGCTCCCGCCGCCCGAACGCTCCGCGCCCTCGTCGTGCTGAGCCTGGCCCTGGCGGCGGCGATGATCTGGTCCGCCTACCCCGGCGACCGCCTGCTGATCGGCCTGGCCGAGCGCCTACTCATCCTCACCGAGGTCGCCGTGCTCGGTACCGTCGCGGTGGCCCTGGCCCGGACGCCCGTCGCCCGGTGGGTCGTCACTCCAACTCGTGGAGCATGAGCTGACGGGCCGCCTCGGTGATCGAGCCGGACAGCGACGGGTAGATGGTGATGGTCTGGGCCAGCTCGTTGACGGTGAGGTTGTTCTCCACCGCCATGGTGATCGGCAGGATCAGCTCGCTGGCGTTCGGGGCGACCACCACCCCACCGACGACCTGGCCGCTGGCCGGCCGGCAGAACAGCTTCACGAAGCCGTCGGAGAGGCCGTCCATCTTGGCCCGGGCGTTGCCCGACAGCGGCAGCATCACCTGCCGGGCCGGCACCTTGCCGGCGTCCACCTCGTCCTGGGAGACGCCCACGGTGGCCAGCTCCGGGTCGGTGAAGACGTTCGCCGCGACGGTCCGCAGCCGCAGCGGGCGGACCGCCTCGCCGAGGGCGTGCCACATCGCGATCCGACCCTGCATGGCGGCGACGCTGGCCAGCAGCAGGACGCCGGTGCAGTCACCGGCGGCGTAGATGCCGGGCACGTTGGTCCGGGACACCCGGTCGACCGTGACGTAGCCGCCCCGGCCCAGCTCCACGCCGTACTCGGCCAGGCCGAGGTCGCCGGTGTTCGGGATCGAGCCGACCGCGATCAGGGCGTGCGAGCCGGAGACCTTGCGGCCGTCGGAGAGCTCCACCTCGACGCCGTCGGCCGTACGCCGGACCGCGTCGGCCCGGGAGTTGTTCAGAATGCTCATGCCCCGGTTGCGGAAAACCCGCTCGATGGCCGATGCCGCGTCGGCGTCCTCGTGCGGCATGACCCGGTCGCGGCTGGAGACCAGGGTGACCTGGACCCCCATCGCCAGGTACGCGCTGGCGAACTCGGCACCGGTCACGCCGGAGCCGACCACGATCAGATGCTCGGGCAGCTCGGGCAGGTCGTACACCTGGCGCCAGGTCAGGATGCGCTCACCGTCCGGTACGGCCGTGGGCAGCTGGCGGGGCGTCGAGCCGGTGGCCACCAGCACGGTGGACGCGGCGATCGAGTATTCCTCGCCGCCGTCGGCGGGGGTGACGATGACCCGGTGGGTGTGGCCCAGGGTGTCCTCGCCCAGCCGGGCAGTGCCGGCCACGAAGGCGACCCCCGCCTTGAGCAGCTTGGCGTGGATGTCGGCGGACTGCGCGAGCGCCAGCCGCTTGACCCGCTCGTGCACCGCCCGCGCGTCGACGGTGACCGCCTCCAGGCCGTCCGAGTGCACCCCGAACTCTTCCGTGTCCCGGTAGCCGGTGACCACCCCGGAGCTGGCGATGAAGGTCTTCGACGGAACGCAGTCGGAGAGCACGCAGGCCCCGCCCGCGCCGTCGGCCTCCACCACGGTGACATCGGCGTCCAGCTGGGCGGCGACCAGCGCCGCCTCGTACCCGGCCGGCCCCCCGCCGATGATCACGATCCGGCTCACAGCGTCTGCCCTTCGTCGATGCTCACAGCGACTTTCTTCTCCCGAACGCACCCGACACGCACAGTCGTATTCTCCCCCACCCGCCTGGCCGGCTATCGTCATCGCCGTGCGTCATCACGCCGCCTACGGCTCAAACCTGGATCCCGCCCGGATGCGCGCCTACTGCCCGCATTCGCCGATGGTGGGTGTCGGCTGGCTGGAGGGGTGGCGGCTGACCTTCGCCGGAGCGGACGTGATCGGCTGGGAGGGTGCGGTGAGCACCCTGGTCGAGTCCCCCGGTGACCGGGTCTTCGTGGCGCTCTACGACATCCACCCGTACGACGCTGCCCAGCTCGACGAGATCGAGGGGGTGACCGCCGGCACGTACCGCAAGCTGCACGTCCGGGTCTCCACCCTCGACGGCGACGTGACCGCGTGGATCTACGTCTTCGACGGGTACGAGGGCGGCCTGCCGACCTCGTGGTATCTCTCCGAGATCGCCACCGCCGCCGAGAAGGCGGGCGCGCCGGACGACTACGTCACCGAGCTGCGGTCCCGCCCCACCGGTACCGCGTCGGCCTAGAGGCTGTCGCACGCTACCAGTCTGCTACCGGCGCCGGCCGGACCGTCCGTCGGGCCCGACCGGCGTCGTCAATCACACACCGGCGGCCGGGACGAGCAGCTGGTACATGTCGGTCCACCGGGTCTCCCGCAGGCCGACGGACCGGTAGAGCGACAGCGGGGCGGTCGGGTTCGCGAGGTCCACCCCCAGGCCGGCCGCCTGCCGGCCCTTCTCGGCGTAGCGGGCGAAGGCGCGGCGCAGCAGCGCGGCGCCCACTCCCCGCCGGCGGTACGCGGGCAGCACCGCCAGGCTCCGCACGAAGCCCTCCTGCTGGTCGAGCGCCTGATCCGAGGACCGCAACGCGCCCGCCACCACCCCGTCGACCTCGGCGACGAACCACTCGTCCCAGGCGGTCATGTCACCGATCCGGGCCCGCCACCGCTCGTACGACAGCGGCTCGTGGTCCGGGGTGTCGCGGAAGGCGGTGTCCTGGATCCGGTGGAACTCGCGCAGCTCGGCCTCGTCGTCCGCGCGCACCGGCCGCACCGTCACCCCGGGCGGCGGGGGCGGTTCGGTGGGCAGATCGGCAAGCGGGCGCCGCATCCGGACGTACCGCTTGGCCAGGGTGAACCCGACCGCCCGCAGGTCGCGTTCCCAGTCGCGTTCCGGCGCGAAGACCGCGCAGCGGACGGTGAGTGCGGGCAGCCCCCGCTCGGCCGCCCGCTCGGCGACCCGGTCCAGTTGCCGGGCCAGCAGCGGCGCCCGGACGGCGGCACCGCGTTCCGGATCGACGTACACCTCGACGAACTCCCTGCCCACCCCTGTCGGGTTGTCGACGGTCGCCCAGCCCACCACGGTGTCGTCCGGGTCCACCGCCAGCCAGGAGTCGCGGGCCGGGTCGAAGAAGGGGGCGGTCAGCGACTCGGCGACGTCTTCGGCGTCGAAGTCGGGGTGGCCGATGGCGAAGGTGTCCGCGGCGTGCACCACCGCGAGGATCGCCGGCACGTCGTCAAGGGTGGGTCGGCGCGTGGTCCAGCCAGCGGGAAGGGTCACGGCAGGTGATCCTGGCAGCCGGGCGCAGCCTGCGCCGCCCATTTTCCTTTCACGCGACGGCGAGGTCGGCCCGGGTCTGGTGCAGCAGCTCCACCAGGTCGATGCCGTCGGCGGGGCCGAGCGCCGCGAACGCCGGTGCGGCCAGCCGGTCGGTGACCGCCTCCGCCCAGAGCCGTCGACGCACCAGCGGCCCGACCGGCGGGTACGGCGGCGGCCAGCCACACGCCACCGCACCGGCCTCCCCCTCCGGCCCGGCCAGTACGGCCTCCAGCGGGGTCATTCCGGCGGCGCGTACCGCCAGCAGGTAGGCGCCGGTGAAGTGTTCGCGGAGCAGCCGCAGCCCGGCGGCGCTCCGAGCGCCCGGGGAGAGATCCGGCAGGGGCATGGCCCGCCACGCGGCGAAGAGCGGCATGCCGCTGGCGTCCGCCGCCGCCACCGCCCGCTCGACCAGCCCGGCCAGGCGCTCGACGCCGGGCAGCACGCCCAACCGCTGCGCCCCCCACCGGCAGCACTCCGCGAGGCTCGCGGCGGCGACCTCGGCCGGCCGGAGGACCCGGGCCGCCGCGTCCCAGCCGTCGGCGACCGCGTCCGGGGCGATGAAGCCGAGGGCCGCGGCGGCCGTCTCGGCCCGTACGTCGCCGAGGGCACCGGCCCGCCCGCTGATGTAGAAGGCCCAGCCGGAGATGCCGAGCAGCCGTGCCCGGCGCAGCGTGGTCGGGCACCGGCTGAATCGGTCGCCCAGGTCGAGCGCGACGGGCTTGCTGGCGGCGGCGACCTGCTCCGGTGTCATCCGAGCGCCATCCGGTGGCGCACCGGCCCGGTCAGCGGGGGCACGGGCCGGCCGGCCACGGCGGCCTCCCGATCCGGGACCGCCGGCGCGGGACGGTGCGGCCACTCGTCGTCGTCCATCGATGGTCAGTCTGCCGGGCCACCGCCCGAGTCCGCATCCCTCTCTTCGGCCGCCAACGCCTCGACCGCCGCCTCCACCTCGCCGGCGCGCCGCCGGGCCACGGTGACGGCCCGCTCGGCCGCACGCCGTGCCAGCTTGGCCCGGCTGAGATCCTGCTCCGCCACTGCCCGCCGCCGCTCCAGCTCGGCGAGCTCGGTCTCTATCTCGTCGAGCACGGCGGCGCCGTCCCGCTCCTGCCCGGTCGCGTCGGTCAACTCGGCCTCGGCCCGCTCCTGGTCGGTCCGGGCCCTGGCCAGTTCCCGGTCCAGTGCCCGGCGCTGCCGTGCCCGCTCCGCCCGGGCCGCCCGCTCGGCACGCTCCGCGGCCCGGTCGGTACGGGGGGCCGCCTCGGGGCCCGTCCGCTGGGCGCCCGGTCGGCGGGCCGGGCGTTCCGCGGCCTGCTCCTCGTCATCGCCGGTGACCAGCCGCAGCTGCGGGCGGGGCACCTCGCCGAAGCCGGCGTAGCTGGCCGACCGCTGCAGACGCCCGGATCGGACCTGCTCGGCGACGTCGGCGTCGGAGAGCGCCGCGTTCAGGGTCGCTTCCACCTCGGCCAACGGCAGCTTGCCGGCCGGCGGCGCGTCCGGCTCCGCCGCGGCGAGCTTGCGGACCTCGGCAACCAGGGCGCCGACCACCGCCCGGCGCTGCGCGGACAGCTCCCGGAGCCGGGGCCCGCGCAGCTCCCGCTGGGCGGCCCGCAGCGCGTCGGCGAGCTGAACCAGGTCGGCGACCAGCTCGGGACGCTGGATGGCGAGCAGGTTCACCAGCCAGGCGGCCACCGTGGGGCGGCGCAGCCGGGCCAACTGCCGGGCGGTGGCCGGGTCGCCGGCGCGGCGGGCCTCGGCCACGGCGGCGTCCCGGGCGGCCACGAACCGCTCCGGTGGGGTGCGGTAGAGCTGCTGCACCAGCTCCGGGGAGGGGCCGGGCATGGACTCAGACGTCCACCCGGCTACCGTGCTCCAGGCGCTGGTACTCGGTGCCGGACAGCGCCGAGTACTGCCGGTTGAGCGCGCGCAGCCCGGTGTCGTTGAGCAACCCGTCGTGCAGCGCGTACGCGCGGCGCGGGGCGACCGCCCGGATGAAGTCGACCACCTCGGAGAACTTCGACCAGGGAGCGTGGATCGGCGCGAAGAGCGTGTCGATCGGCGTCTCGTCCGGCACCACCAGGGCGTCGCCCGGGTGGTAGACCACGTCGTTGATGAGGAAACCGAGGTTGTCCACCACCGGGATGTCGGGGTGGATCACCGCGTGCTTCCCGCCGTAGGCGCGGACGGCCACCCCGGCGGCGGTGAACGACTCACCGGCCGCGACCGGACGCAACGCCTCGGCCGCGTCGCCCAGGGTGTCGGCGAGCGCGGCGGGCCCGTGGATCGGAAACGGTCGCCGGTCGAGTTGCAGACGCACCGCCGCCACATCGAGGTGGTCGGGATGTTCGTGGGTGATCAGCACCGCGTCCGCACCGTCCAACGCCGCGGGGTCGCTGAACACTCCGGGGTCGACGACGAGCACTCCCCCGTCGTGTTCCACCCGGATGCAGGAGTGGGCGTACTTGGTGAGCCGCATCGTGACTCCTCGATTATCGAATCGTGACGTCCTCAGCGCAGTCTGCCGGAACCAGCCGACGAGCGCGCCGCGTCCGAGGTATCGCCACACCGGCTGACGACGATGGGAGCGGGATGGACGGACGGACGGGACGGCGCCGCAGCGCACTGCTGGCGGCAACGGCACTGGCGGCGGCGCTCGCGTTGACAGCGTGCGGCGCCGGCGACAGCGGGGCACGGGACGCGGCAGACACGGCGGCCGAGGTGCCGGGGGCGAACAACGGCGGGGCGGACAAGGACAGCGCCGCCGGGGCACCGGAGGCGGCCGGGGCCGGCGCTCCAGACCTGCGGGTCGACCAGCGGGCCATCATCTACAACGGAACCATGCGGGTGCAGGTGGACGATGTGGATGCCGCTGCCCGTGAGGTCGCCGCCGCGGTCACCCGGGCGGGGGGCTTCATCGGCGGCGATCAGCGGCGCAGCGCCGAGGCTGACGCGGTGGCGGAGTTGCAGCTGCGGGTGCCGGCAGCGAAGTTCGCCGGCGTGGTGGAGGAGGTTGCAAAGCTCGGCAAGCAGCAGAGCCGGGAAATCAGCACCCAGGACGCCACCGAGGAGACCATCGACCTGGAAGCCCGGATCACCAGTCAGCGGGCCCGGGTGGACAGCGCCCGCCGGCTGCTCGCCCGAGCCACCTCGATCACCGACCTGGTGTCGCTGGAGAACGAGCTGGGTCGCCGCGAGGCCGACCTGGCGTCGCTGGAGGCCAAGAAGCGGCGACTGGCCGACCTGACCGCCCTCTCCACGATCACCGTGTCGCTGGCCGGGCCGGCGGCGAAGACCGCCGAGGAGAAGACCGAGACCGGCTTCCTGGTCGGATTGAAGGGCGGCTGGAAGGCGTTCGTCGTCTCGCTGACCGTCCTGCTCACCGTGCTGGGCGCGCTGCTGCCCTGGCTGGTGGCGCTCGGCGTACCGCTGGCGGTGCTGCTGCTGGTGCTGCGCCGGCGGAAGAAGACCCCGGCCCTGGTCGCTCCGGTCAGCGCACCGCCGCCAGTGCCCGCAGCGCGGTCTGCACCATGACGCGTACGCCGGCCGGGATGGCCCCCTCGTCCACGTCGAAGGACGCGCGGTGCAGGTCGACGTTGGGGCCGAAACGGCCCACGCCGAGCCGGGCGAGGGCGCCGGGGACGTACTCCAGGTACCAGGAGAAGTCCTCGCCGCCCATGCTCTGCGGGGTCTCGGCGATCCCGTCCGGGCCGAGCGCGGCGGCGGTGGCGGCGGTCAGCACCTGGATGGCCCGCGCGTCGTTGCACACCGGCGGCCGGCCGCGCAGGTATTCCAGGTCGACCGTCGCGCCGGTCGGCGCGATCACGTCCCGGACGACCTGAGCCACGATCTTGGGAGCCTGTTCCCAGGTGTCGCGATCCATCACCCGCAGGGTGCCGGAGGCGGACGCCTCGGAGGGGATGACGTTGTAGCGGGTGCCGGCCGAGGCGTGGCCGAAGACCAGCAGCAGCCCGCTGTTGGCCGGCACCCGGCGGCTGACCAGGGCGGGCACCTCGGTGATCAGCCGGCCGAGCGCGTCGACGAGGTCGACGGTGAGGTGCGGGCGGGCGGTGTGGCCGCCCGGGCCGCTGAGCCGGACGGTGACGTTGTCGGCTGCCGCGGTGATCGGGCCGACCCGCAGGCCGACCTGACCCACCGGCAGGTTCGGGTCGCAGTGCAGCGCGAAGATCTGCACCACGTCGTCCAGGCCGCCGGCCTCGATGACCTCCAGGGAGCCGCAGGGCAGGATCTCCTCGGCCGGCTGGAAGATGAGTCGGACCCGGCCGTCGAGCTCGCCGAGGTCGGCGAGCTGGGCCAGCAGCATGCCGACGCCGAGCAGGATCGAGGTGTGCACGTCGTGCCCGCAGGCGTGGCAGACGCCCTGCACCGTGGACCGGTAGGGCACGTCCTTGGGGTCGTCCAGCGGCAGGGCGTCGATGTCGGCGCGCAGCGCGACGACCGGGCCGTCCGGACGGCCGTTGACGTCGCAGATCACGCCGTTGCCCTTGGGCAGCAGGCGCGGACTCAACCCGGCCAGGGAGAGCTCCCGGGCGATCAGGGCGGCCGTCTCGAACTCGGTGCCGGAGAGCTCGGGGTGCGAGTGGATGTGACGGCGGGTGGCGATCAGCCCGGGTACCCGGAGTGCGAGGAGGTGGTCCAGGTCGCGGGGCAGGGGCTGGGACCCGGGCGGCAGCTCCGGCCAGGACGACGCCAGCTGGCTGCCGGTGGGCAGCGTCAACGCACTCGTCACGTCGAATTCTCGATCACTAGAGATGGATGGATCATCGGGGACAGCAGACAGCCTAGACCTCCGGCGGTGACGCTGCGCAACCTCGTTACGGTGATGATCAGACCGCACAGCGTCACGTATGCCCTGCTGAGGGCGCTCGGAGATGCGTGGGACAGCAGGTAGATCACGGTCGGACGCCGTCATCTGCCCCTCACCTCCTACAACGCGTAACCGATCTCGGTGGTCACGAAATCGGCGCCACTCGCGGCCCACGTTGCGAATTGTCGCATTAGTCGGGCTGATGAACTGACACTCCGACAATAAGCCGACCACGCTCCGCAACGAGCCGGAAAAGACGCTCACACGCGCTCGTCAGCGATGACCGCACAGGGTGTGCGTCCCCGTTCACCCGGGCGGGGTACCCCCAAACCCGGTGGACACACCCCGGACGCCGTCGGGGGCCACGCCGCCTCGGCCCGGCCGGTGGAGGATCCGCTTCCGACTGTAGCTCTGCCCGGGCCGAACAAACCCGCCTTGACCTGGGAGAACGGCCGGTCGGCCGATCAGAACCGATCGGTGGGCCGGTACAGCCCCCACGCCTCGCGCAGCGTCCCGCAGACCTCACCGACCGTGGCGCGGGCCCGCAGCGCCTCCTTCATCGGGTACAGCACGTTGTCCGTGCCGTCGGCGGCGGCCCGCAGCTCGGTCAGGGCACGCGCCACCGCGTCGGCGTCCCGCTCGGCGCGCAACCGGGCCAGCCGCTCGGCCTGGGCCGCCTCGATCGTCGGGTCGACCCGCAGCGGCTCGTACGGCTCCTCCTCGTCGACCGCGAACCGGTTGAGACCGACCACCACCCGCTCACCCGAGTCGATCTCCTGCGCGATCCGGTACGCGGACTGCTCGATCTCGCGCTTCTGGAACCCGGCCTCGATCGCGTCCACCGCCGAGCCGTGGTCGGCGACCCGCTCCATCAACTCGACGGCGGCGGCCTCGATCTCGGCCGTCATCGCCTCCACCACGTACGAGCCGGCGAACGGGTCGACGGTGGCGGTCAGGTCCGTCTCGTACGCCAGCACCTGCTGGGTACGCAGGGCGAGCCGGGCGGCCTTCTCGGTGGGCAGCGCGATCGCCTCGTCGAAGCTGTTGGTGTGCAGCGACTGGGTGCCGCCGAGCACCGCGCCGAGCCCCTGCACGGCAACCCGGACCAGGTTCACCTCCGGCTGCTGGGCGGTGAGCTGCACGCCGGCGGTCTGGGTGTGGAAGCGCAGCATCATCGACTTCGGATCCTTGGCGCCGAAGTCGTCACGCATCAGCCGGGCCCAGATCCTGCGGGCGGCGCGGAACTTCGCCACCTCCTCCAGCAGCGTCGTGCGGGCCACGAAGAAGAACGACAGCCGGGGTGCGAAGTCGTCCACCGCGAGCCCGGCGGCCAGCGCGGCCCGGACGTACTCCACGCCGTTGGCCAGGGTGAACGCGATCTCCTGCGCGGGCGTCGCGCCGGCCTCGGCCATGTGGTAGCCGGAGATGGAGATGGTGTTCCACTTCGGCACCTCCTTGCGGCAGTACGCGAAGGTGTCGGCCACCAGGCGCAGCGAGGGCTTCGGCGGGAAGATGTACGTCCCCCGGGCGATGTACTCCTTGAGGATGTCGTTCTGGATGGTGCCGTTGAGCGCCGTGCCCGGCACCCCGTTCTCCTCGGCGACGAGCTGGTAGAGCAGCAGCAGCACGGATCCGGGGGCGTTGATGGTCATCGAGGTGGAGACCTTGTCCAACGGGATGTCCGCGAAGAGCAGCCGCATGTCCTCGATGGAGTCGATGGCCACGCCCACCTTGCCGACCTCGCCGTGGGCGATCGGCTCGTCCGAGTCGTAGCCCATCTGGGTCGGCAGGTCGAAGGCGACCGAGAGGCCCATCGTGCCGGCCCGCAACAACTGGTGGTACCGCGCGTTGGACTCGGTGGCGGTGCCGAAGCCGGCGTACTGACGCATGGTCCACGGGCGGGAGGTGTACATCGTGGGGTAGACCCCCCGGGTGTACGGGAACTCGCCGGGGGCGCCCAGCCGGGAGTCGAGGTCCTCCGGAAGGTCGGCCGCCGTGTAGACGCCCTTGATCGGGAAACCGGATTCGCTTGACCGCCGTTCGCTCATCCCCGGATGGTAGGACGCCTGGGCGTGTCGTCGGGTGAGGGATACCGCACAGTGCGTCCCGACCGGTCGACAGGAGGTGAACGACAGGGCACGTTCTGTCGACTTCGATAAACGTCCGTCGCGTCGGCTTTCGCATCGGGCGTCGGAACCAGCAAGATAGGGGGGTTGTGTCCCAGCCCCCCTCGATTTCCCCCGGTGGCTTTTCTGTGACTCAGATCCCGACGTGGAGCGGCGGACAGGTAAGTCCCGCCAACGGACGTGCGGCGCCCGGCACCACCATTGGTGGCCGGTACTCGCTGCGGTCCTCGGTGGGCAACGGCGGCATGGGTACGGTGTGGCGCGCCACAGACACACTGCTGCGCCGCGACGTGGCGGTGAAGGAGGTCGTCCTGCCCCCGGGGCTGGCCCCCAGCGACCGCGACGCCATGTACGAGCGCACGCTGCGTGAGGCGCGCGCCGCCGCCGCCATCCAGCACCCCGCGGTCGTGCAGGTGTACGACGTGGTCACCGAGGCCGGTCGGCCCTGGATCGTGATGGAGTTGCTGGACGCCCGCAGCCTCGCCGACATGGTGATCGAGGACGGGCCGGTCGCGCCCCGCGCGGTCGCCAAGATCGGCATCGCGCTGCTCGGCGCGCTGGAGGTCGCGCACGCGATCGGCGTGCTGCACCGTGACGTCAAACCGGCCAACGTGCTGATCTGCACCGACGGGCGCTGCGTGCTGACCGACTTCGGCGTCGCCCGGATGCCCACCGACGTGCAGCTCACCACCCCCGGCATGGTGCTCGGCTCGCCGCACTTCATCTCGCCCGAGCGGGCCATGGGCCAGGAGTTCGGCCCGCCGAGCGACCTGTTCTCGCTGGGTGTGACGCTCTACACAGCGGTCGAGGGGCGACCACCGTTCGACAAGGGTGACCCGATCGAGACCATGCACGCCGTGGTCGAGGACCCGCCCGCCCCGCCCCAGCGCAGTGGCCCCCTGACCCGGGTGCTGATGGGCCTGCTGGAGAAGGACCCGGCCCGCCGGCTGGACGTGCACACCTCCCGGGCCATGCTGCGCGAGCTGCTCGCCGGCCCGCTGGGCAGCACCGCCACCGCCGTGCACTCGGTGACCGACCCGTACGCCGTGGTTCCGGTGCAGCAGCGCCCGGCGCCCGTCGCCCCACCGGCCCGGCCAGAGCCGAAGCCGGACAGCCAGATCGGCGGCCCGGCGATGCTTGCCCCGGGCGAGTCCCTGACCGACCGCCTGGCGTCGCTGCGCCGGGGCGAACGCCCGCAGCCCGCCAACGCGGCCGGCGCCACGGGGCTCGACGAGACCAGCGCCGACGCGCTGGCCGGCCCACTGCACACGCCCACCGGCGCGATGCCCGTTCCCGGCCGACCGGGCGCCGGGCGCACCTACGGCGGCACCGCGGACGCCACCCAGCGGGTGGACGCCGGCGGGCACCCGGACGCCACCCAGCGGGTCAGCTACGGCAGCCGGCCCAACGCCGCCCAGCAGGGCGGCTACGGCGGCGCGCCGGAGGCCACCCAGCGCATCGGCGGCACGTACGGCGGCGGCAACCAGTGGTCGGTGCCGGGCACCGGCCAGCCCTGGGCCACGCCCGCGCCGTCGGGCGGCGGCGGCGCTCTGGACAAGGTCCGCGCCACCGGTGGCCAGCTGGTCACCACGGTCAGGAGCTGGCCGCGCAAGGTGCAGCTGGCCGCGGCCGGCGGCCTGGCCCTGGTGCTGCTGCTCGGCTCGGTCGCGCTGTTCAGCGGGGGCGACGATCCGGCTCCGACCGGCACGCAGGCGCAGCCGAGCGCGTCCGCTCCGGCCGGCGCCGACCTGGAGATGCAGGAGCACTCCGCCCGCGGCATCCAGGTCATGGTGCCGAAGGGCTGGACGAAGGCCACCGGCGGGCTCTACTTCGACTATGTCGACCCGGAGGACAGCGGCCGGAAGGTGCGCGTCCTCACCGAGAAGTTCAGCACGACCTCGATGCGCTGGGCCGAGATCGCCGAGGGCGGTCTCAAGAAGGCGAAGTCGTGCCCCAAGCCGTACAACCGGGTCGCGATGGCCGAGAAGGACCTGGCCGGCAAGCCGGCCGCCGAGTTCGAGTACACCTGCGGCGAGGGCGACACGCAGCGGCACGGCATCTGGCGCGGCGTGGTCAGCGAGGGCAAGGTCTACTCGTTCTACCTCTCCTCGAACGAGGTCAAGTTCGCCGAGAGCAAGCCGATCTTCGACGAGATGGTGCGGACGTTCCAGCTCACCGGAAACGGCTGAGCCGGAGGGAACCGACAGCGGTGATCGCCGCCGTGCTATCAAGGGGCATGGCGGCGGACACCACTGACATCGACGACATTCGCGAGCAAGCCCGGCGCTGGCTCGCCGACGATCCCGACCCGGCCAGCCGGGACGAGCTGACGGCGATGTTGGACAGGCTGCCGACGAGCGCCCCGGAGCTGGCCGACCGGTTCGCCGGGCCGCTGACCTTCGGCACCGCGGGCCTGCGCGGCCCGCTGCGCGCCGGCCCGAACGGAATGAACCTCGCCGTGGTCACCCAAGCCGCCGCCGGCCTGGTCGGCTGGCTCGCCGCCCAGGGCGGCACCGGCCCGCTGGTGATCGGGTACGACGCCCGGCACGGCTCCCGCCAGTTCGCCGAGCGGACCGCCCAGGTGGCCACCGGGGCCGGGCGGCCGGCGTTGCTGCTGCCCCGCCCGCTGCCCACCCCGGTGCTGGCGTACGCGGTGCGCAAGCTCGGCGCGGTGGCCGGAGTGATGGTCACGGCCAGCCACAACCCGCCACAGGACAACGGTTACAAGGTCTACCTCGGTGCGGAGCTGGGCGGGGAGCTGGGCGCCGGAGCGCAGATCGTGCCGCCGGCCGACGCCGGCATCGAGGCCGCCATCCGGGCGGTCGGCCCGCTGACTGAGGTGCCGCTGGGCCGGGCCGGTGAGGTGCTGGGTGACGACCTGGTCGCCTCGTACGTCGAGCGGGCCACCGCCGTGATCGCGCCGGACGGGCCGCGGGACCTGACGGTGGCGTACACCCCGCTGCACGGGGTCGGTGCCGCGGTGCTCACCGCCGCCTTCGCCCGGGCCGGCTTCCCGGTGCCCGGGGTGGTGCCCGAGCAGGCCGAGCCGGACCCGGCGTTCCCCACCGTGTCGTTCCCCAACCCGGAGGAGCCGGGCGCGGTGGACCTGCTGATCGCGCTGGCCGACTCCACCGGCGCGGACCTCGCCATCGCCAACGACCCGGACGCGGACCGCTGCGCGGTCGTGGTCCGGACCGGTGCTCCGAGTGCGAGGAGTGAGCCGGCGAGCCCCGCAGCCGCGAGCGATGACCGGCAGACCTGGCGGATGCTGCGCGGCGACGAGGTGGGCGCGCTGCTGGCCGACCACCTGATGCGCCGCGGGGTGACCGGGCTCTACGCCACCACCATCGTCTCGTCGTCACTGCTGCGGGCGATGTGCGCGGCGCGTGGCCTGGCCTACGACGAGACGCTGACCGGCTTCAAGTGGATCGTCCGGGCGGGCGGCGGGAGCGCGCCGCTGGTCTACGGGTACGAGGAGGCGCTCGGCTACTGCGTCGACCCGGACCACGTCCGGGACAAGGACGGCATCACCGCCGCGCTGACCGTGGCCGAGCTGGCCGCCGGCCTCAAGGCGCAGGGCCGCACGCTGACGGACCGGCTGGACGAGCTGGCCGCCGAGTTCGGCGTGCACCACACCGACCAGCTCTCCGTCCGGGTGGACGACCTGCGGGAGATCGCCGACGCGATGGCCCGGATCCGGGCGGCCACCCCGACCACGCTGCTCGGGCACCCGGTCGACAGCACCCAGGACCTGCTCCCCGAGGCGGACGTGGTGATCCTGCGCACCGGGACCGCCCGGGTGGTGATCCGCCCGTCCGGGACCGAGCCGAAGCTCAAGGCGTACCTGGAGGTGGTCGAGCCGGTGTCCGACGGTGATGTCGCCGCCGCGCGAGCCCGCGCCGCCGCGGCGATCGCGCAGCTCCGCACCGAGATCGCCGCCGCCCTCGGCCTGTAGTGCGAGGAAGGGCCCCTTATCACCCCCTGGTGGATGGGAGGGGGCCCTTCCCAACAGGTCAGTGGCGTTTTCCGAGAGCCTGGTCGACGGCCTTCGCCAGGGCGGCGACGACCAGCCCGACGGAGGGGCGGACCACCGAGTCGTCGATGCTCACCTCGCCGGAGAACCCGGCGCCGGTGGCGATCTCCTCGAGCCGGCGGCGGGCGTCGGCGGCGGCATCGCCGCTCATACCGAGCGCGGATTCCATCCGCAGCACCACGACGAGGGTGGCCAACGCGGCGGTCCGCTCGTCCGGCGCCGCCGCGCCGGTCAGCGCCTCGGCCAGCCGCTGCCGGGTGTCCGCCTCCACCGAGGTGTTCACCACCGGGTAACGGTGCACGTGGATGAAGCCCAGTTCGGTCTCGTCGATGTCCCGGACCACACCCTGCTGGCACAGGTCACCGAGGATCCGGTCGCGCAGGCCGTGCCGCAGCCGCTGCACCCACGAGGCCGGGGTGTGCGGGGTGTCCGCGGCGATCCGGCCGAGCACCTCGTCGGTGACCGGCTCGCCGGTGGGTGTCGGGTCGACCACCGTCAGGGAACCGTCGGCGTACGCGATCCGGCCGGCCAGGGCCAGCTCGACCAGCACCGCGGCGGCCATACCGAGGTCCAGGCTGATCCGCGGCATGGTCGCCTTGCCGGTCGTGTCGTCGTAGGCGAGGAGGAGAAGCTCCTCGGCGAGCGCAACACCAGTCATGGCCGGAGACGGTAGCGGGTCCGCGCACCACCGTGTGCGGACCCGCCGGACCCGGCACCGACCGGGGTAAAGAGTCAGAACCGGGGCATGCCGCCGAACTGGCGGTCGCCGGCGTCGCCGAGCCCGGGGACGATGAACATCCGGTCGTTGAGCCCCTCGTCGATCGAAGCCGTGACCAGGCGCAACGGCAGACCGGAGCGTTCCAGCCGCTCGATGCCGACCGGCGCGGCGAGCACGCAGAGCACGGTGATGTCGGTGCAGCCCCGGTCGGCCAGCAGCCGGCAGGAGTGCTCCAGCGAACCACCGGTGGCCAGCATCGGGTCGAGCACCAGCACCGGCTTGCCGGCCAGATCCCGGGGCAGCGACTCCATGTACGCGCGCGGCTCGTACGTCTCCTCGTCCCGGGCCAGGCCGACGAAGCCCATCGAGGACTCGGGCAGCAGGCCGAGCGCGGCGTCCGCCATGCCGAGGCCGGCCCGCAGCACCGGCACCAGCAGCGGCGGGTTGGCCAGCCGGGTGCCGACGGTGCCGGTGACCGGCGTCTGCACCGGGTACCGCTCGACGGGGAAGGAGCGTGCCGCCTCGTACACCAACATGGTGGTCAGTTCGTGCAGCGCCGCCCGGAACGTCGAGGAATCGGTGCGCGCGTCCCGCATGGCGGTCAGCCGTGACTGTGCCAGCGGGTGGTCAATGACGTGTACATCCACGATCGCTCAACCTACCGGTCCGTCCCGCGGGGTGGTGCGGGTGCGGTCGGACCAGCGACGCCGCTCACGCCGGACCCGCCCCAGCGGGACCACGTGAGCAAGATCACGCACCGTTCCGGCGCGTAGACTTCAGCGCATGACGGCGACAACGACGTCGGCCCGGTCGGAGCTCTCCGAGCTGGGACGATCCGAGACCGCTCTGCGGACCTTCCTGCACGGCCTGCCCGGCGTGGACCAGGTCGGCGCGGAGCAGCGGGCGGCGCAGCTCGGCACCCGCTCCATCAAGACCACCGCCAAGGCGCAGGCGATCGACCTGGCGATCCGGATGGTGGACCTGACCACCCTTGAAGGGGCGGACACCCCGGGCAAGGTACGTGCGCTGGCCGCGAAGGCGGTCCGCCCGGACCCGGCCGACCCGTCCTGCCCGCATGTCGGCGCCGTCTGCGTCTACCCCGCGATGGTCCCGTACGTGGCGGAGGTGCTGCGCGGCAGCGGCGTACACCTGGCGAGCGTGGCGACCGCCTTCCCGTCGGGCCAGGCGCCGCTGGAGATCAAGCTCGCCGACACCCGGGCCGCCGTCGCGGCCGGCGCCGACGAGATCGACATGGTGATCAACCGGGGCGCGTTCCTGGCCGGCCGTTACAAGGAGGTCTACGACGAGATCGTGGCCACCAAGGAAGCCGCCGGGGACGCCCACCTCAAGGTGATCCTGGAGACCGGCGAGCTGGCCACCTACGACAACGTGCGCCGGGCCTCCTGGCTGGCCATGCTGGCCGGCGGCGACTTCATCAAGACCTCCACCGGCAAGGTCCCGATCGCCGCGACACTGCCGGTGAGCCTGGTGATGCTGGAGGCGGTCCGCGACTTCCGGGCCGCCACCGGGCGACAGGTCGGCGTGAAGCCGGCCGGCGGCATCAAGACCACCAAGGACGCGATCAAGTACCTGGTGATGGTCAACGAAACCGTCGGCGCGGACTGGCTCGACCCGGACTGGTTCCGCTTCGGCGCGTCCAGCCTGCTCAACGACCTGCTGATGCAGCGCACCAAGCTGACGACCGGCGTCTACTCCGGTCCCGACTACTTCACCCTGGACTGAGAGCCGATGTTCGAATACGCACCCGCCCCCGAGTCCCGCTCGGTGGTGGACCTCAAGCCCACGTACGGGCTGTTCATCGACGGCACGTTCGTCGACCCGACCGACGGCGGCAGCTTCAAGTCGATCAACCCCGCGTCCGAGGAGGTGCTGGCCGAGGTCGCTGAGGCCGGCACGCAGGACGTGGAGCGCGCGGTGCGCGCCGCCCGGAAGGCGTACGACAAGGTCTGGGGTCCGATGCCGGGCCGGGACCGGGCCAAGTATCTGTTCCGGATCGCCCGGCTCATCCAGGAGCGGTCCCGCGAGCTGGCCGTGCTGGAGTCGCTGGACAACGGCAAGCCGATCAAGGAGTCCCGCGACGTCGACCTGCCGCTGGTCGCCGCGCACTTCTTCTACTACGCCGGCTGGGCCGACAAGCTGGAGCACGCGGGCTTCGGGGCTGACCCGAAGCCGATCGGGGTCGCCGCGCAGGTCATCCCGTGGAACTTCCCGCTGCTGATGCTGGCCTGGAAGATCGCCCCGGCGCTGGCCGCCGGCAACACGGTGGTGCTGAAGCCGGCCGAGACCACCCCACTGACCGCGCTGCTCTTCGCCGAGATCTGCCAGCAGGCCGAGCTGCCGGCCGGCGTGGTCAACATCATCACCGGCGCCGGCGACACCGGCCGGACGCTGGTCGAGCACCCCGACGTGGACAAGGTCGCCTTCACCGGCTCCACCGACGTCGGGCGGGCCATCGCCCGGTCCGTCGCCGGCACCCGCAAGAAGCTCACGCTGGAGCTGGGCGGCAAGGCCGCCAACATCGTCTTCGACGACGCACCGATCGACCAGGCGGTCGAGGGGATCGTCAACGGCATCTTCTTCAACCAGGGGCACGTCTGCTGCGCCGGCTCCCGCCTGCTGGTCCAAGAGAACGTGGCCGACCGGGTGCTGGAATCCCTGAAGCGGCGGATGGCCCACCTTCGGGTCGGCGACCCGCTGGACAAGAACACCGACATCGGCGCGATCAACTCCGCCGCCCAGTTGGAGCGGATCCGCGAGCTGTCCGACGCCGGCTCGGCCGAGGGCGCCGAACGCTGGTCACCGCCGTGCGACCTGCCCGACCGCGGCTTCTGGTTCGCGCCGACGATCTTCACCGGCGTCACCCAGGCGCACCGGATCGCCCGCGAGGAGATCTTCGGCCCGGTGCTGTCCGTGCTCACCTTCCGTACCCCGGCCGAGGCCGTGGAGAAGGCCAACAACACGCCGTACGGGCTCTCGGCGGGGATCTGGACCGACAAGGGTTCCCGCATCCTCTGGATGGCCGACCGGCTGCGCGCCGGGGTCGTCTGGGCCAACACGTTCAACAAGTTCGACCCCACCTCGCCGTTCGGCGGCTACAAGGAGTCGGGCTACGGTCGCGAGGGCGGCCGGCACGGGCTGGAGGGCTACCTCAATGTCTGAGCGGGTCGCGGTACGCAAGACGTACAAGCTCTTCATCGGCGGGAAGTTCCCGCGCAGCGAGTCGGGACGGTCGTATCTCGTGCAGTCCTCGAATGTGTCACTGGCCTCCCGCAAGGACGCCCGGGACGCGGTGGTCGCCGCCCGCGCCGCCGTGAAGGGCTGGGCCGGGGCGACCGCGTACAACCGGGGTCAGATCCTCTACCGGGCCGCCGAGATGCTGGAGGGCCGCCGCGAGCAGTTCGTCGCCCTCGGCGTGCCGGGCGACGAGGTGGACGCCGCGGTGGACCGCTGGGTCTGGTACGCCGGCTGGGCCGACAAGCTCTCCCAGGTGTACGGCGGCGCCAACCCGGTCGCCGGGCCGTACTTCAACATCTCCGCGCCCGAGCCGACCGGCGTGGTGGCGGTCGTCGCCCCGGAGCGCCCGGCGCTGCTCGGCCTGGTCAGCGTGATCGCCCCGGCGATCGTCACCGGCAACACGGTGGTGGTGGCGGCCTCCCCGACCGAGCCGCTGGCGGCGGTGACGCTGGCCGAGGTGCTGGCCACCTCCGACCTGCCCGGCGGGGTGGTGAACATCCTCACCGGCCGGATCACCGAGACCGCGCCGACGCTGGCCGCGCACATGGACGTCAACGCGATCGACCTCAGCGGGGTGACCGACGCCGAGTTGGCTTCCGACCTGGAGATCAAGGCGGCGGAGAACCTGAAGCGGGTGCTCCGTCCGGCCCCGGCCGCCGACCACGACTGGTCCGCCGACCCCGGCGTGACTCGGATGACCACCCTGCTGGAGACCAAGACGGTGTGGCACCCCAAGGGGGTGTGACGGGTGTGATTCCGTTCCCGTTCCCGGCCTTGGGGTTTCCCGGGGAGCCCCACCCGCTCCGGGCGGTCAGGCTTGATCCCTGCGCGGGCGGGGCTCCCCGGAAAACCTGACGTGGGCCCGGTCCGCCCGGGTGTTTCGTCTTGCTGGCCGGTGCCCTGGGTTGGGTCACCGGCCAGCGGGGGTGATGGCAGAGGGTCCCCGATTCCGCGCAACCCTCCGCATGCGCCCCTCAAGCCCCGGTGTGCTGGCGCAGTCCTCCTCCCCCGGCCGCTGGCAGGCTCCCGACGTCCGCGCCGATCCGCTCGCTCTGGCGGCGCGCCGTTTCAAGATCCGCGCAACTTCGGTGAAGTTGCTGCCTCCGGGGCGCCCGAGGCAACAACTTCCCCGCTCTTGTGCGGATCTTGACCGGCTCGCCGGCCCTCCCCGGTGATCATGAGGTTGGCGGGGGGTTTGATCTCGCTGGGGCACGTCAACCTCATGATCAACCTGGCGGGGTGGGTGGGGTGGGCACGGTGGGGGTCGGGGGTGGGGTTCGGGGTGGGGTCGGGGCGGGCTTGTGGGGTGGGGGTCTACTACCGGGGGTAGGATTGCGGGGTGACTCGGTTGGGCGATCTTGAGCGTGCGGTGATGGACGTGCTGTGGGACGTGGTCCCGGGCACGTCGGACGGGGTGACCGTGCGCGAGGTGGCCGACGCGCTCGACGGCCGCGAGCTGGCGTACACCACGGTGATGACCGTGCTGGACCGGCTCGCCGGCAAGGGCATGGTGCAGCGGGAGCGGGAGGGCCGGGCCTGGCGGTACCGGCCGGCGGCCAGCCGTGAGGCGCACATCGCCCAGCTCATGCTCGACGCCCTCGACCTTGGCGGCAGCCGCGACGCCGCACTGGTGCGCTTCGCCCACTCGGTGACCGGCACCGAGGCCGAGGTGCTGCGCGCGGCCCTGGGGAGCGAGGCCGGGCTGACCGGGCACGGCTCCGCGGGAGCCGGCGCGCAGTTGACCGACCAGGTGGACGGGCCGGCGGGCCGACGGCCGGCCGACGAGGCAGCGGAGCGGTAGGGCGCGCGCCATGGCCTACGCCGTGCACTTCGCCGCCACCATGCTGGCCTGCTATCTGACCGCACAGGTGTTGGCCAGCTCCACCTGGACGTGGCGCAGCCCCCGGGTGGCGATCGTCTGCTGGCAGGCCGTCGGGTTGGCGCTGGGCCTCTCGGCGATGGGCCTGCCGATGGCGCTCGGGTTGACCGCCTACGACCTGCCGACCGGGAGCGCACTGCTCGCTCTGGCCACCGACCTCGGCCACGGCACGCTGCCGGTCGGGGTGACCGCCTTCCACCTGGCCAGCGTTGGAGTGGGCTTCGGCATCGGCGCGGTGCTGGTCACCACGACCGTGCGCAGCATCCACGGCACGCTACGCGCCCAGCGCCGGCACCGGGACCTGCTCACCCTGGTCGCCCGGAACGACCCGGCCGCGCCCGGCGCGCTGGTGCTCGACCATCCGAGCGCGGCCGCGTACTGCCTGCCGGGAGTGAAGCCGCAGGTGGTGGTCAGCGCGGGCACGCTGAGCCTGCTGGACCGGGCCGAGCTCGCCGCGGTCCTCAGTCACGAGCGCGCGCACGCCCACGAGCGGCACGACTTGGTGCTGCTGCCGTTCACCGCGCTCCGCCGCGCGTTGCCGTGGTTCCGCTGGGTCCGCGACGCGCACGAGCGGGTCGCCCTGCTGGTCGAGATGCGCGCCGACGACAAGGCGCGCGAGCTGCACGCCGAGGCGCCGCTGGCGGGCGCGCTGCGCCGGTTCGCCGCCGCGGGTCACCGGATCACTCCGGCGGGCGCACTGGGGATGGGTGACCGCGACCTGGACGTACGGGTACAGCGGCTGCTGGTCAGCGACCGGCCGCCCCGGGTGCTCGGCGCCACCGCCCTCGCGGTCGCCACCACGCTGGTCGCTCTGCCGATCACCCTCTTCCTGAGCTGACCCGCCCCAGCCCACGCCCGGCGCCCGCCGGCGCTGCGCGCGCTCCTGATCCCACCGTCACGCCCAGGGCCAACTCCCCCCACAACTACTACGCCTTGTCGTAGAGTCATCTACGACAAGGCGTAGTAACTAACATGTAGGCAACCTACGTGTAGGGTGGCTACGACAAGGCAGCCAACGCTACGGAGAGCCGGTCATGGACACCCTGCTCCTCGCCCGCCTGCAGTTCGCCACCACCACCTCGATCCACTTCCTGTTCGTGGTCGTCACGCTCGGGCTGGTCACCCTGCTCGTCGGGATGCAGACCGCCTGGGTGCTCACCGGCAACCCGGCGTGGGAGCGGCTCACCCGGTACTGGGGCCAGCTCTACGTGATCAACTACGTGCTCGGCATCGCCACCGGCATCGTGATGGAGTTCCAGTTCGGGCTGAACTGGAGCGGCCTGTCGCGCTACGTCGGCAACGTCTTCGGCGCCCCGCTGGCCATCGAGACGCTGGTGGCGTTCTTCCTGGAGTCCACGTTCCTCGGGATGTGGATCTTCGGCTGGCACCGGCTCCGCAAGGGCGTCCACCTCGCGCTGCTCTGGGGCGTGGCGCTCACCGCGTACGCCTCCGCGTTCTGGATCATGGTGGCGAACTCCTGGCTACAGCACCCGGTCGGGTACGAGGTGCGCGACGGCATCGCCCACCTCACCGACTTCGGTGCGCTGCTCACCAATCCCAGCCTCGGCATGGCGTTCGGTCACGTGGTCTCGGCCGCGCTGCTGGTCGGCGGCATGCTGATGGCGGCCGTCAGCGCCTGGCACCTGATCCGGCGCACCCTCGACTACGCGCTCTTTCGCACCTCGCTGCGGATCGGCCTCATCACCGCGGCGCTGGCGATCACCCTGGTGCAGGGCTTCGGGTTCGCCCAGTTCGGGCCGGTCGGGGAGGTGCAGCCGACCAAGTTCGGCCAGGGCCCGGAAGCCCAGGCGCTGATCGCCGAGTGGACGGCGCGGTTCGGCCCCGGCGACTACACCCCACCCGTGCTGGCCAGTGTCGGGCTGGGCTTCATGATCCTGATCGGCTTCACGCTCGGCTGCGTCTGGCTGCTGCTTCCGCTGCTCTTCCGGGACTGGATCATCCGGCTGCGCTTCCCGCTCTGGCTGGTTTTGCTCGCCCTGCCGCTGCCGTTCGTCGCGGTGATCCTCGGTTGGATCGCCCGGGAGGTCGGCCGCCAGCCCTGGGTGGCGTACGGGCTGCTCCCCACCGACCAGGCGGTCTCCCCGGTCGGCGCACCGGTGATGCTCGCCTCGCTGATCGGCTTCAGCCTCCTGCTGGGCACCCTCGCCGTCACCAACTGGGTGCTGCTCGCCCGGCACGCGGCCCGTGGCGCGGGCGACCCGCCGCTCGGCCGCCCGCCGGCACCGCCGAACGAGCCGGCTCACCCCGAACCCGCCCTCGCCTGAGGAGATCACCGTGGACCTCGCCTGGTACGCCCTGCTCGGCCTCTTCTTCGGCGCCTACCTGGTGCTCGCCGGCTACGACTACGGCGTCGGGCTGCTGCTCGCCCGCGGCGGTGGCCCGGCCGGGCGACGGGCCGCGCTCACCGCGCTCGGCCCGTTCTTCCTCGGCAACGAGGTCTGGCTGGTGGCCGCCGTGGGCATCCTCTTCGGAGCCTTTCCGGTGCTGGAGGGCGAGTTGCTCTCCGGGTGCTACCCGGCGGTCGCCGGCGCGCTGGTCGGTGTGGTCCTGGTGACCGCGGGAGTGCAACTGCGCAGCCGACCGACCGACGAACGGATCCGGGCCCGCTGGGACCGGGTGGTGGTGATCGGCAGCGTGCTCGCCGCGCTGGGCTGGGGCGTGCTGCTGGCCGCGCTGCTGCAGGGCGTGCCCCGCGAGGCCGACGGGCACGTCGTCGGGGTGTCGCATCTGGCCACCCCGTTCGCGGCCGCCGCCGGGCTGGCCATGGTCGCCCTGGTCGCGGTGCACGGTGCGACCTTCCTCACCCTGCGGCTGCCGACCGCCGACGCCGCCGTGGTCGGCCGGTCGGCCCGCCGGCTGGTGCCGGTGGCGCTCACCGCGGTCGCCCTGGCCACCGTCGTGGGGCTGCTCTCCGCCCGGGTACGCGACGCCGTCCAGCGGCCGGCGGTGGCCGTACTGCTGCCGGTGCTGCTGGTCGCGGCGCTGCTGGTGGCCCGCGCGGCGCTGGCCCGACGGCGGCCGGGGTGGGCCCTGGTCGCCACCGGCGCGGCTCTGGCGCTGCCGGTGGCGCTGGTCGGCGCGGCCCTCTGGCCCTACGTGCTGGTGTCCACGACGGACCCGGGTGCCTCGCTGACGGTGGCCGACGCCGCCGCCAGCGCGCCGACGCTGCGGCTACTCGGCTGGGTGGCGCTGCCGCTGCTGCCGGCCCTACTAGGCTTCCAGGCGATGTGCTGGTGGGTTTTCCGGGGACGGACCGACGGCAGGGCACCGGTGTACTGGTGAACCGCCGTCCCTTCGACCCGCGTCTGCTGCGCCGGGTCCCCGCGGCCCGGCGCGATCTTGCCGTGCTCGCCCTGCTCGGGGTGCTCGCCGCCGGGTTGATCGTGGCGCAGGCCACCGCGCTGGCGGCGGTGCTGGCCACCGCCGTCGACGGCCGCCTCAACCGGCCTGCGCTGGCCGGCTTCGCGGTGGCGGTCCTCGCCCGTTCGGCGCTGGTCTGGGCGCAGGGCACGGTCTCGGCGCGGGTCGCCGCCACGGTCAAGGCCGCGCTGCGGGCCGACCTGCTCGGCGCGGTGGGCCGGCACGGGCCGGGTTGGGTCGCCGGGCAACGGGCCGGTCAGCTCGCCACGCTGGCCGGGCGCGGGCTGGACGCGCTGGACGCGTACTTCACCGGGTACCTGCCCCAGCTGGTGCTCAGCGTGACGGTGCCGGTGGCGGTGCTGGCCCGGGTCGTCTTCGCCGACTGGGGCTCGGCGGTGATCATCGCGCTGACCCTGCCGCTGATCCCGGTCTTCGGCGCGCTGCTCGGCTGGCAGGCGCAGGCCGCCACGGAGCGGCAGTGGCGCCGGCTCTCCCTGCTGGGCGGGCACTTCCTGGACATGGTCGCCGGGCTGCCCACGCTGCGCGCGTTCGGCCGGGCCCGGGCGCAGACCGAGGTGGTCCGCCGGATGGCCGACGGGCACCGGGTCGCCACCATGAAGACACTGCGGATCGCGTTCCTCTCCGCGCTGGTGCTGGAGCTGGTCGCCACCCTCTCCGTGGCCCTGGTCGCGGTGCCGGTCGGCATCCGGCTGCTCGGCGGCGGGCTGGCCCTGCAGACCGCGCTGCTGGTGCTGCTGCTCACCCCGGAGGCGTACCTCCCGCTGCGCGCCGCCGGCAGCCGCTTCCACGCCAGCATGGAGGGGCTCACCGCGCTGGACGAGGCGCTCACCATCTCCGCCGCGCCCGCCGCACCCCGGGCCACCGAGGGCGCGGCCACCCCGGACGGCCGTGGCGAGATCAGCTTCGAGTCGGTGACCGTGGCGTACGAGCGGACCACCGCGCTGCGGGACGTGACGCTGACCGTCCGGCCCGGTGAGCGGATCGCCATCATCGGACCCAGCGGCGCCGGCAAGAGCACCCTGCTCGGCCTGCTGCTCGGCTTCATTACCCCGACCAGCGGCCGGGTCACCGTGGACGGGGTCGACCTCGCCACCGCCGACCCGGACGCCTGGCGGCGCCAGCTCGCCTGGGTGCCGCAGCGGGCCCATCTCTTCGCCGCCTCGCTGGCCGACAACATCCGGCTCGGCGCGCGGGACACCCCGCCCGACGCGCTCACCACCGCGGTGCGCGACGCGGCACTGGACGACGTGGTGGCCGGCCTGCCGGACGGGCTGGAGACGCTGCTCGGCGAGCGTGGGCACGGGCTGTCCAGCGGGCAGCGGCAACGGGTGGCCCTGGCCCGGGCGTTCCTCCGGGACGCCCCGGTGGTGCTGCTCGACGAGCCCACCGCACGCCTGGACACCGCGGCCGAGGCGGTGGTGCTCGACGCCACCCGCCGTCTGGTCGCCGGGCGGACCGCGCTGCTGGTCGCGCACCGCCCGGCACTGCTGGCCGACGCCGACCGGATCCTGCGGATCGAGGATGGCCGGGTCACCGAGCTGACGCCCGAACCGACCGGGAAGGTGATCCGATGAACGCGGCACCCGAGCCGCCGGCCGGCGGGCCGGGCCCGCCGGCCGAGCCACCGGAGCCGGTGGTCGACGCGGCCCCGGCCGGGCGGGCGACCGCCGAGCGGACGGTGCTGCGCCTGGCCCGGCCGTACCTGGGCCGGCTGGTGGGCGCGGGACTGCTCGCCGCCGCCACCGAGTTCGCCGGGCTCGCCCTGATGGCGACCGCGACCTGGCTGTTGATGAGCGCCGCCGGCCAGCCGCCGCTGGACCGGCTCACCGTGGCGATCGTCGCGGTCCGGGCGCTGGCGATCAGCCGGGGCGTGTTCCGCTACACCGAACGGCTCGCCGGGCACGACGCGGTCCTTTGCATGATCACCGACGTCCGGGCCCGGGTCTTCGCCACGCTCGCCGCCCGCCGCACCGCCGCGCACCGCTCCGGCGACGTGCTCAGCCGGCTGGTCTCCGACGTCGAGGCGGTGCAGGATCTCCTGCTGCGGGTGCTGGTGCCGGGCTCGGCGGCGGCACTGGTCGGGGTGCTCGCGGTGGCCGGGGCGGCGCTGATCTCGCTGCCGGCCGCCGGCGCGCTCGCCGCCGGGCTGCTGATCGCCGGGGTGGCGCTGCCCGCGCTGGCCACCGCGGTCACCGGGCGCAACGCGGCGGAGGTGGCCCCACTGCGCGGCGCGCTGGCCACCGACGCGGTCGACCTCACCCACGGCGCCGCGGACCTGGCCGCCTTCGGCGCCACCGACGCCGCGCTGCGGGCCGCCGAGCAGCGGGCCGGCCGGCTGGCCCGGCTGGAACGCCGCCTGGCCGCCACCGGGTTCGCGGTCGACGCGGCCGGGGTGCTGGTCGCCGGGCTGACCGCCGCCGGGGTGGTGCTGGCCGCGTTGGCCGCAGACGTGCCGGGGGTGCTGGTCGGCGTACTGGCCGTCGGCACCCTGGCCGCCGTCGAGGTGGCGCTGGCCCTGGTCTCGGCGGCCCGGCAGTGGACCCAGCTGCGGCCCGGCCTGGCCCGGGTGGCCGCCCTGCTCGACGCGGACCTGCCGACTCCCCCGCGTGCCGCCGCGGACCTGACCGTCGGTGCCGTGGATGGAGGCGGCGCGCACGAGCTGCGCTTCGCGGAGGTGACCGTGCGGTACCGGGCCGGGGCCGCGCCCGCGCTCGACCGGGTGAGCCTGGACCTGCCCGCCGGGCGCCGGATCGCGGTGGTCGGCCCGAGCGGAGCCGGCAAGAGCACCCTGGCCGCCGTGCTGACCGGCGCGGTCCAGCCCACGTCCGGCCGGGTCACCCTGGACGGCCGCGACCTGTCGGCGTACGCCGAGGAGGAGCTGCCCCGCGCGGTCGGCGGGCTGCTCGCCGAGGCGTACGTCTTTCACGCCACGGTGCGGGAGAACCTGCTGCTCGGCCGTGCCGGGGCCAGCGAGGAGGAGCTGATCGCGGCGACCGCCGCGGCCGGCCTGTTGGAGTGGGTGCACGCCCAGCCGGCAGGGTGGGACACGCTGGTCGGCGAGGAGGGCGGCCAGCTCTCCGGGGGCCAGCGGCAACGGCTAGCGCTCGCCCGGGCCCTGCTCGCCGCGCCGCCGGTGCTGGTGCTCGACGAGCCCACCGAGGGGCTGGACCCGACCGCCGCGGACGCCGTGCTCGCCTCCGCCCTCGCCGCCACCCCCGCCGGGCACTCGGTACTGCTGATCAGCCACCGGCTCAGCGGGCTGGCCGGGCTGGACGAGATCGTCGTCCTCGACGGCGGCCGGGTGGTGCAGCGCGGTCGGCACGCCGAGCTGGTCACCGCCCCCGGCTGGTACCGGGACCAGTGGCTGCTCCAGGCGGCGGCCGAACGCGGGTACCTGGCTCTCACCCCCTGACCGGGCTCCGGGACGGACCAGGGTTCTCCCGGACGTCGGCGCACCGCCGTCCGTGGCAGGGTGGTGCCATGCCGCGCTGTGAGGACGTGTTGGTGGAGGAGCACCTGCGGGAGCTTGCTGCCCGGCTGCAGGGGCCGGCCCGACTGAAGTCCGACCTGCTCACCGAGGCCCGGCACGGCCTGCTGGACGCCGTCGAGGCGTACCGCGAGGATGGCGTGCCGCCCACCGAGGCGCAGCGGCGCGCGGTGGCCGAGTTCGGCTCCCCGGCGCAGTTGCTCCCCTCCTGGCAGGCCGAGCTGGCGGTGGGTGCGCTGCGCGGGCTCTCCCTGCGGATGCTGGCGGTGGCCGGAGTGCTGGTGGTGGCCGGCGACCTGACCTGGCACGGGGCGAGCTGGAGCGACGGCCCGCACCCGCCGGCCGTCTACCTGCTGCTCTCCGCCTCGGTCAACTGGATCTGGGGCGGTGCGCTGCTGCTCGCGGTGGCCGGTCTGCTGGTGGTGGCGGCGAGCGCCCGGTCCCCGCGGCCGGGTCTGGCCATGGCGCAGCGCGCGGTGGGCGCCGGCCTGACCGGCATCCTGGTCCTCGGCATGCTGGCCGGCACCGCCCTCTTCGCCTGGTCGCTCGGGCTCTGGGACGCGGCGCTGAGCTGGCCGCCGATGATCATCGGCGCGGTGCTGGTCGGGGGCGCCTACTTCTCACTCGCCCGCGCGGCGCGCGGCTGGCTGCTGGCCACCGTCCGCTGAACCACGGCGACCCGCCGCACACCCGTCCGTCGGCGCGAGGCCAGTGGCTGACCGTGGTGCGCCGGGCCGGTGGGCGCACCGGGCCACGGCCGCCGAGCGGCTCAGGCCGGGGTGCTGGGTGGGCTGCCGGGGTCGAGGAACCGGCCGACCGTCACGCGGAACTCGTGCCAACCCGCGCGCTCCCCGGCCAGCGCCTGCCGACCGGAGTCGGTGAGCTGGTACGTCCGCCGCTCCCGGCCGTTGACCGTGCTCCAGGTGCTCGCCACGTGCCCGGCGCGCTCCAGCCGGCGCAGCGCCGGATAGATGGTGCCGGTGGGCAGGTCGAGGCTGCCGTCGCTGCGCGCCCGCAGCGCCTCGATGATGGCGTACCCGTGCAGCGCGCCCTGTTCGAGCACGGCGAGCAGCAGTGCGTCGAGATGGCCGTGCAACTCCTGGGCCTTCATGCGTAGCTACGCTACTTGTCGAATCGCCGGTACGCCACCGGAGGCACCCGCGACGACCCGCAGGCCCGACCCGGTGCGCCAATCGGTCACCGGGGTGCGGCACCGGTCACCCAGGGTCGCCGACTAGGGTATGTGCCCAGAGTCACTCGCCGTCCGAGACGCCGGCGGGTGGGCAACCCGAAGCACACGGAGGTCAGCGTGGCCCGCCAGTCGCCCCAACGGCCCGACGCCGACGAGCCCGAGCTCGACGACACCACCGGCCCGGCCGAGCCAGATCTCGACGAGGCCGAGGAGACCGGCCGCGCGTCGGCGTCGACCGACCGGTCGCTCTGGGACGAGCTGCACATCGACCCGGTGGAGATCGCCCTGCCCGCCGGCAGCGGCTTCACGCTGCGGGCGTACCGGCCGGCGAACGAGCTGACCCCGACCGACGTGACCGAGCGCGACCAGGACGACCCGTTCCTCGCCCGTCGCCAGGTGATCGAGGAGGAGGAGGACGACGAGACCGTCGTCATCCTCGACGAGAAGCTGGCCGAGGAGTTCGCCGAGAGCGACGAGGAGACGCCGTCGCGACGGCGTCGCGACGGCGCGGACGCGGTCGACGAGGCGGACGACGAGACCGTCACGGACGAGGCCGACGGCGAGGAAGTGCCGATCTTCCTCAGCCACCGGGGCAAGCTGCTGCTGTTCAAGACCCCCGAGTCGTTGGTCAGTTTCATCCGCTCCGGCGCTCCAAATGATCTGTCCCAACTGGACAGCTGGAATGAATTGTCCGAACGGGTGGAGCCGGCCGACATCGCGCCGCTCGACGAGGACACCTACGAGCTCGACCTCGTCGTGGAGAACCTGCGCGGCGGGCACGACACCTGGGATTCGACCCTGCTGATCAAGGCCGGCGAGGCCGCACGTGACCTGTCGTACGCGTTGCGGCTGCCTGCGGTGCTGGACATGCTCTCCGCCGACTCCAGCCTCGACGACCTGGACGAGGCGCTGCGGGCGACCGCCAACGGTGGGATCGGCGGCTTCATGGGTCGGCGACGGCTCAAGAAAATCGGGGCACAGACCGCAAGTTTGGGTTGGCGCACCATTGTCGGCAAGATCTCTGCGGTCGTGGACTGGCGCGACTGACCCGTACCGGGGAGCATCAGTTGCTGGCAGAGGAAAGACCTGTCCCGGGAGGAGGACGACGCCGTGGCGCTCGTGCGCGTGTACTGCGGTCTGGCCTCGGCGGATCCGGCTGACCGACCGGCCTCGGCCGGTTCGACGCTGACGTCCGCTGTGGTCGACGACGCAGGCCGTCTGCTGCATGTCTGCGAGATCGGCGACGACGCGGCTGGCTACGCCCAGCTCGTCGCGCTGCTCGTGGAGCGGTCGGGCGGGCCGAGCGGTGCGGCCATCGCCGCCGACAGCGACGACCACACGGTCACCTCGCTGCTGAGCGCGGCGGGTCGGCCGCTGGCGATCGCGGACGACGACTCGGTGGACGACTTCGCCGAGCGGTTCGCCGACGACGACTCCCTGGAGGAGATGCAGTCGCCGCCAGCCGAACGGCGGGCCGTCGGTCTGGCCCGCGCGTTGCAGGCGGGCGCGCTCTCCGCGGTCACCCTGCCGGCGCCCCGGGATCTCGCCGGCTACAAGCAGGTGCTCTCGGCGCACGCCGCGCTGGCCAGCGGCCGGCACTCCGCCGCCGTCGCGCTGCGCGAGGTGCTGCGCGAGCTCTACCCGGCGGCGCTGCGCGCATACCCGGACCCGGCCGAGCCGGTCTCGCTGGCGGTACTCGACGCGCTGCCCGAGCCGGGCATGCTGGGCGGCACCGTGGCCCGGGGCCGTGAGGTCTCGGTGGCCGCGGACTCCATCGCCGCGCACCTCGCCGCGGACGGGGTGGCCGACGCCGACGAAATCAACGAGGCGGTCACCGCGCTGCGGGTCGCCATCTCCGAGACGCCCCGCCGCGCCGCGGTGAACCGGGCGCTCACCTCCGCCGTGGCCGAGACGGTCCGGCAGGCGGTCGCCTCCGTCCGGGCCTGCGACGCCGGGTGCGAGGCGCTGGTCAGCGCCCTCAGCGCGCGGGCCAGCACGCCCGCGCCGGCACCCGGCCGCCGCGCCGCCGCCCGCCGTGGCGAGTCGGTCGGCGAGCTGGCCGGCCTGTCCACCACCGGCACCGGCTTGCGTGCGGTCCGGCCGACTCCGGCCGCCGCCGAGCCCGCGCCCAGCGGAGGCCGGCGCAGCCGCCCCGAACCGATCCCGGGCGGCGCTCCGCTCGCGTCGCCGCGCCCGCTCGGGCCACCGCCGGTCGCCCCCGCGCCGATCACCCCGCCGCCGGTCGCACCCGCTCCGGTCGCCCCCGCAGCGGTCGCCGGCCCGCCGGTGTCCGCCCCGCCCGGGCGCGGCGAGCCTCTCCCGAGCCGCATCGACGGTCCGACCAACCGGCCGGTCTCCTCGCCACCGCCACCGCCGCCCGGGATCACCCCGATCGCGCCGTCGCAGCGCGGCGCGGTGCCACCGGCCGAGGCGGGCGAGCCGTTCCGGCCGACGCTGACCACCGCGGCGATCAACAACGCGCGGGCCGAGCGGCAGCGCACGGTCATCCCGCCCCGCCCCAAGACCAACGGTGAGCCCCGGCCGAGCCACCTTCAGCGCCCGGTCGACGAGCCCCCCACCGGCGGGTTCAGCGTCACCGACCTCAGCATCCCGGTGCCCACGCCCCGGCCGGGCCAGGAGTCAGCACCGCCGGGCTCCCGGGCCAACTGGCCGCTGGTCAACAACCCGGAGGACCCGGCCGACAGCTCGCCGAACAACCCGGCGGCCTACTCGTACGGCGGTGGCCGGGGCATCGACGCCCCGACCGACCCGGGCCGGGCCGACGGCCGGGTCACCCCGCCCTGGCTGGCGGACGACCTGCCGCAGGAGCCACCCATGCTGCGGCTGGTGGAGCCGCCACCGCTGGCCGACCGGGCGCTGCGCGAGGGAAGTCTCAACCCGCCGACCGACCCGCGTCTCAACCCGCCCACGGACCCGCGTCTCGAGACGCCGCCGCTGCGGCTGGTCGACCGGGAGCAGGCCGCCCGCAACGGCCGCCCCGCGCCCCGCGTGGAGCGTCCCGTCGAGCACCGGCCGTCGCCTCCGGTCGAGCACCGGCCGCCGCCGGTGGCGGACGAGGGCGACGGGGACCTGCTGATCTTCGCGCAGGCCAAGTCGGCCTGGTTCGTCGGGCAGCCCGAGGAGTCCGACCTGGACTGGTCTACCACGGCCGACACCGGGTGGCAGGCAGCCGAGCAGGCGGCCCGTCCCGCGGTGGGTGCCGAGACGACGGCCGGGCTGCCGAAGCGCGTGCCGCAGGCCAACCTGGTGCCGGGGTCCCCGCTGCGCGAGGAGCGTCCACTGCGGATAGTGCGTGACGCGGCGAGCCTCGCGGAAAACACGACCGGCTACTTCCGTGGCTGGCGTCGGGGGCAGGAGATCGGCGGGTTCGCGGTGGGCGGCCGGCCGGGTCGCGAGGCCGCCGGCGGCTGGGACTTCAGCCGTGACCACGGCGACCGCGACGACGACCGGGAATACGAGTACCGCTCCGCCGGCTACCAGTCCTGACCAACGGTCCACCGGCCTCCTACCCCGGGTGCACGCCCTGATCGGCGGCACCCGGGCCGGGACGGCGATGGTGCTCGTCCCGGTGGCGCCGGGTTGTGGCTGCCGTTGGGCCCGCTGTGCTCCGGTGACGGCATCGTGCCCGACTCACCGACCGCACCCTCGTCTGCAGGCTCACCCGGGAGCCGTCGGCGTGCGCCCGCCTGATCGCCGCACAGCGGCTCGCCGGGCGGTGCGGGTGCGCGGGCCAGGGCTGCACGGTGACGCCGGCGTACGGGGCCGTTGATGGCGCGCTGAGCACCGTCGAGGTGAACGCCGGGCCCCTGCCGTCCCGCGTGCCCGCAGTGGCGGCCCCGGACAGCACTCAGCGCCCGGTGGCGGCCGGAGCCACCACCGGGCGCGGATCGCCCGGTCAGGCCGGGGCGACGGCGCGCGTACGCCGCATGGTGAGCACGTACTCGACCAGCGAGATCAGCACGTGCTTCGTCGACTCCCGGTTGCGGGCGTCGCAGGCCACCACCGGCACGTCACTCGAGATCGCCAGCGCGTCCCGAACGTCCTGCGGGTCGTGGTACTGCATCCCGTCGAAGCAGTTGATGGCTACCAGGTACGGCAGCCGCCGGTGCTCGAAGAAGTCGATCGCCGCGAAGCAGTCGGCCAGCCGGCGAGTGTCCACCAGCACGACCGCACCGATCGCGCCCCGAACCAGTTCGTCCCACATGAACCAGAATCGGGTCTGACCCGGCGTACCGAACAGGTACAGGATCAGGTCACGGTCGATCGAGATCCGGCCGAAGTCCATGGCCACCGTGGTCGTCGTCTTGCCCGGCACCTGCCGGGTGTCGTCGACGCCCACGCCAGCGGAGGTCATGATGGCCTCGGTGGTCAGCGGCGTGATCTCCGAGACCGAGCCGACCAGCGTCGTCTTACCGACGCCGAATCCACCGGCGATAACGATCTTCGCCGACGTCACGCGCCCACTCGGGTTCGGCGGGCGGTGCGACATGTCAGAGCCTGCGAAGTCCACTCAGCACCCTCTCCAGCAGTTCAGTGCCCACCGCGTCGTCGGAGTCGTCCAAAATGGTCGGCTCGTGGACTGCGACCAGGCCGTCCGTCGCCATGTCGGCGATGAGCACCCGGGCCACACCGAGCGGGAGCTGCAGCCGCGCCGCGATCTCAGCAAGCGATTGCACGCGTCCGTCACACAGCGCGGCGATGTACTGGTGTTCGCGGCCACCGTTGCCATTGGCAGCGGCCCGGCCGCGCACCGTCGTCTCGACGAGCGCCTCCAGCGCGATGTCGAGCCGGGGACGGGTACGACCGCGGGTCACGGCGTATGGACGGACCAACGCTCCGGTCGGTTCGTCACGATCGGCCATGTCGCCGCTCACCTCCTTCGTACCCCGCACCGGCTCCCACCGGTGAAACCCGTCGTTGTCGTTGTTGCGGTAGCGCCGACCTCACGATCGGCGGGGCGTCAGCCCAGCATGCCCGCGGCCGCACGCGGCTGCGGGGTCAGCGCGTCGCCCACCCGGTCGACCAGCAACGCCATTTCGTAGCCGACCTGCCCGACGTCCGAGCTGCGGGCGGCCAACACGGCGAAGGACGAGCCGTCCGAGATGGACATCAGGAACAGGAAGCCATTGTCCATCTCCACGACGGTCTGGAGCACCGCGCCTCCCTCGAAGCAGCGGGCCGCCCCCTGGGTGAGGCTGACCAGACCGGACGCGATCGCGGCGAGCTGATCGGCCCGGTCCCGCGGGAGATCCCGTGACGACGCGAGAAGCAGGCCATCCGCCGAGACGGCGACCGCATGCGCGACACCGGGCACCCGGTCGGCGAAGTTGGCCAGCAGCCAACCAAGATCCTGCGTAGTTGTCATCCTTCTTGCTCCTTCTGCCCGCTCCCGGCCGCTGGGCCTGAGCCAGACTGCGAGGATTGCTGCCCTCCCGGAGTCGCCTCCGGGCTGGTCGGGTTGTCCGAGGTGCTACGCCCTCGCTGCACGCCCCGGTGGTAGGCGGAGAGCAGGCCACGGACCGCCTCCGGGGAACGCCGCTGGACCGAGGTGGTGGGCTTCTCCACCGCGCCGGGGACCAGCTGCGCCATTGGCTTGCGCTTCGGCAGACCGGTCGTCGTGGTCTCGCTCACCGGGACCGCGCTGGCCGCTGCCGAGGCGGCGCGCCAGCCGTCGTCGGCGGCAGTCTGCCAGCCGTTGGTCTGCTGCTGTTGGGGCCGGCGGGTCGGCAGGCTCTCGGCGAGGCTGGGGCGGGCGCCCCCGTTCGCTGTCGACCCGTTGTCCCGCGGCGCTCCTCCGGCCGTCGGAGTGTCTGCCATCGGTGTGTTACCTGTCGTCCCGGGTGGTGTCTTGTGGACTGCCCGACCGCTGGCCTCGACCGTCGCGAACTGCTGGGTCGCGGTTCCGCCATTCACCGCCGGCTGGGCGGCCGGTGCGGCCGCCTGAGCCGACGCCTCCTCCGGACCCGGCCGACGGGTACGGAACCAGGCCGACTCGAGCTCCCGGAAGATCGGCAGCTCCATGGTCTCGTCCGCGTACCGCTGCCGGTTCTGGGCCTGCGGCTGCTGTGGCGCCGGCCGGTTCTGCACCGGTGCCGCCGAGGTCGGTGCCGTCGGCTGAGCCGAGGCGGCAGGCTGTTCGGCGGGTCGCTGCACCCGTGGCAGCTCCGTCGTCATGTCCAGGGCGGCTGCGAGCCGCTCGGGCACCGGCGGAGTAGCGGCGTCCCGGTCGCCACCGGGCACCGGCGGCCAGGCCGGCGGTGCGGGGGCGTTGGGCGTCTGGGCGGGCGGGGCCGATCGGGGCGCGAAGCCGCTGAACGACTGGCCGGAGGCCGGCGGCGCCGAGTACGGCTGACTCGATGCCGGCGGAGCGGAATAGGGCTGACCGGCCGGCGGCGCCGAGTACGGACGCCCGGCGGGCGGCGCCGAGTACGGACGCCCGGCGGGCGGCGCCGAGTACGGCTGACCGGAGGCCGGGGCGGCCGAGACCGGCGACGCGGACACCGGAGGACCGGCGTACGGCGCACCCGAGTAGGGCTGCGCGGAGTACGGCTGGCCGGAGGCCGGCGAGGCGGAGACCGGCGCGCCGGAGTAGGGCTGCGCGGAGACCGGCGGCGGCGAGTACGGGTGCGCCTCGGGGCTGCTGGGCAGCTGTCGCGGGATGGCCGGCTGCTGGCCCGCGTCCGGAGAGTCGTCGCCGGAGCGGCGCTGCGGCAGTGGGTCGATGGGCTGGCCGTTGGCGGTCCGCGGGGTGAACCCGTCACCGCCGTTCGTTCCGGCCGCACCGGTCAGGTCCGACCAGGCCGGCATCGAGCGGTACGCACCGGTGTTGGCGGGGGTGCCGGCACCGTTGCGCGACGCCGGGTCGAACGGGCGGCCGCCCAGCGTGACCTGGTTGCCGGACTCGCTCGGGCGGGGCACGTTGCCCAGCGCGGGGAGCGCGCCGAAGGCCGGCGCCGGGCCGCCGAGTTGCGGGCCACCAGCCGCGGGCAGCGCCGGCGGCTGCTGCACCCGGCCGGAGAGCGCCCGGGGCACCAGCACCGAGGTCGGCAGGGTCACGTCGGCGACCGTGCCACGGTCACCGCCGGGGCGCAGCTCGACCCGGACCCCGTGCCGGGAAGCCAGCCGGGCGACCACGACCAGGCCCATCATCCGGGACACGGCCACGTCCACCTGCGGTGGCGTCGCGAGGCGCTCGTTGAGCTCGTGCAACTGATCGTTGCTGATGCCGATGCCGCGGTCCTCGACGTAAAGCGAGGCGCGGTCGCCGACCCGGCGGGCCTCGACCATCACCTGCGAGTCCGGCGGCGAGAACGCGGTCGCGTTGTCGAACAGCTCGGCGACGAGGTGCACCAGGTCGTTGACCGCGTGCGCGGCGACCTCGATGTCCCGGTCGATGACCCCGAACTCGATCCGGGTGTAGTGCTCGACCTCGGACTGCGCGGCGCGCAGCACGTCGATGAGCGCCGCCGGCTCGCGCTGCACGCGGGTGGAGTCCGCGCCGGCGAGCACGAGCAGGTTCTCGTCGTTGCGGCGCATCCGGGTGGCCAGGTGGTCGAGCTGGAACAGCTCGGCCAGCCGGTCCGGGTCCTCCTCGCCGCGCTCCAGCCGGTCGAGGTGCCCGATGAGGCGGTCGACCAGGATCTGCGAACGGCGGGCCAGGTTGACGAACATGGTCGCGACGGAGGCGCGCAGCGCCGCCTGCTCGGCGGCCGTCCGGACGGCTTCCAGGTGGACGGCGTTGAACGCCTCGGTCACCTGGCCGAACTCGTCCTTGCTGCGGACCGGGAGCGGCTCGGCGATCTGGTTGGCCAACTGCACCGGGGAGAGCTGCCCGACGACCTGCGGGTCACGCAGTCGGGCCACCGCCTGCGGAAGGCCGTACTGGGCGACGGAGAGAGCGCCCTGCCGCAGGTCCCGCAGTGAGCGGGCCATCGAGCGGGCGACCAGGTAGGCGAAGAGGATGGCCAGCAGCAGCATGCTGAGCAGCAGGCCGGTCTCCAGGAACACCTGACGCTGGACGTCCGAGCGCAGGTTGTCGGCCTCGGCGACCACGTCGCCGTCGAGCTTCGTCTCGACGGTGCGGATCAGCTTGGCGTTGGCCGTCATGGCCGAGTCCCACTGGTCCGGGCCGAACGGCGCACCGCGCATGTCGCCGGTGGTGTTGCCGTCGATCCAGCCGGTGTAGTTCTGCGCCTGCCGGCGGTCACCGCCGGCGACCGTCTGGTCGTGGAACTTCGCCTCGTCGGGGCTGGCGACGGCCTTGAAGCTCTGCAACGCCTGCTGCTGGCCGGTGCCGCTGGCGATGTAGTCGGTGCGCAGCACCGGCGTCATCCGCCGCTGCTCGGAGCCGAGCGCGCGGTGCACGACGACCCGGCGGACGGAGAGGAACTCCTTCTCCCGGGCGACCGCCGCGGCGGCGCGCATCCGGTCGCTCAGGTCGTTGTCACCGGCGAGCTGGGTGGCGGAGTCACGGATGGCGAGCAGATCGTTGATCAGACCCTCGTACGCCTGAATGGTCTCGGTGAGCTTGAGCTTGCCGTTGAACACCTGGCTGCGGACGCCCGGCAGGTCCTTCAGGGTCTGGTCGATCCCGTCGAGCAGACCATCCAGGCTGCTCGGCAGGTCCTCGATCTCGGCCCGCTGCTGCAGGTAGGGGCCCTTCGCCTGGTCGACCCGGGAGTTCACCCGGTTGTATGCCTCCTGGTACTGCGCCGTCGGCTGCGTCCCCTTGGCCCCCAGCAGCAGCACGGCGGTGGTCCGCTCATCCTGCAGCGTGTCGACCAGGTCACCTGAGTAGCTCGACAGGTTGGCCAGGTCGCCGGCACGGTTGGCATTGTTGAGCGTCTCCAGGTGGTCGACGAGACCACTGGTGCCCACCACGACCGTGGCGATGGTCGGCACGATCATGATGAGACCGAGCTTGGACCAGATCGGCATGTCCCGGAGCCGGCTGGCCGGCCGGCGCAGCCGCGACAGGAAGGAGCCCGCCGTCTTTGGCCGTTTGCTCACGTCACCGCCCTCGCGATTACAGCTTGAACGTGTTGCCCCGGGCAACGCCCAGCGTCCGACCCGGCGGGTCGGACCCCCGAGATTCCATCACGCCGCCCGGCAAGAAGAAAGCCCAGGTTGTCACCCGCCGAAGGTGTGATGAGATGTTGATGCGATTTGATAGCAGTCCGTCTGGTCGGAGTAACTGAAGGTAATGAAACATCCGCACCGCGTTGTCCTGCTCGCCGGCCCTTCTGGCTCCGGAAAGTCGTACATAGCGCAGCAAACCGGGTTGCCAGTGCTCTGCCTGGACGACTTCTACAAAGACGGCGATGACCCAACGTTGCCGATACGAAACGGCCAGGTGGATTGGGAATCACCCGAGTCGTGGGATGCCCGCACCGCGGTGGAAACGATTGCCCAACTGGCGCGCGAGGGTCGGGCCGATGTGCCGGTTTATGCGATCGGCGCGGATCGAAGGGTGGCCACCCGGCCATTTGACGTCGCCGGATCGCCACTTTTCGTGGCCGAAGGGATTTTCGCCGCCGAGATCGTCGAGGAGTGTCGCCGCCGAGGGCTGCTCGCCGGCGCGTACGCGCTGCGCCGGCCGCGCGGGGCGACCTTCGTCCGCCGGCTGGCCCGCGACCTGTCCGAGCAGCGCAAGGCGCCACGGGTGCTGGTCCGGCGCGGGGTGGCGCTGCTGCGTGCCGAGCCCGCGGTGCTGCGCCGGCAGACCGGGCTGGGCGCGGAGGCGGCCCGGGCCCGGGAGGTGCTGCGCCGGGTGGCCGGCCTGCTCGCCGGCCACCCGCACAGTTGACCAATTCAGGCCAGCAGCTTCGCGTACGCCGGCTTGATCACCTCATCGATGATCCGCAACCGCTCGTCGAACGGGATGAAGGCGCTCTTCATCGCGTTGATGGTGAACCACTGCAACTCGCGCCAGCCGTAGCCGAACGTCTCCACCAGCAGAGCCATTTCCCGCGACATCGAGGTGCCGCTCATCAGCCGGTTGTCGGTGTTGACGGTGACCCGGAACCGCAGGTCCCGCAGCAGGCCGATCGGGTGGTCCGCGATCGAGTCCACCGCTCCGGTCTGCACGTTCGACGACGGACACAGCTCCAGCGGGATCCGCTTGTCCCGGACGTACGCGGCCAGCCGGCCGAGCTCCGGCGCCCCGCCGGGGGTGATGTCGTCCACGATCCGCACACCGTGGCCGAGCCGGTCGGCGCCGCACCACTGGATCGCCTGCCAGATCGAGGGCAGGCCGAACGCCTCGCCGGCGTGGATGGTGAAGTGGAAGTTCTCCCGCTGGAGGTACTCGAAGGCGTCCAGGTGCCGGGTGGGCGGGAAGCCCGCCTCGGCGCCGGCGATGTCGAAGCCGACCACCCCGGCGTCCCGGTGCCGCACGGCCAACTCGGCGATCTCCTGCGAGCGGGCCGCGTGCCGCATCGCGGTGAGCAGGGTGCCCACCCGGATGCTCAGACCGGCCTCGACGGCCTGGGCGGTGCCCTCGGCGAACCCGGCCAGCACCGCCTCGACCACCTCGTCCAGGCTGAGGTCGTGTTCCAGGTGCTGCTCCGGGGCGAACCGCACCTCGGCGTAGACGACCCCGTCGGCGGCCAGGTCTAGCGCGCACTCGCGGGCCACCCGGCGCAGCGCCGGCGCGGTCTGCATGACCGCCACGGTGTGCGCGAACGTCTCCAGGTAGCGCTCCAACGAGCCGGAGTCGGCCGCGGCGACGAACCAGCGCCCCAACGCCTCCGGGTCGGTGGTGGGCAGCTCGTGGCCCACCGCCGCGGCCAGCTCGACGATCGTCGCCGGCCGCAGCCCGCCGTCGAGGTGGTCGTGCAGCAGCGCCTTCGGGACCTTGACAATGTCCTCGTACCGGATAGTTGCGACCATGCTCAGACCCTAGTCAGCGGCCCCGGCGAACCGGGACGGGACCGGCCGGGTGTCACGGCCGCCAGCCGTACACCCGGTGCACGTCGAGGCGGATCACGAGCCGTCCGTCGGCGACCATGGCGGCACGGTAGTCCGCCCAGTCCGGGTGCTCGCCGCGAATCCGCCGGTAGACCTCGACCAGCTCGTCGACCGTCGCGTCGGTGATGGCCACGGCCGGTTCGGTGAGGGTCACGGCCCCCTCGGCGACCGCGTACGCGCCGCCGTCCGGCGTGGTCACGTGAAAGCTGGCCCGGGGATCGCGGCGCAGGTTGCGCACCTTCGCCCGGCTCCCGGTGGTGGAGCAGCGGATCAGCCCCGGCTCGGCCAGGTAGTCGAGGTTGGACAGTTGGGGACGGCCGTCCCGGCGCAGGGTGACCAGAACACCACGCCCCCGCGTGCCGAACAGCTCCCACAGCCGGTCGCTCACGCCGGCACCCGCGGCGGCGCGAGCGCGGCGGCCAGCCGGCCGAGCCGGTGGAGCATCGGATCCCCCTGGAGAAAGTTCGTTGACATGTCACCTAGCCTAGGGGCGAATAGATGACATGTCAACGAAACCGCTAGACTCGACGCATGGACGCACCACGGTGGCTGGACGAACGGGAGGACCACGCCTGGCGCGGCTACCGCCGGATGCGTCGGCTGCTCGACCTGGAGCTGGCCCGGGAGCTGGCCCAGGACGCCGGCCTCTCCGAGCCGGACTACGACGTGCTCTCCGACCTCTCCGAGACTCCGCAGGGGCGGCTGCGCCTCAGCGAGCTGGCGGACAGGATGCTGTGGTCGCGCAGCCGGCTCTCGCACCACCTGAGCCGGATGCAGCAGCGCGGCCTGGTGACCCGCGAGGAGTGCGCCGACGATGCCCGGGGCTCCATCGTCGTGCTAACCCCGGCGGGCCGGCAGGCCATCGAGTCCGCCGCCCCCGGCCACGTGGCCGCCGTCCGGCGGCACCTGATCGACCTGCTCACCCCGGCGGAGGTGGACGCGCTCGGCGCGCTCACCCACCGGGTGGTCGACCACCTCGCCGGCCCCGGCTCCCGGGCCACCCGCCCGCAGCCCGAACCGGCGGCCTGACGTGGACCCGCGCATCCTCGACCGGCTGCGCTGCCCGGTCTGCGGCGAGCCGCTGGCCGAGGCGACCGCCGGCACCGCCGGGGCTCTGCGCTGCCCGCGCCGGCACAGCTTCGACATCGCCCGACAGGGGTACGTCAACCTGCTCGCCGGGCGCGCCCCGCACGCCGGCGACAGCGCCGAGATGGTGGCTGCCCGGGCGGACTTCCTCGCCGCCGGGCACTACGACCTGATCTCGGCCGCGCTCGCCGACGCGGCGGCTCTGGCCGTGCATCAGCTCGGCACAACTCCCCCCGTCGACGCGTACCCCCTGGTGGTGGACGCCGGCGCCGGCACCGGCCGGTACCTCGGCGCGGTGCTGGCGGCGCTGCCGGACGCGGTGGGTCTGGCCCTGGACGTGTCCAAGCCGGCGCTGCGCCGCGCGGCACGGGCGCACCCCCGAGCGGCCGCGGCGCTCGCCGACACCTGGCAGCGGCTGCCGCTCGCCGACGCCTCGACCTCCGTGCTGCTGAACGTCTTCGCCCCGCGCAACGGCGCGGAGTTCCACCGCGTGCTCGACCCGGCCGGGACGTTGCTGGTGGTCACCCCCGCCGCCGACCACCTCGCCGAACTGGTGGACGCCCTCGACCTGCTGCGGGTGGACCCGGACAAGGCCGACCGGGTGGCCGGCAGCCTGGGCGGGCACTTCACCGCGGTCGGCTCGGCCGTACACCGGGCCGAGCTGGCGCTGACCCGGCCGGAGGTCGCCACCCTGGTCGGGATGGGCCCCAGCGCCTGGCACACCGACCCAGCCGCTCTCGCCACCCGGCTGGCCGCGCTGCCCGAACCGGTCCGGGTCACCGTGGCGGTCCGGCTCGACGTCCAGCGACCCCGCTGAGCTCAGGTGGAGAGGTCGACCTCTTCCCAGCCGGGGGGCTCATCGTGGTACGGCCCGCGCAGGATCACCGCCCACTCCAGCGCCCAGCGCCGCTGCCCGATCGCGTTCGCGTCGACCAGCCCGGGCAGTGACCGCCCGACCCGCTCGGTCTCCAGGTAGGCCCAGTCCAGGCAGTAGTGCAGGTCGAGCAGGGCGGCCGCGTCGGCGGGATGCTGCGGCGCGGCGAGGATCCGGGACCGCCAGCGCGGAAACGTCTCCCCCTCGGCGATCTGCGGCAGCCGCTCGACCAGCCGCTCGTCCACGGCGAGGGTCGGGTCGAGCTGCTTGCTCAGCCCGAGCACCCAGGCCAGCGCGAAGAGCGCGTCGTGGTGCAGCACGAACGAGCGGTGGTCGCCCTTGCCGCCGATCACGAACTGCCACTCCGGCGGGGTCACCATCTCCATCAGGTGCGAGCCGAGCAGCCAGCTCATCGCCGCCTGCGGGGGCATCCCGAAGCAGCGGGCCAGGATCAGGTGCAGCACGGCGATCCGCGCCTCGATCTCCGCCGTGGGGCGCAGCTCGATCTCGTCACCCGGCTCCCAGACGAGCGGGAACTGGGCCGGCGGCAACGGCAGGCCGAGCCGGGACAGCTCGTCCAGGCTCGCCTCGCGCACCTCGCGTGGGTTGGGGGCAGGTACGGTCACGGCAAAAATTTCCTGTCTGCTCGCGACGGCTCAAGGCCGGCTATCCCCCCTTGGCCTGCGAGAATAGCGGTCCCTGGTGACCGGCACCACGCCGCCCCGACCCCGGGCCGAGTCAGCCGATCCGCTCGATGACCAGCGGCGTCGGCACCGGCGCGGTCGGCGCGATCCGCACCGCGCGAGCGGCCTCCGCGAGCGCCGCCGGAATCCGCGCCGGGTCCTCGGCGCGCAGCTCGTACAGGGCGTCACCGGCTCGCACCGGATCGCCGGGCCGCTTGTGCAGCACCACCCCGGCCGGCACGCTGACCGGGTCCTCCTTGCGGGCCCGGCCCGCGCCGAGCCGCCAGGCCGCCACCCCCATGGCGTACGCGTCGACGGCCCCCACGTGCCCGTCCTGCTCGGCGCGCACCACCTCGATCTCCGGGGCGGCCGGCATCGGCGCGTCCGGGTCGCCGCCCTGCGCCCGGATCATCGCCCGCCAGCAGTCCATCGCCCGGCCGTCCCGCAGCGCCGCCGCCGGATCGGCGTCCGGCAGGCCGGCGGCGTCGAGCATCTCCCGGGCCAGGGCCAGCGTCAGCTCCACCACGTCGGCCGGCCCGCCTCCGGCCAGCACCTCGAGCGACTCGGTCACCTCGACCGCGTTGCCGATCGCCAGGCCGAGCGGGGTGGACATGTCGGTGAGCAGGGCGACCGTCCGCACGCCGTGCGCACCGCCCAGCTCGACCATGGTGCGGGCCAGCTCACGGGCCTGGTCGACGGACTTCATGAAGGCGCCCGAGCCGACCTTGACGTCGAGGACCAGCGCACCGGTGCCCTCGGCGATCTTCTTGCTCATGATCGAGCTGGCGATCAGCGGGATCGCCTCCACGGTGCCGGTCACGTCGCGCAGCGCGTACAGCTTGCGGTCGGCGGGGGCGAGCCCCGCGCCGGCCGCGCAGATCACCGCGCCGACGTCGCCGAGCTGGGTGATGAACTCGTCGTTGCTCAGCGCGGCCCGCCAGCCCGGGATGGACTCCAGCTTGTCGAGCGTGCCGCCGGTGTGCCCGAGGCCGCGCCCGCTCAGCTGCGGCACGGCCGCGCCGCAGGCCGCCACCAGCGGGGTGAGCGGCAGAGTGATCTTGTCGCCGACGCCGCCGGTGGAGTGCTTGTCGACCGTCGGGCGGCGCACCGCCGAGAGGTCCAGCCGCTCACCGCTGGCGATCATCGCGGCGGTCCACCGGGCGATCTCCGGGCCGGTCATGCCGTTGAGCAGGATCGCCATGGCCAACGCGGACATCTGCTCGTCGGCGACCACCCCCCGGGTGTACGCGTCCATCACCCAGTCGATCTGCGCGTCCGACAGCACACCCCCGTCCCGCTTCACCCGAATGACGTCAACGGCAGCAAAAGCACCACTCATCAGAAGTTCTTCCTAGTCGTAAAGCAGATACCGGCTCGCAACCGTGACCGATGTACGGCCGTGCCCAGGACGGGGCCGGGGCCGCGCGTGCCCGGCGGAGGGATCAAGCCTGACCGCCCGGAGCCGGGCACGGTCGGCCCCGGCCCTCAAGCGCAACCACAGAGCAACCTCAGGGAGCAGACCAGCGAACCGGAATCTCCAGAGGCGGCTCACCCTCACCGGCCCAGAAAATGGTGCCGGTCGCGTCCACCACCACCACGCGGGGCGTCCGGGCCATCCCCCAGATGATCGCCTCGGCCGGGTCGTCCCAGCTCGGGGCCTCCTCCAGCACGCCGGTCTCGGCGCCCGCGTCATCCCCGGCCGACCGCTCCCAGTACGCCGTCCAGACCTGCTGCCCGGCGGACATGTCCGGGTGCACGAAGACCGTGCCGCGCCCGCGCCAGGCGGCCAGCCGCTCCGGGACCACCGGCACCGGCGTCTCGCCGGTCACCGCCTCCAGGTCCTCCACACCGAAGGCGTGCGGCAGCAGCTCGGCCATCCGCAGCGGGCGGCCCTTGGTCTCGATCAGGCACTCCGGCCCGCCGTGCTCCCAGAGCAGCTGCCGGCACCGGCCACACGGCATCAACGGCTCACCCGTGGCGTCGACGCAGGAGAGCGCGACGAGGCGGCCGCCCCCGGTGGCGTGCAGGCTGGAGACCACACCGCACTCGGCGCAGAGCGTCACCCCGTACGCGGCGTTCTCCACGTTGCAGCCGACCACCACCCGGCCGTCGTCGACCAGCGCGGCCGCACCGACCGGGAACGTCGAGTACGGCGCGTACGCGTGCCGCATCGCCTCCGCGGCGGCGGCGCGCAACCGCGCCCAGTCGATCTCAGTCATCCCATCATTCTGCCGCACCGTCATCGTGGCCTGCGGCGGGACCACCTCAGCCCCGCCGCGTCGACACCGGGCGTCAGCCCTTGATGTACGGCTTGCCGTCGGCGGCTGGCGCCCGGACCCGGCCGACCAGCCCGGCCACCGCCAGGATCGTCGCCAGGTAGGGCAGCATGGCCAGGAACTGGCTCGGGATCACGCTGTTGATCGCACCCAGGTAGGTGGCGAGCTGGTCGGCGAAGCCGAAGAAGAGCGCGGCGAGCAGCGCCCCGGTCGGGTTCCACCGGCCGAAGATCAGCGCGGCCAGCGCGATGAAGCCCTTACCGCCGATCATGTTCTTGGTGAACGAGTAGAGCGCCAGCGTGTAGGACGCGCCGCCGATGCCGGCGACCACACCGGCGAGCAGCACGTTGCGGTAGCGCACCCGCAGCACCTTGACGCCGAGCGTGTCGGCGGCGGTCGGGTGCTCACCGACCGAGCGGGTCCGCAGCCCCCACCGGGTACGGAACAACCCGATGTGGATCACCAGCACCAGGAGCAGGCCGAGGTAGAGGAAGATGTTGCCGCGGAACAACGCCGGGCCGAGCACCGGGATGTCCTCGAGCAGCGGAATGTTCCAGTTGCCGAAGCGGGGCGCGCTGTTGTACTTCGTCGCGTCGGTCTGCATCAGCCGCTCGTAGAGGAAGCCGGTGACGCCGACCGCCAGCAGGTTCAGCACGATACCGATGACCACCTGGTCGACCAGGTAGCGGATGGCGAAGACGGCCAGCAGCAGCGAGATGAACGCGCCGCCGATGGCGGCGGCGACCAGGCCCACCCAGACGTTGCCGGAGAGGCTGCCGAACAGCGCGCCGCTGAACGCGCCCATCAGCAACTGCCCCTCGATGGCCACGTTGACCACGCCGGACCGCTCGCAGAGCACCCCGGCGAGCGCACCGAAGATCAGCGGCAGGGCCAGGATGAAGGTGCCCCGGATGATGTTGACCAGCGGCATGAAGTTCTGCCCGGTCGGCGCGGCGGAGACCTGCCAGCAGAGGAAGGAGAGCACGAAGCCGACCAGCCCGACGCCGAGCACGGTGAGGAACCACCGCTTCGGCACCCCGGCGAGCAGCGCCGCCCCGGCGGCGATCGCGATGATCCCGAACAGGATCGCCCCGATCGTGCCGTTGATCTCCAGCGCGGCACCGGCCGCGTCATCGCTGAGCGTGAACCGGGCCTGCTGGTCGGTGGCGAGCGCACCGAAGAGCACCGCCGCGAGCAGGCCGAGCGCCAGCAGCACGAGGCCGACCTTGCGGTTCCGGGTCCAGAAGCCCTCGTCGACCGGGGCGACCGCGACGTCGGGGACAGCCATGGTGGACATGAGTTACCAGCCCTTCGCCAGGCTCGTCTGCAACCGGGCGGCCCGTGCGGCCCGGAGCTGGAAGATCGCTTTCACCAGGGCGGGTGCGGCGATGAAGATGACGATCAGCGCCTGGAGCACGGTCACCAGCTCCAGCGAGATCCCCGAGTACGACTGCATCCGGTTGCCGCCGGCCTGGAGCGCCCCGAACAGCAGCGCGGCCAGCAGCACCCCCCAGGGCTTCACCCGCCCGAGCAGCGCCACCAGGATGCCGTCGAAGCCGATCTGCGCGACCACCAGCGGGGTCAACGCGCTGGCGGTGGAGCCGAGGACCATGTTCGAGCCGCCGAGACCGGCCAGGATCCCGGAGAAGACCATGATCAGGGTGTACGTCCGGGTGACACTGATGCCCGCGGTGCGGGCGGCGTCCGGGTTGGCGCCGACCGCGCGCAGCTCGAAGCCGAGCGTGGAGCGGTTGAGCAGCCAGGCGACCCCCCAGGTGGCCAGCACGGCGAGCAGGATGCCGGCGTGCACCCGCAGGTTGTCACCGAGCAGTCGGGGCAGCTGGGCGGACGTGTCCACCGCCTTGCTGATCGCGTCGGTACGGGTCGGGTCCTGCACCCCGTTCTGCACGATGAGCCAGGTGAGGAAGTACGTGGCGACGTAGTTGAGCATGATCGTGTTGATCACCTCGTGCGCGCCGGTGCGGGCCTTGAGGATGCCCGGGATGAAGCCCCAGACCGCCCCGCCCAGGGCGCCGGCCAGCACCGCCACCAGCAGGTGCAGGCCGGGCGGCAGCGGCAGCAGGAAGCCGGCCAGCGCGGCCAGGATCACGCCGATGGTGGCCTGACCCTGGGCGCCGATGTTGAACAGGCCACCGCGGAAGGCCAGCGCCACCGCCAGGCCGGTGAAGACCAGCGGGGCCGCGTAGGTGAGCGTCTCGGAGATCGGCGCGAGCACGGCCTGCCAGCCGTTGTCGCCGTTCAGCCAGCCGGAGAACGCCTCCGGATCGAAGATCGAGCCCTTGAACAGGTTCGCGTACGCCTCGCTCACCAGCGTCCAACTGGCGCTGAACGCGTCCGACGGGCGGGCCGTGATGTACGAGTAGGTGGAGAGCACGGCCGGATCAGAAATGACCATCAGCACCGCGCCGACCACGATCGCCAGCACGAGCGACAGCAGGGTCACCGTGAAGGTGTTGGCCGCCCAGAGGTTGTTCAGGAACAGGCGGCCCAGGCTGGGCCTCGGCTCCGACTCGGGCGCCGACCGGCCCGGCGTCGCCGGCTCGGCCTGTTCGGTGTTGCCGAGAGCCGTCTGCGCGGCCTGCGCCTCGCTCGCCGGTTCCTTGTCCGGCGAGCCGGACTGCGGGTTGGGGTCGCTCATGCCTCGTCCTCGTTCGCGGAGCCTGCGTCGCTCGCCGGGCCCCCGTCGGTAGCCGCGCCGCCGGTCGGCGCGGTGTCCGCGCCACCCTCGGAGACCGCGTCCGGGCTGATGCCGGCCATCAGCAGGCCGATCTCCTCGCGCGGGGTGTCCGGGCCGACGATGCCGATGATCCGGCCGCGGTACATCACCGCGATCCGGTCGGCGAGCCCGATCACCTCGTCCAGTTCGCTGGAGACCACCATGACGGCGGTGCCGATGTCCCGCTCGCGGATGATCCGGCTGTGGATGAACTCGATCGACCCGACGTCGACGCCGCGGGTCGGCTGGGCGGCGATGAAGAGCTTCAGCGGCCGGGACAGCTCCCGGGCCACGATCACCTTCTGCTGGTTGCCGCCGGAGAGGGTACCCACCGGCGCGTCGGCCGACGAGGTGCGTACGTCGAACTGCTCGATCCGCTCCTTCGCCGACGTCGCGATTGCGTCCGGCTTGAGCGCGAGCCCGGCGCCGAACGGCGGCCGGTCGTAGATGTCCAGCACCAGGTTCTCCGCGACGCTGAACTCCTTGACCAGGCCGTCCACGCTGCGGTCCTCGGGCACGTAGCCGACACCGGCGCGGAGCACCTTCTTGGTCGTCCAGCCGTCGATCCGGTCGCCGCCCAGGCTGACCGTTCCGGCGAGCACCGGGCGCAGGCCCATGATCGCCTCGATCAGCTCGGTCTGGCCGTTGCCCTGCACGCCCGCCACGCCGAGCACCTCGCCCGCGCGCACGGTCAGGTCCACGCCGTCGACCGCCCGGACCTGCCGGTCGTCGTCCACGACCAGGCCGGCCACCTCCAGCATCGGCTCGCCCGGCGTGGCAGTGCCCTTGTCCACGGTGAGCCGGACGCTGCGCCCCACCATCAGCGCCGCCAGCTCATCGCGGCTGGCCTCCGGCGAGGCGGTGCCGACGGTCTTCCCCCGCCGGATCACGGTGATGCGGTCGGCGATCGCCTTGACCTCGCCGAGCTTGTGGGTGATGAAGACGATCGACTTGCCAGCGGCCTTCAGCGACCGCATGACCGTCAGCAGTTCCTCGGTCTCCTGCGGGGTGAGCACCGCGGTCGGCTCGTCCAGGATGAGCAGGTCGACGTCGCGGGTGAGCGCCTTGACGATCTCGACGCGCTGCTGGATGCCGACCGGCAGGTCCTCGATCACCGCGTCCGGGTCGACCCGCAGGTTGTAGCGCTCAGACACCTCGGCGACCTCGCGCCGGGCCCGCCGCCGGTCCAGGAAACCGGCGATGCCGCCCCGGACCTGCTCGGCGCCGAGCATGATGTTCTCGGTGACGGTGAAGACCGGCACCAGCATGAAGTGCTGGTGCACCATGCCGATCCCGGCCGCGATCGCGTCGGACGGGCCCTTCAGCTTCAGCGGCTTGCCGTCGACCAGGATCTCGCCCTCGTCGGGCTGGTAGAGCCCGTAGAGCACGTTCATCAGGGTCGACTTGCCCGCGCCGTTCTCGCCGAGCAGGGCGTGAATCTCTCCAGGCTCCACCGTCAGATCGATGTGGTCGTTGGCGACCAGATCACCGAACCGCTTGGTGATGCCGCGCAGTTCGAGTCTCAGCGCAACCTCCTGGAGTGCGAGCGATGGTGCAGCGTAGCTGCCGTTGACCCGGCCGGACCGGCCCGGTCACCGTGGCGCGCGATCGGCCGCTCCGGCCCCACGGGTGGTCACCCGCGGCGCCGGAGCGGCCGGATCGGTCGTACCTGTCCCCCGCAGACCCCCCGATGATCTCACCGGAGGGGCCGGCCGGTCGTCACTTGGTCGGCTGAGCCTTCGAGGTGACGGTGATGGTGCCGGCGGCGATGTCCGCCTTGATCTTGTCGACCTCGGCCTTCAGCTCGGCCGGAACCTTGCTGTCGAAGTCGTGGTACGGGGCGAGCGAGACACCGTTGTTGGCCAGGGTGCCGACGAAGCCCGGCTTGGCCGGCAGCTTGTCGCCAGCGGCGGCCTTGACCACGGCCTCCTTGACAGCCTCCGGGATGTTCTTGACCACGGTGGTCACGATCGCGGAGCAGTCCGGGGTGCTCTCGCAGCCGTCGACGTCCACCCAGATGGTGTTGTACTTGCCGCCCGAGGCCTTGGCCGCGGCGGTCGTGCCGAGGCCGGAGCCGCCGGCGACCGGCATGATGATGTCCGCGCCCTGGGCGACCAGCGCGTCGGAGACCTTCTTGCCCTCGTCCTGCTTGGCGAAGTCGTTGGTGAAGGAGCCCTTCTGGGTCTCCTTGTTCCAGCCGAGCGCCTGGACGTTCTTCTTCTTGGTGGTGTTGTAGTACGCCACGCCGTCGACGAAGCCGTCCATGAAGATGGTCACCGGCGGGATCGGCAGGGCGCCGTAGGTGGCCACCTTGCCGCTCTTGCTCAGCCCGGCGGCCAGGTAGCCCGCCTGGAACGCGGCCTGGGCGGTGTCGAACTGCATCGGGTAGACGTTGGCGTCACCCGGGTTGGCGTCGACGATGCCGAACTCCTGGTTCGGGTTCGCCTTGGCGATCTTCGAGGTGGCGTTGGCCATCAGGCCACCGACCGCGAGGATGAAGTTGCACTTCTGGTTGACGTACTGCGTCAGGTTCGGCTCGTAGTCGGCCTCAGCCTTGGACGCGACGTACTTGATGTCGATGTTGTCGTTGGCGGCCTTGGCCTCCTGCAGGCCCTTCCAGGCCGAAGCGTTGAACGACTTGTCGTCGATGCCGCCGACGTCGGTCACCATGCAGGCGCTGAACTTCTTGGCGCCACTGCCGGCGTTGTTGTCATCCTTGGGGGCCTCGCCACACGCGGCGACGGTGAGCGCGAGCCCACCCACCGCGAAGATCGAGGCGATCCGCATCCCACGCACCGAGCGCAAGACGTCTCCTTCCCATTGCACACCGCGCCTAGTGCGGTGGCAGCCCATCAGCCGGCCTGCGGTGTGCCGCCGGCTGTCCCACGTTACGGACGGGAGCGTACGCCCGCGCCCACCCACCGGCCGACAATCGTGCCCGACTGTTGAGCGCCTGTTACCCGGGTGTAACCCTTGCGTGGGGCAAGTCACTCTTCGTGCTGGTAGGCGAGCAGCCGAGGCATCACGAACGTCCGTTTTCCGGGGGCGGCCCCCTCCTCGGACGTTACCGCCAAAAGACCGCGACCGCCGCGTTGGCCAGCGTCAGACCGACGATGGCGAGGAAGTGACCGCGATTGACCACGTCCCGCTTCCGCGAGAAGAAGACCATGACGAAGATCAGCAGCGCGATCACCAACTTCGTCACGATTTTCGCCGGTGCCGGCTCGTCACCGTCGCGCAGCGGGGCGGAGAGGCCGAGCCCGGTCAGCAACTGGATCACCGACCCCCAGAGCATGGCCGGGTTGATCCGCAGCCGGCCGCTGATGTACTGCGCGATCGAGCCGCCGAGCAGCAGGGCGAAACCGATCAGATGAACATAGAGGAGTACGAGTCTGAGAGCTTCCACGTCGCCATACTTCCCTATCTACGACAGACCGTCATCGCGGGAGCCGTGGGCATGATCAGCCGCCACCCCGGGTGGCACCGGCCATGACCGAATCGCGCGGCCCGTCGATCGCCGGGTCAGGCTCCGCCCGCCGGTCGCCGCCGAACGCGGCGGCGACCCACCCCGCACAGCTCACCACCGCCAGGAGCACCACCAGCACCGAGAGCCGGTCCACGGAGGTCCGCAGCCACCACTCGATGTCGTTCGGACCGGACAGGTAGGTCCAGACCAGAACGATCAGGTAACAGGCGGTGGCCGCCCACACCCAGCCGTCCGACGCCAGCCCGACCGCACGGCGCCGCTCCCGCAGGAACAGCGCGCCGAGTAGCGCCACCACCGCCGCGCCCGCCAGCACCGGGCCGACCGTGTCCCACAACGCCGCCAGAACGACGTGGAACCGCTGCACCGCCTCCGGCTCCCAGGGCGCCACGCCGCTCGAACTGCCGTCGGCGATGTCCGATCGGGCACCCAGGAGGCGGACCAGCACCGCCCAGCCGCCCCCGGCCAGCACCGGCAGCCAGACCAGCCCGGCCCGCCGCAGGTCGGTGCGCGCCCGCAGGCTGACCAGCACGGCGACGCCCGCGGTAGCCACCAGGCCCTCGTTCTTGGTGAGCGCCGCAACGGTCAGCAGCAGAAGCGGCAGCAGGGGGCGACGCAGCGGATCGGCACCGAACAGCAGAGCCACCACCGCCCCGGCCAGGGCTGTGGACCAGAGCGCGTCGGCGAGCCCCGCTCGCCACCCCGTGCGGAGCGGTCGACCAGGAGGCCAGGCCCACCCCGACGGCGAGCGCCCAGGCCACCCGCGCGGACACCCTGGCCAGCGCCCGCCGGACCACGTGGACCAGCATCGCGATCGCGGAGAAGGTGACCAGCGCGCCGATGAGTTGGGCGGTCCGGAAGTCCGGCTCGGAAACGCTCCACACGGCCGCGACCGGAGCGGAGGCGAGCGGCGGATAGTCGGTGTGCGAGAAGAAGAAGCCGGGGCTGCCGATCGCCCTGCGCGCGTACTCGCTGCTGTGCGAGAAGTAGCCGGCGTGCAGCCACCAGATGGAGTGCGCATCCCACCGGAAGGGCGGCTCGAGGACGAAGAGGAGCGGCGGAAGCAACGGCAGCGCGATCAGCAGCGCGTGTGGCCAGCCGCCGTACGGCACCGGCTCGCCCGGGCGGCGCAGCAGCCACCAGGCGGACGTGGCTCCGGCGGCCAGCATCAGGGCGAGCCAGAGTTGCAGCGGACCACCGACGACCAGCATCAGGATCACCGCGACCGTGCTCAGCAGCGCCGCCACCAGGGGCGCGAAGAGCACGGCGAGGAAAGGGCTGCGCAGCACCGCGAGGGCGAGCGGAAAACCGGCGACGAGGAGAGCGGGAACGGCGAGCATCGGCGTGAGGTCCATGTCATCAGCCGACCTTCCGGACGACCAACCGCACGCTCGGGCCGGTCGGCGAGATCCGCTTCACCGCGACGACACCCACCTCGTAGTCCCGGGTCGGACCGGTGACGACAACGCTGCCGGCCAGCGCGGCGAACTCGGCCAACCGCTGCTGCCAGAGCACCTTGTCGGCCCGGGCCGGAATGAACCGGATCCGGCTGCCCGCCGGCACCTGCGCGGCGAATTCGCGCCGGACCGTCTCGAAGTCCACCTGGAACTGCCGGGCCTCGCGTTGTGCCCCCGATCGCGCAGGTAGGCGACTCCGTTGACGGTCGCCCGGACCGCGCCATGAGCGGCCAGGAGCAGGCAGCCCACTCCGACGAGTGCCACGACGACACGGACGGCCGCGCCGGGGTCATGACGCTTCGTGATCATCGCTCGATCGGAGTCAGTGGGCGGGCGTGCCGCCGGGACGACGTCGGGCCCGCTCCCGGCCCAGGATCCACAACGCCTCCACCCCGTCCCGCCAAGTGATCTTCTTGCCTTCCTCACGGCCCCGCGCCCGGTAACTGATCGGCACCTCGTACGGGCGGATCCGCCGCCGCAGCAGTTTGCCCGTCACCTCGGCCTCCATGCCGAACCCGCGGGACCGGATGTTCAGCGATCGGTACAACTCCACCGGCATCAGTTTGAAACACGTCTCCAGATCACTGACGTACGAGTTGAACAGCACATTCGCCGCCGTGGTGACGCCCTTGTTTCCGATCACGTACCAGAAGCTGTAGGCGCTGTGACTGCCGAAGGTGCGGTTGCCGTAGACGACCGTCGCGCGCCCGTCCAGCACCGGCGCCAACAGTTTCGGGATGTCCTGCGGGTCGTACTCCAGGTCGGCGTCCAGGATCACCATGTACTCGCCCCGGGCGCTGTCCACCGCCGTCCTGATCGCGGCACCCTTACCGGCGTTGCGTGGATGCGTCACCACCCGCACCCGCGCGTCGTCCATCCGGCCCAGGATCTCCGCGGAATCGTCCGTGCTGCCGTCGTCGACGACCACGATTTCGATTTCACACGGGTAATGCACCGCCAGGGCCTGCTTCAGGGCCTCGGCGATGCGCTCCGCTTCGTTGTAAACCGGCATCAGAATCGACAACTGCACGAAGGTCTCCACGGTGGACTGCACCGGACGGCGGATGGACGGTGGCGGGCCACCAGCGCCTAGTGAAGCAGACCCGGCACCCGTCCGCTGTCCAGCGGGCGGAGCCGTTCTGCGGCTGCGCCGAGGCACACGACCGGACCACCACCCACCTCGTGGCGCACGTGGAGCGGCCACCGGCCCGTCTCATCCCTTGACGGCTCCCGAGGTGAGGCCGGAGACGATGTAGCGCTGGAGAAGCTGGAAGACCAGCACGGTGGGGATCGCGGTGAGCAGGGTGCCGGCCGCGAAGATGCCGAAGTTGTTGTTGCGCTCGTTGCCCTCCAGCAGGCCGTACATACCGACCGCCAGGGTCTTCGAGTCGGTGCTGGTGAGGAACACGTTGGCCATCAGGAACTCGTTGATGGTGCCGATGAACGCCAGCAGCCCGGTCACCGCCAGGATCGGCGCCACCAGCGGCAACATGATCCGGAAGTAGACCTGGGCGTGCGACGCCCCGTCCATGGTCGCCGACTCGTCCAGCTCCCGGGGCAGGGTGTCGAAGAAGCCCTTCATCAGCCAGGTGTTCACCCCGAGCGCGCCACCCATGTAGAGCAGCAACAGCCCCCAGGGGGTGTTGAAGCCGATCGACGGCCACAGGTCGGTGATCGTGCCGAAGATCAGGTAGATCGCCACGATCGCCAGGAACTGCGGGAACATCTGGATCAACAGCAGGGCGAGCAGCCCCACCCGGCGGCCGCGGAACCGCATACGGGAGAAGGCGTACGCGGCCAGCGCGGAGAGGAACACCGACGCGAACGAGGCCACCCCGGCGATCAACAGCGAGTTGAGGAACCACCGCCCGAAGGCGGTCCGTTCGAACAACCCGCCGAAGTTGCCGAGCGACACCCCGTCGGTCGGCACCAGCTCGGTGGTGGAGAGCGTGCCGAGCGGGTTGAGCGCGGCGGAGAGCACGAACACGATCGGGAAGAGGCTGAACAGCACGCCGAGCACGGCGACCAGGTGTCGCCAGCCGACCTGGGCGAACCAGCGGTTGCGCCGCCGGCCGGTGACGTTGCGATTGACCGTCGGCGGGCCGCCCGCCGTGTCGCCGGTACGCGCTGCCCCGGTGAGGGTGGTCACGAGTACACCTCCTCCTGCTTACGGGTCCGCCGGAAGCTGACCGCCGAGACCACCGCGACGATGGCGAAGATGAACAGCGAGATCGCGGCGGCGAAGCCGAACTGCGCGCCCTGACCGCCGAAGGCGAGCCGGTAGGTGTACGTGATCAGCAGGTCCGTCGCGCCGTTGGCAGGGTTGCCGGCCGGGAACGGCGCGCCCTCGGTGGTCAGGTAGACCGCGTTGAAGTTGTTGAAGTTGTACGCGAACGACGAGATCAGCAACGGGGAGAGCGCGACCAGCAGCAGGGGCAGGGTGACCGCGCGGAAGGACTGCCAGGGCGATGCCCCGTCGACCGAGGTCGCCTCGGTCAACTCCCGCGGGATGGCCTGCAACGCACCGGTGGCCACCAGGAACATGTACGGATAGCCGAGCCAGAGCTGCACCAGGATGACCGCGAAGCGCGCCGTCCACGGCTGGCCGAACCAGTCCACCTCCAGGCCGAACAGGTTGTTGATCAGGCCGAAGTCGGCGTTGAACATGTCCCGCCAGGCCAGCAGCATCGCGAACGACGGCATGGCGTACGGCAGGACCAGCAGCACGCGGTAGAGGTTGGTCCCGCGCATTCGGGGCGAGTGCAGCACGAGCGCGATCAGCATGCCGAGCAGGAACGTCCCGCCGGTCGAAGCGACGGCGAAGGCGAAGTTCCAGATCAGGGTGCCGAGGAACGGACCGGAGATGTTCTTGTCGGTGAGCACCCGGGTGAAGTTGCTCAGCCCGACGTTGACCTTCCAGCCCTGGGCGAGCCGCTCGCCGTCCGCGGCGACGAAGGCGCCCAGTTCCTCGTCGGCGGTCCAGGTCTGCCCGGTCTCGGTGTCCCGGACGCAGTCGCAGCCGGACTCGTACGCCCGCACCGCCTTGCCCTCGTACGCGCGGGACAGGCCGCTGGAGCGCAGCGCTCCGCCGGCGGTGGGCACCACCAGGTCGGTGATCTCCTTGCTGCGGGCGCTGGCCTGGCCGAAGTTCAGCACGGTGTAGCCGTCGGCGGCGGTGACCTTGCCGCCCGCGGCGACCGTGACGTCGGCGGCGTCGAGCTGGCGCAGCCCGCCGGTGTCGCCGGCGGAGACCGCGCCGGTGGCGGGGTCGGTGACCAGGAAGACCAGCGCTCCGGTGGCCGGGTCGCCCCTGGTGGCGATCGACAAGGCGTACTCGGCGGAGCCGGGCACCTGGGTGACCGAGGAGGTCTGGATCGCGACGATCGCGTCGTCCTTGCTGCCCCGGTGCCCGTCGCCGAAGTTGGTGAAGGCGGTGCTGGCCGTGTAGAGCACGGGGAAGACCTGGAAGGCGATCAGGAACAGGGTGCCCGGGACCAGGTACTTGGCCGGGATGTGCCGGCGGGTGAGGTACAGGTAGAAGAGTCCGGCGGTGGTCGCCGCCAGCAGGGCCAGGCCGGCCCACTTCCCGGCGTCGATGAGCGGAAAGGCCGCCCAGACCGCGATACCGGCGGTCAGGCCGAGCAGGAGCACCTTGCCGGCCAGGCCGGTCAGGGTGATCGGCGCCTGGTCACGCGTGACGCGGGAGCGCGGGGGCCGGGAGCCGACGGGCCCCCGGCCCGGGGCCTGCGTGGCAGACCCCGGGCCGGACAGCGGCGTGCTCATTACTTGATCTGGCCGGAGATGGTCTTGCCGGCCGCGGTGATGGTGCTGGTCGGGTCGGCGCCACCGATGACGGCGGCCTCGGCCTTGCCGAACGGGTCCCAGATCGCGGCCATCGCCGGGATGGCCGGGAGCACCTGGCCGTTCCTGCCGGCCTCCTGGAACTTGGCCAGGTCCGGGTCGCTGCCCTTGACCTGGTCGAGGGCGGCGGTCAGCGCCGGCGGGCGGGGCTCGGCGTTGTACAGCGCGACGGCCAGCTCGGGGGTGGTGGTGTAGTTGACCACGAACTCCTGGGCCAACGCCTTGTTCTTGCCCTTGGTGGCGACGTAGAACGCCTGCACACCCACGAACGGCTGGGCCTCCTTGCCACCGGCGAAGCCGGGGATGGCGGAGATGTCGTACTTGATGTTGGCCTTCTTGACGTCGGCCACCGCCCACGGGCCGGAGACCAGGTACGCGCACTTCTTGCTGGTGAAGGTGGCGATCGAGTTGGTGTCCGCGATGGAGCGCTTGAGCACGCCCTCGCCCTTCTCGCCCAGCGCGCCGATCTTCTTGAACGCCTCGATCGACGCGGGCTTGCCCACACCCAGGTCCTTCGGGTCGTAGTCGCCGTTGGCGCCGGTGCCGAAGAGGTAGCCGCCGGCCGAGCTGTACAGCGGGTAGATGTGGTACGCGTCGCCGTTCTGGCCGACCTGGAGGCAGAGCGTCTCGGTGGCCTTCTTCGCCGACTTGAGCCGCTTGCCCGCGGCGACCAGGTCCTCAATGGTCCTGGGTGCCTGGGGGGCCAGTTCGGTGTTGCGGATCAGCGCCAGGTTCTCCTGCGCGTACGGCACGCCGTAGAGCTGGCCGTTGAAGGTGACCGCCTTGATCGCGGTCTCGTTGAACGCGCTCTTCTGCTCGGCGGCGAGCTGCACGGGGTCGATGGCGCCGTTCTGCACCAGGTTGCCGATCCAGTCGTGCGCGCCGACCACCACGTCGGGGCCGCTGCCCTGCTGGGAGGCGGTGACGAAGTTGGTCTGCAGGTCCTTGCTGACGGCCTGGACCTCGACGGTGACGCCGTTCTCCTGACCGAACTTCTCGGCGAACGGCTTGAGGGCGGCGGTCCGCTTGTCGTCCGCCCAGATCACCAGTTTGCCGCCGGCGGCCTTGGGGGATTCCTTCGCGGCCGGCTCGTCGCTGTCGCTACCACAGCCTGACGCGGCGAGCGCCAGGGCGAAGAGGGCGACCACACCCGCGGTACGGATGCGCATCGGTACTCCTGTCGTCATGGCGGGTCCGTCGGGGGAAGAGCGGCCCGCCAGTGGGAACCTCTGGAAGTCTTGCCAACCGGCGCATCGATACCGCGCCGCTGCTCTCGCATGTTGCCGGGACGTTAGCAAGAGGTTGCAGCTTATGGAAGGGCTTGCAGAGCGCCCCGCAAAAACTTGCCGGTGGGCTAAAGTGCCGCCATGCGCGCTCGACTGTCCGACATCGCCCAGCAGGCCGAAGTCAGCGAGGCCACGGTGTCGCGGGTGCTCAACGACCGCCCCGGCGTGGCCCCCGAGACCCGGCAGGCCGTCCTCACCGCCCTCGACGTGCTCGGCTACGAGCGACCAGCCCGGCTGCGCAAGCGCAGCGCCGGGCTGGTCGGCCTGGTGGTGCCGGAGCTGGACAACCCGATCTTTCCCGCTTTCGCCCAGGTCATCGAGTCGACGCTGGCGCAGAGCGGATTCACCCCGGTGCTCTGCACCCAGACCGCCGGCGGCGTCACCGAGGACGAGTACGTCGAGATGCTGCTGGACCGGCAGGTCTCCGGGATCGTCTTCGTCTCCGGCCTGCACGCCGACACCGCCGCCAACCACGACCGCTACCGGGCGCTGATCGCCCGGCCGTTGCCGGTCGTGATGATCAACGGGTACGTGCCCGGCATCGGCGCCCCCTTCGTCTCCTGTGACGACGGGGAGGCCGCCGAGCTGGCGGTGGCCCATCTGGTCGCACTCGGACACCGCCGGATCGGCCTGATCACCGGCCCCGACCGGTTCGTCCCGGTGCAGCGCAAGGTGGCCGGCTGGCGCTCGGCGATGACCCGGCTGGCCGGCGTCGCCGAGGCCGAGCTGGGCCCACTGGCCGAGCTGTCGCTGTTCGGCGTGGAGGGCGGCGAGGCCGCGGCCGGCCGGCTGCTGGACCGCGGCGTGACCGGTGTGGTGTGCGGCTCCGATCTGATGGCGCTCGGCGCGATCCGGGCGGCCCGCCAGCGCGGCCTGACCGTCCCCGGCGATCTCTCCGTGGTCGGCTACGACGACTCGCCGCTGATGGCCTTCACCGACCCTCCGCTGACCACCATGCGGCAGCCGGTCATCGCGATGGCGGTGGCCGCGGTCCGCGCCCTGGTGGACGAGATCAACGGGCACGGCGCTCCGCACTCGGAGTACCTGTTCCGCCCGGAGCTGGTGGTGCGTGGCTCCACCGCGGTCGTCCCGGCCCGCCCCGGCGCGGAAGGGTCCAACCGGCGCCGGCCCGGCTCGTCGGCGCTGGCCGTCCCCGCCTGATCGGCGCCACACGGCCCCCCAGCTGCCAACTGTCGCAGCAACTTCGGCGTTGACTTGCGCAAGAACTGCTTGACTCTTGCAGCGCTCGGCCGGCATATTGCTCAGACACCCGCGCGGGTTATCGGCCACACCCCGCCGGGTGCCACCGCACCCGGCCCGAGACAGACGGGGAACGCCAACCGATGACCGCCAGCACCGCCACCCCACCCCGCACCGCCGACGACGACTGGTGGCGCTCCGCGGTCGTCTACCAGGTGTACGTCCGCAGCTTCTCCGACAGCGACGGCGACGGCACCGGCGACCTCCAGGGCATCCGGCAGCGCCTGCCGTACCTGCGCGACCTCGGGGTGGACGCGCTCTGGCTGACCCCCTTCTACACCTCCCCCATGGTCGACGGCGGGTACGACGTCGCCGACTACCGGGACGTCGACCCGATGTTCGGCACCCTCGCCGACTTCGACGCGATGATCACCGACGCGCACGCCCTCGGCCTGCGGATCATCGTCGACCTCGTGCCCAACCACACCTCCAGCGCACACCGCTGGTTCACCGCCGCCCTCGCCGCCGGCCCCGGCTCGCCGGAGCGGGCCCGCTACCTCTTCGCAGACGGCCGGGGCGCGCACGGCGCGCTGCCGCCGAACGACTGGGAGAGCATCTTCGGCGGCCCGGCCTGGACCCGCGTCGAGGACGGCGAGTGGTACCTGCACCTGTTCGACCCGGCCCAGCCGGACCTGAACTGGCGCCACCCCGAGGTCCGCGCCGAGTTCGAGGACGTGCTGCGGTTCTGGCTGGACCGGGGCGTGGACGGCTTCCGGATCGACGTGGCACACGGCATGATCAAGGCCGAGGGGCTGCCGGACGTCGGCTTCAGCACGCTGACCACCGGCCAGCGCCAGGTCGAACTGCTCGGCAAGGGGCGGCTGCCCTACTTCGACCAGGACGAGGTGCACGACATCTACCGCGCCTGGCGGCCCATTCTGGACAGCTACCCCGGCGGCCGGATGGCCGTCGCCGAGGCGTGGGCCGAGACCCCGCAGCGGCTGGCCCGCTACATCGGCCCGGACGAGTTGCACCAGGCGTTCAGCTTCGACTTCCTCGACGCGACCTGGTCGGCCGACTCGTTCCGCAAGGTGATCGACACCGCGCTGGCCGAGTCGACCGTGGTCGGCGCGCCCACCACCTGGGTGCTGTCCAACCACGACAAGCAGCGACACGTCACCCGCTACGGCGACGGCGCCGACGGGCTGCGCCGTGCCCGCGCGGCCAGCCTGCTGATGCTCGCCCTGCCCGGCTGCGCCTACCTCTACCAGGGCGAGGAGCTGGGCCTGCCCGAGGTGCTCGACCTCCCCGACGAGCTGCGCCAGGACCCGGCGTTCCTGCGCACCGGCGAGAGCCGGGACGGCTGCCGGGTACCCGTCCCGTGGAGCGGCGAGCTGGCCCCGTACGGCTTCGGGCCGGCCGGCAGCGAGCTGAGCTGGCTGCCGGCGCCGGCCACCTGGTCGGCCCTCTCGGTCACCGCGCAGACCGGCGTTCCCGGCTCCACGCTGGAGCTGTACCGGGCCGCCCTGCGGATCCGGCACGAGCACCCGGCGCTGGCCGTCGACGCGGGCGGGGTGACCTGGCTGGAGGGCGGGCCGGGCGTGCTGGCGTTCTCCCGCACCGCCGGCGCGACCGTGCTGACCTGCGTGGTCAACCTCAGCGGCGCACCGGTCCCCATCGACGGGTACGGCGAACCGCTCGTCGCCAGCGAGGCGCTCACCGGGCAGGGCTCCGGCCACCTGCTGCCGGTCGACGCGGCCGCCTGGTTGGAACGGCGCTGAGCGGGTAACCCGTCATCGACCTGGTCGTCCGTCGTGCCCCGCGCCAACGGGCGACTGGGCTACCGGCCCCTTGTGGTGGGGGGTGAGGTGGCGCTGGCGCCACGCGGAGTCCGCTCCGTGTGGCGCCAGTGTCCGTCTGCGCCGAGGTGTATTCCGTAGCCGCCCCGGGTACCGCACGGGACACCCGCGCGGTGGAGGTGACCCCCATGGTGGTACGGATGGCGCAGTGCACCATCGACGTCGACGACCTGGACCTGATGGTCGCGTTCTGGTCGGCGGCGCTCGGCTACGAGATCGAGCAGGGCGACGACGGCAGCGCCAAGCTCTGGCCGCCGGGGCAGCCCTCCGCCGGGGCGCCCAGCGTCTGGTTGCAGGGCTCCGGCACGCCGAAGCGGGGCAAGAACCGGCTGCACCTCGACCTCGCCACCGACGGTGACCCGCAGGCCGAGGTACGGCGGCTGATCGGGCTCGGCGCGCGGCACGTCGACATCGGGCAGACCGGGACCGAGCAGTTCACGGTGCTCGCCGACCCCGAGGGCAACGAGTTCTGCCTGCTGGACTCCCCGCCGACCCGCTGACCGCGCCGTCACCGGCGGGCGCACGGCGTCGCCGGCCCGAAGCCGCTCACTTCGCGGTGAGCAGCGCCGCGATCCGGGTGAAGCCGGCGCGCACCTCGGCCTCGTCCGGCGGCTCGGCGGGTTCGCCATGGCCCGCCTCGTCGGCGGCGGCGTCCAACTCCTCGTCGATCACGTCCTCGAAGTCGCCGTACAGGTCAGCCCCCTCGACCTGCCGGGCCTCGTCCTCGGCGGCGACCTGCGCGGCGGCGATCTCGCTGCGGATCTCGTCGGCGGACAGCGCCGGCAGCAGCGGTTCCACAACCGCGATCAGCTGCTCCTCAGCCACCACCGCCTCGGCCAGTGCCAACGCGTGCGGCCGCTCGTACGGCCCGCAGACCACCGGCTCCCACTCGTCGAGTTCACCGAGCGGGCCGAAGGTGATGATCCACGGCAGGCCGAGCATCGGCGAGTCGGCCGGCAGGTCCAGTGTCATGAGTGCGCCCACCGGCCCATCATGGTCCGCCAACGCGAGCGGCGACCCCGTTCGCCTCAGTTGTCGCCCGTCCGGCGCCCGATCCGGCTCCGGTCAGCCGGGACGGGCGGCGTCCAGGGCGGCGCGGACCAGGGCGAGCGCGGTGGCCGGCGGCACGCCGAGCCGGACGGCCTCGGACGCGTAAGCGGCCGCCGCCCGGTGCAGGCGGTCGACGGCGTCGTCCCGGCCGGGGGCGACGAAGGTGCCGTTACGCCCCCGGGTCTCCAGCAGCCCGGCCGCCTCCAGCTCCCGGTACGCCCGGGCCACCGTGTTCGCCGCCAGCCGCAGGTCGGCGGCGAGCTGTCGGACGGTGGGCAGACGGCTGCCCACCGGCAACCGGCCGTCGCCGATCAGCTCGGCGAGCTGCCCGCGCACCTGCTCGTACGGCGCCACCGACGAGTCCGGGTCGACCGAGATCAGCATCTGCGCACCTTCCGCCATCAGCCCGCGCCGCCCGGCGTACCGGGATCGGTGTCCTCGTCGAGATTCGCCGGCGGGGCGCCCTCGGCCAGGTCGACCACCCGCCCGCGGGTGCTGGTCGCGAGGAGCGCCGCCCCGAACAGCACCAGCTGGTTGAGCAGATAGAGGTAGAGCAGCAGGCCGACGGCGCCGGCCACCACCGTGTACGCCGGGTTCCGCTCGGTACGCACCACGTAGTACCGCCCGACCGTGTTCAGCAACGTGATGCCGATCGCGACCAGCACCACCACCGGGCGCAGCCGGGACCGGCTCACCCGCAGCCGGGGCACCGCGAGCAGCAGTGCGGTGGCGAGCACGGCGTTGATCAGCACGCTGAACACGGCGCTGATCGTGGTCAGGCCGACCGAGCCGGTGCTGCGCAGCAGGAAACGCAGCAGGGATTCCAACGCGTCCACCGCCGCCACCGAGACACCGAGCAGCACGAAGACGCCGACCATCACCCCCAGGTCGACCAGCCGCCGGATCACCAGGTTGCCGGGCTGCTGGTTGAGCCGGTACATCAACCGCTGCGAGGAGCGGATCGCCTCCACCCAGCCGATCCCAGTGAAGACCAGGATGACGAGGCCGACCACACCGACCGTTCCACTGGAGTTGGCGATCTGCTGCGCGTCCAGGAACGGCAGGTTCTCCTTAAGGAACCCGGCCGCCGCCGCGCTGACCTCGTCGTTGTCCTCGAGGATCGCACCGAAGATGGAGTACGCGACCAGCGCGAGGGCGAACACCGCGAAGAAGCCGTAGTAGGCGATCGCCGCCGCCAGCCGCCCGGCCAGCACCTCGGCGTAGAGCGCGCCGGCTCGCCACACGTGGTCGAAGAGGCCCGACCGGCAGCGCGCGGCGCTCACCCAGCGGTCGATGCCCGCCTCGATCCGGCCGATCACGTTCACGCGGTCATCCTCGCCGATCTCCCGCCGCCGTGGTGGCAACCGGCTCGCCGTGCTCGCCGGGCGGCGCGTCGCCGTCCGGTCAGCCGCCGAGGCGGAAGTCCCGACGCGGCTGCCACCGGGCCTGCCCGCTGTGCGAGAACAGGGTGAACGCGTCGACCTCGAACATCGCGGAGAAGTCGGCCAGATCCTCGTACGCCTTGTCCAGCGCCTCGGGTGCCACGTCCTGCGCCACGGTGACGTGCGGATGGTACGGGAACCGGGTCTGGCGGTGCAGGCCCGGCGTCGCGGCGATGGCGGAGGCGAGCAGTTCGCACTCGCTGATCCCGGCGGCCACCGCCACGAACACCACCTGGGTCACCGGGCGGAACGTGCCGGTGCCCCGCAGGTGCAGCGTGAACGGCAGGTGCGCGGCGGCGACGCTGGCGAGGTGCCGCTCGACGGTCGGCAGGTTGGCGGTCGGGATCTCGGTGGGCCCGAGCAGCGTCACGTGCGCGGGTACGGCCAGCGGGTCACCGGCCTCGACCCGCCGCCGGGTGAGCTGGGCCCCCCACGGCTCCGGGATGTCCACCGCGATGCCGATCTGGATGGTGTCACCGGTCGGCGGCACCCCACCACTGCGATCCACGCTCCGCGCCGCCCCTTCGGCCACCGACCCGCCCACCTGTCCCGTGGCGCTATTCGCCGCGCACCGGCGGGAAGAACCCGACCCGCTCGTACGCGGACCGCAGGGTCGCCCCGGCCACCGCCCGGGCCTTCTCCGCGCCGGCGGCGAGCAGCTTGTCCAGCTGCGCCGGGTCGTCGAGGTAGGTGCTGGTGCGCTGCTGGATCGGGCGGACGAACTCCGCCACCACCTCGGCCAGGTCCTTCTTCAGGTCGCCGTAGCCGCGACCGGCGTACGCGGCCACCAGCTCGTCGATGTCGCGGCCGCTGAGCGCCGAGTGGATGGTCAGCAGGTTGGACACGCCCGGCTTGGTCTCGGCGTCGAAGACGATCTCCCGGCCGGTGTCGGTCACCGCCGACCGGATCTTCTTCGCCGACCGGGCCGGGTCCTCCAGCAGGTCGATGATCCCGGCCGGCGAGGACGACGACTTGGACATCTTCGCGGTCGGGTCCTGCAGGTCGGTGATCTTCGCGGTGTCCTTGACGATGTGCGGCGCGGGCACGGTGAACGTCGGGCCGAACAGCGAGTTGAACCGCTGGGCCAGGTCCCGGGAGAGTTCCAGGTGCTGGCGCTGGTCCTCGCCGACCGGCACCGCGTTGGCCTGGTACAGCAGGATGTCGGCGGCCTGCAGGATCGGGTAGGTGAACAAGCCGACGCTGGCCCGCTCGTTGCCCTGCTTCTGCGACTTGTCCTTGAACTGGGTCATCCGGCTGGCCTCGCCGAAGCCGGTGATGCAGCCGAGCACCCAGGCCAGCTGCGGGTGCTCGGGCACCTGCGACTGCACGAACAGGGTGCTGCGCTCCGGGTCCAGACCGACCGCGAAGAGCTGGGCGGCGGCCACCCGGGTCCGCTGGCGCAGCAGTGCCGGGTCGTGCCCCGCGGTGATGGCGTGCAGGTCCACCACGCAGTAGAACGCGTCGTGGGTCTCCTGCAGAGCCACCCAGTGCCGCACCGCGCCGAGGTAGTTGCCGAGGTGGAACGAGTCGGCCGTCGGCTGGATGCCGGAAAAGACGCGGGGGCGGGCGGGAACGTCGGACATGCCGATAATTCTGTCAGCAAGCAACGGGGTCCGTCATGACGGGCCGGCGGGTCGGCCCCGGCCCGCCGGTGTCGAGGCCGTTGACCTCGCGCGCTTCCCTCGCGCCGACCCGGCGCGCGGGCGCGACATCGGCCTCGCGCGGCTGCCCCGCCACGACCTCCCACGCCTGCTCCGCCCCCGCGTCCCGCGTCGACCCGGTGCCGGACTCACGGCGTTGCTCCGGCACCCGCAGGGCGGAGACGGCGAGCCGGGCCACCCGGCGTCCGTCGAGTGCCAGCACCCGCAGCAGCCAACCACCCGGTGGATCGGCCGGGTCGGGTCCGCCCGCTTCGGCCGGCTCAGCGGGTACGGGGACCTCGTCGCCGGTGACCGGCAGTCGGCCCAGCGCGGCCATCACGAACCCGCCGACCGTCTCGTACGGCCCGGCGGGCAGCGCCACCCCCGTCCGCTCGGCGAAGTCGGCGAGGTTGAGCCGGCCGTCCACCACGGCGGGCAGGCCGGCGTGCACCGGGTCCGGCGCGACGTCGTACTCGTCGTGGATCTCGCCGATCAGCTCCTCGATCAGGTCTTCCAGGGTGACGATCCCGGCGGTGCCGCCGTACTCGTCGACCACCACCGCGAGGTGCTGGCCCTCCCGGCGCATCTCGGTCAGCGCGGGCAGCACCCGCTTGCTGCCGGGCAGCCGCTTCACCTCCCGGATGAGCTCGCCGACGGTGGCGCACGCGTCGGTGTCCGGACGCAGCAGCACGTCGCGGAGGTGCACGAAGCCGACGACGTCGTCGTGGGTGCCGTCGGTGACCGGGTAGCGGGTGTGCGTCTCGGCGCGGACCAGCCGGGCGGCCTCGGCGATGGTCAGCCGCGCGGGCAGGAAGACCACCTCGGTGCGGGGCATCATCACCTCGCGGACCAGGCTGGCGCCGGCCACCAGTACCTCGTCGATGATCCGCCGCTCATCCGGGTCGAGCAGCGTGTTCGCCGCGACCAGGTCCCGCAGTTCGGCCTCGGAGATGCGCTCCCGGCCGGCCGCCGGGCCGGTCCCCAGCAGGTCGGTGACGAGACGGGTGGCGCCGTCGGCGGCGCGGACCACCACCCGGGCGACGGCCCGGGCGAGCGGGCCAGGGTCGCGACGGGGCCTTCCTCGCGCGCCTCGCCGGAGCCCGGTACGGGCCGCTTCCCGCATGACAGAGATGGTAGACATCGGCGGCCCGCCGCACCGGGGTTCGCTCGGACCGGACGGAATGTTCGGCTCTGTTTAATCGTGAGAGATTATGATGGAATAGGGATGGCGGCGTGATCGGTCGAGGCACACCACGCGCCGCCGTAGGGTGATTCACCGAGGCCACGTCCCGGGCGGGCCAGGCAGGAGGCAACGACGTGAAACTGCTCGTCACCGGGGGCGCCGGCTTCATCGGCAGCGTGGTGACCCGGATGCTGCTCGACGCGGGTCACGAGGTGGTGGTCCTGGACGATCTGCGCACCGGCCACCGCGAGGCGCTCGCTCCGGACGCGACCCACGTCGGGGCGTCCATCCACGACGCCGCGCGGATCGTCACCCCCGACGCCGGCTTCGACGGGGTGCTGCACTTCGCCGCGCTGATCGCCGCCGGCGAGTCGATGGTCAAGCCGGAGCTGTACTGGCAGACCAACACGGTCGGCACGTTAGCCCTGATCGACGCGGTCCGGGCCGCCGGGGTGCCGCGGATGGTCTTCTCCTCCACCGCCGCCGTCTACGGCAACCCCACCGAGCTGCCCATCCCGGAGACCGCGGTCAAGGCGCCCACCAACACGTACGGCGCCACCAAGCTCGCCGTCGACATGGCGCTCACCTCCGAGACGATCGCCCACGGGCTGGCCGCCGTGTCGCTGCGCTACTTCAACGTGGCCGGCGCGCACCTCGCCGGTGACGTCGCGCTCGGCGAGCGGCACGACCCGGAGACGCACCTGATCCCGATCGCGTTGGAGGTCGCCGCCGGCCGGCGGGGGAAGCTCCAGCTCTTCGGCGACGACTACCCCACCGTGGACGGCACCTGCGTCCGCGACTACATCCACGTCGCCGACCTGGCCCGGGCCCACCTGCTGGCGCTGGACGCGGCGACCGCGGGCCAGCACCGGATCTACAACCTGGGCAACGGCAACGGCTTCACCAACCGGCAGGTGGTCGACGTCGTCCGCGAGGTCACCGGGCACGCACTGCCGGTCGAGGTGGCGCCGCGCCGCGAGGGCGACCCGGCCGAGCTGGTCGCCTCCTCCACACTGGCCCGTGACGAGCTCGGTTGGGTGCCGCAGAAGCCGACCCTGCACGACATGGTCGGGGACGCCTGGGCCTTCTACCGCACGCACGTCCTGGAGCAGTCATGATCCAGCCGACCGGTGACGTCGCCGAGCGGGCCGCCGCCGGCTTCATCGCGCAGTACGGCGACCCGGCCGCCGGCCGCTGGGCGGCTCCCGGGCGAGTCAATCTGATCGGCGAGCACACCGACTACAACGACGGGTTCGTGCTGCCCTTCGCGCTGCCACTGCGGACCGTCGTCGCCGCCGACCGGCAGGACGGCGAGCGGTGGACGGTCTGGTCCGAGCTCTCCGACGAGACGATCACCTTCGGGGCGGAGGACGTCGCCGAGCCGGGCCGGGTCACCGGCTGGGGCGCGTACGTGGCCGGTGTGGTCTGGGCGCTGCGCGAGGCCGGTCACCCGGTGCCCGGCGCCCGGCTGGCGATCACCTCGGACGTGCCACTGGGCTCCGGTCTCTCCTCCTCGGCCGCGCTGGAGTCGGCCGTGCTCGCCGCGCTGCTCGACCTCGGAGTGCTGGCGCTGCCCGCCGAGCGGCAGCCCCGGCTGGCGCAGCGGGCGGAGAACGTCTACGTCGGCGCGCCGACCGGGATCATGGACCAGTCCGCCGTGATCCGCTGCCGCGCCGGGCACGCCCTGTTCCTCGACTGCCGTGACGAGTCCGTCGAGCACATCCCGTTCGACCTGGACGCCGCCGGGCTGGCCGTGCTGGTCATCGACAGCCGGGCTCCGCACCGGCACGCCGACGGGGAGTACGCCGCCCGCCGCCGGTCCTGCGAGGCGGCGGCCAAGTCGCTCGGCGTCCCCGCGCTGCGCGACGTGGCCGTCGACCAGCTCGACGCCGCGCTCGCCCGGCTCGACGACGAGGAGACCCGGCGGCGGGTCCGGCACGTGGTCACCGAGGACCAGCGGGTGCTGGACACGGTGGCGCTGCTACGCGCCGGCCGGGTCCGGGACATCGGCCCGCTGCTCACCGCCTCGCACGTCTCGATGCGCGACGACTTCGAGATCACCGTGCCCGAGATCGACACCGCGGTCGAGGCGGCGCTGGCCGCCGGCGCGCTGGGCGCCCGGATGACCGGCGGCGGCTTCGGCGGGTGCGTCCTCGCCCTCGTGAACACGGATCGGGCCGACGGGGTCGCCGCCGCCGTGACCGCCGCCTACGCCGAGCGTGGCTTCACCGCGCCGGGCACCCTCACGGTCCTCCCCGCCCCCGGCGCCACCCGCCTCGACTGACCCCACCCCACACCTACCAGGGGTAGAGATCGTGCTCGTTCATGGAAGTAGTGGCCTCGCCGAGGGGCGAGGCCACTACTTCATGGATCGAGCGTGATGTTGCCGGGAACCGGAGCCCTGGTCAGCTGGCTTCGACGATCATGCCGGCGCCGACGGTGCGGTTGGTGGCCTCGTCGATGATGACGAAACCACCGGTGGTCCGGTTACGCCGGTACTCGTCCGCCAGCAACGGGACCGTGGTGCGCAGCCGCACGCGGCCGATCTCGTTGAGCCGCAGCGCGTCGGCCGACTCGTCGCGGTGCAGCGAGTTGACGTCCAGCCGGTAGTGCAGCCCGCGCACGATCGCCCGCGCCGACCGGGTGGTGTGCTTGATGGCGTACCGGCCGCCGACCTGCAACGGGCGGGTCTCGTCCATCCAGCAGACCATCGCCTCGATGTCCTGGGCCACCGCCGGCGCGTTGTTCGGCCGGCAGATCAGGTCACCCCGGGAGATGTCGATCTCGTCGGCCAGCCGTACCGTGACCGACATCGGTGGGAACGCCTCCGCGACCGGCCCGTCGGCGGTCTCCACCGCGGCGATCCGGCTGGTGAAGCCGGACGGCAGCACCATCACCTCGTCGCCCGGCTTCAGCACGCCGGAGGCGACCTGGCCGGCGTAGCCGCGATAGTCGGTGACCGTGGTGGACTGCGGCCGGATCACGTACTGCACCGGGAACCGGACGTCGACCAGGTTGCGGTCGCTGGCGATGTGCACCCGCTCCAGGTGGTGCAGCAACGACGGGCCCTCGTACCACGACATGTTCTCCGACCTGGTGACGATGTTGTCGCCACGCAGCGCGGAGATGGGCACCACGGTCAGGTCCGGCACGTCGAGCTTCGCGGCGAACGCGGTGAACTCGTCGGCGATCCGCTCGTAGACCTCCTGCGACCAGTCCACCAGGTCCATCTTGTTGACGCAGAGGACCAGGTGCGGGACCCGCAGCAGGGAGCAGAGGAACGCGTGCCGGCGGGACTGCTCGACCAGGCCCTTGCGCGCGTCCACCAGGATCAGCGCCAGGTCGGCGGTGGACGCCCCGGTGACCATGTTGCGGGTGTACTGGATGTGCCCGGGGGTGTCGGCGATGATGAACTTGCGCCGCGGCGTGGCGAAGTACCGGTACGCCACGTCGATGGTGATGCCCTGCTCCCGCTCGGCGCGCAGGCCGTCGGTGAGCAGCGCCAGGTTGGTGTACTCGTCCCCGCGGGCCGCGCTGACCGCCTCCACCGCGGCGAGCTGGTCGGTGAAGAGCGACTTGGTGTCGTAGAGCAACCGGCCGATCAGGGTCGACTTGCCGTCGTCCACGCTGCCGGCGGTGGCGAACCGCAGCAGGTCCATCGGCCGGGCTTCGGGAACCGGGGCCACGATCTCGGTGGTCATCAGAAGTAGCCCTCCCGCTTGCGGTCCTCCATGGCGGCCTCGCTGACCCGGTCGTCACCACGGGTGGCGCCGCGCTCGGTGATCCGGGTGGCCGCCACCTCCTCGATGACCTTCTCCACGGTGTCCGCGTCCGAGCGGACCGCCGCGGTGCACGAGGCGTCGCCCACGGTGCGGTAGCGCACCTGCGCCTTGAAGCGCTCCTCACCCGCCCGGGGACGGAAGAACTCGTTGACCGCGTAGAACATCCCGTCCCGCTCGATCACCTCACGCTCGTGCGCGTAGTAGATCGACGGCAGCGGGATCCGCTCCCGGGCGATGTAGTGCCACACGTCCAGCTCGGTCCAGTTGGACAGTGGGAAGACCCGGATCGACTCGCCCGGGTGGTGCCGGCCGTTGTACAGCGACCACAGCTCGGGCCGCTGGTTCTTCGGGTCCCACTGACCGAACTCGTCGCGGAAGCTGAACACCCGCTCCTTGGCCCGGGCCTTCTCCTCGTCCCGACGGGCACCACCGAACAGCGCGTCGAAGCGGTGCTTCTCCACCGCTTCCAGCAGCACCGGCGTCTGGATCCGGTTGCGCATCCCGTCGCCGGACTCCCGGACCAGTCCGCTGGCCAGCGCCTCCGGCACGCTCGCCACGACGAGTTGCAACCCCAGCTCGGCGACCCGCTGGTCGCGGTATTCCAGGACCTCGGGGAAGTTGTGCCCGGTGTCCACATGCATGACCGGGAAGGGGATGTTGGCCGGGGCGAACGCCTTCTGCGCCAGCCGCAGCATGACGATCGAGTCCTTGCCGCCGGAGAAGAGCAGCACCGGGCGCTCCATCTCGGCGACCACCTCGCGCATCACGAAGACGCTCTCCGCCTCCAGCGCGTCCAGATGGGAGACCCGGTAAGCCGCGGGGGTGGTCATGACACCGGCTCGATTCGCTCGCTCATCCGATTTCCAGACCTTTCCGGTCGGGCATGTCAAGAAGTGCCTCAGGCTACCCGGAATGCCTCTGCAGCGCTGCAAGCAACCGGCTGGCGAGATCCCTGCGGCAGACCAGCAGGTCGGGCAGGCGCGGATCCGCCTCGTTGTATCTCAGCGCAGAACCGTCGATACGGGAAGCGTGCAGTCCGGTGGCCGTCGCCACAGCCACCGGCGCCGCCGAATCCCACTCGTACTGCCCGCCGGCGTGAATGTAGGCATCCACCTCACCGGTGATCACCGCGGCGATCTTCGCCCCGGCCGAACCCATCGGCACCAGTTTCGCCCCCACGTCCTCGGCCAGATCGGTGAGGAACACCGGCGGCCGGCTCCGGCTCGCCGCCAACCGGATCACCCGCGCGCCGGCCGTCGCGGCCTCCACCGTCATCGGCGGGTACGCCGGCGGGTAGTCCGTGCCCAGCACCCGGTGCTGCGCCGGCAGTCCCACCGCGCCGGCGACGAGCCCGTGCGGACTCGGCGCGCTGCGGGCCCAGAGCGCCACGTGCACCGCCCAGTCCGAGCGGCCCTCCTCGGCGTACTCCCGGGTGCCGTCCAACGGATCGATGATCCACACCCGGTCCGCGGCCAACCGGGACACCGCCTCGGCGTTCACCTCCGCCGCCCAGGCCAGCCGCGACCCCTCGTCCTCCTCGGAGAGCACCGCGTCGCCCGGCCGCCACTTCGCCAGCTCCGTGCGGATCAGGTCGTGCGACACCTTGTCCCCGGCCGACTTCAGCGCGCCGGTGTCCGCGAAACCCAGCTCCGCCCGCAGGTCGAGCAGCGCCTGACCGGCCCGGGCCGCCAACCACCGGGCGAACGCGCCATCGATCATCGGAGGACTGCTCATTGCCCGCTCCCGTCGCCTCGCCGCGATCCCTGCCCACCCGGATCGCTACGCCGCGACCCGCGTCGCCGGTCGCGGCACGCCGAAAGGCGCAGACTACCGGCCGGCCAACCCCGATCCGGTACGCCCCGCCCAGTCCCTCAACCGCCGTGGTAGAGGTTCTGGGTCGGCTCCACACCCTTGGCGATCACCGACTCCACCACGTCGGCAGCCCGGTCCACCAGGAAATCCAGCTCCTTGCGCTCCGCCGCGCCGAAATCCGACAGCACGTAGTCCGCCGGGTCCTGCCGCCCCGGCGGCCGGCCCACGCCGAACCGCACCCGGATGTACTCCTTGGTGCCCAGCGACTTCGACATCGAGCGCAGGCCGTTGTGCCCACCCTCGCCGCCACCGCACTTGACCCGCACCTGGCCGTACCCGATGTCCAGCTCGTCGTGCAGTGCGATCACCTGCGCCGGCGGCACCTTGTAGAACTGCGCCAGCGCCGCCACCGGCCCGCCGGACAGATTCATGTACGTCAGCGGCTTCGCCAGCACCAGCTTCGGCCCGCCGAAGCCCAGTCGCCCCTCGGCCACCTCGGCGACCGCCCGCTTGTGCCGACCGAACCGCGCGCCGACCCGCCCGGCCAGCAGGTCGGCCACCATGAACCCGACGTTGTGCCGGTTCCCGGCGTACTCCCGACCCGGGTTTCCCAGGCCGACCACCAGCCACGGCCCCGCCTCGTCCGTCACGACCCGCCCCTCCCGACGTCCGTCCCACCGACTCCCGATACGACGACAGGCGCCCCCGAACGCTCGGGGACGCCTGCCGCACAGTACGAACCGATCAGGCCTCGGTGCGCGCCTCGGTGTTCTCCCCGCCCTCGGCGGTCGGGGCGGCGTCCGCACCCTCGGAGCCCTCGGTGACCTCGCCGACCTCGGCCTCGGCCTCCTCGGTGGCCGCCTCGACCTCGGGCAGCGTCGCCTCGAGCTGCTCGGCGGTCGGCGCGGCGGTCACCGCGGCGACCGTCAGCTCCGGGTCGACGGCCAGCTCGACACCGGCCGGCAGCTGCACGTCACCGGCAGTCACCTGGGAGCCCGCCTCCAGGCCCTCGATCGACGCCTCGAGGTGGTCCGGCACCTTGGTGGCGTCGGCGGTCACCGAGAGGCTGTCGTGGTCGTGCACGATCAGGGTGTCCCGCGCGGCCTCGCCGGTCAGCTGGATCGGGACGTCGACGGTCACCTGCTCGCCCCGGCGGACCAGGATGAGGTCCACGTGCTCGAAGGTGTCGCGGATCGGGTCACGCTGGATCGCCTTCGGCAGCGCCAGCACCTGGGTGCCGTCGGTGATGTCGATCGCGAAGAGCTGGTTGGCGCCACCCTTGCGGATCGCCGCGGCGAACTCCCGGGACGGCAGCGCGATGTGCTTGGGCTTCTCGCCGTGGCCGTACAGCACGGCGGGCACCTTGCCGGCCCGGCGGGTACGACGGGCACCACCCTTGCCGAACTCGGTACGGGGCTCGGCGCTGATCTTTACCTCGGACACGGGGAAACTCCTGATGCTTTCGCTACGGCGGCTTGTCGTCTTGCGGTGCTGGGGCGAGGGGCTCGCTGGGGCTCATGCGTCATGAACGACTGCCCGGAGCACCGCGTCGATGACGGTGCCTCCGTGCGGCGCTATTCAGCGGCCCGCCGGGCACCCTCGCCGTGGCAACCGCACCAGTCTACCCGAGCGGATTCCGAGGTTTCCGGCAGTCCCCAGGTCCCCGCTCCCACCGGCGCGCCGGCCGCGCGCCCGACGCCGGTCGGGCGCGTTCCCGCCGGCGTCACAGCCGGCGGGAACGGGCCTCACCGCAGCGCGACGCTCAGCTCAACCCACCGAACAGGGTGGTCACCGAACCATCGTCGAAGACCTCGCGGATCGCCCGCGCCAGCAGCGGCGCGATCGACAGCACGGTCAGCTTGTCCAACTGCTTCTCCGGCGGCAACGGCAGCGTGTTGGTCACCACGATCTCGCTGATCGGGCTGTTCTTCAGCCGCTCGGTCGCCGGGTCGGACAGCAACGCGTGGGTCGAGGCCACCACGATCTCCGCCGCGCCCGACTCCTTGAGGATGTCCGCCGCCCTGGCGATCGTGCCACCGGTGTCGATCATGTCGTCGACGATCAGGCAGACCCGACCCTCGACGTCGCCGACCACCCGGTTCGCCACGACCTGGTTCGGCTTCATCGGGTCACGGGTCTTGTGGATGAACGCCAGCGGGCAGCCGCCCAGCCGGTCGGTCCACCGCTCGGCCACCCGCACCCGGCCCGAATCCGGCGCCACCACGGTCATCGGCCGGCCCGCGTACTTGTGCTCCACGTACTCGGCGAGGATGTCCATCGCGAAGAGGTGGTCCACCGGACCGTCGAAGAAGCCCTGGATCTGCGCGGTGTGCAGGTCGACGGTGAGGATCCGGTTCGCGCCGGCCGTCTTCAGCAGGTCCGCCACCAGTCGGGCCGAGATCGGCTCCCGGCCGCGGTGCTTCTTGTCCTGCCGCGCGTACGGGTAGAACGGCAGCACCACGGTGATCCGCTTGGCCGACCCCCGCTTCAGCGCGTCCACCATGATCAGGGTCTCCATGACCCAGGTGTTCACCCCGTGCGTCACGGACTGCACCACGAAGGCGTCCGAACCACGCACCGAGTCCTTGAACCGTACGAAGATCTCGCCGTTGGCGAACTCGTACGCGTCGGCCGGCGTCGGCGCGACGCCGAGCACCTCGCCGATCTCCTTGGCCAGCTCCGGAAAACCACGTCCGGAGAAGAGCATCAGGCTTTTGCGGTTTTCGGCGACGATGCTGCCCATGGGCCCGTCTGCTCCCGTTTGTCGGTGGTACCCGGCCCGGTGGTGGTGGGTCGGGGACTATTCGTTTGCAGTATCTCCCGTGCCGGAGGTGCCGCCCACCGTCTCGGCCTGCTCGTGCATTGCCTCACTGTCGCTTGCGGCGCCGGCCACGCCCGACGCATCCTCGGCACCCCGCAGCGCACGCTCGGCAGCCGCCGCGGAGACCGTCCCGGGGCGCTTGCGTGCCACCCAGCCCTCGACGTTGCGTTGCGGCGCGCGGGTCACCCCGAGCGCGCCCGGCGGCACGTCCTGGCCGATCGCGCTGCCCGCCGCCACGTACGCACCGGCGCCCACCTCGACCGGCGCGATCAGGCTCGTGTCGCAGCCGATGAACGCACCCTCGCCGACGATCGTCCGGTTCTTGTTCACCCCGTCGTAGTTCACGAAGATCGTCGCGGCGCCGATGTTCGCCTTCGCGCCGATCGTCGCGTCACCCACGTACGACAGGTGGGGCACCTTCGCACCCGGGCCCACCTCGGAGTTCTTCACCTCGACGAACGTGCCGACCTTGGCCTTCTCCGCCAACCGCGCGTCCGGGCGCAGGTACGCGTACGGCCCGACGCTGGCCCCCGGCCCGACCTCGGCGCCCACCGCGTGGCTGCGCAGCACGGTCGCGCCCACGCCGACCACCGTGTCGATCAACGTCACGTCCGGGCCGACCACGGCGCCGGTGCCCACCACCGTGCCGCCGCGCAGCTGGGTGTTCTGGTCGATCACCGCGTCGCGGTCCAGGGCCACCGTCACGTCGATCCAGGTGGTCGCCGGGTCCAGCAGGCTCACGCCGGTGCGCATCCACGCCTCGTTGACCCGGTCGCGCAGCAGCCGGCGCAGCGTCGCCAGCTCCACCCGGTCGTTGCAGCCCAACGTCTCGACGTGGTCGACGGCCACGTGCACCGCGACCGGCTCGCCGGCCGAGCGGAGCAGGCCGAAGACGTCGGTCAGGTACTCCTCACCCTGGTCGTTGTCGGTGGAGAGCTTGCCCAGCGCGGCGCGCAGCCGCACCGCGTCGAACGCGTAGATGCCGGCGTTGATCTCCCGGATCGCGCGCTGCGTCGCGTCGGCGTCGCGCTCCTCGACGATCTGCTCCAACCGGCCGTCGGCGTCCCGGACGATCCGCCCGAGCCCGGTGGGGTCGGGCACCTCGGCGGCCAGCACGGTGGCCGCGGCGGCGGCCTCCTCGTGCGCGGCCACCAGCGCGCCGACCGTCTCCGGCCGCAGCAGCGGCACGTCCCCGTTGATCACCACGACGGTGCCGGCGCCCTCCGGCACGGCGTCCAGCGCGATGCGGACGGCGTGCCCGGTGCCGAGCTGCTCGGCCTGGAGCACCGGCGTGGCGTCCGGGGCGACCTCGGTCAGGTGCCCCCGGACCTGGTCGGCGCCGTGCCCCACCACCACCACGGTGCGGTCCGCGGCCAGCGGCGCGGCAGCGCTCAGCACGTGACCGAGCAGGGTCCGGCCGAGCAGGGGGTGCAGCACCTTGGGCAGTGTCGACTTCATCCGCTTGCCCTCACCGGCGGCGAGCACGACGACGGTACGAAGGTGGGGCTGGGGCACGATGTGGCTCCCGTCGGGACGGCGGACACTCTCGCGGTCATGCTAACCGCGGCGCTCCGAACGTCTCCGCCTTACCCCGCTGGAACCTAAACCAGACTTAGGGGGCAGCTCGGCCGCCAGGGTTCGAACCTGAAATACGGGTACCAAAGACCCGGGTGTTGCCAATTACACCACGGCCGATCAGCGACGCAAGCGCGTCACATCCGGGGATGGGGATCCCGCCGCTACACCTTAGCGCCCCGGCCGCCGGACGCCAGCGCTCATTCCGCCATGCCTGAACGGACGGCCCCCGCCCGCGCGGGCCGTCCGAAGGTCAGGGACGGAACGACTAGAGGTTGTACCCGCCGGCTACCTCGATGTTCTGTGCGGTGATCCAGCGACCCTCCTCGCCGAGCAGCATGGCGATCACCATGCCGATGTCGTCCGGCTCACCCACGCGACCGAGGGCGGTCTTCGCGGCAAGGAGCGGGATCACCTCGGGGAACCGCTCGAAGGCGTTGTCGGCGAGCCGGGTCCGGGTGGAGCCCGGTGCGACGGAGTTCACACGGATGCCGCGGTCGCTGAACTCCTTGGCCATGTACCGGGTCAGCACGATGAGGCCGCCCTTCATGGAGGCGTACGCGGAGTAACCGGACTCCAGCCCGGAGGCCATCGCCGCGTTGCTCGTGGTGTTGACGATCGCGCCGCCGTCGGCCAGCAGCGGCAGCAGGGCCTGAGTCAGGAAGAACGGCCCCTTGAGCAGCACCCGCATGAGCGTGTCGAACAGTTCCTCGGAGGTGTCCTCGAACATCGCCATCTGCGCGAGCCCGGCGTTGTTGACCAGGGAGTCGAAGGTGTCCCGGTGCCAGGTGTCCCCCAGCGCCGCGACGACCGACTCGCGGAAGGCCGGGAAGGTCTCGCTCCGCCCGACGTCCAGCGGCAACGCGACGGCCGTGCCGCCCTCCTTCTCGATGGTCGCCACGGTCTCGAGCGCTCCGGGCTGATTGTTGCCGTAGGTCAGGATCACCCCGGATCCACGCTTGGCGAGCTGAATGGCTGCGCTCTGCCCGATGCCCGAGCTGGCGCCGGTGACGATTGCGACCCGCATGATTGGCCTACCTGTTCATTCGTGGAGCGACCACTCGCCCCCGGGGAATCTGACTACCTCATAGAAACAGCCTGACCAGGGGTGACGATAGACATATACTCTCCAACCCTTGCCTGATCCTCTCCTTGCTGCAACTCATGCCGGGTGCTTCAATCGAACCGTGCACCTCGACGAATTGCGCGCCCTGCTCGCCCGCCACGCGCGGCCGGACGGCACCACCGCCATCGACGGCGTGCTGATCTCGAAGGTCGAGCGACCGAACGTGCCGTCAGCGTCGATGTCCGGCACGGTCCTGGCGCTCATCGCGCAGGGCGCGAAACGGCTCGCGCTGGGCGACCGCGTCTACGAGTACCGCGCCGGGCAGTACCTCGTCGCATCGGTCGACCTCCCGGTGACCGGCCACTTCACCGACGCCAGCCCCGACACCCCCGCGCTCGGGTTCGGGCTCACCCTCCAGCCGGCCGCCATCGCCGAGCTGCTGCTGCAGGCCGCCGTCGACCTCCCTCGCAGCGGCGGCGCGCTCCCCGGCATCGCCGTCAGCGACGCCCCCGAGGAGTTGGTCGACGCCGTGGTGCGGCTGCTGCGCCTCCTCGACCGGCCGCGCGACCTGCCGGTGCTCGCCCCCCTAACCATCCGGGAGATCCTCTGGCGCCTGGTCACCGGCGAACAGGGCGCCATCGTCCGCCAACTCGGCCTCGCCGACAGCAGCCTCGCCCACGTCGCCCGGGCGGTCCGCTGGATCCGCAGCCACTACCGGCAGGCCTTCCGGGTGGAGGACGTGGCCCAGTTGTCGGGCATGAGCGTCTCCGCCTTCTACCGCCACTTCCAGGCCGTAACCGCGATGAGTCCGATCCAGTTCCAGAAGCAGATCCGACTCCAGGAGGCCCGACTGCTGCTCGCCGCCCACCCCACCGACGTGACGGGTGTCGGCCAGCGGGTGGGCTATGAGAGCCCCTCGCAGTTCAGCCGGGAGTACCGCCGCCAGTTCGGCGCACCGCCGAGCCTCGATGCCGCCCGGCTGCACAGCGCGACCCGCAGCGCCGCGCCGACCCTGCCCTGACGGGTCGACCGCGCCACCGAGCGCAGCCCTGATCAAGGCTCTGACCTGCGTCTCAGCAGGACGACGCGAGGGCTTTCGGCAACTTCCCCGTGCGATCTACGGTGCCGTAAGTTACGGTGACGTAGGCGTAGCTTCGTGATCGTTCCGTCCCCCTCTGCGAGGTGCCATGTCCACCGCTCTGCTCGAACCCAACACCGCCGGGCCCGGCCCCAAACCCCTCACCGACGGCAGCCAGTCCCCCGGAATCCTGGTCGCCCTCTGGGCCTTCGTCGTGATCCCCTTCGTCGCCCTGCTGGTCGCCGTGCCGGTGGCCTGGGGCGGCTGGCTGGGCTGGACCGACATCGTCATCGGCCTGGTCTGGTACGTGGTCTCCGGGCTCGGCATCACGGTCGGCTTCCACCGCTACTTCACGCACGGCTCGTTCAAGGCCAAGCGGTGGCTGCGGGTGACGTTGGCGGTCGCGGGTTCGCTGGCCGTGCAGGGCGAGATCATCCAGTGGGTGGCCGACCACCGGAGGCACCACGCCTTCTCCGACCTGGAGGGCGACCCGCACTCCCCGTGGCGCTTCGGCACCAGCCTGTGGGCACTGACCCGGGGCCTGTTCCACGCGCACGTTGGCTGGTTGTTCCGGCGCGAACTGTCCAACCGCGAGCGGTTCGCCCCCGACCTGCTCGCCGACCGTGACATCCGCCGGGTGGACCGGCTCTTCCCGATGCTGGTGGCCATCTCACTGCTCGGCCCGGCGCTGATCGGCGGCCTGGTGACCTGGTCCTGGCAGGGCGCGCTGACCGCGTTCTTCTGGGCCGGGCTGGTCCGGATCGGCCTGCTGCACCACGTCACCTGGGCGATCAACTCGGTCTGCCACGTCTACGGCGAGCGTCCGTTCGCCATGCGCCAGGGCGACCGGGCGTCGAACTTCTGGCCGCTGGCGATCCTGTCGTTCGGCGAGAGCTGGCACAACCTGCACCACGCCGACCCGACCAGCGCCCGACACGGCGTGCTGCGTGGTCAGGTGGACATCTCCGCCCGGGTGATCTGGCTGTTCGAAAAGGTCGGCGCGGCGTCGCAGGTGCGCTGGCCAAAGCCCGAGCGCCTCGCGGCCAAGCTCGTGAAGCCGGTCGCACCCCGCTAAAAGCGGGCGGTGTCCCGGGAGGCCGCCTGGCAGGATGGCCGGGTGACCGAGCGACGCGGGAGGACCGGACGGCTCGGCGGACGGGGGGCCGGGCCCGATCCGGGTACGGTCGGACGGCGCGGCTGGGCGGTCGGACCGCCCGCCAGTGAGGCGACGACGTGAACGGGCACAGCGGAGGCACCATCCCACGGCAGGGCGTCACCGAGCGCCAGCGAGGCGGCGACATGCCTGAGCTCACCGATGGAGCGGGAGGTCGGCGTGCGGCGCCGGCTCCACCGCCCAAACCCACCTCCCGGGTCCGCATGTCGGCGGCCCAGCGGCGGGAGCAGTTGATCGCGATCGGCCGACAGCTCTTCGCCGAGCGCGGTTTCGACGCCACCTCCATCGAGGAGGTGGCGGCCCGCGCCAAGGTCTCCAAGCCGGTGGTGTACGAGCACTTCGGCGGCAAGGAGGGGCTCTACGCGGTGGTGGTGGACCGGGAGGTCCGGGCGCTGCTGGACCGGATCACCACGGCGTTGACCGCCGGGCACCCGCGGGAGTTGCTCGAGCAGGCGGCGTTGGCCCTGCTGGGCTACATCGAGGAGGAGACCAGCGGGTTCCGGGTGCTGGTCCGCGAGTCGCCGGTGATGTCCGCGACGGGCAACTTCGTCAGCGTGATGAACGACGTGGCGCACCAGGTCGAGCACATCCTGGGCGCGGAGTTCAAGAGCCGCGGGTACGACCCGAAACTGGCCGAGCTGTACTCGCAGTCGTTGGTGGGCATGGTGGCGCTGACCGGCCGCTGGTGGCTGGAGGTGCGCAAGCCGCGCAAGGAGACGGTGGCGGCCCACCTGGTCAACCTGGCGTGGAACGGGTTGTCCCATCTGGAGGCGAAGCCGACACTGATCACCGCCCGCCGCCGCTGACCACGGTCAGCGGCGGTGCACCTCGGCCACCGGGTGGCTGCGTTTCTGCCGTTCCGCCTCGGCGTGCTCCTCGGGGCCGACCTTGTCGTACAGACCGGTGCCGAGCAGGATCAGGCCGAACAGCATCGACACGATCACGGTCGACATCGAGAAGTTGAGGAAGTTCGCTCCGGTCTGCAGCACGGACATCATCAGGATGCTGGTCACCAGGAACACCACGCCGGCGGTGAGGTTCATGTAGTGGCCGAGGTTGCTGCGCCGGGACGCCCCGATGATCAGCACCACTCCGAAGACCACCGAGGCGAGCGAGAAGGCCAGGTTGGTGCGCAGCCCGAGCACCCAGTTGCCGTCCCGGCCGAAGAGCGGATCGCCGATCGTCTGGGCGACGCCCCACACGCCGAAGACCAGGATGTAGACGCCGATCAGGCCGGCGAGGACCCGGTAGAGCGGCCGCGCCGGATGGTTCACCGGAAAATGCACCATGCCCTGATCCCCCGTCCGACTGTCACCCTCGCGGTGATTGTCACCCGGACGAACGGGACATGTCTGGTGAACCCCGAAGCTCGGCAGGTCCGGACCAGCAGAGGTTTTCGCCGGTGCCCGAGCTGCCCAGGGATCAAGCCTGACCGCCCGGAGCAGCTCGGGCTCTGGCGAAAGCCCACCAGAGCGAGAAGCGAATCAGAGGACCAGGCGGGCCTTCTTCCAGGCCTCCGACTCCTCTTCCGTGCCGACCTTGCCGTACATGCCGACCATGAGTAGCACCAGGGCCGCGCTCATCACCACGATCACGGTGATGATGCTGAAGTTGAAGAAGTTGGCGTCGGTCCGGATGAACGCGAGACCGCCCAGGCTGATCACCATCAGCGCGTACGCCAGCCACTGGTTGATCGCCACGTCGATGTTGCGGCCGAGCGCGGTGCCAGCCAGCACCAGGAGCCCGAGCAGCACGCAGAGCAGCGAGAAGCCGAGGTTGGTGCCCTGACCGAGGACCTTGGTGTCGTCCTGCGCGAGGACCTCGTTGCCGGCGCTCGCGATGATGCCGAGCACACCGAAGACCACCAGGTACAGACCGGTCAGCCCGCCGATCGCCCGGTAGATCGGCCGCGCGGGGTGGTTGACGGGGGTGTGGGCCATGTCTGAGTCTCCAACGCCGTGGGGTGAGGTGTCGCCGACGATTGTCCCGCACGCGGCGGTGTGACGCCGCACACGGCCCCCGGGCCGGCGCGCCCGGCCCGGTCAGCTCTCGGGCAGGTCCTCGGCGAGCGTCATCCAGGTCTCCTCGATCCGCTCCCGCTCGGCGCGCAGATCCTTGAGCTGGGTGTCCAACTCGGCGACCCGGGCGTAGTCGGTGGCGTCGGCCGCCAGCTGGTCGAGCAGCGTGACCTCGCGCTGGTCGAGCTTGCCGAGCTGGCGTTCCAGCCGGGTCAGCTCCTTGCGGGCCTGTCGGACCTCGGCGGCGGACATGCCGGTCGCGCTGGTGCCGCTCGGCGCGGCGGACGGGGTGACGCCAGCCCGGGAGGGGCCGGCCCGCTCGGCGGTCCGGGCGAGGTACTCGTCGACACCGCCGGGCAGGTGCACCAGCCGGCCGTCACCGAACAGCGCGTACGCCGTGTCGGTGACCCGTTCGATCAGGTAGCGGTCGTGGCTGGCCACGATGATCGTGCCGGGCCAGGAGTCGAGCAGGTCCTCCAGCGCCGCCAGCGTGTCGGTGTCCAGGTCGTTCGTGGGCTCGTCGAAGAGCAGCACATTGGGCTCGCCCGCGAGCAGCCGCAGCATCTGCAGCCGACGGCGTTCCCCGCCGGAGAGGTCACTGACCGGGGTCCAGAGCCGTCGGTCGTCGAAGCCGAAGACCTCGGCGAGCTGGGCGGCGGAAACCTCCCGATCGCCGAGCTGGACCCGGCGGGCGACCTCCTCGACGGCCTCGAGCACGCGCAGGTGCCCCGGCAGCTCGGCGAGCTCCTGGGAGAGGAACGCCGGCCGCACGGTGGAACCGGTGCCGAGGCGGCCACCGTCGGGGCGGGTGATGCCGGCGAGCAGCCGCAGCAGCGTGGTCTTGCCGGCGCCGTTGGCGCCGAGGATGGCGATCCGGTCGCCGGGCCCGACCAGCCAGGTGACGCCCCGCAGGATCTCCTTGGGGCCGGCGTGCAGCTCGACGTTCTCCAGGTCGTACACCTGCTTGCCGAGCCGGGAGGTGGCCATCCGTTGCAGCGACATGGTGTCGCGCGCCGGCGGCACGTCGGCGATCAGGGCGTTCGCGGCGTCGATGCGGAACTGGGGCTTGGAGGTACGCGCCGGCGGGCCGCGGCGCAGCCAGGCGATCTCCTTACGGAGCAGGTTCTGCCGGCGGGCCTCGGTGGCGGCGGCGACGCGCTCGCGCTCGGCGCGGGCCAGCGTCCAGGCGGCGAAGCCACCCTCGTAGGCGCGGACGGTCTGGTCGGCGACCTCCCAGGTGGTGGTGCAGACCGCGTCCAGGAACCACCGGTCGTGGGTGACCACGACCAGGGCGCCCTTGCGACCCACCAGGTGCCGGGCCAGCCAGTCGACACCGCCCACGTCGAGGTGGTTCGTGGGCTCGTCGAGGATGAGCAGGTCGGAGTCGCGCACGAGCAGCGCGGCGAGCGCCACCCGGCGGCGTTCGCCACCGGACATCGGGCCGACCGGCTGGTCGAGGCCCAGGTGCGGCATGCCGAGGCCGTCGAGGATGGCCCGCACCCCGGCGTCGCCGGCCCACTCGTGCTCGGCGCCCATGCTCTGACCGAGCCAGGCGGTGCCGAGCACGACGTCCCGCACGGTGGCCTCGGGGGCGAGGGTGAGCTGCTGCGGCAACCAGAGCACCCGCAGGTCGCGGCGGTGGGTGACCCTGCCGTCGTCGGGATCCTCCTGCTTGGTGAGCAGCCGCAGCAGGGTGGACTTGCCGGCGCCGTTGAGGCCGACCACGCCGATCCGGTCGGCGTCGTCCAAGCCGAGCGAGACGTCCGTGAGCAGCGGCCCGGCGGCCCCGTACCCCTTGGACACCCGGTCCAGGTTGACGATGTTGGCCACGCTCCCACCCTTCATGATCAAGGCGTCCCGGTGCCGGCGGGCACCTGGACGCCTGACCCAAGGGTACGCGGACCCCACGGTCACCCGTGCCGCGCGCCCGCAGGGTCCCTGCGGCGGCCCGCCGGTACGCCAGGGTCAGCCGACGCGGGCGCCGGCGACCGGGCCGTGCGCGACCCGGGCCTCCCGGCACACACCCCCGGTGGTCAGCTCGGCGGCGATCCGCCCGGCGTGGGCCGCGTCGGTGGCGAGGAAGACACAGGTCGGGCCGGAGCCGGAGACGATGCCGGCGAGCGCCCCGGCCGCCTCGCCGGCCTTGAGGGTGTCGGCCAGCGCCGGGCGCATCGCCAGCGCGGCGTCCTGGAGATCATTGCCGAGCGTGCGGGCGAGCACCCGTGGGTCGCGCTGGCGCAGCGCGCCCAGCAGCGCGTCGGTGCTGCCCAGCGGCGCGCCGGCGGTGCCGGCGGCGCGGAGCCGGTCCAACTCCCGGTAGGCGGCCGGCGTGGACAGGCCCCCGTCGGCGATGGCCACGACCCAGTGCCAGGAGGTGGGGCGGGCCAGCACGGGGCTGACCGCCTCACCCCGGCCGGTGCCCAGCGCGGTGCCACCGTAGATCAGGAACGGCACGTCGGAGCCAAGGTCGGCGGCGATCCCGGCCAGCTCGTCGCGGGACAGCCCGGTGCCCCACAGCGCGTCGCAGGCCACCAGCGTGGCGGCCGCGTCGGCGCTGCCGCCGGCCAGCCCACCGGCGAGCGGGATCTGCTTGCGCAGGTGCAGCCGGGCGTGCGGCAGCACCCCGGCGTACCCCGCCAGGGCGTGCGCGGCGCGGATCACCAGGTTGGTCTCGTCCAACGCCAGCTCGCCGGTGCCCTCGCCCTCCATGGTCAGGGCGAGCGTGTCGCCCCGGCGGGCGGTCAGCTCGTCGTAGATGGAGATCGCGTGATAGACGGTGTTCAGCTCGTGATAGCCGTCGCGGCGCAGCGGGCCCACCCCGAGGTGAAGGTTGACCTTGGCGGGCACGCGGACCTTCACCGGCCCGCTGGCCCCGCGCCGCTCGTCCTCGCCGTCCGGTCGCCAGGCCTCGGTCACGGGGCGATGTCCCGCACGCGCAGACGGATGTCGAACGGCTTGGTCACGATCAGCTCCTCGGCGTGGTCGGCACTCGCCCGTACAGCCTCCTCAGCGGGCACCGCGCCAGCCTACTGGGCGGCCGGCGCCGGGGTCGGAGCCGACGCGGCGATGGCGGCGAACTGCTCGACGGTGAGCGACTCCCCCCGGGCGCCGGGGTCGACGCCGGCCGCGGTGAGCGCGGCGGCCGCCCGGTCCGCGCCGCCGGCCCAGCCCGCCAGCGCGGCGCGCAGGGTCTTTCGGCGCTGCGCGAACGCCGCGTCCACCACGGCGAAAACCCGTTTCCGGGGTACGTCGGCTCGGGGTGGTTCGCGGCGGGTGAAGGCGACCAGGCCGGAGTCGACGTTGGGCACCGGCCAGAAGACGTTCGGCGGCACCCGGCCGGCGCCCCGGGCCTCGGCGTACCAGGCGAGCTTGACCGACGGGATGCCGTACACCTTGGAGCCGGGACCGGCGACCAGCCGGTCGGCGACCTCCTTCTGCACCATCACCAGGCCCTTCCGCAGACTGGGCAGCTCGGCGAGCAGGTGCAGCACCACGGGCACGGCCACGTTGTAGGGCAGGTTCGCCACCAGCGCGGTCGGCGGCGGGTCGGCAAGCTCGGCGGCGTCGATGCGCAGCGCGTCGGCGCGGTGCACGGTGAGCCGGCCGGCGTCCGTGGGGGCGTGCCGGGCGGCGGTCTCCGGCAGAGCGCCGGCGAGCACCGGGTCGATCTCCACGGCGTGCACGTGCCCGGCGACCGGCAGCAGCCCGAGAGTGAGCGAGCCGAGCCCCGGGCCGACCTCCAGGGCCACGTCGTCAGGGGTCAGGCCGGCGGCGGTGACGATCCGGCGCACGGTGTTGGGGTCGTGCACGAAGTTCTGGCCCAGCTTCTTGGTGGGCGCGACGCCCAACCGGGCGGCGAGTTCCCGGATCTCCGCCGGGCCGAGGAGACCGGTCATGGTTGGCAGCGTATGCGCCTCCACCCCACCGTCAGGAAGGGCCCCTTGTACAACACCAGACGATTGCGAGCTGCCCCTCCTGACGTCCCGGCGGGCCGTGGGACGGGGCGTCACCAGGGGCCGAAGACGCGGTCGCCGGTGGCGGAGATGGCCACACACAGCTCGTCCAGGTCGGTGCCGGTGGTCGCGGCGAGCGAGCGGACGGTGAGCGGGATCAGGTACGAGGCGTTCGGCCGGCCGCGGTGGGGCGTCGGGGTGAGGTAGGGGGCGTCGGTCTCCACCAGGATCTGGTCCACCGGGGTGAGCGCGGCGGCCTCGCGCAGCGCGGTGGCACTGGCGAAGGTGACGGTGCCGGCGAAGCTGAGCAGGTAGCCGCGGCGGACGCACTCGCGGGCGAAGTCGGCGTCACCGGAGAAGCAGTGCAGCACCACGGTGTCCGGCGCACCCTCGTCGTCGAGGATCCGCAGCACGTCGGCGTGCGCGTCCCGGTCGTGGATCACCAGCGCCTTGCCGTACCGCTTGGCAATGGCGATGTGCGCCCGGAAGCTCTCCTCCTGCGCGGCGCGCCCCTCGTCGCCGGTGCGGAAGAAGTCCATCCCGGTCTCGCCGATCCCCCGGACCCGGTCGCGGGCGGCGAGTGACTCGATCTCCCGCAGCGCTTCGTCGAGGTCGGCGAGGCGGGGGGCCTCGTTGGGGTGCAGCGCCACCGTGGCCAGCACCGCGGGATGCCGGTCGGCGGTCTCCGCACCCCACCGGGAGGACGCCACGTCCACCCCCACCTGGACCAGCCGGTCCACGCCGACCTTCGTGGCCAGCGAGATCGCCACGGCGACCGGGTCGTCGGCCGGCCCGCCGCCGGGTACACCGGCCTCGCTGACGGTGATGTCCAGGTGAGTGTGGCTGTCCAGGACCGGCCGGGGCAGCGGCTCGGGGGCGGGCGGGAACTCTCCGGCCCGCCGTGCGGCACGCTCTCGGCGGGTTTCAGTGGGCTCGCTCATCAGCGACAGCATCACACACCGGGGCTGTCCATCCGCCCGCCACCCGACGTTCACCTCGACTACGCCGCGCGACTCTACCGTCGCCGAGTGAACGTAACCCCCCAGGCCGGCGGCGCCGCCAGCGAACGTACCGGGCTGCGGGTGGCGTTCGGCGGCGGCGTCTACCCGGCCGAGGAGATCGCCCGTGGCGCCGCGTACGAGCTGTTCAGCGCCGACGAGGTGCCCGGCTTCGAGTGGGCTCCCCGATCGGGCAGCGCCCTGCCGTGGCGCCGGTTCGTGCACGTCACCGAGGTGACGGCGGTGCACGGGGCGGCGGAGCCGGCCGAGGAGCCGGACACGCCGCTGATGCTGCCGGCGCACCGGGAGCGGGGGTGGGCGCAGTTGCACCAGCTCAGCCAGCAGCCGGCCGCGGCGGGTGACCCGATGCTGGCGGCGGCGCGCGCGTCGGCGGTGGTCCGACGGGGCACCCGGATGGTGAAGGTGCTCTCCCCCCGACAGCTCGCCGGGTACGTGCGGGGCTGGTTGCCGCACGGCTTCTGCTACCGCGAGCACGACGTGGCACACCTGCGTACGCCGGCGGCGACCACGGTGCTGCGCACCGACGGCGAGGTCGACCGGGACGGCCTGGACGTGGCGTACGCGCTGCGCTGGCGGGCCGCCGACCCCGGCGACTACGACGTGCCGGTCGGCGAGGCGCACCGCGGCCTGACCGCGCTGGCTCCCCGGGACCGGCTCGGTCCGCCGGTGCTGGGTACGGGTTTCGTGCCGAGCAACGCCCAGCTCATCCCGGAGTTCATCACCCGGGACTTCGCCGACCTGCCGATGCCCGCGAACGCCGCCCTGCTCGCCTACCCGGCGGAGGGGGTGGAGGTGGTGCTCTACACCTACCAGGCCGAGCAGCGCGGGTGGCTGCGGATGGTGGGCCCGCAGTGGCGGCATCTGCTGGCCGCGGTGCCGGGTCTCTCCCCGGACCAGGAGTACGTGCCGACCGGGGACGCCCCGCGCTCCACCCAGCTGGTCGGCGTGCATGGCGACGGCGAGTACGAGGCGGTGGCGGACCTGCCCGGCGGGTTCCGGGTGCTGGCGATGACCCGGGCGGCCCGCTACCCGGTGGAGGCGGTGGCCCGCCGGCTCAGGTTCGTGCGGTGGCGGGGCGTGCCCTGCCTGGTGCTGCGGGAGGAGGCCGGTTGGCTGCGGTTGCGGCTGCGCCACCCGGATCCGGAAGCGGTGCTCGAGACCGGGGCGCAGTGCCACGATCGCGGCGTCTACGAGACCTGGGCGCCGGGTGCCGAGGTGACCGACGATCAGGTGATGGACACCCGGTACGCGATGTGACACCGGCCGCGGTGCGGACATGAGGCGCGGCCCCGGGGATTTCCCCGGGGCCGCGCTCAGCCGTGCGACGGTGTCGTGGTCAGCCGGCCAGCCGGGCCAGCTCCTCGTCGACGATCGACGGGTCGAGCTTGCGGAACACCGGCTTCGGCGCGGCCAGTGGCCGGCCGGCCTCCAGCGGCACCGACTCCCAGCGCGCGCCGACCGTGTAGTCCCCGGTCAGCACCGGGTAGGCCGGCCCGCCGTCCAGGTCGTCGACCTGCTCGATGACCGGCATCGGCGCGTGCACGCCGGTGCCGCCGAGCAGCTCGTGCACCTGCTGCGCGGAGTGCGGCAGGAACGGGGTGAGCAGCGTGTTGGCGTCGCTGACCACCTGGAGGGCGACGTGCAGGATGGTGCCCTGACGGGGCTTGTCGGCCTCGTCCTTGAGCTTCCACGGCGCCTGCTCGGAGAGGTACCGGTTGGCCTCGGCGACCACCTTCATGGCCTCGCCGATCGCCTGCTTCTGCCGGTGCCGGCCGATGAGGTCGCCGACCGTGGTGAAGCCGGCACGGGCCACCGCGAGCAGTGCCTCGTCGGCCTCGGTGAGCCCGGCCGGGTCGACCGGCGGGATGGCGCCGAAGTTCTTCGCCGCCATCGAGACGGACCGGTTGACCAGGTTTCCCCAGCCGGCGACCAGCTCGTCGTTGTTGCGGCGGAGGAACTCCGCCCAGGTGAAGTCGGTGTCGTTGCTCTCCGGGCCGGCGGCGGCGATGAAGTAGCGCAGCGCGTCGGCGTCGTAGCGCTCCAGGAAGTCCCGGACGTAGATGACCACCTTGCGGGACGAGGAGAACTTGCGCCCCTCCATGGTCAGGTACTCGCTGGAGACCACCTCGGTGGGCAGGTTGAGCTGGCCCAGCTCGCCCGGCTCACCGTCGCGGGAGCCTTCGCCGGAGTATCCGGAGAGCAGCGCCGGCCAGATCACCGAGTGGAAGACGATGTTGTCCTTGCCCATGAAGTAGTAGGACCGGGCGTCCTTGCCCTCCCCGTCGGCGGACCACCACTTCCGCCACGCCTCGGGGTCGCCGGTGCGGCGGGCCCACTCGATCGAGGCGGACAGGTAGCCGATCACCGCGTCGAACCAGACGTAGATCCGCTTGTCCGGCCGGTCCCGCCAGCCGTCCAGCGGGATCGGTACGCCCCACTCCAGGTCCCGGGTGATCGCCCGCGGCTGGAGGTCGTCGAGCAGGTTGCGGGAGAACCGCAGCACGTTGGGCCGCCACCCCTCCCGGGTGTCCAGCCACTGTCGCAGAACGTCGGCCAGGGCGGGCAGGTCCAGGAAGAAGTGCTCGGTCTCGACGAACTTCGGGGTCTCCCCGTTGATCCGCGACTTCGGGTCGATCAGGTCGATCGGGTCGAGCTGGTTGCCGCAGTTGTCGCACTGGTCGCCGCGGGCGCTGTCGTACCCGCAGATCGGGCAGGTGCCCTCGATGTACCGGTCGGGCAGGGTGCGCCCGGTGGACGGGGAGATCGCACCCATGGTCGTCTTCGGCACGATGTAGCCGTTGCGGTACATCCCCTCGAACAGCTCCTGCACCACCGCGTAGTGGTTGCGGGTGGTGGTGCGGGTGAACAGGTCGTAGGAGAGCCCCAGGCCGTGCAGGTCCTCGACGATCACCCTGTTGTACCGGTCGGCCAGCTCGCGCGGGGTGACCCCGTCGGCGTCGGCCTGCACCTGGATGGGGGTGCCGTGCTCGTCCGTGCCCGAGACCATGAGCACGTCGTGGCCGGCCATCCGCATGTACCGGGCGAAGACGTCGGAGGGAACGCCGAAACCGGAGACGTGGCCGATGTGGCGGGGGCCGTTGGCGTACGGCCAGGCCACTGCCGCGAGAACGTGACTCATGAGCAGCAAGCCTAGTGACCTCTCCGGGAGATCCGCGAACCAACAGGAGGTGCCGGGCCGGCGGACCGGGTCAGCCACCCCGCCCATTGGTCCGATTTGTCGCCGACACGCGCTCAAGCTGCCCGATCCGACTCCGGTACCGGTGTGCAATGAACGTCGTGACTGGCAGACGAGCGGCCCGGGACCACGACGACCGTCCCACCGGGCCGGCGGTCGGCGACGACCCCAGCCCCGAGCCCGGCGGGGCCCGTGGCGGGACGGTCGCGCCCCAGCCCCGGCCGGTGCCCGGCGCCGACCCGAGCCGCACCCCGGACGACCCCACCCCCCGGCCGGGTGCCACCGCGCAGACCGGCCCGAGGCCCCGACCGGGCGCCACCCCTGCACCTGCCCCCGGCCGGCCGGGCAGGCAGCGGCCCACGCCGGCGGGACGGACGGCAACGTCGAGGCCGGACGGCACGACGGGGACCGCGCCGGCGCCCACCCCGGCCCGTCCCACGCCGACCGCGCCGGCACCCACCCCGGTCCGTCCGACTCCGGCGGGCCCGTCTACTGGCAGAGCGCCGGTGGACGCGGTGCCGCGCAGGGTGCCGGTCCGGCAGCACAGCCGCTGGCACCTGGGCGCCCGCCGGACCGACAGCGACACGCCGCCGGACGGTGACGACGGCACCTTCTGGGCGCCGATCGAGCAGGTGCACTGGGACGGCACCCCGGTCCGGGAAGATCCCGCGCCGGAGCGGGACCGGGGCTCCGGCGCGGGCCGGCCCCGGACGCCGGCCCGCGCCACTCCGCCGCCCGACCCGCTGCCCGGGCTCGCGGTGCTGGTGCTGCTGAGTCTGGTCGCGGCCTTCTTCGCCTGGGTCAGCGCCGGCCCGTTCTGGCTCGCGGTCGGGCATTCCCGGGTCGGCACGGTGGTGATCGACAACTGCACCGGCGGCGGGCTCACCCAGCGCTGCCGGGGCATCTTCACGGCGGACGACGGGCGGTTCCTGGCGCACGGGGTACGGGTCAGCGGCGTACCCGCCGGCCGGGACGTCCCCGGGACGGCGCTACCGGCGCGGCTGGCGGGTTCCGACGGCGGCACCGCGTACGTCGACACCGGCGTGGCCCGGCACCTCCGCTGGCTGCCCGGCCTGCTGATGGTGCTCGGCTGCGCCGCCGGTATCGCCCGGTGGACCGGGGCGACCCGGCTGCCCGACCGGCGGAACCGCCGCTGGGCGGTGGCCGTCGCCATCGCCGGACCGGTGCTGATCACCCTCGGCTTCCTCGCCGCCGCGTGGTGACCCGTCCGCCCGGTGGACGTGGCCCTTGAGTGAACGGCGCGCCCGGGAGCGCGGGTCAGCTGTGCACGATGGTGTACACGTCGCGGCGGCGCAGGCCGTACTCGGTGGCGACGTCGGTGATGGCGTCGCGGCGGGACCGCCCGGCCGCCTCCCGCTCGGCGACCGCCGCGCGCAGGGTGTCGTCGTCGGGGCGTTCCGCGGCGGTCACCGGCGCCCCGGCCACCACCAGGGTGATCTCCCCGCGCGGATCTCCCTCGGCGGCCCACCGGGCCAGCTCACCGAGCGGGCGGCGGAGCACCTCCTCGTAGGTCTTGGTCAGCTCCCGGCACAGCGCCGCCGGCCGGTCCGCGCCGAACGTCTCGGCCAAGTCGGCGAGCGCCGCCCCGATCCGGTGCGGCGCCTCGAAGAAGACCAGGGTGCGCTCCTCGGCGGCGAGGGCGCGCAGCCGGGATCGGCGGGCGCCGGGGGTACGGGGCAGGAAGCCCTCGAAGCAGAACCGGTCGCAGGGCAGCCCGGAGATCGCCAACGCGGTGGTGACCGCGCTCGGCCCGGGCGCGACGGTGACCGGCGCCCCGACGTCCAGTGCGGCCCGGACGAGCCGGTAGCCGGGGTCGGAGACGCTCGGCATCCCGCCGTCGGTCACCAGCGCCACCACGTACCCGCCGAGGATGACCTCGACCAGCTCGGGGGTCCGCCGCTCCTCGTTGCCCTCGAAGTAGGAGACGATCCGGCCGCCGACGGTGATGTCGAGGTCACGGGCCAGCCGGATGAGCCGGCGAGTGTCCTCGGCGGCCACGACGTCGGCACTGGTCAGCACCTCCCGGAACCGGGCCGAGGCGTCGGCGGGGTTGCCGAGCGGGGCGCCGAGCAGGATCAGGCGCCCAGCTTCGGACATTTCACCCACAGGATCGTCTCCTTCGTTGACAGCGGATACCGGTATCAGGGACGACGGGCGCCACCGGACACGTTGGCAGCCTACGATCGCCGGGTGACGAGTGCGTCGACAGCGCAGAGCCCGAGCGCCGACCCGGCAAAGATGGTCGACGTGACGAGCGACCAGAGCCCCGACCAGGAGGCCGCGGCGCCCAGCGCCGGCGGCAGCGGGGTGTCCGGCGTGGTCCGCCGACGGTTCGCCACCGTCGACACCCGGTTGGACCGCTTCTCGTGGCTGGCCACCGCCGTGGTGGTGGCCATCGCGGCGATCCTGCGCTTCGTCGGCCTGTCCAGCCCCAAGGGCAAGATCTTCGACGAGACGTACTACGCCAAGGACGCCTACGGGCTGATCAGCCGTGGCGTCGAGTGGAACTACAAGGACAACGCCCCGTCGTACGTGGTGCACCCGCCGCTGGGCAAGTGGCTGATCGGCCTCGGCGAGTGGGCCTTCGGCTATCAGGACGCGGATTCCAAGGTCTCCGTCCCCGGGCACCTGATCACCACCGCCCCGGAGTTCGGCTGGCGGTTCTCGGCGGCCGTGGTCGGCACGCTGTCGGTGCTGCTCCTGGTCCGCATCGGCCGGCGGCTGTTCCGCTCGACGGTGCTGGGGTGCGCGGCCGGCCTGCTGCTCGCCCTGGACGGCTTCCACCTGGTGCTGTCCCGCGCGGCGCTGCTCGACATCTTCCTGCTCTTCTTCGTGCTGGCCGCGTTCGGCGCGCTGGTGCTCGACCGCGACGCACGCCGCCGGCGCTGGGCGCGGGTGCTGGACGACGGGCTCGACCCGTCGCTGCCCGGCCGCGCCGGCCGACCGCCGACCGGCTGGCGCACCTGGCCGTGGTGGCGGCTCGCCGCCGGGGTGCTGCTCGGCTGCGCCTGCGCGGTGAAGTGGAGCGCGCTCTACTTCGTGCCGGCCTTCGCGCTGCTGGTGCTCCTCTGGGAGGTCGGCGTCCGCCGTTCGGCGGGGGTCCGCCGACCCTGGCGGGACACCCTGCTCGACGAGCTGCCCTGGCTGGTGCTGGCCGGCGTGCTGATGGTCGGCACCTACCTCGCCACCTGGTCGGGCTGGCTGCTCAGCGACGACGGCTACTACCGGCTCGCGTCGTCCTATCCGAGCGCCCCGCTCAGTGACGCCCCGGTGATCGGCCCGCTGATCAACCTCTTCGAGTACCACCGGGCGGCTTACGGCTTCCACACCGGGTTGGACGACGCGCACAAGTACCAGTCGTGGCCATGGCAGTGGCTTCTGCTCGGCCGTCCGGTGGCGTTCCACTGGTCCGGCGAGGGCGCCTGCGGCGCGCCGACCTGCGCCTCCGAGATCCTGCTGCTCGGCACGCCGCTGCTCTGGTGGTCGTTCCTGCCGGCCCTGGTGGCGCTGGTCTGGCTGGGTGTGGCTCGCCGCGATTGGCGGGCCGGCGCGCTCCTGCTCAGCGTGGCGGCCGGGCTGCTGCCCTGGTTCGCGTTCGCCCTCGAAGGCCGGACGATGTTCTCGTTCTACGCCGCACCCGCGCTGCCCTTCCTGGTGCTGGCTGTCGTCTACGTGCTGGGTGCGCTGATCGCCCCGGCCGGGGGTGACGTCGGCGAGGTGGCGCCACTGGTGCCCGGGGACCCGGGCTACGAACGCCGGTTGGTGGGCAGCGTTGTGGCCGGTGCGTACGTGCTGCTGGTGGCGCTCTGCTTCGCGTACTTCTATCCGATCTTCGTGGGCCGTCTGATGCCGTACTCGGACTGGCTGGCCCGGATGTGGCTGGACGGGCGCTGGATATAAGCATCGACAGGCGACGCGCCGTTCCGCGCGACGGAAACGGGCCCGCACGCTTCGGCGTGCGGGCCCGTTCTACAAAGACGCGCGCCCCGATCGCCTGCCACGGGGGAAGCGGGCGATTGGGGCGCGCATGAAGAGCTTAACCACCGCGCACCACCGGCACAACGGGTCGACTTGGGTCAGATTTCCGACGGATACGGGCAGGGCCGACGCCTCCCCTCCAGCCGTTGACCGTGGGTGACCCGGCGTGGACGCAGCGCCCTGAACGGGCAGGTCCGGGGCCGCGTGACCGCGCTCGCCGCACCCGCCGCCGGCACCCGCCACTCGTGCCCGCGGCCCGGCATCGACGGGTGCCGGAGGCCGCCGCCGCACCGGGCGCTCGGCGATCACCAACCGCCACCCAAATGATCATCCAATGTGGATCTCACTACACTGCGGACCGTGATCAACTTCAGACGATCGGCGGCCGTCCTTCTCGGACTGCTGGCGACCACCGCGCTGACCGGGCCGGTCCCGGCGGCGGCCGACGACGAGCCGGTGGCCGAGCCGCCCCGGGTCGAGCTGGTGCTCGACGTCAGCGGCTCGATGCGGGCCGCGGACATCGACGGACGTAGCCGAATCTCGGTCGCTCAGCAGGCGTTCAACGAGGTGGTGGACGCGCTGCCCGCGGAAACCCAGCTCGGCATCCGGGTGCTCGGCGCGACCTACCGGGGCAAGGACAAGAAGGTCGGCTGCCAGGACACCCAGCAGATCGTGCCCGTCGGGCCGGTGGACCGGGCCCGGGCCAAGGCGGCGGTGGCGACGCTGCGACCGACCGGGTTCACGCCGGTCGGCCTCGCGCTGCGCTCCGCCGCGCAGGATTTGGGCACCGGCGCCACCACCCGACGGATCGTGCTGATCACCGACGGGGAGGACACCTGCGCCCCGCCGGACCCGTGCGAGGTGGCCCGCGAGTTGGCCGCCCAGGGCACCAGCCTGGTGGTCGACACGCTCGGCCTGGCTCCCGACGAGAAGGTCCGCCGGCAGCTGCTCTGCATCGCCGGGGCGACCGGCGGCACCTACACCGCGGCGCAGAGCGCCGAGGAGCTGACCGACCGGATCAAGCAACTCGTCGAGCGTGCCGGTGACACGCACACCCTGGCCCCGACCGTGGTCGGCGGCGCGAACGCCTGCGACTCGGCGCCGCTGCTGGCCCCCGGTGTCTACGCCGACCGGGAGGCGTTCTCCGAGCACCGGTACTACCGGGTGCCGGTGCGGCCCGGGCAGGAGCTACGCGCGTCGGTGAGCATGGCTCTGGACCGGCCGGTGAACCGGGACTACGGGGTGCTGCTGCGGGCCACCGCGGCGGACGGCCGGGAACTGGTCCGAGGCGCGGACGCCGGCAGCGGGCGGGCCGACGTGCTCTCCGCCGGGCTGCGCTGGTCGGCCAGCGCCGACGACGAGGACGCCGTCGAGGCCGAGGAGACCGCGACGGCGGTCATCGAGCCCACCACCGTCTGCCTGGTGGTCAGCAACTCCTTCGCCCCACGCCCCGGCACCGCGGCGACGCCCGGCATGCCGGTGGAGCTGACCGTCGACGTGGTCGCCGCCGCGCCCGCGCCGGACGGGCCCGACCTCGGCCGGGGCTGGGCGCTGCTCGCCCTGCTCACCGTGGCCGGCCTGCTCACCGGACTGCTCGCCGGCCTGCTCACCCGCTGGTGGGTCGCCACCTGGAGGACAAACTGATGCGTACCGCACTGTTCCGGTCGCTGGCGGCGGTCCTCGCCGCCGGCGGGTCCGCGCTGCTGCCCGCGGCGGCCGTCGCCGCCCCCACCCCCTCGCCGGGCGCCACGCCGGTGACCCGGGCGGGCACGTCGTTCCTGACCGCCACGCCGATCACCGCCGGGCAACCGGTGCGGGTGGACGCCTCGGTCGGCGACCACCTCTACTGGTCCTTCCCGGCAATGGCCGGGCAGGTGCAGGAGATCAGCGCCACCGTCACCTTCCCGAAGGCGCGCAGCGGTGCCTCCACCTGGACCGTCGACGTCTTCGACGGACTGCGCCGGCGGCAGGCGTGCACCGCCGGGGCGCAGACCCCGACCGTGGACGCGCAGGCGTCGAGCGTGGCGTTGGGCTGCACGCTGCGCGAGGTGCGGCCCTGGGCGGAGCCGTGGTCGGCCGATCCGCTGCCCGGCACGTACGTCGTCCGGCTTTCCGTGGTGGACCTGCCGGAGCCGGACCTGGGCGCGCCGATCGACGTGGACCTGCTGGTCGGCACCGTCGCCGACCGGGGCGCCTCGGCCGACGACGGCGAGCTGGCGGCGCCGCTGGTGCCGAACACCAGGGCGGGCGCGGTGCTCAACGCCGTACCGGCGGCCGACGCCGAGGCCGACGACGAGGGTGACTCCCCGGCGGACTGGCTGCCGGAGCTCGGCTCGCGCTGGGTCTGGACCGGCATCGGCGGTGTGCTCGCCGCGGTGGCCGGCGTGGTCGGCTTCGCCCTGACCCGGCGCCCCCGGCGCGCCTGAACGAGCCCGGTCCCCGGTGGTCCCGTCCCGGCGGCGGGGCCACCGGTGGGCTCAGCCGCGTCGCGAGCGCGGCAGCCAGCCGATGAACCGATCCTGGAGGGACATGACCGGGGCGGCGCGCAGGTCCTCCGTGGCGGCGGCGAGACAGGAGCCCAGGTAGACGCTGAGCATCGCCCGGTCACCCCCGTATTCAGCCAGCAGCCGGCTGCGCTTCGTCGCGCACGGCCACTCGTCGCCGCAGGAGCCGCAGCTCCAGCCGGGGGTGGTCGGCGCGTGATCGTCAGCCCGTCCCCCCGGCCGTTCCGCACCATCGGTCATCGCACGTCCTCTCCAGATGTCCGTGGGGCTGGCGGTCGCCGTGCCCCGGTCGGCGATGGTGGCCCCCCGGTGCCATCAACCGGCGAGCGCTTTGCGTCTCTCCGGTGTTACATCCTTCCGGTACGTTCTCCCCTCGTGACAGTCGGAAATTTGACGGTCGACCGAATGTCGCCGCCGCACCTTCGTTCCTACCGACCGGTAGCCGGCGATGCGTGACCTGCTGCCGCCGACGGTCGCCGTGGCGGTCGCCGGCTCGGACGACTGGGCCGGGGAGCTGCTCGCCGCCGAGCAGGCGTGCCTGGGCGAGCGGGCGGTTCAGACCCGCCGGCGGGACTTCACCGCCGGGCGGATCTGCGCCCGGCGGGCCATGGCCGGTCTCGGCCTGCCGCCGGCCGCCGTGCCGGCCGCCGCCGACCGCGCGCCCGTCTGGCCGGCCGGGGTGGTCGGCAGCATCACCCACACCACCGGCTACTGCGCCGCCGCGGCGGCCCGCAGCACCGACGTCCGATCGGTCGGCATGGACGCCGAACAGCACCGCGAGGTCAATGCGGGAGTACGCCGACTCGTGCTGCTGCCCGAGGAGGAGGAGACCTGCGCACGACTGCCCGGCGGCATCTCCTGGCCGGTCGTGCTGTTCAGCGCCAAGGAGACCGTCTACAAGGTCTGGTACCCGGTCGTCGGAAGCTGGCTCGACTTCCACGACGCCCGGCTGGAGCTGGACCCGGAAGCCGGCACGTTCACCGCCCGGATCGCGCCGGCCCGGGTGGACGCGGCGGCGGTCGCCGACCCGCCCGCCACGATCAGCGGCCGGTTCGTGGTCGCCGACGGGCTGGTCCGCACCGCCGCCGTGCTCCCGCTCCGCTGACGCCCAGGCGCTCACCTTTCCCTGACGCTCAGCCTGTCGCCGGCCACCGTCCATGTTGACCGGTCCGTAAGGTTCGCATGCCCCGTCGGGCTCCCACCGGGCATGGGCGGGAGCCGGCGCGACGACCGGGCGATCGGCGACGCACGGTAGCGTCGGCGGGTTCGCGAACCGCACGTACCGAGGCGCCAAGGAGCACGGTGACCCACCCCCAGCCCCCCGTCGGGCCGCAGGACCCCCAACAGCCGAGCCTGGAGCCGCCGACGCAGCCGTTCCCGGCGGCACCGCAGCAGGCCGCCGCCGAGCCGACCCTCCCGCAGGCACCCGTACCACCCAACCCGTGGTCGGCAGGGGGGAACGCGCCGCAGCCGCCGTACGCCAGCACGCCGTACCCGACCCCGCCGGGCCAGGCCTGGCCGCAGCCGCCGCTTCCGGGCGGCGCGTACCCGGCGGCTGGCAGCGGCGCGTACCCGCCACCCGGCGTGCCGGGCTACCCGCTCACCATGCCGCCGCCCGTGCCGACGAAGAACTCCAACAGGACCGTGGTGGTCATCGCGGTCACCGCGGCCGTGCTCACCCTGCTGTGCTGCGCCGGCGGCATCGTGGCGGTGGTCATCGGCGCGAACCATGCCGCCAACGACGTGACCGACGCTCTCCCCACCCCCGGCGTGACCCGGGGCGTCGGGCAGCCGCCCCGCGACGACCCCTCGTCGGCCCCGCCCTCGGCCGACGACGACACCCGGAACATGTCGCCCGGGGACACCCTGGTCATCGACGGCGACGACGGCACCGTCGAGGTCACGGTGACGAAGTTCAGCACCTCCACCAAGCCCTGCAAGTCGTACGGCCTCAAGCCCGACGAGGGCATGTACGTGATCGCCGACGTGACCTTCACGGTCACCACGGGCACCGGCTCGACGAACCCGCTCTACTTCCAGTGGGTCGCCGCCGACGGCACCGAGACCAACGCGATCGGTGGGGCCTTCTCGGGGTGCGGCAAGCCCCTGCCCGCCGGCAACGACCTGACCGCCGGCACCAAGCGCACCGGCAGCGTCGTGTTCGACGTGCCCGACACCAAGGGCGTGCTGGAGTACCAGCACGAGTTCGAGACCTCCGGCTCCTGGAAGCCGTGACGCTTCGAGGTGGAGTCGGTCCACCCGGACCGGCTCCGCCTACCTGGCGAGATTGCGGTGTCCGCGCCTGTCTCGCTGCTCAGCGCCGTGCTGTCCCGGCGGCTCGGCACGGTCGGACCGACGCCGTTCAAACAGCACGTCGCGCACCACTGGTCGAAAGAGCGCCGCGGTTTCGGCGATGAAGCGGAGCCGACCGACACCGAGCAGGCGTAATGCCGAGCCGTGCCCGAACGCGACCACGCACGCCGCGCCGAGCAGCAGTGCCCACCAACCGGCCGCCACCGTCGCCCGCGCCGATCGGCCCAGCCCGGCGAAGCCCTCGCCGAGCCGCTGGGCGTGGAACGGCACGTGTGCCTGCTCGTCGGCCAGGATGCGGCGACCAACATCCGTGACCAGCGGATTCGCTGTCCCGTCGCGTACCGCCCGGTAGTAGCGCAGCGCGACGACCTCCGCGACCATCAGCGTCATCAGTTCGAGTCGCAGCCCCAGTGCGCGCCGCACCGCCACGAACACCCGATCGCTCCAGTGGCCGTCGATCGTGGAGGCACCCGCACTGAGCAACAGGTGTTCGAGAAGCCGCGCGTGGTTCTGTTCCTCGACGACGAACAGCCGAATGGCCGCCAGATAGTGCGGGTCACCGGCCAGGTCGCTCTTGCGGATGAGGCTCGCGCCGTCGCCATCCTCGCCGGCCTGGAATCGCTGCAGGCTCCGAATCAGCGCCCGGTCCAATGAGCGCGCCGTACCCCACGCCGGGTCCCCGTCGAGCCGGCGGCGCTCGGCATTGGCCGCGAACCTTCGTACCCATTCCTCGAAATCCATGGTGGCCACCCGTCTTCGCCGCCGCTCCTCGAACGCTATGCGGACGGCTTCTGGCGCCACAACGAGTAGCGACGGACCTCCATGAGATCTGCACGTCGCGATCACATCTCGTCCGGTCGGGGGCCATCGTTTGGGAGCCGACCAGGGTTTTCCCCACCGGAGGGCGGGGACGCGGGTCAGCAGAGGCATCCGCCGAACGAGAGGGAGGCGACATGAGCGTCGAGAGGGCCAACGACCAGGTCGAGCGCGTAGCCGGTCCTGCCAGGGCGCAGGTGGGCAACATGACCCAGAACGAGCGGTCGCAGGCGGATCAGGTGGCGCAACGCGATGAAATCCGGGGCAACAAGCCCGGCGAGCACGTCCAGGAGGACGCCCGGGACGTTTCGGACGACTTCACCAGCTGACCCACCACGACGTGGCGCCCCCGGCCTACGTGTCGGGGGCGCGACCGCACTGCTGGGGCAGCCAGGCGACAACCGGTACCCACCCCTGGCGGGTTCGTCGTGCGCGCGAAGGACGACGGTCAGCCGAAGGTGTCGCTGCAGACGCGCCAGCCTGGTTCGGTCTCGAGCCGGAGACTCACCGACGTCGTCGCACCGGAGCGGTCGGTCAGTCGCACGGTCACGAACGCACTGCTGCCGGCTTCGTTGCCGAATCCGGCCCGCCCGAGATCGTGGGAGACCGGGCGGCCCAGTCGCTCCACCGCCTCGGTGAACTCTGCGACGGTGATTCGGTCCTTCGCCTGCGAGCACATCGAGCGGTAAGCGGCCTCGTCCTGGTTCTGCTCCAGGTGCTGCACGAACCGATCGGCTGCGGCTCGCGGCTCATCGATGTCCGGGCCGCCGTACGCCAACACCAGAAAGCCGAGCACCGGAGGGATTGCCGCCACCAGCAGCCCCACCACGCAGGCGGCGGCGACGGCCCACGGCCCCCAGCTCCGCCGGCCAACGACCCCGGACGGCGTGTGCATCGGTGGCGTCATACCCGGCACGCTAGCCACGGCGAGTCAGGACCCGAACACGACCGGAGCACAGATCGATCTCGGCCCGCGGCTACCGTGCCCACGCCTCCTTGGCGGTGACGACCGGACGGTCGGTGCGTACCGATTCCTCGATGGCGAGGCTGATGAGGTGGTCCTGGCACGCCTCCGCCAGGGGATACGGCGCCGGGCCCTGCTCTCGCGCCCAGGCGCCGGCACGAGCCAAGATGTCGGCCACGGCGATGTCGTCGTCGGACAATCCGCTGCCGACGAACGGATTCCGGTAGACCACGCTGCCGTCGAAGCTGATGTGCTTCAGGTCGAGCCCTTCGAGGTTCAGGTCGACGCCGGTCTGCCGCCGCACCAGGGACGACTCCACCGGCGTGGTCGGGTCGACCAGGCGGACCACCCGATCGTCCACCAACTCGCCGAGCGACCCCCGCACCACCAAACGGCGGGTACGCAGCGGATTCCACCACTGGTTGTCGGTGAAGTCGTACAACCCCATCCGCCCGCCGAAGTCGATGGTGGCCAGGGTGGTGGAGATCTGCTGCGGAGTGGCGTCACCACTCCAGCCGGCGGGTGACAACGGGTTGGCCAGCGGCGCGACGAACACCCGCGCGCTGACCTCGGCGGCGTCGTACCCGACGCCGAGCAGGCAACGGATCAGCGAGACCGCGTGGTACAGGTGCGTCGAGGAGACCTGGACGGACGTCGGTTCACCGAGCACCCCGGCTCGGATCACCTCCAGACGGGCCGCGTGCCCGGGCATCAGCAGGTACTGCTCGGCGACTTGCACCAAGCCGCTGCCTCCGACGTCGGACCAGAGGGACCGCAGCCCCGCCAGGTCGGGCGCCGGCGGCGTCTCGGCGAGCACCGGCACGCCGGCCGCGACCAGGTCGCGGGTCACCTCGGGCGTCACCGGCCAGGGCACCGACACGATGACGAAGTCCGGCCGCTCGTGGGCGAGCAGTTCGGCCGTCGTGCGGAAGGTCCGCACGCCCCACTTGGCCGTCACCGCGGCACCGCGCGATTCGGTACGCGTGACCACCCCGGTCGCCCGGAACCGCTCCGGCAGCAGTCTGGCCAGGCGGAGGAAGAACTCGCCCCGCCAACCACTGCCGACGAGACCGAACCGAGTCTGGGCCGGCGATGTCATGTGGGCTCCTCACGTCGACACCGGATGCTAGTCGCCTGGGACGGCGCCTCCCTTCGCTACGGTGGCCCGGAATCCCCGATAGAGACGGAAGACGGAGGATGTCGCTGATGCCTGCCGGGCCGCCTCGGGCAGAACCTGGAACGACGGTCGTCGAGGCGACCGAGCGCCGACTTCCGCTCGACTACTACATGCTCCTGACGAAGCCGGGCGACCGTGGTCCGGCCGCCGCTGTGGAGGGGATCGTCGTCGAGGAGTTCACCCGTCACGCTGATTTCTCGACGGCGGGGCTGGACAGCGCCGGCTGGACGCCGTCAGGTGCCGACTGGTGGAGTTCCGCTTCGTTCAGCCAGAGCATGCGCACAGATCGCGAAGTGCTGGACCGGGTGGTGCCCGCCTCCCGCAAGAGGGCCGAGAGCGTTTACCGCGAGCTCGGTGGCGGGCAGTTGCCGCCCGAAGCAGTCCTGCGCACGTACTTCCGCGACCACCAGCCGATCGCCGCCGCTCCGCCGCTGCGGCTCGGTCCCGCGCACCCACCTCCCGGGTTCCACGAACGGCGCGTCTACCGCGTTCTCTTCGCGAAGGATCTCCGGGAGGATCAGGTGGAGAGCCTCAGGACGCTCTGGCAGTCGACCGGAGACGGCGCACCGCGTCCTCCGGGGTCAGTCGTCACCGGTTACCTGGATCAGGGCGGCGACCAGTTCGTCTGGGTCGTGCGCCGAGTTGGTCGAGAGGTGGCCTGGTGCCTCGACGTGACCGTCCTGTTGAGAGATGATTCCTCCGCAGCAGTGAGCGCAACCCTGCACGAGTTGACGAACGTCATGCGACAGCACGGCCTGGTACCCGCGATGACGGATCGTTTCTCCTGACTTCGGTGCCCGGAGCGGCACCATCCTGTCAAGGGCGAGGCTGGCTCGGGCGCGGGCCGCGATGGGGCAGGGTGGCGCTGCAGACGACGTTGGCGGCCGACGCACTCGGTTTGACCCGTCGGCTGAGCTCGGTGATCGGCAGGCGGCCATCTTCCTGCAGCTCGGTCAGGATGCCAATCGACGACATCAAGATCCTCGGCCATTCGCCAAACGACCGGTGGATCCACGCCGGGAGCCACCAAGTCCGGTGAACATGAGGTTCACGGGCCGATTCCACGGTGACTAGCCTTGAACCTGTGCAGATTGGCGTGAACGTACCGAACTTCGCCCCGGGCACCGATCCCGAGATGCTGCGGCAGTGGGCGCAGACGGTCGAGGGCCTCGGCTTCGACCTGCTGATGGTCTCCGACCACATCGCGGTGACCCCGGACGTGGCCGAGCAGTATCCCGCGCCGTTCTATGAGCCGTTCACGACGCTGTCCTGGCTGGCCGCGGTGACCCGCCGGGTCCGGCTGGGCACCACCGTGCTCATCGTCCCGTACCGGCACCCGCTGCTCACCGCCCGGATGGCGGCGAACCTCAACCGGCTCAGCGGCGGCCGGCTCGTCCTCGGTGTCGGCGTCGGCTGGGCCCGGCAGGAGTTCGAGGCGCTCGGCGTGCCGTACCGCCGGCGCGGCGCGCTGACCGACGAGTACCTGAACGCCATGCGTGACGCCTGGCGCGACACCGACGACTACGACACGGAGGCGATCCCGATCTGGATCGGCGGCAACAGCGACGCCGGCATGCGACGCGCCGTCCGGCTCGGTGACGCGTGGCACCCGCTGCGGTTCACGCCTGGATGGCTGGCGGAGGCGGCCGGGCGACTCAAGGCCATCGCCGGCGAACTGGGTCGCCCGGTGCCCGCGTTGATGCCGCGCATGGCACTTCAGGAGACCCGTGAGCCGATCAGCGACCCGGACCGTCTCGCCGGTGTCGGGACCATCCACCAGATCATTGCCGACATCGACCAGATTCGTCTGCTCGGCGCGGAGACGGTGGTGCTCGACCCGTTCAACGGCGACCTGACCGAGATCCGCCAGCCCGAACGCGCCTGGCAGACACTCGCGGCCGTGGCCGCTCACCACAAATCCTAGGAGGACCGATGACGCCCGACGATGAGAAGCTTCTCCGCCGTGCCGTGGAAATCGCAGGCCAGGCCGGAGCGTCCGGCGAACGGCCATTCGGCTCGTTACTTGTCGATGCGGACGGCACAGTCCTGATCGAGGACCACAACACCGTGGTTTCCGACTCGGACATCACCGCCCACCCGGAGCTGAAACTGGCCCGCTGGGCCGCCCGGGAACTCGCCCCCGACGTGGCGGCTGGCACCACCATGTTCACCAGTTGCCAGCCCTGCCCGATGTGCGCGACCGCGATCGATCGGTCCGGCCTCGGCCGGGTGGTGTACGCCCTGTCCACCGAACAGTTCGAGGAGGTCAAGCCTGCCAACCCGCCACTGCCTCCGGTGCGGTACGAGGGACCGGCGCTGTTTGACGAGGCGCGCCAGCCGATCGACAACCACTACTAGTCGCAGGGGCTCCGCCTCCACGGCACAAGATCGGAAAGGCCGCCCCCCACACTGGCGACTGCAAGGGCAGCGTGCTGCTGGTCAGCATGCGTCAGGACCACCCGAGCAACTGGATCGGCGGCCCGTCGGCCCCTGTCCCTTCCGTCGACGGTCGCGGCAGTCGTCCGCAAGACTCTGGCTGAGGGATGGCGACCCAGCCAGCCAGCGACGGCCTTGCACATGCTGCGCCCAACGTATCGCCAAAGCCACGGACTCCTTGCCCCCCAGGCAACCAACGCTGCCACGTGAGCTGCGGTTTCGTAGCCCGTGACCTGCCGAAGCGGTCCGCTTCCGTCCGCCCTTGTCCGCTGGCGTCGCACCGATCGTCACTTAGTTGGTCACCGAAGGACATGTGACGCGATGACTATGCTGCCGCCGTGAGAGCCGTCTGGTTCATGTGGGCAGGTTCGTTTCTCAGCCTCGCCAACATCGCGGCCGGGTGGAGCTGGGCCTTGGCTGACGCCGATCTTCGTGTTGGGACCTCGGCCCCTCAGGGTGTCGACTGGAGCCAGGCGAGCGTGTTGTTGGGCGTACCGGCTGCGGTGACGGTCGTTTTGACGGCGGCCGCTGTCCGTCGCTCGCTGGCTTTGCTGTGGGCGGGTGCCGTCGCGATGGGATTGCTGTTCATCCCGTGCGGTTGGGCGCTGCTCATCGACCACGCGGGGATGGACGGTACCAGCCTCGCTCCATGGGCTTGGGCCGCCCATCTCATCGCCATGTTCCTCGCCCTGCCCACTGTGGTCATCGCGCCCTGGCTGCAGGGCCGCGACAGCCGACACTGAGGCCGACCGATGTGGCTGTGGAGGCGCACGTCAGTGACCCGTGGTCGCCGCCTCTCAGACGCCGCTGACCTGCCGTTCCGTGACGGTTGCTTCGACCTGGTGGTCAGCCGGCACTCGGTGGACACCTGGTGGGCGGAGGTTGCCCGGCTGCTCTGCCCGGCCGCACCTTCCTCTCTCGACAGATCGGCCCCGGCACGGTCCACGAACTCGCCGACGTCATCGCGGGGCCGCTGCCGGCCAACCCCCGTTGGGGTACTCGATCGGTACCGCGACCGGCTCGCCGCCCTGCACGAGCGGATCCAGACCGACGGACCCTTCGTCGCGCACGCCCAGCGGATCCTGGTCGAGGCCGCAGGCCCGGTTGACCGATCCGCTGGGCATCGCCCGATCCGCACCCCGCCGGGGTGACGTGATCACCGCTGGCTGCCCCAGAGGTAGACGCCGAACCCGGCAAGCAGCAGGCTTACCACGCTCGCCCCGGCGCGCACGGTGTTCCACCAGGTCCAGCGCGAGGCGTAGTCCGCCCAGATCCGCGCCGCCTCCGCCGGGTCGGTCGGCACACCGGCCGCGTCGAGCGCATCGTTCATCGGCACGTTGAGGGCCACCGTCGGGATGAACGCGCCCACCAGGTACGCGGCCCCGGCCAGGAAGAACAGCAGCGCCGCCGGACGGTGGCCGAGGATCAGCAGCAGTACGCCGGTGATCGTAGCCGCGAGGATGGGACCGAAGAAGGTCACGAAGAAGAGCGGATTCTGGATCTTCTGGTTGATGTTCGTCATGGCCCGGATCGCGGTGCCGGCGTCGGTCGCGTTCAACCCGGGCATCACGGACACGGAGAAGGCGTAGTAGACCCCTGCGATCAGACCGGTCACCGCCAGGGTCACCGCCGCCGACCAGGCTGCCAGCGTGTTCATGACGATCAGCCCCGATCCGCTTGTTCGGTCGCCCAGACGCCAGTGGCGGCGGCGTCCCGCGCGTAGTCCGCGAAGTCCCTCGGCCGGCGGCCCAGAGCGCGTTGCACACCGTCGGTCAGGTGGGCGTTACGCCCGTCCAGGACCTTGCCGAACAGGTCGGTCAGGACGGCCACCAGCTCGGCGGGCACCTGGTAACGCGCCATTACCTCCGCGTACTCCTGCGGGGAGACCGACTGGTAGGTGATCGGTCGCCCAACCGCCTTGGCGATCTCGTCGGTCGCCTCGGCGAAGGTGAGCAGCCGCGGCCCGGTCAGTTCGTAGACCTCACCCACGTGGCCCGCCTCGGTCAGCGCCGCGACCGCGATCTCGGCGATGTCGTCGGCGTCGACGAAGGGCTCCCCGACGTCGCCGGCCGGGAGCACGATCTCGTCGCCGCGCACCGAGTCCACCAAGAAATCCTCGCTGAAGTTCTGGCTGAACCAGCTCGCCCGCAGGATCGTCCACTCCGCGCCGGATCGCTGTACCACCTGCTCGCAGAGCTGAGCCGCCTCCTCGCCCCGGCCGGAGAGCAGGACGATCCGCTCGACGCCGCCGGCCACCGCCTGCTCGACGAACGCGCGGATTGTGGCGGGCGCGTCCGGTGCGGCCAGGTCCGGGTAGTACACCAGGTACACCGACCCGACCCCTTCCAGCACGCCAGCCCAGGTGCTCTGGTCGGTCCAGTCGAACCGTGGCTCGCCGGAGCGGGAACCGACCCGTACCGGACGGCCGAGGGCGGTGAGGCGGTCCGCCACGCGACGACCGGTCTTGCCAGTACCGCCGAGGACCAGGATGGGCTGTTCGTGCACGTTCTCTCTCATGTCACTAGTCAAGCCGAGCGGGGCCTGACCGGGAATGAGTGAGACGCTCGGCTCCATGTCTGGGCGTCTCACCAGGGTTCTACCGGCCTGTGGTGCGTGTACGCACCGGCGGGGCTGTTGGACGGGCCGAAAGCGCGCGGCGCGTTCCTGCTCCGATCGGTGTTCGACCCGCCGTGGTCGGTACGGATCCAGGATCGTCGTTGTGGTCGATCCAGACGTGGTGGGCCTTGTTGGTGACGCTGATCGAGTCGTCCTCGGCGTCGGTGAACCTGATGTTGCGGTTGGCCGGTCGGCGTCGGCCGGCGGTTTGTCCAGCCACAGGACGCCGACGCCGACCCCGATACCGGGGAAGCCGGCTGCCATCGGACCGCTCTCCTGCTGCCGTACAAGATCGAAAAAGGCCGTCTCCGACGAGCGGAAACGGCCTTTGACCTGGGGTGGAGCTGAGGGGATTTGAACCCCATACACCTCCAGCCCTGATAGATCATCTCCTACCGGACCGATCGCCGGGCTGGCCTGCGCAACCGTCGTCAACGCCTCTCGACGTTTGACACGGCTTATCGGGCTTGGTTGTGCCGGATCTGTGCCTGATGATCTTCGGCCACACACCCGCGCTGCCCACTCCCGCTTGACGCAGGTGCTCCGGCAGCTCAGACGGGCGGTCGAACACAAGCCGCCAGTCGCAGAACAGCTCCAACCCAGCCAACTTCGTGGCGTACGTGATGTCATCTGGCGGGTTGATGTCGTCGAGCAACGTACCGTCGTCGGCGGGCTCGACGACGTAGCCCGGGTGGACCTGACGTACCAGCGCCTCGGTCTCGGCTCGCTCCGAGCGTGTCGCACCAAGTAACGCGGAGCGGATCTCTCCATCGGCGAATGCCAGTAGGGCTGTCTTCGCGCCCACGTCGCTCCTCCAGGTCTTCGGCTGCGCACAAGCGCCCGCACACCACCTGCCTACGAGCCTCCCAGTTGGCCGGCCTCGCACGTTCCGGTCGAGGATTAGGTCAAGCCCAGCCGGTGGCAAGCCCGAGACCACAAACATGATCGTCTAGCCGGACATGTCACGCACGTCCCGAGACTGGTCTGTCACGAGGTCGGGAGCTGCTACACCGCGTCGCTGGCCGTCGCCGCTGACCTGGGCGCGCGGTCGGTCGCCTACCCGCTGATCTCCTCCGGCGTGGACCGGTGGCCGAAAGACGATGCCGTCGCCCAAGCATTGACCGCGCTGCACGCCGAGCCGACCACCGTGGAAGTGGTCCGTCTCGTGTTCTTCGACGAGCAGACGCGCCACACCGCGGAGCGCATCCACCAGGCCTTCGAGTACGGTCGGTGAACACGCATGGCCGAGAACAGCACGCCTCAACGCGGCAGAGGACGCAGGCGGCGCAGGTGGCGGCGCGCTGCGGAGGACTCATCCGTAAGATCCCCACATGCAGCGGCAAGACTGTTCTGCTCTCCTCGTTCTACGGCGCCACGCCAGCACTCTCGGTTACACAAGAACTACCTCGGCATGAGGGACTCGGCCCGGCTGCCTGGCCCGGGCCTTCAGCCGGTGAGCGCCGTTCAGTACGGCAGAGCCCGGCCAAGTTGCTGGGCGTAGCCGCGGTGTGCGATGAGGATCGCGTCGAGCCACCGGGCCAGCATCTCGTCGGCCCGGAGCACCCGGGTCGTCTCGGCCTGGAAGGACTCGCGGTCGTAGTGGTAGGCGGACTCGACGTCGGGCTGCGCGGCGAGTGCGTTCTCCAGGTAGTCCTCGACGATGGACCCGAGGTTCGGCTGGACCAGATGGCCGACCTCGTCATCGAAACCGAGGCCCCACCGCAGGCCGTCACCGGTCGAGACGTAAATCTGCGCCACCAGGTCCGCGCGGGCGATCGGGTGCTCGTCCCGGGTCTCGTCGGGGCCGGCCAGGCCGATCAGCTCGGCCGGGAACCGGTCGAGGACAGCAGCCGCAGTGGGAAGATCAGCGAGCTGGTCACCGCGGTAAGCCACGCTGCCCTGGCCCGGGGTGCCGCTTTCCGGCTCGACGCCGGGCACCGCGAACGGCGGGAAAGCACTCATTTCTCAGTCCTTCGTATCGGAGGCCGTGTCGCGGGACGGGCCGGAGCCCGCCCCGCGACACCTGGGATCATTCCACCGGGAAGTGGATGGTGAACGGGATCTTGTTGTTCTTCAGGCAGTTGAACAGCTTCTCGGTCATGCCGAGGTCGTTCACGTTGGGCTGACCGCTACCGCTGCCGACGAAGTGCCAGTGGACGCCCTTGACACCCTTGCCCTTCATATCCGGTTTGCCGGCGTTGGCCGCCTTGATCTTCTCCTGGTTGTCGGGGTTCATGTACCAGGCATCCTTCTCGCACTGGGTGACCTGCTCCAGGATCCGGTCGTCGCCCTGGGCGAAGCCCGACTTCACCTCGTGCAGGATCCAGCCGTCGGCGAGTTCCTCGCCGAAGTCGGCGTCCCGGCCGCCCTTGAACCTGTCGTCGTCCGGCCTGGCCAGCGGCAGCTGCGGCCGGCCCACCTTGCCCTGGCTGGCCATCAGCTCGTTGAGGATCGTCTCGCCGTCCTGCCAGCCGTACGCCCAGCGCAGGTTGGGCCCGTCGACGTGCAGCGCGTCCGGGTCGGTCATCATCTCGTGGGTCCGCTTGAGGTCGGTCCGCTTGCCGTTGAGCAGCCGGTCGAAGGTCTTCTTGCTGATCCATCCGTCGGGGACGGCGGAGGCGGTCACGGCGAACGCCGCTGCCGCGTCCTCCGCGACGATAGCGTTGTAGACCTCCGGCATGATGAGCTCGTAGGTGAGCTCCTTGACGGTGTCCGGGATCTTGTCGTACCGGGCGACGTAACGCGCCGCGTCCATCAGGCGGTGCGCGTACTTCGTGACGAACTTCGCGACCTTGGCCGGGATGGCAACCGCGTCGCCGACGTACGGGACGAGCCCGAGAACGTTGAAACCGACGCTCACCCAGTCGCCGTGGATGATCGCCGCGACGGTGTCGCGGATGTCCGCCAGCGTGCCGGTGATCCAGCCGACCACCGGGATGACGCTGGACGCGCTGGCACACAGGTTGCCGGCGAGCCAGGCCATCGAGTCCTTCTCGGCGAAGTCGCCGGCGAACATGCCGAGCAGGAAGTCGGTGACGTACGTCCACTTGCTGATCTGCTCGTCGAAGCGGCCCGGGTGCAGACCCTTCGACTCGGCGTTGGAGATTTCGTAGTCGTCACGCAGGCCGTCGTTGTCGGTGTCCTGGTTCAGCGCGCTGATCAGGTAATCGAGCTCGACACTGTCGGAGAGGCCGTCGCCGTCGGTGTCCACCTTGGTCGGGTCGGAGCCGAGGTCCTCTTCCGCGAGGTCCCGCACGCCGTCGCCGTCCGTGTCGATCGGCGTGGGGTTCGGGTTGATCGGCTGGCCGTCGCCGGGGACCGGCGGGGCACGCGGCTGGTCGGGAACCAGCGGGTTGGTGCCCTTGGCCACCTCGGCGCCGTCGTTCAGGCCGTCGCCGTCGGTGTCCGCCTCGGTCGGGGAGGTGCCGAGCCGCTGCTCCTCGAGGTTGGTCAGCCCGTCCCCGTCAAGATCCTCGGCGCCGTCGTTCACCGTGTCGTTGTCGGTGTCGTACGCGTTCGGCCGGGTCCAGCCGGCCAGCGCCGTGATCTCGAACTTGTCGGTGAGCTCGTCACCGTCGGAGTCGGCGAGCAGCGGGCTGGAGCCGAAGCGCAGCTCCACCACGTCGACCACACCGTCGTTGTCGTGGTCACCCTCGTACGTGATGCCGAACCGGGTGAGCACCCGGAAGCCGCTCTCCCAGGCGTCCTCGGCCTGGATGGTGGCGGGCTCAACGTTGGCCTTGACAAGCATCTCGTCGGCCTTGGCCAGGTCACCCTTGGCCGCTTCGAGGTCGGCGAACGCCTCGTCGACGCCGGCCGGAGCGGGCGGCGGAGGCGGGCTGACCCGGCGGAACGGGCCGATCGTCGCCTCGGCGTCCTGGATCGCCGCGTCGGCCAGCAGCCGGACCCCGGTGAGCGCCTTGACCAGCGCGGTGACGTGACCCTGCTCGGCCTCGCCGCTGGGCGGGCTGGCGCCGGTCATCCGGCTCTTGAGGAAGGCCTCGAGGTGCTTCAGGTTGTCGAACGCCGCGGCGGCGTCGGCCGGCCCGTTGAGCCGCGCGCCGTCGAAGTACCGGCTCTTGACGTCGGCCTGCACCGGCTCGAGCCGGCTTTCACCGAGATCGTCACCGACATACGGGCGCAGCGCCTCAGTGCCCTCGATGACGGACGCCTTTGCGTCGAGTTGGTACCTGGTGGCCGGGATCTTGGCGATCTCGACCTGCCAGAACGGCGTCTCGGCGGCGGCCGCCGGGGTGCCGAGGAGGGCTATCGGAGCAACGACGGCCGCGGACAGCGCGGCCGCCATTCTACGGCGTAGTTGTATACCACGTCTCACAATGTTCCCCCAGTGTGTGGCGAGTTGCCCAATGAACCCTTTTTCAACCTGGCATCGAGCTCGGCGGCACCGGACCGCAGAACAGCGCCGGCCACTGCCGGCCCCACCGCGTCGAAGAGGTTCAACGTGGGGGGAATCGTATAGAGCCTCACATATATTTAGCAATATATGTGGGCTGGCCTGCGGAAACTTAAGCAGCAGGCAGACGTTGGGGAACCGGCAGGCGTCACTCGCCCGGCTCATCGCGCGGTGACGGCGAGGTAGCTGTCCTCCAGGCCGGGATCCATCGGGCGGGCCTGCGCGCTCGGCGCCGCCGACGCCACGATCCGGTACCGCATGCCGTCCTCGTGCGGCAACGCGGACACCACCGTGCCCTCGGCGGGCGGCGGGCCGCCCGTGACCACCGACCAGACACGACCCTCGGCCCGGCGGGTGAGTTCGTCGACGGTGCCGCGGAAGATCAGCCGGCCCTTGGCGAGCACCGCCACCTCCCGGCACGTCTGCGCGATGTCGTCGACGATGTGCGTGCTCAGCAGCACGGTCCGCCGGCCGGCGAACTGGGACAGCAGCGTACGGAAGCGGATCCGCTCCTCCGGGTCGAGTCCCGCGGTCGGCTCATCCACGATCAGCAGTTGCGGATCGGCGAGCAACGCCTGAGCGATGCCGACCCGCTGCCGCACCCCGCCGGAGAAACCGCGCAGCCGGCGGTCGGCGTGTTCGGTCAGCGCGACCACCTCCAGCAGTTCCCCGACACGCCGGCGCCGCGCCGACCGGTCATCCATGCCTTTGAGCAGCGCCACATAGTCAAGGAACTGGCGCGCCGTCAGGTCCGGGTAGACGCCGAGATCCTGCGGCAGGTAGCCGAGTTCTCGTTGCACGGCGGTGCGCCCTGTACCCGTACCGATGTCATGTCCGCCGACCGCGTCGGACCAGCTCAGGCATCGGGTCATGGCCGCTAACCGAACGTCTTGACCGACGTCGTTGATCGCCTGCCCTGACAGGCAGCGCACCAGTAACGGACCGTGATGCCGGCCGGCGGAGGGGACCGCTGACTGTCACCCGTCAAGTGAAACCGATGTGTAACGCATCTGTGAGGCTCGCGGTGGTGGTCCTGGGTGGGCTGCTGCCAGGATCGGTGCCGGTGGTCAGGGCTGACTCTTAACGCATCTGGCCGTCTACGGCGTGCCCTGCGCTTGACCTGTCGTCTCTGACCGCCGGCACCGGCCTGGCTCACCGTCTGGCCTGATCAGAAGCTTGCCCGCCATTGCGGCGTGGCTCATCACAGATGTGCCGTAGGTGTCTCCACCCAGGCCGGTGCCAACGTCAACCACCGCCCCTGGGAAGGAGCAACGGTGTAATGCCCATGCTCGCAGAATCGGTCGACGCCGTCATTGGCGTGGACACCCACACCGACACGCACACCGCCTGCCTGCTCGACGGCGCTGGCCGGGAGGTCGCGACCGTCACCGTCGACGCGAGCCCGGACGGCTACAGCGAACTGATCGTCTGGGCAGTGCAGCAAGCGCCAGGCCCCCGGTTGACCTGGGCGGTGGAAGGCTGCCGCTCGCACGGAGCCGGCCTGCTGCGGGCGCTCCTGGCCGCGGGACAGCAGGTCGTCGAAGCTGGTCGGCCGCAACGCGTAGGGCGTCGGCCAGGCGGCAAGTCTGATCCGTCCGATGCCCGCCTGGCCGCGCCTTCAAGGTCGGCCGTCACCTGCGCTACGACCCGGCCGACGTTCGGGCCTGGCTCGAAGACCAGGCGGCCTGACATGGCTATCGATGACCTGTGGTACCTGACCAAGCGCGGCCCCAACAAGGAGCGCTTGAAGTCGAAGCGCTACGGGCGCGGCAAACGGTGGCGCTGCCGGTACGTGGACCACAACGGCGAAACCCGGGAGCGCCTGTTCGACCGCAAGGTGGACGCCGAAGAGTGGGATGTCAAGGGACGCGCCGGGATCGCCGAGGAAACCCGGATCGACCAGGCAGAGCGCCGGCTGACCTTCAAGGACTACGGCGAGCGATGGCGGCTGTCCCGCCAGATCAGTCAGGCCCTCGACTACCAGCGCCACACCGAATCCCGGCTACGCCACCACCACTACCCGCACTTCGGCGACCGGGCTATCCGCGCGATCACCGTCACCGACGTCCTGGAGTGGGTCGCCAAGCTGCTTCAAAACAACGTCGCCCAATCATCGGTGAAGACCTACTTCGACCTGCTGAACAACATCATGAACTCGGCCGTCGCGGACAAGGTGATCCCCGACAACCCCTGCAAGTCCATCCGGCTGTTCGCGATTCTGCGGGGCTTCTCCCGCGCGCCGAAGTGGGTACCGACCGACGATGACGTGCTCGCCCTGGTCGACGTGGTGCCCGACGAATAACAGGCGGCTATCTGGGCCGGTGCGGGTGAAGGGATGCGACTCGGGGAAGCCCTCGGCCTGGAGGACAGCACCCGATGTATCGACCCGGACCGTCAAGAACTGCACGTGGTTCAACAACTGCGGTTTCACAAGGTCGCCTACGGTGGCTTCTATCTCGCCCCGCCGAAGGCCGGCTCAGTCGGTGACGTCGACCTGGACGACCACGTTGCGGCGGTCTTCGCCCAGCACGTCCGCAGCTACCCGCCCGCCCTGGTCGAGCTGCCCGACATCACTGCCGGCACCCCCGACCCGGGCAAAGATCCCAAGCGCCGGATGGTCCCGCTGCTGTTCACCGACGACCAGGGTCGGCCGATCCATGACCAACGGTGGTCGCAGATGTGGCGGACCTGGTGCAAGGCGGCCGGCTGGCCCGATGAGGGCACCTTCCACTCTCTGCGGCACTACTTCGCCACCCGCCTGATCACCTCGGGTGCCGATCCCACGGACGTGCAGAACGCGCTGCGGCACTCCAGCCTGCGGATCACGTTGGAAACCTACGTCCACTGGTGGCCGAAGAAGGACCGCCGCCGCAACATCATCAGCGGCGCGCTCCGGGACGCGAGCGCCAAACGAAAGCAGGGCCCGAAGGCCCTGGATTCTCGCTGATCTGTGCCGGATCTGTGCCCGCTGATCTTGCCGGCGGGATTTCCCCTGGTCGTACGCGTTGCTGGTGGAGCTGAGGGGATTTGAACCCCTGACCCCCTCGATGCGAACGAGGTGCGCTACCAGTCTGCGCCACAGCCCCTCCGCCGGCGAACCGGCTTCGGTCCCACCCGGCTTACACCGGGCGGGCCGGCAGCAAGGCTAACAGGTCGCCGGCCCCGACCGCGAATCCGCCCCCGGCGCGGCGCTCACACCCACCGGAAGATCCACTCCGCCTCCCGGAAATCGGGGCATCCAGGACGCCACGACACCCCGACCTTCAGGAAACCGAGTGGATCAAGTCCCAGCCCCCACTCCGCATCGCCGATGTGGGGGTATCAGCGCGGGGCGGTCACCCCCACATCGGCGACCTGGAGTCGATCAAGCACCAGCACCGTCGCGGATCGGGTCAGGCCGGTCAGGCGCCGCGGCCGGCCTCGTAGGGGCGCCCGCGCAGCCCACCGGACCGCCGGTAGGAGACCGAGCCACCGTTGACAGCGGCCGGCAGGTCCCCCGGGCGGTCCAGGCCCATCGCGGCGCGGCGTACCCCCTCGCGCTGGGCCGCCAGCCGGCGCTGCGCCTCCCGGCGGGCGGCGGCGCGTCGAGCCTGCTCGCGGCGCACCTCGGCCTGCCGGGCGGCCAGCCAGGCGGCCTCCCGGGCTCGGGCCCGGCGCCGACGGCGGCCGGCCAGGGCCCGGCCGCGCAGGTGGACGACGTACACGGCCAGCAGCATGAAGGTGACCGAGAAGCCGATCCAGAAGCCGGGGCTGACGAACAGCACGCCGATCAACTCGACGACGTTGAGCAGCAGCAGGGCGGCGAGCACCCGGCGGCGCCGGTACACGGCGGGGGTGTGCTGCCGGCGGGGCGGCGGGCGGCGGCGGGAACGCTTCGGTGTGGGCGGCACGGCGCGCAGCCGGCCGGAGCGGCGGCCCGCGGGTGGCGCGGAGACCGGCGCGGTCAACGCCCCGGTAGTCGCATCCTCAGTGAGGGTGACAACGAGCGAGCGCGGCGGGTGCACCGGTCGCCGCCCCGGCACAGTGCGGCGCCGCCGGTGGCGCTGGAGCACCCGCGCCGTCGACTGCGCCCGCTCCGCCACCAGCCGCTCGGTGGCGTCGTACCGGCGAACCAGCGCCGGGGCCAGGGCGAGCAGGCCGGCGGCGGCGAGGACGGCGAGGAGCACCGAGGTCGGCACCCTCACCCCTCCCGTCACCGAATTCGGAGCAACCACCACCCGACCGCAGGATCTTCCACCGATCGCGCTTGGTTGCGTGGATCGTCCGGATGGGCAGCGCTTGCCGAAGCTTGCAGTTACTTGAGGTTACGGCGCGCCGACCGGGATGCCGCCGCGCCGCGCCGATCCCGTCCGTGGGACGACTTACCGCGCACTGGCGCGCACCCGGTGCCATCGGGCCAGCAGGCCACCCTCGGCAGCTATCTCTTCACTTGTCATCGCGTATCCGATGTGGTCCCGCCACGCGCCGTCGATGTGCATGTAGCGCACGTGGTACGACTCCTCGCGGAAGCCCAACTTCTCCACCACCCGCCGGGACGGTCGGTTCTCCGGGCGGATATTGACCTCCACCCGGTGCAGCCCGCCCGGACCGAACGCGTGGTCCACGGCCAGCGCGAGCGCGGTCGGGATCACGCCCTGACCGGCCACCCGGGCATCCACCCAGTAGCCGACGTACCCGGAGCACAACGCCCGCCGCACGATGCTGCCCACGTTGAGATGCCCGACCAGCCGGTCCCGGTCGGCCTCGCGCAGGCAGACCGCGAAGGGCATGCCCTCGCCCTCGCGGGCCGAACGCCGCTGGTCACGCTGCACCCAGCGGAACGCGGCCGGGGAGTTGAGCTCGTCCCAGTCGCCGGGCAGCGACGACTCCCAGGGTGACAACCAGGCGCGGTTGGCGCGGCGCACCTCCGACCACGCCGCCGCGTCGGAGCGCCGGTAGGGCCGCAGCAGCACCGGGCCGTCGACCAGCACCGCCGGCCAGCCGGGTGCCCGCTCGGGGCCGAAGAGACTCACCCGCACAGTCTCCCGCCCGGGACGGTGTCGCGCGCAAGTGGACCCACCGCGCCCAACACGAAGGACCTCATGATCGCGGGGTCGGGATGCGGACCACCGACCGCCCGGACGCACCGCCACACCTGCGTGCGGACGACCGGGACACCGTCACCGGCGACGGTCCAGCAGCAGGACGTCCACGGTGGAGCCGGCGGCGGCGGTGGTGACCCGCTCGCCGAGCACCAGCAGCCCGTTCGCCTCGGCCAGCCCGGAGAGGGTGAACGGCCCGCCGCTGAGCGGCTGCACCGTGTACCCGCCGCCGCGCCGCTCGGCGACGTGGGCGGGCCGGAACTCGCGCAACCCGCCCGGGGACGACACGGTCTCCAGCAGGTGCGCCCGCACGCTGGGCCGGAACACCGGCTCCGCGCCGGCAAGCAGTTGGATGGCGGGGCGGGCCAGCACCTCGAAGCCGATCAGCGCGGCGCCGGGGTCGCCGGGCAGGCAGACCACCGGGACCTCCTCGGCGCCGACCGTGCCGAAGCCGAGCGCGGTGCCGGGATAGAGCGCGACGTCGGTGAAGGTGACCGGCCCCGCCCGGCCGCCCTCCCGGCGGGACAGGATCCGGCGCACCATGTCGCCGGGGCCGGTGCCGGTCCCCCCGGTGGTGATGATCAGGTCGGCGCGCAGGGTCTGGTCCTCCAGCAGCCCGCGCAGGCCTTCCGGGTCGTCGTCGCAGATGCCCACCCGGTACGCCAGCGCGCCCACCTCGGCCGCGGCGGCCGTCAGCGCGTGCGAGTTCGCGTCCACCACCTGCCCGGGCTGACTGCCCCGGCCCACGTCGACGAGTTCGTCGCCGGTGGCCACGATGACCACGCGTGGGCTGGGCCGGACCACCACGTGCCCGATGCCGGTGGCGGCGAAGACCGCGACCAGCGCCGGGGAGACGTACGTGCCGGCCCGGGCGAGCAGGGTGCCGGCGGGCAGTTCCTCACCGGCGCGGCGTACCCCGTACCCCCGCTTGGGGGTGCGGAAGATCTCCACTGCGGCCATGCCCTGGTCGGTCCACTCCACGGGGACCACCACGTCGGCGGCGACGGGGAGCGGCGCCCCGGCGGCCACCGAGAAGCACGAGCCCGGGGTGAGCCGGACCGGTCGCCAGCTCGCCGCGCCGAGGTCGCCGACGACGTTGAGCCGGATGGTCCGGCCGCCTGGCGTGCCGGAGGGGGCCGGGACGTAGCTCGGGCCCCGGCCTCCTCCGGAAATGTCCTCCCAGCGGGCCGCGTACCCGTCCACGGCCGCCTGGTCGAAGGCCGGAAAGGCGTGCGGCGCGACGACGTCCTCGGCGAGGACGTTGCCGTACGCCTGGGTGAGGTCGAGGTCGAGTGGCGGCAGCGCTCGTAACCTGCGCAGCACGCTGCCCAGGTAGTCGGCGAGCGGCGTCAACTCGTTCGCGGCCGCCTCGGCGTCGGCCGTCGCGGTCATGTACCAGATCCGCCTGCCGTATCGGCCTTGACGAAGTCGGCCAGCCAGGAGCGGAACTCGGCGCCCATGTCCTCGCGCTCGGCGGCGATCTGCACCACCGTCTGGAGGTAGCCCAGCGGCATCCCGGTGTCGTAGCGGGTGCCCCGGTAGACGATCGCGTGCACCGGGGTGCCCTCGGTGCGCAGCAGCTCCATCGCGTCGGTCAGCTGGATCTCGCCGCCGCTGCCCGGCTTGGTCCGCCGGATCGCGTCGAAGATCGTGCCCGGCAGCACGTAGCGGCCGAGCACCGCCAGGTTGCTCGGCGCGTCCTCCGGCTGCGGCTTCTCCACCATGCCGGTCACCTTGACGACCTCGCCGATGTCGGTCAGCTCGGCCTCGGCCGGCTCGACGGAGGCGATGCCGTACCGCTTGGTGTCGGCCGGGTCGACCTCGAAGAAGGCGAGCACCACGCCACCGGTGCGGGCCTGCAGCTCCAGCATGGCCGGCAGCAGTGGCTCGGACGGCTTGACGAACTCGTCGCCGAGCAGCACCGCGAAGGGCTGGTCGCCGACGTGCGCCTCGGCGTACCCGACGGCGTGGCCGAGCCCGAGCTGCTCCGGCTGCCGGACGGTGTAGATCTCGGCCAGGTCGCTGGGCCGGCGAACGGCGGCCAGCCGCTCGGCGTCGCCCTTCTCCTCCAGCCTGGTCTCCAGGTCCGGGCGACGGTCGAAGTGGTCCACCATCGACGTCTTACCCCGACCGGTGATCAGCAACACGTCGCCGAGGCCGGCCTGGGCGGCCTCCTCGACGATGTACTGCAACACCGGCCGGTCCACGACCGGCAGCAGTTCCTTGGGCACCGCCTTCGTGGCCGGCAGGAATCGGGTGGCCAGTCCGGCGGCGGGGATGACGGCCTTGACCGCCAGGGGACGGCCGGTTGCGGCGACCGTCGATGAAGGGTTCGCTGAGTGCTCCGACATGCCGCGAGACTATCGGCCACGGCTCTGCCGCGGCGGGTGTGGCCCAGAAGACGCGCCGCCGCCCGACCCCGGCCGGGTGGCGTCCGGGCCGGGCCGGGCCGCGTCCGTGGGGCTGTCCGCCGGGCTCTCGGCCGCTTCCGGCCGGGCGTGCGTCGGTCCGGACGGCGATTCGGGTACGCCCGGGGTCGGCTCCGACCGGGCGGGCCCGCCCGGCTCCCGGACGACCTGCACGGGCCGGCCGGCGCGCGGCAGCCCGTCCGGTGGGCTCACCGCCCCTGCCGGGACCGGGATCTCCAGGCTCGGCACGTCCGGGCACACCTCGGCGACCCGGTAGGTGTCCCGGCCGGCGGCCTTCGCCGCGTAGAGCGCGTCGTCGGCGGCTTCCAGCACCTCCCGTCCGGTGCTGCCGTGGTCCGGGTAGACGGCGATGCCCACCGACACGGTCACCACGACCGGCCCCGCGTACGCCTCGACGGCGACCGGCGTCTCCCGGACCGCCGCGCCCAGCCGCTCCGCCACGATCGCCGCACCCCGGGCGTCGGTCTCCGGCAGCAGCAGCACGAACTCCTCGCCGCCCTGCCGGAAGGCCAGGTCGACCTCCCGGATCTCGCCGCGCACCCGCCGGGCGAACTCGGCCAGCACGGTGTCCCCCGCCGCGTGCCCGTACGTGTCGTTGACGTCCTTGAACCGGTCCAGGTCCAGGGCGAGGACGCTGAGCATCCGGCCGAACCGGCTGGCCCGCTCCACCTCCCGCCGGATCGACTCGCGCAGGTAGCGGTAGTTCCACAGCCCGGTGAGCGGGTCGGTGAGCGAGAGCCGCTGCGCCTCCTCGTGCACCCGGACGTTGTCCACCGCCACCGCCGCGTGCCCGGCGAAGGTGCGCAGGGTGACCAGGTCGTCGTCGTCGAACTCGTCCGCGCCCAGCCGGTCGTAGAGGGCCAGCACGCCGAGCGCCGCCGCCGGCGCCCCGGCCTCTTCGCCGGGCGCACCGCCGCCCTGTGCCGCAGGTCCGCCCGGGGTGGCCGTGGCGCCGCCGCCCGGGGTGGCGAAGGGCACCGCGACGTACGTGCGGCAGCGCGGCTCACCGGCGGGGGCCTCGGTCGGCTCCACCCGCCCTCGCTGGGGCTCCCCGGTGGCGGCGACAGCGCCGACGACCCCGACGCCCACCGGCACCCGCAGCGTCTCCGGCCCGTCCCCCTCCGGCCAGCGCCCGTCCAGCCCTTCGCTGCACTGTGCGACCAGCACCCCACCGGCCTCCACCAGCAGCACCGCGCCGGCCCGCGCCCCGGTGGCCGCGATGGCGCTGTGCAGGATCACCCGCAGGATGCGTTGCAGGTCGTGCGTGCTGGCCAGGGTGTCCCCGAGGACGGCGAGGTGACCGCGTAACTGGTCCCGGCTGCTGGTCAGCGCCGCGACGTACGAGCCGGTCTCCCGGGTCATCCGGTTGAACGCGGCGGCCAGCCGACCCAGCTCGTCACGGGTGCGCACCGGCACCCGGGCGGTCAGGTCGCCGTGCGCCACCCGGTCCACCGCCCCGGCCAGCTCCACCAGCGGCCGGGTGGTCACCCGGGCCAGCCGCCAGGCGGTCAGCACGGCGAGCAGAGCGGCCAGCACGACCACGCCGACCAGCGTGACGTGCAGCGCGGGTGGCCGCTCGCTCGCCACGGAGAGCACCAGCGGCAGCGGTTGCCCGGAGGACGGCCCGATGCGCCGCACGTACCGGCCCTCGGTGGTCTCGGTGACCCGCTCGCCCTCGGTGGCGCTGGCCGCGGCCAGCACCGCGTCGCGTACCTCACGGGATTCGGTGGTGTGGGTGACCCGCGGGGCGCTGGCGCCGCCGTCGAGCAGGGTGACCGCCACCCCGGTCGCCGCCGCGAGCCGGGCCACGAAGGCCGGGTCGACCAGTTGCGCGGCGGCCACTGTGCCCAGCAGGGTCCCGGCCGCGTCGCGCAGGTCGACCCGGGCGGCCAGCGCGCGGGCCGGGCCGGGCGACGCGACCGGGCCGGAGCAGTCCCGCCAGGGGGTCGAGGGCGCGCCGGGCGAGGCGTAGGTGACCTGACCGGTCACGTCGGTGATCAGCACCGCGGCGGCGACCCCACGGCCGACCAGTTGGTCGGCGGCGCGGGTCGGGTCGCCGGTGAGGGCAACCGCGTCGGCGGTGGCGCGGAGCTGCTGGCAGAGCGCGTCGACCGAGGTACGCACGGTGGACGCCGCCACGGCGAGGCGCTGGGTGGAGCGGCTGCGGTCGACGGCGGCGACGGTGGAGGCGACGAAGAACGCGCCGAGCAGGACCGGCCCGAGCACCACCACGAGGAAGGCTGCCGTCAACCGCCCGCGTAGCGTCACTCGGTCCCCCCGGACGTTCCGCTTCCGTTGCTTGCGATGCTGACACAGAGCAACCGCGGGAGAGGCGTTGCGTCAGGAGTGTTGCGTGCCGGAATTTTCTGATGAAGCGGAAGTGACCCGTGTGGCGAAGCGGGAGACCCGCGCCGAGCTGCTCGCCCGCCGTCGGGCGCTGACCGGTCCGGCCCGGGCCGAGGCGGCCGGGCGCGTCCAGGCCGAGCTGGTCGCGCTGGTACGCCGGCTGCGCCCGCGCCGGATGACGGCGTACGTGCCGGTCGGCTCCGAACCGGGCGGGGCCGACCTGCCGGAGGTGCTGCGGGCGGCGCTGCCGGCCGACGCCGAGCTGTTGCTGCCGGTGCTCCGCGCCGACCTCGATCTGGACTGGGCTGCGTACACCGGGGCGGATGCCTTGATCGCGGCCGGGCGGGGTATCCGGGAGCCGGTCGGACCCCGGCTCGGGGTGGACGCGGTGACCGGCGCGGGCCTGGTGGTCGTTCCGGCGCTGGCGGTCGACCGGCACGGCCGGCGGCTGGGTCGCGGCGGCGGCTCGTACGACCGGGCGCTGGCCCGGGTGTCCACGGCGACGCTCACCGTGGTTCCGCTGCACGACGGCGAGCTGGTCGAGACGCTGCCGGCGGAGCCGCACGACCGCCCGGTCCGCGCGATCGTCACCCCTGCCGACGGGGTGCGTACGCTTGACGACGGCCCGGGTGCGGCGCATGGTGTCGCGCCCCACACGTCCGCTGGACGAACCCGGGGCGAATGACGCACCATTGGCACTCGAATACGTCGAGTGCCAACTGGCAGAGCCCAGATCCGGAGGAGAACGTGCCCACGTACCAGTACGCCTGCACCGCGTGCGGTCACCAGCTCGAGGCGGTCCAGTCCTTCTCTGACGCGCCGCTGACCGAGTGCCCGGCGTGTGAGGGGCGGCTGCGCAAGGTCTTCAACTCGGTCGGCATCGTCTTCAAGGGCTCCGGCTTCTACCGCACCGACTCCCGGGCGTCCGGCTCCGAGACGTCGGCCGGCGGCACGCCGGCCAAGCCGGCCAAGTCCGAGTCGTCCTCGGGTGGAGACTCCGGGTCGTCGTCAAGCTCCTCGACCGGGTCGTCCTCGTCGTCCGGATCGTCCTCGTCGTCCGGCTCCTCGTCGTCCGGCGGCAAGGCCCCGGCGGCCAGCTCCGCATCCTGACCGCTCCGCCCGCCTTCCCGGGTGGGGTAGTCGTCCCGTGTCATAGCAGGTCCGGCCGGTCGGTGGGCGTTGTCCACAGGCCGGCCGGTTGTCCACAGGCGCCGGCGGACGATCAGCTGAGCGGGTCCGAACCGGCCTAACCTGCCGCCACGGGTGTCGCTGCGGCACCCGGGACGGGAGGCGGCAGATGGCGACCGGCGATCCAGATTCCGCACGCGCGTTGCGGCCGCTGCGGCGGCTGGCCCTGCCCGGCGGGCGCACCCTGCTCCGGGCCGGTCTGGTCGCCGCGCTGCTCGGCCTGGCCGCCGCCGTCCTGCACACCCCGACCGGCTGTCCGCCGGCCACCCGCGCCACCCCGTCCCCCGGCCCAGCCGGAGCGGGACCGGTGGACGGGAGAGGGCCGACCGGCGCGGTCGACGGGCCGCAGCCGACCGGCGCGAGCGCGACCACGGACGGCGCGGGACCGATGTCCGGTCCGTTACCGCTGCCCAGCGGCGCGGTCGGGGTGCCGGTCCGACTGGCTGAGCCGGCCGCGTTGGCGGTGGTCCGACCCGGGGCCCGGGTCGACCTGCTCGCGGCGCCGCCGGGTGGGTCGGGCACCGAAGCCGCCCTGCTCGCCCCCCCCCCCCCCCCCCCGAGCGCTGGTGCTGGACGTGCTGGGTACCGGCGCGATCGACGGGTCCTCGGCGCTCTATCTGGCGCTCCGCCCCGACCAGGCGCAACGCGCGGTCGGGCTGCCCGAGGGCAGCCGGTTCGCCATCGTCGTCCGCGGTTGACCGCACGTCACGAGGCTGGCGGGACCGGAGAGACGGGTCAGCCCCAGTGCGGGGGGCGTTCGGCGAGCAGCCAGTCGTCGTTGCCGCCGGGCCGCTCGCCCCAGCCGCGGTCGGTGTCGTCGGCGGTCTGCTCGGGCAGCACCACGAAGTCTTCGCTCAGGTCGACGGTGCGGTCGTCGTCGCCGCGCGCGCCCTGCGTGCCGGGGTCCTCGGTGCTCACGAGCGGCAAGACTAGCGCAGCCGACGGCAGCGGACCGGTGGCGGACGGTGGCGCGCCGGCCAGAATCGACCGAGCCGTCGGCCGCGTTGGTAGCGTCGGACGGCGTGACGACCCCCAGCGGTGGCAGCACCCCGGACGACTACTGGCGACGGCCCGGGACCGGCGGCGAAGCAGCGCCGGACCAGGCTTCCGCCGCGCCCGCGCCCGCGAGCGGGTACGCCGGCCCGCCGCCGAGCGTGCCGCCGCCAGCGGGCTGGCGTCCGCCCGTACACCTGGAGCCGGCGCCGCCCCGGCGGCTGCCGCCGCAGGACATGGCCGGCCTCGACGCGGCCGAGCAGCGCGCGCAGCGGGTCACCTACGGCTTCGGCGCGGCGGTCGGCGTGGTGCTGGTGGTCCTGGTCTGTCTGCTCTGCTCGCGGGTCATCTTCTGACCGGGTCGTGACCGGCGGTCAGAGCGTGGTGCCCCAGACGGCCTCGGCGCCGGAGTGGCCGGTCAGGTAGACGTAGACCAGGGCGGCGATGGAGAGCGCGACGACCGCCACCGCCAGCACCGGGGTCACCAGCGCCGGCAGCTGCGGCACCCGGGGGTGTCCGCTGGTCGCCACCAGCAGCAGAATGGCCACGATCCCGAGTGGCACCACGATCCGGAACAGGATGTCGCCGTAGCGGGAGTGCTCGAAGATCTGGTCGAGGATCGGGCCCTGGAAACCCCGGGCGACCAGCGCGTCGGTGAACGCCTCACCCGACTCGATCGCCACGAAGGCGGTCAGCGGCGCGGCCACGGCGAGGATGCCCACCGCCCAGTCCAGCCGGTGCCGCCAGCCCGGCAGCCCCACGTACGCGACGGACACCACAGCCAGCAGCGGCACGAACAGGACCACCGCATGGACCACCAGGACGTGTACCGGTAGACCCTGGATCTCCTCGAACATTGACACCCTCCAGGTGGATCACGGTCACGGGGTGGCCAACGTACGGTTCGCCGGTTCGCCCCCAGGCTCTCGACCGGAGACACGCGCGGCGTCTCGATCGGGTTCACCGCGCCCCGATCCGACCGCCGCCGGCTGTGTCCGCGGCCACCCCGGCCGGACGTCGGTTGTCGGCACCGGTCGCACGTGCTGTCATTGGCGCATGTCCGGTGCCGAGGAACTGCTGCGATCGAGGGGCCTGCGTGTCACCCGACCGCGCCTCGCGGTGCTCGACGTGCTGGCCGGGGGCGGCCACCTGGAGGTCGACGAGATCACCCGCCAGGTCCGCGAACGCCTCGACTCGGTCTCCACCCAGGCGGTCTACGACGTGCTGGGGGCGCTGTCCCGGGCCGGGCTGTCCCGCCGGATCGAGCCGGCCGGCAGTCCCGCCCGGTACGAGGCGCGCGCCGGCGACAACCACCACCACGTGGTCTGCCGGGGCTGCGGCGAGATCGCCGACATCGACTGCACGGTGGGCGGCGCCCCCTGCCTCGAGCCGAGCGTCGCGCACGGCTTCGAGGTGGACGAGGCGGAAGTGACCTTCTGGGGTCTCTGCCCGGGCTGCCAGGCCCGCCGCTCCGCCGACAGCTGACGGGTCTCGCGCCGGCCGGGAAGGGTGACCGGCGAGGTCGGCCGGGCCGTGGCACTCTTGGGCGGTGGACTCCGATGACCTCGGCCTCTTCGGTCCGGGTTCGGTCACGTGGAAGGTGCACGACGAGCCGATCCTGATCGTCGCCGGCCTGCGCTCGCTCTACCTCCAGGCGTTGCACCCGCTGGCGATGGCCGGGGTCGCGCAGAACAGCAACTACCGCACCGACGCCTGGGGCCGGCTGGTCCGCACCGCCACCTACGTGGCGACCACCGTCTACGGGACCACCGCGGAGGCGGAGGCGGCCGGGGCGCGGCTGCGCCGGCTGCACGCCCGGATGCGGGCCACCGACCCGAACACCGGCGAGGAGTTCCGGATCGACGAGCCGGATCTGCTGCGCTGGGTGCACGTCACCGAGGTCGAGTCGTTCCTCAGCACGGCCCGGCGGGCCGGCCTGCCGCTCACCGACGACGAGGTGGACGGCTACTACACCGAGCAGCGCCGCTCCGCCGCCCTCGTCGGCCTGGATCCCGCCACCGTCCCGGGCACCGCCGCCGAGGTGGCGGCGTACTACCGCACGGTACGTCCGGAGCTGCGGATGACCCGGGAGGCCGCGGAGACGGCGCTCTTCCTCACCGCCCCGCCGCTGCCGTGGAAGCTCAGCCTGCCGGCCCGGCTGGGGCTCACCCTCGGGCCCCCGCGCTGGGCGTACCTGGGGGTCGCCGGCACCGCGCTCGCGCTGCTGCCGGCGTGGGCTCGCCGGATGTACGGCGGGCTCGGGCTGCCCACCACCGCCCTGTCGGCGGACCTGACCGTGCGTGCCCTGCGGCTGGCCCTGGGCGCGGTGCCCCGGCGCTACCTGGAGGGGCCGATCCTGCAGGCCGCCAAGCAGCGGGCCGAACGGCTCACCGCCACCCCGCTGGCCGGTTGACCCGGTCCCGCCGGAGGTTTCAGCCGTCGGTGGGCCGGTCCACGGCCGCCCACGGTTCCTTGCCCGGGGTCTGCGCGCCGGTCGGGCAGTGCCGCCGGTAGTCGCACCAGCCGCAGCGCGGGCCGGGCGCCACGGGGAACGCCTCATCCGCGTCGCCGCCGTCGGCGACCGCCCGCTCGGCGGCCATGATGTCGCGGGCCGTCTCCTCGGCCCGGGTCAACTGCCGGGCCAGCGACTCGACGGTGTGGTCGTGGCCGGCGACCGTGCCGGTCGGCAGGTGGTGCAGCTCGACCCGCCGGCACGGGCGGCGGAACACCCGCTCGGCCGCGTACGCGTAGAGCGCTAGGGCCTGCGAGCCTCGGGCGTCATCGGTGTCCAGCCCGGTGCGGCCGGTCTTGTAGTCGACGATGACCAGCTCCTGGCCGTCCGGCCCGGGGCGGGAGTCGATCCGGTCGGCGCGGCCGTTGAAGGCCAGCACGGCGGTCTTGACCGCCACCACCCGCTCCACGCCGAGCGGGTCGGCCTCCGGCTCCAGCGTCTCGACGTACGCCTCCAGCCAGCCCAACGCCCGCCGGTAGGCGGCCCGCTCCTGCTCGTCGTCGCGGTAGCCCTCGCGGACCCAGGTGCCCTTGAGCAGGGTGGCCAGTGCCTCGGGGCGCCGCCGGTCGGCGGGCAGCGCATACCAGTTCTTCAGCGCGGTGTGGACACTGGCGCCGAGCGAGTTGTGCGCCCACGGCGGGCCCTTCGGCGGGGCCGGCCGGTCGACGTAGGAGTAGCGGTAGCGGCGCGGGCAGTCCGCGTACGCGCCGAGCTTGCTCGGCGTGCAGACGAACAGCCGCTCCGGCATGCCCTCGAAGCCGAGCTGCTCGGCGCCGCCGGCGCGCTGCTGCGGGGCCCGGCCACCGGCGGCCGGTCGTCCGGCTGAGGAGGATCGTCGCACGCCTGTGATCCTGCCACCCACCCCCGACAGCGCGGGGGTGCCGGGTCAGGTCATGTTCACGTAATGCGTGACGAAGGCGGCCACCGCGTCCGCGATGAGCTGCACGGCGATCGCGGCCAGCAGCAGGCCGGCGATCCGGGTCAGCACCTCGATCCCGCCGGGGCGCAGGATCTTCACGATGCCGCCGGAGAAGCGCAGCACGATCCAGACCGCGACCATCACGGCGAGGATCGCCACGGCGATGGCGGTGAAGTCGCCCAGCCCGTCGGCCTGCTGGACGAAGAGCATGGTGGCGACGATCGCGCCGGGGCCGGCCAGGAGCGGGGTGCCCAGGGGCACCAGCGCGATGTTCGAGGTGACCTGCTGGCTGGGGTCGTCGGCCTTGCCGGTCAGCAGTTCCAGGGCGACCAGCACCAGCAGCAGTCCGCCGGCGGCCTGCAGGGCGGGCAGGTCCACGTGCAGGTAGTCGAGCAGGGTCTGTCCGGCCACCGCGAAGATCACGATCACGCCGAGCGCCAGCGCGACGGCCTGCCAGGCCGCCCGGTTCCGATCGCGGGCGGGCAGCGGGCCGGTCAGCGCGAGGAAGATCGGCATCATGCCCGGCGGGTCGGTGATCACCAGCAGGGTCACGAAAACCTCGCCGAACAGCTTCAGATCCACGTGATCAACCTAGCCGCGCCTGTGCGGGCCGAGACCCGGATCAGCCCGAAGCGACCTCGGTCACCCCGGCCGCGACGATCCGCTCGTACGCCTCGGCACTGGTGCTGAACGCGCCGAGCTGGACGGTCTTGTGGGTGCCGTGGAAGTCCGAGGAGCCGGTGACCAGCAGGCCCAGCTCGGCGGCGAGCGCCCGCACGTGCGCCTGCTCGGCCGGGCTGTGATCCTCGTGGTCGGCCTCCAGCCCGGCCAGCCCGGCGGCGGCCAGCTCGGCGATCAGCTCGTCGGGCACCACCCGGCCGCGTCGGGTGGCGCGTGGATGGGCGAAGACGGGCACCCCGCCGGCCGCCCGGACCAGCCGGATCGCCCGGAACACGTCGATGTCCTCCTTGGGCAGCCGGTACCGCTCGCCCAGCCAGTCCGGACCGAACGCCTCCCGGGTGCTGACGACCAGGCCGGCCCGGATCAGCGCCTGCGCGATGTGCGGCCGGCCCACCGTGCCGCCTCCCGCGCCGGCCAGGATGTCCGGCCAGCTCACGTCGATGCCGTCGGCGCGCAGCAGCGCGACGATGCGTTCGCCCCGCTCCTCGCGGGCGGAGCGCACCCGGGCCAGCTCGGCCACCAGCTCCGGGTGGTCCGGGTCGAACAGGTACGCCAGCAGGTGCAGCGGCACCGCCGGCTGCGCGCCGGACCAGCGACAGGACAGCTCCGCGCCGCGGATCAGGCGCAGCCCGGGCGGCAGTGCCCGCACGGCCGGCGCCCAGCCGGCGGTGGTGTCGTGGTCGGTGATCGCCAGCACGTCCAGCCCCGCGTGGGAGGCCGCGCGGACCAGCTCGCCCGGGCTCAGCGTGCCGTCGCTGGCCGTCGAGTGGGCGTGCAGGTCGATTCGCGGCGCGGGGCCGGTACGCGAGGTCATCGCCCGACGCTACCGAGCGCCACCGGCTCCGCTGTGTCGAGGCCTGTCCGTCCGCGACGGGTGGAGGTGCTCAGGAGCCGGTCACCAGGACCGGTCGGTCCCCCGGCTGCACGCCGGGCACCGGGGCCGGTTGGGCCGGCTTTCCGGCCCGCACCCGGTCGACGTCGACCCGGACCAGTTGGCCCGCGCCGTCGACGTAGGTGGCGTCCGATTCGGTCATCCAGGCGACCGCGCCGGTCAATGGCGGCCCGGCCGGCACGGCGGTCAGGTCCGGCCCGAGCCGGTGCAGGTCGACCAGCAGTGCCCGGGTGGCCTTGCCGACCCATCCGTTCACCAGCAGCCACCGCCCGTCCGGGGAGATCCCGCCGGCTCCGTCCTGGCTGAGCTGCGGGCCGCAGCCGGTGCCGACCCGCTTCAGGTCCCGCTTCGGATCGAGTACGGCCAGGCAGGTCTTGCGCGTGGCGGCAGCGGAGAACTGGCCGACCAGCCGTCCGTCGGGCAGCGCGCCGTAGACGCTCAGCGTGCTCCGGTCGGTCCCTACGGTCAGCTGCCCGGCGCCCGGCCGCCACAGGGCGTGGCCCGCGCGGCCCGGGTCGAGCCGGACCAGCACGCTGTCGCCGACGAACCGGACCGGTTCCGCGTCGGCGGGCAGGGGAGTGCGCACCGGCCCGATGAGCTGGGTGCCGACCACGCCCGCCACCAGCAGGTTGGTGCCGTCGCGCCAGGCGACCTGGCGGCCGTCGGGCGCCACGACGATCGCGCCCGCCCCAGCGAGCAGCACCTGCACCAGCCCGTCGCGCTGCGCCACCCAGAGGGAACGGCCGGCGGTGGTCGGCGCGCCGACCACCAGCCAACCGGCATCGCCGGGTAGCAGGTGGACGGCCTCGGCCGGCCCGACGCCGGCCAGCTCCAGCCGCTCTCCGTCCGCGCTGATCAGCGTCCCGCCGACGAGCAGGTCGACGGACGTCCCGGGCGAGGGCGCGGGGGCGGCGACGGTGGCCGAGGGAATCGGTCGGACCGACGGGTCTGGGTCACCGATCACGACGATGGGTGTGCCCTGCCCGCCGGAGTCGTCACCGAGCTGGGCCATGCCGGTGCTGACCAGCACGGTGGCGACCGCCGCGAGGGCGAGGCCGCCCGCGGTACGACGGCGCCGGATCCGGTTCGCCCGGCGGATGGCCTGGCCGGCCGGGTCGGCGCTCAGGGGGCGTGCGACGGCGACCTGGTGCGAGAGGGTCTCCCGCACCGCATCGTCCAGCTCGTCAGGTCGCACCTGGTAGGGACGCGGCGGGTGGCCCGTCAGGTTGCCTGACCGGCTCGGGAATGCTTTCACCGTTGCTCTCCGGTGCCCGTGCCCACGGGCACGGGCGCGGGGGCGACGGGCAGCTCGACCGGCAGCTCGACCGGACGGGGCGCGGCCGGGCGGGGCAGGGCCGGGGTGTTCGTCGTCCGGGGCCGGCTGGGCGCGGCGTCGCCGGTGGCCGTGACCTGCCCGCTCGGGGTGGCCGCGCGGTCGGCACGCGCGGTGCCGGCAGCGGCGGTCCGGCCACCGGTGGTGGCGGCCTCGGCGGCCAACTCCGGTGCGGCCGCGCCCATCCGCCGGCGCAGCGTGGACAGCGCCCGGGAGGATTGGCTCTTCACGGTGCCCGGGGAGATGTTCAACATCGCGGCGGTCTGCGCTTCCGACATGTCCTCGTAGTAGCGCAGCACCAGGACCGCGCGCTGCCGGCTGGGCAGCTCCCTGAGGTGCCGCCAGAGCAGGTCGCGGTCCAGCTGCTGTTCGATCTCGTCGACACCGGCGCGCTCGGGCAGCACCTCGGTGGGACGTTCACCGTGCCAGCGCCGCCGCCACCAGCTCGTCGAGGTGTTGACCATCACCCGTCGGGCGTACGGCTCGACCGCCTCGATCCCTCCGAGCCGCTTCCACGCCAGATACGTCTTGGTCAGCGCCGTCTGGAGCAGGTCCTCGGCCGTGGCCCAGTCGCCGGTGAGCAGATACGCGGTGCGCAGCAAGGCGGCGGAGCGGGCCGCGACGAACTCGCGAAACTCCTCCTCCAACGGGTCCCTGCTCGCCACCGCGCACCTCCGCACCCCAGCCGTCCTGGCAGAGTGCCACGTCAGGAGCCGTCTGGTCCATGACGAAAGGTGCGCACTTGCTCCGATGTTCGGACGAAAACCTTCACGCCCCGTCGTCGGCCTTGGCCTCGTCGGCTTCCTTGCCCAACCGGGCCTCGACGGCCTGCGGCTCGTACATCTCTTCGACCACTCGCAGGTAGAGCTCGTTCGGGTTGGGCAGGTTCTTGATCTCGCGCAGGGCCTGCTCCTGGCCGGCGGACTCCAGCACGAAGGTGCCGTAGTTGAGCGCCCGGCCGCTGGGCGTCTGCTCGTACTTCATGTCGGTGACCCGCACCAGCGGCATCATGGCCACCCGGCGGGTGATGATGCCGTTGACGACCATGACCCGCTTGTTGGTCAGGATGAACCGGTCATACCACCAGTCGGCGACCTTCCACGCCACCCAGCCCATCACCGCGAACCAGAGCAGCACGGCGATGGTGGTCAACGCGCCGACGTTCTGACCGGCGAGGAAGCCGGAGAGGTAGCCGAGCACGAAGGTCGCCGCGATGCCGACCAGCAGCGGAGTGGTGAGGTGGATCCAGTGCCGCTTCCACTCACCCCGGTAGCGCTCGGTGGGAAAGAGGTAGCGGGCGACCAGCGAGCTGGGCTCGTCCTCCAGCGGCAGCACCCGCCGGGGGGCCGAGCCGGTCGCGTCGGCACGCAGCCCGGCCAGCTCGTCCTCGGAGATCTGCGGCGGCTGGTAGCCGGCCTCCGGATCGCGGATCCAGGCGCGGCCGGAACGACCCTCACCGGCGTAGCCCGGCCCGTCGCCGTACCCGACGTCGTCCGAAAGGGACGGACCGTCGGACAGGCCGGGGCCGGCACCGTAGCCCGGGCCGTCATCGGGCCCGATCCGCGGGATCGGCTCAGTGTCGCGCTCGCGGCGCTCCCGGTCGGGGTCGTCCGGGTCGAAGGGTGGACCGGCGGGGCTGCCCATCGAACGGCTAGGCCACGAGGCTGGTGAAGAAGTCGCCGAACCCCTGGGCGATGTCGACGATCCCGCCGCCGAGCGACTTGAACACATCCGCCGCGGAGTTTGGCCGGTAGGCGACGAAGAAGATCAAGAATGCGATTCCGGCCCAGGTGAGGACCTTCTTGACCATGGCGGGCCATCCTCTCGCGCGGCGCCGGGTCCCATTACCGCAGCGGCACCCAGAGTATCAGTGTGGTGTCGTACAGTGAATATCTGCGTCCGTTCTCCGTCAATCCAGGAGAGTTGTCAAGCTCTCCCGGACAGGTACGGGGACGGTGCGCCGTACACGAGTTCGGGCGGAGTCCACTCGGTCAGGTCGTGCAGCACGACATCTTCCGCGAGCAGGTGACCCGCACTCGCGGGCCAGGCTATCGCATGCAGCCACATTCCCCGAGCCTCGCCGGCGTACGCGCTTCGATCCGCCGGTGAATTGACCAGCCACAGTGGAGTGGGGTGACCGCCGACCCGGATCCGGGCCTGCCCGACGTGCTCGGGGTGGCCCGGCCCGGGGTCGGTCAACGCGTCGGCCAACTCCGGCCCCGGGTCCGGGCCGGCCAGCCCGGCCAGCCGGGTGCCCAGGCCGACGCCCGGCTCCTCGGCCACGAAGACCAGGTCCGCCGGGCCGCCGCCGAGCGGCGCCGGGCCCGCGCAGGCCACCGCGGTGGCCCGCACTCCGGTGCGGTCGTCACCGGCGTACGCCACGCCGGTGAGGGTCCAGCCGGGCGGCAGCGGCCACGGGCACCACAGCGGTGTGCCCGGCTGATTCGCGGTCGCAGTGATCCGGTCCACCACGCTCGCCACGATCTCCGCTCCGATGTGCTCGGGCACGTGCAGCGGTGGCACCGGGCCACAGTGCAGGCACCTCGAGTCGGTGTGCATCAGATCCGGCGCCCGTACCGGGCCCCCGCATCTCGGACAACTCACCGCGACACTCACATCCCCACCGTCACCCCGGAGCGCCGGCCCGTCAAGCCGGAACGTCCGATTCGGCACCGGGGCGTGGTCAGACCGGTGGCGGCCCGGCGTGGGTGCGGATCCAGGCGTGCATGGCGATGCCACTGGCCACGCCCGCGTTGATCGACCTCGTGGAGCCGTACTGGGCGATGGAGTAGAGCTGATCGCAGGCCGCGCGGGCCGGTTCGGAGAGCCCGGGCCCCTCCTGGCCGAACAGCAGCACGCACTTCCGCGGCAGGGTGCCGGTCTCCAGTGGGCGCGAGCCGGGCAGGTTGTCGATGCCGAACACCGGCAACCCCTGCGCGGCCGCCCAGCCGACGAACTCCTCGATCGTCTCGTGGTGCCGGACGTGCTGATAACGATCGGTCACCATCGCGCCGCGCCGGTTCCACCGTCGCCGTCCGACGATGTGCACCTCCGCGGCGAGGAAGGCGTTGGCGTTGCGGACCACCGTGCCGATGTTGAAGTCGTGCTGCCAGTTCTCGATGGCGACGTGGAACCCGTGCCGGTGCAGGTCCAGGTCGGCGACGATGGCCTCGTGCCGCCAGTAGCGATAGCGGTCGGCCACATTGCGCCGGTCCCCCTCGACCAGCAACTGCGGGTCGTAGCGCGGGTCGTCCGGCAGGTCCCCCGGCCAGGGGCCCACGCCCACCTCAAGCTGGTCGTCGGTCACGGTCATCAGAGAGTACGGACCCGTCCGGCGCTCGCCACCGACGGCCTGCCTGCCGGTTCAGCCCAGCTCCAGCGCGGCACCGAGCCGGTCCAGGAGGCGCCGGTCGGCCGGGCTGGCCGGCTGGCCGGGTGACGGCTCGCCAGGGGCGGGCACCGCCCGGCAGACGCGGGCCGCGATCGACTGCACCCACTGGCGGTACGCGGCCGAGTCGGCGGGGTCGGCGCGCCGGTGCAGGACCCGGACCGCCGCCCGACAGGCGGCCAGGAGGTCCACCAGATCGGTGAGCCGTTCGGTGGGAGGCTGGGCGCCGTCGTGGCGGGCGTAGATCGCGGCGACCACCGCGCGGACCAGATCGCTGTCGAACGCCCGGCCGGCGGCCACCGCGTCCAGGCCGGCCAGGCCCGCCATGACCCCCCGGGCCGGCCGGCCGGGGCCCGGGGCGGCGGCGGCCACGAGAACCCGACCGGGCAAGCTGGTGAGCAGGTCCCACTCGGCGGCGAAGTAGACGGCGGTGGTCAAGGGTGCGGCGCGGCGACCGGCAGAGGGCGGCTCTCCGGCGACGGAGTGGCTCATCGGAACCTCCGGCGCCAGCATATGCCCCGAAACGGGAATAGGGCCCCTTCCCCATCAGAACCTGATGCGGGGAAGGAGCCCGGTGCCTGCGGCGGTCGATCCGCCGCTGTGCTCAGCGCGGCTCGGGGAAGCTGGGCCGCTCCGGGTCCACTCCCTCTCCGACGGCGCTGGCCGCGTACTCCCGCTTGGGGACCATGACCTTGCGGCGGAAGACGCAGACCATGGTGCCGTCCTGGTTGTAGCCCCGGGTCTCCACGGAAACCACGCCCCGATCGGGCTTGGAGCCGGACTCCCGCTTGTCCAGCACGGTGGTCTCGCCGTAGATGGTGTCGCCGTGGAAGGTGGGGGCCACATGCCGTAGCGACTCGACCTCCAGGTTCGCGATCGCCTTGCCGCTGACATCCGGCACCGACATGCCGAGCAGCAGCGAGTAGATGTAGTTGCCCACGACGACGTTGCGCTTGAACTGGCTGGCCGTCTCGGCGTAGTGCGCGTCCATGTGCAGCGGGTGGTGGTTCATGGTCAGCAGGCAGAAGAGGTGGTCGTCGTACTCGGTGACGGTCTTGCCCGGCCAGTGCCGGTAGACCGCGCCGACCTCGAACTCCTCGTAGTAACGGCCGAACTGCATCCTGGTCCCCTTCGACGGGCGGCGATGGAGTTCGGCACAGCATGCCTTACCGGTGGTTAAGGTGACCGGCAGGGCGCGACCCCGGCGGAAAAGTCACACCGGTCGCTCGCCCGAGGGGAGACGCAATGAGCGGCGGGGCCCTCCCCGGCACCCGCCGCCCACGCTCTGATGCGGAGAATTCTGCCCTACGCAAGCGTAGGTTCAACAGAGACCGGCGTCACATTTATTCTTTTGTAACATTACTGTCGGTAACGAACCACCGGTTGATCAGCGATCTCTGCAGGCGGGGTAGCTCCTTGTCAAGGGGCAAGTTACCGATTCGTAGTGCTCGATCGGATGGATCTCCTTGGGAACGCTCCCATCACGGCAGGTCACGCAAGTGCGTCATGCACTTGCGTTCGGCACATCGGGACGCACAGACGCGAGTCGATGACTCTCGGTACCGGCCGGCAGCCCGCAGCACGTTTCGTGCCCGACCGCCCGGGAATTCGATACGGTCAGCCCTGGTTCTACGAGACGTAGACAAACCGCGGTGATCGGAGAGTGCAATGGCAACCGTTGAGCTGACCTCGGCGAACTTCGACGAGGTGACCGGCAACGACGGCATCGTCCTGGTCGACTTCTGGGCCGACTGGTGTGGTCCGTGCAAGCGGTTCGCCCCGGTCTACGAGCGCTCCTCGGAGAAGCACCAGAACATCGTCTTCGGCAAGGTCGACACCGAGGCGCAGCAGGAGCTGGGCGCCAAGTTCGACATCCGGTCGATCCCGACCATCATGGCGATCCGCGACGGCGTCATCGTCTTCGCCCAGCCGGGCGCCCTTCCGGAGTCCGCGCTGGAGAACCTGATCGAGCAGGTCGAGGCGCTGGACATGGACGACGTCCGCAAGCAGCTGGCCGAGCACAAGCACTGAGCCGTCCTGCGACGGCACGCGAGGCCGGGCCCCGTTCGGGCCCGGCCTTCGTCGTACCCCGGCACGTGCGGGGGACGTCCCACCCGGTCGTCGACCCGGGCAGCGGAAACTGACCGTCGGACGGACCCGACGCGGCCGGTACATCCCGTATCGTCACGACCCGATGGAGAACTTGACCACCCGCGGGCGCGCCACCCGGTTGGGCGCGACCGCACTAGGCCTCGTCCTGCTGCTGATCGGCACCGTCTGGGGCAGCGACGACGATTTCCCGTTCGGCCCGTTCCGGATGTACTCGACCTCGAACCCGCCGAACGCCCCCGCCCCGGACACCCGGGTGGAGGGGGTGAACAGCACCGGCACCGTGATCGACCTCGACCAGGACGCGACCGGCATCCGCCGCGCCGAGATCGAGGGTCAGCAGGACCGGTACGCCGCCGACCCGGCGCTGCTCGCCGAGGTCGCCGACGCGTACGCCGAACGCCACCCGGACGCCGCCGCGCTGGTCGAGGTCCGGATCGTCATCCGCTGGCACGGCATCCAGGCCGGCCGACCGACCGGCCGGCACACCGACGAGACCGTGGTCCGCTGGCAGGCACCCCGATGAGCCGCTGGCTGACCGAAGCGGTGCCGCGGGGCCGGGTGGCCGCGTTCCGGACCCTGATCTACCTCTTCGTCGCCGCCGACCTCGTGGTCTTCACGCCCTGGGTACGGACCCGGGCCAGCGTGCCCGGCGAGCTGTACCAGCCGCTGCTGGTCGGCCGGGTCCTCCCGCTGCCCACGCCGACCCCGGCGCTGGTGGCGGTGATCTTCTGGGCGCTGCTGCTGCTCGCCCTGCTCGCCGCGACCGGACGCGCCCCCCGGCTGCTCGGCTGGTCGGTCTGCGCGCTGTACCTGGAGTGGATGATCATCGCGATGAGCTACGGGAAGGTCGACCACGACCGGTTCGGACTGCTCGTCGCACTGGCCGTACTGCCCACCGCCGGCAGGGCACGGCACGGCGACACCACCCGCACCGAGGCCGGCGGCTGGGCTCTGCGGGTCACCCAGATCGCGGTGATCTGCACGTACTTCCTGGCCGCCTGGGCCAAGCTGCGCTTCGGCGGGCTCGACTGGCTGACCGGCTCGGTGCTGGCGCGGGCCATCATCCGGCGCGGCACCGACCTGGCGGACCTGGTCGCCCAGGTGCCGTACCTGCTGATCGTCGCCCAGTTCGGCATCGTGGCCTTCGAACTGTTCAGCCCGGTGGTCTTCCTGCTGCCGGCCCGGTGGCGGCTGGCCATGGTCGGCTTCTTCTACTCGTTCCACGCGGTGACCATCGCGACCATCACCATCTCGTTCGCACCGCACCTGGCAGCGATGACCAGCTTCCTGCCGCTGGAGCGGGTCCGCCCGCTGGTCTGGGCCCGCCGGCTCGTCGGCCGCCCCACGGCCGAGCCGGCGAGCGACGCGGTCCAGGCCCCGCCGGAGCCCGGGGCGGAACCCGACCCGGTGGGGGCCGGCACCGAGCCGGCACCGCTCGGCGGTCGGCCGCCGGCGGTCGGCCGCCCGGCCGGGCCGTAGAGCCGCTCCCGCGCCTCCTGGGGCAGGGAACAGGCCGCCGTGCCGCCCGGCAGCCGGTGCCGGTTGCGCGCCACCCAGCGGTACGCCGGCCAGGCCACGGCGCGGGCCGGCGGAAAGCGCAGCCCAGCGCCGGCGACCCGCCAGACCGGGCCGCTCGCGGCGAGCAGCTTCGCGATGGCGTCCGGACCGGCAGCGCGTGAGCCGTCCGCACCGACCCACTGCACGGCCTCCTCGCACTCGGCGGCGGTGAGGCCGAGCGCGTCCAGGTCGGCGAACTGCCAGGGCACCACCCGCGCGGCGGTGGGGATGCGGCGCTCGATGAACTCCGCGCACCGGGTGCAGAACGCGCAGTCCCCGTCGTAGACGAAGGTCGACGTCTTCATGGTGTCCATCCTCCCCTCCCGGAGCGCACGATCAGGCACCGGTGTCCGGCGGGTCACTTGCGCTTCCCTCGTACACGTGTTCGAATAGTGGCCATGCGCTGGGACAACCTCACCGCTCCCCCGGTTGAGGGAGACCCCGAGCGGGCAGCGCCAGCGACGCCACCCCTGCCGCTGGCGCTGCCCGGCGCCGTCGCCCGCACCTTCGACACCCCGGAGTTCGCCGGGATGACCTTCTACGAGGTGCAGGCCAAATCCATCATCAACCGGGTGCCCGGGCAGTCCCGCGTCCCCTTCGAGTGGACCATCAACCCGTACCGGGGCTGCTCGCATGCGTGTGTGTACTGCGTCTCGGGTGACACCCCAGTCTTGATGGCGGACGGGCGCACCAAGCCGATCAGCGAGTTGGAGCCGGGCGACCGGATCTACGGGACGGAGCGGCGCGGCGCCTACCGGCGATACGTCGTCACCACCGTGCTGGACAAGTGGTCGACCGTGAAAGCGGCTTATCGGGTCACCCTGGAGGACGGCACGACGCTCGTTGCGAGCGGCGACCACCGGTTCCTCTCCGAACGGGGCTGGAAGCGCGTCACCGGAGCCATACAGGGCGGCAGCCGGCGCCCCTACCTGACCACCAACAATCGCCTGATCGGCACCGGCCGTTTCGCCGCCGGTCCCAAGGAGTCACCGGACTACCGCCGGGGCTATCTCTGCGGCATGATCCGCGGGGACGCTCATCTCGGCACCTTCTCGTACTCGTACGGCGTGGTGCATCGGTTCCGCCTGGCGCTGTGCGACGACGAGGCGTTGACCCGTAGTGAGCGCTACCTCGTCCACGAAGGGGTCGAAACGCAGCGCTTCACGTTCACTCAGGCCAGCACCGTGCGGCGAGCGGTGACCGCCATCCGCACCTCGAAGCAGCGGGACATCGAGACGATTACTGAGCTGATCCGCTGGCCGGTGGCTCCCAGCGATGACTGGAGGCTCGGCTTCCTGGCCGGGATCTTCGACGCCGAGGGCGGTTGCAGCAGAGGCGCTCTACGCATCACCAACAGCGACGACGCCATCCTCGACCAGACGACGGAGGCACTTCAGCGGTTCGGGTTCTCCTTCATGCGGGAAGATCGCGGCCTACCCAACCGTGTGCGGGTGATCAGATTGACCGGCGGTCTGACCGCCCGGCTCCGGTTCTTCCACCTGACCGACCCCGCCATCACTCGCAAGCGGTCGATCGAGGGCGCCGCGCTGAAGCATCAGACCGCACTCAGGGTGGTGGGCATCCAGGCGCTCGGGCTGGAACTGCCGCTGTGGGACATCACCACCGGCACCGGAGACTTCATCGCCAACGGGGTGGTCAGCCACAACTGTTTCGCGAGAAACACTCACACCTACCTCGATCTCGACGCCGGTGCGGACTTCGACCGGAAGGTGATCGTCAAGGTCAACGCCGGGGAGCTGGTCCGGCGGGAGCTGGCCGCGCCGAAGTGGCGGGGCGCGCACGTCGCGATGGGCACCAACGTGGACTGCTACCAGCGCGCCGAGGGCCGTTACCGGCTGATGCCGCAGATCATCGCGGCCTTGCGGGACTTCGCCAACCCATTCTCGATCCTGACCAAGGGCACGCTGATCCTGCGGGACCTGCCGCTGCTGCGCGAGGCCGCCGAGGTGACCAGGGTGGGCATCTCATACTCGGTGGGCTTCGTCGACGAGCAGCTCTGGCGTTCCGTCGAGCCGGGCACCCCGCACCCGCGCCGGCGGCTGGACGCGGTCCGGGCGCTCGCCGACGCCGGCTTCTCCGTCGGGGTGCTGATGGCCCCGATCCTGCCCGGCCTGAGCGACAGCGACGCGTCGATCGACGCCACCGTGTCGGCGATCGCCGCCGCCGGGGCGACCAGCGTGACCCCGCTCGCGCTACACCTGCGCCCCGGCGCACGGGAGTGGTACGCGCACTGGCTCGCCCGGGAGCACCCGCAACTCGTGCCCCGCTACCGCGAGCTCTACCGGGCCGGCGCCTACGCTCCACAGGCGTACCAGCGGGAGCTGACCGCGCGGGTGCGGATCGCGGCCCGCCGGCACGGGCTGCACCGTGGTGAGCAGGGCGACAGCCGCCGCCTACCCGAGCCGACGCCACCGCCGGCTCCCGAGCAACTGACCCTGCTCTAGCCGGCGGGCGGCGCTACAGTCGGCGGGTGCGTACCGCTCAGCAGATCCTCGCCGACTCCGCCGTGATCGCCGTCGTGGGCGCGTCCCGTGACCCCAACAAGTCCGCGCACAGTGTGCCGTTGCAGATGCAGCGGCACGGCTGGCGGATCATTCCGGTCAATCCGAGCGTCGAGGAGCTCTTCGGGGAGCGCGCGTACGCCACGCTGGCCGACATCCCGCACCCGGTCGACCTGGTGAACGTGTTCCGGCCGGCGGCCGACGCCGTGCAGGTGGTCCGGGACGCGGCGGCGATCGGCGCCCCGGCGGTGTGGTTGCAGCTCGACATCGTCTCGGCCGAGGCGCGGCGCATCGCCGCGGCAGCCGGGATGGACTACGTCGAGGACCGCTGCCTCGCCGTCGAACGGGCCGTGGGCGCACTGACCCGACTCGGCTGACCACGCGCGGGGCGGGGCCTCAGAGCTTGTACTCCTTGAGCAGGCCGCGGGAGATGATGGTCTTCTGGATCTCGGAGGTGCCCTCGCCGATGAGCAGGAACGGGGCCTCCCGCATCAACCGCTCGATCTCGTACTCCTTGGAGTAGCCGTAGCCGCCGTGGATGCGGAACGCCTCCTGGACGACCTCGGCGCAGTATTCCGAGGCGAGCAGCTTGGCCATCCCGGCCTCGACGTCGTTGCGCTGGCCGGAGTCCTTGAGCCGGGCGGCGTTGACCATGAGGGCGTGCGCGGCCTCGATCTTCGTGCCCATCTCGGCGAGCTTGAAGGCGATGGCCTGGTGCTTGGCGAGCGGCTGACCGAAGGTCCTGCGCTGCTGGGCGTAGCTGACCGCCAGCTCGAAGGCCCGGATGGAGATGCCGCAGGCGCGGGCGGCCACGTTGACCCGGCCCACCTCGATGCCGTCCATCATCTGGTAGAAGCCCCGGCCCACCTTGTCGGCGCCGCCGAGGATCGCCGAGTCGGGCACGGTCACCCCGTCGAGCACCATCTCGGTGGTCTCGACGCCCTTGTAGCCCATCTTTTCGATCTTGCCGGGTATGGTCAGCCCGGGTGCCGTCTCCCCGAAGCCCGGCTCCTTCTCCAGCAGGAAGGTGCTCATGTTGCCGTACACCGACTCGGCGCCGGTGTCGGTCTTGACCAGGGTGGCCACCACCGAGGAGTACGCCCCGTTGGTCAGCCACATCTTCTGCCCGTTGAGCACGTAGCGGTCGCCGTCGCGGACGGCCCGGGACTTGATGGCCGAGACGTCGGAGCCGGTCTCCGGCTCGGACATGGAGAAGGCGCCGCGCACCTCACCGGTGGCCATCTTCGGCAGCAGCCGGGTCTTCTGCTCGGCCGAGCCGTGCTGGGAGATCAGGTACGCCACGATGAAGTGGGTGTTGACGATGCCGGAGATCGACATCCAGCCGCGGGACAGCTGCTCCACCACGAGCGCGTAGGTGAGCAGCGACTCGCCGAGGCCGCCGTACTCCTCGTCGATGGTGAGGCCGAACAGTCCCATCTCGCGCATCCCGTCGAGGATGTCGGTGGGGTATTCGTCGGCGTGCTCCAGCCGCTGAGCGTGCGGGATGATCTCCTTGTCGGCGAACTCCCGGACGGTCTCCAGGATCGACCGCTGCACATCGGTCAGGCCGGGCGTCTGGGCGAGTCGAGCCATCTCAGCCTCCGGGGATCAGCGCACTACTCGTGGGTAACTGAACGCTGGGTCAGTATCGGTCTCCGGGGCCGGCGAGGCCAAGGTGACCAGTCCACACAACCGCTGTGAAAAGGTTCACCGCTGCGGGTAGCGTCCGGCAAGAGGGACTTTTCCGGCACCGGCAGGAGGAGGACAGCCGTGAGCTACCCGCCGCCGTCGGGACCGCCCGGGGACGAGCAGCCGCCGTCACCCTACGAGCCACCCCGGGACCAGTCGCCCTACGCGCCGCCACCGGCGGGCCAGTCGCCGTACGGGCCGCCGCCGGACCAGTCGGCCTTCGGGCCGCCGGAGCGCTCGCCGTACGGGCCGCCGGCGGACGACCCGTCGCCGTACGAGCAGCAGGGGCCGCACCAGCCGGCGCACTGGGGGCAGCAGCCGCCGTACCCCCCGCAGGGCCCCTACGGGCAGTACGGCCCACCGTCGTCCGGACCGGGTCGGGGCACCAACGTGCTGGCGATCCTGTCGCTGGTTTTCGCCTTCGTGTTCCCCCCGGCCGGCGTGGTCCTCGGCCACGTGGCCAAGCGGCAGATCCGCACCAGCCGCGAGGAGGGCGACCAGCTCGCCACGTGGGGGTTGATCCTCGGCTACGTCTTCACCGGGCTCACCCTGCTGGGCTGCTGTGGTTGGCTGGCCCTGGTCCTCATCGGCAACACCGGCGACAGCGGCGGCTACTGATCGGCGACCAGGAAACGTCCGGTGAGGACGTACCCGTCAGCGGAAGCGGGCCTCGCGGACGCTGTTGCCGCCGTCCACCACCAGCATCTGACCGGTGATGTACGAGGCAGCCGGCGAGCAGAGGAAGCTGATCGCGGCGGCGACCTCGTCCGGAGTGCCCGGTCGACCGACCGGAGTGCCCAGCCCCTGCTTGATCTCCGCCATCGTGGACGCCGCGGTGTAGATGGTGCCGGGGGCCACCGCGTTCACGGTCACCCCGTCGGCGATCATCTCCATGGCCAGCGCACGGGTCAGCCCCACCACCCCGGCCTTCGCAGCGGCGTACGCGGCCTCGGTGGGCAGCGCGTTGACCGGGCCGGCGGTGGCCGCGAGGTTGACGATCCGCCCCCAGCCCCGTTCGGCCATTCCGCTGATGAACGCCCGGCTGCACAGGAACGCGGTGGTCAGGTTGCGGTCGATCTCGGCGCGCCACTCGTCGTAGGTCAGCTGCGCGACCGGTCGCAGCACCTCCGGGCTTGCCCGGCTGGCCAGGCCGGCGTTGTTGACGAGCACCTCGACGTCGCCCAACTGCTCGGCGACCGCGTCGGCCAGCGCGCCGACCTCGGACTCGTCGGTCAGGTCCGCCACGAAACCGGTCACTCCCAGCTCGCCTGCCCGCTCGTGGATGCGCCGGGTGGTGGAGACGATGGCCACCCGGGCGCCCAGGTCGGTGAGCCGGCGGGCGGTGGCGTACCCGATGCCGTCCGGGCTGCCCGCACCGGTCACCAGGGCGACCCGTCCGTCGAGCCGCATGGTCACCGGGTCGGCGAGCGCGACCGGCTCGTCCGCGCCGGAGGCACCGGCCGGTGTGGCCGCACGGCCGCGCCGGCCGGTGCCCGGGCGGCTGACGTCCCGTCTCGGTCGACTGCCGGAACGGTCGGCGGCGCGCGCATCCATTGCCATGCCAGGATCCTGCCCGGTCCGGCGGGCCCGAGCAACGCGGCACCCGGGAGCAGGGGCATCCGGTTTGGTCGCCGCTGGCTACCCTGACGGCCACCCGACCTGACGGAGAATCGCATGACCTATCCCCACCCGCCCGGCGGCTGGACCGATCCCACGGGCCAGCAGTCGAGCCCTCCGGTGGAGCCGACCCTTGTGGCCGGTCAGCCGGTTCCCACCCAGCACGGCCCGGCGGACCCGTACGCGCCGGTCGACCCGTACGCCGGTGGGCAGTTTCCCCCGGGCCAGCCCATGCCCGGCTACGCCGCGCCCGCCTATCCGCCGCCGTACGCGGGCTACGGCTATCCGGTGCCGCAGAAGACCAACGGGATGGCGATCGCGGCGCTGGTGCTGGCCCTGCTCGGCTTGACGTCCTGCATCACCGCACCGGTCGGGGCGATCCTCGGTCACGTGGCCCAGAAGCAGATCCGGCTCAGCGGCGAGGGCGGCGAGGGGATGGCGAAGGCCGCCATTATCGTCGGCTGGATCCTCACCGGGCTGCTGGTGCTGCTGATCGCCTTCTACGTCGTCGTGATCGTCCTCGCCATCACGACGAGTGCTGGCGACAACACCAGCAGCTACTGATCGGCGAACGGGTCGGCACAGCGCCGGTTGTCGGGCCGGGACGAGGGCTGTCGTCCCGGCCCGGCACGTTCACTCCGAAGGCGGGGTGAACGACGAGGTTCGGCTCATCCCGGCGGCCCGGCCCTTGGCGGCCACCACCAGCGCCATCTTGCGGGACGCCTCGTCGATCATCTCGTCGCCGAGCATCACGGCGCCGAGCCTGCCGCCGGCCTCCGAGGTGTAGTGCTGGTACGCGTCGAGGATCAACTCGGCGTGGTCGTAGTCGGCCTGCGCCGGCTGGTAGACCTCGTTGGCGGCGTCGATCTGGCCCGGGTGCAGCACCCACTTGCCGTCGAAGCCCAGCGCCGCCGAACGCTTGGCCACCTCGCGGAAGGCGTCCACGTCCCGGATCTGCAGGAACGGGCCGTCGATTGCCTGCTTGTCGTGCATCCGGGCGGCCATCAGGATCCGCATCAGGATGTAGTGGTACGGGTCGCCCGGGTAGTCCGGGATCAGCGCGCCGACCACCAGCGACTTCATGTTGATCGAGGCCATGAAGTCGGCCGGGCCGAAGATGATGGTCTCCACCCGGGGCGAGGCGGCGGCGATCGCGTCCACGTTGACCAGGCCGGCGGCGTTCTCGATCTGCGCCTCGATGCCGATCCGGCCGACCTCCAGGCCGAGCGTCTTCTCGATCTGGGTGAGCGTCAGGTCCAGCCACTGCACCTGGGCGGCGTCCTGCACCTTCGGCAGCATGATGCAGTCCAGGTTCGCGCCGGCGCCCTCGACCACCTCGATGACGTCCCGGTAGGTCCACGGGGTGGTCAGGTCGTTGACCCGCACCACGCGCGCCTTGCCGGCCCAGTCGCCCTCGTTGAGCGCGGCCACGATGTTCTTCCGCGCATCCGGCTTGGCCAGCGGGGCCACGGCGTCCTCCAGGTCGAGGAAGACCTGGTCGGCCGGGAGTCCCTGCGCCTTGGCGAGCATCTTGACGCTGGAACCCGGTACGGCGAGGCAGGACCGGCGGGGACGACCGACTGCGGCCATGGATGCGCTCCTTCCAGCGTCCGGCGGGCACGCCGACGCCACCTGACGACAGATCCGAGAAACTTAACGATCCCAAAGGGCGTGGTGACGTCACGGTAACCTCGCGCCATGACCGCGGTGAATGGACCTGTGGAAGATCTCACTGGGCGTCGACTGGTGGTGGTGACCGGGGCCAGCTCCGGCATCGGGCTGGCCGCCGCCGTGGACCTGGCGTGCCGTGGCGACCAGGTGGTGCTGGTCGGGCGGGACCCGGCCCGGTTGCAGGCCGCCGCGGAACGGGTACGGGAGACGTCGGGCGAGCGTCCGGAGCTGTTCCGGGCCGACTTCGCGGTGCTCGACGACGTGCGCCGGCTCGCCGAGCGGCTGCGCGACGCGTACGACCGGATCGACGTGCTGGTCAACAACGCCGGTGCCATCGCGCTCCAGCCGCTCACCACCGTCGACGGCTTCGAGCTGTCGATCCAGGCCAACCACCTGGCCCCGTTCCTGCTGACCAATCTGCTCGCCGACCGGGTCGGCCGGATCGTGGTCACCGCCTCCGGCGCGCACCGGAGCGGCGTGCTGGACCCGAGCGACCTCAACAAGCCACTGCGCCGCTACCGGCCGATGGTCGCGTACGGCACCAGCAAGCAGGCGAACATCCTGTTCACCGCCGAGGCGGCCCGGCGCTGGCCGGACATCCCGGCACACAGCTTCCACCCGGGGGTGGTGCGCACCCGGTTCGCCAACGACAGCCGTCTGGTCGCCCTCGGCATGCGGATCCTGCCGTTCCGCAGTCCGGAGAAGGGTGCCGAGACCCTGGTCTGGCTGGCCAACCAGGACCGGTCCCGGCTGGTCGACGGTGGCTACTACCACAACCGGCGGCTGCGTCGGCCGTTGCGCAAGGCCAGCGATCCGCAGCTCGCGGCCCGGCTCTGGGCGGCGAGCGCCAAGGCCGTCGGCATCGCGGACTAGCGTGGCCACCGTGCTGACGCTTGTCGCGCTCGTCGAGTTCACCGCCCGGGCCGAGGCCGCCGGGAAGCGCTACGAGGACACCGTGCTGGCTCTGCTCGGCCGGCACGGCGGCCAACTGGAACGGCGGCTGCGCGGCATCGACGAGCGGACCGAGGTGCACGTGATCCGGTTCGACGACCGGGCCGGGTACGAGGCGTTCCTCGCCGACCCGGAGCGTTCCGTGCTGCGCACCGCACTCGGCGAATCGGCGCCGACCACCCGCGTGATCGAGGTGTACGAGGCTTAGGGCAACTCACCGGACCGGCGGCGCGCGGCGCGCCGGTGGAGCCGTCGACCGTGCCAGCGCCGCAGCAGCGACAGCACGGGCAGGCCCACCACGAGCGCCACGACGAATCCCACGGCGAGCAGCCAGAACGGCAGCGGCCCGTAGTCGGGTCGGCCACTTTCGCGTACCGCGCCGTCGATCGCCAGGTCGGCGGCGACCGTCAGGTCGGTGATGCCCTCCGGGGTGCGGAAGAGGACCTCCGGCGCCGGTGCGCCCCGGCGCAGCACCACGAGTTCCACCCGATCCGTGCCCGGCTCGTGATACGGACTCCAGGCGATGTCGTGGTCCTCCGGCCGGTCCACCGCGTCCGGGCCGGGCACACCGACCAGCGCGACCGCCTCGTCCGCCGAGCGCCAGCCGAGCAGCTGGACGAACGTACGGGAGCGCAGCGGTGGGAACGCCGCACCGGCCCGCGGTGCGGCGTCGACGGTGGACCGCACGGACAGCGTCCAGGTACGCCGATAGGCCGGCACCGGGCAGTCGGCACAGGTGGAACGGTCCAGGACCCCCACCGCCCGCCCGTCCGGCAGCCAGGACCCGGGACCGCCGAGCCGCCCGCCGTGCAACGGCAGCTTCCGGTACGGGTCGGCGACACCGTCGGCGCCGGCGTCGGCGACCCGGGTGAGCCAGATTTCGTCGCGGACCTGGAGGGCCAACTCGCCGCTGTCCGGCGAGAGCGCCGCGGTGCGTCCCGGCGGAATCCAGGCGGTGCCCACCCGGACCCGCAGGACGTCCTTCCCGCTCTCGCGGTCGTAGACCCCGACGTACGGGGTGGTGTAAGTGTTCGGCGGTGTGAAGGCGGCATCGTCGTCGGCGTAGACGAGTCGCTCACCATCCGAGGCGAACGCGAGCGGGTAGCCGTCCGTCCGGTCCGGGGTGAACCGCCCGGATGTCAGGTCGAGCAGGGACGCGCCGACCCAGGCGTACCGGCCGTCCGGGGAGAGCAGCGCGTCGAAGCCCGGAGTGAACGCCCCGGCGTCCAGCACCCGGTACCGGTCGGCCTCGGCTGCCAGCACGCCCATCCGGGTCTCGAACCAGTCGGTGCGCACGGCCGGGCCGCCGAAGAGCATCGCCGCCGCGCCGGGCGCCGAGTCCCGTACCGAGGCGGTGCGCAGTGGCGGGTCGACGAGTCGGGTGGGCAGGCCCGGGGCATCGACGTGCGGGGCGGCGGGCGACGGCAGGGCCACCGGGTGCAGCGCGTACCCGGTGCCGAGGAACAGCACCAGGACGGCCAGCGCGCCGGCCGCGGCGGCCCGGCGACGCCGGTGCCGGGTCCGCGCCGCGTCGAAGAGCCCGTCCGGTACGCGCGCGGGCGGCACGTCGTCGGCGAGGCGACGCAGCGCCTCGCTGAGCCGGGCGCTCATCGGGCCACCTCCTGAGGGCTACGGCCAACCAGCTCGGCCAGCTCGGGGGCGAGGACGCGCAGCCGCCCGAGGGCGTGCCGGGTCTGGCTCTTCACGGTGCCGACCCGGCAGCCCAGCAACGCGGCCGTCTCGGTCTCGGTGCGGTCCTCGTAATAGCGCAGGACCAGGACCGCGCGTTGCCGCACGGTCAGCCGAGCCAGGGCCGCCCGGAGCACCAGCCGCAGGTCCGTGTCGTCGCCGGGGCCGGCCCGCTCCGGCGGCGCTCCGCCCAGCCGCTCCGGCGGGCGGGCCCGGCGCCACCGCCACCAGCTCGCCGCCTGTGTGTACAGCACCCGGCGCAGGTAGGCGGCCGGATCATCGAGCCGTTCCCAGCGCACCGCGACCCGGGCCAGCGCCACCTGCACCAGGTCCTCGGCGTGGTGCCGGTCGCCGGTCAGCAGGTACGCGAACCGGGTCAGCCCGGCGGTCTCGGCCCGTACGAAATCGGCGAAGCTGTCCCGGGTGCGGTCCTCAGTCGTCAAACGGATCGCCCTCCTCACCCGGGCAGACGCCGGGCGGGCCCGCCCCGGAGGGAACCGCCACCCACGTTCCTCAGCTCGTCCTGGGCTCGCCGGCCGTGGCGTGGTCAGTCTTTCAACGGGGCGGCGTCGGCGGGGAGCGGGGTGGGCGGCGTGGCACGGCGGCCGGCCCGGGTGCCGCCGATCACCACCACCGCCACCCCGACCAGCAGCAGCGCCATTCCCAGCAGCGCGTACGGGCGGGGCAGCTGCCCCAGCCAGACCCAACCGAGCAGGGCCGCGCCGGGCACCTCCAGCAGGATCAGCACGCTGACCGTGGTCGCCGGGATCCGGTGCAGGGCGTAGTTGAACATCGAATGGCCCAGCAGTTGTGCCCCGGCCACCAGGGCCAGGATGGCCAGCCAGGTACGCCCGTCGAAGCCGGTCATCCGGACTCCACCGAGCAGGCAGACCACCAGCAGGATCAGCGCGCAGATCCCGTAGCAGATGGTGGTGTACGTGGTGGTGCTGATGCTGGCCCGGGCCCGCTCACCGAAGGCGGTGTAGACGGCGGCGAACAGGCCACCGGCCAGCGCCAGCAGGTCACCGAGGACAGCCCGCCCGGAGATGCCCACGTCGGCGCCGGTGGCGATCACCGCGCCGCCGACCGCCACCGCGATGCCGATCCAGACCACCCGGGGCAGCCCGCGGCCCTGGGCGCGGGCGATCAGCCCCTGCCAGACCGGCTGGGTGGCGACCAGGGCGGTGGCCGTGGCGACCGAGGTGAGCTGCGCGCTCGGCATCCAGGTGGCGAAGTGCGCGGCCAGCGCCACCCCGGAGAGCACGCAGTACAGCCCCTCCCGCCGGCCCGCCCGTGCGGCCAGCGCACGGAACTCGGCGCGACGCCGGGCCAGCGAGAACGGGCTCAGCACGGCCACCGCGAGCAGGTTGCGCCAGAACGCGATGGCCAGCGCGGGAGCGGCGGCGTAGGCGATCAACGGCGCGGACGACGACACGGCGACCACGGCCAGGCCGACCGCGCCGGTGGTCAGCGGATCCAGGGGCGGGCGGTGTGAGGAAGGGGGCACGGGAAGCAATCCTCACACGCTCGCGAACAACACAGAACGTCAGCACTCCGTTACGATCACGCGGTCCGCGCCGGCGACCCTCGACCGCCCGGAGGCGCTCCCCCATGCCCAACTACCAGGCGGTGCTGTTCGACTTCTTCGGCACCCTGACCCGTCCGGTCCAGCGGGGCGCCGCCCACCTCGGCACCGCCGAGCTGCTCGGATGCCACACGGACACGTTGACCGAGGTGCTGGACCGCACCTACTACGAGCGGGCCACCGGCCGGCTCGGCAACGCGGAGGCGACGCTGCGGTGGGTCTGCGGCCAGGTCGGCGTACACCCCAGTGACCACGCGGTGCGCGCGGCCGTGGCCTCCCGGCACCGCGCGGTCCGCGCGGACACCCGGCTACGGGCCGACGCGGCGCCCGTGCTGACGGCGCTGCGCCAGCGCGGCCTGCGCACCGGTGTGATCAGCGACTGTACGCACGAGCTGCCGGCCTTCCTGCCACAGCTCGCGGTCGCCCCGCTGCTCGACGTGCGGGTCTTCTCGGTGCAGGTCGGACGGTGCAAGCCGGATCCTGCGCTCTACCTGACCGCCTGCCGGCGGCTCGGGCTCGCGCCACGCGACTGCCTGTACGTCGGCGACGGCGGCAGCCAGGAGTTGACCGGCGCGGAGCGGGCCGGGATGACCGCGGTCCGGCTCGCCGCGCCCGACCTGGCCGAGCACATGGTCTTCAACGCGGACCGGGACTGGCGCGGCCCGACACTCGGCACGCTGCGCGACGTGCTCGACCTCGTCGACGCCGAGGTCATCGGCGTGGGCGTCGGCTGACCGGACGGAGCGGCGGGTCAGCGGCGGCGGACCCGGTGCAGGCGGAACGGCTTGCGGGTGGCCCGGACCGCCGGGGTGTCCCGGGGTGTTTCGGCCTGCGCGTCGGCGGGCAGGTCAGCGCCGGTCAGCGGCTCACCGGCCGGGGCGAGCCGGTTCACCGCGCAGTCGTCGGCGGCCCACCGGGCAACCAGGTCGGCGGTCGGGCCGGGCGCGTTCAGCCGCTTACCGGCCACCAGCGGCGCGGTGGCGTCCCATTCCTCGGTGCCCGGTCGCAGCCGGGTCACCTGCGCCGGCCAGGTGACGATCCGGCCGCCGTGGTCACCGCGCAGGGTGACCTGCGCCTCGGCTGCGTCGGCCAGCCCCGGCGCGGCCTGCTCACCCCGCCCGCTGACCACGAACAGCGCGCCCTCCAGTGGGGCGCACCAGAGTGCGAGGGCCGGCCCACCGGCCACGCTCACCCAGGCCACCGCAGCCTTCTTCATCGCCTCGTCGACCAGTGGCGTGCCACGGGGGCCATCCTCGTCCGTCACACCCGCATTGTCCCGCATCGGCACCTCCGCCGGTCAGCCCACGAAGGGTGGCACGGCGATCTCGCCCCGGGCCACCGGCATCACCTGGCCGGCGACCGTCGCACCGACCACCACGCCGTTCTCCGCGGTGACCGTGCAGGCCAGCGCGGACGGACGGTTCATCTCCACACCCTGGCGCACGGCGTACCGGGACGGCCCGTCCCCGGGCAGCAGGCCGCTGGCCACCAGCCAGACACCGAGACCGAGTGCCGCCGAGCCGGTCGCCGGGTCCTCCGGTACGCCGAGGCCGGGCACGAAGACCCGGGCGTGCGCGGTTTGCCCAGCCGGGTCCCAGGAGAAGACGCTGACGTGCGCAACCCCGTACCGCTCCGCCGCCGCCGGGTTCACCCGGGCCCGGGCCACCGACTCCGGCCGCACCGGCAGGTACGGGAACTCCAGCCCGCAGCCGGCGACCCGTGGGGCCGGCCCGACGTGGTCGTCCGGGGCCAGCCCGGCGATCTCCAGCAACGGCTCCGGGTCCAGCTCGGGGCCGAGGGTCGGGCTTCCACCGGTGAGCGTCGCTCCGGACGCGGTCACCTCGATGGGCAGCACACCGGCACCGCACTCCTGCGTGACCTGCCCCACACCGAACATGCCGCGTCGGCTCGCGGTGACCGCCGCGCCGACGCTGGGGTGCCCGGCGAACGGCAACTCCTCCACCGGGGTGAAGATCCGGGCCCGGTATGTGGCGCCGACCTGGGTCGGAGGCAGCACGAACACCGTCTCGGAAAGGTTGAACTCCAGCGCGAGCGCCTGCATCTGCTCCGTGGCCAGCGCCTCCGCGCCGAACACCACGGCCAGCGGGTTGCCGGCGAAAGGGCGATCGGTGAAGACGTCCACGATCTCGTAGGCCAAGGTCGACATGTTGATAAACACTAGGCGCTTAGGCTGGTGCCCGTGAGCACGCCGACCCGGGTCTACATCGCCCGCCTCGCCGGAGTCGCCGTCTTCGATCCGAACGGCGACCAGGTGGGCCGGGTTCGTGACGCGGTGGCCCGGCTGCGGGCGACCAAGCGCCCCCCGGAGGTCGTGGGCCTGGTGGCCGAGATGCCGATGCGTCGGCGGATCTTCCTGTCCATCAACCGGATCACCTCCATCGACGCGGACGCGGTCGTACTCGGCTCCGGCACCCTCAACCTGCGGCGCTTCGAGAAGCGCCCGAACGAACTGCTGGTGCTCCAGGAGCTGCTGGACCGACGGGTGCAGCTCGAGCCGGGCGGCCAGCCCGGGGCGGTGGTGGACGTCGCCATGGAATGCTCCCGGGGCGCTGAGTGGTCCCTCACCCGGGTAGCGGTCCGCGAGCAGACCGGCCGGCTCACCCGCCGCGGCCACCTGCACCAGGTGGAGTGGGACCGGGTGCGCGGGCTCAGCGGCATCGCCGACAACCGAGGTACGGCGAATCTGCTCGCCGTGCTGGAGGACATGCGCCCGGCCGACCTGGCCAACGCGTTGCAGGACCTGCCCGACGCGCGGCGCAACGAGGTCGCGGCGGCACTGGACGACGAGCGGCTGGCCGACGTGCTCAGCGAGTTGCCGGAGCACGACCAGGTGGAGATCCTCGCCGCGCTGGACCGGGAGCGGGCCGCGGACGTGCTGGAGGAGATGGACCCGGACGACGCGGCGGACCTGCTCAACGAGCTGCCCCCGCCGGAGCAGGACGTGCTGCTGGACCTGATGGAGCCGGACGAGGCCGACCCGGTGCGCCAGCTCCTCAAGTACACGCCCGGCACGGCGGGCAGCGTGATGACCTCGGAGCCGGTCATCCTGCCGCCGGACGCCACCGTCGCCGAGGCGCTCGCCCGGATCCGGGAGCCACAGCTCTCCCCCGCCGTCGCCGCGCAGGTCTTCGTGACCCGGGCCCCACAGAACACCCCGACCGGCCGATACCTGGGCATGGTGCACTTCCAGGCGTTGCTGCGCGAACCCCCGGCCGACCTGCTGGGCAAGGTGGTGGTCAACGACATCGACCCGCTGCGCCCCACCACCCCACTGCCGGAGATCACCCGCCGGATGGCCACCTACGACCTGGTCGCCATGCCGGTGATCGACCGGAACAACCGGCTGGTCGGCGCCGTGACGGTGGACGACGTGCTGGACCATTCACTGCCCCGGGACTGGCGGGACCGCGACGCGCTGGGCACCCTGACCGCCAACGAGCAGGCGCCGGATGGCGCGGATGGCTGACCAGCGGCGGGCCGAACGGCTCGACCAGCCACGCGAGCCCCGGGGTATCAAACTGCCCCGGTTCGACGCGGAGGCGTTCGGCCGGTGGTCCGAGGGCATCGCCCGAGGCATGGGCACCGCGAACTTCATCGTCGTCATGACGGTGGTGATCGCGATCTGGTTCGGCTGGAACACGCTGGCCCCGGCGCATCTGCGCTTCGACCCGTACACCTTCACGTTCCTCACCCTGGTGCTGTCGTTACAGGCCAGCTATGCGGCGCCGTTGATCCTGCTGGCGCAGAACCGGCAGGCCGACCGGGACCGGGTGGCGTTGGAGGAGGACCGGCGGCGGGCCACCGCGCAGAAGGCGGACACCGAGTACCTGGCCCGGGAGATCGCCGCGCTGCGCATCGCGCTGGGCGAGGTGGCGACCCGGGACTTCCTCCGCTCGGAGCTGACCCGGCTGGCCGAGGAGCTGGACGAGGCGGGGCAGCGCCGGCAGCGGCTGGAGCGCCGCCAGCAGGAGAGGGACAGCCGGCAGGAGAAGCGCGGCCAGCGGCCGACCGACGGTGTCGGGCTCGACGAACCCCGCGACGACCTCGACACCGACTTCGCCCGCGACACCCGGCCGGACGGCGCCGGGCCCGGCCCGCAGGACGGCTGACCGGAGGGGCCCGAGAGGTCATCGATTCGCTCACACCGTTCCCGGGCAGCGGCCGGAGCGGATGCCCCGCGACGTAGCATTGCGGGCATGTCAGCACCCGTCAGCACCGTCGAGGACGCGATTCAGGCCGCCCTGGCCACCGTCAACGACCCGGAGATCCGCCGGCCGATCACCGAGCTGGGCATGGTCCGCTCCGCCACGATCGGCGCGAGCGGCGTCGTACGGGTCGAGCTGCTGCTCACCGTCGCCGGTTGCCCGCTCAAGGACAAGCTGCGCACGGACATCACCACCGCAGTCGCCGCGGTGCCCGGGGTGACCGGCGTGGAGATCGACTTCGGTGTGATGAGCCCCGAGCAGCGGCAGTCGTTGCAGTCGCAGCTGCGCGGCGGGGGTGCCAGCGAGGAGCCGGTCATTCCGTTCGCCCAGCCCGGCTCGCGGACGCGGGTGTACGCGGTGGCCAGCGGCAAGGGCGGCGTCGGCAAGTCCAGCGTGACCGTCAACCTGGCGGCGGCGCTGGCCGCCCGCGGGCTCTCCGTGGGCGTGGTGGACGCGGACATCTACGGCCACTCGGTGCCCCGGATGCTGGGCGCGGACGGTCGGCCGACCCGCGTCGAGGACATGATCATGCCGCCGCAGTCGCACGGCGTGAAGGTGATCTCGATCGGCATGTTCACCTCCGGCAACGCCGCGGTGGTGTGGCGCGGCCCGATGCTGCACCGGGCGTTGCAGCAGTTCCTGGCCGACGTCTACTGGGGCGACCTGGACGTGCTCCTGCTCGACCTGCCCCCGGGCACCGGCGACGTGGCCATCTCGCTGGCCCAGTTGCTGCCCAACTCGGAGATCCTGGTAGTCACCACCCCGCAGGCCGCCGCCGCCGAGGTGGCGGAGCGGGCCGGCGCGATCGCCCTGCAGACCCACCAGCGGGTGGTCGGCGTCATCGAGAACATGTCCTGGCTGGAGCTGCCGGACGGCTCCCGGATGGAGATCTTCGGTGCCGGTGGCGGCGCGGCGGTCGCCGAGTCGCTGAGCCGGACCATCGGCGCGCAGGTGCCGCTGCTCGGGCAGATCCCGCTGGACACCCGTGTCCGGGAAGCCGGCGACGCCGGTAACCCGATCGTGCTGGCCGAGCCGGAGTCGCCGGCCGCGCAGGCGCTCGGCACGATCGCGGACCGGCTCGCGCTGCGCCGTGAGTCGCTGCTCGGCAAGCCGCTCGGCCTCAAGCCCGCGGGGCGCTGAGCGCCCGGTCCGTCGTTCACCCGCCGGCCGTCCGGCCGGCGGGTTACGGGCCGATCAGGTGGCGGGCCGATCAGGTGGCGGGCCGATCAGGTGGCGTCGTCGTAGCTGGCTCGGGGAGCCGGCGTCGACGGGGTGACCGTGGCCGTGTCGGTGGCCGTGCCGGACCGGGTTCCCTTCGACCGCAGGTCCGCGGCGTTGGCCACGTCCTTCAGCTCGTTGTGCACGCCGCCGACATCCGCGCGCAGGTTGTCGTAGACGCCCTGCAACGGCTTGCGGATCGCCGCCTCGTCCTCCTCGCTGAGGAGGTGCTTGCGGATGAAGGCCTTCGGGTGCAGATCCTCCAGCTGGATGTCGGTGCCCAGCTCACGACTCAGGTCACCGGTGGCGTTGCGGGCCATGTTGCGCAGGTTGCGCACCAGCCGCAGGCCGTCGGTGATCACGGCGGGCAGCCGGTCACCGAAGATCAGCAGCGCCAGGAGCAGCAGCGCACCGATCTCCCACCAGTTCAGGTTGTCGAGCATCCCGCGGGCCTCCTCTCGGCGTCAGCAGCAAGACTACGCACGTCGGACGGCTTTCGGGCAGGGGGTGACCCGCTGTTCACTTGGCATCCGCGGCGAGGGTGACCGAGGTGTTCTGCCGGTCGGCGCCACGCCGGAACTCGACGGTCACCACCGAGCCGGGCGCGAACTTGCGGACCAGGGCGATCAGGTCCGTCGGCTCGGTCATCGGCCGGCCGTTGAGCTTCAGGATCACGTCGCCGACCCGCAGTCCGGCGCCGGCTGCCGGACCGGACGGCTCCACCGCGGCCAGCCGTACGCCGCCGCTGGCACCCGCGCCCGGACCGCCGACCTGGGCGCCGATCACCGTACGCCGGGCCTTGCCGGTGCCGATGATGTCCTGGGTCACCCGCTTGGCCTGGTTGATCGGGATGGCGAAGGCGAGACCAATGTTGCCGGCCTCCTGCCCCTCGGCGACCAGCGACTTGATGGTGGAGTTCACCCCGACCACCCGCCCGGCGCCGTCGACGAGCGGGCCGCCCGAGTTGCCGTGGTTGACCGCCGCGTCGGTCTGGATCGCCGCGTAGTAACGCACCGGGCCGCCCGGCTCCCCGGCCTGCATCGTCCGGTCCAGGGCGCTCACGATGCCTGCGGTGACCGTGTTGGCCAGCGAGAGCGGTGAGCCGATGGCGAGCACCGGGTCGCCGACCGCCAGCGCGTCGGAGTCGCCGAACTCCACCGGCCGCAGCCCGCTCCGGCTCACCTTGATGACCGCGATGTCCGACTCCGGGTCCTGGCCGACCACGGTCGCCGCCGCGGAGCTGCCGTCGTTGAAGATCACCGAGGCCTTGCCGCTGCCGCCGGCCACCACGTGGTCGTTGGTGATCACGTGCCCGTCGGCGCTGGCAATGAAGCCGGAGCCCTCGCTCGTCCCGCCGAGGTTGCTCACCCGCACGGTGACCACGCTGGGCAGGACCCGTTCCGCCACTCCGGCCAGCGACTCCGGCTTGCGCTGGGCCAACGCCGGCGGCTGCGCCGGCTCGGCGCCGAGGACCGTTCCGGCGGCCCCGCCACGCACCGCGAACGCGTAGCCCAGCGCGCCGCCGAGGGTGCCGGCCAGCAGCGCGGTGATCACCGGGATGAGCAGCAGGTGGCGCAGCGTCGGCCGGCCCGGCGCGTCCGGATCGGTGACCGGCTCCGGCTCGGTGCCCGCCGCCACGATCCCGGGCACCACCACCGCGGTCGGCGCTGCCGGATCCCGCCACGGATCGGAGAGAGCGTCGGACCACCAGGGCGATGCGCCGGCGGCGCCGGACCCGCCCGACGCCGCGTTCGGTGCCGGCCAGGTCTCCGGCGGCGCGGCGGACACGCCGCGGGCCCCCGGCGTGGTCGGCGACCCCGCCGACGGGGCCTCTGCCCCGGGCGGTCGTGCCGGAGCCGGAGTTTCACCGCCCCGGCGCCAGTCCCAGCCGTCGGTCACGTCGGTGCCTCCCAGTCCGTCCCCGGATCCCGCGCCGCGTCGTCCGGCCACCGACCGGCGCGGTCGCGGCTGACGGGATACCGCCTCCAGGATTGCACGGATGCACGCGGTGGAGTCAGCGGTTGCCCCCGGTGATCGCCGAGGGCGGAGGCGCGGCTGCGCCGCGCGGGGCTCGCCTCTACGCTCACAGTGCCAACCCGCCCCCGCACCACGCACCGCCCCCGGAGGTGCCCCATCGCCACGGTCGCCGGTTCCGGCAGTTCGACGACCCAGGCTCAGCAGTTCGCCGAGTCGTACGTCACCGAGGATCTCGTCCTGCGCACCGCCCGCAGCCTGGCCCACGAGGTGGGCCTCGACGCGGTCACCCCCGGCGCCGGAGCGGCGCTACGGCTGCTGGCCGCGGCCGGCAACGCCCGCGCGGTGGTGGAGATCGGCACCGGCACCGGGGTGAGCGGTCTCTGGCTGCTGCGCGGCATGCGCGCCGACGGCGTGCTCACCACCATCGACGTGGAGGTGGAGCACCAGCGGATCGCCCGGCGGATCTTCAGCGAGGCCGGCTTCGCCGCCGGTCGCACCCGGATCATCACCGGTCGCGCCCTCGACGTGCTTCCAAGGCTCGCCGACGGGGCGTACGACCTGGTCTTCGTGGACGCCGAGGCGACCGGCTTCCACGCCTGCGTGGAAGCCGCGCTGCGGCTGCTGCGCCCAGGGGGCGTGCTCGCGCTCAACGGCATGCTCGCCGGTGGTCGGATCGGTGACCCGGCCGCCCGGGACGCGGAGACCGTGACGGTCCGGGAGACGATCAAGGCGGTGCGGGAGTCCGAGCACTGGATCCCCGCGCTGCTCCCGGTCGGGCACGGGGTGCTCGCCGCGGTGAAGTGCTGATCCCGGTCAGTCGACGCTGGCCAGCCACCGCAGGAGCGAGCGGACGCCCCAGCCGGTCGCGCCGCGACTGAGTTCGGCGTGGTCGCCGTCCGCCCAGGACGGGGCCGACATGTCCAGGTGCAGCCAGCGGTCCCGCAGCTCGCCGGTGAACTCGCGCAGGTAGAGCGCGGCCACCACCGAGCCGGCACCCTGCGCCGGCGCGCTGTACAGGTCGGCGACCTCGCTGCCCAGGTACTCGACGTAGTCGGTGTGCAGCGGCATCCGCCAGGCCGCCTCGCCGGCCGCCTCGGTCGCGGTGAGCACATCGGCGGCCAGCTGGTCGTTCTCGCTGTACAGGGCGGCGGTCCGCTTTCCCAACGCCACGGCGTTGGCTCCGGTGAGGGTGGCCAGGTCGAGCAGCAGGTCCGGCGCGAGCTGCTGCACCGCGTACGCCAGCGCGTCGGCGAGGACCAGCCGGCCCTCCGCGTCGGAGTTGGTCGTCTCGCTGGTCGTCCCGCCGTAGTGCCGGACGATGTCGCCGGGGCGGAACGCCGAACCGCTGACCATGTTCTCGGCCAGCGGGGCCAGCGTGGTGACCCGGACCGGCAACCGCAGCGCCGCGGCGCCGAGGGTGGCGGCGACGACCGCCGCCGCGCCGGCCATGTCCTTGCGCATCAGCTTCATCGCCGGCACCGGCTTGATCGAGATCCCGCCGGTGTCGAAGGTGATGCCCTTGCCGATCAGCACCACATGGGTACGCGCGCCGGCCGGGTGCCAGTCCAGCTCGACCAGGCGGGGGCCGCTGGCCGAGCCGCCACCCACGGCGAGGATCCCGCCGAAGCCCTCGGCGGCCAGCTCGTCCGGCCCGCGGACCCGCAGACGCAGGTCCGGCAGCTCGGCCGCGGCGGAGGCCACCTGGTCGGCGAACCACTGCGGGTTCTTCACCGAGGAGGGCATGTTGGTCAGGTCGCGGGCGAGGCGGGTCATCGCGGCGGTGGTCCGAGCCGTGTCGATGGCGGCCTCGTGCGCGGCCGGGTCGGCGAGCAGCAGGTCGACGGCGCCGAGCGCGGGCGGGTCACCGGCCTCGGTCAGCCGGAACCGGTACGAGGCGAGCAGCAGCCCTTCGGTCAATCCGCGGACCGCTACCGACGTCGCCTCCGCCGGAAGCGCGATAGTGATGTGCGTCTCATCTGCGGCGGCGCGGGCCAGGGCAGCGCCGGCGGTCCGCCAGGCCGCCTCGCCGCCGTCGCCGATGCCGAGCAGCAGCAGTCGGCCGGGGGTACGCCCGGGGCGCAGGTGGGTGCGGATCTCGCCGGCCCGGCCGGTCAGCCGGGCGACCGGTGCCAGCGCGGCGGCCTCGTCGGCGGCGCCGTCCGGCAGTGCCACAGCGGTCGGCGCCGGTTCGGCAGAGGCGTCGCCATCCGCCGCCGGATCGACGGGACGGACGGGCAGGACGAGGACCTCGAGCCGGTCGGGCTCGGTGATCGGACGGATGGCGAGCACGCGGAAACGCACCTCCAGAAAAGTGTCGCGGAGCGGGACTGAACCCGTCTGTCCGCACAGATGAAGACCCTGAGCCACCGGCGATGCCGGTGGCTCAGGGACCGAGGAATTCCGGGCGGCGTACGCCGCCCGGATCACTCCTCACTCAGCCGGCGGCCGCCTTCAACGCGTCACCGAGCGCGTTGGCCTCGTCGGGAGTCATCTCGACGACGAGCCGGCCACCGCCCTCCAGCGGGACCCGCATGACGATGCCCCGGCCCTCCTTGGTGACTTCCAGCGGACCGTCGCCCGTCCGCGGCTTCATCGCCGCCATGTTGTCTCCCCTCAGACCTACACCAGGGTCGGTGGGTTGCCCCACAGCCACTTCGTCACGACCACCCGCAACGGTCGCGGGGGTGTCGACCAACGATTTTCCCTGATGAACACCGCCGGACCCAAACCGGAGCAGCATTGATGTAACAGCATCTAGCTTATCTTGAGAAGGCCTGTCACAATGTGCGGTCATGCAGGCACGGTCGGCACTCTTCGACCTGTACGGCGACCACCTCCGACCGCGGGGTGGCCGGGCACCGGTCGCCGCCCTGGTCAAGCTATTGGCGCCGTTGGGAATCGCGCCGCCGGCAGTGCGCACCGCCGTGTCCCGGATGGTGCGTCAGGGCTGGCTCGACCCGCTCCGATTGGCGTCCGGACCGGGATATTCGATCACACCAAAAGCCGCCCGGCGACTGGACGAGGCGGCGGCCCGGATCTACCGGACCGGCCGGGTCAGCTGGGACGGTCGGTTCGATCTGCTCGTCCTGGAGGCCCCCGGCTCCCGACGGGACCGGCAGCGGCTCGCCGCCAACCTCAGCTTCCTGGGCTACGGCACGCTCGACGAGCAGACCTGGGTGGCCACCCGGCCCGCCGAGGACGTCGACCTGCTGCTCGCCGAGGCCGGCGTCCGGTTCGAACGATTCACCGCCTCGCACTTCGCCGGCACCCCCGGCGCGATGGGCGTGGTCCGCCGGGCCTGGAACCTGACCGAGATCGGCCGCGCCTACGAACGGTTCGTCGCGGACCAGCGCCCGCTGCTCGGCGCGGTCACCGCACGCAGCAGCGACGAGGAGGCGTACGCGGCCCGGTTCCGGCTCGTGCACGCGTGGCGTACCTTCCTGTTCCGGGACCCGCAGCTGCCCCCGGCGCTGCTGCCCGAACGCTGGCCCGGCACCGCCGCGGCCAGTTTCTTCGACCGGCACGCGGCTCGCCTGCGTCCGGCCGCTGACCGGTACGTCGAGCAGTGCCTCGACGCCGGCAACCGCATCGTCCGACAGAAGGGTCGTTAGACAGTGACCGAGCCGTTGCTGGTCGACCGGACCGACGCCGTCGTCACCCTCACGCTGAACCGGCCGAACGCGATGAACGCCCTCGACGTGGCGCTCAAGGAGGCGCTGCGGGACACCCTCGCGGAGCTGGAGACCGACCGGTCCTGCCGGGCGGTCGTGCTGGCCGGAGCGGGTGGGTCGTTCAGCGCCGGTCAGGACCTGCGCGAGCACGTGTCGACGCTGGAGAACTCCGCCAGCGACCCGCTGGGCACCGTCCGAGCGCACTACAACCCGATCGCCGCCCGGCTGGCCAACCTGCCCAAGCCGGTGGTGGCGGCGGTCCGTGGGATGGCCGCCGGGGCGGGCGCGTCCCTGGCCTTCCTCGCCGACATCCGGATCGGTGGCCCGACCACCAGCTTCCTGATGGCGTTCGCCAGGGTCGGCCTCGCCGCCGACACCGGCGCGTCCTGGACGCTGCCGCGGCTGGTCGGCCACGCCAAGGCGGTGGAGCTGCTGATGCTGGCCGAGCCGGTACGCGCCCAGGAGGCCTGCCGGTTGGGGCTGCTCAACCGGCTGGTGGACGACGACGAGCAGGTGCTGCCGACCGCACAGGAGTTGGCCGCGCGCCTCGCCGCCGGCCCCACCGTCGCGTACGGGGCGATCAAGCGGCAGCTCTCCATCGCGGACGCCGGCACCCTCGCCGACGCGCTGGCCGCCGAGGCGCAGGCACAGTCGATCTGCGGCGCCACCGCCGATCACCGGGCGGCCACCCTCGCCTTCGTCGCGAAGCAGAAACCGGTCTTCGAGGGACACTGAACGCGATTCGCACCCCGCCCTTACCGTCCTCGAACACGGGCCGCCTAGCGTCGCCCACATGACCGACCGTGAAGCGGTGGCACACCTGCTGCGCCGGGCCACCTTCGGGCCGACCGCCGACGAGGTGGACGCGGCCGAACGGGCCGGGCCGGCAGCCACCCTGGACAGCCTCCTGAACCCGGACCGGTCGGACCGGGGTGCAACCGCCACCCCGGTCCCGGCGCTGCCCCCGGACCCTTACGCCGCGCTGACCAAGGAATCCACCCGGGAGCAGCGGCAGCGGGCCAACGCCGAGCGCCGGGAGCAGCTCCAGCGGCTGACCCTCTGGTGGCTGGACCGGATGGTGGCGGCCGAGGACGGGCTGACCGAGAAGCTGCTCTTCTTCTGGCACGGGCACTGGGCGACCAGCGCGCAGAAGGTCAAGTCCGCCCACCTGATGCTGGGCCAGCTGGAGACGCTGCGCCGCCACGGGCGCGGACCGCTGGGCCCGCTGGTCGCCGCGATGGTGCGCGACCCGGCCCTGATCCTCTGGCTGGACGGGCAGAAGAACACCCGCAAGGCACCGAACGAGAACCTGGCCCGCGAACTGATGGAGCTGTTCACCCTCGGCATCGGCAGCTACACCGAGGCCGACGTGAAGGCCGGCGCGCGGGCGCTGACCGGCTGGGTGGTGGACCGGCGCAGCGGCAGGGCACGATTCGAGGCCCGCCGGCACGACCCCGGGGAGAAGACCATCCTCGGGCACAGCGGCCGGTTCGACGCCGAGGCGTACGCCGGGCTGCTGGCCGCACAGCCCGCGGCGGCGACATTCGTGGCCGGCCGGCTCTGGTTCCGCTACGCCGGCACCGACGTCCCGGCGCCGGCCGGCCTGGCCGGTACGGACACCGTCGCCACCCTCCGCACGCTCTTCTCCTCACCGGCCTTCGTACGGACCAGGGGCACCCTGGTCAAGCAGCCGGTGGAGTGGGTGGTCGGTGCGCTGCGGCAACTCGGCATCCGACCTTCCAAGCTGCCGGAGCAGCAACGCAAACAACTGCTGGCCGGCCTGAACGCGCTGGACCAGGTGCCGCTGCGACCGCCCAGCGTGGGCGGCTGGCCGGCCGGGCCCGCCTGGCTGACCACCTCGTCGTTGCAGGCCCGGCTCCGGACGGCCGGGATGCTGGCCGCCGCCACGGCGCCGGCGGTGCTGACCCGGCTGACCGCCGCGCCCGCCGCCGACCGGCCGGACACCCTGGCCCGGCTCCTGGTGGTCGACGGATGGGGTGCCCGAACCCGCGCCGCCCTGACCCCGCTGGCCGGCCAGCCGCGGACGCTGCTGGCCGCCGGCCTGGTCAGTCCCGAGTACACCGTCAGCTGAGCGGAGGAGCCGATCGATGGACACCCTGACCCGACGGAAGTTCCTGCTCACCAGCGGGGTGGTCGGCGCGGGCGCGCTCGCCGCCGGAGCCGGCGCGTACGGCCTGCGGGACCTGCTGGACACCGCCGGAGATCGCGATCCGCAGTCCCGCACCCTGGTGCTGGTCACCCTCTACGGCGGCAACGACGGCCTGAACACCGTCATCCCGTACGGCGACCCGGCCTACCGGGCGGCCCGGCCCGAGCTGGCGTACCCGGACGGGGAGGTGCGCCGGTTGGACGACGACTTCGGTCTCAACCCGGCGCTGGCCGGCCTGCACCAGCGCTGGTCCGGCGGCGGACTGGCGATCGTGCGCGGGGTCGGCTACCCCAAGCCGGACCGCAGCCACTTCCGGTCGATGGACATCTGGCACACCGCGCAACCGGACCGGCCGGGCAACACCGGCTGGTTGGGTCGCTGGCTGGACGGGGCAGGCGGGGACCCTCGGCTGGCGGTCTCCTTCGAGCCGGCGCTGCCACCGCTGCTGGCCGGGGCGCGGAGCGCGGGCGCCGCAGTGCCGGTGGCCGACCGGAAGGCCGCCAAGGGCCTGCCAGCAGAGACGCTGGCCGCGTTCGCCGCCCCCGAGGCCGGCGAGTCGGCGGCCCGGGGTCGGGCCGCCGCCTGCTTCGCCGATCTGCGGTCGGTGGACGAGATGATCCGCCACGTCCGCGACTCCGCGGACACGGACACGGCGGACCCGGACGGCGAGCAGGCGCCGGCGACGGCCACCGGTGGGGCACGGACCCCCCTGGACGCGCAGCTGGACCTCGTCGCACAGTGTGTCGAGGCCGAGGTGTCCACCCGGGTCTTCTCGGTGTCCCTCGGCGGGTTCGACACGCACGCCGACGAGAAGCAGTTGCAGGCCGTCCTGCTGGGGCAGGTGGACCGGGCGTTGACCGGGTTCGCCGACCGGATGAGTCGCACCGAGGCGGGGCGCAAGGTGGTCGTCGCGGTCTACTCGGAGTTCGGCCGCCGGGTCCGGGCCAACGCCTCGGACGGCACCGACCACGGCACCGCCTCGGACATGCTGCTCCTCGGTGCCGGAGTGCGCGGCGGCTGGCACGGCGCACCGCCCAGCCTCACCGACCTGGACGACGGGGACCTGAAATACACCACCGACTTCCGGGACGTCTACGCCACGCTGCTGGAGCGGGTGCTGGACACCGACCCGGGCCCGGTGCTCGCCGACTGGCGAGGGCGGCTGGGCGGCCTGTTCTAGTCGTCCTCTTCCGGGTCCTGGTTGGCCTCCGCGCCCAGCACGAACGCCTGCATGGCCAGCTCGTCGCCGGAAGGCGACACGAAGGCGGGCAGCTCACGCGGCCCCAGCTCCTGAACGTAGGACCAGAAGAGCCGGACCGCCTCGGCCGGCGTGCCGGCCTCGATCGGCAGGTCGAGGCTGACCAGCCAGGTGCGCCGCGCCGGGGGCGGCCCGAGCCGGTCGGCCAGCGACCGGAAGGCCGCCGGATCCAGCGCGGTGAGGGGCCCGTCGAGCGTCAGCCGGTCGGCCGGCACCGGCTCGTCGAAGGCCCGTCGGGTGTACGCCACGACGAGCGTCCCGGGCGCGACCGGGGACTGCGGATCGTCCGGGTCTTCCCGGTGCCGTCGGGTCGGCGCGGTGACCCGGCCGAGCGCCACCAGCCGGGGCGGCGTGTCGGCCAGCACCGCCACCCGGTCACCCGGGCCCGGCAGGCTGACCTCCGCCAGCCCGGTCAGCTCCAGCGTGTCGTGGTGCACGAGCCGCTCGGCCTCGTACCGCTCGGTGGGCAGCAGCAGCGCCCAGGTGCCCGTCCCGTCGGCAGAGCCGGCCTCGCCAGCCCAGTGGGCGGTCTCGGTCGTCATCAAGATCGCGGCGTGGATACCTCCGCCTTCCGGCGAAGGAGGTAACGCCACTCCCTCCCCTCGATAGTCGTTTTACACGATGGACCGTTAGGATGTAAGGCATGGGTGAGGCGGTGAAGCGAGCGTACAAGTACCGCTTCTATCCGGCCCCTGAGCAGGCCGAACAGCTCAACCGGACGTTCGGCTGTGTGCGCAAGGTCTACAACCTGACCTTGGAGGCGCGTACCCGTGCGTGGGCCGTCGATCGGCGGCGCAGCACCTACGTTCAGTCGTCGTCGTGGCTGACCGAATGGAAGCGCACCGAGGAGTTGGCCTACCTCACCGAGGTCAGCTCCGTGCCGTTGCAGCAGGCGCTGCGGCACCTGCAAGCCGGGTTCGCGGCGTTCTGGGACAAGCGCTCGCGTTACCCGCGGTTCAAGTCCAAGCGCAAGTCCCGGGCGTCGGCGGAGTACACCCGCTCGGCTTTTCGCTGGCGCGACGGGCAGCTCACCCTCGCTAAGATGGACCCCCCGCTGACCATTGTGTGGTCGCGGCCCCTGCCCGACGGCGTCGAGCCGTCCACGGTCACGGTGTCCCGCGACCCGGCCGGTCGGTGGTTCGTGTCCCTGCTGGTCGAGGATTCCACCGTGACGCCGCTCCCGCCGGTCGACACGGCGGTAGGGGTGGATGCGGGCATCACCAGTCTGCTCACCCTGTCCACCGGGGAGAAGATCACCAACCCGCGGCACGAGCGTGCCGACCGGCGCAAGCTGGCCAAGGCGCAACGCAACCTGTCGCGTAAGGCCAAGGACTCCGCCAACCGGGCCAAGGCCCGCCTTGCGGTGGCCCGGATCCATGCCCGCATCGCCGACCGGCGGCGGGATCACCTGCACAAGCTGTCGACTCGACTCGTCCGCGAGAACCAAACGGTCGTGATCGAAGACCTCAGCGTGCGCAACATGCTGCGCAACCACAGCCTGGCCCGCGCTATCTCCGACGCGGCGTGGACACACCTGCGCAACATGATCGAGTACAAGGCCGCCTGGTACGGGCGGACCGTGATCGCCGTCGACCAATGGCACCCGAGCACGAAGACCTGCTCGGCGTGCGGTCGGATCAACACCGCGATGACCCTCGGCGTCCGCATCTGGACGTGCCCCGGCTGCGACGCCGTGCACGACCGGGACGTCAACGCCGCCAGGAACATCCTCGCCGCCGGGCTGGCGGAGAGGTGAAACGGCTGTGGAGGGACGGTAAGACCCGATCCAGGTCAGCGGTAAAGGCACGGCCCGGTGAAACAGGAACCCCCTCCGGCGACTGAGGGAATCCCCGCCCTTCAGGGCGTTGGATGATGTCAAGCCTGCCATCCCATCACGCCGCCGCCGGTGGGAGCGTGACGTGGCAGCCGACGATATGATCGTCGACCATGCCGGTGGCCTGCATGAGCGCGTACGCGGTGGTCGGCCCGACGAACCGGAAGCCGCGTTTCTTGAGCGCCTTGGCCATCGCCGTCGACTCGGGGGTGATCGCCGCCAGCTCGGCGAACGAGGCGGGGCGGGCCGGCCGGGGCGCCGGCGCGAAGGACCAGAGCAGCGCGGACAGCCCGTCGGGCAGCTCGAGCGCGGCGCGGGCGTTGACGATCGCCGCCTCGATCTTGGCTCGGTTGCGGACGATGCCGGCGTCGGCGAGCAGCCGGGTCACGTCGGTGTCGCCGTAGCCGGCGACGGTCGGGATCCGGAACTCGTCGAAGGCCAGCCGGAACGCCGGGCGCTTACGCAGGATGGTCAACCAGGACAGGCCGGACTGGAACGCCTCCAGAGTCATCCGCTCGTAGAGCGCGTCGTCGCCGTGCAGCGGCCGCCCCCACTCGGTGTCGTGGTAGACCGCGTAGTCGGGGGTGCTCGCCCCCCAGGCGCAGCGTGGGAGCCCGTCGGCGCCGATCACCAGGTCAGTCACCTCGTACACGCTAGGCCATCGGGCCGACAGCCCATTGCCGCCGGCCGCCCCGGCTGCCTGTGGTGGCCCGCGCGCCGGCTGACTGCCGCCGCGAGCGTGGTCAGGGCAGCCGGCCCTGCTCGACCAGACGGGCGAACCTCTTCAGCGCCTGGGTGAGGCTGACCTTGGAGCCGGGCCAGAGCACCGGCCACGCCAGCCGACCGGCCGGGCCGCCCGGCAGGTGGAACCACTCGTGCCAGACCACCTGGGTGCGGGCCCGGTCCATCTGGGTGCAGCGCAGCACGCCGGGGCCGCGCAGCAGCCGGCCGCAGTGCACCACGCCGATCTCGTACGGCTCGTCGACCCGGACCACCCGCATCTCGTCGCGCAGCACCATCGGGCCGAGCGCGGTCACGGCCTCGATCAGGCTGCCCTCACGGCCATCGCCCTCGACCACCCGCAGTCGGGTGAACGGGATCCAGTCGGACTGACGTTCCCAGGCGAGCAACGCGGTGAAGACCCGCTCCGCCGGGGCGTTGACGATCACCGTGGCGGTCACTTCGCCGGCACCGGGTTGGGCAGCCTCGCGGAGATCGTCGGCACCCCCCGGATCGGTCACGCCGACTCCGACCGAACCACCGCGCCGTGCTGTCCGGTGCCGTCGGCGGACTCACCGTCCGCGGACTTGCCATCGGCGGACGTGTCATCGGCCGGCACGACAGCCGGCGCCACGCCGTCGGAGTCCGCCGGGGAGGTGGTGGCACCCGGCAGCGGGCCGGCGACGGCCGAGCCGACCGGGGCGGCACCGGATCCGGCGTCGTCGCCCGGCCGCTCAACCTGCTGAGCCGCCGCATCCTCGTTCGTCGCCGCGCTGGCGGACTGCTCACGGGCCCGGCGCAGCGCCTCCGCGTCGGTGGTGCGTCCCTCACGCAACGCGGTGACCTCCGCCTCCAGCACGCCGATCAGCTCCGACTTGTAGCCGATGTCGTAGGCGGCACGGCGCATCGCCTGATCGACCTGGGCCATCCGGTACCCGCGCAGCCCGGTGTCGAAACGGACCGCCCCCACATCGGATTCGCGCAACGGCCGGGTGCCCGGCAACGGCACGGCCTGCGAATCCGGCTCGGCGGGCGCCAGGCCCGGATCACGACCGGTGACCAGCACCGTCACGCCGAACACCACCGCCGCGACGGTCAACGCCACGACCAGGAGGAGCAGAAGCTGACCCATGCACTGATCGTGGCATGGCGACCGGCCGTGAGCGAGCCCGCCACCCACCTCGATCACGATCAACGCCGACGCCGCGCGGCGTCCCGGTCCGCCGACCGGCTAGCGTCGGGACCGGCCGACGCGGCGGCGCCGGTGCGGACTTTCAGGAGGCGGGCATGGCCGGGGCGCTTCGGCTGGGTGGGCGGACGTTCGCCCCGGGCGAGCTGGTGGTGATGGCGATCGTCAACCGCACGCCGGACTCGTTCTTCGACCGGGGCGCCACCTTCGCCGCGGACAGCGCGCTGCGCGCGGTCGAGCGGGCCGTGGACGAGGGTGCGGCGATCATCGACATCGGCGGGGTCAAGGCCGGTCCCGGCGCCGAGGTGGACGTCACCGAGGAGATCCGGCGCACGGTGGACACCATCGCCGCCGTCCGGGCCGAGTTCCCGGAGGTGGTCATCTCCATCGACACCTGGCGCGCCGAGGTGGCGGTGGAGGCCGTGGCGGCCGGCGCCGACCTGCTCAACGACACCTGGTCGGGCGCCGACCCGGCGCTCGCCCGGGTGGCCGCGCAGACCGGCGTCGGCCTGGTCTGCTCGCACGCCGGCGGGCTGGTCCCGCGGACCCGGCCGCACCGGGCAGCCTTCGACGACGTGGTCGACGACGTGGTCGCGACGGTGACCGGGCTCGCCGAGCGCGCGGTGGCGGCGGGGGTACGCCCCGACGGAATCCTGATCGACCCGGCACACGACTTCGGCAAGAACACCCGGCACTCCCTGGAGATCACCCGCCGGCTGGACGAGTTGACCGGGACCGGCTGGCCGCTGCTGGTGGCGCTCTCCAACAAGGACTTCATCGGCGAGACGCTGGACCTGCCGGTGGCCGAGCGGCTGGAGGGGACGCTCGCCGCGACGGCGATCTCCGCCTGGCTCGGTGCCCGGGTGTTCCGGGCCCACCAGGTCGCGCCCACCCGCCGGGTGCTGGACATGGTGGCCTCGATCCGCGGCGATCGGCCGCCCGCGGTGACCCGCCGGGGCCTGGCCTGACCGGTCGTCGCGGCAGCCGGCCGCGAACGGCCGGGCGGACCAGCACGATTGCCGGAGGCCCGGGCGGTCAGGTCCAGCGCAGGATGTTCCTACGCCACGCGTAGAGGATGCCCAGGGCGAGCACCGCCACGAACACCGCCATCTCCACCACCGTGACCAGGCCGAAGCCCGGCCGGTCGAACACCACCGCCCAGGGGAAGAGGAACACCGCCTCGACCGCGAAGAGGACGTAGAGGTAGGCGTAGACGTAGTAGCGGATCTGCATCTGCGCCCAGTCCGCGCCAACCGGGTCGAGCCCGCACTCGTAGCTGGTCCGCTTGCCGTGCGGCTCAGCCGGACGGGCGGGACGTAACACCCGGTTGGCCGAGAACGCCGTGACAAAGAACAGGACGCTGGCGAGCAGCAAGAGCCCGAGCGTCGCGTACGAGCCCAGGTAACCGGTCACGCCCGGGAGCCTACCGTCCCCCCGGAACGGCCGTCCCGAACACGTTACGGATTTGTTTCCGAATGGGACTAGTGCTCCAAGGCAACTGTTACCGAATACTGGACCCCCACCCATGTCACCGGAGGACAGATGGCCAGCGTGCAGGTTTCGCCCGGCCCCCGGGCGGCCGGGCGGCGTCCCAGGCCCCTGCTGGCGACCTCACTCGCGGTCGGCCTGCTCGCGGCACTCGCCGCGGCGCCGGCCTGGGCCGGTGCCGCGATGCCGGACGCCAGCCCGGTCGCGGCGGTGACCGACCCGGTGACGGAGCCCGAGCCGGGCCCCGAGACCAGCCCGGCGGAGGAGCCCACCCCGACCGAGGAACCGGGTGGCGAGCCCCTGCCGACCGAACCGGCCCCGGAGACCACCGCACCGCCACCGGAGACGACGCCGCCACCGGCCCCGCAGACCACCGCGCCCGACGTACCACCGGCGCCGACCACCACCGCGCCCGCGCCGGGCAGCAGCACCGCCCGGCCGCCCACGCCCGGGCCACCGGCGCCACCGGCACCCCCGGCGCCGTCAGCGCCCCCGGTCCGCCCGCCGGCACCGGGCCCGGAGGCGCCGCCGCCGAACCCGCTCGGCGTGCAGGTCACCACCGAGGACGTCACCCTCACGGGCGCGTACTGGAACGCGGCCAGCACCGCCACCACGCTGCGGGTCACGGTGACCAACACCGGCACCACCGCCCAGCGGATCCGACTCTCGTACACCCTGCCCGCCGGGCTGACCGACGCCGGAACGAAGGGCTGCACCAGCACCGGTGGCGGCGCGTACCGCTGCGGGGCCTGGACGGCCGGGGCGGGCGCACGGTTCAGCAGCCTGCTCCGGCTGCGGGTCGCCGGCACCGCATGGAAGCAGATGCCACTCAGCGGCTCCGTGCGGGTCACCGCGAACGCACCGGGAGTGGCCGGCGAGGCCGCCGACGACCAGGGCTTCGCGGTGCTTTTCCCGCCGGGTCCACCGGTGCCCGGCATCTCGCTGGCCGCCGACGACGTGAGCTTCGACATCAGCGGCGCGGCGAGCACCCTCGCGGTCCGGCTGGGCAACACCGGCAAGGTGGATGCGGTCGGCCGGGTCGAGGTGGTCCTTCCGGCCGGGGTGAGCGTGCCGACCCCACCGGCTGGCTGCGTGACGGTCGACCCGACCCGCACCCGGTGCGACACCGGCCCGGTGCCGGCGGGCAGGACCGCCGAGCTGCGGCTGCCGGTGGAAGCGACCGCGCAGGCCCAGCGGGAGGCGCCGCTGTCCGGCGCGGTGATCGGGCAACTCGACCCGCGCAGCGGCCCCAGCCGGCAGGTACAGATGAGTTTCCGGATCACCGCGGCGGCCGCGCTGGCCACCCCGGTGGTCTCCCCGCCCGCGCCCACGGGCTCGCAGGGCGTGCTCCCCGCCGGGGGCTCCGCCGACGCTGGCGGGATGACCTCGGTGCAGCGCACCGCGGTCATCCTGATCGCGGTCTCCGCGTTGCTGGTGGTGCTGGCCCTCACACTGGCCACCACCTCGCTGCGTCGCCGGCTCACCGACCCGACCACGGTCCCCACCGACTGACCAGCCACACTTACGCGCCCCGCCACCCCGGCGAGGGCCGCTGGCGGGACGTCGACGGTGATCTGGATTACGGCGGGCTGGGCGAAACGTCGCAATACGGCGTAATCCTCAACCGGATCGGGTCCCAGTCGGCGGACCTCCGGGGAGGGTCGGGGGTCTGTTCGACGTAGGCTCTCAGGTGAGGAACGACAGCGGACCGGACCAGCCTGGAGCGGTGCGGTGCAGCGGTGCGTCAAGGAGGTCCCGTGACCGGGCAAGTCGAGGTCACCATCATGTTCAGCCGCCCGCGCGACCGCGCGCAGCGAAGCGAGGTGCAGGCGTGACCAAGCAGATCCGTCAACTCGACCGGGTGGTCATCCGGTTCGCCGGTGACTCCGGCGACGGCATGCAGCTGACCGGCGACCGGTTCACCTCGGAGACGGCGCAGCTCGGCAACGACATCTCCACACTGCCCAACTTCCCCGCCGAGATCCGGGCGCCTGCCGGCACCCTACCCGGCGTGTCGAGCTTCCAGGTGCACTTCGCCGACTACGACATCCTCACCCCGGGCGACGCGCCCAACGTGCTGGTGGCGATGAACCCGGCGGCGCTCAAGGCCAACCTGGCCGACCTGCCACGCGGCGCGGACATCATCGTCAACACCGACGAGTTCACCAAGCGCAACCTGGCCAAGGTCGGCTACCAGGTCAGCCCCCTGGACGACGACTCGCTGGCCGGTTACGTCGTGCACCCGGTGGCGCTGACTTCGATGACCGTCGGCGCGCTCGCCGCGAACGACGTGTCCAAGAAGGACGCCGAACGGTCGAAGAACATGTTCGCCCTCGGCCTGCTCTCCTGGATGTACTCCCGGCCGTACGAGTCGACGCTGCGCTTCCTGGAGCGCAAGTTCGCCGCCCGTCCCGAGCTGGTCGCGGCGAACGTGGCCGCCTTCAGGGCCGGCTGGAACTTCGGCGAGACCACCGAGGATTTCGCGGTCCGCTACGAGGTCAAGCCGGCGAAGATGAAGCCGGGCACCTACCGCAACATCACCGGCAACGCGGCGCTCTCGCTGGGTCTGGTCGCCGCCGGGGTCCGCTCCGGGCTGCCGGTCTTCCTCGGCGCGTACCCGATCACGCCGGCGTCGGACATCCTCCACGAGCTGAGCAAGCACAAGCGCTTCGGCGTGCTCACCATGCAGGCGGAGGACGAGATCGCCGCGGTCGGCGCCGCGCTGGGCGCGTCGTACGGCGGGTCGCTCGGGGTGACCACCACCAGTGGCCCCGGCGTGGCGCTCAAGAGCGAGACGATCTCCCTCGCGGTGGCGCTGGAGCTGCCGCTGGTGATCGTGGACGTGCAGCGCGCCGGCCCGTCGACGGGCATGCCGACCAAGACCGAGCAGGCCGACCTCAACATGGCGCTCTACGGCCGGCACGGCGAGGCACCTGTCGCGGTGATCGCGCCCAGGTCGCCGTCGGACTGCTTCTTCGCCGCGCTCGAGGCGGCCCGGATCGCGCTGACCTACCGCACTCCGGTGATCCTGCTGTCCGACAACTACGTCGCCAACGGCTCGGAGCCGTGGCTGCTGCCCGACGTGGAGTCGCTGCCCGACCTGCGGGTGGAGTTCGCCACCGAGCCCAACGGCGAGGACGGCACCACCTTCCTGCCCTACCTGCGCGACCCCGAGACCCTGGCCCGGCCGTGGGCGATTCCGGGCACCGCGGGCCTGGAGCACCGGATCGGCGGCCTGGAGAAGGCCGACAAGACCGGCGACATCTCCTACGACCCGGCCAACCATGACTTCATGGTCCGCACCCGTGCGGCCCGGATCGAGACGATCCCGGTACCGGACATCGAGGTGGAGGACCCAGACGGCGACGCCCGCGTGCTGGTGCTCGGCTGGGGCTCGACGTACGGGCCGATCGGTGCGGCGTGCCGCGGGCTGCGCCAGCGCGGCCTGTCCATCGCCCAGGCGCACCTGCGGCACCTGGCCCCGATGCCGGCCAACCTGGCTGAGGTCCTGCGCTCGTACGACCGGGTGGTCATCCCGGAGATGAACCTGGGCCAGCTCGCCCACGTCATCCGGGCCCGCTACCTGGTCGACGCGATCAGCTACAACCAGGTCCGCGGCCTGCCGTTCACGTCCGCCGAGCTGGAGACGACGCTGGAAGAGGTGCTGAAGAATGTCTGAGCCCGTCGCCCTCAAGCTCACCGCCAAGGACTTCAAGTCCGACCAGGAGGTGCGCTGGTGCCCCGGCTGCGGCGACTACGCGATCCTGGCGGCCATCCAGCAGTTCATGCCGGAGCTGAACATCCCCCGGGAACGGACCGTTTTCGTCTCCGGCATCGGCTGTTCGTCCCGCTTCCCGTACTACATGAACACGTACGGGATGCACTCGATCCACGGCCGTGCTCCGGCGATCGCGACCGGTCTCTCGGTGTCCCGGCCCGACCTGTCGGTCTGGGTGGTCACCGGTGACGGTGACGCGCTCTCCATTGGCGGCAACCACCTGATCCACGCGCTGCGGCGCAACGTCAACCTCAAGATCCTGCTGTTCAACAACCGGATCTACGGGCTGACCAAGGGGCAGTACTCGCCCACCTCCGAGGTTGGGAAGATCACCAAGTCGACCCCGTCCGGCTCGGCGGACGCCCCGTTCAACCCGCTCTCCCTCGCGCTCGGCGCGGAGGCCAGCTTCGTCGGCCGGACCATCGACTCCGACCGCAAGCACCTGCAGTCGGTGTTGCGGGCCGCCGCCGAGCACCAGGGCTCCGCGTTCGTGGAGATCTACCAGAACTGCAACATCTTCAACGACGGGGCGTTCGACCAGCTCAAGGATCCGGCCACCCGGGACGACTACCTGATCCGCCTGGAGCACGGGCAGCCGATCACCTTCGGCGCCGACGGCCGGTTCTGCGTGGTGCACCCGCCGGGCGGGTTCGGCCTGGAGGTCCGGGAGACCAGCTCGGTTCGCCCGGAGGAGATCGTCGTGCACGACGCGACGGTGGCCGACCCGGCGTACGCGTTCGCGCTGTCCCGACTGCCCGGCCTGGACCTGCGGAACACCCCGATCGGAGTGTTCCGCTCGGTGGACCGGCCGTCGTACGACAGCGTGGTGCAGAGCCAGCTCGCCGCCGCCAAGGCGAAGGTCACCGAGACCCCCGAGCAGCAGCTCGCCGGCCTGCTGGGCAGCGGCGACACCTGGACGATCATCTGACCCTCAGAAATGGGACAGGGCCCGCAACCGTTCGGTTGCGGGCCCTTCCCGTTCCTGTTGGGACAGCCTGATCAGAAGACCAGGTTGAAGCCGCCCCAGCCGGTGCCGATGACCGCGCCGCTCGAGTCGATCCACTGGCCGTAGCCGTTGGTCGTGTAGAGCCGCATCCGGCCACTGCTGTCGACGCCGAGCATGTCCATCATGTTGTCGCCGCTCCAGTCGCCCGGGACCATGATGTTCTTGAAGCCGCCCCAGCCGCCACCGATCTTGGTGCCGAACGGGTTGGTCCAGCCGCCCTTGCTGTCCGACTGGTACATCTTCAGATCGCCGGTCGAGGTGCGACCAATCAGCACCTCGCGCCCGTCGCCCTTCCAGGCCCCCGGGGTGAGGAACAGGTTGAACCCGTTCCAGCCGCTGCCGATCTTGGTGCCGAACGGGTTCTCCCAGCCGCCCGCACCGTTGCTGGTGTAGCGGACCAGGTCGCCGTTGGACTTGCGGACCATCAGGCTCGGCCGATTGTTGCCCAGCCAGTTGTTCGTGACCATGAGCGCGGTGAAGCCCTGCCACCCGGTGCCGATCTTCCGGGCTCCTCCGACGAAGTTGCCCTTGCCGTCGGTGTCGTAGATGAACAGCTCGCCGCTGGGCTTCATCGCCATGATGGACGGCTTCTTGTCGCCGTTCCAGTTGTAGACGCGGAAGACTCGGCTGAAGATGTTCCAGCCGTTGCCGATCTGCTGGTCCATGTAGAACCCGCCGTCACCGTTGTTGGCGAAGCCGGCACCGTAGTACAGCCGGAGGTTGCCAGCGGTGTCCCGGGTGATCAGGTCGGTGTGACCGTCGCCGGACCAGTCCGCGTTGACCAGCGGCGGACGGGTCAGGTCCGCCTTGATGGAGTTGTTGTAGTAGCTCAGCCGCTCGTAGTAGCCGGGGGACGAGCCACACGGCTCGAAGCCCCAGTCGGTGATACCGACCTGGACCCCGTTGACGAGCAGCGGACCGCCCGAGTCACCCCCGCAGGTGTCGCTGCGCGGCGTGGTGTCGGTGCCCGAGCCAGCGCAGATCATCCGGTCGGCGAGGTAGAGCCCCGTGTCGTCGCAGACCTCGTTGGACTGCATCGGGACGGTCGCCTTGCGCAGCCGGCTGTCCGGGGCCGCATCGTCCGACGAGGTGACGCCGTAGCCCGCGATCTGGGCCGCGGTGCCGGCCACGTACGGACTCTGGTCGCCCTGGGCGCTCAGCGACACCGGGGTGTACGCGCTGGGCAGGTTCTGCTTGAGCGTGAGGACCGAGACGTCGTCCACGATCGGAGAGTAGGGGTTTTCGTACTGGTCGGCGATGTTCCAGCCCGGGTGGGTCCAGGTCGAGCCGACCTCGGCGACGAACCCGCTGCCACCGATGATCTGACCGTTGCTGTCGAACAACTGGTCCTTGCCGGCGATGACCCGAGTGGTGCCGGGCCCGTCGGCGGTGCAGTGCGCGGCCGTCAGCACCTTGTTGGGGGCGATGATCGTGCCGGTGCACCAGTACCAGTAGTAGTCCGGACCGTCCTGGAAACTGGTGACGATGCCCACGATGTACGGGAACTCGGAGGCGCTCGCCAGGGTTCCCTGGAAGACCTTGGGAGATGCAACCGTGCCGGACTCGAACGTCCGGCCCTTGGCGCCCGGTTCGGGAAGCGTGAGCTTCCCCTTGTGCAGGTTCGGCAGCTTCTTGAACCGGTCCGGTTGTGAACTGCTCGCCGCGTCGTACACGCCGCCCCCGGCGGGGGCGGCCTGGGCACTGGTCGCGGGCGCGACGGCCGCCACGCCCGTGAGAGCGAGGCCCGCCACGACACCGGCGTACCACCGCCGTCGGGCTCCTGCGGATGTTGCCACTTCAGCCACTGATTGCTTCCCGTCGTTCGATTAACGAGGCACTCGGAACGGCCCGGATGAGATGCGTCCGACCGGACGGGAGGACCACGACCGACGCCGGGAGCCCATGGCCCCTTGCGAAAAGTGTGTTGCCCCCGTCGTGCCTGCGCCAACGACACCGCGCCGAACACTGGCTACGGCGACCTCATTGGCAGTTCCAAGCCGCCACACACTAGCAAGCATCACGGCGTGAAAGAAGCGCCAAATAGAGGACCTTTCACTCAGCCTTGGGGGCGAACCGCGCAGCTCGAAGGGTGATCGGCTGGAGCACGCGCGAGAAGAACGGTGGCAGCCCTCGGGTCAATCGGCATGGGGAGCGCATGGCGGGCGGTGGCTGGCCTTTCGGTGCGGAACGGCCAGCCACCGTCCGAACGGGAGGCTTCGGTCAGCGCTGCGCGGAAGCCGGCAGCCAGAGGTTGTCGATCTCCTTTTCGGTCGCCGCGAGGCTCGCCTCGTGCAGCGGGATCAGCTCGGCCATCGCCGGTACCGACGGGGCGAGTGTCAGCTCGGTGCTGATGAAGCGCGGCTCCATGCCGGTCAGCGAGAGGCCGTGCGGAAGCCAGGGCTCGGCGTGGTCCCAGCCGTAGCGGGGGGTGCCCTCGCCGTAGCCGCCACCCCGGGTGGCCAGCACGACGAACTCCCGCCCGCCGAGCAGCCCCTGCTGGGACGCCGGGTCGTATGCCAGGCCCGGCACGATCAGGTGGTCGACCCAGGCCTTGACGCTGCTGGGCGCGCCGTAGTTGTAGAGCGGCAGCCCGAGCAGCACCACGTCGGCCTGTTTCACCTCGTGGACCAGCTGCTCGCTGAGCTCCCAGGATTCGCGCTGGGCCGGGGTGTGCTGGTCTGCGGGCGTCATCCGGGCCAGGCCACCGGCCGCGTCCAGGTGCGGCAGCGGCTCGGTGCCCAGGTCCCGGTACGTCACCGTGCCGTCGGGGTGGGCCGCCTGCCAGACGGCGACGGCGCGGGCGGTGAGCCGTCGACTGACGGACCATTCGCCACGGATGCTCGAATCGATATGCAGCAGATTCATTATTCCCCCTCCAGGGATCGTATGTGAAGCACCAACTATTTATAGCAGGCCGATGTTCCGTCGGCTCGGTAGACTGGCTCACATGTCCGCCGCGCCGCTCGACCCCTCGGAGCACCGTTCCGGCGCGCTGCTGGACCACCTGGCCCGGCGGATGCGGCTGCGGTCGGAGTCGGTGCTGGCGCCGCTGGGCCTGCGCCCGCGGCATCTGGTCGCGCTCACCGTGCTGCGGGACGGCGGCGGAATCAGCCAACAGGCGCTCGCCGGCACCCTGGAGATGGACGGCACCAACATCGTCGGGCTGCTCAACGACCTGGAGGCGAAGCAGCTGATCGAGCGGCGACGCTCGCCCGAGGATCGTCGCCGGCACGTCGTCGAACTCACCGAAGACGGGGCAAAACGCCTCAGCGAGGCCGAGTGCGCCCTCGCCGGCGCCGAGAACGAGGTGTTGGGGCCGTTGGAACCGGACGAGCGGGAGACGCTCTACCTACTGCTCCGGCGGGCCACCGGGGCGGCAGCGACCAACTGCAGCGTGGCGATCTACTCGGACGGGTCACCCGACGACACGTGCTGAGCCGCGGGCTCAGACCCCCGAGGTCGACTGGGGGCGGTCGTCGCGGACGTGCACCAGCATGTCGCCGGTCTCGATCACCGCGCCGGCCCGGTCGGCCAGCGTGACCACCTTGCCCCGCCGGACCAGGGCGATCACCAGCGATTCCAGCTCACGCGGCGAACGACCCACCTCGTCCCGCTCCGCCGAACGCATGGCCAGCGCCATGCCCTGACCCGGGGTGAGCAGGTCCTCCACCACATCGATGAGCGGCGGCGCCGAGGTGGAGAGACCGAGCAGCCGACCGGCGGTGGCCGAGGAGACGATCACATGGTGGGCGCCGCTCTGCTTGAGCAGCGGCGCGTTCTCCGCCTCCCGGGCAGCCGCGATGATGCGGACCTGACCGGCGGTGAGCTGCCGCACGGTCAGCGCCACCAGCACCGAGGCGTCATCACTGTCGGTCGCGATGATCACAGCCTTCGCGTTGCGGACGTGCGCCTCGTTGAGCACCGACGACCGGGTCGCCGAGCCCTCGATGGCGACCAGCCCGGCCGAGGTGGCCTGCCGCAGGGCGGCGCTGCTGCGCTCCACCACCACGATCCTCGACCGGTCCAGGCCGTTCTCCATCAGGGCGGAGACCGCGCTGCGGCCCTTGGTGCCGTAGCCGCAGATGATGACGTGGTCCTTCACGGTTCTCCTCCACCGCGACAGGCGACGGCCGGTCCGGTACTGCTCGGTCAGGACTTCCAGGGTGGTACCGACCAGGATGATCAGGAAGAGCACCCGGGCGGGCGTGACGAAGAGGACGTTGACCAGCCGGGCCGACTGCGCGGCCGGGGTGATGTCCCCGTAGCCGGTGGTGGAGAGCGAGACCACCGCGTAGTAGAAGCAGTCCAGCAGCGTCAGGCCGTCCTCGTTGACGTCGCGGTAGCCGTCCCGGTCCAGGTAGACCGCGCTGACCACGGCCAAGACCAGGCCCAGGGCGGCGGCCAGCCGTAGGCTCAACGCGCTCAGCGGACCCCGGCGCTGCGCAGGAAAATGGATCACCGTCGAACCTGCTCCGCCGCCGTCGCCTGCACGCCCACAACATAGCCGGTACGGCTCGGTCCCCAGCCCGGGGTGGCCGACCGGGCAACCGATCGCGGCACCGGGCCCGACTACCAGGCGACAGCGACGAACCGGTCGAGGCCGGCAGACGGAGGGGGCACGACCCTCGTGACGAGAAGCGGCGAACGCGACGGCGGGGCCGACGACGAGTACACCGAGTACATCCGGTCCCGGATGGTCCAGTGGCGTCGGACCGCGTACCTGATGTGCGGGGACTGGGACCGGGGCGACGACATCCTGCAACGGGTCCTCACCGACCTGTACCGCACCTGGGCACGGGCCCGCCGAGCCGACCACCTGGACGCCCTGGTGCGCACCATGCTGCTTCGGCGGCTGATCGACGAGCGACGCCTGCGCTGGTCCCGGGTCCGGCTCGGCGCCGCGCTGCCCGAACAGGCGACCTCCTCCCCCGACCCCACGGACCGGATCACCCTTGTCGGCGCGCTACGTCGGGTCCCGCCCCGCCAGCGCGCGGTGCTGGTGCTGCGGTACTTCCAGGACCTCAGCGTCGAGGAGACCGCGCAGGCCATGGGCTGCTCGGCGGGCACCGTGAAGAGCCAGGCCGCCAAGGGCCTGGCGACCCTGCGCACACTGCTCACCCCCAGCCTCACCGGCAACTGAGAGGAGCGACGAGATGCTGGACGAACGCCAGATGGGCGACCTGATGCTCGCCGAGGTCGAGTCGACCGAGACACCCTCCCGGGTGCTCGACGTGGACCGGGCGATGAGCACCGCGCGCCGCCAACGTCGCGCGGCCCGTGGCACCGGCGCGGTGCTGCTCGCAGCGGCGCTGACCGTGGGCGCGCTAACCGTGCCCGACCTGCTGACCCCGGATCGCCCACCGGCCACGATGCCGTCCGGCGACGCTGGGAAGGAGGACGCTGGGAAGGAGGCGGTGACCGGCCTGCCGGCGGCGTTGACCACGGTCGACCCCGCGCGGGTGTACGTCCGGTTCGGCTGGCTGCCAGCCGGGATGCGCGATCTCCAGTACCAGGCCGGGCTGCTGCTCGGTGGCCCCGGGGTCTACCTCAGTGCGTCCAGCAGCCACAGCGGCGACGGCCCGCGGCAGGGCGTCGCGGTCACGCTCTACCCGCAGGGGTTGGAGCCGCCGGCACCGCAGCGCGACAGCGGTGAGCCGGCCACCGTGACCGGCACCAGCTACGGACCCGAGCTGAACGGCGCGGCCAGCAGCTTCGTCGCGTACTCCGGTGCGGAGGCTCCGGAGGCGATCCTGCGCTGGCGGTACGCCCCGGACGGCTGGGCGCAGCTGCGCCTGGTCGGCCCGGCGGCCGCCACGGACACTGCCGCGCGCGTGGCCCGGTCGCTGCGCTTCGACGACGGCCCGGTCCAACTGCCGGGGAAGGTCGCCGGCGTCCCTGCCGGCCTACGCCTGATCACCGTCAACGTCAGCGAGTCACTGGAGCAGCCCGGATACTGGTACGCCAGCACGCAGTGGTCCCCGGAGCCGGCCAGCGCCGAGCCCGGCCGGCAGCGGGCCCGCACACTCAGTGTCAGCATCTCCCGGTACCGGCACGTCGCCGACCCGTCCGACAAGGCGTACGTCGACCCGAACACCACGGTCGACGGGCATCCGGCGAAGTTCGGCGGACAGGACGGCAACGAGTCGCTGACCGTCTACGACGTCAACGGGGCGACCGTGACGATCGACGACGACGCCCTGCTGCCCGCGGGCGGCACCCGGGCCCTGTTCCGCGCGGTCACGCTGGTGCCCGAGCCGGCCACCTGGCACACCCACCTGGGCCGATGAGGCGTCGGGTCCGCGTCGACGCGTCGGCGCGGACCCGCACGGGTCGGCCGCGAGAGCCAGGAACGGGCATGATGGGGGTGGCCATCCGACGACCGCGAAAGCGAGGCCCGCATGTCGTTGCTGCGACGAGTGATCGGCGGTGTGCTGCGCCGCCACCGTCAGCGCCAGGGCCGCACGCTGCGCGATCTGGCCCAGTCGGCCGGCGTCTCCGTGCCCTACCTCTCGGAGGTGGAGCGGGGGCGGAAGGAAGCCTCGTCCGAGGTGCTCGCGGCGATCTGCCGGGCGCTCGGCATCAGCCTCTCTGACCTGCTCGGGGAGGCCCGCGACGACATGCGCCGGGTCGAGCCGCGCATCCCGGCCGCGCCGCGGGCGGTGTTGAACCGGCTTGAGCGGGTCGAAATGGCTCGACGCGACACCGGCAACCACACCCTGCGGGTGGGCCCGCGCACCTCCGGGCCGATCCTGCACCGGGGGCCGGGGGCGGCCGGCCCGACCCTGCACGTCGGGGCGATGGCCTCCACCGGTGGCCTGCGCCCCGGTCCGCGTACCACCGCCCTGCGGGGCTGCGCGCGGGCCTGGGCGGGTGCGCGGCGGCTCACCGCCGCGTAGGCCGCGCCGGTTCTGCCATCGGCGGATCTGCCACCGGCAGAATCCCTGGGCAGCCACCACCGCCGCACGCACGCTGGAGGAGCCGGTCCACCGGGCGGCCCCTCCGCCCGCCGGCACGGTGGAAGGCGGGCGTGATGATCGGGTACGGCGTGCGGATGCTGGACGGCGGGCAGCCGTCCTTCGGTGACCAGGTGTTCGAGCGGCTGTTACGGGAGCGGATCGTCTTCCTCGGCACCGAGGTGACCGAGGAATCGGCCAACCAGATCTGTGCCCAGATCCTGCTGCTCGCCGCCGAGGACGCCGATCGGGACATCTACCTCTACATCAACTCGCCGGGAGGCTCGGTGAGCGCCGGGATGGCGGTCTACGACACGATGCGCTACGTCCGCAACGACGTGGCCACGCTGGCACTGGGGTTCGCCGGCTCTATGGGGCAGTTCCTGCTCTGCGCCGGTGCGGCCGGCAAGCGGTACGCGCTGCCGCACTCGCGGATCATGATGCACCAGCCGTCCGGCGGGATGGGCGGCACCGCCTCGGACATCAGGATCCAGGCGGAGAACATGCTGCACGTGAAGCAGACCATGCAGGAGCTGATCGCGCAGCACAGTGGACGGACGCTGGCCGAGATCCAGCGTGACTGGGACCGCGACCGCTGGTTCACCGCCGAACAGGCCCTGGAGTACGGCCTGGTCGACCGGGTGCTCACCCGGGCTGAGCAGCTACCGGCGGTCTGACCCGCGGCAGCGGCCGGCGATGGTCCCGCCGGCCGCTGCCGCGACCACGGTGGGGCGTCGCCGGTGCTGGTGGTGGCAGCTTGTCGAGCGCTTTGGACCCGTGCCCATGCCGGACGCGGCCCCCTCGATCCGCGTCCGACCAGGCACGGGGCGGGTCCGGGTAATGCGGACCCGATACGTCGGAGCCTATTCCCACCGGTGGGAATAGGCTCGGCTCGCTAGGCGCAGCGCATTTCCCCGGATTCTCGTTACAGAGATATATGTAAATTTGATGCGCCCGCCAGTAGACTCTGATACGTCGTCTGGTGGCGTTCGGCTTTGAGGGCTCGACGTGTGCGTGACAGATCGGCATCAGCGGTTGACCAGCATCTCGGCATCCCGGCGGGGGGTGATGCCCGCGAGAATCGGCCAGCGGCCGTCCGTTAGGGTCACGTCTATGCGTCGACTGATCCCAACCCTTTCGATCGCCCTCGCCGTCGCCCTCGTGGCGGGCTGTGGCACCAACTCCGGCGGCGACTCCGCCGCGCCCGCATCCGCCCCCGCAACGTCCAAAGCCGACCCGGTCACCACCATCCGGGAGGCCATGGATCGCAGCCTCGCCGGCACGGTCACCATGGACGCTTCGGTCAAGGCCGGCACCCAATCGATCACTCTCAGCGGAAAGATGGATCCGGCCTCCCGGGCGGTCCAAGTCACCGGCAACGCCCCGGAGCCGATGGAGGCTCGGCTGATCGGCGACGCCGCCTACATCAAGTCGGACTCGCTCGAGGGCGAGAAGCCGTGGATGAAGATCGACCTCACCAAGCTCAGGCCGACCAGCTCGCTGCGCCAGTCCTTCGACATCAAGGCGCAGACCGGCATCATCGGCGGCGTCGTGTCCGCGCAGGAGGTGGGCGACGGCCGCTACACCGGCACCGCCGACCTGAGCAAGGCGGCCGAGGCCGCCAGTGCCGATGGCGGCACGCGCGAGGGCCTGGAGTCGTCAGCGAAGCTGGCGAAGGACCCGAAGGCGATCCCGTTTGAAGCAACTGTCGACGCGGACGGTCGTCTCACCGCGCTGTCCTACACGATCGCCACGAAGACCGTGGGCGACCTGGTCACCGACATGCGCATGAGCGGCTTCGGCGAGAAGGTCTCGGTGGCGGCGCCGCCCGCCAACGAGATTGAGGCGGCCTCCGCGGAGATGTACAAGTTCCTCTGATCCGATGGAAGACGCGTTGCCCTCCGGATGATCCGGAGGGCACCGACTGTTCCCGGGGGATCACCATCGCCGCGATCAGTCGTCGCGATCGGCCGCGTGCGCGACCGGCGGTTGCGCGCTTTGCCGTCGTGGCGGCGAGGATCCCGTACGCGGCGGTGACCAGTCCGAGGGCGGCCGTGGCCCCGTTGACGTACCCGGCACGGACGAAGTGACGTACGTGCCGGTTCCTGCTCCTGACCGGGGAGGCAGTGCCTTTGGCGTGTAAGCATCGACCGCTGTAGGGTGCGTGCCGTGGGATACCTGGTGCAGCCTTCAGGCCGTCTGAACCTCCCGGGGTCGGACGAGGTCGCCGCTGTGGCCGCTGTCAAGGCGGCCATGGCGGTACGAGATGGTTGGTTCACACCGGATTTGTTTCCTTCACATGACACCCTGGCCGACATGGCGGAGGCGGCCGGAGCCTCGATCATCCGCGACGGAGACTGGGTCGAATTTGGTTACGACGACGAGGGTGACCCGAAGTGGTCGGACCAGGCCACGGCCTTCTACGTCGCGATTGCGCCGTTCGTTCGGTCGGGAATCGTCCATATCGAGGGCGAAGATGGCGCCGGCTGGTCCTACACCTACGCTGACGGGCAGATCACTCAACGGGGTTGGAACGGTTGGGATGGATCCGTCGAGCCGTTTGGCGAACATGTGAATTTCCCTCCCATGGACCGCCCATAGGCGCCAGCGGCGACGCCGAACTTGCCGTTCGTGCTGCTCCTGGTCGCACCGACCCTGATCAGACCGCCACCGGAGTTCAGTGCGATGCCATACTGGAGTCGGAAGAGTGACCGAGGTCTACTGGGCCAGGTCCCTACGGAGGGCGGTGGCCCTCTCGGGGCGAAGGTGGCGAGGCGATCGGGCACGGAGCCCTGGAAGTTGATCAAGGCTCTGACGTGGTGCCCCCGGCAGGATTCGAACCTGCGACACACGGTTTAGGAAGGGTGTAGCGCCTGCTGGCGCAACCCTGGCCCTACCAGGACATACGCCCGGCGGCTCCCCGGCGACGCGCTTGATCATTCCGCGCATGTTCCGGATCTTGTCCGGGTCTGGCCCGTTGCTGCACTTCGCTGCTGCACGGGCTACCTTGCTGCCATGGTGGCCTTCACTGAGGCAGAGACCGAGCGACAGTGGGACTACGAGCTGCTTCAAGACGGCGCGGTCTCGGGATTCCGCGATGAGAAGCAGCTCGACCACGTTGTGCGGGAACTACAGAGGTTGGGCTACCGGGTTGCCCAGGCACATGGCGGCACTGGACCGACCATGCTCACCCATCTGCTCTCTCAGGTCGCGATGCGCTACTGCGGCTGGTCGGTCCAGAACCTGGATGCCTTCTGTGACACCCTGCGCTACATCGACTTCACGGGGGTTACGGGCTGGGCTCTGGTCATCCGCCAGTTTGACGAACCGTTCAGAGCCGATCCGGCATGGGCGCAGGCGGTCGCCGACATCATCGCCCAGGTCTCGTACGAGCACCTACTCATGGGCAACAGGTTCCTCGCGCTGTTGTACACCCGAGACCGCACCGTCAAGCTCGGCCGACTCGGCGGCCACGAACACTGGTGGCGCGAACCCCTCGGCAGGAATTCGTAGAAGCCCGGCACGAGACGGTGACGCGGACTTGAACCCCTAAGCCGCCTGTGGGCTCTCGGTCGACCTGGAACGGACCTATCGACGCTCTGAGCTTGGCCGGAGGCGTCAGCGTCTCTCGACGTTTCACATCTCTCGTGGCGCTCATCTGTACTGGCGTTGTACTAGATTAGATGATCACTCCAAGCTCATCGGTGCTGGATGAGGCAACCGCCAGTGGCCTCCGGTCGACCGAGTGGGAGCATGGCCGCGTGGACTTCGAGTTGGAGCCCCCCGACGGGGTTGGCCCATTGCGCCTGGGATGGCGCTCGATCACGCCCGGTCTGCCCTTGCTCAGCTCGGTTAGCTTGCTGGCCCGCTCTACGCGCATCGGCCTGGCGGCCTCGGGATTGGGGTCGATACCGGCGTCGGCGGGCGGGTGAACGCAGTCCAGCTCGATCGCCCGGACGAGCTGGACGTCGTCCGCTATCGCGGCGTTGATGTCTTCGGGCTTCCAGCTCTAGAGGTAGTCGAGCGGCTCCGACGGCATACTCGTGTAGTACCGGACGAAGACGAGGAGGGCTGCTTCGTCGCGCCGGATCTCCTCCTGTCCTTGTGGCGCGCGTTCGTCTCTGACGACCCGGAGGAGCCCCAGGGCTACTACTTCAACTCTGTCCTGGTAGCCAGGCCGGGTTACTACGACACTCCGGCCGAAGCCGCTCATCCAGTCCGCGCGTGTCGGTGATTCGGGACAGTCATCATCTTGGCTGGATGACCTGCTACTTCTGCGCGCAACTCTGAACACGTCTACGCGGGACTCGGTTCGCGAACTGGAATGCGCGCTGGGCTGGAGTGCCGGCGGGGTACGAGGAGTTCGTGACAACGCTCGGGCAGGGAACCTACTGCGAACCTGGTGCGGGTCTCGCCCCCCTCAACCATGAATGATGGCGACGACTAGCGATCTGTGGCGTCGAGCCGGGCGATGTGGGCAGAGTATTGGGCTTGGGGCGAGGAGACGCTCGCGCTGGGTGATATCCCGCTGCTCGTCCCGACTGGTGACACGGATACTGGAGACGAGATCGTCGCGCACCAGCACAGAGGCGTGTTCGTGCTGCCCCGGCATGACAACCAAGTCGTCCCTTGTGGTCCGATGCTCATGGACGTGCTCGACCACTATGAGCCAGACACCAGGTGGCAAGGGATCCAACCACCGCAACGCGGCAGCCTCTCCTGACACCGACGAGAGGATATCCGGAGGTGTCAGGACCAGCGCACGTGGCGTGCGCTGGTCCTGAACCGCTGCTCAGAGTCGGAATGTCGGCGTGCCCGGCTCCGGGAAGGTGCGCGTGTACGCCTGGATGTAGCTGTCGAGGAACGGCGAGCGCTCCCCCGCGGTCGGCACGTCGTCCGCGGTGCTCTCCGTCGCCAGCCGCAGGACGGCGCCGGTCACGCTGATCGTGGCGCCCGACGGCGTGTCCCGCCAGCTCCCGGTCGTGATCGAGCCGATCTCGACCGCGAGCCGGTGCCCGGCCTGCAGCGTCCAGTCGGTCGACTTGAGGTCGAACCCAACCCGGCCCTTCTCGACCAGCGACACGTTCTCGTCGAACATCACCGCCGTGCCGTCGGGCGCGACGTCCCACACCTTGACCATGACGTTGCCCGCCGCACCAGCCGTGAGCTCGACGCGCGGCGTGGCGGTCAGCCGCGTCTCCTGCCGCACGACGTCGGACCACACGAGGTAGCTCGACGCCGGCTCCGCGGAGGCTGCGTCGGACGACGCCGACGGCGAGGCCGCCTTGCGCGTCGCCCCGAGCCCCTCGAGCCTCGGGGCGCTCTCCATGTCCCACTGCCCGTAGCTCTTCGGGAGGGCGAGCGTGGACGGCGACGACGCGTACGGCACGCCCGCGGCGCCGCCGTCGTCGACGTAGGTGCCGTTGCCGAGCGCCACGGTGATGCGGCGGTCGGGGGTCGGCCAGGTCGGCTCGGCCCGCCACTCGCCGAGGTTGTCCTCGATCGAGTAAGTGGGGTACGTCGTCGTCGGCTCCTCGCCCTTGAGGTACTGGTCGTAGAAGCTCATCACCTCGTCGAACCAACCCTCGCGGCCCATCGCCAGGCGTCCGTCGGACACGCGGTCGTTGCCGCGCACGTGGTCCCACTGGCCCAGCCAGCCGCGCTCGGGGCCGACGTGGTTCTCGAGGAACTCCTCCATCTCCTCGGGCTTGGTGTTGTTCTCGATGAAGCCCGCCGTGACGAACAGCGGAGTCGTCGTGCCCTCGGCCTTGGCTGCCATGTCGCGCGCCCGCCAGAAGGGGGCGTTCGGGTCCGGCTCGTAGTTGTCCGCGATGTTCTCGCTGAGGCACTCGGGGTGCGACTCCTCGTACCGGGCGTTGGCCTGGTAGCGCGAGGTGTCGTCGGCCAGCGGGTCCATCGTGGCGATGTTGTTGTAGGAGTTCGGCGTGCCGGTGGCGTTCGGGCGCGGCACCCCGTTGGAGAACAGGTAGTTGTACCCGGTCCAGATCGACTCCTGCGCCACGACCGCCTTGAGCTGCGGCATCTTGAGGTTGTTGCCCATCAGACCGGTGGCGCCATCGTACGACTTGCCGTACATGCCGACGTTGCCGTTCGACCACGGCTGCGAGGCGGACCACTCGATGGCCGCGCGGACGTCGTTCTGCTCGCCCGGGCCCTTGTTGTCGAGGCAGCCGGTGGACCCGCCGAACCCGCGCAGGTCGACCATGACGTACGTGAAGCCCTCGTCGAAGAGGTCGGCGCCCTCGAGGAAGTCGTTGAAGCGTGCCGACGGCCCGGGGTGGGTGAAGCCCTCGGGCCCGGTCTGCCCGGCGTGGCCGAAGTAGGGCCCGACGGCGAGGATGACGGGCGTCTTCGCGCCCGCCGGCAGTCCCTCGGGCCGCAGCACGTCGGCGTGCAGCTCGACCCCGTCCGTCGACGGGAAGTAGTGCTCCGTCCAGACCGAGCCCTCCGGGACCCGGTCGTTCTCCTCGTGGGTGATCCCCTCCGGCGGGGCCTCCGCCGCCGTCGCGGGGGCCGCCGCCGCGACCCCTCCCGTGAAGACGCTCGCGGTCAGCAGCACGCCGAGCGCCGCCGCCGTCATCCGTCTCTGCATCGATGTCTCCTCGTCGTCCGTGATGGGTGACTCTGGGTGACGCGGCGGGTCGCCGCGTCCAACGCGGCCGTACATCGGTCGCGGTTGGTCGGGTCTGGACGGACCGGAGGGAGCGTTCCGTTGGCCGGGACGCTCCCTCCGTTCGCTACCGATCGGTGCTGTGGCTCAGCTGGTGAACTTGAAGTAGGCGCGGTGCTGGAAGCCGTCGTCGAGGGTCAGGACGAACTCGCGGCAGGTGCCGGCCCAGGCGGGGTCGGTCTTCCACGGGTACAGGTACTGGCCGTTCGCGGCGACGGTCATCGCGGACCCGCCCGGGGTCTGCGCCGCGACCGGCGTGGGCCGGGGCGTGATCGGCCCGTCCGGGTTGACGGTCTTGAGGGTGTCGCAGTCCACCAGCCGGGAGTACGGGGAGTTGCTGGCTAGGATGTCCAGACCCCGGTTGGCGGCCAGCTTGAACCGCAGCGGCACCGCGTCACCCGCGTCGACCTCGTTCAGCGCCGGCTGCGCGGCCAGCTCGGTGAAGTCACCCCGGCAGGACGGGTGCGTGTCGAACGCCTCGGTGTTGTCGTCCCGGTTCGTGGTGCCCTGCACCGCGCTGTAACCCAGACCGCGGCGGGCGAACGACGCCCACAGCGTGCAGGCGTTCTCGCCACCGGTCAACGCCGCGTCCGCGGCGATGATGGCGTTGCGACCGGTCACGAAGCCCGGGCCACAGCCCTGCATCTTCAGCCCGTCGATCACGAGCTGCATGGAGAGGTTGTTACCGCCGGTCTCCCATGAGTCGTAGACGTTCGGGTTCAGCCCGTGCTTGTCGATGAGGTCCCAGGTCATGTCCCAGAGGACCGACGCCCAACCGTGACCGATGCCGTGCGGCGCGGCCAGGGAGGTGCCGTTCAGCCAACCGCCGGTCTTGATGCTGTCGTACGTGAAGGGCTGTACCTCCATGTTGCGCGAGTACGGCCGCGGCCGGAGACCGTTACCGCTCCGGTTCTCCTGGAACAGGACGTACGGCACCAGGCCGCGCTGACCGTCGGCCGTGTCGAGCCTCGGGTCGAGCAGGGTGGTGACGGCGAAGTAGTCGCTCCAGCCCTCGCCCATCTGCTCGTTGCCGGTCAGGCAGTTGATCGTCGGGCCGCCGGTGAGCCGGTTGGAGATGCCGTGACTGTACTCGTGGATGATGATGCCGGCGTCGAGGTCGCCGTCGCGGATGCCCGGGTGGTTCGGGTGCTTGCGCACCGACCCGGTGACGTCGCCGGCGGCGATCGCGGCCTTGATGGTCGCCCCGTCGGCCTGGGTCACGGCGATCGCCGGGATGGTGACCGGCGCGGTCGTCATGGAACCGGTCAGCACCGGCGCGGCCCCGGCGGCGTTGTGCGCGACCACGACCGCCTTGGCGCCGAGGGACTCGGCGACCTGGGTGCGCTGCAGGTAGCTGCAGGCGGCGGTGCCGCCGTCGACCACCGCGATCCAGTCGCCGCTCGGCAGCGTGCCGGGGTACGCGTCCGCCGCACAGCCGGTGCCGCCGTACACGAACTGGCCGGACCGGCCGGCCGCCGAAAGCGCCGGGCTGAACCGCGACCACGACGCGTCGAAGGAACCGACGCCATTGACGACGACCTGGTTCTGAGCGCCGAACTGGTTGCCCGGCCACAGGTACATCTGCATCCGTGGGGTACCCGTGCCGTCCATCGCCGGCGTCGAGAAGTTCGCGTTGTTCGTGCCGTTGCCGTCCGCGGCCTCGGCGCGCACGTAGTCGCCGGCCGCGCCGCCGCGACTGTAGTTGTTGACCTGGAAGTTGCCCGACGCCTCGTCGAAGCCGTAGAGGTAGGAGACGTCGTGGATGATGTTGTTCCAGTAGAAGAGGTTGGCCGTCGCCGCGTCCCGGTAGTTCTGCGGGTTCTCCGCTAGGTCGAGCGGGAAGTCGAAGCTCAGACCGGCCCCGCCGTTGGGGCTGCTGCCGAAGTCCGCGGCGTTGTTGACGTCCTGGTCCTGGTACGCGTGGACGTTGTTGCCCTGGGTGGTGGTGTGCTCGGCGCCCGGGACGCCGTCGGTGTCGTGCCAGCCGTACGGCGACGCGGTGCCGTCCGCCGGGTTGGTCACCAGGGTGCGCGGCCCGTCGTTCGGGCTCTCCGTCGGGTAGCCGTAGACCCGGTAGCTCGATCCGTCCTGCGCGGGGTTGCGGGTGCCCAGGCCGCTGGCGCCGGCCGGCAACGTCCGACCCTCCACCTGGCTCAGGGCGCCGGACAGCTCGTCGACGTGCTCGTGGGTGGTCCAGTCGTCGGCGTTGAGGAGTTCACCGGTCCGGGCGTCCACCGCCGCGTTCCACAGGTGCGCAGCCGACGAGTCGTCAATGACCAACTGCCACGCCGGGCGCAGCCCCTCGTCGGTCGGCTGCCACCCCAGCTTCGCCGGGATCGGCTGCTCCGAGATACCACTGCCGGACACCACGGTCCGCTTCGCCGCACCACCGGCCCGGCTCACCACCCGCGGATTCTTCGGCTTGGCCAGCTTCAGGCCCTTCGCGGCCGCCTCCACCGCCTGCACGGCGTCCAGCGACGCGGTCCCGGACACCTTCTCCGACAGACCCGACACCAGCGAGTCACCCACGAAGATCACACTGCCGTCACGAGCGACGTTCACCGTCGCCGTGGCACCGAAGACCTCCAGGTCCTTGTACCGCTGCGCCAGGTTCACATGCGTCACACCGTTGTGCCGACTCGTGTAGCGGGACGCCACCGCCAGATCACGCAGGTCGGCGTCGGTCACGCCGTACTGCACCGGGTTCGCCCGCAGATAGTCGATCGCGATGCTGTCCGGCGTCCCCTCGTTCGGACCAGTCAGAAAGATCGGATTCGACCTCGCCGCACCCTCCTCCGGAGCCGCCGAAGCGGACGACGTCGGAAGCGAGGTCAGAGCAACAACAAGAGTCGTGGACAACAACAAGGCCGCGGGACGGCGGCCACGGGACGGATGTTTGTTCGGCGGCACAGCTACTCCTCGGGGGTTGGCAACGTGGAGCGCCTACTCACGACCGCCGGGGGGCGGCCCGCCGCGGTGATTCGCGCCGCTCGCCCGGCGATTACTTTCCGTAATCGGTCCGTGCGAGTTGAGTTGCCCCGACGCTACGGTTTGACCTGCGGCCGATCATCGAACAACTGTTAAATATTTCGATCAATAGCTCCTACACCTGTCGTGCGGCGCCTTCCACCTGGCGGGGAAACGATGATCTTGCTAGCGGTGTCAGCATGGAGGTGGCGTCTCGGGTACGAGGAGGGGCCATGGCCTACGGGATCCTCAGCGCGATCGCGCACACCCTCGCCGGCGCGGCCCTCGGCGGCTGGCTCGGCGGGCCGCTCGGGCTGCTGGTCGGCGCGGCCCTCGGGCTGCTGCCCGGCATGATCTTCGGCCGGGCGATCGCCTCGACCCGGGTGTACCGCCCGGATGTGAAGGGCTTCCTGCTCTTCGTCGTCGACCACACCTGGAGCCTGCCGAACACCGTCGTCGGTGCCATCTACCTCGGCCCGCACCTGGCCGCCGGGCACTCGCTGGACGAGGCCACCTCCCGGCACAGCTGCCGACTCAATTGATCGAGGGCGTCTCCCCCGGCGCCGGGACGTGCAGACCTGGATCAACCAGGTGGCCCGGACCTGCCAGTGCTGCGCTCAGGGACAGGACGCCGCCCGCCCGAAGGACAAGCGGCGCTGCTGTGCCGTTGGCCGCTGCTGCCAGGCCGTCCCGTCAACGCGGACGGTCAGCGACATCCGGGCCGCGCTGCGAGCCGCCCTCACCCACGCGCAAGCCGAAGACCTCATCACCAAGAACCTGGCCGCGCCGATCACCCTCGCCACCGTCGGTCGGCGACGGGGCAAGTCGCGGTCGAGCGACGAGGCCCGCAAGTTCCTCGAATCGGCCGCGTCGACCAGGACCCGCTCTACGCCGCCTACGCCCTGGTCCTCGCCACCGGCCTACGCAAGGGCGAGGCCCTGGGACTCACGTGAGAGAACGTAGACCTCGACGTGGGCGAGCTGACCATCGGCCGCCAGCTGCAACGGGTCCGCGGCCGGCTCCTCCACCGCGACACCAAGACCCAGGCATCCGACGCCACCCTCCCCCGGCCCGACATCTGCGCCACGGCACTAGGAATCAGGAAGGCGCAACGGGACGAGGCACGAGCAGCCGCCGGCAACACCTGGCACGACACCGATCTCGTATTCACCACCCGCTATGGCACACCGATCGAGCCACGCAACTTCCAGCGCTCCTGGCAAACGAGATGCGAAAGGGCGAGAGCCATGCTGATCACCGTGCACGATGCGCGACGCACCTGCGCCACGTTGCTCGCCGACCTCGACGTCCATCCCAGAGTCGTCATGCAGATCCAACGGCACGCCCGCTTCTCCGTGACCATGGAGATCTACACGCAGGTCTCGTCGAAGGCGACCCTCGACGCCCTCAAGCGCCTCGGCGACTCACTCGGCCACTGACCTACTGCTGTACAAAACTGCTGTACCGAAGCAGAAAGACCACCTCCCGAACTCGGGAAGTGGCCTTGATCTGCGTGGGCGATAGTGGGATCGAACCAGTGACCTCTTCGGTGTGAAAGAACGATCACTGCGAGGTGAGCTGCCCGCGCAGCCGGGCTGAGCTGCCGGTACGGTCCGCCAGCGTCCATGGGCGTCCATCCTTGCTTGCCTCCGTCGTCGCCCAGTTGGTCACTCAATCGCGAGCGTCAGACGTTGAAGCGGAACTGAGACCGGCCAGGCCACGACCTGAGGAAGCGCGACCGGCCGCAGTGCTTCCGATCGTGGCATCATCGTGCCGTGGGTCACCCGGACGAACTCGACGACAACTGGCTCAACGGCGAGGAAATCACCTGTCCGGAGTGCCACGAACACCTTTACCGTCTCGATCACTCACCGCTGCTGGACTGCTACTTCCTCTATTGCGACGGCTGCCCAATGCGGGTGGATGTCAGTTACTACGACAGCACGTGTATCGCCATCGCGGATGCGCTCCCTGCCCGAGACGGGAGCCGTTCCACGCTGATGGACGCACTTGAAACGCGACTACGACGGTGTGACTGCGGCGGGCGGTTCCGGGACTCGGCTCCTCGGCGCTGCCACCGGTGCTCCGCCGTCCTGACGGCCATCAGTGCGCCCTCCGGTGTCGACGTCTGGCCAGGTTGGTGGACGGATGAGACGGACACGGACTCCCTGGAAGAGGAGTTCACCGCCAGGTACTTCCGCACGGAGGACCTCTGGAAGCACTGACGCCGCCGGATTCAGTTGCCGGCCCAGACGGTCCAGGGACCGCCCATCTGCTGGCGTCGAGACCTCGACCACGGCGAGCCCTGCCATCCCGTCTGCCATCGACCCGCCCTCCTGGGGAGCGGGCCGCCGCCCGGCCCGCCATGTCAAGCGGACCTTGACGCGGGTTCGGACGCTGGCGGGTCGGGCGGTGGTCTGCTCGGCTTGCCCGGGTCGATGGCTGGCGGGATGGCCTACCGCAACCACCCACGGACCGCGACCCGCCGACGGAGCCCTGGCCATCCTGGAGCCGGAGCGCCCCCGCCGGAGGCAGTAACCGCAACCCCGCTCGGTGCGCCAGCTCGCCGACGCAGCGGCGTGGCGTTTCCGCCGCGCGGGCTCGTGGCCGCGCGGCCCGGCCGGCTGCCGACCCAACCCGTCACCGGTCAACGCCTGCCGTTCTGCGGCGGCCCACCGGGCTTCCCGCTGTCCGCGCCAGCCGCCGGGCGTGTTGCGTGGCCGGCGTGGAGCGACAGCGGAGCGTCGGACGCGCGCCCAGGCGGCGGTGCGTGCGGCCCGTCAAGGGCCGCCTTGAAGACGTACAGGAACTTTGAACAACTCCGCCGGTAGCCGGCTGGTTCGTACGTGTGTTCGATTATGCTGCTGTCGGTGGAGGTACGCGGGCGCTGGTGGAATGGGTCGTGGGGCCGCATGGCTCGTCGCGATATCTGGCTGGTCTCCGACGGTCGGCTTTGGCGGGTGCGTGGCCGGCTCGGTGGTGACGGCGGGCAGGAGGTGTCGCACGACTTCCCGGACGAAGGATCAGCCCGACGGATGGTCGACCGGATGATGAAGACCTCGGCTGGAGCCTGGCGGGACCTCACCGAAGCTGTACGCCGCGAGTCCGACCAGAGGCACGCCAAGTAGCCGCAGCACACGACGGCTCGGCGGCACTGTCAAAGATTGATGCTGGCTGAGACGATCCAGTCGTGAGCCTGCTCGCGTACCTCTGGCGTGCGATCTTCGGGCGCCCGCAGGACCTGGTCGAGACTCAAACGTCCGACACCTGGCAACGGGTCGTGGACACTTTCTCCTCCGAGCAAGCTGCTCTCGTGTGGGATCACAAGGTCACGGAAGAGCAGGCTCGCGCCACGATCGCAGAGCGGTTCCCCCAGATGACGTCGGACGAGGTTGCTCATGCACTTGCTCGCGGCCTGTTCCTGACTCGGTGATCAGGCACAGCGAGACGAGTCAACGGCAGGCGTTCGGCCGGACGTGGACCCCGCACCACGGCGGCAGGTCGGCTGCCCACACTCGCCAGCCGCCGGCGTCTCGCCGGGTCTCGAACCGCAACGGGTGGGCTGTGCCGCTGAGGTTGATCTGCTCGTGCCACCAGACCGCATGGACCTGGGCAGTCACCGTCGCACGGTCGTCGGCCTGGTCCTCGACGTCAATCGGTCCGACCACCTCAAGCTTCGACGGCACGTTGGCGCGCTCCATCTCGCCGCGGCGGCCGCATGTTCCGCAGTGAGCGGGGCAACGTCCTTGCCGCCTCGACCTACTCCCGCGTCTGGGAGGAGGCACGGCGGTTGGCGCTGACTCCGCATCAGGTCGACTCCCCGCTAGCCGGACGGCCGTACGACCTGCGGCACGCTGCCGTTTCGCTGTGGCTTAACGCTGGCATTCCGGCAACCGAGGTCGCCGAGCGGGCCGGCCACTCCGTTGGCGTCCTGCTCAAGGTCTACGCCAAGTGCATCGATGGGGAAGAGGTCACCGTCAACGGCCGGATCGACGACGCGCTGACCGGCATGGCTTGGCCCGTATGGTGGTCGCCATTCCGGATCTTGCCCGGCCACTCGGCTGACCCGGACAGACGACTTCAAGATCATTCCGCGGATATTCCGCGACCTACGACAAGCGGCCGCTTCCAGTGACCTACGGCTGCACACGCCAACCAATCGAGCGCCACGCGTATTGCCAGCTCAGGTAGCGTTTTCGCTGATCTTCGAGGTGCCCCCGGCAGGATTCGAACCTGCGACACACGGTTTAGGAAACCGATGCTCTATCCCCTGAGCTACGAGGGCGCGAGCGCTCAGTTTAGCGACCTGCGCGTCGACCCGCGTTGGCAGGGAGCCACCCACTTTGACCTGCGGCTACGACCGCACGGAGATCACGCAGCACAACTTCACCACGCAATCCGTCTGCAGCATCGACGCCCGCCGCGACGTGGTCTGCTACCTGACCAGCCACCTCAACGAGTACGCCCGGGGCAGGGCGGTGGCGCGGCTGCTGATCAGCGGCGGTGGGATGTGCACCACCTGGCGGGTCGGCAACACCAACCGCATGCTGACGAACAAGCACTGCTTCTCGACGCAGTCCGCCTTCAGCGGCAGCGAGATGCAGTTCAACTACCAGTGCGCCACCTGTGGCGGCGCGAACCCTGGCGCCGGCACCAAGGTCAGTGGCGCCACCCTCTACAAGGTGAGCAGCGGCGGCTCCAGCCAACTGGACTACACCCTGTACTCGGTGAACAACTTCGCCAACATCCAGGGGTTCGGCACCCTGTACCTGGCGACGACCGCCACCACCACCGGCACGCGGATGTACGTTCCAGGGCACGGCGACGGCAACCCGAAGCGACTGTCGATCTACGAGGACACTCAGAACGGTGCGACGTGCGCCGTGCGGAACGCGAACTACAACACCTGGAACATCAGCTACAGCTGTGACACCTCCGGCGGCAACTCGGGCTCTCCGGTGCTGAACGCCAGCCACCGGGTCATCGCCCTGCACCACCTCGGCGGTTGCCCCTCGAACCAGGGCGCGAAGGCACACCTCATCTACAACGAGATCGCCAGTCTGATCGACAACGGCTGACGACGGCTGACGACAACGGGCCGTCGGGGCGCGATATTGCTCGACGGCCCACGGCATTCAGGGTGACGACCGCAACGGTCGGGCCGCCCAGTCGGCGGCCACCTCCCGTGGATCACCGGTCCGGAACAGCGGAGGTTCGTGCAGCAGGAAATCACGGTGGCTGATGTTCCAGGCGTACGCCCCGGCCATGGCGAAGGCCAGCACGTCCCCCACGCCGATCGGCCCGGCGGTGGCCGAGCGGGACAGCACGTCCTTCGGGGTGCAGAGCTGGCCGACCACGGTGACCGGCCCGCCGTCGGTGCGTGGGCCGTCGGCATCCTGCCGCCGGTGCACGCTGAACGGCTGCGGGTGGCCCTTCGCCGCGGGTGTACGCAGGTGGTGGGTGCCGCCGGACACCACCACGAACCACTCGCCGTAGGAGCGTTTCACGTCGATGACCTCGGTGAGGTACGCCCCGCAGTAGGCGGTGACCGACCGGCCCGGCTCGATGCGCACCCGCAGGCCCGGATACGCGTCGAGGACCTCGGCCAGGGATCGGCCGTAGCTCGCCCAGTCGAAGCGCGCCGCCGGGTCTGCGTAGTCGACGGCCATGCCTCCCCCGACGTCGACCTCGGCGGCGCCGACCTCGGTGACGGACCAGCGGACCACGGCGGCGGCGACCGTGCCGGCGAGCGGGGCGTCCAGCCCGCTGGCCAGGTGGGCGTGAATTCCGCGCACCTCGACGCCGGCGGGCGGCCGGCGGGCACACTCCACCGCGTCGGCCGGATCCAGGCCGAACGGGCTGGGCCCACCACCCATCACCAGGCTGGCGCCGGGCGCGGCCACCGGCAGGTTCACGCGCAGCAGCACCTGGGCCGACCGGCCGGAGGCGGCGGCCAGCGCGCCGAGACGCCGCAGCTCGGCCGGCGACTCGACGTGGATGCGGTGCACCCCGGCGGCGAGGGTGGCGGCGAGGTCCTCGTCGGTCTTGCCGGGACCGGCGTACGCGGCCGGTGCCCGGCCCGGCAGCACCTCGGCCAACCTCCGCAGCTCGCCACGGCTGGCCGCCTCGAACCCGTCGACGACCGGTGCGAGGGTCCGCAGCACGCCCGGATCCGGGTTCGCCTTGACTGCGTAGAGCAGTTCGACCCCCTGCGGCAGCGCCGCCCGGACGGACCGGGCATGCGCGGCCAGCCCGTCGAGGTCGTGGACGTAGACCGGTCGGGTCACCGTGATCCGCCCAGCGGATTCGGCACCGGCACGAACGGGGCGGCGCGGTCGGCGTCGCGTCGCCACCGGACCAGCAGGTTCGCCTTGGCCACCAGCGGTTCCCCGCTCAACAGCGCACGCAGCTCCGGCGGATCGCCGAGGTCGGCCGCCACCGCCTCGACGACCGTACGGAGCTCCTGCCACAGCCGCGGCTCGATCCCCGGTCGCGCGTCGGCGAGCGCACCGCAGACGCCGCCCAGGTGGTTGACGAACAGGCAGTAGACGATCCGGCGGCGGGCGTCCCGTGGACCGTAGCCGACCTGCGGCGGGACGCCGTCCGGCCAGGTGGCCCACCGGTCGGTGTCCAGCTTCACGCCCTCCAGGTCCCGCAGCAGCATCCGCACCGGGCGGCGCTCCCGGTCGAGGACCACGACCACGTTCTGCAGGTGTGCCTCGTGTACGACGCCGTGGCTGAGCCAGCTCCGCAGCACCGCCGGCGCCAGCAGCCCGAGGTACGCGCGCCACCAGGCCACCGGGTCCGGTACCGCCAGCGGCGTGGCGGCCAGCGCCGCCGCCAGCAGCGGGGTGTCCCCGGGTCGCAGGTGCGGACGCAGGCCGGTGCGCAGGATCGTCCCGTACGCCTCGTCCGCGCCCGGGACGTCGACCGTGCGGTAGGCGGGCTCGGCGAGCAGCCCGACGCCGGCCGGCATCGGCACCCGGGCCAGCAGTTCGGTGAGGGCGACCGCACCGGTGAGTTCGTACCGTGCGTTCTTGCGCAGGCAGTTGGTGATCCGCACGTGCAGGCTGGTCTTGACGAACAGATCGGCGTCGGGGGCGTAGAGGGTGCGGACGCTCGCCGTCGGCCGTACCGGAACACCGGCCGCACCGAGGTGGCGAAGCCGCGGATCCGTTGGCGGGATCAGCGACAGCTGCCAGGGGTGCACCGGCAGCACCCGGTGCCCGGTCGGGGGCCGCGGCGGGTCGAGGGTGGTGATCAGCGGGTCGAACGGCCCGGCGCCGGCGACGAGATCGTCCGGTACGGCGAGCCAGTGCAGCCGGAACACGGTGCGCAGCTCCGGCGCGTAGGCCCGCCAACTGTCCGGATCACCGCTGCGCCACTTCGGTGTGGGGTGGTGGGGGTGGCCGAAGACCAGCGACTGTTCGGAACCGACGTACGCGTCGATGGCCGGCTCGCCGGTGGGGGTGGGATCCTGTGCCGGGCGCTCGGCGAGCAGCCGGGCCACCGTGTCCCGGCTGGCCTGGACCTGCCCGAGGAACTCGTCGTTCACCTGCCCGGTACGAGCGGCGAGTTCCGCCGCGACCAGACCGGCCAGGCCGGCCGCGTCCAGGTCCTCCCACCGGCCGGCGTCGGTGCTCCGCTGCACCGGGCCGGCGTAGCGGTGCGCGCCGAGCGGCGAGGTGCGCACGACGGCGCAGCGCAGTGTCACGTCGAGGTGCCGCAGCAGCAGACGGGAGTCTCCGCCGACCACGGTGGCGTCGCCATCGGGCAGGGCGATCTCGCGCATCAGGCAGCCGAAGACGGTGTGGGCGGAGGCCAGGTCGGCGAGTTGGCTGGTGTCGACGCCCGGCCGGGAGCGCAGCTGTGCGCTCGTCATCGTGTCTCCCGGAGGTAGTTCGGGCCGGTGCGCCGGTAGTACTTGTTGACGTCGGAGCAGCCGAGCCGCTGCTTGGGCAGCAGGGTGCCGGCGGTGAGCATCGCCTTGATGGGCAGGTGGGCGGCCTGCAGGACCCGCTCGGTGAAGGATCGCACCGACGGCCCGTCGCCCCAACGGTCCCGGGCCGCGGCCAACCGGGGCGCGAGCGCGGTGGCCGGTGCGGGCACGGCCATTCCTCTGCCGGCCAGGGCGATCAGGGGCGCCGCCGCGGCCAGGTGCAGGGTGATGGTGATGAACACGTCGGCCAGCTCCTGCGGATCGCGTGCCCACATCCGCTCGTCCCGCAGCTTGAGCCCAGCCGCGCCGCCGTGCCGGAGGTCCAGCCGGGCGCCGTCGTTGTCCTTGTAGAGCAGGCCGACCGTCCCGTCGGGGTGCACCAGCAGGTGGATGTTCTGCGGGTGCGCCTCCAGGGCCACCCCGTGCCGTAGCCAGAGGCAGACGTGCCAGTCGAGCAGGAGATCCAGGTAGGACTCCAGCAGCGTCTCGGGTCGCCCGGGGCTGACCCGTTCGAGGACGGTGCCCGTGACCGGATCGGGTGCGGCGAGGGCGGCAACCGGCACCACCTGGACGCCGGCCAGATCACGCGGATACCGGCGCAGCAGGAAACCGCGCCGTTCGTCGCCGTCGGCGTACGCGTAGGTGCTCTCCTCGGCATGCCGGACCCGGCCGGCGAAGGCCGGTTCCGCGGTGGCGATCCGGTCGAGCAGCCCGGCGACCGTGGCACCGTCGGCGAGTGAGCCCGGGTGCAGTGTCCGCCGGTTGCGGGCCCCGAGGCTCGCGGTCGGCAGCGGCAACTTCAGGTGGAGGTACGGGTCGTGGTCGAGCGCGACGGTCCGCATGGAGAGGGTGGGCCGCACGGAGATCATCGGCAGGTCCGCCACCGGTAGCGCGTCGCGTGCCGCGGTGAGCGGATGCGCCGGCATCAGCAGCTGATCCGGACGCGACGCCTGCGGCCACCACGCCGGAAGGTCACCGGTGCGGGTCACCTCGTCGGCGGAGGCGGCGTACCAGCGCAGCGGGAAGCGCGGCGCGTGCTCGGGTGCGTACCGGAGAAGGTCGTCGTCGTCGAGCCCACGCCGGCACCGGTCGGTGGGGTAGACCGGATGACCGTGGTGCGCGGCGAGCACGTCGTCTAGGAGCGCCGCCGGCATCCCGGTGGGGGTGGCCGCGCGCTCGGCGGCCACGGCGGCGAGCACGCGTGGCCGGGCACGGGCGGCGAGCCGCCGGGCCCGCAGGTCGGCTCGACACTCGGCACCGAAGTCCCGCCAGCCGGCCTCGGCCTCGACGTCGCCGTGCGGAGCGAGCAACGTCAGCAGACCATCCAGCGTGGCCGTCCGGCGGGTGTCCCCGTCGACGACGACGTGCACCACCGCTGCGGCGCTGCGCACGACCTGCTGGAAGCCGTCCGCGCGAACCGGAATCCGTAGCAGCCCGGCAGGGCGCGGGACCTCCCACCAGTCGGGTGCGGCCAGCCTGCCTCGGCTGAGCAGGCCGAGGTGGTCCTCCCGCAGGAGGGCGTCGAGCACCCGGAGGAACACCTCCCGCTCGCAGTCGTCGCTCACTCGACAATCGTCCACTGGAGGTCACGGCGGAAGGCGGCCAGCGACGCCGGGACGGTGTCCTGGTCGGGGCCGATCGCGTGCAGCACGGCGAGGTAGTCACGGTTGGTGCCGGTGCGGGCGGCGGTGCGCCCCACCTCGCGCAGGGGTCGGCAGCTCAGCCGGACGCCGTCGTGGGTGGTGTCCAGTCGGCCGGGCGCGGCGGCGAGTCGGCCCGTCCGGTCCGCGCAGACGTACTCGACCCGGGCGTACCGGTCGACGGTGGCGGGCAGGTCGAGAGCGGCCAGCGGCTCGCCGAGGTGCAGCCGGATGACGTACTCGAACAGCGGCACGTCGAGCAGTTCGGCGAGGATCAGATCCATCCGGTCACCGATGAGGCGGTAGTTGACCTCAATCAGGCGGACCCGGCCGCCCTGGACGACGTATTCGGCGTGGCACGCGCCGAAGCCGACCCCCAGCGCGTCGAGCCGCGCCCGTAGCTGGCTGCTGACCTGCTCCTCCGGCGGCGACCAGTCGAGGCTCTCCTCGGTGAAGGTCGGTGGCGGCCCGAGGTGGGTACGCCACCCGCCGAGGTCGGCGAGCGCCGTACCGTCGCCGAGGGTGTCGTAGGTCCGCAGCTCTCCGGCGAGGTACTCCTCGACCACCAGGGCCACGTCCGGCCGCCGGCCGCGGATCTCGGCGACCCGGGCGGTCAGCTCGCGGTGGTCGGTCACGAGGTAGGCGTCCTCGCTGGCAACCCCCTCGCGGGGTTTGACCACCGCCGGGAACATCTCGCCCGACACCGCGGGTGACGCACCAGGGTCGACGGTGACCGAGCGGACCAGGTCGAGTCCCGCAGCCTCGATCGCCCGGCGGGCCGCGGCCTTGTCCTTGCACAGACGTGCCGCGTCGGGATCCTTGCCGGGAAGACCGAGCTTGCGGGCGGCGATGGCGGTCACCTCCTGAAGGTGGTCGCTGTTGGACAGCAGCGCCACCGGTCGGTCGGGTGCTGTCGCCGCGACCACGGCTGCCGCGTCCCGGACCGCGCACCGCGTCACCGGCGCACCGGCCGGCCACTCCCCGGGTCGATCGGTCAGCACGGTGACCGGCAGCCCGAGCGAGGCCGCCGCGGGGAGGAACCCTTCCAGGACCGCGTCGGTGGGGTTGAGCGCGGTGATGTACAGCCGCATACCGCCTCCATCGACTAGGACTATCGCCGCGATTAGGATAGCCTACCCTTATTGTGGCCGTATGCGCGGTTCTGCTGCTCAGCCCCGACCGGCGACTCGCCCACGGCCTCACCACGGCCGTCAGCCCCGCCCTGGCGCGCTTCCTGTTCCGTGACCCGGCCGCCCAGCGGATCGTCGTCGAGCCGGACGTCCGCAACCGGGCTCGCGCTACGCCGGCTGGAGATCGAGGGCTTCACCTTCGGGTCCGAGATCGACATGCCGGACAAGCGTGCCCGACTCGCGTTCCTGACCCGCGAGCGGTTCGAGTCGGACCACCCGACCCCGGCTTGACCACCGACTCGGCCGGCAACGGAGGTCGGGGTGTGCACAGGAGCATGCGGCAGCGCATGACCAAGGGCGATGCCGGGTATGGTGCGATGTATCGGTGTCGTCGGGCCTTCGCCCGGGATCGAGACACCGCTCTCTGGCGCCAGTGTGAGCGCCGCGTTCGTCACGAGGTTGTGCGGCAGGAGTGCCGACGGCCCAGACCCACTCCTTGTTGAAGACAGGACTCATGCATGACATCGAACGGCAATGATCGGCCCGTGTTGTTTCTCGCCAATGTGACCGCCGATGGGCTGGACAGTTCGGACGTGACTTTCGACGGCAGCGAGGAGGCCATGCAGCGCCTACGCCATCCGTTCGCGGTGAAGCCGGCCCGGCCGACTGCGATGGCGGGCGACAACCCGGATCAGCTCGATTGATCCAGGGCTCCACTGAACCGGGACTCGATCTGCCCCACCACGCGCTCCCCACTCACGAGCACGCCCTCGCCACGCTGCCGATGCACGTCTCCCGGCTGATCACCCGATCGTAGGCCAGGCTGCGCGGCCACCTCTTCGACGACCGCGCCTGAACCAGCCGTTACGTCCCGTACTGCCGCTTCTCGTTCTGCCGAAGGGCTTCCTCGAGTTGGTCTTCGAGGATGATGATCCGGCAGGCGGCCTCCAGGGCCGTGCCCTGGTCGACCATCTCCCGGGCCCGGGCTGCCAGGCGTAGCTGGTAACGGGAGTAGCGGCGGTGCCCGCCTGCGGAGCGGTGTGGGTGGATCAGTTTCGCCTCGTCCAGGCGGCGCAGGAAGTCCTGCGAGGCACCGAGCATCTCCGCGGCCTGACCAATGGTGTAGGCGGGGTAGTCCTCGTCGCCGAACATGTCATCGGGGTTCAGCCCCATGTCACCTCCACGTCGAGGGCCCCGGCGCTTACGCGCCGGGGCCCAGGGTTACGGGTCAGAACACCATCTGCCGACCGGAGTGTCGGCTTGTCGTATCCGCACCAGCCCGCAGAACAGGCATCGGGTGCGAGGATCGCATATGCGTGACCGGAGACCACCTCTCGTTCGATGGAAACTGCGGTGTCCGCCTGGCCCGGAATGACAGCCAACGGCGGGCGATCCAACGGTGTACGGCCCTCCCTTTCCTCTGCTTCCTGTTTCCCTTGTTGACGTGCGGTCCACCGGTGGCGGAGCCCACGCGACTTCATGGCCCCACACACCTACGGCGGACATCAAGCGGAGCCCTGCGAGAAGCCTTGGCCCCACCTGCGGTATCCCTGTCGCCCGTCGTGACCTCACGGCCGGGCGGTCCGTCTGCGTCTTTGTAACTCTCTGCTCTCGACTCGCAGAACGTTACCCCGCACCACCGAGGATATCTACCTGTTCCGGCATAGATTTTCTGAGCCGGCCGGTACCAGGTTCGGCGGCGAGGTCCGGCACCGCGGCCGCGCCGGTCCTCGCGTTCCGGGGCGACGGAAACTGAGGTGGCGCCTGGATTTGCCGCGACTCACGCTGCCGGGTTCGGCGGGCACCGTTACGGTCGAGGTTGCCCGAAGCGGTCCCCCGACCCGGGGTGGCCGGGGAAGTGCGAAGGAACAGGACAACATGACGGTTCACATCGATCTCGCCGGCAGGACCGCGCTGGTCACCGGTTCGACCCAGGGAATCGGTGCTGCCATCGCCGCCGGCCTCGCCCGCGCGGGGGCCCGGGTGGCGGTCAACGGCCGTACCGCCGCCAGCGTCCAGCAGGCGGCGGTGGCGTTGCGGAACGAGGTCCCCGGTGCCGACGTGATCGAGATCGATGCCGACGTGACCAGCGACGAGGGCGCCGCGCGGACCCTCGACCTGCTGCCCACCGTCGACATTCTCATCAACAATCTCGGCATCTTCGGCCCCACCCCCGCGCTGGAGATCCCGGATGACGAGTGGCGTCGCTACTTCGAGGTGAACGTGCTGGCCGGCGTCCGGCTGACCCGGGCCTACCTGCCCGGGATGATGGAGCGCGGCTGGGGGCGCGTGCAGTACGTCGGCAGCGACTCGGCTGTCGTGATCCCGGCCGAAATGATCCACTACGGTGTCACCAAGACGGCACTTCTCGGCGTCTCGCGCGGGTTCGCGAAGGCTGCCGCCGGCACGAGCGTGACCGTCAACTCGGTGCTCGCCGGGCCCACCCACACCGGAGGCGTGGAGGACTTCATCTCCGAGCTCATGGGCGACAGCCTGCCGTGGGAGGAGGCGCAGCGGGAGTTCATGCGACTGCACAGGCCGCAGTCCCTGCTTCAGCGGCTGATCGAGCCCGAGGAGATCGCCAACATGGTCACGTACCTCGCCTCTCCCCTCGCCTCCGCGACGACCGGCGCTGCGGTCCGGGTCGACGGCGGCTACGTCGACGCGATCGTCCCGTAACGGTCAGTGCCGTTTCCGGTCGATCAGGGATTAGTCACAACTGGACGACGTGCCCCACCCGTGGTGGCGTACGACCGCCGAGGACCTCGAGCCACGCGTTCCGCAGGGCTTCCGGCCCCGCACCGACCCGGACGTCGAGCCAGCCACTCACCACGGCGGTGAACCGTTGCCAGGCCTCGGTAAACCGTTGGTCGAGCCCTTCGCGGCCCCATTCCTGACTGCGCTTGCGCATCTGGACCGGCGCGAAGAACACCTCCTCGGCGGCGTCGGCGTTCGGGGTCTGGTTGGTGAGCCCGACCGCGATGTCCCGCACGAGCTGGTCACCGAGATGCCGTCGCAGAGCGGCACGGGTCGATGGCGCGCCGGACAGATCGAGATAGACGGTCGGACCCACGTCGAGGACGCCGATGTCGTCGTAGGAGAGGACCTCGTCGTAGCAGCCGAGTGACCGCGTGAAGGCGAGGTTGCCGGGTGAGGTGAGCCCGACCAGGCGTGGGCCGCGACCGTGCAGTTCGAACGCCGTGGCGTAGGCGGTCTTGCTGGACGCCGACGACATCACCAGCGACGCCGCGCCGTAGAAGCCGTTGTCGACGACCTGATCGGCCAGCATGAAGGAGGTGAAGAACAGCGGCCGGAACAGGATCAGCAGATCCTCCTGGTCGGGCCGGTACGCCGAGTCGCCGGTGGTCGACCGGTAGGCGTTGTACGGCGAGGGCAGCTCGGCGCGGTGCCTGCTCGCGTCGCGGAAACCGGACGCATCCACCCGGTGCGGCCGCACCACGAGGTGACCCGCGGACGGGAGGTAGCCGTAGACCCGCTGCCCCGCCGCGACCTCCGGAACCGCCGAAGCGATCACCTCGGCGAAGCCCCACAGCGGCGGAAGCCCCCACTGCGGCCCGAGCCCACGGGCGTCCGGCGGAAAGAACTGCCAGTAGCGCATCGAGTCACCGAGCACCGCGTAGGTCACGTTGTTGGCCGTGAGGCCGACACGGTCCACACGGAGCAGCGCCTCACCATCGGACAGGGCGGGCGTCACGCCATCGACGAAGGTGGTCCGGCCGAGGTCACCACGGGCAACGGCGAGTGTCCATGAGGCAGGCATGGTCTGAAGCTAGACAGCCCCGGAATCGGAGACAAGTGCACTGTGAGTGCAAAATCCCACTCACCGCGGCTCACGGGCGGCGCGACGGCCGGCCCTCACCCGTTCCTGCCGTCCGTAGGTGGGGACTCCACCATCGCGGCGAGGAGGGCGGCGACCGGCACGGTGGCGAAACCGACCCGGGTGTCACTGGCCCCGTACGGCAGCCACAGCTCGCCGTCGTGGATCAGCCCGCCGCAGGAGTAGACGACGTTGGGTACGTACCCGTCCCGGTCGCCCTGGTCGGTTGACAGGAGCACGCCGGGAAGGTGCGCGACGACCCGCTCCGGTCGCTGCAGGTCGAGCAGGAGAGCGCCGATGGCGTACCGGCGCATGGGCCCGACACCGTGGGTGAGCACGAGCCAGCCCGCGTCGGTTTCGATGGGAGACCCGCAGTTGCCGACCTGGATCAACTCCCAACTGTCCCGGGGGGCGTGCAGCGGGACAGGGGACTGCCAGCGGTTTTCGCCGTCCAGCACGGTCAAACCGATGGTCTCGCCGTCGGCGCGGCAGAGAGCCAGGTGCCGGCCGCCGACGGTACGGGGGAACAGCGCGATCCCCTTGTTACGGGCACCCGGCCCACGCATCGGGGTCATCTCGAAACGGCGCAGGTCGCTGCTGGCCAGCGCGCGGGTGGCGATGTTCCGGCCGTCGTACGCGGTGTAGGTGGCCCGGTACATCGGGCCGGACTCGTCCACGAACCGAACGAACCGGGCGTCCTCCATGCCGTTGCTCTCTGCCGGGGTGGCCGGCCAGAGCACCCGTTCGTGCAGAGCCGTGTCGGCGGGGAAGGCCGTGGCGTAGCTGCCGGCGTTGGTGCGACGCAGTTGCTCGAGGGTGCCCATCCCGGTGCTGCGGGAGAGCAGATCCGCTGGCAGGTCGCCGAGCACCCGCTCGAAGGTGGCCTCGTCATACCGGTCGGGCAGGGCGTCCAGCACCGTGGCGCTGACCTCATTGTCGACGTCCTCCTCGGCCAGCCCGGCAGCGAGCAGGTCCCGGCGGTGCCGTACGCCCGTTCGCTGTCCAACGGCCAGAGGGCCGGACCGGTCGGCGATGACGAGCTGGCGCCCGGGTCCGAGGACCGCGGTGGCGAAGCCGATGGACGACAGGTGGCCCTCGCCGATCTGGCGCAGGCTGACCGCGACGCGCAGCTGCCCGGCGCTCAGCTCGGTCTGGTCGGGGTGGGCCACCATCGACGGGTTGCACAGGGCGGCGGACTCGACCGCGTACTCGTGACTGAAGTAGGCGCCAACCAGGAGCCGGCTGGTGGGAGAGAGATCCCAGGCCCGGGCGGCGCGGTGCCGGACGAGGCCGTAGTGGTGGTGGAACGTACCGGCCAGGTCGCGGTGCCGGGCGCCGAAGCGGTCGAAGGTGTCCCTCAACAGCCTGCCGGTTTCCTCCTCGTCGAGGCGCGCCACACGGTCGATGAGCGCACCCGCGCGGGTGCGTACCACCGCGGCGTCCTCACCTGGGACGAAAAGCTTGACGATGACCCGGCGTGGGTCCGGGGTGAGGATGCGGTGCTGCCGGACGGCCAGGATGCCGGTCACGACCACCGCCGGGCGTGCTGCAGGGTGGAGATGAGCGCGAGGGTGGATTCGGCGCCCTGGTTCAGATTGGGTCCGTGCGGGGTCAGCCCGTCGTAGCCGCCGCCGGTCGCCGGATCCCACATCGGCGTACCGACGTCGTTGTCGCCGAGGAACCAACCGACCGCCTGCCGCACCCCGGTCTCCCAATCGGCGTCGCCGGTGACCGTGGCTGCCGTGGCACAGGCATCGGCAAAGGCGGCCACCTCGATCGGCTGCTGGTCGTGGTGGAGTCTTACCGCGCCGCGCCGCCAGCCTCCGGCGGGCACGACCGACAGTCGCCCCTCGCGAAGCTGGACGTCCCGCAGCCAGGTCAGCATCCGCAGACCCTCGTCGAGGGCTGGACCGCCGTGGCGCAGCTGGCTGGCGGCGATGACCACCTCGGCGAGGGCCGGGCTGGCGTAGGTCAGCTGCTGCCGCGGCCAGGGCCACCGCTGGTCGGCCCCGGGGACGCCGATGGTGGTCGCCGCGTCCGCGAGCAACGCGGCCGCGACGGCGTGGCCCGGGTGCCGGCGCAGCACCTCGGCCGCGCCGAGCCCGGCGAAGGCCATCGCGTGCGGGGCCGGGGAGCGCCGCGTGGCGCCCCTGGTGAAGGCGACCAGCGCCTCCTCCCGTATCCAGGCGGCGGGACTGCGGGCAGCGGCGGTGCCCAGCCCCCACAGCGCTCGGCCCCACCAGTCGCCGAGCCCAGGATCGTCGGCCCAGCGCCGGTCGTGGCCGAGCCGGTTGCGGAAGGCGCCGCCGGCGTCCTGCGCGTGGGTCAGGAAGGCCAGGTAACGCTCCGCGAGTCGGAGCACCTCATCGGTGGGTTCCGGCTCGCGGCTGATGACCACCAGGCCGCGGGCCACGTCGTCGGTGCAGTAGCCGTGCTCGCGGCGGACGATGGCGTGCCGCGCGTGCTCGAACAGGCCGGTGTCGTCGCTCAGCCGGCTCAGGTGCGCGAAGCTCGGCGCCGGCGCCGTCACCCAGCGTCTGCCGGCCGACATGGTGGGGTGGCCGGTGGTCGCGGTCATGCCGACGCCGCGCCGACGACGGCCGGGCGGGCCTCGGTGAGCCGCTCGGCGAGCGTGCCGTACTGGGCCGCCACCGCCGGCCAGCGCAGATGCGCGGCCAGTGGCCGGATGCGGCCGGCCAGCCGGGCGGTCAGACCGGGCTCGATCAGGATCCGCCGGATCGCCGCGGCCAGCGCCGCCGGATCCTGGTGGGGTACGACCAGACCTGGTCCACCGGTGAGCAGCTCGACGGCGTGCGGGAACGCGGTGGCCACCACGGGCACGCCGGCGGCCACCGCCTCGATGAGCACGCCGGAGGTGACCTGTTCGCGGGAGTCGTACGGCAGCACGACCACGTCGGCGGAGCGAATCAACCGACCCAGTGCCTCCAGGTCGTGGTAGACGTCCTGGTAGTCCACGGCGTGCGCGATGCCCAGCTGCGCACCGAGCCGGTGCAGGCCCGACCGGTACGTCTCGCCCTGGTGCTCGATCACCTTGGGGTGGGTCCGGCCGGCGACGGTGTAGGTGGGTGTCGGTTCCAGGTCCTGCAACCGCGCGAGGGCCCGCAACGACCACTCGATGCCCTTGCCGGGACCAATCAGCCCCCAGGTCAGCAGGTGCGGGCGGGCCCGTCGGTCGACGCGCACGCCGACGTGCTCGGCGGCGCCGTGCGGGATGACCGTGACCTTGCCCGGCGACACGGCGTAGCCGACGAGCAGCCGGTCACGGGCGGTGTCGGTCATCGTCACGACCGCACCCGCGGTGGCGACGATCTGCTCCAGCAGGGACTTCTGCCGGGCGGAGGGCTGGCGGAGCACGGTGTGCAGGACCACGATGCTCGGCACGGTGAGCCGGCGCAGCAGGGGCAGGACGTCCTCGCCGTCGTTGCCGGGGTAGATGCCGTACTCGTGCTGGACGATGGCCACGTCGAAGCTGCTCAGGACCGCCGCGGCGTCCCGCCAGCCGGCCGGGGTGCGCGCCGACCAGGTGTGCACCACCCCGGGCCCGGGCCGCTGGTCATCGCCGTGGTCGGTGACCCGCACGATGCCGCCGCGCGCGCCGTCGGCGGTCAACTGGGCGGCGAGGGCGGAGTTGAAGGTGGCCAGTCCGCACCGGGTCGGTGGGTGGGTGCTGAGGAATCCGTAGCTGGGCATGGGTGTCGGGCCTTCCGGTTGTCGGCCGCCCCGGGAGTACGAGGGACGAACCTCACGCGTGACGGCGCACACCGGTCAGCGTGTGTGACCGGCGGAACGGATTCGAGGCGGTTCAGCTGTGAAGGAGGTGGTCGTAGACGGCGAGATAGTCGGTGACCATCCGGTCCGCGCTGAAGCGCTGCTGAGCCCGCGCCCGGCAACCTTCGCGGTCGAGGCCGGCGGCCCGGGTCACCGCGTCGACGGCCTCCTCGACGGTATGGACGAGGAACCCCGTCACGCCATCGTCGACGACCTCCGGCATCGACCCTCGCGCGTACGCGACGACCGGCGTCCCGCAGGCCATTGACTCCACGACCGACAGTCCGAACGGTTCGTCGAACGCGATCGGGTGCAGCAGGGCGGTGCTGGCTCCCAGCACCTCCGCACGCCGGCGGGGACCGACCGACCCGAGGAAGATGACCTGGTCACCGTCGATGTGCGGGGCCACCTGCTCGGCGAAGTACCGCTCGTCCTGCACGATGCCGCAGATGGTCAGGGGCCGGCCGGCGAGGCGGGCGATCTCGATGGCGGTGTGGGTGCCCTTGTCAGGATGGATCCGGCCGAAGGCCGCCAGTCCGGGGCCGGCATCGGGGGTGAACGGCAACCCGGTGAGGTCCACGCCGTGCTGCACCGTGGCGAGGTAGTCGAGCTCGGGGGCCCGGTCGGCGTCGGAGATCGACACGTAGGACGAGCGGGCCCGGGCGTAGGCGGGCAGGATCCCCGCGCCGGAGAAGCCGTGAACGGTGGTGAGCAGCGGAGCGCGACAGTGTTCCGCGAAGGCCAGCGGCAGCCAGTCGAGGTGGCTGTGCACCAGGTCGAACTGCGCTGAGCGGCCCAGCGCGTAGGCGACGTGCATCGCCTCCCACACCCGGCCGTCCATGTCCGGGTCGTCCGCGTACCCGCGGGGGCAGACGCCGTCCAGCTGGGCCGAGGTGACCGAGTCCAGCGTCGCGAAGAGAGTCACGTCGACGCCGCGGCTGGCCAGCCCCTCGGCGAGCAGGCCGGTCACCTGCTCCCAGGGGCCGTAGTGGTGCGGAGGCGTGCGCCAGGCGACTGGTCCGAGCAGCGCCACCCTCACGGAGAGGGCGCGTCGGCGAGGTCAGCCGGGTCGAGATGCAGGGTGGCGAGCAGGCCGGAGTGCTTGGCGGGGTCAACGCGCTCCGGCAGCTCGCGCTCGACCCAGTCGGCCCTGGCCTGCTGGCCTCGGTCGCGAAGTGCGCTGACGATCCTGTTTCTGGCAATCCTCATCAGGTGCTCCCTTGTTGAGCCGTCCGAAACGGTCATGCTCGCGGACGGCGGTGTGAACGGGTCGGAATCCACCACCGGCCCTCGCGCCGAGCCCGAATGTGCGGTGACCGGTGAATCCGACGGCCGGACGTGGTCGGCGATCAACCAACACGACCAGCACCTCGCGGCGATGGGGATAACGCCCCTCATGGGCTGGTGGCGACGGCATCTGGCGGCCACCGGGTCCCGGGCGACATGTTCACCGTACGCCCTCGCCCTGTGAACCTGCACCCGCACGGTGGCCGGGCGCGGCGGAAACTGCCCGCACAGCGGCGGCCGCCGCGGAGGCGTACGCTCAAATCACCCGCCCCCCGCACATCCATCGACCAGGTCGCCGCCTCTCCGCGGCGCCGATGGCCGGCCCTTCCCCGCACCGGCATACCCCGGGCCCCGACAGTATGTCGCCGCTCGCCCAAACCCTCGCCCGCGCTGGCGCACACAGACGGCCAGCTACGCCGGGCACCCATCGGAAGGCGGCGGCTCGTCATGACCGCACCCCGAGACAGGCACGTCCAACCCTCCACCGTCAACGGACACGACGGCCCCGCCGCTTCCCGCCCGAAACCCCTTCGGCCTGCGATGAAGCGCTCGCGAGTCGGGGATCTGTGGATCGTCGCCGTGGTGTTCGCGATCGTGCTCCTGCTGCTCCTGATCTTCGTACTTCAGAACGGACAGCGGGCCGACGTGGCGTTCTTCGGTGCACGGGTGGCTCTGCCGACCGGTGTGGCGCTGCTGCTGGCGGCGGTGATCGGGGTCCTGCTCGTCGCCCTCCCCGGCACCGCCCGGATCCTCCAACTGAGGATGCGAAACCGCAGTTCCGCGACACCGCCGGCCGGTTGGCCCGCGCCCGGTTCACCAACCCCACCGATGACCGGCGTTGCCCAGGCCCCGCCGCCCCACCAGGAAGGCTGAGCCAGCCATGTCCGTCACCCAGCGACACACCGCCAGGGCCCCCGCGTCGACGCCGGCCGCACCTCGGCTCGTCCTCGCCACCGATCGGGGAAGCACGGTGCTCGACGGCGGCTGGTGGCCGCGGTCCTGGGACCCGGCCGCCGAACTCCCCGGCCTTCTGCACGCCCTGGCTGAACGACATGGCCGGATCCGGCACCTCATGCTCAACATCCACGCCTGGGACTCCCGGCTTTGGCGGTTGACCGTGGGACGGGACGTGGTTCGTCTCGGGTGGTTCGACACCCTCGACCCCGCCGTTCTTGTCGCCACCACGGGCCGGGACATCCAGGTCGACCTGCTCGTGGTGCCACCCGCCACCCCGCCGTCGGCAGCCGAGTGGGCGATGGCGACCGCCGCCGACCCGGCCAACCTCAGACACGCGCCGGACATCCTGGCCGCCGCCCTGGCGCCAGCGGGTGCCGCGGCGACAACGCCCGCCGATCGGTACGAGGTCTGGGACAACGAAGGTGGTAGCGACGGAGTCGCCATGAGGGGCAGGGAGCATCAGGGCAGCCCGAGGTGACAGGGGTCTTTCCGGGCGGGCGGAGAACAGAACATCCTCTTCGCCCTAGTTACGGCTGATGCTCCCGTAACATCAATCAGGGCTTTCTCGCCGCATACGACTCGGCCCGTTCTCCCTGTCGCAGGCCGCTCTCGAGTCCCACCAGACCTCGGAGTCAGTAGACGGGCACCTGATGACGACCGATCAAGCGGTAGGGCTGACCCGTAGGGATGAGGGGCCGCAGCGGGCCACCCTGCTGGAGTTGTTTCTCGATCTGGTGTTCGTCGCTGCGCTCGCCCTGACCTCACGAACCCTGGCGCAGCGTCTCGACTGGGTCGGGGGCTTCCAGGCCCTGCTGCTGTTGATGGCGATCTGGTGGGTCTGGTCCGCCACCGCGCTGGCAACCGACCTCTATTACGCGCAACGGCCGCCCATCTTCGTCACGACGCTCTGGGTCATGCTCGGGACCATCCTGATGGCAGGCTCACTGCCCGGAGCCTTCGCCGCGCACGCCCTGCTCTTCGCGGGCGCATACGTGGCGATCCAGGTGGGACGTGGCATCTTTCTCGTCGCCGCGCTCCGCGGCCGCGCGGCGCGACTACCTGCCAGCCGGTTCATCTTCTGGTTCGTCGTGTCCGCCGTACCGTGGCTCGCCGGCGGTCTCGTGGCAGGCCCGGCGCGGGGCCTGCTGTGGGCCGCCGCGCTCGCCGTCGACTACGGGTCAGCCTCGCTCCGCTACCCCACGCCGCGGATCGGCCGGGTACCCATGCCCCAGTACGCGGTGGCAGCCGACCACCTGGCGGAGCGCTACCAGCAGTTCTTCACCCTCGCCCTCGGGGACCTCATCCTCGTCACCACGCTGGCCTACGCCGACAACGACCCGACGACCGTCCGTACGGTGGCGCTCCTGGTCGGCTTCGCCGCCACCGTGCTGCTGTGGCAGATCTACGTCCACCGCGCCGGGGCCCTGCTGCAAGCTGCCATCGAAACATCCCGAAATCCAGGCAGATTCGTACGGTCCGCGCCCTACACTCACCTGCTCATGGTGGCCGGTGTGGTCGCCACCGCTGCCGGTATCGAGGTCGTCATCGTCCACCCCACCGAGCAGACGGCGCCCTGGCTTGCCGGCGTCATCCTCGGCGGGCCCGCGTTGTTCCTGGCCGGACGCGCCCGATTCGAGTACGAGGTGTTCAGCCGGGTGTCGCCGTCCCGGCTGGTCGCGCTGCTCGTACTGGTGGTTGCGGGCCCCGTCCTGGTGCTCACCCCCGCGCTGGTTGCCGGTCTCACCGCCACCCTCGTGCTCGCCGGGGTTGCCGTCACCGACAGCATCCGGGCCCACGGACACCCGCCCGAACCACCAATACCCTCGGCGTAAGGGCGACAGCCTCCTCGGGGCCAGACCGACGAACCTCCGGCGCAGACCGCCGAGAGGTCGTCAGGGCGCGATGCGTAGGACCCGGATCGCGCTGTCGTCGTAGTCACTGAAGCGGTACCTGAGCCCGGCGAACGGGCTGCCGGGGAAGTCACCGGTGATCGTCGTGGTCACGATGGTGCCGGTGGGAGTGCCGTCGACGTCGGTGATCTCGTACGACACCAGCGGCACCTCGCAACTCCCGCCTGGACCCGAGTGAACGCAGCATGATCCTGGTCGACCGGAACACCGGCGTGGAGGCCGATCCGGTCATCGTCGACCGGAGCACCGGGCGTCCGCTCGACGACAGCGACTTCGTCTTCGCCGCCGGCCCGGCCGCCAGCGAGATCATGCGTAAGCGCTACGAGCACATCCCGACCCAGGCGGCCCCCCGCGCCGGCTAGTGCTGGTGCGGCCGGTTCCGGACGAGGGCGAGGGCCAGCACGGCGGTCGCGAGGAAGACGATGCCGTTGACCCGTAGCCCGGCCTGCACGCCGGCGGTCAGGGCCTCGGCGAGCGCTGACCGGACCGGGTCGGGCAGCGTCTGGTCACCGGTGGCGCCGCCGACCACCGCCGACTGCACGGCCGTCCGGGTGGGCTCGCCCACCTGGTGAGCGGCGAGCCGATGGGGCAGGTCGGCCAGCATCGTGGTGGTGAGCAGCGTGCCCAGCAGGGACGAACCGAGCACCGAGCCGACCTGGCGAGCGGCGTTGACCGCGCCGGAAGCCATGCCCGCCTGGGCGGGCGCAACGCTGGCCAGCGCCGCCGCGGTCGCCGGGGCAACCACCAGGGCGCTGGCGGCGCCGAACAGCGCCAGCAGCGGCCAGCGGTGCTCGAACGGGGTGGCCGGGCCCTGGGCGGCCAGACCGAAACTGGCCAGGGCACCGAGGACGAGGCCAGCGGTGAGGGGGGTCTTGAACCCGGTGCGGCGGATCGTCCGCCCGGCGGCGAAGGCGACGACCGCGTAGACACCGAAGAGCACCAGCATCCGCCAGCCGGTGTCCAGCGGGCTGAGCGCCTGGGCACGTTCGTGGAACAGGACGAGCAGGATCGCCACGCCGGTGAAGCCGAACAGCGACACAGCGGCAACGACCATGACGGCGCTGAACGACGCGGACCGGAACAGCCGTACGTCGAGCATCGGCGCGCTGGTGCGCAGCTCGACCAGCACGAATCCGACCAGCGCGGCGGCGGAGACGATCCAGGTCGTCGCCACGACCGGGCTGGTGTAGCCGTCCCGACCGCCCCTGATCATGGCGTAGACGGCGGCGGCGATGGCGATGGTGCCGAGCAGCAGGCCGGACACGTCCAGGCGGCCAGCGGCCTGCCGGGACTCGGCCACCCCGACCGCGGCCACGACGAGGGTGACCACGCCCAGCACGATCGTCGACAGGAAGACGCTGTGCCAGTGGAAGTGCCGCAGCAGGGTGCCCGCGATCAGCGGGCCGACCGCCAGGCCGATGCCGGAGGCGGCCGACCAGGCGGTGATGACCTCGGTGCGTCGGTGCGGGTCGGTGAAGGTCGCGCCGAGGATCGCCAGGCTGTTCGGCAGGATCAGGGCTCCGCCGAGGCCCGCCACCAACTGCCCGGCGATCACCCAGGCCGCCGTCGGGGCCTCGGCGACGACAGCGCCACCAACGATCATGGCGACGACGCCGGCAGCGAACATCCGCTTGCGCCCGTACCGGTTTCCCAACGTCGCGGCGGACAGCACCAGGCTCGCCACCACCAGGGTGTAGGCGCTGGGAATCCAGATCACGGTGGTCGGGTCGACGCCCAGGTCCCGCTGGATGGTGGTCAGGGCGGACACGGTCGCGGTGATCTGGAGGAACGTGATCATCGCGCCCAGGCACATGGCGATCAGGGTCACCGCGCGGGAGCCGCGAGCGGATGGGCGCGCGGTGGTGGCCGACGCGGGTGCGCCCGCGTGACGCGGGCGTGCTGGTCCGATCGGGGCCGTGGTGCGCTGGTCGGTCACGAGGCGTCCTAGGGGTTCGATCCGCGCAGGTGCCGGAGTCGGCGGCGACGCGCAGAGGCGGACGGCGCCGATCAGGGCAGCGCCGGCTGGCACGGCTGACTTTCGCATAACGAAGCCAGCAGCAGCCCAGTCAAGCACCTGACTAGCGTTCGCGCAAGTCAGGCCGTACCCTGGTGGCATGGCGGATCTACGTGACGACCGCGACTCCTGGTCGATGGCGAACTGCTCGGTCGCCCGCGCGATGGACATCGTCGGCAGCAGATCGACCATGCTGATCATGCGTGAGGCATTGCTCGGTACGCGCCGTTTCGACGACTTCGTCCGTCGGGTCGGGGTCGGCGAGCCCGCCATGGCCGCCCGGCTCAAGGAGCTGGTCGCCGCCGGCCTGCTCGAACGGATCCCCTACCGGGAGCCGGGGCAGCGCACCCGCCACGAGTACCAGCTCACCCCCAAGGGACGCGAATTGCTGCCCGTGGTCACCGCCCTGCGCAACTGGGGCGACACCTGGGCCGCCGACGACACCGGCCCCGGCCTCCTCGTCACCCACCACGGCTGCGGCGAGCCGGTCCGCGCGGTGCTCCGCTGCGCAGCCGGCCACGACGTCAAGGAGAACGAAACGGACATCGTCGCCGGGCCGGGCCTGATCCGGCTCGGGTGACCGCAGGCGTCATCCGGCGGGTTCGAAGACGGCCCGTACGCAACCGTCGGTCCTGTCCTTGAACATGTCGTAGCCCTGCGGAGCCTGGTCGAGCGGCATGGTGTGGGTCGCCAGGTGCTCGGTGACCAGTTCGTCGCGCGCCATCCGTTCGAGCAACATCGGGATGTACCGGTGGCCGTGCTGCTGGGCGCCGCGCAGCGTGAGGCCCTTGCTCATCACCGCGCCGAGCGGAAACTTGTCCACCAGACCGGCGTAGACGCCGAGCAGGAACACGCTGCCACCCTTGCGGCAGTGGTGGATAGCGTCCCGGGCGGCTACCGGTCGGTCCGGTTCCAGCCGCAACTGCTGCCTGATCTGGTCGTACCAGGACTGCGGGCCGGTGCTGTGCGACTCCATCCCGACCGCCTCGATGCACACGTCCGGCCCGCGCCCGCCGCTGCGTTCCAGCAGTTCGCCGCCCACATCGTGGCTCTGGTCGTTGAGGGTCTCCACCCCCAGGTGCGTCTCCGCCATCCGTAGCCGGTCGTCCAGACGGTCGATCACGATCACGCGCTCGGCGCCCAGCAACATCGCTGCCCGCGCCGCCATCTGGCCCACCCCGCCGGCGCCCCACACCGCCACCACGTCACCGGGCCGCACGCCGCCCAGGTCGGCGCCCATCCACCCGGTCGGGGCGGCGTCGGAGGCGAACAGCGCACGCGCGTCGCTCACCCCGTCCGGGACGGAAAACGCCCCCTGGTCGGCGTAGGGGACGCGGATGTACTCCGCGTGACTCCCCGCGAAGCCGCCGAGGGCGTGCGAGGAGCCGTAGCAGCCGCCGGGTGCGAGACCCCAGGCGCTCTCGGTGACCGCCAGGTTGGTGGTGCCGTTGTCGCACAACGAGAACTGCTGCTGCTGGCAGTACCAACAGCGACCGCAGGAGATGAACGAGCAGACCACCACCCGGTCGCCCACCCTGTGCCTACGCACCTGGGGGCCGACTTCGACCACCTCGCCCAGGAACTCGTGGCCGAGGACGTCGCCGCGCTCCATGGAGGGGACGTAGCCGCCCAGCAGGTGCAGGTCGGAGCCGCAGGTCACCGTCTTGCGCACCTGGATGATCGCGTCCTGCTCGTTGCGCAGCTGCGGTTCCGGCACCTGGGTCACCGCCAGTTCGTTGGCGCCCCGCCACACCAGTGCCTTCACAGCCGCCCCTCCCGTCGGCCCTGCCGCGTCACCATCCGGTCCGACGCTAGCGGGGAGCCCGCGTGGCGGCGGGTGGTTCAGCCCGGGCCATGGGCCCAAAATGACGCGCAAAGTACCCGTGACGTTACGAGCTTGTTTCCAAGGTTTCCGGCAGGTTACGGGCACTTCTCGACGATCGATGCCGCTCCTAGGTTTCGGCCACCGTCATCAGTCGTGGCGGCCGGCACCGAACGTGGAGGCAACGACGTGCCACAACCGAACGCACATCGGCCCGGACGGACCAGGCGCGGGGTCAGCATGCTGGCCGCCGTCGCGCTGGCCGCGGCTGGCCTGACGACCCTACCGGCGGGGGCCACCGCCGCCCCGGCCAGCAGCGGACCGACCGCCCGCTACCTCGTTCAACTCTCCGAGGAACCGCTGGCGACCTACACCGGCGGCGTCCCGGGATCGCCGCCACCAAGCCGACCCCCGGCGGCAAGCTGAACCGGACCTCCGGCAGCGCCACCGCGTACCGGGAGCACCTGCGCCAGAAGCGCAAGGCCGTGCTGGAGGGCGTCGGCGTGCCGGCCGACCGCACCCGGGTGACCTGGAGACCGCGTTCAACGGCTTCGCCGCCGACCTCACCGGGCCGCAGGCAGCCCGGCTGCGCGCCACCCGCGGCGTACGGGCGGTGTACGAGAGCCACAAGGTGCACGCGACCACCTCGCACACCCCCGACTACCTGGGCCTGACCGGCACGGGCGGGGTGTGGAACCAGGAGTTCGGCGGGGACTCCCGCGCGGGCGAAGGCATGATCGTCGGCGTCATCGACAGCGGCTACTGGCCGGAGAGCGCCAGCTTCGCGCCGCTGCCCACGCCCCGGCCGGACCAGGCCGCCATCGACGCCAAGTGGAAGGGCACCTGCGACGTCGGCATCGAGGCGCCGGTCAGCTGCAACAACAAGGTGATCGGAGCCCGCTGGTACAACGACAGCGGCATCCCCGACGCCTTCCCGGACGACTTCTCCTCGCCCCGCGACCGCAACGGCCACGGCACCCACACGGTCAGCACCGCGGCCGGCATCCACGGCGTGCCGGCGAAGTCGGGCACCCAGGACCTGGGCATGATCTCCGGCATGGCGCCGGCCGCCCGGCTGGCGATCTACAAGGCGCTCTACGACGACGGCGCCGGCTCGGCGACCGGTACCGACATCGACATCGTGCACGCCATCGACGACGCGGTCGCCGACGGCGTCGACGTGATCAACTATTCGATCGGCGACGACACCGAGCGGTTCAGCGCGATCGACGCGGCGTTCTACAACGCCGCCGCCGCCGGGGTGTTCGTGTCCGCCGCCGCCGGCAACGCCGGCCCGTACGCCAACACCGTCGACAACTCGACCCCCTGGGTGACCACGGTGGCCGCGAGCACCACCGACCGGCAGCACACCCGGACGCTCACCCTCGGCAACGGCACCACCATCGCCGGGGTGGGCATGGGCGAGAGTGGTGTCGGGCCGGTGCGGCTGGTCTCCGCCAAGGAGAGCTCCCTCGACCCGAACGACACCTACGGCGCCGAACTCTGCGCCGACGACGAGCTGGACCCGGCCAAGGTCAAGGGCGCGATCGTGCTCTGCCTGCGCGGCGAGATCCCGCGTACCGACAAGAGCATCGCGGTGGCGCAGGCCGGCGGAGTCGGCATGGTGCTGTACAACGACTCGCTGAACAGCTTGAACGCCGACGTGCAGACCGTGCCGACCGTGCATATCAACGAGATCGACGCAGCCGCGGTCACCGCGTACATCGCCACCGGCAAGGCCACGGCGAGCATCTCGGGAAGCAAGCTGGAGATCGTCGAAGGTCCCTCGGTCGCCGCGTTCTCCTCGGCGGGCCCGTCCGGCCTCAACGGCAGTGACCTGCTCAAGCCGGACATCAGCGCGCCCGGCCAGGACATCGCGGCGGCGTTCTCGCCGTCCATCGGTGGGAACGACTTCGCGCTGGAGTCGGGTACGTCCATGGCGGCGCCGCACATCGCCGGCATCGCGGCCCTGGTGCTGGCCAAGCACCCTGGCTGGTCGCCGGCGGCGGTCCGCTCAGCGTTGATGACCAGCACCGTGGACAAGACCGACAAGGGCAACCCGATCAAGATCCGCACCTACGACGCCACCCCGCTCAACTACGGGGCCGGCCAGGTGCACCCGGGCGGCGCCTTCGACCCCGGCCTGGTCTACGACTCCAACGCGCAGGACTGGATCCGGTACCTGTGCGGGGTTTCCGCCGACCGCGGCGGTGACTACGGGCTGAGCGACCTGGAGGGCTGCGACACCATCGGTGCGATCGACACCGCCCAACTGAACTACCCGTCGATCTCGCTGGGTCGGATGGTCGGCAAGCAGACGGTCACCCGGACCGTCACCAACGTCAGTGACAAGACCAGCACCTACACCTCCTCGGTGCAGGCGCCGCCGGGCTACTCGGTGAAGGTCACCCCGGCCAGGATGCAGATCCGGCCCGGCCGGACCGCCAGCTTCACGGTGGAGGTCACCAACACCGGCGGCCCGTTCGACACCTGGGCCGACGGCACGCTGACCTGGCGCGACCAGTTCAAGCACCAGGTACGGACCCCGCTGGTCGTGCACAACTCCGGCCTGATCGCTCCCGACGCGATCACCGGCACCGGCACCTCCGGCAGCATCCGGATCGCCGCCGAGGCCGGCTACAAGGGTCAGCTGGTCTCGCAGCTCACCGGCCTGACCGCGGGCACCAGCAACACCGTCACCCTGCACGGTGACGGACCGTCCTGGGACTGGAGCTCGTCGAACAACCTGCCGGTGCCACTGCCCGCGTCCATCAGCAGGACGACGCTGCACGTGCCCGCCGGCACCGTCAACCCGCAGGTGCGGGTGACGTCGGAGCGGCCCACCTGCTCGCACATCGACTGGGAGGACGAGGAGGGGGTGATGGAGTGCACGGAGTTCAGCGTCAACGTGTACGACACCGCCGGCACGTTCGTCACCGCCACGGTCAGCGGTCGCGATGGCGCGAAGGTGACGCTGCCGCAAGGCGCCGGTGACTACATCCTCGTCGTCGAGCAGGAGTTCACCGAGAACCTGCCGGACGGGCAGGACGGCAACGTGTACACCGTCACCAGCTACCTGCCGGGTGCGCCGGGCTCCTCCACCGGCCGGCTCACCATCGACCCGAAGCAGCGCAGCGTGCAGCCGGGCGCGACGGCGAACCTGACGCTGCGCTGGCCCGGGCTCGCCCCGGGGAAGCGCTACATCGGACAGGTGGAGTTCCGCAACGCCAACGGCTCGCTCAAGACCGTGCCGATCACCGTCCAATCCTGACGGTGCCACCGGCCGGCGTGGCCGCCGTGTGACCTGGGTCACCGTCCGTCCGCCGGCCGGTCGCCGGTCGCCGCGGGGGTGATCTGCTCGCTCCACGGTGATCGACGGCGGCGAGGACAAGACGCGGGGCGGCGGGGGTCCATCCCCCGTCCGCCCCGCACGCCTGCGCGGTCCGGTCGAGTTCGTCGGGTGGGCGGCGGAGCTGGAACTGCTGCGCCGGCTCGTCGAGGCTCCGCCGTGCGTGGTCCTGCTGGAGGGTGAGCCCGGCATCGGCAAGAGCCGTCTGGTCGCCGAACTGCTCGCCGCACTGCCGGAGCGCCACCTGGTCGGCGAGTGCGACGACGTACCGGAACCCTTCGCGCTCGGGGTGCTGCTGGACGCCGTCCGGGCGGGTGCCGACCGGCTCAGCCCGGTGGCCGGCGCCCTGGCGCCGCTGCTGCCCGAACTGGCCGACGTGCTGCCCGCCGCGCCACCCCCGTTGACGGACCCGGCGGCCGAACGGCACCGGCTGCTCCGGGCCGTCGCCGCGGTGCTGGCCGCGCTGAGCCCCGCCACGCTGCTGCTCGAGGACCTGCTGACCGACGCCGCCGACCCGGTCGCGGCGCTACGGGCGGCCGGCGTGACCGAGGTCGTGGTGAAACACGGCGCCGGCGGGGCAACCAGCCACAGCGCGCACGGCACGGTGCACCGCCCCGCCCCGCCCGCACGGTGCCGGTGGTGGACACCGTCGGCGCCGGTGACGCCTTCGTGGCCGGGCTGCTCTCCGGTTGGCTGGACGGGGCCGACGCGCCGGCCCGGCTGGACCGGGCGGTCACCACCAGCGCGTTCGCGGTGGCCACCCGGGGCGACTGGGAGGGCCTGCCCGACCGGGCGGAGCTGGCGCTGCTCGACCACGGGCCCGGCGGCACCGTGCGCTGATCACCGGGGCGGCCGGGAACGATCGTTGGAGGAGCGAGATGGAACTGACCGAACCGACCGCGTGGAGCACGGACCGGCTGGAGCTGGGCGAGGGGCTGCGCTGGGTGGACGACCGGCTGGTCCTGGTGGACCTGCTGGCCGGGCGGCTGCTGGAGACCGGCGGCGACCGGCCAAGCCCGCTGCGGGAGCTGCGCCGACTCGATGTCCCACTGGGCGCGGTCGCCCCGGTGGCCGGCAGCGCCGGTGACTGGCTGGCCGCCGCCGGGACCGGCATCGCGCTGCTGCCCGCCACCGGCGGCCCCCGGCCGGTCGCCGAGCTGGTCGCCGACGGGCCCGACCCGGCCCGGATGAACGACGCGGTCGCCGACCCGCACGGCCGGTTCTGGGCGGGCAGCATGACGTACGCCGGGGTACCCGGTGGGGGCACGCTGTACCGGCTGGCTCCCGGCGCGGCGCCGGTGCCGGCCGTGACCGGGCTGACGGTGCCGAACGGCCCCGCGTTCGACGCCGCCGGCACCACCATGTACCTGGCCGACTCGCCGCGCGGCGAGGTCGACCGGTTCAGCGTCGACCCGCACACGGGGGCCCTGCACGGGCGGGAGCCGTTCCTGCGGCTAGCCGCCACCGACGGCGGCCCGGACGGGATGACGGTCGACGCGGCGGGTCACCTCTGGGTCGCGCTCTGGGGTGGATCGGCGGTGCGCCGCTACCGGCCGGACGGCGCGCTGGACCGCGAGATCCGGCTGCCGGCCACCCAACCGGCCGGCATCTGCCTGGGCGGCCCCGACCTGCGCCGGCTCTTCATCGGCACCGCCCGGCACGGGCTCGCGCCGGCCGGAGCACTGGACGGCGCGCTGCTCGCGGTGGACGTTCCGGTCCCCGGGCTGCCCACCGCGCTCGCCGCCGCGCCCGACGCCAGCTGACCGAAGGCATATCGGACGCCGGGGCGGGAATGACCACCCTCGGTCGGCGAGGGTCCGGCCGACCGGTAGGGGGCGAGGCGATGAGATCCGTGGGGCGGGCGTCATGAACGGGCCGGTCGGCGACGAGCCGCTCGGCGAGCTGGAGCTGGTGCACACCTTCACCGGCCCGATGCCGACCGGGGTGAGCGTCTCGCACCGGGGCCGGATCTTCGTCAACTTCCCCAAGTGGGGCGACGAGGTGCCGGCCACCGCCGTCGAGCTGCGCGACGGCCGCGAGGTGTCCTACCCCGACCAGCCGTGGAACGACCCGTCGGGCGACGACGACGCGGGCGCGTTCGTCTCGGTGCAGAGCATCGTGGTGGACCCGGCCGACCGACTCTGGGTGCTGGACACCGGCAGCCCGATGTTCCAACCGACGAAGCCAGGCGGGCCGAAGCTGGTCCGGGTCGACCTGGACACCGACACGGTGGCCCAGGTGATCACGTTCCCGCCGGACGTGGCGCTGCCCACGACGTACCTCAACGACGTCCGCTTCGACCTGCGGCGGGGCGAGTCGGGGGTCGCGTACATCACCGACTCGGCGAGCTCCGGGCCGAACGGGATCATCGTGGTGGACCTGGCCAGTGGAGCCTCCTGGCGGCGGCTGCACGACCACCCGTCCACGAAGGCGGAGCCCCTGACGACGTTCCGCCCGGTGGTCGAGGGCCAGCCATTCCTCGAGCGGCCGGCGGACGGGCCGCCGAAGCCGGTCACCATGGGCGCCGACGGCATCGCCATCTCGGCCGACGGCACCCGGCTGCACTACTGCCCGCTGGCGTCCCGACGCTGGTACAGCGTGTCCACCGAGGCCCTGGCCGACCCGGCGGTCACCCAGGAGGCGGTCGCGGCGACGGTGGTCGACGAGGGGGACAAGGGCACCGCGTCGGACGGCCTGGAGACCGACGACGCCGGGCGGCTCTACCTGACCTCCTATGAGCACAACGCGGTGCTGCGCCGGCGGCCCGACGGCGAGTACGAGACCCTGGTCCACGACCCTCGACTGCTCTGGCCGGACACCATGTCGGTGGCCACCGACGGGTACCTCTACGTGACCGCCAACCAGCTGCACCGGCAACCGCAGTACCAGCGGGGGCAGGACCTGCGCCGCCGGCCGTACGCGCTGTTCCGCACCCGGATCGACGCCGGGCCGGTGCTCCTGCGCCGCTGAGCGCCCGCGAGCTGGTGCCCTCGATCGCCTGGCCGGCAGGCATGGCGGGGCGACCGGCGGGTAGCCCGTCAGGTGGCCGACTGGTCAGAGGTGTTACTCCCGGACACCCCGCTGTTGGAGATCGTGGTCCGGGGCAGCGTCATGTACCTCGCGCTGTTCACGCTGCTGCGCTTCATCCTCAAGCGAGAAAGTGGCACCACCGGCGTCACCGACCTGCTGGTGATCGTGCTGCTCGCCGACGCGGCGCAGAACGGCCTGTCGGGCGGCTACACCTCGGTCACCGACGGGGTGCTGCTGGTCGCCGTGATCATCGGTTGGTCGTACCTGCTGAACGCCGTCGCCTACCGCTGGCCCGCCGCCGCCCGGCTGATCCGGCCGGGCTCGCTGGTGTTGGTGCGGGACGGACGGATCATGCGCGCGAACATGCGGCGCGAGCTGATCACCGACGAGGAGCTGTACGGCCTGCTGCGGAAGCAGGGTGTCACCGACCTCGCGCAGGTCAGCGAGATGCGGATGGAGTCCGACGGCCAGTTCAGCGTCACCACCCGCACGCACGGCCGATCCAACGACGGCGACGCGTCGGGCGGCCTCGGCTGACGACCGGCCCGCGTGCCAGGTCAGCACAGCTCGGGTGCGGTGAGTCAGCCAGTCGGCAGGGCCCGGTCCAGCAGGTCGAACAGCGCTGCCCAGTGCCGCTCGGTGGCCGACTCGTCGTAGGCGGGGGTGTCAGCCATGGTGAAGCCGTGGTGCGCGCCCTCGTACACCTCGGAGCGGTACCGGACGCCGGCCGCGTCGAGCGCCTTCTCCAGCGTGGCGATCTGCTCGGGCGTCATCGACTGGTCCTCGTCGGCGTGCCCGAAGTACAGCTCACCGGTGATCGAGCCGACGCCCAGGTGCGGGCTGTCCGGCGCGTCGGTGACGATCCGGCCGCCGTGGAAGCTGGCCGCCGCCGCGATGCGGTCCGGGTGCGCCTCGATGGCCCGCAGCGCATTCGTGCCGCCCATGCAGTAGCCGGTGATCGCCACCGGGCCCGGCCGCACGTCGTCGCGGGCCGCCAGGAAGTCGAGGAAGGCGGCGGTGTCCCGGCTGATCACGTCGGCGGTCAACGCCCCGACCAGCGGCATGATCTTCTCGAAGATCGCGCCGCGCTGGTCCGCCTCGCCGAGGCGGGACAGGTCGAACAGCGGCGCGCGGCCGGCCCGGTAGAACAGGTGGGGCGTCAGCACCAGGTAACCCCGGGCGGCGATCCGCTCCGCCATCTCCACCAGGCGCGGACGCGGGCCGAACGCGTCCTGGAAGAGCAGCACCGCCGGGAACGGGCCGTCCCCGTCCGGCAGGGTGAGGCACGCGTCCGCGACCCCGTCGCCGGTCGGAATGTCCACCGTCGTCGTCTGCACCCGGTCCTCCTCGTACGCCCACCGTTGGTCCGTCTGGAACGCTACCCGTCGCGCCAGGTCGCCCCACCGACAGTCGGCGTGAACAAAGCGTAAGGATTGGTGGGGGCCTGGTCAGGGCCGGTAGCGGTAGCCCATCCCGGGCTCGGTGATGAGATGCCGGGGTCGGGCCGGATCGTCCTCCAGCTTGCGCCGCAGCTGGGCGAGGTACTGCCGCAGGTAGTTGGTCTCGTTCTGGTACTCCGGCCCCCACACGTCGTGCAGCAGCTGGCGCTGGCTGACCAACTTGCCGGGGTGGCGCAGCAGCTTCTCCAGCACGCTCCACTGGGTGGGGGTCAGCTTGACCTCGGTGTCGTCGTCGCGCCACACGCGGTGGTCCGCGAGGTCGACGGTGTGTTGGCCGATCCGCAGTGCGGGCACCGCCTCGCTCGACGTGCCGAGCCGTCGGGTCACCGCGCGGATGCGGGCCAGCAGCTCCTCCACCCCGAACGGCTTGGTGACGTAGTCGTCCGCGCCGGCGTCGAGCGCGGCGACCTTGTCCACGCTGCCGGCCCGCCCGGAGAGCACGATGATCGGCACGCCGGTCCAGCCGCGCAGGCCGCGGATCACCTCGACCCCGTCGATGTCGGGCAGCCCGAGGTCGAGCACCACCAGGTCGGGCGGGTGACTGGCGGCGGCCTTCAGCGCGGCCGCTCCGGTCCCGGCGACGTCCACGTCGTAACGGCGGGCACGCAGGTTGATCCGCAGTGCCCGCAGGATCTGCGGTTCGTCGTCGACGACCAGGATGCGCGTCATTCCTGCGGCCCCTCCGGGCTGGTCTGCGCGGCGGCGGGCAACCGCAGCACCATGGTGAGCCCACCGCCCGGGGTGGTCTCGGGGGTGATGCTGCCACCCATCGCCTCGGCCAGACCCCGGGACAGGGCAAGCCCGAGGCCGACACCGGTCTGGTTGTCCCGGTCGCCGAGGCGCTGGAACGGCAGGAAGACGTGCTCCCACTGTTCCTCCGGGATGCCCGGTCCACGGTCGATGATCCGCAACTCCACCTGGCCGGCGTGCGCGCTCGCGGTCACGGTGGGAGGTTGGCCGGGCGGACTGAACCGCAGCGCGTTCGCGATGACGTTGACCAGGACCCGTTCCAGCAGACCGGGGTCGGCGGTGGCCGCGGGCAGGTCGGCCGGGATGTCGGTGCCGACTGCGGCGGCGGGCGGGCCGAGTTCGTCCAGCGCCCGGGGCACGGCGTCCTCCAAGCCGATCGCGGTCGCCGTGATGCCGAGGACCCCGGCCTGGAGCCGGCTCATGTCCAGCAGGTTGCCGACCAGCCGGGCGAGCCGATCCAGTGACTCCTCGGCGGTCTCCAGCAGTTCCTCGCGGTCCTGCTCGTCGAACTCGATGTCGGGGCTGCGCAGGCTGGTCACAGCCGCCTTCGCCGAAGCCAGCGGCGTACGCAGGTCGTGGCTCACCGCGGCGAGCAGCGCGGTACGCATCCGGTCCGCCGCGGCCAGCGGCCGGGCGGTGGCCGCCTCCTCGGCCAGCCGTTCCTGGCGCAGCGCGACGGCGGCCTGGGCGGCGAACGCCTCGACGATCCGCCGGTCGGCCGCCTCCAACCGCCGGCCGCTGAGCACGACGGTGATCCGCTCGTCGACCGGCACCGCCGTCTCACCACTGTCCGGCGTGCAGGCCGGCCGCTCGCCGACGCTGGCCACCACGCCCCAGGCGTGCTCCTCGCGGGCCCGCTCCGGGCGCCCACTGGCCTCCTCGGCCAGCTCCAGCACGCTCACCGCGCGCAGCCCGAAGGTCTCCCGGAGTTGCTCCAGCAGCGCGGGCAGGGGGCGTTCGCCGCGCAGCACGCCACCGGCGACGGCGGCGAGGGTCTGCGCGTCGGCGGCGGCCCGCGCGGCCTCACGGGTCCGCCGCGCGGCCACGTCGACGATCCAGCTCACCGCCAACCCCACGCCGACGAAGACGGCCAGGGCGAGCAGGTTGTCCGCCTCGGCGATGGTCAGCGTGCGGTAGGGCGGGGTGAAGAACCAGTTCAGCAGCAGCGAGCCGCCGAGCGCGGCGACCAGGGCCGGCCACACCCCACCGACCAGGGCGACCGCCACCACGGCCACCAGGAAGAGCAGGATGTCGTTGGTCAGCGTCAGGTCGGGCAGCGTCTTCAGCAGCAGGGTGAGCAGCGGCACGCCGAGCACGGCCAGGGCGAAGCCGAGCAACCGGCGGCGTCGGGACAGCGCTGCCGGCACGGCCGCTGCCCGGCGTCCCCTGCCGGCCTCGGTGTGCGTGACCAGGTGCACGTCGATCGAGCCGGAGAGCGCGGTGGTGGTCACGCCGACGCCTCTGGCGAACAGCTGCGCGAAGCGGCCCCGCCGGCTGGCGCCGAGCACCAGTTGAGTGGCGTTCACGCCGCGGGCAAAGTCCAGCAGTGCGGCCGGCACGTCGGTGCCGAGCACCTGGTGGTAGGTGCCGCCCAGGCTCTCCACCAGCACCCGCTGGCGGGCCAGTTGGGCCGGGTCGGCGCCGGCCAGGCCGTCGCTGCGAGCGACGTGCACGGCGAGCAGGTCGGCGCCCTTGCTGCGGGCCGCGACCCGAGCGGCCCGGCGGATCAGCGTCTCACCCTCGGGGCCGCCGGTCAGCGCCACCACGACCCGTTCCCGGGCCTCCCAGGTGGCCTCGATGCCCTGCTGGCTGCGGTACCGGTCAAGCTGCTCGTCGACCTTGTCGGCCAGCCAGAGCAGCGCCAGTTCGCGCAGTGCGGTGAGGTTGCCGACCCGGAAGTAGTTGCCCAGCGCGGCGTCGATCTTGTCGGGGCGGTAGATGTTGCCGTGCGCCATCCGCCGGCGCAGCGCCTCGGGGGTCATGTCGACCAGCTCGACCTGCTCGGCGGCGCGAACGATTTCGTCCGGCACGGTCTCCCGCTGGGTGGTGCCGGTGATCTGGGCGACGACGTCGTTGACCGACTCCAGGTGCTGCACGTTGACCGTGGACAGCACGTCGATCCCCGCGTCGAGCAACTCCTGGATGTCCTGCCAGCGCTTGTCGTGCCGGGAGCCGGGCACGTTGGTGTGCGCCAACTCGTCGACCACCGCGACCTCCGGCCGGCGGGCCAGGACCGCGTCCAGGTCCATCTCGGTTAACTCGGCGCCCCGGTAGCTCATCGTGCGACGGGGGACCTGCTCCAGGTCGCCGAGCATGGCCGCGGTGTGCTGGCGGCCGTGGGTCTCCACAAAGCCGATCACCACGTCGGTGCCGCGCGCGGCCCGCCGCCGCGCCTCCTCCAACATCGCGTACGTCTTGCCGACGCCGGGAGCGGCCCCGAGATAGATACGCAGTTCTCCGCGTGCCACGGAACCATCCTCTCCGATCAGAAGGAAGGGCCCCTTCGTAACGCCTGGCGATATGAAGGGGCCCTTCCTGACGGTCAGCGTGCTGCGAACTGCCTGTCGAGGGCGATGTTTAGCTCCAGCACGTTGACCCCCGGCTCGCCCATGAAGCCGAGCCCCCGCCCGCCGGTGTGCTCCTTGACCAGCTTGCGGACCTCCGCCGGGTCCGCGCCGCGCTCGCGCGCGACGCGGTTCACCTGCAGCTCGGCGTACGCCGGGCTGATCTGCGGGTCGAGGCCGCTGGCGCTGGCGGTGACCGCGTCGGCGGGCACGGCCGGGTCGGCGGGGGCGTTGCCACGGATCGGGGTGACCACGCCACCGGCGGCCACGTAGTCCTCGCCGGGCTGGGCCAGCTCCACCGGCACTCCCTGGTACGAGGGGACGAACGGGGTGGCCGGGGCGGCCTGGTTGACGCTGACCACCCGGATGACGGGGCCGGTCAGCCCGTCCGCGCGGAAGACCGCGAGCACGGCGCCCACCCCGTCGGCGGTGCAGAACGGGCGCCCGCCGTCGACGCCGTTGAGTTCGCCGACCTCCTTGCTACGCCCGCAGACCTGGGTGAGCAGGCTTTCGCTGGACTCCTCCGGGTCGGTGGCGATGGTGTCGACCACGCTCTCCGGGCCCAGGTTGCTGGCCGAGGTGGAGGTCGGGTCGTAGCCGTCGCCGGCGGCCGACGGGCGGGACTGGAAGTACCGCGGGACGGGGTTGCCGTCGCCGTCGGTGAAGGACTGGCCGATCAGCGAACTGCCGACGGTCGTACCGCCCACGTCGATCAGCGAGCCGTCGGTCTTGTGGTTGAGGCCGGGCAGCTGGCCGACCGCGACCAGGGCCAGCGGGTAGACCAGCCCGAGCAGCACCGTGAAGACGAGCAGGGCGCGCAGGGCGGCGAGGTGTTGGGCGAGCCAGGTAGGTAGGCGCATCACGAAATCCCCGGGACGAACTGGATGAGCAGGTCGATGAGCTTGATCCCGACGAACGGCACGATGATGCCGCCCAGTCCGTACAGCCACAGGTTGCGGCTGAGCAGCTTCGACGCGGCGGCCGGCCGGTACCGCACGCCGCGCAGGGCGAGCGGGATCAGCGCGATGATCACCAGGGCGTTGAAGATGACCGCGGACAGGATCGCCGACTCCGGGCTGGACAGCCGCATGATGTTCAGCGCGTCCAGGCTCGGGTACAGGCCGGCGAACATGGCCGGGATGATCGCGAAGTACTTCGCGATGTCGTTGGCGATGCTGAACGTGGTCAGCGCGCCCCGGGTGATCAGCAACTGCTTGCCGATCTCCACGATCTCGATCAGCTTGGTCGGGTCGGAGTCGAGGTCGACCATGTTGCCGGCCTCCTTGGCGGCCGACGTGCCGGTGTTCATCGCCACCCCGACGTCGGCCTGGGCGAGCGCCGGTGCGTCGTTGGTGCCGTCACCGGTCATCGCGACCAGCCGGCCACCCTCCTGCTCCCGCTTGATCAGCGCGAGCTTGTCCTCCGGCGTCGCCTCGGCCAGGAAGTCGTCCACGCCGGCCTCGTCCGCGATCGCCTTCGCGGTACGCGGGTTGTCACCGGTGATCATCACGGTCCGGATGCCCATCCGGCGCATCTCGTCGAACCGCTCCCGCATGCCGGACTTGACGACGTCCTTGAGGTGGATGACGCCCAGCGCGCGGGCGGGCTCACCGTCGACGTGCTCGGCGACGACCAGCGGGGTGCCGCCGGTGCCACTGATCGCGTCCACGATCTCGCCGACCTGCTCGGTCGGGTGCCCGCCGTTCTCGCGGACCCACTTCATCACCGCGGCGGCGGCGCCCTTGCGGACCCGGCGCGCCGTCTCGACCGCCCCGCCGTCCACGCTGGCGTCCGGGGTCATGTCGACGCCGCTCATCCGCGTCTGCGCGGTGAACGGTACGAAGGTGGCGTGCGGCATCACGCCGGGCTCGCGCTCACGCAACCCGAACTCGTTCTTCGCCAGCACCACCACCGAGCGGCCCTCGGGCGTCTCGTCGGCCAGGCTGGACAGTTGCGCGGCGTCGGCCAGGGCCGCGCCGGTGACCCCCTCGACCGGTACGAACTCGGCGGCCTGCCGGTTGCCCAGCGTGATGGTGCCGGTCTTGTCCAGCAGCAGGGTGTTGACGTCGCCGGCCGCCTCGACGGCCCGGCCGCTCATGGCCAGGACGTTGCGCTGCACCAGTCGGTCCATGCCGGCGATGCCGATGGCGGAGAGCAGGGCGCCGATGGTGGTGGGGATCAGGCAGACCAGCAGCGAGATCAGCACCACCCCGGTGACACCGGAGTCGGTGATCGCACCGGTGTCCGGCGCGGCCGCCTGGTACGCCTTCGAGAAGATGGCCAACGGCTGCAGGGTGACCACGGCCAGCAGGAAGATGATCGTGAGCGCGGCCAGCAGGATGTTCAGCGCGATCTCGTTCGGCGTCTTCTGCCGGTTCGCCCCCTCGACCAGGGCGATCATCCGGTCGATGAAGCTCTCTCCCGGCTTCTGGGTGATCTTCACGACGATCCGGTCGGAGAGCACCTTGGTCCCGCCCGTGACCGCGCTGCGGTCGCCGCCGGACTCCCGGATGACCGGGGCCGACTCGCCGGTGATGGCGGATTCGTCGACGCTGGCGATGCCCTCGACGATGTCGCCGTCACCGGGGATGATGCCGCCCGCCTCGACCAGCACGACGTCGCCCTGGCGCAGCTCCGGCGCGGGCACCGCCTCGTCGCGGTAGGTGTTGGCCCGGGCGCCCGGCGTCCAGCCGACCAGCCGGGTGGCGATGGTGTCCTGCTTGGCCTGCCGCAGGGCGGCGGCCTGGGCCTTGCCCCGACCCTCCGCGACCGCCTCGGCCAGGTTGGCGAAGAGCACGGTCAGCCAGAGCCAGATGGTGATCGCCCAGGCGAACACCGACGGGTCGGTCACCGCCAGGACGGTGGTGAACGCCGCGCCGACCTCCACGATCAGCATCACCGGGTTGCGCCACAGCGTGGTGGGGTTGAGCTTTCGCGCGGCGTCCGGCAGGGACCGGATCAGCTGCTTGGGGTCGAGCAGGCCCCCGCCGACCCGGTTGCCCTGGGTGGCCGGGGTGCCGGCGGTCGGTTGCTCGCCGGTCCCGGATGTCACGGAGGTGACGGACATGTCCTCGTTCCTCATGATGGTCAGAGCCCCTCTGCCAGCGGGCCGAGCGCGAGTGCGGGCAGGAAGGTCAGCGCGACGAGGATCACCGTGACGCCGACGACCATGCCGATGAACAGCGGTCGGTGGGTCGGCAGGGTGCCCTCGGACGCGGGGGTGGGTGCCTGGCGGGCCAGCGAACCGGCCAACGCGAGCACGAAGATGATCGGCAGGAACCGGCCCAGCAGCATGCACAACCCGAGCGCGGTGTCCCACCAGGTGGTGTTGACCGTGATGCCGCCGAAGGCGGAGCCGTTGTTGTTGCTGGCCGAGGTGAACGCGTAGAGCACCTCGGAGAGGCCGTGCGGACCGACGTTGAGCGCGGTGGAGTTGTTGCCGGTGGCGAACGCCGCCGCCGTGCCGACCAGCACCAGGATCGGCGTGATCAGGAAGTACAGCGAGGCGAACTTGATCTCCCGCGAGCCGATCTTCTTGCCCAGGTACTCCGGGGTGCGGCCCACCATCAGGCCGGCCACGAAGACCGTGATCACCGCGAGGATGAGCAGGCCGTAGAGACCGGAACCGGTACCGCCCGGGGCAACCTCGCCGAGCATCATGTTGAACATGGTCATCATGCCGCCGAGCGAGGTGAACGAGTCGTGGAACGAGTCCACGGCGCCGGTCGAGGTCAGCGTGGTGGCGGCGGCGAAGGTGGCCGAGTTCGACACGTCGAACCGGACCTCCTTGCCCTCCAGCGCCGCGCCGACCGCCTGCGGCACCGTGCCGTGCCCGGACAGCTCGAAGATGTTGGTGAGGGCGACGCTGGCGATGGCCAGGATCGACATCACCGCCGCGATGGCGTAGCCCTGGCGGTTCTGCCCGACCATCCGGCCAAAGACCCGGGGCATGCTGAACGGGATCAGGAGAATCAGGAAGATCTGGATCCAGTTCGTCCACGTCGTGGGGTTCTCGAACGGGTGGGCGCTGTTGACGTTGTAGAAGCCGCCACCGTTGGTGCCCAGCAGTTTGATCGATTCCTGGCTGGCCACCGGGCCGCCGGTGATGGTCTGGGTGCCGCCGGTCAGCGCGGTCACGTCGGTGCCGGCCGAGAGGTTCTGCACCGCCCCGCCGATCATCAGCGCGACGGCGCCGAGCACCGCGACCGGCAGCAGGATCCGCAGCGTGATCCGGGTCAGGTCGACCCAGAAGTTGCCGAGCTGCCCGGTGCGGCTGCGGGCGAACCCCCGCAGCAACGCCACCGCCACCGCGATGCCGACCGCCGACGAGACGAAGTTCTGCACCGCCAGACCGGCCATCTGCACCAGGTGGCCCATCGTCGACTCACCCGAGTACGACTGCCAGTTGGTGTTGGCCACGAACGACACGGCGGTGTTCCACGCGCCGTGCGGCACCACCGGGTCGAAACCCAGCGACAGCCACAGGTGGTTCTGCACCCGCTGGAACAGGTACAGGAACAGCAGCGAGATTGCGGAGAACGCCAGCACGCTGCGGGCGTACACGCCCCAGGTCTGCTCGGCGGCCGGGTTGACCCCGATCAGACGGAAGATCCCCCGCTCGACCCGGGACTGCCGGGTGCCCGAGACCGCCCGGAACATGTAGTCGCCGAACGGCTTGTAGACGGCGACCAGGGCCGCCACCAGCGCCAGCACGAAGATGACGCCCGCTGTTGTCATGGTCATCAGAAGCGCTCCGGAAACAACAGGGCGAACACCAGGAACGCGCCCAGGACGATCGCGAGCACCAGCCCGACGGCATTGACCGCGTTCACAGCTTCTCCACCGCCCGGACCACCAGGGCGAGCACTGCGAACAGCGCCACCGTCAGGATCACGAACACCAGGTCAGACACGCTGACTCCTCATACCGGAAAGGTTCGTCGCGACCGCCTCCCGGTCGCGCCGGGCAATCAAAGCCCCACCACCTCCCCGACGGCAGGGGTCATAACGCGACCATGACGGCGGCGAACGATTTCTTGACGTGCTTTTCACACCCGGCCAATGAACAGGTGAAATGAGGCACAAATCGCTCACGGAACCCGGCCGGAGGCAAGCCGCGGACGGCGCCGGGTGGCGGGCACAGCGACAGGCTGCGTGACGGTCGGCCGGGCTGAGGCCAGACGGAGGCGGGCGCCGGGACGCGGGCCCGCCACGATTGGCCGGACGAGACGCGAGCCCGATGTGTCGCGAGCGCGACCGGGTGTGGCTGGACGGGGGCTGCGGGTGGCGGCCGGGTCAGGCCGGGCGGCGGGCCACCAGCACGTCACGCATGATCGACTGGTCCACCCGGTGCCGCAACGCGCGGTACGGCTCCGCGTCGACCACGGTCAGTCCGGCGGCGGCCAGTGCCGCCGCCGCGTCGTCCCGGCTGGCGACGTGGGTGTTCCAGGAGATGCCGAGCGCCCCGCCGGGGCGCAGCAGCCGGGCCCAGACCGGCGCGGCGTCCGCGAGCAGCGCCAGCGGATCCCGGGTCAGCCCATGGTCGGCGGTACGACTGCCGTGCTGCACGCCGTACGGGGCGTCCGCGACGACCAGGTCGACGGTCTCCGGCCGGAAGAACTCCCCGGCGCGGGTGGTGTCGGCGTTGACCACGTCCAGCAGTTGGAGATCCCCGGCCTTGTGCGCCTCGCGCGTGGGCGCCAGCTCGATCCGCACCCGGCGACCGACCACCTTGCGCTCCCGGCGCACCGGCCCCGACTCCAGCACCCGGTGCTTGATCCGCTTCTGCTTCAGCCAGGTGGTGATGAACGCCCGGTAGGCCTCGACGTCCTTCTGGTCGCGCTCCACCCCGGCGGCGTCGAAGCCGTACATCAGCGCCTGGTTGAGGGTGGTGCCGCGACCGCAGAGCGGGTCGAGCACCCGGAACCGGCGGGTGGTCAGCTCACCGGCCCAGTCGGAAGCGAGCAGGGTGACGTTGAGCAGCAGCTTGGTGAACTGCTCGTTGGTCTTGCCCGGGTACTTCTGGATGGTGATCAGGTCGTCGTCGTAGCGGTCCAGCCGGCTCCACTCGATCGGACGCAGCAGCTCGCCGACGATCTCGAACAGCGCGTACCCGGCGGAGAGGTTACCCAGCATGGCCAGGTCCCGCTCGGTCAGCCCGTCGCCGGTGAAGGTGACGTAGCTGGCCCCTCCGACGACCTCGGTGTCCAGCTCGCCGATCCGGCCGTCGAGCGCCGACCGGCCGAAGATTTCCAGCTCGGCCCGGGTGAGGTCGATGGCGGAGCGGGCGTACACCCGGTTGGTGGAGGGCAGGATCAGCAGGCCGTAGCGCGTCATGGTCCGGCGAGTATTCCACAACCCGCCCCAGCCCCCGGGAACTGGAGCGGCGACCGGAGCGACTACCCGTACATGGGGTGTGAGCAGTGGCGGGAGGTCCTCTCCGCGCAGTTGGACGGCGAGGAGACCGCCACGGAACGGACGGCGGTACAGCGGCACCTCGACGGGTGCGCCGAGTGCCGGGCGTGGTTGACGGCCGCGGCGGCGGTGACCCGTCGAGTGCGTACCCGGTTGGTCACCGAACCGCCCGACCGGACCGACGCGATCCTGGCCGCCGCCGCGCCACCGGCCCGCCGGTCGCGGTGGCGGTGGCGGCCCGGCTCGGCCTGGCGCGGCCCGCTGATCGCCGGGCTGCGCGCGGCGCTCGGGCTGCTCGGCGCGGTGCAGTTGGTGCTCGGCCTGGCCCAGGTGGGCCGGGGCGCGGCGGCCGACCACCTGCACCCGACCGGTCAGCACCTGTGGCACGAGTCGGCCGCCTGGAACGTGGCGGTGGGCGCCGGGTTCCTCTTCGTGGCGGTACGCCGCAGCCCGCCGGCCGGCCTGGTGCCGATGCTCAGCGCGTTCGTCGGCACGCTGCTGCTGCTCTCGGTCAACGATCTGGCCACCGGCACGGTGGGTGCCGAGCGGCTGGTCAGCCACGGCTTCCTGGTGGGCGGTTATCTGATCACCGTGCTGCTGTCCCGGCCCGGGCTGCGCCCCGGAGGCCCCGCGCCGCAGCGGCAGTCGACGCCGTCGCGCTGGCGGTTCCGGGCGGACGAGGTCGAGCGGCCGCTGCGGGTGGTCCGCTCCGAGCCCTACCCGGCACAGGCCGCCGACCGCCACGCCGCCCCGGCGGCACGTGCCGTTCCGGCCGCGCGTGCCGATCAGAGGGGCGGCCGTCGCGCCGCCTGATCAGGGAGAAATCGGCTGAGCGGGCCGGACCGTCTCGGTCGCGCCAGCCTGGTCGCCGCCCGCGATGACCTCCGGGATGACCTGCTCGACGATGGTCAGCAGCGTGACGGTGAGCAACAGGTGCACCTGGGCCCGGGTCAGCGCGCCCCGCTGGAGCCATTCCCGCGCGGTCGAGGTGGCCAGCCCGCCGTAGGCCCGGACCATGCCGCGCAACTCCTCGCGGTGCTCCGCCTCGTCGGCCAGGCCGACCGCGACCAGCATCCGGTCCGCGGCGACCTCCTCGGCCTCAGCGAGCACCCGCTCCACGTCGGCGTCGCCGCCCATCCCCCGCGCGGTGACGGCGGCCAGCCAGGAGGTGCTGTGCCGGGAGACCACGTCGAGGAACCAGGAGACGCTGGCGTCGACCCGGCTGCGCAGGTCCCCCTTGGGCAGCCGTTCCAGGGCCACCTCGGGAATGGTCACCATGACCCGGACGACCTCCAGGTAGAGGTCCTTCTTCGTGCCGAAGTAGTGGTTGACCAGGCCGCGCGCGACACCGGCCTCCCGGGCGATGTCGGTGGTCGACACATTCGGGTACGCGCGCTCGCCGAACAGCCGGACCGCACAGGCGAGGATCTGCCCACGCCGGGCGTCCGGCTCCAGCCGGCGGCGACGCGGAGCGGTCTCGACACTCATCTGCCCGACCCTATCGGCAGCTCACGACGTCCGCCCAGGCGTCAACGGCGAGCAAGCCTCTGCCCTCCTTGATCACATCATGCGCAGCAGCCGGACTGCTCGCCGCCAGGTTCGGCTGGGGGCATCGGCAGGAACGTGACGTCCCCGAATTCGAACTCGGCCTGGGCGACGGCATCCATCTCCGTCGAGTGGCACGTGTCCGTCACGACTTCCCACTCCTGCCTGCAGTAGAAGAGGTAGACGTCCGCGGCATCGTCGTAACGAGCTATGGCGAGGCGTGCGACCACCTCTGCGAAGTTGCCGATGGAGTGGCGGGTGGCACCGGTTGGCGACCGCAACGGCCCCAGGTTGGCGAACATCTCGACCCGGGCTCCGTCGAGCAGGGCAGGAGGGGTGGCACTCATCGCACGATCCTCGCGTACCAGCTCTTCTACGACGACCCGGCGGTCCGCGCCCGGGTCCTGATCGAGAGTTATTGACATGCCGTCAACAGCGCGCGAGGGTGGTGCACATGCCGACGCTCGCATCCGACGGTCCCTCCTCGCCCTGGCGAGAGCCGGAGCACGACGACCTGGCCGATCTGGCCCGCACCTTCTTCACCAAGGAGGTGCTGCCGCACAGCGAACGCCTGCTGGCGCAGGGCCACCCCGACCGCGAGCACTACCGGCGCGCCGGCGAGCTGGGGCTGCTCGGCCTGTCCGTCCCCGAGGAGTACGGCGGCGGGGGCGGCGGCTTCACCCACGAGGCGGTCATGCTGCACGAGCAGGCGTACACCGGGGAGAGCAGCCTCGGGCTGGCCGTCCACAGTGGCATCGTCACCGGCTACCTGGCGACGTACGGCAGCGAGGAGCAGAAGCGGCGCTGGCTGCCGGGCCTGTGCAGCGGTGACCTGGTCGGCGCGATCGCGATGACCGAGCCGGACGGCGGCTCCGACCTCCAGGCGATGCGCACCCGGGCGGTCCGTGACGGCGACGACTACCTGGTCACCGGGGCGAAGACGTTCATCACCAACGGTGGCCTGGCCGACCTGATCATCGTGGCCGTGAAGACCGACCCCGAGCAGCGGGCGGCCGGTGTCTCGCTGTTGGTCTGCGAGGTCAGCGGTGACCCGGCGGGCTTCCGCCGGGGTCGGCTGCTGTCCAAGATCGGGTTGCACGCCAACGACACCGCCGAGCTGTTCTTCGACGAGTTCCGGATGCCGGCGGACAACCTGCTCGGCGGCGCCGAAGGGCTGGGCTTCATCCAGCTCATGCAGCAGCTCCCGCAGGAGCGACTGGTGATCGGAGTCGGCGCGGTCGCCGCGATGGAGCGTGCGATCGAGCTGACCGTGGCGTACACGAAGGAGCGGGCCGCCTTCGGCAAGCCGCTGATGGGCCACCAGAACACCCGGATGGTGCTCGCCGAGTGCGCTACCCGCGCCCGGGTCAGCCGGGTCTTCCTGGACGACTGCATCGTCCGGCACACCCGCGGCGAGCTGGACGTGGCCACCGCCGCGATGGCGAAGTACTGGCTGACCGACGGCCAGTGCGAGGTCATCGACCGGTGCCTGCAACTTTTCGGCGGCTACGGCTACACCACCGAATACCCGATCGCCCGGATGTACGCCGACGCCCGCGTCCAGAAGATCTACGGCGGCACCAACGAGATCATGAAGGAGCTGATCGCCCGTGCCCTCTGAGGCGTACGTCTACGACGCGGTCCGCACCCCGCGCGGACGCGGCCGGGACACCGGCGCGCTGCACGGGGTCAAGCCGATCTCCCTGGTGGTCGGCCTGATCGACGCGCTGCGCGAACGCAACCCCGGCCTGGACGTCGACCGGCTGGAGGACCTGCTGCTCGGCATCGTCACTCCGGTCGGCGAGCAGGGCGGCGACCTGGCCCGGGCCGCGGCGCTGCTGGCCGGGCTGCCCGACCAGGTGGGCGGGGTGCAGCTCAACCGGTTCTGCGCCTCCGGGCTGGAGGCGGTCAACTCCGCCGCGGCGCGGATCCGCTCCGGCTGGGAGCACCTGCTGCTGGCCGGCGGGGTGGAGTCGATGTCCCGGGTGCCGATGGGCTCCGACGGCGCCGCGTGGGCCACCGACCCGCAGACCGCGCTGGCCACCTCGTTCGTGCCGCAGGGCGTCAGCGCCGACCTGATCGCCACCCTGGAGGGCTTCACCCGCGACGACGTGGACGGGTACGCGCTGCGCTCGCAGGAGCGGGCGGCCAAGGCGTGGGCCGGCGGCCACTTCGCCCGCTCGGTGGTGCCGGTTCGCGACGGCAACGGGCTGGACATCCTCACCGTGGACGAGCACCCCCGCCCGGAGACCACCCGGGAGGCGCTGGCCCGGCTCACCCCGTCCTTCGCCACCATGGGCGAGGCGGCCGGCTTCGACGCGGTTGCGTTGCAGAAGTTCCACTGGCTGGAGGCGATCGAGCACGTCCACCACGCCGGCAACTCGTCCGGCATCGTGGACGGCGCGGCGCTGGTCCTGATCGGCTCGGCGGAGGTGGGGCGGGACCTCGGCCTCACCCCGCGCGCCCGGATCGTCGGCGCGGCGGTCAGCGGCGCCGACCCGACGCTGATGCTGACCGGCCCGATCCCGGCCACTCACAAGGCGCTCGCCGCCGCCGGGCTGACCCTCGCCGACATCGACCTGTTCGAGATCAACGAGGCGTTCGCCGCGGTGGTGCTCAAGTACGTCCGCGACCTGGGCCTGGACCCGGACCGGGTGAACGTCAACGGCGGGGCGATCGCCCTCGGCCACCCGCTCGGCGCGACCGGCGCGATGCTGCTCGGCACCGCGTTGGACGAGTTGGAGCGCCGCGACCTGCGCCGTGCCGTGGTGACCCTCTGCATCGGCGGCGGCATGGGCGTCGCCACCGTTCTCGAGCGCTGCTGACCCGGAGGACGACCATGACCGACACCATCCGGTACGACCGCGGCGCCGACGGCGTCGTCACGCTCACCCTGGACGACCCCGACCAGTCCGCCAACACGATGAACCGGGCGTACGCCGCGTCGATGAGCGCGGTGCTGGACCGGCTGGAGGCGGAGCGCGACGAGCTGACCGGGGTCATCGTGACCAGCGCGAAGTCGACCTTCTTCGCCGGCGGTGACCTGCCGGAGATGGTTCGGGCGACGCGGGCCGACGCGCCCGCGCTGGCCGAACTGCTCGGCACCATCAAGTGGGACCTGCGCCGGCTGGAGACGCTGGGCCGGCCGGTGGTCGCCGCCGTCAACGGCTCGGCGCTCGGCGGCGGCCTGGAGATCGCGCTCGCCTGCCACCACCGGGTCGCCCTGGACGCGCCCGGAAGCCGGCTCGGGCTGCCCGAGGTGACCCTGGGCCTGCTGCCCGGCGCCGGTGGGGTCACCCGGACGGTGCGGATGCTCGGCCTGGCCGGGGCGCTGACCACGGTGCTGCTCACCGGCCGGCGGATGCGCCCGACCGACGCCCTGGCTGCCGGGCTGGTCGACGAGGTGGTGGCGACCCCGGCGGAGCTGCTGGCCCGGGCGCGGGCCTGGATCGCCGCCAATCCCCACCCGACCCAGCCGTGGGACCGGCCGGACTACCGGATGCCCGGCGGCACCCCGGCCAGCCGGTCGCTGGCCGCGCAACTGCCGGCGTTCCCGGCGACCCTGCGCAAGCAGCTCAAGGGTGCCCGGCTGCCGGCGCCGGAGGCGATCCTGGCCACCGCCGTCGAGGGCGCGCAGGTCGACCTGGAGACCGCGTTCACCGTGGAGACCCGGCATCTGATCGGCCTGCTCACCGGGCAGATCGCCAAGAACATGATCGGCGCGTTCTTCTTCGACCTGAAGGCCGTCAACGGCGGCGCGGCCCGGCCGTCCGGAGTGGACGTCGCCCCGGTGCGCCGGGTCGCGGTGCTGGGTGCCGGCATGATGGGCGCCGGCATCGCGTACGCCTGCGCCAGCGCCGGCCTGGACGTGGTGGTGAAGGACGTCTCGCCGGAGGCGGCGTTGCGGGCTCGGGCGCACGCCGAGCGGCTGCTGGCGCGGAAGGTCCGCAAGGGCCGCGCGACGGAGGCGGACGCCCGAGCCGTGCTGGACCGGATCGCCACCACCGACCGGGTGGACGCGCTGGCCGGTTGCGACGCGGTGATCGAGGCGGTCTTCGAGGACCCCGCGCTGAAACGGTCGGTCTTCGCCGAGGTGCTGCCGGTACTGGCGCCGGGCGCCCTGCTCGCGTCCAACACCTCCACCCTGCCGATCACCGGACTGGCCGCGGGGGTGGACCGCCCGGCCGACTTCATCGGCATGCACTTCTTCTCGCCGGTGGACCGGATGCCGCTGCTGGAGATCGTGGTCGGCGAGCGTACCGGCGACGCCGCGCTGGCGCGGGCGTTCGACCTGGGCCGGCGTATCGGCAAGACTCCGATCGTGGTCAACGACGGCCGGGGCTTCTTCACCAGCCGTGTCATCGGCCGGTTTCTCGACGAGGCGGTCGGCATGGTCGCCGAGGGGGTGCCGGCCGCCTCGGTGGAGCAGGCCGCCCTCCAGGCCGGCTACCCGACCGGGCCGCTGGCGCTGGCCGACGAGGTCAGCCTCACCCTGATCCAACGGATCCGTCGACAGTTCGAGGCGGCCGCTGAAGGCTTTGCGCCGCTGCCCGCGCACCGGCTCGTCGACGAGATGGTGGACGCGTACGACCGGCCGGGGCGCGCCGCCGGGCGCGGCTTCTACGGGTACGCCGAAGGCATCCGGGGTCGGTTGTGGGCCGGTCTCGCCGACCTGGCCACCGACGCGGGGCGGGCCGTGCCGTTCACCGACCTCCAGGAGCGGATGCTCTTCGCCGAGGCGCTGGACGCGCTGCGCTGCCTGGACGAGGGAGTGCTGCGGACCGAGACCGACGCGAACATCGGCTCGATCTTCGGCATCGGCTTCCCGGCCTGGACCGGCGGCGTGATCCGCTACGTCCGGCAGTACGCGGGCGGCCCGGCCGGCTTCGCAGCCCGCGCCACCGAGCTGGCCGCCCGCTACGGCGACCGGTTCATGCCCCCCGCCGACCTGGTCGACCGGCTCGCCGCCTCCGCCACCCGCCCCGCCGAAGCGGTGGGCGCCGCGTGACGGCCACCGACGTGCCAGCGGACGGGCCAGGGCGCGGCGGGCCGCTGGCCGGGATACGTGTTGTCGAGTTGGCCAGCCTCGCTCCGGCGCCGTTCGGTTGCATGGTGCTCGCCGACCTCGGCGCGGACGTGGTGCGGGTGGACCGGCCGGGCGGCCCGGCCGCGGGGCGGTTGGCGGCGCCGACCGTCGGGCCGTTGCAACGCGGTCGGCGGGTGACCGCGCTGGACCTGAAGTCCCCGGCCGGGGTGGCGGACCTGCTGCGCCTCGTGGAGCGGGCCGACGTGCTGGTCGAGGCGTACCGGCCGGGGGTGGCCGAGCGGCTGGGCTTCGGGCCGGAGACCTGCCGGGCCCGCAACCCCCGGCTCGTGTACGCGCGGATGACCGGCTGGGGCCAGGACGGCCCGCTGGCACCGCGGGCCGGGCACGACATCGACTACATCGCGGTGGCCGGGGCGCTGGAGCCACTGGGTCGCGCCGGCGAGCGTCCGTACGCCCCGATGAACCTGCTCGGCGACTTCGGCGGGGGCGGCATGCTGCTCGCCGTGGGCGTGCTGGCCGCACTGCTGGAACGGGAACGCTCCGGCGTCGGCCAGGTGGTCGACGCGGCGATGGTGGACGGTTCCGCACTGCTCACCGCGTTCCTGCACGGGCTGCTCGGCACCGGTCTGTGGGCCGCGCCGCGTGGGCGCAACATGTTCGACGGCGGGGCACCGTTCTACGACACGTACCGCACCGGCGACGGCGGATTCATGGCCGTCGGCGCGATGGAACCGGCCTTCTACGCCGAACTGCTGACCGGCCTCGGTCTCGCCGACGAGCCGGGCCTGCCCGCCCAGTACGACCCGAGCGGCTGGGACGAGCTGCGCCGGCGGTTCACCGAGCGGTTCGCCGAGCGGAGCCGGGACGAGTGGACGGCGGTCTTCGCCGACCTGGACGCGTGCGTCGCGCCGGTGCTCGCCCCCCGCGAGGCGCACCGGCATCCGCACAACGCCGCCCGGGGCACCTTCATCGAGGTGGGCGGCGAGATCCAGCCGGCCCCGGCACCCCGCTTCGACCGGACGCCGACCGGCCAGCCAGCCACGGCGCCGGACCCGGAGCGGGACGTCCTACCGGTCGACGCGATCCTCGCCGGCTGGCGGTGAGTCGCAGCGGGCCGGGCGCCAGGGACCTGCCCGCCACCGCGTGCAGCGCGTCACCGGCCGACCGGGGCTAGGCTGCCCGGATGGCAGCGTGCCCCGAGCTGACCTGGCCGCTCGCCGCTGCCCTGGCCTCCCCCCGACCCTGACCATCCGGACGCGTCCAACGACGACGAGCAGGTCAACCGCCGTCCGCGTGCTCTACAAAGGACTTTGGCCCCCGGCGTCAGGCGTCGCGTTGGTACTGTCGCTCACCGGATGAGGACTGCGAGTCGTAGGGGGACGAGCATGACGAGCGGAATCGATCCATCCGGCCTGAGTCGCTCACTCGAACAGGCGATGCGCCTGCTGAGCCAGGCCACGGGTTCCACCTCGGCACAGCCGGACGGGGCCGACGAGCTGGGCGACCGGGCCGTACCGGCTACTGAGCAGATGGTGGGGCGGGGCACCGGCGGTGACGGTCTCGTCGAGGCGGAGGTGTCCGCCTTCGGCGGCCTCGAGTCTCTGGTGATCGACCCGAGCCTGTCTCGGGCCGGGACCAGCGCGATCGCCGCGTACGTCCTCGAGGCGGTCAAGGCGGCACAGGCCGACGAGCGCGCCCGGCGCGCCGAGCTGACGGCCGCCGTCGGTGCCGACAGCGCGGCCCTGACCCGGCAGCTCGAACGTGTCTCGGAGGAGGCGTTCCGCGGGTTCGAGCAGATGATCGGCGACCTGGACGCGGTCACCCGCCGGATGGATCGACGCTGAGCCCATGTCCGACGGGATTCAGGTCGACGTCGACGCTCTCCATGCCGCGGCGGGATCGCTCGCAGCCACCGGCCAGCAGCTCGGCGCCGAGGTCACCAGCCTCGAGTCCACGGTGAACGGCGCGGGTAATCCGTGGGGCGCCGACGAGCCGGGCTCCCTCTTCGGAGCCGTGTACGTCGAGGTTCTGACGCATGCGCTCGACGTGTACCGGTCGATGGCCGACCAGTTGCTGGAGGCCGCCGCGAACCTCGACCTCAGTGCCGACGCGCACGAGGCGACCGACACCGCCAACGCGGAACTCTTCACCCGGATGGAGCTGCCCCATGGGTATGCAGCTACCTCCTGAGCTCGTCGAGGCCCTGGGCTGGGTCGGCTTCACCTGGCCGACCGCCGACGAGGAGTTGCTGTTCGAGGCGTCGCAGCTGTGGTTCGCGTTCGCCGGCCGGTTGCGCACGACGCTCGCGGAGGCGGAGGCCGGCGCCGCGAAGGTCGGGGCGACCAACAGCGGGGACGACGTCCGCGCCTTCGAGCAGGCATGGGGAGGCGAGGAGGGTGCGCCGCGCCGGATGGAGGACGGCGCACAGGCCGCCGAGCTGATCGGCATGGCGTTGCTGGTGATGGCCATCATCACCCTGACGCAGAAGATCCTCGTCATCGTCCAGCTGACGATCCTCGTGGTGCAGGTGGCGATCGCGCTGGCGGCGGCGGCTCCCACCCTCGGTGCCTCGCTGGCCCAGATCCCCGTCTCGATCGGCCTGGCCCGGATGGCGATCCAACGGATCATCAAGGAGGTCGTCGAGCGGGTCGTCAAGGAAATCATTCCGCGGTTGCTGAAGCGGGCGAAGACGCTGCTGCGCCGGTTCACCAGCAAGGGCCCGAGGCGGGGCGGCCCGGGACGGCCCGGCGTGCCCGGCCCGCACACCACGCCCCGCTACCACAACACGAAGCCGATGCTCGAGAGGTACCGGAACGAGCACCTGCCCGGAGGGCACTTCCCGACGGCGGTGCGCCGACTCAGTCCGGAGGAGCTCGAACAGCACCGGGTGTTCTTCGACGGCAACGGCGTCCTGCGCAGCGCGAGGAACGGCGAGCCGTTCGACACCTCGAGCGCCCAGACCGTGTTCAGTGGAAACGGCCAAGCGATCTTCGTGATGGACCGGAACGGCAACCTCTACGCGTCCAACTATCAGAAGGTGGGCGACTTCCACCACTCGACGCTGGGTAACGGGCAGCCGGTCGCGGCGGCGGGCGAGCTGGTCGTCAAGGACGGTATGGTCCAGTACGCGACGGCGCGCAGCGGCCACTACCAGCCCGAGGTCAGCCACATGGCCAATCTCGACGCCGAGTTCAAGCGAAACGGTCGCGGCGACGTCCCGATCCTGGGCTGGGACGGCGGCCGGATCTTCTAGGGGAGACCACGAGCATGGAAACGAACAGTTGGAAGGGCCACGTCAACGGGATCCTCTACGGGATCCAGTTCGACCAGGCGCTCGACGACACGGTGGTGACGCGAGTCGCCGACGGTGTGCTCGGCGGGCTCTACCCGGGTGACCGGGCCGAGACGCTGGACGCGCTCGACCAGGCGCTGCGCTACTCGGGCCCCCTCAACGACCAGGCCGAGACGCACCACAGTGAGGAGAGCATCCGCGCGTTCCTCGGTCGGCTCTCCACCGTCCTCTCCACGCGCGGCTGAGCCTCCACCCCGGATCCCCCGAACAGCGACGCTCCTGCCCGCCGCCCGCCCGACCTCGGTGTTGATCAAGAGGTTTCCGTCAGGGCATTGCCTTTGCGGGACGCGAACTTCTTGATCAACCGGGATGGTCGCGCCGGGTGGAGGCGGGAGGGGCGGTGGTACCAGGTAGCGAAGAGGGCGACGGCGAGCAGCAGCTCAGCCACATCCCCTCCGTAGTACATGAGTTGGGCGGCGGAGCGGAGCGCCGTCGGGTCGGGATCGGCCAGCCCGGGTGGCAGCGTGCCGGCGTGCGCGTAGAGGTACTTGGCGAGCGCGGAGTGCCCGGCCGCCGCGCCCAGCAACGCCCCGATCCGCACGGCCAGCCCGGGACGGCGGGGTGCCGGGTCCGGGCCGGCCAGCGACCAGGCGAACAGGTATCCGGCGGCCAGGTAGTGCAGGTGCAGGGCGTGGTGCAGAGTGGGCTGGCGCTCCGCCGCCGCGTACAGCGGGGTGAGCAGCACCAGCGCCAGCCCGCCCGTGCTGAGCAGCGCGGCGGTGACCGGGTGAGCGATCAGGTGCAGCGGGCGGGCGCGCAGCATCCGGCCGACGAACCGGCGCGTGGGCGTGGACGCGATCCGCAGCAGCAGTGTCACCGGGGCGCCGAGCACCAGCCCGAGCGGGGCCACCATGCCGAGCAGCAGGTGCTGCGCCATGTGTCCGCGCGGGTCGTCGGGGAGCTGCGCGAGCGGCCCGACCGCGACCGCCAGCACGGCACAGCCGGCCAGCCAGGCGGCGCTGCGCCGGTGGTCCCAGCCCCTCGGATCTCGCGCGGCAGCCACGAGGTAGCCACCGGCCAGCAGGACGACCGCCGCGAGGGGGAACCAGCTCGGGCCATCCGCCGCCGCGTGCCCGTGCCCCCCGTGCGCGACCACCGGCGACGCGAACCAGGCCGGGGCGAGCGGCTCCGTCACCGCTGGCCGTCGCGGGGCGGCCGGGACCGGGCCCGCCAGACCAGCGCGGCACCCGCGAGCAGCAGTATCGCGCCGCCCACGTTCCAGACCACGTCGTACGGGACCAGGTGCACGCCGTAGCGGATCTGGTGCAGCCGGAGCACCTTGTGGTCGACCAGCCCGTCGAAGAGCTGGAAGCCCCCGGCGCCGAGCAGGAACCCACCCCAGGCGAACCGGGCCGCCAGGGCACCCCGCCGGCGCAGGTCGGCGAACCAGAAGAACCCGCCGACCAGGGCCAGCAGCTCGGCGGCGTGCAGCAGCCCGTCGGAGAGCAGGCCCACCGACAGGGTGGACCGGTCGTAGAAGTGGTGCCAGGCCAGCAGCTGGTGGAAGATGATCTCGTCCACCGCGGCCATCACCGCGATCCCGATCAGGACGCCGGCGAGGATGGACGAGCGGACGTCCGGCACGGCGGCGCTGCGCGCACCGGGCAGGCTCGAACCGACCACCACACACCTCCCATCCGCCTCGGGTGAGGGTCGAACTACCCGAGACTGGGCGGAACATGCCCACGGAGCCGCAACGGGCGGCGGACCGCGGTGATCGACACGAGATCGGCGATATCGGGGTGTCGGACCTGGTGGGACACCGCTGCTTCCCGGACCCCGTGTTGATCGAGGCACCGTCGGTCATCGGGGCGACGACATCCCCGTTTCGCGCCACCGGTAGGGCGGACGGCATGATCATGGAGTTTGAGACACAGCGGAAGCCGAGAGGAGGTGCCCGTGCCGGACCCGGACGAACTCGTCGCCGATGCGCTCGCGGCGGTGCGCGGCACCGACGTACGGCAGGCCGAACGGCAGCTGGACCGGTTGATGGTCGGCACCGGCGCGGCGGACGGCACGGCGGCGGTGGACACGGCGCTGCTGCGTCGCCTGGTCCGCGGCGTGGCGCGGCTCTGGCCACGTGGCTGGCAACCGGCCGACCTGGACCGGCTCACCACCCGGCGGCTCGGCGCCCGCCCGGCCCGACTGGTCCGGGACGCGATGGCCGCCCAGCGGCGCGAGCAGGCCGGACCGGTCCCGGCCTGGTGGGACGAGCAGTTGCGCGAGCTGGCCGCCGAGGTGTGGTGGGACGACGACCGGAGCGTTCTGGCCGGCTGGTCCGCCCGGGAGGGGCTGGACCGGGTCGACGCCCTGCGCACGGCGGTGGACACCCTCGCCCTGGTGGAGAGCCTGCCGCCGATCGCGGTGCTCCGCCCACCACCCGGCACGACCGGTGCGGCGGCCGCCAGCCGGCCGGCCGGCGCGGCCCGCAGTGGGTCCGGAATGCTCGACCGGGTACGGGCGCTGCTGGCCAAGGCCGAGTCGACCACCTTCCCGGCCGAGGCAGAGGCGTTGACCGGCAAGGCGCAGGAGCTGATCGCCCGGCACAGCATCGACGAGGCGCTGCTGGCCGCCGGTGCCGACCGCGGCGACCTGCCCGGCGGGGTGCGGCTCGGCACCGACGCCCCGTACGCGGGCGCCAAGGCGCTGCTGGTGCAGGAGGTCGCGGCGGCGAACCGCTGTGAGGCGGTCTGGTCCGACGACCTCGGCTTCGCCACCGTGCTGGGCTGGCCGGCCGACCTCGTGGCGGTGGAGCTGCTCTACACCTCGCTGCTGGTCCAGGCCACCGCCGCGATGCTGCGCGGGCGGGCCGAGCGGCGACCGGGGACCGGGCGGCGGACCCGCGTCTGGGACGAGTCCTTCCTCAACGCGTTCGCGCTGCGGATCGGCGAGCGGCTGCGCGCGACCACCGACGCGGCGGATCGGGCGGCGGCCGAGACGGCCGGCCCGGAGCGGCTCCTCCCGGTGCTCGCCGCACGCGGCGAGGCGGTCCGGGAGCGGCTGGACACCCTCTTCCCCGGCGTCACCCGGCACCGGCTCAGCGTCCGCGACGCCGAGGGCTGGTCGTCCGGCACCTCCGCGGCCGACCGCGCGTCGCTGGACGTCGGCGGCGGGCCACCGCCCCGACAGGTGCCGGAACGACCCGACCCACGCTGACCCACCCGGCGTGGGACCGCCACCGTCGAAGAATTCTGCGATGTTCTTCGGTAGGCGGTAGGGAACGGAGCTTCGGCTCCGACCCTCCGGTGAACCGCGCCCCGACCGGGACGCGACCCAAACCCGAGGAGCATCGCCGTGAAGTACATGCTGCTGATCTGGAACCGGCCCGGCTTCACCGAGGAGCTGACCGAGCGGGACCGCACCGCCCTGTTCGGCGAGGTCGACGAGATCATGAAGGAGCTGACCGAGTCCGGCGAGCTGGTCGGCGGCCAGGCGCTGGCCGACCCGTCGCAGACCCGGACGGTCCGGCTCGCCGGCGGCCACCCGGAGGTCATCGACGGGCCGTTCATGGAGAGCAAGGAGCAGTTCGCCGGCTACCTGACCGTCGACTGCGACAGCCCGCAACGGGCCGCCGAGATCGCCGCCCGCTGGCCGGACGTGCGCTTCGGCGGCGCGATGGAGGTCCGCCCGATCATGGACGAGGCCGGGACGGAGATGTGACCGACGACCGGACGGTCGAGGACCTGCTGCGCACGCTCGCGCCGCAGGTCCTCGGCCTGCTGGTCCGCCGGCACGGGCAGTTCGACCGGTGCGAGGACGCGGTGCAGGAGGCGCTGCTCGCCGCCGCGACGCAGTGGCCCGGGCAGGGCGTGCCGGACAACCCCCGCGCGTGGCTGCTCACCGTGGCCACCCGCCGGCTCACCGACGAGTGGCGCAGCGAGCGCGCCCGCCGGGACCGCGAGGTGGCGGTGGCGCTGCGCGAGCCGGCGTACGCCGGGGTGGCGCCGGCGGCCGACGCGGAGCCCGCGGTGGCGGACGCCGACGACACCCTGACGCTGCTCTTCCTCTGCTGCCACCCGGCGCTGGCACCCTCGGCACAGGTGGCGCTCACCCTGCGCGCCGTCGGCGGGCTCAGCACCGCCCAGATCGCCCGGGCGCACCTGGTGCCGGAGGCGACGATGAGCCAACGGATCCGCCGGGCCAAACAGCGGATCGAGGGCGCCGGTGCCCGGTTCAGCCTGCCCGCACCGGATGAGCGCGACGAGCGGCTGGGGACGGTGCTCCGGGTGCTCTACCTGATCTTCAACGAGGGGTACACCGCGTCCAGCGGGCCGGACCTGCACCGGGTGGAGCTGACCGGCGAGGCGATCCGGCTCGCCCGCGTCCTGCACGGGCTGCTGCCCGGCAACGGCGAGGTGGCCGGGCTGTTGGCGCTGATGCTGCTCACCGACGCGCACCGGGCCGCCCGGGTCGGCCCGGACGGCGAGCTGGTGCCGCTGGCCGAGCAGGACCGGACCCGGTGGGACCGGACGGCCATCGCGGCCGGCATCGCGCTGATCACCGAGGCGCTGACCTGGTCACCGCCCGGCCCGTACCAGCTCCAGGCGGCGATCGCCGCGGTGCACGCCGAGGCGCCGACGGCGGCCGCGACGGACTGGCCGCAGATCGCCGCGCTCTACCGGCTGCTCGCCCGGATCGCGCCGAATCCGATGGTCACTCTCAATCAGGCGGTGGCGGTGGCCATGGTGGACGGGCCCCGGGCCGGGCTCGCCCTGCTCACTCCGCTGGACGCCGATGAGCGCACCGCCGGGCACCACCGGCTCGCCGCGGTCCGGGCCCACCTGCTGGAGCTCGCCGGGGAGCTGGCGGCGGCGCGGGACGCGTACCTGGCGGCGGCCCGCGGCACCACCAGCCTGCCCGAGCAGCGTTACCTGGAGCTGCGGGCCGCCCGACTGGCCGCACAGCGATGAGTTCCGGCGGTCGCCGGAGTCGACCTGGCATGGGAACGGTGAGCAGTCAACTGTCGATCTCGTTGGACGGGTACGTGGCCGGGCCGGACCAGAGCCGGCAGGATCCGCTGGGCCGGGGCGGGCTGCGGTTGCACGAGTGGTTCTTCGGCCTGGACAGCTGGCGGGCGCAGCACGGGCTGACCGGCGGCGAGCGGGGCGTCGACGCCGAACTGGTCGAGGAGCTGACCCGCGACGTCGGGGCGTACGTCATGGGCCGGCGGATGTTCGGCGGTGGGGACGGCGACTGGGACGAGAGCTGGCAGGGCTGGTGGGGCGACGATCCGCCGTTCCACACCCCGGTCTTCGTGCTCACCCACCATCCCAGGGCACCGCTGGTGATGCGGGGCGGCACCGAGTTCCGGTTCGTCACCGACGGGATCGAGTCGGCGCTGCGGCAGGCCCGGGAGGCGGCGGGTGAGCGGCAGGTGTCGATCGGCGGCGGCGCGAGCACGGTCCGGCAGTGCCTGGCCGCGGGGCTGATCGACACGCTGCATCTGCATGTGGTGCCGATCGTGCTCGGGGCCGGCGAACGGCTCTTCGATGGCATCGCGCCGCGGCTGGAGCAGGAGGCGGTGGTGGCCGGGCCGACCGTGGCCCACCTGCGCTACCGCGTCCTGCGCTGATCGGGGCGCCGCCCCCGGTCGCCGCGCGGATCCTGCCGCTCGGCGACCGGGGGTCGACAGGCCCAGGTTGCGCCCGGTCAGACCGGCAGGTCGGTCACGACGACGGTTCGATGGCCGGGCAGCTGGTGCCAGGGCGGGGCGCCACCACGCTGGTCAGGTAGCGGTCGACCGCGCCGCCCACGCACGGGCTGGTGGTGTAGCTGCCGTGCCCCCAGCCCTGGTAGGTGAGCAGCACGCCGTGCTCACCCAACTGCCGGGCCACGTTGGTGGCCCAGTTGTACCCGCTGGCCGGGTCGTGCACGGTGGCGGCGAGCAGCAGCGGCACATCGGTGCGGACCCGCATCCGGTGCTGCGGGTTGGCGACCGGCGCCGGCGTGCCCAGGCAGGTCACCGGAGCGAACACCGCCGGCGGGTAGCGCAGGTCGGGCGCGAGCCGGGCCATCCGGCGCAGGTGTCCGGCGTACTCGCGGTAGTCGCGGACGGGCAGGCTCCAGTCCTGGCAGAAGACCGCGAACGGGTACGGAGCGACGGCGTCGCCCGTCGACCTGTCACCGGCCGACGATGCCGTGTTCGGCGTGGTGGCGGCGTCCATTCTGACGATCCACCCGGCCAGCTCCGGCCACCAGTGCGTCTCGTAGAGCTTCTTGTGGGCGAGCCGGCTCAGCTCGAACGGGGTGAGCGCCACCCCGGGCCGGTCCGGGTCGGTCAACGTCCCGCCTGCGGCCCGGCCGTGCAGCTCGGCCCAGACCTCCCGAATGTCCCGCCCCTTGAGCACGCAGCCGGTGGACCGGGCACACCACGCGACGAATTCGTCGAACGCGCCCTCCGCGGTGACGGCCTGGGTGTCGAGGAAGGCACGGATGCCGAGGCTGTGATCCATCGCGGCTTCCAGCACCATGGCCCGGACCCGGTGCGGGAACAGCTCCGCGTACCGCTGCCCCAGCAGGGTGCCGTACGAGCTGCCGTGGAAGGTCAGCTGCCGCTCGCCGAGCGCGGCGCGGACCGCGTCGAGGTCGCGGGCCGCGCTGGTCGTGTCCACGTGGTCGTAGAGCGGTCCGGTGCGGGCCCGACAGTCGGCCCGCAGCAACGCGTTGCCGGCCAGCGTGGCGTCGAACTGAGCCTGATCGGCCAGCAGTTGCGGTTGCCGGGCGAGCAGGTCGGTCGAGCAGACCACCGGGTGGCTGCGACCGGTGCCGCGCGGGTCGAAGCTGACGATGTCGAAGCGGCGGCGCAGCTCGGCGCTGAACCGGGAGCTGCCGGTCACCACCCGGTCGACCCCGCTGTCGCCCGGCCCGCCGGGGCCGAACACCAGCGCGCCGATCCGGGCGGACGGGTCGGTGGCCGTCCGCCGGGCCAGCGCCAGGTCGAAGCGCTCGCCCCGGGGTCGGCGCCAGTCCACCGGCAGGGACAGCGTGCCGCACTCGGCGGTCACGTCCTTGAGGCAGGGCCGCCAGTCGATGGTGAGGCCTGGTTGTGGTCGAGCGGCGGCCGGGCTGACCGGGGCCAGACCGGTGGCCGTGAGAGCCAGGGCGACCGCCCAACCGACGGTCGATTTGCGTACGCGCAGCATGGAGTGCTGTCCTCTCCTCGAAGGAGCGTCACGGGAGAAACTCGCCCATCGGGCGAGGTGGTGCTGCTTCCACCGGGCCGTCGAGTAGCCGCTCGACGGCCCGGGCCTTTTCCACCGGGTTCAGTCGACCTCGCGCAGGACGCGTTCCAGCACGCCCATCCGGGTCTCCATTCCGCCCAGCCGGCCGTCCAGCGAGGCCAGCAGGCGGGCGTTCTCCTCCTGGGCGCGGGCGGCCGTCTCCGCCATCCGGCGGTAGTCGTCGGAGCGGGCCCCGTCGTACCGGGCCCGCCGGGTCTTAGCGATCTGGACGACGGTCACCGCGAACACGGTGATCAGCAGGGCGAAGATGCCGATCGCACCGACCACCTCGGTCCAGTCGTGGTCGCTCATCCCGGTCATCGCTCCGCTCCGGGCTGCTCGGCCGACTCGGGCACGGTCAGCGTCTCGACCGCCGCCGCGATGATCTCGGGGGTGAGTGTGAGCACGAACGGCTCCACCTCGTAGTAGTTCATGGCCTTCCCGTCCTCCGACAACTCCAGGCGGGCGGTGACCAGCCCGGCCGCCGCCAGCTTCCGTAGGTGGACCTGCAACAGCGCCCGGCTGATGCCCAGCTGCCGGGCCAGCCGGCTCACGTAGGCGCGCTCCCGGGCCAGAGCGGCGACGACCCGCAGCCGGTGCGGGTTGGCCAGGGTGGCCAGCACCCGGACCAGGTCGTCGCCGGTCGGCGGCGGAGCGGCACTCATAAGCAGCCCTTGCACATGCCAAGAGAAGTTAGCAGGTGCCGGTGTGCGGCGACCGGGATCGGGAGCGGAATCAGGGGGATCTCAGGGTCGCCGCACTGGCCGGACAGACAGCACGCCGGGCCGGTGAGATCACCGGCCCGGCGTGCGGAGTACGTCGTACGTCAGCTCTTGAAGGCGTCCTTGATCTTCTCGCCCGCCTGCTTGAGCTTGGCCCCGGCCTGGTCGTTGCGACCCTCGGCCTCGAGCCGCTCGTTGTCGGTGGCCCGACCGGCGCCTTCCTTCAGCTTGCCGGCCGCGTCCTCGGTGGCGTTGTTGAGCTTGTCGTCGATACCCATGTGCCAACCTCCATTGCGAGCGTTGCTACGCCACCAGCAGTACCCCCGCCGTCCCCGGTCCAACCATCTCAGTCGGCTCCGCCACTACACCCCGTCACCGGGGGCGGCCGAGCGGAACCGGCGCAGGCGCAAGCTGTTGGCCACCACGAACACCGAGGAGAGGGCCATCGTGGCGCCGGCGATCATCGGGTTGAGCAGCCCGGCAGCGGCCAGCGGCAGGGCCGCCACGTTGTACCCGAAGGCCCAGAACAGGTTGCCCCGGATGATGCCGAGCGTGCGACGGGACAGCCGGATGGCGTCCACCGCGGCGTCCAGATCCCCCCGGACCAGGGTGAGGTCCGACGCCTCGATCGCCACATCGGTGCCGGTGCCCATCGCCAGGCCCAGGTCGGCCTGCGCCAGCGCCGGGGCGTCGTTGACCCCGTCGCCGACCATCGCGACCGACCTCCCCTCGGCCTGGAGCCGCTTGACCACGTCGACCTTGCCGGCCGGCAGCACCTCGGCGATCACCTCGTCCACGCCCACCTCGGCGGCGACCGCCCGGGCCACGGTGACGTTGTCCCCGGTCAGCAGGACCGGGGTGAGCCCCAGGGCGCGCAGCCGGGCCACCGCCGCCCGGCTGGTCGGCCGGACCACGTCGGCGACCGCGAGCACCCCCCGGGCCCGCCCGTCCCAACCGGCGACGATCGCCGTCCGGCCGGCGGCCTCCGCGTCCGCGACCGCCCGCTGGACCTCCGGCGGTACGTCGAGCCCGCGCTCGCGCAGCAGCCGGAGCCGGCCGACCAGCACACTCCGGCCGTCCACCGTGGCGGTCACGCCCAGTCCCTCGACGTTGGCGAAGCCGGTCACCGACGGCAGCGCCCCGGCCTCGGCCGCGCCCGTGGCGACCGCCCGGGCGATCGGGTGCTCGGAGGGGGCCTCGACCGCCCCGGCGAGCCGGAGCAGCTCGGCACGGTCCGCACCGGCCGCCGGCACCACGTCCACCAGGGTCATCCGGCCGGTCGTCACGGTGCCGGTCTTGTCCAGCACCACGGTGTCCACCCGCCGGGTCGACTCCAACACCTCCGGTCCCTTGATCAGCACGCCGAGCTGGGCGCCCCGGCCCGTGCCGACCAGGAGTGCGGTCGGCGTGGCCAGACCGAGCGCGCAGGGGCAGGCGATGATCAGCACGGCCACCGCGGCGGTGAACGCGGCGGTCGGCCCGGCACCGGTGCCGAGCCACCAGCCGAGGGTGCCCACGGCGAGCGTGATGACGATCGGCACGAACACGCCGGAGATCCGATCCGCCAGCCGTTGCACGGCCGCCTTGCCGCTCTGGGCCTGCTCGACCAGGTCGGCCATCCGGGCGAGCTGGGTGTCCCCGCCGACCAGGGTGGCGGTGACGACGAGCCGGCCGCCCGCGTTGATGGTGGCACCCACCACGCCGTCGCCCGGGCCGACCTCGACCGGGACCGACTCGCCGGTGAGCATGCTGGCGTCGACGGCCGAGGTGCCCTCGTCGACCACGCCGTCGGTGGCGATCTTCTCGCCGGGGCGGACCACGAACCGGTCACCGACGGCGAGCTGGTCCACCGGGATCAGGGTCTCCACCCCGTCGCGGAGCACCGCCACCTCCTTGGCGCCCAGTTCGAGCAGGGCGCGCAGGGCGGCGCCGGCGGTCCGCTTCGAGCGGGCCTCGAAGTAGCGGCCGGCCAGGATGAACACCGTCACCCCGGCGGCCGCCTCCAGGTAGATGTTGCCGGCGCCGTCGCTGCGGGTGATGTCGAAGCGGAACGGGTGCGTCATTCCGGGCACCCCGGCATCGCCGAGGAAGAGCGCCCAGAGCGACCAACCGAACGCGGCGAGGGTGCCGAGCGAGACCAGGGTGTCCATGGTCGCCGCGCCGTGCCGCAGGTTGGTCCAGGCGGCCCGGTGGAACGGCAGCCCACCCCAGACCACCACCGGGGCGGCCAGGGTCAACGACAGCCACTGCCAGTAGTCGAACTGCCAGGCCGGCACCATCGCCAGCACGACCACCGGCACGCTGAGCGCCACCGACACCCAGAGCCGGGTACGCGGACCGCGCAGCGCGTCCACCGGCTCCTCGGCGGTGGCCGGCGGGGACGGCAGAGCGGCCGTGTAGCCGGTCTTCTGCACCGTGTCGATCAGGTCGTCCGGCGTGACACCGTCGGCGTACCGGACGGTGGCCTTCTCGGTGGCGTAGTTGACGGTCGCGCTGACCCCGTCCATCCGGTTCAGCTTCTTCTCGACCCGGGCGGCGCAGGCGGCGCAGGTCATTCCGCCGATCGCCAACTCGATCCGGTTCGGCGCCTCGGGCAGCGGTCTGCTGGTGGTGGTCATCATCTGGTCCCGTCAGTTGTGCCCGTGCCCGGGGGTGCCGTGGTCGGCGCCCCCGGTCGGTGTGGGTCCGCTCGGGGTGGGGTCGCCACCGGTCGCCGGTGCGCCGGTCGGCGGGGTGCCGGCGACCACGGTGAACTCGGCGGTGTGCACCGACCCGCCGTGCCGGAAGTCGAGGTAGAGCCGGTAACTGCCGGCCGAGGGCACCTCGGCGAGGAAGTTGACGGCCGGTCCGGGCCGGGTGCGCCCGTGGCCGGGTGTCCCCTCCGGGTGGACGTGCAGGTACGCCAGGTCGCCCCGGCGAAGCGCCACGAGATGGCCGTACGCGCCCAGGTAGGGCTCCAGGTCGGTGACCGGCTGCCCGTCCCGGCTGACGGTCAGAGTGAGCGGCGAGGTGCCGCCGGGCTGCACCGCGCCGGCCAGGGTGACCGTGTAGCCGTCGACGGTCGTGCTGGTCGCCGGTGCGGGCAGCGGCCGCTCGGCCAGCGGGCCGGGGACGGTCACGTCCACGCCGAGGGTCAGCGGCTCTCCTCCGGTCGGGGCGAAGTCGGCGAACGCCCGCCACTGCCCGGGGCCGGCCAGCGGGGTGGCGACCCGCCAGGTGCCGTCCGGGGCGAGGTCAGGGTGCACGTGGCGGAAGCCGGAGAGGTCCCGCCGGGCGACGATGAGATGCATCTGCTTGTCGTGCGCCACGTCGAACCGGGTCACCGGTCGGCCGTCCGGGCCGCCGATCCGGAAGGCGAACTCGCCGGCCGGGGCTGCGACCGGTTCGAGGGTGTAGCCGCGGTCGGCGACGAGCAGGCCGCCAGGAAGCCGGTCGGCCGACTCGTCGTGCTCCCCCTGGCCGGCCGGGCCCGGCTGGTGGGCCGCGCCGTCGTCGTGCCGACTCTCGGCGACCGGGGCGGCGGGACCGGCCACCTGCCCGATCCCGTACGCCGCGCCGAAGACCGCCGCGAGGCCCAGGGCGAATCCGCCCAGTCTGGTAACCGTGTTCATGGCGAAGCCTCTCGATCAGGCGTCGACGAGGTCGTAGCCGGCCTCGTCGACGGCGGCCCGGACAACCTCCACGTCCAGCGGCTGGTCGCTGCTGACGGTGACCCGGCCGGTGGCCAGGTCGACCTGAACGTCGCGCACGCCGGCGATGGCGCCGACCTCGGCGCTGACCGAGCTGACGCAGTGACCGCAGGTCATGCCCTGCACCTGGTACGTCGTGTTGACCATCGAACCGTCTCCCTCCGCCACCTCCGAGCATATACCCCCCTGGGGTAATTCGAAGGCGGACATCTGTCTTGTCCTGTACCGCTACCCCGTGGGGGTATCCGACAGGAAGGGACACTACCATACCCCCCAGGGGTAGGCTATCCTTGTCGCCATGACCGCACCCACTCCGATCCGCGGATACACCGCCAGCAAGGACCAGCTGCTCGCGCGGCTCCGCCGCGTCGAGGGGCAGGTCCGGGGCATCGAGAAGATGGTCGATGAGGACCGCTACTGCATCGACGTGCTCACCCAGATCTCCGCGATCCAGGCCGCCTTGGACAAGGTGGCGCTGGGGCTGCTCGACGGGCATGCCCGGCACTGCATGCACGAGGGCGCGGCCGAGGGCCGGGCCGACGAGATGGCCACCGAGATGATGGCGGCGGTCGGCCGGCTGATGAAGCGCGGCTGAGACCCGAGCCGGCCACGAGCGACGCTCGCCCGGCCCGACGGACGCGCCGTCAGTCGGGCTCCGGGTCGAGGCGTACCCCCCGCAGCAACTGGGCGTTGAGCGCCACCACGATGGTGGACGCGGACATCAGCACCGCGGCCAATGCCGGGCTCAACGCCACCCCGGCCCACGCCAGCACCCCGGCCGCCAGTGGCAGCGCCACCACGTTGTAGCCCGCCGCCCAGGCCAGGTTCTGCCGCATCTTCCCGTATGAAGCCCGGGAGAGCCGGACCACGGCACCGACCCCGCGCGGGTCCGACGAGGCCAGCACCACCCCGGCGGACTCGATCGCCACATCGGTGCCCGCGCCGATCGCGATGCCGACGTCGGCGCGCGCCAACGCCGCCGCGTCGTTCACCCCGTCGCCGACCATCGCCACGGTCAACCCCCGCCGCTGAAGCTCGGCCACCCGGCCGTCCTTCTCCGCCGGCAGCACCTCGGCGAAGACCTCGTCGACACCTCGCCGGAACCCCAGGTCGGCGGCGACCGCGTCGGCCACCGGGCGGGCGTCACCGGTGATCATGGCGATGGTGCGGACGCCCGCGGCGCGCAGCTCGACGATGGCCGCCCGGGCCTCCGGACGTACCTCGTCGGTCAGCGCGAACGCACCGAGCAGGGTGCCCGGCAGCCGCACCAGGTGCAGCACCGCGGCACCCCGCGCCGACCACCGGCCGATCGCCGCATCCAGGTCGGCCGGGAGCGACAGACCCAACTCCCGCAGCAGCGCCGGGCCGCCCACCGCGTACTCCGTACCGTCGACGGTGGCCTGCACCCCGCGGCCCGGCAGCGATCGGAACCCGGCGGCCGGGGCCCGGCCGACGCTCCCGGCCGCCGCCACGATCGCCCGGGCCAGCGGATGCTCGCTGTCGGACTCCACGCCGGACGCGATCCGCAGCAGCTCGTCCCGCTCGACGCCGGGTGCCGTCACCAGATCGGTGACCACGTGCTCGCCCCGGGTCAGGGTGCCGGTCTTGTCGAACAGCACCGCGTCGACGGTCCGCATCCGCTCCAGCGCCAAACGGTCCTTGACCAGGATCCCGGACCGCGCGGCCAACGCGGTGGAGAGCGCGACGACCAGCGGAATGGCCAACCCGAGCGCGTGCGGGCAGGCGATCACCAGGACGGTGACCGTGCGGACCACCGCCTCGTCGGGCTGGCCGAGCACGGTCCAGACCAGCACGGTCACCACGGCGGTGCCGGTGGCCAGGTAGAACAGCGCGGCGGCGAACCGGTCGGCCAGCAACTGGGCCCGCCCGCCGGATCGCTGCGCCTGCGCGACCATCCGCTGGATGCCAGCGAGCGCGGTCTCCTCACCCAGCGCCTCGACGCGGACCCGGATCGCCGAGTCGGTGGCGACGGTGCCGGCCACCACCCGGTCCCCTACCGACCGGGCGACCGGACGCGACTCGCCGGTGATCATCGACCCGTCCAGCTCGGCGCCGCCATCGACGATCCGGCCGTCCGCCGGAACGCGCCCACCCGGCCGGACCAGCACCACGTCGTCGACCCGCAGCTCGGTCACCGGCACCGGCTCGACCCGCCCGTCCGCCGCCACCCGCTCGGCATCGTCGGGCAGCAACGCGGCCAGTGCCGCGAGGGCGCCCCTGGCCTGGCCGATGGCCTTCATCTCCTGCCAGTGCCCGAGCAGCATGATGGTGACCAGCGCGGCCAGCTCCCACCAGAAATCCAGGTCGAAGGCGCCCACGCTGGTAGCCAGTGACGCGGCGTAGGCGACGGTGATGGCCATCGCGACCAGCAGCATCATGCCCGGTGCCCGATCGCGGACCTCGCGGACCGCACCGACCAGGAACGGCCAGCCGCCCCACCAGAACACCACCGAGCCGAGCCCGGGCCCGACCCAGGACCGGCCCGGGACGTCCAGCCCGAGGCCGAGCCGGTCCAGCACCAGGTGGCTGGTCAACACCACCGGCACGGTGAGCGCCAGGCAGACCCAGAACCGGCGGCGGAACATGGCGGGATCGTGCCCGGCGTGCTTGTCGTGCCCGCCGTGCTGCTGCGGCCCGCCGTCGGCGTGTGGCTGATGGCCCCCGGGCCCGGCGTGTCGCTGGTCGCCGGCGGGGCGACCGGGGTCGGGCGGTGACGGCGCGGGCATGACTCCAACATGCCGGTCCGGAAACCGCCGCGCGGGCGGTTGGACAACCTCGACACTCCGCCATGACCTGCGTCCCCGGGTCGGGCTGGTTAGCATTCCGACGATGGCCCTCCGGATCCCGCTACGCAGTTGGGCAGAGGTGCCGCCACGATGTGGCGTCGCCTCCCGCCGACCGGGCCGAGCGCTCACCGCCCGTAGTCACGCAGTCGCCAACCAGCGATCCGGCGCGCTCGTCGCCGCTTTCCCGCGGCGGCGGTGAACCGACCGGCCCGCCGGCACGTACCCCGCACCGGATCGTTGGGAGTCTCGCATTGGGTTCCGACCACACCCGTCCCGCTCCGTCCGCCCCGCCCCGGGTGCGACGGATCCTCATCGCGACGGTGGTGCCCCTCTTCGTCGCGACCGTGCTCGCCGCGGTGGTGCTCTGGCCGCGCGACGGGTCACCACAGACCGACGGCGGCGCGAACGTGCCGCGGTACCACGGCACGGTGACCCGGGTGGTGACCGAGCCCTGCCCAGCGACGGCGACGAGCCCCGAGGGCACACCGAGCCTCGGAGACGGGCCGTGTGGCACGGTGGACGTCCGGGTGAAGGACGGGCCGGCCTCCGGCCAGCAGGTCCAGACACCGGTGCCGGCCGGACCCGGCGCGCCCCGGGTCGAGGTCGACGACGAGGTCATCCTGGTTGAGCTGACCGATCCGACCGATCCCACCGCCAGCAGTTGGAACATCGCCGAACACCAGCGCGGCGCGCCGCTGCTGTGGCTGGCGGTGATCTTCGCCGCCGCGATCGTCGCGTTCGGCCGGTGGCGGGGCCTGGCCGCACTGGCCGGGTTGGCCGCCAGCTTCGCCATCCTGCTCACCTTCGTGCTGCCCGGAATCGGCGCCGGCCGGTCACCGCTGCTGGTCGCGGTGGTCGGCGCCGCGCTGATCATGTTCGTGGTGCTCTACCTGACGCACGGGGTCAGCGCCCAGACCTCGGTCGCGGTGCTCGGCACCCTGGGCAGCCTGGTGCTCACCGGCATACTGGCCACCATCGCCACCGCCGGCACCCACCTCACCGGCTTCGGCAGCGAGGACGCCACCACGCTGTCGATGTTCCAGGCCGACGTGGACCTGCACGGTCTGCTGCTCGCCGGGATCATCATCGGCTCGCTCGGGGTGCTCGACGACGTCACGGTCACCCAGGCGGCAACCGTGACCGAACTGGCCAACGCCAACCCCGGGCTGACCCGGTTGCAGCTCTACCGGGCGGCGACCCGGGTCGGCCGGGCGCACATCGCCTCCACCGTCAACACCATCGTGCTGGCGTACGCGGGCGCCTCGTTGCCGCTGCTGCTCCTGCTCACCGCCGACTCCCGACCGATCGGGCAGCTCCTGACCAGCGAGTTCCTCGCGCAGGAGATCGTCCGCAGCGCGGTCGCCACGCTCGGGCTGATCGCCGCCGTACCGCTGACCACCGGGCTGGCCGCGATGGTGACCGCAGCCGGCCGCCAGGACACCGCGCCCGCCGCCGACGCGCCCGCCCCGCGACCCCAGCCCGACCGCGCCGAGGCACTGGCCGCACTGAGCTCCCCACGCACGGGTCGACTCGATCCCACGTCGCCCGACCCGGCGCGGACCACACCCCCATCCACCGCCACCGACCGGTGGCCAGAGCCGAACAGGAGCACGGATACGGCATGGTGACACTCCTCAACGTGACCAGGTGGGGCATCCGCCCTGAGAACCGCGTCACTGGTCACTCAACGCCATGGCGAAATGACGCTTTTGATCGGTATCAGGGCGTAGCTCAGCCGGTCGACTCTCGGGTAACCTCGCTGCCGGTCACCGCCGAAGGCGCGAAGCGGCGCCTGCGGTGCCACCGCCCAATCGCCAACCGGCGAGCCGGGAACCCAGGTACGTGGGGTGAATCCGCGAAAGCGGTAGGGGCCACTTCCGCCCCGAACCCGTCAGCTAACCCGGTCGGCGGTCGACGGAAGGGAACATTGTGACGGCACCCCTACGCCGCTGGTTGACACCCGTGGTGGCCGTGATCGCCGCACTGACCGTGCTCGCCGGGCCCCTCCCGGCGCAGGCCGCCCCGACGACCCCCACACCGTCCGGGCACGAGGAGGACGGCGAGCCCCAGCTGCTCAACGACGTGATCGAGCAGACCAACCGCAAGTACTCCGCGGCCAAGTCCAAACTGGACAAGTCGAAGAAGAAGCAGCTGCAGCTGGCGCTGGAGGTCGAGCGGGCCAAGGCCGACCTGGATGCACTGGCGCCGCAGGTCGGGCAGATCGCCGCCCAGTCGTACCGCACCGGCCGGATCGGCCCGATGGCGATGCTGCTGGAGAGCGAAGCCCCTGACTCGTTCGTCCAGCGCGCCGCCGCGCTCGATGAGATGAACATGGTCAACGAGAAGAAGCTCGCCGAGGTCAACACGGTGAAGGCCCGCGCCGAGCAGGCCAAGCTGGCCCTCGACGCGGAGGTCCGCGAGCAGCAGAAGCAGACCGCCCTGATGGCGAAGGAGAAGCGCGACGCGGACAAGGCGCTCGCCCTGGTTGGCGGCAAGGGCTTCACCGGCGGGCTGGTGTCGGCCACCTCGCCGGTCGCCCGGCTCGGCCCCGGACGGACCGCCGACGGTGACTGGAAGTCCGAGTCCTGCAGCGAGAACGACCCCACCACCTCGGGCTGCGTCACCCCGCGCACGCTGCACGCGTACAAGGAGGTCAAGCGGGCCGGCTTCAACCGGTTCGTGGGCTGCTACCGCTCCGGCGGGCCGTGGGAGCACCCGAAGGGCCGCGCCTGTGACTGGTCCTTGCAGAAGAGCGGCTTCAGCCCGTGGCACAACGAGGACACCCGGACGTACGGCAACAACGTGGCCGCGTTCCTCATCCGCAACGCCGACCGGCTCGGCATCTACTACGTGATCTGGAACCGGCAGATCTGGTTCCCTGCGACCGGCTGGAAGTCGTACAGCGGGCCCTCGAACCACACGGACCACGTGCACATGTCGCTGCTCTGATCCCGCGATCTCCGTCGAGGGCCGTTCCGCGTCACGCGGGGCGGCCCTCGTCGTGTCAGGCGGCGGGCGTGCTGGCGCCGGTCGGTACGTCGAGCGTCGCGGCCGGCACGGCGGCCACCGGACGCACCATCCCGGCGGCGAGGCGGTACGACACCCCCACCACCGCGCACCGCCCCTGCGCCACCTCGGCGGCCAGCACGGGCGACTGCCCGAGCAGCGCCTCGACGGTCTGCGCGATGTGGATGTCGACGATGCCGTCGATGTCGTCGACCCCCTCGGCGGCGGCCCGACGCAGGCTGGGCAGCACCGCGTCGACCACTGCGCGCAGGTGCCCCTGGGGCGGTGTGCCGGTGGCGGCCGACTCCCGGGCCGCCTGTACCGCACCGCACGAGTCGTGGCCGAGCACCACCACCAAAGGGGTGCCGAGCACGGTCACCGCGTACTCCACGCTGCCCAGGACCTCCGGGCCGGTGGTGTGCCCCGCGGTGCGGACCACGAACAGGTCACCCAGCCCACGATCAAAGATGATCTCGGCGGCCAACCGGGAGTCGGAGCAGCCGACGACCACCGCGAACGGATGCTGCCCGTCAGCCACCGCCGCGCGGTGCCCGGCGTCCTGATTGGGATGGCGCGGGGTGCCGTTGACGAAGCGGCGGTTGCCGGCAGCCAGTTCGGCGTACGCCTGGGCCGGATCGGCCGGCACCCGGTCCGGGGTCCGCTGCGGACCCGGCTGGCCGCCGGGTGTACCGGGACGGCTCATCCCCGCACCTCTCCTCCACGCGTTTGACCTGCTCAGCCGACTCTTCAGCGGGGCGGCGGCGGGCGCTGACTCGGGCTCCACGGTCACACGCACCGCAAGATGCGTCAAGATATGCGTGATATAGATTTCATACGTTGCCCCTGGGCCGGTGCTCCGGCGACGCTCCGAGGGCGCGGCGGCAACCGGAGAGGCGGACCCACGATGGCGAGCACAGCGACGGCGGCTGGCGACAGCGGCGGCCGGAACTGGACATTCCTCACCAACCACGGGCACGTTCTGCTCGCCATCGCCCGCGACCCCACCGCGCGGCTGCGCGACGTGGCGGCCGAGGTCGGCGTGACCGAGCGGGCCGCGCAGGCGATCGTCGCCGACCTGGAGGCCGGCGGCTACCTGCAGCGCACCCGGGTCGGACGGCGCAACGAGTACACCCTCAACCCGGCCGGCCATTTCCGGCACCCCGCCGAGGCCGACCGCCAGGTCGGCGATCTGCTCGCGCTCTTCGCCGAGACACCCGCCGAGGAGACCGCCCGCCGATCCTGACCACCGTCGCCGGGCCGTTGCCCGAACGGGACACAGCGGTAATCTCTGCGGGTGCGCGAATGCCTGCCGTCGAGCGCGACCGGCCCGTCCCGCCGTACCGGACGTGCCGTCCGTGCTGTCCTCAGTGGAACTCTGGCGATCCTGCTCGGCTCCGCCCTGGTGGTCGTCCCCTCCCCGGCGGTCGCGGCGGCGCGCACCTGCGGCCCGGATGGCGACGCCCTGGTGGAGATGCCGTGGGCGCTGCGCCGGCTGGACCCGTCCTCGGCGTGGCCGCTGTCCCGGGGCGCCGGCGTGACGGTAGCGGTCATCGACTCGGGCGTCTCCGCCATCCACCCGCTGCTCAAGGGCCAGGTGCTCGAGGGCCGCGACTTCAACGGCCTGGAGGCCAACCAGGGCCAGTGCGACCTGGCCGGGCACGGCACGATGGTGGCCGGCATCATCGCCGGCAAGGAGGGCACCGGCGCACCGTTCAGCGGCATCGCCCCGGCGGCCCGCATCCTGCCGATCCGGGTGCTGCCGAACACCAAGGGCACCAACGACGAGGCGCTGCCCGGGCAGATCGCCGCTGCCATCGACTACGCGGTCGAGCAGGGCGCCGACGTGATCAACCTGTCCCTGGTGACCCTGCCCAGGCCCGAGCTGGAGTCAGCGGTGAAGAACGCGCTCGAGAAGAGGGTGGTGCTGGTCGCCGCCGCCGGCAACCGGCAGGAGCAGCAGCAGGATAAGACGGGCTACCCGGCCGCGTACGACGGCGTGATCGCGGTCGCCGGCGTGAACGAGCAGGGCGGCCACGTCGACACCTCGGTGAGCGGCGCCTACGTCGACGTCGCCGCGCCGGGGTTGGACATCGTCGGCCCGGCCCCGGGCGGGGACGGCTACCGCGCCGAGCCGACCGGCGGCACCAGCTTCGCGGCCGCGTACGTGTCGGGAGTGGCCGCGCTGGTCCGGGCCGCCTATCCGAACCTCGATCCATACCAGGTCGCCGAGCGGCTGGAACGGACGGCGGACAACCCGCCGGACGGGCACAACGGGGAGGTCGGGTACGGCGTGGTCAACCCGTACCGAGCCGTGTCGAGCCTGCTGGGCACCCGCACCGATCCGCCCGCCGGGGCGCTCCCGGCGCCCGCCAGGTCGGACGACCCGCTGAGCTGGCAACGCAGCGCCGCGATCTGGGCGGCGGCGGTCGGCGCCCTGCTCGCCGCGTTGCTGCTGGCCGCCCGACCGATCCTGATTCGAGGCCGCCGGCGCGGCTGGCGCCCGGGCCGGCGCACCGACTCACCGATCACCAACTGACCGGCGCCGGTTGATCGCGCCTGGCACGGCCTCCGGTGGTCGTGCGCACCACGGCACCGACGGGTCGTCCCCTTCGGTGCCGTGGTGTGTCGACGATCAGCGCAGGACGCCGGAAGTGCCGCCGCCGTCCGCGCCCCACACGTCCTCGTCCTCCTCCAGCCAGGTGTTGCGGGGAGCCTCCTCCTCGCCGTAGCCGGCGCCCGCACCGGCGCCCATCCCGGCCATTCCACCAGCGCCTCGGGCCCCCGCGCCCCGGCCGCCGGCACCGGCGCCCGCCGCACCGCGACCGGCACCGCCCCGACCGGCACCGCCGGCCGCGGCGCCACCCATGCCGGGCGCCATTCCGCCGCCCGCACCCAGCTTGCCGCCCGCGCCGACGCGACCGCCGCCCCGGCCACCACCGCGGCCGGCGCCCGCGGCGCCACCACCCATCATCGGGCCCATGTTGGGGGAGACCGCCCGGCCGAGCGCGCCACCGCCCGCGAGAACGCCGGCACCAGCGCCGCCGCCGCTCAGACCGCCGCCGCTGCCGAGCCCACCGGCGCCGCCCAGGCCGGAGGAGCCCAGGCCACCGCCACCCAGACCGGAGCCGAGACCCGGCGTGCCACCGCCGCCAGCACCCGCGAGGCCGCTGCTGTAGTCGTCCTCCAGACCGCCGGTGCCCGGCACCCCACCGGCGCCGGGATAGCCGCCGCCCGAACCGGTGTCGTACCCGCCGGAGAGGTCGGGGTGCGTGCCGGAGCCGCCGGACAGGTTGCCGGTGTCCGGCATGCCGGTGGCGTTGATCGAGGGCTTGGCGCCCATGTCGCCGATGGACGGTTTGCCGCCGCCGATGTCCGGTACGCCGCCGACCCCGCCACCACCGCCGCCACCGTTGTCCAGCTTCGGAATCTCGGTCGTCGGTGTCTTGTTCGTGAAGCCGCTCGCTTCACCCGGGGTGCCCGGCGCGATGTTCTGGTAGTCGCCGCTGACCCGCTGGTAGACGCCCGCCGCTTCCTCGGACCGGTCGTTGATCCAGTCGGCGACCGCGGTCACCGGATCCAACCAGCCGAGGAAGTCCGGTGCCACCTTGGCCTCGAAGAAGCCCACGCTGAGGGTCAGCTTGGCGTTCCGCGCCTCCAGCACGTCGTTGATGCAGGTCGCCGGGACCGGGAAGTCCCGCTGGGCGGCGGTGAGTTTCTCCGCGGCGCTCTTGAGCGACTGGACGATGCCGCTGCCCTTCTCGGCGTCCGCCACGATGTTCCCGGTGTCCTTGGCGATCTGCTCGACGTGACCCTTGAACGCCTCGTACGCCGGGCCCTTCCAGACCGTGCCCAGGTCCTTGATGTTGGTGTCGAGACTCTGCTTGACGTTGTTGAGATTCTTGATCAGTTGTTCCCAGCCAAGGGCGGCGCTCTCCACGTCACCCGGTCGGCCGTCGATGACGACCTTCTGGCACATCTCTTCCCAGCTCAGGCCCATCTGCCGTCCTCCCCGTTCTAGCGACCGTCGCCGTTGCCGGCCACGTCGCCGAAGACCCGCTGCATGTCGGCGGCGGACATCGCGTTGGCATGCTCCGCCGTCTCGTAGTTCTCCTTCACCTGACGCAGTGCCTCCGCCGCGTCGTACAGGCTCTGGGAGAGCCGCCGGACGCCGCTCTCGGTGCCCTGGTAGAGCCCCTGGTGCTTGGCGGCCAACCGGCCGGCCCAGTCGAAGCCACCGAGAGGGCTCGCCGGGCCCCCGGCCGCCCCGGCCGCCGCGCCGGCGGCCGCACCGCCCATCAGGTCCTGGATGTCGACCATGTCGTAGGAGAGCTTGTTCAGGTATGCCGCGTGGGTCTCCAGCCAGGTGATGGCCGAGTCCAGGCTGGTCGCATCCCACTCGGTCTTGACGCCCGCCTCGCCGGGCGCGGTGACCAGGCCCTTCGGCGTCGCGGCGTGGTTGACGTTGTCGATCTCGAAGCCGGTCACTGCCAGACCCGGCGTCATCACCCCGGCCGCCGGGACCGGGATGTAGATGTCGTTTGCCTCGAACCGTTCCGGCTGCTTGGTCGTATCGTCCGTCATCGGTCCCCTCCCCAAAAACCTGACTGGTGGTCCGCGCTCACTGCTGCTGTGGGCCGGATGGCGGTGGAGCGTGCCCCGGGCCGGCACCCGGCCAACCGGGCCCGCCCGACGGCGGTGCCGGCGCAACCGGAGCCGGCGGGTAGCCCGGCGCGGGCTGACCGGCCGGCGGATAGCCCGGCGTGGCCTGAGCCGGCGGATAGCCCGGCGGCGGGTACCCCGGCGCGGGCTGGCCCGGCGGCGGGCCGTAGCCCGGGCCGGGGTGTCGAGGTGGAGCCTGACCGGCCGGTGTCGGCCAACCGGGCGGACCCGCGGGCCAGCCGGGCGGCGGCCCCGGGGGGCCGGGAAGCGGGCCGCTGACGGCCGCCGGCGCGCGCCGCTTGCGACGCCGCAGCACCACCAGCAGGATGACCAGCGCGACAATCGGCACGGCCAGGCAGAGCCCCACCTGGACGATGGCACCGGCCTTGTTGGTGACCCCGAACTCGACCGCCGGGCCGTCGTCGTCGCCGGGCCGGGCGGCACCACCGCCGGGCCGGGTCGGGTCGGCCGCCGTGCCCTCCAGCAGCGGGTTGGCCGTCACCGCCGGCACCGAGCGGGTCAGCGCGGCGAGCGGGTCGACCGCACCGAAGCCGAACTGCGGATCCCGACCGGCCGGCCCGGCGTCGCGAGCGGTCTTGACCAGCCGGTTGATGACGTTGACCGCGTCGAGGTTCGGATACTTGGCCCGGACCAGCGCCGCCACCCCGGAGAGGATGGCGGCCGCCGAGCTGGTGCCGCTGGCCACCGTGTAGCCGTTCGGCGACACCGCCTTGGGCGCCGGCCCGATGATGCTTTCCATGGGTGCGGCGAGCACGATCTCCGGACCCTGCACCGAGCCGGCGAAGAAGCTACCGCGCTTGTTCAGCCCAGAGACGGCGATCACGCCGGGGATGTTGGCCGGAAGAGTGACCTGCCGGTCGCCCTCCTCGATGTTTCCGGCGGAGACGACCACCACCGCGTCCTTGCCCAACGCGTACTTGACGGCGTCCGTCAGGTCCGGATCGGGCCGCGCGGGGTCGCCACCGTAGGAGATGTTGATGACGTCCGCGCCCGCGTCCGCCGCCCAGCGGATTGCGAGGACCATGTCGATGCCGGCGGCACGGGGCCCCATGGAGACCGGGAGGATCTTCGCGGCCGGCGCGATGCCCAACTCCCGCATCGTGCCCCCGCCGCGGCCGGCGATGATGCCGGCCATCGAGGTGCCGTGCCCGGACTCCGCGTCGTCGTCGCGCCGCCCGTCCGGAGCGGCAGCGGAGTTGACCCCCTTGCCCGGCAGCACCTGACCGCGCAGGTCAGGGTGCGAAGGGTCCACACCGGAGTCGATGACGGCGACCACCACACCCTTGCCCTGAGTGATCTTGTGCGCCTGGGGGATCTTCAGCGAGTCGAGATACCACTGCAGGCCACGGACCGTGTCGACGGCGTGGGCGGGTGCGGAGACCACGCCGGACGCCATCGCGGCACACAACGCCAACACGGCCGCGGCGGTGACCCGCGCCGAACGGAAAGACTTCCCCGTACCCATCGCTCTCCCAGAACCTGTGTCGACGCCAACGCAATGCGGCTCCGGTCCGGTCGAACCGGACCGGAGCCGCACCGGTGATTGTCTCAGCCCCACACCTTGGCGTTGCTCATCTCGGTGGAGACGTAGTTCTCGCGGGCGATGCCGACGGCGCCGCCGATCTCGTTCAGGATCCGGTTGATGTCCCGGACCGACGAGTCCCACTTCGCCTGGTGCTGCTCGTAGGCCGCCCGGTCCTCGCCGTCCCACTGGAGCTTGGACAGCATCGACCGCAGCGTGTCCAGCTTCTCGTCGATGGTCTTCGAGATGGCCTGCATCTGCTGGTTGCTGCTCTCGAGGACCGCGTAGTCAACCTTGATCGTCACGACTTCCTCCTCTGCTAACTACGGATCACGGGTTGAGAGCAGAGTGGAACTTGTCCAGCATCTGCTGCTGCTCTTCGTCGTTGACCTGGTGCGTCGTACCCGACTTGTCGAGCAGGTCAGCGATGCTGTCCATCGCCGTCAGCAGGTTGACGGTGTCCTCGTTCCAGCGCTGCATGAGCGACTGGAAACCAGTGGACGCCTGACCCTTCCACGCCATGGCCAGGTCGTCGACTACGTTCCACAGCTTCTTCAGCTCGCCGTCGACCTCGCTGCGCGTGGACCGCACGTCACTCGCGGCGGTATGCAGAGTCGCAGCTTCGACCTCGAACGCCATGCTTCACACCCTTCCGTCATGTTGTGGCGGCGGCTTTGCCGCGCCCCTCCCCCGCGGCAAGGCAGCAACACCCCACCGACGGACACTCCAGTGAAGACCGTAGCGGAACCGGTCCAGCCCGCGCAGCCCTGACCGGCTGCCTTCGATGGATAGTGGTGAATCACGCCGTGCGGTTCAGGAGTACGACCGGACGTGCATCGCCACGCTGACCACCAGTACGACCACCAGCAGCGCCACCACCAGCCAGAGCGCCGGCACCTCCAGCGCCCGGTACGCCACCACCGGGACGAGCGCGGCGATGCCCGTGACGAGCACCAGCTCACCGGCTCGTCGGACCCGCGTCGACCTGCCGATCCGGGCGATCAGGGCCAGGCCGAGGAAGGCCGGAATGGTCAGCAGGAAGCACCCGAACAGGTAGAACAACGCCTGCGGCATCGCCGCCCCCGTCCCGGTGCTCACTGGCCGGCCGAGCCTTCCGTGGCCTGGTCGGTCTCGATGCCCCCGATGTCGGGGCCCGTGCCTGCGGCGGCCCGACCGGGACGGGAATCCGACACCGCGAACCGCTCGTCGCCCCGGAAGCGGGCGGCGATGGTGGTGGGCAGCGCACTGCCGTCGACCGGAACGACCCCGCCCGAGCCGACCCTCGTCACGACGGCTCGGACCAGGCGGTCTGGATCAGCTGCTGGCCGTCCCGACGGCGGACGAGAGTGCCCCGGCCGGGTGGCTGCGGGCTCGGTCGCAACGTGCCGAAGACCGCACCCTCCTCCCGGTTGCCGGACATCAGCAGGCCGGGTGAGTCAAGCTCGCGCAGCCGTTGCAGCACCGGCTCGTAGAGCGCCCGGGACACCCCGCCGACCCGGCGCGTGATGATCAGGTGCAGGCCGATGTCACGGGCCTGCGGCAGCAGCTCCTGCAGGGCGCTGAGCGGATTGCTGCCGCCGGACGCCACCAGGTCGTAGTCGTCCACCAGGATGTACAGGTCCGGGCCCTTCCACCAGCTGCGGTCACGCAGCTGCGCGGTGGTGACGTCCGGGCCGGGCAACCGGTTGGTCAGCGCGCTGCGGATCGAGCCGAGGCCCTGCGCGAACGCCTGGTTGGACGGGGCGTAGTCCAACAGGTGGTCGCCCTCCACCGCGCCCAGCAGCCCGCGCCGGTAGTCGGCGATCACCAGCCGGGCCTGCGCGGGCGTGTACCGCTCGGTGATGCCCCGGGCGATCAGCCGCAGCAGGTTGGTCTTGCCGCACTCGGCGTCGCCGAAGACCGTCAGGTGCGGCTCGTTGGCCAGGTCCAGGTAGACCGGCGCGAGCGCCGACTCGTTGACGCCGACCGGCAGGCCGGGCGCCGACCGGTCGATGATCCGGGCCAGCTCGGCCACGGGCAGCCGGCGCGGCAGCAGCCGCACCTTCGGCGCCGGCCGGCCCGGCCAGTTGGCCGCCACGTGCCCGGCCAGCGCGATCGACGCCTCGCTCAGGTCCTCGATGTCCCGGCGGCCGTCGATTCGCGAGATGGCGGTGAGGAAGTGCAGCTTGTCGCGGGTCAGGCCACGACCGGGTGCCTTCTCCGGCACGTTCGTCGCCGCGCGGCGGTCGATCTCGGACTCCGACGCGTCACCCAGGCGCAGCTCCAGCTTGGTGCCGAGCAGGTCCCGCATGTTGATCCGGATCTCCGCCCAGCGCACCGCGGTGAGCACCACGTGCACGCCGAAACCGAGGCCCCGGTTGGCCAGCGTGGTGATGGTCTGCTCCAGCTCCTCGTACTCCTGGCGCAGCGTGTTCCAGCCGTCCACCACCAGGAACACGTCACCGAACGGGTCGTCGGCGAACTCACCGGCGGCCCGGCGACGGCGGTAACTCGCCACCGAGTCGATGCCGTGCTGGGCGAAGCGCGTCTCCCGGTCGTCCAGGACGGCCACCACCTCGGCCACCGTACGGCGCACCGCCTCGACGTCCCGCCGGCCGGCCACCCCGGCCATGTGCGGCAGCCGCTCCAGGCTGCGCAGCGCGCCGCCGCCGAAGTCCAGGCAGAAGAACTGCACCTCGCGCGGGGTGTGCGTGAGCGCCAGCGAGGCGAGCAGCGAGCGCAGCATGGTGCTCTTGCCGCTGAGTGAGCGTCCGACGATGACCACGTTGCCGCCGGCGCCGGCCAGCTCCACCATCATCGGGTCACGGCGCTGCTCGTACGGGCGGTCCACCACGCCGACCGGCACGGTGAGCCGTCCCCGGCCCGGCCAGGACGCGGTGCACAGCCCGTACGTCGGATCGACGGCCAGCTGACCGAGCAGCTCACCGAGGCTCGGCGGGTCGGCCAGTGGCGGCAGCCACACCTGGTGCGCCGGCCGGCCGCGGCCCTTGAGCTGGTCGATCAGCACGTCGAGCATCGCCACGGCCTTGCCGTCGGCCGGCTGCTCCGGCTCCGGCGCGGTGTCCACCGGCAACTGCGGGGTCTGCGCCGGCACGAAGTCGACGCCGTACGGCACGATCCGGCGCTGCACCAGGGCCTGCGACGCGGACGCCTGCTGCCCCGGCACCCGGTACGGCCCCGACACGTACGCGGCCCGGAACCGCAGCATCGTGCTGGTGTCCGTCTTCAGGTAGCCGTGGCCCGGCGCGTTCGGCAGTTCGTAGGCGTCCGGCACGCCGAGCACGATCCGGCTCTCCACGGCGGAGAAGGTGCGCAGACCGATCCGGTACGACAGGTGTGTGTCCAGGCCGCGCAGCTTGCCCTCCTCCAGTCGCTGGCTGGCCAGCAACAGGTGCACGCCGAGCGACCGGCCCAGCCGGCCGATCATCACGAACAGGTCGATGAAGTCGGGCTTGGCGGCGAGCAGCTCGCTGAACTCGTCACAGATGATCAGCAGGCTGGGCATCGGCGCCAGCGGCTCGCCCGCCGCCCGGGCCTTCTCGTACTCGAAACGGGAGACGTAGTTGCCGGCCGCCCGCAGCAGCTCCTGCCGGCGCACCATCTCGCCCGCGAGCGCGTCGCGCATCCGGTCGACCAGCGGCAGCTCGTCGGCCAGGTTGGTGATCACCGCGCTGGTGTGTGGCAGCGCCTCCAGCGACGCGAACGTCGCGCCACCCTTGAAGTCCACCAGGACGAAGTTCAGCTCCTCCGACGAGTGCGTCACCGCCAGCGCGGCCACCACCGTACGGAGCAGCTCGCTCTTGCCGGACCCGGTCGCGCCGATCACCAGACCGTGCGGACCCATGCCCTCGTGCGCCGACTCCTTGAAGTCCAGCTCGACCACGTTGCCGTCCGGTCCGACGCCGAGCGGGATGCGCAGCCGGTCCCGGTGGCCGCGCGGACGCCAGGTCTGATGTACGTCCACGGCCGCGGCGTCGCCCACGCCGAGCAGGTCCGGCAGCTCCATGCTGCGGGCCAGCGGCTCCTCGTTGCTGGCCTGCTGCTGGGACAGCCGGTAGGGAGCGATCTGCCGGGCCAGCCCCTCGGCGGCCTCGGAGCTGAGCCGGTCCGGTCGACCCAGCCGCGACGACGAGCTGCCCCGGACCAGCTCGAGGTTGCTCCCGTCGCCCACGTCGAGGCAGAGCAGCCAGCGGCCGGCGTCGCGCGGCACCGTCCCGGACAGGTCGATCAGCGTGGCACCGAGCAACCCCTGACCCATCAGCTGGCAGGTCGGCGCGATCTCACCGCCGTCGACCACCACGACGACGTGCGGCGCGGTGGTCAGCGGCTTGGCCTCGGGCGCGAACCGGGGCCGCCCGGCCAGCTCCCCGGCGAGCGACTCCTCGGCCTCGGCCAGGCTGGCGAAGACCAGCCGCCGGGCGCCGGCGGCGTCCGTACGTCCACTGTGGTGAGCGTGCGGCAGCCACTTGACCCAACCCCAGACCGACTGCCGGTCGGGCGCGGCGACCACCGCGATCACCAGGTCGTCCGGGGCATGGAAGGTGGCCAGCTGGCCCAACGCCGCCCGGGTCAGGTCGAGCACCGGCTCCCGGTCGCCACGCAGCACCACCCGGCTGAACGCGCGCACCGACAGCGCGGTCGGCAGGTCGGGCACGGTCGAGTGGGCCCGGACGAACCGGCGCAGCGCGATGGCGCTCATCGGCTCCAGGTCCTCGACGGGCTTCGTCTCCGGCGGGACGATCTCCACCGCCAGGCGCTGCGGGCCGAGCGCGATCCGGGTCTCGCCGAAGTCGTCCTCGGTGATCCGCCGTTCCCAGAGCCGCCGGGACGAGGCGATCGACCAGAGCGCGTCGGGCTCCGGGTGCCGCCAGGCCATCGCCGCCCGCTGCTGCCCCGCCGCGCGCCGGGTGCGCTTGCGCATCTGGGCGAGGTAGCGCATGTAGTCGCGGCGATCGGCGTTCAGCTCCGCCTTGTCGTTGCCACCGTTGCTCAACGACCCGATCGCCATTCCGAGCATCGAGACGCCGAACAGGCCGCCGGCGACGTACGTCATCATGCCGCCGCCCCGGCCGGCGTAGAGGAAGGCCATCGCGCCGACCCCGCAGACCATCGGCAGGATCATGAGCAGCTGCCCCATCCCGCGGGGCGTCGGCTCGGGCAGCTCGGGTGGAGACTCCAGCAGCACCTCACCGCGCGGCAAGGCCGGCCCCGGCTGACGCGGGAGCCGGCGGAACACCACCGTGCTCACGGCTGTCTCCTCCCCAGAAGCGGCCTGAACGACCTGCCGTCGCGGACCGAAGTCCGCGGGTGGGCATCGTACGTGCCCGCCATCGTAGGTAATCTCCCGTGGGCGCGGTGGACCCGCACCGCGCGGCACCGCGGGCCAGCTGATCGTAGAAGGACACCAGGAGGCCACTGTGGCAACGAAGACGGCGACCGGTGGTCTGAGCCGGATCACCATCGTGGCTCCCCGTACCCGGATGGATCTGGCCCTGCCGTCGGACGTGCCGATGGCCGACCTGCTCCCCACCCTGCTGCGCTACGCCGGGGAGGACCTGGCGGACGAGGGGGTGCGGCACGGCGGGTGGGCACTGTCCCGGTTGGGCGGTGCGCCCCTGGACGGTGGGCGTACCGCCGGGCAGCTGGGCGTCCGCGACGGCGAGGTGCTCTACTTCAACCCCCGGTCCGCCGCCGCCCCGGAGGTCGTCTTCGACGACGTCGTGGACGCGGTCGCCACCGCCACCAACCAGCGCCCGGGCGCCTGGCAGGTCGCTGCGACCCGGTCCTTCGCGGTGTTGTTCGCCGCAGCGGCGCTCGGCGCCGGCGCGCTGGCGGCGCTCTTCGCCGGCCCGCCGCACCTGCCCGGCGCGCTGGCCGCCCTGCTGGTCGCGGTGGCGCTGCTGGTCGGCGCGGCGGTGCTGTCCCGGGCCGCCGGTGACAGCCGGACCGGCGCCGTGCTGGCCATGGTGGGTCTGGTGCACGCCGGCACCGGCGGTCTGGTGCTGCTCGCCAGCGATCGACCGCTGACCAACCTGGCCAGCCCGCACGTCCTGCTCGCGGCCACCGCCGTGGTGGTCACCGCGGCGGTCGCCGCGCTGGCCGTCGGCGACCGCTACCCGCTCTTCTTCGCCGCGCTCGGCGTGGGCGCCGCGATCGGCCTGGGCGCGCTGCTCTGCCTGGCCTTCGGCATGGATGCGCCGGGCTCGGCGGCGGTCGTGGCGGCGGTCGCGTTCGGCGTGGTGCCGGCGCTGCCGATGGTGGCCTACCGGCTGGCCCGGCTGCCGGTGCCATCGATCCCGACCGGTCCGGAGGACCTGAAGACCGACAGCGAGTCGGTCGACGGCCGGCAGGTGCTCCAGCAGAGCGAGCGCGCCGACGAGTTCCTCACCGGCCTGCTGTGGACCGTGTCGCTGCTGGTGCTGGGCGCGCAGCTGGTGCTGGCCCTGGACGGGCGCCTCCCGGCGGTGCTGCTCTGCCTGGTGCTGGCCCTGCTCTCGCTGCTGCGGGCCCGTCCGCTCCTGGGCCGGGCCCAGCGCACCCCGGTGCTGCTCACCGGCACCATCGGGCTCGGCCTGGCCGCCGCGGCCACCTTCGCCAGCGGGTCGCTGCCGGTCCGGCTCGGCCTGATCCTCGGCGGGCTGCTGCTGGCCGCCGTGATCAGCCTGATCTACGGGCTGACCGTGGCCGGCAAGCCCATCTCCCCGGTCTGGGGCCGGCTGCTCGACATCATCGAGATCATGCTGATCATCTCGCTGGTGCCACTCGCCGTCTGGGTGTGCGGCCTCTACGGCTGGATCGTCAACCTGCGGCCCTGACCGAAGGCTCTCCCGCCCGCGGACCAGCGAGCTGGACGGCTGGTCGGCGGGCGGGCGGTCAGCGCGGTTGCGGACGGACGGAGCCGCCCAGCGCAGCGGCCACCGGCGCGCTGGCGTAGACGCCGGGGCCGTGCTGCCCGTCCACCGGCCGAGCCGGCGTGCCGGCCCGCTGCGCGATGTCCCGGACGACCTTGACCAGCGCCTCGACGTGGTTGTCCATCGCCGCGACCCGCAGCAGCGGCGCCGCCACCCGACCATCCGGCGACACCGCCGCGGCCACCGTGTGCGACGGCGCGGAGGTCGCGGTGATCGCGTCCACCAGCGGGCCGAGTGGGGTGTCCGACCGGCCCCGCAGGGCCAGGCAGCGATGCGTCCAGCCGCCGCCGCGCAGCCCCTGCCAGGTCTCCGCCGGTGGCTCCGGCACCAGGTCCAGCCCGGCGGCCGAGACCACGGCCGCGCGCAGCTCGTCGCGGCCCAGTGGCCGGTGGGCCAGCCCGGCGGCGGTCAGCGCCTTGCCCAGCCGGCCGATCCCGGCGGCCAGTGTCCGGTGCACGCCGGGCAGCCCGCCGCCCCGGCTCACCGCCTCGACCCGCGCGTCGCGGACGGTGAGCCGCAGTGCGACCCACACGGTCCGGTGCGCCGCCGGCGGCGCACCGGGCGCCGGATACCAGACCAGGGTGTGCGCGACGACCTGAGCCCGGGAGACCGGGGCGGCGAAGTCCGCGAGCACACCCAGCGCCTGGTCGACCGTCGACGCCTCCACCGAACCGACCACCGCGCCGGTGGTGGGCTGCAGCGCGACCGCTGCGAACCAGCCCTGGTCGTCCTGCCCGATGCCGAGCCGGGTGCCCCGGTCGGTCAGCTCGATGACGCTCAACTCGGGGGCGAGCGCGGCCAGGCGCGGGTCCGACGCCGCGCCGCCGGCCAGCGCCGCCGCCGCGCGTTCGCGGCGGCGCCGCAGCCGCCGACGCAGCAGCAGGTCCTCGAACCACCAGCGGCCACCCCGGCGGGCGAACACGGCCAGAACGACCAGCGCCGCCGCCGTGCCCACCGCGGCGAGCAGCCAGCTGGGCCCGGCCCCGGCGGCCCAGACGGCGACCGCGCACAACTCCAGCACGACGAGCTGCCCGACCAGCACCGGACCGACCCGTCCCCGGCCGGGCCGGTCGGCCGGCGGCGTCGCCCGCGCCGGGACGTCGGACGGGTTCGTGGCCACTCGGGCGGGTCGCGCCTGGACCTGCGTCATCGGTGACTGTCCCTCCTGCACGGTACGGCTCCACGCCGGGTCGGTCCGGCGCCGGCCACGGGCGGTGGTCCCAAGGACCCGCCGTCGGCCCCTTATCGTAGGGAAGCCCGCGACGGCACCCCGACCCTGATCGTCGCGGATCCACCCCGCCGGAGGTAAGTCATGCGGACCCGCCGCGATCAGGTGCAGGCGTACCGCTTCGTCACCCGCCGGATCGTCTCCGCGTTGCTGTCGGGCGATCCGGAGACCACGAACCTGCCGATGCGACGGCTCGGCATGGCCGTCTTCGGCAGTGTGATCGCCGCGGCCGTGGTGCTCGGCGGGGTCGGCGCCTACGGCCAGTTGACCGGGAACACGGCGCCGCTGGAAGAGAACACGCTGGTCATCGAGCGGGAGACCGGCGCGACGTACGTGTTCGTGGAGGGGCAGCTGCACCCGACGCTCAACTACACGTCGGCGCGGCTGATCCTGAACGAGGCGGATCCGGCGGTGCGCACGATGTCCCAGGCGTCGCTGCGGGACCGGCCGCGCGGCCGCACGGTCGGCATTGTCGGCGCGCCGGACGCGTTGCCGGACCGCAAGTCGCTGACCGGCCTGCCGTGGTCGGTCTGCGACGTGCCCGACCCGGCCGACCCGCGCCACTCCACCACCCGGGTGGTCATCGACCGGGCGCTGCCCGGCGGCACCCCGCTGGGCGACCGCGCGGTGCTGGTCACCGTGGACGGTCAGCGGCACCTGCTCACCGGCAACGCCCGCCTCCAGGTGCTCGGCGGCGACCAGGCGATCGCGGCGCTGCGGATGACCGGGACGACAGCTCTGCCGGTCGGGCAGCAACTGCTCAACGCCGTACCGGCCGGGCCGCCGCTGCGTAAGCCGTCACTGCCCGGCCAGGGCGACCGCAGCGGGTTGAGCGTGGCCGGTAAGCCGGCCGTCGTCGGTCAGGTGTTCCGGGCGGCCGGGCGGCACTACGTGCTGGCCCGCGAGGGGCTCGTCTCAATTTCTGAGATCACCGCCCTGCTTCTGATCAGCGGCGGCGGTCAGATCACCGACATCACGCCGGATCAGGTTGGCCGGCTCTTCACGGACCAGCGGGTGGACGAGGAGGGGCTGCCGCAGACGCTGCCCACCCTGTACCCGGCCCGGTCCGGGCAGACGCTGCTCTGCGCGACGTACCGGGCGGGCAGCGCCGGCGGGCCGCCGACCACCACCGTGGAGGTCTTCGACCGGACGCCTGCGGAGTTGACCGCGAGCGAGCCGGGCCCGGTGCCGGTGCGGCAGACCGCCCGGGACGCGCTGCGCACGGCCGAGGCCGTGCTGCTGCCCGGCGGCAAGGGGGTGCTGGCCCAGGCCGCGCCCGGCGCCGGGACCAGCGGATCCGGCGCCGCCGGGTCGACGGTCTACCTGATCAGCCCGCAGGGCGTCCGGTACCCGCTCGGGTCGGGCGAGACGCTGGCCACGCTCGGCTACGGCGGGGTCACTCCACTGGCCGTGCCCGGCTCGCTGCTCGCGCTGATCCCGACCGGGCCAACCCTGAGTCGGGAGGACGCGTTGACCTACTTCTCGCCCGGCGGCGCCCCGTCGGCCACGTCGACACCGGGGCCCACGCCGTCCACCTCGGCCAGCGGCTCTCCGGCGACCGGCGGGACGGGTGGCGGATTACCCCCGGCATCGATCGGGGCCGACGACTGAGCGGCCCGGACGGGTCGCCCCGGATCGCACTGGTGGACTAACCTGAGGTCGCTGACGGTTGTCAACCAGAACGACGGGGATGTTGCCATGACCGGGCGTACGGAAGTCGACCTGCTGTCCCTTGAGGACTTCCACAAGCACCTGGCCGCGCGGCTGAGTCAGGTCGAGTCGGTGCTGCGCAAGCTCAACACCGAGATGCAGTGCAGCCCCCCGGCGCTGGGCTCGTTCACCGACGCCACATCCAACGCGCGCCGCTACAGCGAGGTCCACCAGTCCTATGTCGACCAAGCCGAGCGGCTCCGACAGGCGGTACAGGCCGCGCAGCAGGCGACCAGCATGATCCTGACCAACTACCGCACCGCCGAGGCGCGTAACGCGGCCAACGCCACCGACATCACCGCCGCGCTGACCGGCGTCGACCGGGCGTTGCAGCCGAAGGGGGACGGGCGTGTCTGAGTACACCCAGCGCTACCAGGGCAACAGCCACCAGCAGCTGTACGACGCCGTGATGGCCGGCAAGCCCGAGCAGATCGACGGCGTGGCCGCCCAGTGGGCTGCGCTCAAGGGCATTCTCGACGGCCTCGGCCGGGAGCTGAGCGGTGACCTCGAAAAGCTCGGCCACACGTGGACGGGCTCGGCAGGCCGGGAATTCCAGCGGCGGCTGACGCTGATCGTCGACCATGCCGAGGCGCTGGGCGAGGGGATGGCCGGCGTCAAGCAGGCCCTGACCATGATGGCCGGCCAGTTGCGCACCGCCCACAAGCAGGCGGAGAGCCCGGACGAGACCGACGACAACGACAAGGCGGTCTCCGGGGCGCTCAAGGGCGCCGCCTTCGGCCTGCCCGGGGCGGTCGTCGGGGGCATCATGGGTCACCAGCAGGACAAGGAAGAGCAGGAGAAGGCCCACCAGCGGATGGTGAACGTGGTGGCCGAGCTGGCCGCCGGTTACGACCTCTCCGCCTACGACCGGGTGGTCAACCCGCCTCCGCCCCACCCGGACACCCCCAAGACCACCAGCGACGACACGCCGACGCCGCGCAGCGTCCCGGCCACCACCACGCCGACCGCCGCGCCCAACGCCACCCACAGCACCGCGCACACCGGTGGCGCGACCATCGCGACGCCCGACGGCGTTGCGCCGCCCCCGGTCGCCGGCGACGGGTCCGGTGCCGACCAGGACGGCGCTGGCACCAGCGGCACGCCGGCCGTCGCCACCGGCCCAGGCGTCGGCGGCGAGGGTGGCTTCACCACTTCCCTCGCCGGTGCGGATCCTCTGGTCGGCGGCGCACTGCTCGCCGGCGGCGCCGCCGGGCTGGCCGGCCTTTCCGGGCCGACCACCGCGGCCGCCAGCGCCGGCGCCGGGCCGGGTCTGCTCTTCGGAGCGCAGGGTGGGGCACCGGCCGGCGGAGTGCTGCGGACCGCCGCCCTCGCCGGTTCGGGCAGCACGCCCACCACCCCGGTCCGAGCGACCGGTGGTGCGGCGGCGGCCGAGAACCGCGCCGCCAGTGGGGTCGGGCGCAGCATGGACGGCCGGCGCGCCGAGTCCACCGGCCGCGCGGCGGCAGCCGGCCGGCAGGGCGCGGCGGGCGGCAGCGGAGCCAACCGCCCGGGCGTGCTCGGCGGGCACGGCCGGCCGGAGTCCGACGAGTCCGACGAGCGGATGACCTGGCTGACCGAGGACGAGATGGTGTGGGGGGACAGCGGAGAGGCTCCGCCGTCGGTGCTCGGCACCGCCGGCTGATCCCCGCCCGCTGCCGGTGCCCTGCCTGTCGGCGGTGCCGCACGAACGTGCCGTGGTGGCCCCTGCCGGATTCGATCCGGCGGGGGCCACCGCTGTTTCGGGCGCGGACAGCTCCGTCCACAGTGCGCATCGTGGCGACGGTCACGCCCGCACCGGCCGTTGCCGAGCTGCGCCGTGGCGGGGCGGGCGTTAGGTTGGTCGGGTGTCCTCCGCAGCGCCCGTCCGCCCAGCCCGGTGGGCTGTGCTGCGGTCACTGCGCGAGCTGACCCGACTGGCGGTCACCGCACTGGTGCTCGCGGTCGGCCTCGGCGGTGCCCTCGCCGCGACCCCGCCCGAGGCGCCGACGCAGCTGCGGCCCAGCGTCGTGAGCAGCCGGGTGGAAAGCCTCCAGCCCGACGCCGTCCCGGCCACCCAGCGGACCGGCCAGCCGGCCGCGTCCCGGCCCGTCAGCACTGTCGACACCGCCGCCGCGACCGGCCCGGTCACCGCGAGCCCGGAGCGCGCGCCGGCCAGTGAGGCCGGGCGGGGCATCCCGCCCCGGCGCGGCCCGCCCACCCGCTGACCTCGGCCGGCCACCGGCCCGCCGATTCAGCGGCCCGATCCGGCTCATCCGTCCGGGCGCTTCCGTCGCCGCCGACGGCGCGACCACGCCGCCCCCACCGGCCGGAAATCAACCGCCAGCGGTGGCGCCCGAGGCGCACTCCACGAACCGACGCCGATGCTGCCGAAAACACCCGTCCGCCGCCACCCGTCGATACCCGTCGTTCGACCGTTAGGTGCTGATCATGCAGACCGTTCTCTCCGCCGTCCTGCCCGACGTACCCCGGGCCGCCGCGATCTGGCTGAGCCTGCTCGGGGTGGTCGCTGTCACCGTCGCCGCTCTGCTGGTGCGGCCCGGCCGGCTCCGTCTCGATCCGGGTGCTCGGATCCGCCGCGCCGCCATGCCCAGCCAGCTCGAGCAGGCGCAGGAGGAACGGGAGCAGAGCCGCTACGCCCAGGAGGTCGCGGTGGCCGCCGAGCGGGCGACCACCACCGCCCAGCGCCGCCGGGCGGAGTGGGTCGCCGCGCACGAGGAGGTCGAGGCCGCCTGGCAGGCCCACGAGGCGGCCGAGGCGGCCGTCCGGCGACTCAGCGCCGCCGCCGCGATGCCGCTGCCGCACACCGCCCGGACCCCGGCCGAGTACGTCGACCGCGAGCGCTACCTGCACCGGGCCGCGCTGGACGCGTACTGGCGGCGGGAGCTGTCGGTGGAGCAGCTCAGTGACGTCTTCGCGCACCGCGACGGCTGGGACCCACGGCTGCACCCGGTCGAGCAGGAGCTGGTGTTGCAGCGAGCGATCCGGGACAATCTGGCGGCCCGGCACGCCGCCGCGGGAAAGCGGGAGCAGGCCGCGTGGCGCGCCGCCGAGCTGGCCGTGGCCGCGGCGCGCAGCCTGCGGAAGGAGGCCCACGCGGCCACCGGACGGCGGGTTGCGGAGTCGGCCTCGGTGCTGCCGCTGAGCGAGGTCGTCGCGTCGGTCGAGCAGACCCGGGAGAACCAGGTGGTCGCCCGCGGCCGCGCGGCGGTACCCGCGTTCTGACCGCTCGCCACGACGTGACCGGCGGCGGCACGGTCCGGACCGGACGACCGGATCGGGCGATGGCACCGCGTGCCGGCCCCCGTCACCGGGCCGTGCGGGCTTCGGTGGGTTAGCGTGACGGAATGTCCCGACAGGCGTGGGTCCTCGTGGTGATCGCCGGCATTCTGGCGATCGCCACACTGGTCGGCGCGGTGGTGCTGGCGGTGCGGGTGGTGCGGACCCGGCGGCTGCTGACCGGGCTCGGCGCAGGCGGCAAGGTCGCCTTCTACGGGGCGCTGATCTACACGATCTTCCCGGTCGACCTGCTCCCGGACCCGATCTACCTGGACGACATGGGCGTTCTGGCGGGCGCGTTGATCTACCTGACCCGGCTGGTGCACCAGCGCCGGGCGGCCGGCCGCCGGCTGCCCGGGCAGCCGGACGCGCCGCCGGACTCGGACCGGGTGCACCGCTCCGTGCCATGATCGTGTCCGGATCGGGAGACGGGGGACGGTCATGGCGGGCGATCACCGGTTGGACGTACGCGACGAGCGCGTCGCCGCGTTCTGCGCGGAACGGCACCTCGCGACGCTGACCACCGTGCGCGCCGACGGCACCCCGCACGTGGTGCCGGTCGGTGTGACCCTCGACCCGGCGGCCGGGCTGGCTCGCGTGATCACCTCCGGCACCTCCCGCAAGGCCCGGCACGTGGCTGCCGCAGGCGCGGCGGGCGTCCCGGTGGCCGTCTGCCACGTGGACGGCCGGCGCTGGCTGACCATCGAGGGCCGGGCGGTGCTCCGCTCGGACCGGGCCGCGGTCGCGGAGGCCGAGCGCCGTTATGCCGAGCGGTATCGGACCCCGCGCCCCAATCCGGACCGCGTGGTCATCGAGATCACTGTGACCGGCCTGCTGGGCAGCCTCTGAACCGCCGCCGCGCGTGACCGGCCCGTCATTCCTCTTCGATCACCCAAGCCACCTGATGACCGCTTCATGCGCCCGATGACCGTTTGGGGCCTCGCGTCACCGCAGGTGGCGGTTGCGTCGTGAGCGGCGGCACAACGTCCCCGGAATCCGACCCGGCCGGCAACCGTTGCACCTGTGCGCGACGGCCGTGCCGGGCAGCCAGCGGCGGAATGCCCGCCGGAGCAGGGCCGTTACATCCCCGGTACGCCCCGGCCGAAACGGCCGCGGGTCGTCGGCCCTGCTGAGCCGAGCGCCATTCCCGGTGCTGCGCCCTTGGAGGCGCCAACCCCCGAACGGAGACTCGACCATGAATCCGATCATCCAGAAGAGCGGCCTGTCCGTCGTCGGCATGCTGGTCGCCGGCGGTTGTGCCCTCGGCCCCGCCGTGTCCGCGCAGGCCGCCCCGGTGCAGACCGCACCAACCTCGGCGAGCCAGAGCGACCGGGGCGGTCAGCCGGACCGTTCCGCCGAGCGGGTCCTCGGCATCGACTACCAGGCCCAGCCGAACTTCTTCTACTGCGGGCCGGCCGCCACCCGCATCGCGCTCTCCGCCCAGGGCAAGGCGCTCTCTCAGGACGAGGTGGCCAAGCTGCTCGGCACCACCGAGGCGGGCACCCCCTCGGCCCTGGACACCACCCGGGTGCTCAACGAGCTGACCGGTGGCAAGTACCGGACCACGGAGATCCGTGACTCGGCTGCCCGCCCCGACCAGGTCGAGCAGCTGCGCCGGGACGTGCTGGCCGCGGTGGACGCCGGCCGGCCGGTGGTGGCCAACATCAAGGGCACGACCGTGGACACCGACGGCAACCCGCACTCGTACGAGGGCGGCCACTACGTGACCCTCGTTGGCTACCGCGATGGTGGGGACATGATCCGGATCGCCGACCCGGCCGACCCGGCGCTGGGCGAGTACTGGATGAGCCTGCCGAAGGTCGCCAACTGGATCGCCGAGCGGGGTTACTCCTCCTGACCCGACCGTTCACCGGGCCGGTCTCCCCATGTCGGGGAGGCCGGCCCGCTCTTTGTCACGGTTGCGGGCGGCGAGGTGCGACCGCCGTCGGGCCCGCGCGGCCCGCGCCGGACGGGCCCGGTACAGGCGTCGCCGCGGAGGCGGGTGGATCGCCGCCTCACCGACGCCGGCCGCTTTGCGCACCATCCGGTTCGCGTCTTCCGGTTCAGAGCCGGTGGCCCGGAGCAGGTCGCTGCACATGGTACGCAGGTCGGTGATGAGCGCGGCGGCGAACGAGCGCACCCCGGTCGCGGTGGCTCGACCGGCCAGTTCGGCGCACTGCTCGACCAACTCACGGGTGCGCTCGGGGTCTGTGCCGACCCGGCACTCGGAGCGCATCGCCGTCACGGCCTGACCCAACCGGGCCACCGCCTCCGGCAAATCCTGCGGGATCGGCTCGTCGTACTGAAGGGCCGTCGCCGACCAGCGGGCCAGCGCCCGGCTGTCCAGCGTCAACCGCTCCAGGTACTCCGCGCTGCGGGCGTACTGGCGGAACTGCTGACGCCGGTGCCAACGGGCCGGTGCGATCGTCACCACCTCCTCCGCCCCGCTGAGCGACTCATGCAACCGACCCAGGTCGCCTTCCGTACCGCGCAGCCGCTCCAGGATCCGCACCGCCCGGTCGGCGTCGCGCTCCCGCAGCGCCTGCGCCAGCTCGGCGAGCTGTCCTCCGAGGGCTGTGACGATCGGCGCCACGGCCCGGTCGAGCACGCGCAACGGATTGATCGGCAACAGCAGCGCAACCACTACCAGGCCGACCACTCCGCCGACCAGCGCGTCGAAGATCCGGGGCAGCTCCAGGCCGCGATTCATCGGGGCCAGCGTGGCGATCAGCACGGCCGTACCGCCGGCCTGACCGACCAGAGCACCGCCTCGCCCGGCAACCAGCAACGCGCTGGCGATGGCCAGGGCAACCACCGCGCCGGTCTGCCACGGACCAGAGCCGAGCAGGAAGCGCAGTGTGTCGCCGATCGTGATACCGATTCCCACCCCGCCCAGCAGCTCGAAGGTGCGGCGGGCCCGCTGCCCGATGGCGGTGGCGATCGTTCCGACGGCGGCGGCGGGGGCGAAGACGTGCGCTCCGGGGCCAAGCAGGTGTTGGGCGATCAGGGCAGCGAGCGCCGCAGCCAACCCGGCCTGGATGGCGATCACCAGGGTGATCTCCCACTGCCGGGCTCGGATCCGGCCGGCCTGCCCGCTGCGGTGCCGCACCCGCTCGACGGCCTGGCCGCTCCGCTCAGCAGCCTCGTCGAGCCGCGTCTGGTCACTCCCGGCTGGTGGGCGGTCATCGGCCATGGCGGCGGTTACCCGGACGCCAGGCGGACAATCGTTCCCATCTGCCTCGCCGGCACCAGCAGATCGCCGCTGCCTGAATCCATCGGCCGGTGTGGGTTTGTCGAACGGTTGCGGGGTACAGGCCGCACACACCCACCGATCCGCAACCGGTAAGGGGCCGTGAGATGACCAACCCGCAGACCACCGAGGACCAGGACGTCGTCGACATCCTGGTCGCCGACCACCGTGAGGTGGAGACACTCTTCGTCGAGCTCGAGACCCGGCAGGGCACCCCCGAGTACCGTCGCCAGCTCGTCGACGTGGTGATCGCCGAACTCGTCCGCCACTCGGTGGCCGAGGAGGCGTACGTCTATCCGACCGCGCGCAAGGTGCTACCCGACGGCGACGAGATCGCCGAACACGAGATCTCCGAACACGCCGACGCCGAGCGGACGATGAAGGAGCTGGAGTCCGTCGACCCGTCCGACCCCCGCTTCGACGAGCTGCTCGCCCACCTGACCAGCACCATCCGACACCACGTACAGGACGAGGAGAGCGAGCTCTTCCCCCGACTGTGCGCGGCGACCGCCCGGGAGGAGCTGATCGAGCTGGGCGACAAGGTCACGGCGGTCAAGGAGATCGCACCGACCCGACCGCACCCGAGCGCGCCGGACCACCCGCCGGCGAACAAACTGCTCGCCCCCGGCACCGGCCTGGTGGACCGGGTGCGCGACTCGCTCAGCGGCCGGCCGACCTCGATGAGCGAGCTGCGCGAAAAGCACCAACACTGACCCGCCGCCGGGCGCCCGCCTCTCGACCATGTCGGCCAGGGGCGGGTGCCCCTCCGGGGCCGACGCCGACGGCGACGGTCCGGGCACGACGAGCCGGGCCGCCGCGTGCACGGCGACCCGGGAGACGGTCCGGTGCGTCAGCGGACCTGGTCGCCCTCGCCGGTACGCGCCTGAGCCTGGTCCACGCCCTTGTCGATCTGGTCGTCGTACTTCCCGCCGGTGCGCTTGTCGGCCATGTCGCCGGCCTTGTCCAGCCCCTGGTCGACCTGCTTGTCGTGCTTGTCCGCGAAATCCTTGGCCTTGTCCATGAAGTCACCCACGGCGTTCCTCCTCCACTCAGGTCACTCCCGTCAGCGTTCCCTGGGCGGGGCAAAGCAAACCGGTTGGTCCGGGCCGCACGGGCTGGTCAGGAGCGTCCTGGGGCACCCGCCACGCGGGCCGCTCGCGCACGGTTGGGGCGATACGGGTGTCGGCGCGCGCCGGTCCGGGTACCGACCTCGCGAGATCGAGGAGGACCAACATGGTGGCAAACGAGCCCGGAGCGGGCACCGGGGCGACAACGGGCGGCCCCGGGCCGCGCCAGGCGTGGGCGGCACTGCCCTGGCTCGTCCGGACCGCGGTGCTGTGGAGCGCCTGCCTGGTGGTGGTCGTCGCCGGGCTCTACCTGCTGGGCCGGATCGCCGTGCTGCTGGCGCCGTTGGCCATCGCGCTGGCCGCCACCATCTTCCTCACCGCGCTGCTCGACCCGGTGCTGCTCCGGCTGCGCCGGTTGCGGCTGCCGCGGGGCTGGCCGCGCTGCTCACCGTACTGCTGCTGCTCGGCATCCGGTGGGGGTCGGCGCGCTGGTGTGGAACCTGACCGCGAGCCAGTTCGACCAACTCAGCCAGGAGCTGACCCAGGGGCTGGACCGCAGCCGGGACTTCGTCACGTCCACCCTGCCCGTCACCGACGCCCAGCTGGACCGACTGGTCGACCAGGCCCGACAGGGGCTGAGCGGGAGTTCCCCGGACCCGGTGGCCGGCGCCCGGACCGTGACCGAGGTGCTGGGCTCCGCGCTGCTCGCCCTGGTGCTGCTCTTCTTTCTGCTCAAGGACGGCCGCTCGATGTGGCACTGGGTGCTGTCCCGGATGACCGGCCCGAACCGGCCGCTCGTGGCCGAGGCCGGCCGGGCCGGCTGGCGGACGTTGGGCGCGTACAGCCGTGGCACCATGCTGATCGCCGCGATCGACGCGATCGGCATCGGTCTGGCGCTGGTGGTGTTGCGGGTGCCGCTGGCCCTGCCGCTGGCGCTGATCACCTTCCTCGGCGGCTTCGTGCCGATCATCGGCGCGACGGTGGCCGGCGCGGTGGCGGTGCTGGTGGCGCTGGCCGCCAACGGCCCCACCACGGCGCTGCTCACCCTCGCCGCGGTGATCGCCGTGCAGCAGATCGAGGGCAACCTGCTGGAGCCGCTGGTCATGAAGCGGCAGGTCCGGCTGCACCCGGCCGTGATCCTGGTGGCGGTCACCGCCGGCACCCTGATCGCGGGCATCGCCGGCGCCTTCGTCAGTGTCCCGATCACCGCCGTCCTCTGGCGCATCATCGACACGGTCCAACGCCACCACTCTGCCCCCACTCCTACGGGGGTGGCGGATGCCCTGTCCACGTCATGATCGGTGCGACGGCGCGGTCGTGCGGCTGAGGTGAGTGGTGAACCAGGTGCCGGCGTGGTCGGCGACCTGGTCGAGGGTGCCGCGCTCCTCGAAGAGGTGGGTGGCACCGGGCACCACTCGCAGTTCGCCGACCTCCCCCAGCTCGGCCAGCGCCTGCTCGTTGAGCGCGATCACTTCCTCGTCCAAGCCACCGACCAGCAGCAACGTCGGGGTACGCACCTGGGCCAGAGCGGCGCCGGCCAGGTCGGGTCGACCGCCCCGGGACACCACCGCGCCGACCCGGTCCGCGCGGGACGCCGCCGCGACCAGGGCGGCGGCGGCACCCGTGCTCGCCCCGAAGAGACCGATCGGCACGTCACCGGCGGGTCGCTCGACCGCCAGCCAGTCGACGATCCCGGCCAGCCGGGTGGCCAGCAGCCCGATGTCGAACCGCAGTTCGGCGGTGCGCGCGTCCACCTCGTCCTCGGTCGGGGTGAGCAGGTCCACCAGTACCGTGCCGAGGCCTCGACCATTCAGGGTCCGGGCCACCGCCACGTTCCGCGGGCTGTGCCGCGAGCTGCCGCTGCCATGCGCGAAGAGCACCACGCCGATCGGCTGAGCGGGCAGCATCAGGTCTGCGGGGAGTTGGACGTCCCCCACCGGGATGGTCACCGTGCTGCGCTGCTCGTCCATGCCCCACCTCCCTGTACTCGCCTGTGCTGCGGGTACCCAACCCGTCGCGCCGCACGCCCCGCCGCCATGCCCGGTCTGCGAACGCGGGGCCGACTGCGGGTGAGGTTTGCCGGGTGGACCGTCGGGTAGGCGAGGGGCGACCGCAGACCGTGTCGGCGCAAACCGCGCCCCGACGGATCGCGAGGATCGTCATGGCCCAGCAGCAGACGTCGCGGCAGCAGCAGATGGACGAGCGGAACCGGCGGGAACAGGACGCCGAGCGAAGCCGGGACTGGGGGGACGAGGCCGCGCAGGCGCGAACTCCCGAGGATCCCCGGGCGATGGCGCCCAGGGACGCGTTGGGACGCCCTTCCACCGGCGAGCCCGTCTGACGCACCGGCCGGGTCCACCGATCCGAACGGCCCGGCATGACCGGGCGCTCGACGGTCGGCGACCCACCGAGATTCGACGGCTGGGGCGGGAGCGGTCCCGCCCCAGCCGTCACTGTTCGTGCTCGGGCAACCGCAGCAGCGGCGATCTGCCCGGCGGCTGCTCCGGCTGCGGCCCGGCCGGATCCGCCGGCGGCACCGGCACGGTCACCGGCTCGTCGCAGGTGACCCGCAGCAACTGGTCGTGGTGGCGCAGCTCGACCACGTCATCCGGGCCGCCGTGGCGCAGCGAGTACGTCGTCTGGTGCGGCCGGACGTCCACCCGCAACGCCAGCCCGCGCCACTGGAGCGAGAACTCCAGCCGGCTGAGTCGGCTGGAGAGCCGGGGCGCGAACGACAGACGACCATCGTGGTCCCGCAACCCGCCGAGCCCACCGACCAGGGCGAGCCACGCGCCGGCCAGCGACGCCATGTGCACGCCGTCCCGAGTGTTCTCGTTGAGGTCGTGCAGGTCCATCAGCGCGGCCTCGCGCAGGTAGATGTGCGCCAGCTCGGGATGGCCCACCTCGGCGGCGAGCACCGCCTGGGTGCAGGCCGACAGTGACGAGTCGCGCACGGTGCGGCGCTCGTAGTAGTGGAAGTTGCGCACCTTCTGCTCCGGGGTGAACGCGTCCCCCCGCCAGTGCATGGCCAGGACCAGGTCGGCCTGCTTGACCACCTGCTTGCGGTACAGGTCGAAGTACGGGTAGTGCAGCAGCAGCGGGTACTTCTCCGCGGGCGTGTACGCGAAGTCCCACTCCTGGAGCCGGGTGAACCCCTCGACCTGCTGGTGGACCTGGAGCTCGTCGTCGTACGGGACGTGCATCGAGTTGGCGGCGTCCCGCCAGCTCGCCGCCTCCTCGTCGGTGACCCCGAAGTGGAACGCCTCATCCCGGTAGCGCATCACCACGTCGGCGGCGGCGAGCAGGTTCCGCTGCGCCATCAGGTTGGTGTAGATGTTGTCGTTCTTGATCGCGGTGTACTCGTCGGGGCCGGTCACTCCGTCGAGGTGGAAACGGCCGTGCCGGTCGTGGTGACCGATCGAGCGCCACAGCCGGGCGGTCTCCACCAGCAGCTCCAGCCCGATCTCCCGTTCCAGATCGGTGTCCCCGGTGACCAGCACGTAGCGGCGCAGCGCGTCGGCGACGTCGGCGGCGATGTGGAAGGCCGCGGTGCCGGCGGGCCAGTACCCGGAGGACTCCGGGCCCTCGATGGTCCGCCAGGGAAAAGCGGCGCCCTTGAAGCTGAGCGTCTCGGCCCGTTCCCGGGCAAGATCCAGGGTGCTGTGTCGCCAGTAGAGCGCGTTGCGCACGGCGCTCGGCTGGGTGTAGGTGAGCACCGGCAGGACGAACATCTCGGTGTCCCAGAACGCGTGCCCGTCGTAGCCGGGGCCGGTCAGCCCCTTCGCCGAGATCGGCCGACGCTCGGCCCGGGCGCCGGCCTGGAGCACGTGGAAGAGGCCGAAACGGACGGCCTGCTGCACCTCCGGATCCCCCTCGACCCGCACGTCGGCCGCGTCCCAGAACTCGTCGAGGTAGGTGCGCTGCTCGCGGCAGAGCCCGTCCCAGCCGTCCAGGCGGGCCCCGGCCAGCGCCGCGCCGACCTGGTCGCGCAGCGCGGGGAGCGAGCGCCGGCTCGACCAGCCGTACGTCAGGTACTTGACCATTCGCAGTCTCTCGCCGGGCTTGAGCACACAGGCGATCGTGGTGCGAACCCAGTCCTGGTACCCCTCGGACTCGATGGTGGTGCGGTCCGGGCCGTGCACCTCGTGCTCCATCGCGGCGGCCACCCGCAGGCCGGAGACCTTGGTGCGGTGGATCAGCTGCCCGCCGTCCGGGGTGGTCAGCTCCTCCTCGGCCTGCAACGGCGACTCCAGCACCGCCGCGACCCTGGGGTCCTTGCTCTGCGGGGGGAGCGTCTCGTTGGCGACCAGCTCGGACTGCACGATCAGCCGGAGCGGGCCGTCGACGGCCTCCACCTCGTAGCTGATGGCGGCGACCGACCGCTGGGTGAACGACACCAGCCGGGTGCTGCGGACCTTGACCTCCCGGCCGGCCGGTGAGCGCCAGTGCAGCTCACGGTGCAGGGTGCCGGCACGCATGTCGAGGATCCGCTCGTGGGAGAGCAGCTCGCCGTAGCGCACGTCGAGCGGTTCGTCGTCGACCAGCAGCCGGATCAGCTTGCCGTTCGTGACGTTGACGATGGTCTGCCCGGACTCGGGGAAGCCGTAGCCGGCCTCCGCGTACGGCAGCGGACGCAGCTCGTAGAACGAGTTGAGGTACGTGCCGGGCAGGCCGTGCGGCTCGCCCTCGTCGAGGTTGCCGCGCAGCCCGACGTGCCCGTTAGAGAGCGCGAAGACGGATTCCGACTGGGCCAGCACGTCCATGTCCAGCCGGATCTCCCGGACATGCCAGGGCTCGACCGGATAGGCCCGTTCCCGGATCACGCCAGACCCCGCTCTCCGGTCGGCTTGCGGGCGACGGGCGGGGGCGGTGGATCGGTGTCACCCGCGTCGAGCAGGTCGGCGAGGTCGGTGACCACGACGTCGGCACCGTGCGTACGCAGCTCCTCGGCCTGCCCGACCCGGTCGACGCCCACCACGTAACCGAAGCCGCCGGCCCGGCCGGCGGCCACCCCGGAGAGCGCGTCCTCGAAGACGGCGGCCTGCGCCGGGTCGACGCCGAGCAGCCTCGCCCCGGCGAGGAAGGTGTCGGGATGCGGCTTGCCGCGCAAGCCCTGAGCCCGGGCCACCAGCCCGTCGACGCGCGCCTCCAGCAGCGGGTCCAGCCCGGCGGCGGCGACCACCTCGCGCCCGTTGGCGCTCGCGGTCACCACGGCTCGGCGCAGCCCGGCGGCGGTCGCCGCCTCCAGGTAGCGCACCGAGCCCGGGTAGACCTCGACGCCGGAGCTGCGCAGGCGCTGCAGCAGCAGGACGTTCTTGCGGTTGCCGACCCCGTTGACCGTGTCCGCGTCCGGCGGGTCGTCCGGGCTGCCCTCGGGCAGCACGATCCCGCGGGAGGCCAGGAACGACCGGACGCCGTCGGCGCGGGGCCGGCCGTCGACGTAGCGGTTGTAGTCCGGGCCGGGGTCGAACGGCTGGAACCGTTCGCCGGTGGCTGTGGCGCGCTGCCGCAGGAACTCGTCGAACGTCTCCGTCCAGGCAGCGTTGTGCACCCGGGCGGTCTGCGTCAGCACACCGTCCAGGTCGAAGAGACAGGCGGTCACGCGAGCAGGTAGGCCCAGCACGCTACGAATCTAACCATCTGTCCGGGTCGGCAAACCCCGTTTCCGCCGCCATCGTCGGGGCTCAGTTCGGCCGCAGCGTCCAGACCACCGTCATCGCCGAGGTGGGCGTGCCGTCCTCGGTGGTGATCTCCACCTCGACCGGGAACTCGGGCCGCCTGCCGGACTCCAGCTCGTCGATCACCTCCAGAGCCGGCCGACCGAGCCGCGCCGTGGCCAGCACCGGGCCCCGTGCCAGCTTGCGGTAGGCGATCTCGGCGCGGACGGCGAGCGGCACTGCCCGGTCCAGCAGTTGCCCGAAGGCGGCCAGCACCACCGCGCCGGAAGCCGTCTCACCCAGGGTGAACATGGCTCCGGCGTGTGGGCCGCCAACGTGGTTGTGGGTGGCCGGCGAGTCGGGGAGCCGGACGACCGCCCGCACCCCGCCTTCCGCCTCGGGTGCCACCTCGACAAATTCGAAGCCGAGCGTACGGGCGAACGGCACCGCTTCGAGCATGCCGGACGCCACCTGGCGAGAGTCGATGGTCATGCCCTGATGCTACTCGCGGGTAACTTATCGGGGCAAGGCCGGAATGATGCTGGCCGGACCAGGTTCCAGCGCTACTTGTTGTTCATTCCTCGAACGTCCGCCGGCCGCCGGCCAATCATCCTTTTCTGCTGAACTTCCCGGCTCAGGCAGAAATTGTCGGATCAGCAAGTCGGGCCACGTGAACAGTCGGCGAACAATCCGGATATTCGCACCGGGATAAATGGTAGGTGCGCTTGGCCAATGCGCCTCCCGGAGGGCGGCCGCGACAGCGCGGAGTGCTATAACCTGGCGCGGACCTGGAGGAATGAATGACGTCGACGCCCGCGGCCACCACAAAGAAACTACACATCCCCGCCTTGACCGGATTGCGCTGGTTCGCTGCTCTCGCTGTTTTTCTTTCTCACTCGGCGCAGCACGAGTCGCTGCCGGATCCGGTCCGCCGGATCATGGGAGCGGGCAGCAACGGCGTCACTTTCTTCTTTCTGCTGTCGGGGTTCGTCATCGCGTTGAACTATTTCGACGCCGCCGCACGGCCGACCCCCCGCAGCACCTGGAACTACCTGGTCGGTCGGCTGGCCCGGGTTTACCCGCTCTATCTGCTGGTCCTCGTCGTCGTCTGGCTGGCCGTGGACCACCACTCCAACGTGAGTCGATTCCTCATCCAGGTCCTCGCCCTGCAGTCCTGGCATCCGTCGCTCGTCGTCACGTACGGCATCAACGCACCCGGCTGGTCGATCGGCGTCGAGTTCTTTCTCTACGCCTGCTTCCCGCTCCTGGCGCTGGCGCTGCGCCCGATCGCCAACAACGCCAAGGCTCTCCTCGCCGTGGCGGTGGCGGCGATAGTCGCGGCCTTCGTCCTCGCGGCGTTGTTCCAGCACTTCCGCAACGGTCTGCCCGCCACGAACCCGTTCAGTGCGCACCGGTGGCTCTACCGGACGCCCGCCACCCGCCTGGGGGACTTCACGCTCGGCATGGTGGCGGCACTGCTTCTCCGCCAGGCCAAGCGGTCATGGCCCGCGTCCGCCGCCCGGAGTCGTGTGCTGTCGCCGTTGCTCACCTGGCTTCCCCTCGCGGCGACCCTGCTGCTGATGGCGTGGCCGGGCCGCACCCACTACTACGCCAGTTACGACGCGATGTGGATGCTCCCCGGGGTGCTGCTCTTCTTCGGCCTGAGCCAGTATCCGCAGTCCGCGCTCGGCCGCTTTCTCAGCACCCGACTCGTCGTCCTTCTCGGCGAGGTCTCCTTCGCCTTCTATCTGGTGCACCGCCCGCTGATGCAGGTGGTCGGGGCAGAGGCGTGGGTGGACGACAGCTTCATGGCCTACTTCACCAAGATGACTCTGCTCGTCGTCTTCGTCACCGCCGTCGCGGCCGCGTGCCACTTCCTCTGGGAGCGGCCGGCCCAGCGGTTCGTCAACCGCTGGCTGAGGATCAGGACACCGGCCGCGCCCAGCAGAAGGCCCACCACGTCCGCGTGATCGACAAGGGCATCGTCAGAGGTTGGCGATGGTCCGCAGGATCTCGGCGTAGAAGTTGCCGTCGATGCTGCGGAAGAAGGCGAAGTCCTGACCCGGGTCACCGAAGAAGGGACGCAGCGTCCAGGCCAACTGGGTGCCGACGAAGCCGAAGAGCAGGATCCAGATGTAGAGCAGGGTCATGCTGGCCGGCCGCTGCGTCGGCTCGCGCCGTACCGGCGGGTTGGCCCACGGGCGGTGCGGCTGTGGGTAGCCGGGCGGCAGCATGCCGGGCGGGAACGCGGCACCGGCCGGCTGCCCGCTCCACTGGGCGGGGACCTGGGCGGGGACCTGCGCAGGCGACCCGGCGTCGGGGGCGGTGCCGTTCGGGACCGTACCGACCGACCCGGCCGCCGCGGCTCCGGCCGGCACGGCGACCGGCTCGGCGACCTGGCCAGCCGGCGGCACGGCGGCCGGCACCGCACCGGCGGGCACGGCGGCCGGCACGGCCTGCGCCGGGGCCTGAGCCTGGGCCGCCTCCGGGGCGAGCAGGCCGTGATCGTTGAGCACCTGCATCCCGCCGGTCAGGAAGCGCAGCCCGACCAGCGCCGACAGGGTCAGGATCGCCACGTTGAGCAGCTTGAAGAAGCCGTAGTCGGGCGCGGTGATCAGGAAGAAGAGGCTGATCGGCGCGAACGCAACGGCGAGCATCGAGGTGACCGTGATCGCCACCATCACCAGCGCCAGCGACTGGCGCACCGAGAGACGGGCGCCGAAGACCAGATTGAACAGATAGAGCGTGGGCAGGCAGATGGCGAGCGTGACCAGGAACAGCAGCGGCAGCTTCAGCGCGGAGGTCAACGCCATCAGCGGGCTGTGAAAGGCACCCAGCACCGCCCCGTAGCAGGCGAGTGCGATGGCGGAGCTGGCCAGCATCCGCCCGGTCAACGCGTTCAGGTCACGGTCGGCAACGATCTGCTGCCAGATGCCCTGCCGATCGCGGAGGATGCGCTCGATGACGAGCGGGCTGGGACGGTCACCCGACACGGGTGCACCCCTCTCGGTGGTCTCTCACAGTGGACTGGGTGCGCAGACGGTAGGACACCGGGACGCGCCCCCGCTACCCCGCTCCGGCGTGGTGTCAGCGCCACCCCACGTCGATCCGGCCCCCGCGCTCGTCGAAGAAATGCAGCGCGTCCATCCGGACCGCCACGGCGAGCGGGTGACCTGCGGCGACCGCCGGGTACGGCGCCAACCGCACCGCCAGCTCCGCCGGGCGGCGGTGGTGCCGACCCGGATCGGGGAGCACGCTCGTCCGGGTGCCGCCGGCAGCGTCGTCCGCCGCCTCCACGGCCTTGCCGGTGAGTCGCTGCATCACCGAGCTGAACCGGCGCAGGCCACGCTGGCCCTCCGGCGGATTGTCCAGCCGCGCGCCCATCTCGTCGACCACGATCGCGGTCGCCCCGATGTCGAGGAACGCCAGCGACTCGTGTCCATGGTGCTCCAGGTAGCGGATCCGGCCGCGCAGCACGTCACCGGGGCTGTCCGGGGAGACCGGGGTGAGCGCCTCGGCCCGCATGCCGACCACGATCCGCTCGCCGTGATAGTGCGCGACGGCCCGGCTGCGGATGTCGTCCCAGGGCAGGTAGAGCGACTGCTCGCCGAGGTTGAGCGTGACGTACCGGTCCAGATGCACGTAGACCGACGCCTCGAGCAGGTTCATCCGTGGGCTTCCCAGGAAGGCGGCCACGTAGAGCGTCGCCGGCCGGCCGTACACCTGGGTGGGAGTGCCCACGTCCTGGAGCACGCCACGGCGCATGATCGCCACCCGGTCGGCCATGGTGAGGGCCTCCGCCTGGTCGTGGGTGACGTAGACGGTGGTGACGCCCAGCTCCCGGGTGAGGCCCGAGATCTCCGCACGCAGTTCCGCGCGCAGCCCGCAGTCCAGGTTGGACAGTGGCTCGTCCATCAGGAACAGCCCGGGTCGGCGGATGATGGCCCGCCCCATCGCGACGCGCTGCCGTTGCCCGCCGGAGAGCTGCCCCGGCTTGCGGGCGAGCACGTCGCCGATGCCCAGGGCGCTGGCCACGTCGGTGACCCGCTCACCCCGCGGGGTCGGCTCCACCCCGGCCAGGCGCAGCGGGAAGGCGATGTTGTCACCCACCGTCATGTGCGGATAGAGAGCGAAGTCCTGGAAGACCATGGCGATCTTCCGATCCCGCGGCGGCAGGTCGTTCGCGAGCTCCCCGTCGAGCAGCACCGCGCCCTGCGTCGGGTCCTCCAACCCTGCGATCATCCGCAGCACGGTGGACTTGCCGCAGCCGGACGGGCCGAGCAGCACCATGAACTCGCCGTCGTTCACGTCCAGGTTGATGCTGTCGACGGCCAGCGTGCCGTCCTTGAAGACCTTGGTGACATCCTTGAGCGCGACGGTGGTCACCGTCTCCTCCCCCAGCTCGTCGACCGAACCCCAGAAGACTGTGACCAGGATCATTGGATCGGCACATCGGGTGAACGTCTCATGTTCGATCGATGACGCTGCCATTGAGCGACACAAGCCGGCGCGATCAGCAGCGCGGAGCCCTCTCGTCCGGCTCACCCAGGAACACCCGGCGTACCACCCGCTCCGCCGCGCGCCCGTCGTCCAGTGCGCAGAACCGGCCCCGGAAGTGCGCGCGGGCCTTGGTCGCCGCGTCCGAGCGCACCGCGTCGGTGCGGAACAGGTCGAGCAGGTCGGCGAACGTGGTGGCCACCGCGCCCGGCGGCTCCGCCGTGACGTCGAAGTAGACGCCCCGGGCCAGCCGATACGCCTCCCAGTCTGGGGCGTAGAGCACGATCGGCCGGTCCAGCACCGCATAGTCGAACATCGCCGAGGAGTAGTCGCTGACCAGCACGTCGGCCACCAGGTAGAGGTCCTCGACCCGCTGGTGGCCGCTGACGTCGCGGACCCGGTCCCGGTCCACAGCACGGCGGGGGCTGCGATCCCGATCGTGGAAGTAGTGGCTGCGCATCAGGAGTCGGCCGGAGTCACCCAACGCCTCGACGAACCGGTCCGGGTCGAACGGTGGCCGGTAGCCCGGCAGGTGCTCGCGGTGCGTCGGGGCGTACAGCACCACCTGCTCGTCGGGGCCGAAGCCGAACTCGGCGCGCAGCCGGCGCACCTCGTCGGAGCTTGCCTTGGCCAGTCGGTCGTTGCGCGGGTAGCCCACCTCCAGAGCGGTGTACGAGGCCGGGTACGCACGGTCCCACATCTGGGTGGAGAAGCTGTTCGCGCTGACGCTGTAGTCCCAGCGGTCCACCCGGCGCAGCAGCCCCGCGAAGTCCATCGCGCCGGCACCGATCGGATAGCGCTGCTGGTCCAGCCCCATCACCTTGACGGGCGTGCCGTGGTGGGTCTGCACGTGCACCTGCTCCGGCCGCTTGCGAACGAAGTCCGGGAAGTTGACGTTGTTGACCAGCCACCGGGCCCGGGCCAGCGCCCGGTAGTAGGCCGGGGTGCCGGCGACCACGTACTCCGCCCCGGCGGGCACGGTGTCCACCCGGTCCCGGCGCACGATCCACACCCCACGCACCCCGGGAGCCAGCCGGCGGGCCACCTCGTAGATCGCCGCCGGGTTGCAGGCGTACCCCCGGTACCAGTAGGCCGCGTACACCGCGAGCGTCGGATCCACCGGCCGGCGCAACTCCGCCCGGTAGTACTCGCGTAGCAGTCCGTCGCGGGTCAGTCGGGCGCCGCGCCGGGCGGCCGGCCCGACCCGGCGGCGGGCGGTACGAGCCTGCCGGCGAGCGGTGTCGCGGGCCCGGCTCGCTGCCCGCAACGCGCTGAACGTCCGCCAGCGGCCGGTGGCGACCAGCCGGTGCTTGATCCCTTCGACTCCGCTCGGCGCCGGGTACCCGCCGTCCGGCAGCCAGCGCGCGTAGTCGGCGGTGATCTGTGCGAAGAAGGCGGGCCGCAGCTCCGGGGCGATCCGCTGGCCGTTGCCGAGCACGGTCAGGTAGTGCCAGATCATCCGCTCGAAGACCGTCGGCCGCAGGGCGTCCACCGCCGGCCCCCAGGTGTCCATGAGGTGGAAGACCCGGCGCCACTGCGGGAACACCTCGAAGTGCCGGTCACCCCGGGTCCGGGTGATCGCGCCGGCCCGGCGCTGCCGGTAGTTGACGCAGACCCGGTCCAGTACGCCGATCCGCTGCGCCGCCATCAGCACGGGGTAGCTGAACGAGACATCCTCGTACCAGCCGGGCTCGAAGCGAAGACCCAGGTCGACGAGGAACTCCCGGCGTACCAGCCGGTTCCACGCGGTGTGCAGCAGCCGCATCGCCTCCGGCCGGTCCCGCAACCGGAAGGTGGCCGCGCCGGGCGACTCCGGAAACACCTCCGCCATCGCGCTGCGCGTGGCGGTGTCGTTCCAGTGCGTCCGGACGTGGTCGACCAGCAGCACATCCGGCCGGGTGGCGCGCAACCGCTCGGCGACCTCCGGCAGGCACTCCGGCGCCAGCCAGTCGTCGCCGTCGAGGAACCAGACGTACTCGCCGACGGCCCGGTCCAGCCCGACGTTGCGGGCCGGACCGAGGCCGACGTTCTCCGGCAGGCGTACCGACCGGACCCGTTGGTCGCGGGCCGCGTACTCGTCGATGATCTCGCCGCTGGAGTCCGGCGAGCAGTCGTCGACCGCGATCACCTCGAGGTCGGTCTCCGGCTGGTCGAGGATCGAGTCCAGGCATTCACGCAGGTATCCCTGCACCCGGAAGGCCGGCACCACGAAACTGATCAGGGCCATCCGGCCGTCCCTCCGTCAGCGCGGCGCGCCACCTCCCACCGGCGCGGCCGACGCCCGCGCGCTACGAGCCGGACGCACGAACCAGGCCAGGACGACGCTTGCCACGAAAACCACGAGAAGGTACGTACCGAGTGTAGCCATGCCGATACTCACGATTCCGGCAATCGCCGCGAGGGCCAGCAGCACCGAACGTCCCTCCCAGCCCAGCGTGGCCGGGTGCAACGGAGGTGCCGCCTGCCGCTTCTCCAGCCGGGCGGTCAGGTCGTAGTGGTGCACCGTGAGCACGAAGACGTAGCCGAAGATCAGCCACCCCGGCGCGCCGCCGACCACCCCGACCGCGATCGCGAACAGGTACTCGGCGGCCCGCAGCGCGGCGGGCACCAGCCAGTCCAGCGGACCGTTGTGCGCGGCCCCGGCGCCCAGGCCACCGACCAGCAGCACCAGCAACGCCACCGGCACCGCCCAGCGCAGCCCGTCGGGCGCGTCGCCCAGCAGCGCCGCGACCAGCAGCGCCGCCGAGCCGAGCGCGGCGATCACCGCCAGGGTGAGCGGCCCCATCTGGCGAACCACCGGCAGCCGGCGGGCCAGCGGGCCGTCGTCGCGGTGCAGCGTGGCATCGACCGTGTCCAGCACCGGCACCCACATCCAGCGGGCCCGCAGCGTACGCAGCGCCCCGGTGTACGCGAACGCCAGCACGCCCCACACCAGCACCGCGATCAGACTGACCAACGGGTTGAACAGCGCCACGGTCAGCGCGATCAGCGCCCACCGCTCGCCGATCGGAAAGACCACGGTCCGCTTCAGCCAGTACGACAGCGAGCCGGTGTCCGCCTGCACCCGGGTCGACGCGGCGTTCAACCGGTCTCCGATGCCGCCGCTGGCACCCGTCGCCGTTCGGGGCCGGCGGGCCGCCTCGTCGTGCAGCACCCCGTACCAGGTGTCGGTCATGTGCCGGACGGTCTGCAACGTCATCGCGGCGATCGCCAGCGCCCAGCCGTTGCCCAGCCCGGCGTGACTCACCCCGAAACCCAGCCCCGCGTAGACCAGGTACTCCTTGGCCCGGTCGGCCATCGTGTCCAGCCAACCACCCCAGGCACTGAAGTGCCGGGTGTAGCGGGCCAACTGGCCGTCCACGCAGTCCAGCACGAAACCGAGGTAGAGCAGCACCGCGCCGCTGACCAGCGCGGGCCGCCCGCCGACCCCGAACAGCACCGCGGCGGCCAGCGCGAAGAGCACCGAGATCACCGTCACCCCGGTCGGGGTGAGCCGGAGCCGGGCCGCCGCCCGCACGACGTACGGCGACCAGGTGCTGACGAAGTAGGTGGAGAAGAAGTCGTCCTTCTCCTTCACCGCCAGCCGCAGCTCGGCCCGGTCCTCGTCGACCGCGGTCACCGCCGCCTCGGCGGCGGCCAGCCCGGCCGCGTCGTCGACCCGGTGCGCGACGAGCAGACGTACCCGCTGAGCGAAGATCAGGGTGCCGAGCGCGGCGAGACCCGCGACGAGCCGGTCCACGGCGGACCCGGGGCCGCCGGCCGGGACCGGCGCGAGACGCCCGGCCGGCCCGGCGCCCTCGGTGGGCCCGAACGGGGCGACATCCCCGGCCGGGCCGAGGGGGGTGGCGACCGGCAGCATGCCGACCGCGGCGGCCCGGGCGGCGGCGGCCAACGTCGGCAGGTCACTCACGCCGACCCGCAGCGCACCGCCGAACACGCCGGTGGCGTCGCCGTCCAGGGCCTCCACCGCGCCGGCGTCGACCACCTGGCCGCGTTCCTCGCGCACCGCGGTCCGCCCCGGCACCGGCGGGTCACCGAGCACCAGCGCCACCGTCGGCCCCACCGGGCTGGTGGCCAGGTGTCGCAGCACGGCGGTGTGCGCGACCAGATCGGTGCCGGTGATCAGCAACGGGCCGGTGGCGGTGTCAGCCAGCGCGGCCAGCTCGTCCAACCCGGCGGCGAAGCGCACCTCGTCCGCCCCGGCCCGACGCAGCTGTGCGGCGAGCCGGTCGGCCAGCGGCTCGCCGGTCGCGGTGGTCAGGCCCGCCGCGCGCGTCCCGGCGGCGAGCACGATCGCGAGCGTCACCGCGGGACCGCGGCGTGGTACGCGTCGAGCGCCTCGGCGATGGTGCCGTCGAGCATCAACCGGCCCGCGTCGAGGTACAACCCCCGACGGCAGAACCGGGTCAGGTCCTTTTCGTTGTGTGACACCAGCACCAGCGTGCGCCCCTCCCCGAGCAGACGATCAATCGTCGCGTAACACTTCTTGCGGAACTCCGCGTCCCCGACCGCGGTCACCTCGTCCATCAGCAGAATCGGGTGCGGCAGATGCGAGATGATCGCGAAGCCGAGCCGCACCTTCATCCCCGACGAGTAGTGCCGCACCGACGTGTCGATGGCCCGTTCCACCTGCTCACCGGCGAACTCGACGATCTCGTCGAAGTGCCGCTTCAGATAGCCCGTCGACAGCCCGTGCAGTCCACCGACCAGGTGCAGGTTCTCCCGCCCGGTCAGGTCGTTGGAGAAACCGGCCGAGAGCTCCAACAGTGGAGCCACCGCGCCGTGCACCCGGATGCTGCCCTCATCCGGAATGAGCACTCCGGCGATCAACCGCAGCAGGGTGCTCTTACCGGTGCCGTTGCGGCCGATCACCCCGACCGTCTCGCCCGGCTCGACGGTGAACGACACGTCGCGCAGCGGCCAGAACTGGCCGGGCAGGGCACCCCGCCCACCCCTGTGGATGAACAACTCCCGCAGCCGCAGTTGCCGGCGGCGGTTGCGAACGAACCGGATGCCCAGGCCGTCGGCCTCGATGATCGGCGCCGCCATTCAGAGTTCCTTGAGCACGGCGGGTTCCAACCGGCGGAACGACCACCAGCCCGCGGCCAGCACCAGCAGGCTGCCGACGACCGTGGTCGCGAGCAGCCGGGCGCCCGGGAACTCGTCCGGATACCAGATCGCGTGGTGCAGCTGGAAGATCCCGACCAGCGGGTTCAGCTCGTACGCCATCTTCAGCCAGCCCGGCAGGCCGGATTCCTGGACCAGGCTGAGCGGGTAGATGATCGGAGTGGCGTAGAAGAGCACCCGGATGATCAGCCGCATGAACCGCTCCACGTCGCGCATCAGCACGTTCCACGCGGACAGCAGCAGGGCCAGGCCGATCAGCAGGACCGCCTGGACGGCCACCGCGAGCGGCAGCGAGAGCAGCGACCAGCCGGGATGGATCCGGCCGTGCACCGCGTAGATCACCGCGATGGCGATCAGGATCGGCAGACCGGCCGCGTACTCGGCGAACCGGCCGGTGACCCGGCCGATCGGGAAGACCTGGCGCGGCACGTTCATCGTGGTGATCAGCCGGGACTGGCCGGTCAGCGCGTTGGTGGCCTCGCTCAGCGCCGAACTGGTCCACATCCAGGCGAAGATCCCCGTGATCAGGAACAGCGGATACGACCCGGCCGCCTCGCCGAGGTGCCGCCCGGTGTCCCGCGAGTAGAGCACGCCGAAGACGAACCAGTAGATGGCGCCCATGCCGAGCGGCTCGATCAACGACCAGAGGTAGCCCAGCACCGACTGTTGGTACTTGACCGCCAGGTCCCGCCTGACCAGGATGCGCAGCGAGTTGCGGTGCGACCACAGGGCCGCGACGCCAGAGGTCACCGCTGCCTCCCGCCTCCTGAAACGGACGACAGGTTAGCAGTCGGTGAACGAATGCCCCGAGTCGGCCAGATCAGCACTCGATCACGTTGACGGCCAGACCGCCCCGCGCCGTCTCCTTGTACTTGACCTTCATGTCGGCGCCCGTCTCCCGCATGGTCTTGATGACCTTGTCCAGCGACACCGCGTGCACACCGTCGCCGCGCAGCGCCAGCCGGGCGGCCGTGATCGCCTTGATGCTAGCCACCGCGTTCCGCTCGATGCACGGGATCTGCACCAGGCCACCCACCGGGTCGCAGGTCAACCCGAGGTTGTGCTCCATCCCGATCTCGGCGGCGTTCTCCACCTGCTGCGGGGTGCCGCCGAGCGCCTCGGCGAGGCCCGCCGCAGCCATCGAGCAGGCCGAGCCCACCTCACCCTGGCAGCCGACCTCCGCGCCGGAGATCGAGGCGTTCTCCTTGAACAGCACGCCGATCGCGCCGGCCGTCAGCAGGAACCGCACCACCCCGTCGTCGGAGGCGCCCGGCACGAACCGGGTGTAGTAATGCAGCACCGCCGGGATGATCCCCGCCGCGCCGTTGGTCGGCGCCGTGACCACCCGGCCGCCAGCGGCGTTCTCCTCGTTCACCGCCAGAGCGAACAGCGTCACCCAGTCCATCGCGCGCAGCGGATCAGTGGTCGCCGTGTCCGCCTCCAGGCTGCGCCGCAGCTCCGCCGCGCGCCGCCGGACCTTCAACCCACCCGGGAGTACGCCATCCCGCTCGCAGCCGCGCTCCACGCACTCGCGCATCACCCGCCAGATCTCCAGCAGGTCGGCCCGGATCTCCGCCTCGCTGCGCCAGGAGCGCTCGTTCGCCAGCATCACCTCGCTGATCGAGAGGCCGGCGGCGGTGGTCACCTCCAGCAGCTGCGCCCCGGTCAGGAAGGGGTACCGCACCCGTGTGCTGTCCGGCTTGATCCGGTCCGCGCCGGCCGCCGCCTCGTCCACCACGAAGCCGCCGCCAACGGAGTAGTAGGTGCGGCTGCGCACCTCGGCGCCGGTCCCGTCGTACGCCGCGAAGGTCATCCCGTTCGGGTGGTACGGCAGCGACCGCCGGCGGTGCAGCGTCAGGTCCCGGTCCGGGTCGAAGTCGATCTCGTGCGCGTCCAGAAGGCTGATTCGCCGCTCCACCCGGATCCGCTCGACCCGGGGGCCGACGGTGTCGGTGTCGACCGTCTCCGGCGCCTCGCCGGCCAGCCCGAGCAGCACCGCACGGTCGCTGCCGTGGCCGTGCCCGGTGGCGCCGAGCGAGCCGAACAGTTCGGCCTGCACCCGCGCGGTGTCGGTGAGCAGCCCGTCGGCCTTGAGCCCGGCGACGAAGGTGCGGGCGGCCCGCATCGGGCCCACCGTGTGCGAGCTGGACGGCCCGATGCCGACGCTGAAGAGGTCGAAAACACTGATCATGGCTGCGCTTCCTCGCCGTCGTCCCGTGGTGCGGGATCCGGCCCGGTCGTGGCCACCGGTCAGGTGGCCCCGCTCGTGGCCGCCCGGTCGGGTGGCCGCCGGTCACCCGGGGTGTGGGTGCCCAACCTGCGAGCCTACCCGCCCAGTTCACGGCCCACCCGGCCACCGCGTCGTGGACACCTGCCCGCCGCCGCAGCGCCACCTCCCCGCCGCGCCCCCGCCCGCGCCGCGTCGGCGCCCGCGCCGCCCGTCCGGCGGGCCGACCACCCGCCCGGAGATCACGCACGGTCCTGGATGTAGTGGCTTCCTCTCGACCGCAAGGCCACTACATCCAGGATCGAGCACGATCTCCCGCCTGCCAGCCTGCTCCCGCTCGGCGGAGGCGTCGGGGCGGGGCGACCGGGGTAATGCACCTACGGGTCCACGCGTTGCTGATCGTCCTCGGGACCGAGGACGAACTGGCCGCACCTTTCTACCGTGGATTGCAGACGCGGCGTACCGCCGCAGAGTGGGAGTACGACGATGAGTCGCAAACTGGTTCGGCCCCGCCAGGGGCGCATGATCGCCGGTGTCTGCGCCGGCCTCGGTCAGCGGTTCGGCATGTCCGCCGGGATGGTCCGGCTGCTGTTCCTGCTGTCGCTGCTGCTGCCCGGCACCCAGGTGATCGTGTACCTGGTCCTCTGGTTCCTCATGCCGAACGAGGACCGCTACCTCGCCTCGACCGGATACTGACCAGCACCCCGCACCCCACCCCCGAACCCACCCTCGCCGAGGCCCCGCGCCGAGGCAGCAACTTCGGGGAACTTGCTGCCTCACGACCGCCTGAGGCACCAACATCGCTGAAGTTGCGCGGATCTTGCGCCGGGACGTGGCTCCGCGTGAGGCGCGGCCGGGGAGTCCAAGAAACGAGAGCGCCCGCCCTGACGATCGTCGGGGCGGGCGCTTCGGCGTACGGGGTGCGCCGGTCAGGGGGCGGTGTAGGTGACCGTGACGTGTTGGTAGCCGAGGGAGCGCAGCAGCCCCTCCAGCATCTTGCGGGTGTTCTCCTCGGCCCGGGCGGAAAGCCCGCTGTCCCGGGCGGCGGCGGTGATCCGTTCCTCGGCGAGCTGATAGACCTGCTGCTGCCGGTTGGGGTCGTTGCCGACCAGGTCACCGAGCCGGTTGAGCAGACCGCGCTGCTCGGCGAAGACATAGCTCTTTTCCAGGTCGAGGTTGGTCTCGCCGAGCTGCGGCGCGGGCAGCTTGATCTCGACCGAGGTGCCGTCGGCGGACTCGACGACAGCGCCCTCACCGATCTTGCCGAAGTCGACGTACGCCTCGACGCTGCCCGCCCCGACGAACAGGGTGCGCTCGTTGAGCAGGAAGTCCGGAACGTTGCGCCGGTCGTTCTGGGTGTCGACCACGACCTGGAAGTTGCCCTCGGCGGCCACGTAGCGGCTGAGGTCCTGGATCGACTTCAGCAGTGGCGGCTGGCTGCGGTCGGTCTGCTCCTTGGCGAACGGGTTGCGGAACTCCGGCAGGATGCCGGTCGCCTGCACGCCGAGCAGCACCACCACGGCCAGCGCGGCGGCCCCGAGCAGCACGAGCAGGCCGCGGACGGGCGCACCGGCGCCACCGGTCGTCGGGCCGCCGGAGCCGCCCGGTGTGTCCGAGGTCGGCTCGGGTGTGGAGGCCGACCGCTCCTTGAGGTCGTCGCCGGTCGGGTAACCGGGGAACTCCCTCGTGGGCTCGTTGATGCCAGCGTCGCGGGCCATCACGCTCACCGTCCTCGTCAGACACGTCGTCTGTCATTGACGGTACGGCCCCCGTACGACAGCCGCGCGTCGAGCGGCCGGAAAGCGTGAACGGGCAGGTCAGGCGAAGGCGGAGAGCCCGGTGAGCCGCTGTCCGACGACGAGCTGGTGGATCTCCGAGGTGCCCTCGTACGTCAGCACGCTCTCCAGGTTGTTGGCGTGCCGCATCACCGGGTACTCCCCGGAGACGCCGTTGGCGCCGAGGATGGTGCGGCACTGCCGGGCGATGGCCAGGGCCTCCCGCACGTTGTTCAGCTTGCCCACGCTGACCTGCTCGGGCCGCAGCCTGCCGGCGTCGGCGAGCCTGCCCAGGTGCAGCGCAAGCAGTTGCCCCTTGACCAGCTCGACGGCCATGTCCGCGAGCTTGGCCTGGGTGAGCTGGAAGCCGGCCAGCGGGCGACCGAACTGGGTGCGGGTGGTGGAGTACGCCAACGCGGTCTCCAGGCAGTCCCGGGCGGCGCCGACCGCGCCCCAGACGATGCCGTACCGGGCTTCGGTGAGGCAGCTCAGCGGTGCTTTGAGCCCGACCGCCTCGGGCAGTTGGGCGTTCGCCGGGAGCCGGACGTCGTCGAGCACGATCTCGCCGGTCACCGACGCGCGCAGCGACATCTTGCGGCGGATCTCGCGGGCCGTGACACCGGGCGTGTCCATGGGTACGGCGAAGCCTCGCACGCCGGCGTCGGTGCGCGCCCAGATCACCGCGACGTCGGCGATCGGCGCGTTGGTGATCCACATCTTGCCGCCGCTGAGCACCCAGTCGTCGCCGTCGCGGCGGGCCCGGGTGGCCATCGACGCGGGGTCGGAGCCGTGGTCCGGCTCGGTCAGGCCGAAGCAGCCGATCGCCTCGCCGGTCGCCATCGACGGCAGCCAGCGCTGCTTCTGCTCCTCGCTGCCGTAGCGCCAGATGGCGTACATGGCCAGGGAGCCCTGCACGGAGACCAGTGAGCGGACGCCGGAGTCGGCGGCCTCCAGCTCCTGGCAGGCCAGCCCGTACGCGACCGCGGAGGCGCCCGCGCAGCCGTACCCGGTCAGGTGCATGCCGAGCAGCCCGAGCTTGCCGAACTCCCGGGCCAGCTCACGGGCCGGTGCCCGACCCTCCTCGTACCAGTCGGCGACGTGTGGGCGCACCCGGTCGTCGACGAGCTGGCGTACGACGTCGCGGACCTGCCGCTCCTCCTCGGTGAGCGACGGGTCCAGGTCGAGCAGGTCCAGTGGAGCGGTCATGGACGCCACCTTAACGAAGGCTCAGGCCGGTGGGCGCGGACGCGTCATTCGATCGGCTCGGAGAGCACCAGCACCCGGGCGTGGATCTGGTTGCGCTGCTGCAGGGCGGCACGCAGGGCCCGGTGCAGGCCGTCCTCCAGGTAGAGCCCGCCATTCCACTGCACCACGTGCGGGAAGAGGTCGCCGTAGAAGGTGGAGTCCTCGGCGAGGAGCTTGTCGAGCGCCAGCTCACGCTTGGTGGTGATCAACTGGTCCAGGCGCAGGGGTCGCGGCGGGATCTCCGCCCACTGCTTGAGCGTCAGGTTGTGCTCCGGATAGGGACGCCCGTCCCGGACCGCTCTGAAGATCACGACGGCACGCTCCCCTCCCCGTGGCCGAGCCGACCGACGGCGCCGAGCCGGGTCGCGGCGGGCACCGCGCGGTGCGGCACCGATGACGCGTGCCAGCCTAGCCGCCCAGCGCACACCACGTTCTGCTCCCTGATGTCAGTTTCGCTACCGCTCGTCCGATCTTCAACCGGACGAACGGGACGCCGCACTCAACTCCACCGGCCGCGCCGCACCACCTCGTCCACCGGACGACGCCCACGGCGCAGCGACGGTGACCGATGGTCGGGCGCGCGGTAACCGATTGTGACGGCACCGATGGGTCGGTAGTCCGTCGGCACGCCGAACGACTCCCGGTAAGCGGCCAACCGCTGCGGCGGGATGCCGAAGAAACACGCCCCCAGCCCCTCGTCCACCGCGGTGAGCAACATCAGCAGCGCGGCGAACCCGGTGTCGACGTACCAGTAGGGCACCGGCCAGCGATCGGTGGACCGGTCCGTCCAGCCCTTGTCCGGCTCCGCGTACCGCTGGAGGTAGGCCGACTCGTTGGCGTGCGGCACCACGATCAGCGGCGCCCGGCGCATCCCGGCCAGCCAACGCTCCCGCCCGCCACCGTCCGGCGTGGTGGCGGCCCAGAACCGCTCCCGGTCGGCCGCCTCCTCCAGCACCAGGAAGCCCCAGCCCTGCGCGAACCCGGCCGACGGGGCGCGTACCGCATGGTCGAGCAGCCGGTCCACCACGTCGGGCGGGACCGGGCGGTCCGGGTCGTAGTTGCGCACCATCCGCCGGTGCCGGACGACCTCGGCGAACTCCATCCCGCTCTCCCTGCCCGCCCGGCTCAGGCCCCGGGGCGGATGCCCCAGGCGCCCCGCCAGGTCGCGCCGGGCTTGAGCGTGAGCACGTCCTTGCCCGAGCGGAACGCGTCCGGCGGGCAGGTCATCGGCTCGATCGCCACCGAGCGGCGATGCCGTTCGCCGGTGAGCGCGTCCCCGGTGAACACCTGCCACCAGCCGAACTCCTGGTCCGCCCAGATGCTCACCCCGGACGAGCCGTCCGGCGCGGCCAGGCTCACCGACGAGCCACCGTCGGCGTCGGCGATCACCTGGCCGAAGCAGAGGTCCAACTGGGCGCGGCCGATCCGGCGCGGGCTGGTCCAGTCGTACTCGGTGCCCGCGACCGGGGTCGCGCCGACCGGCAGCAGCCGCCCGTCCACCAGCAGCCGGGTACGCGTCGGCAGCCGCATGACCAGGTCGTCCACCGCGACGCCCGGCAGTTGCAGGTACGGGTGCACGGAGAAGCCGAACGGCGCCACCTCACCGCCGGTGTTGGTCACCTCGTGCTCGGCGCGCAGCCCACCCGGGCCGATGCTCCACCGGCTGAGCAGCCGCAGCGGCCACGGGTAGCCGGGCTGCGGCGGCAGGTCGTAGCCGACCGTCACCGCGTCCACCGACTGCTCCAGCAGCCGCCACGGCACCCAGTTGACCAGCCCGTGGATGGCGACGTGCCGCTGCGGTTCGCTCAGCGGAAGCTGGTGCGTCCGGTCCCCGAACGAGTAGCGGCCGTCCCGGATCCGGTTCGGCCAGGGCGCCAGCACCTGCCCGGCGCAACCGGGGCAGACCTCGTCGGTCCGGTACCCGTCGAGCAGGTCGACACCGTCGTGCCGGTACGTCCGCAGCCCGCCGCCCACCTCCACGATGACGGCCTCGTGGCCGGCGGCGGAGATGGTCCACTGGGCGCCGGAGAAGGGGCGCTGGTCGGGGCTGTCCATGCCGGCGACCCTAACCGGTCACGTCCGGTCGCCGCTCGACGCCGCCGCCCGGTAGCGCAGCAGCGCCGGGAAGGCTGCCGCCAGCACGACCACGAGCACCGCCGAGGCGAGCCCGCCGGCCACCCACGCCACCCCGCCACCGAATCCGGCGGCCATCGTGCCGGCGCGCAGGTCGCCCAGGCGCGGCCCGCCGGCCACCACCACCGTGTTGACGCCCTGGAGTCGGCCGCGCATCCGGTCCGGCGCGTACACCAGCAGCATGGACTGCCGGAGCACCGCGCTGACCAGGTCGGCGGCGCCGGCCACGGCGAGGAGCAGGACCATCAGCCAGAGCTGGTGGGCGAGCCCGGCCGCGGCGATCGCGAGTCCCCAGGCGACCACCGCGACCACCAGGCCGAGCCCCTGCCGGCGGAGCCGACCGATCCAGCCGGAGGTGAGCCCACCGATCATCGACCCGATCGCGATGGCGGCGTAGAGCAGGCCGACCGCGCCACCGCCGCCGAACCGCTCGTGGGCGATCTCCGGGAAGAGCGCCCGCGGCATGGCCAGGATCATCGCGATCAGGTCCACCCCGAAGGAGAGCAGCAGCACCGGCGTGGTGGCCAGGTAGCGGAACCCGTCGATCACGCTCGCCAGGCCGGCGCGGCGGGGTTCGCCGTCGGCGGTCGGCTCGGGTGGCAGCGCAGGCAGTCGCAGTGCGGCCCAGAGCATGGCGGTGAACAGCACCGCGTCGACCCCGTACGCGATCGGCAGCACCACCGCCGTGTCCGGCGAGGCGGCGAGGATCAGGCCTGCGGCGAGCGGGCCGGCCACCGAGGCTGCGGTGAAGGTGGTGTAGTTCAGGGTGCTGGCGGCCGGCACCAGGTGGTCGGGAACCAGCCGGGGCAGCATCGCGCTGCGGGCCGGCGAGCTGATCGCGAACGCCACCGACTGCACCGCCATCAGCGCCAGCAGCAGCACCGGGCTGCCCACGTCCAGCAGCGCCTGGACCAGCAGCCCGAGGGTCGACGCCCAGAGCAGCACCGACCCGCCGAGCAGCACCACCCGGCGGTCGCGGGCGTCGGCGACCGCGCCACCCCAGAGCCCGAAGACCAGCAGCGGTACGAAGGCCGCCACGCCCAGCAGACCGACCCAGAACGAGTCGTTGGTCAGCGCGTACATCTCCACCGGCACGGCGACGGCGGTGAACTGGAAGCCGAACATCGCCACGGTGTTGCCGAGCCAGAGCCGCCGGTACGCCGGCACGCGAAGCGGACGCACGTCGATCGCCCAGCGGCGCGCTCCGCGCGGCCGGGTCTCCTGCACCTCCGTCACGGCGCCAACCGCTCGACGGTCCAGCTCTCGCTCTCGCCGCTCGGGCGGTCGTCGGGCGGGCCGTCGTCGGTACGGCGGAAGCGCAGCCGGTCGTGCAACCGACCGGCCCGGCCCTGCCAGAACTCCACCGAGTCGGGCCGGACCCGCAGCCCGCCCCAGTGCGGCGGGGTCGGGATCACGGGCTCGCCGTCGAACCGCTCGGCCGCCGCCCGGTAGCTCTCCTCCAGCGCCGCCCGGTCCGGCACGACCTGCGACTGGGGGCTGGCCCAGGCGCCCAGCTGGGAGCCGCGCGGGCGGCTGGCGAAGTACGCCTCGGTCACCGAGCGGTCGACCGGGGCGATCCGCCCGGTGACCACCACCTGACGCTGCATCGGGAACCAGGGGAAGACCAGGCTGGCGTACGGGTTGGCGGACGCCTCGACGCCCTTGCGCGAGAGGTGGTTGGTGAAGAAGACGAAGCCGTCCGGGTCGTACCCCTTCAGCAGCACCGTCCGCCCGCTCGGCCGGCCGGCGGCGTCGGCGGTGCCCACCACCATCGCGTTGGGTTCGGGTAGCCCGAAGGCCACCGCGTCGGCGAACCAGCGGTCGAACTGGGTGTGCCAGTCGGCGGCCAGGTCAGCCTCGGTCAGGCCCAGGTCCGCGGCGTACTCGTTACGCATCGCAGCCGGGGCGGGTGTGTCTCCCGTCACGTTCGCACTCCTTCTCGGCGGCCCCGCCGGCGCCCTCCCGCGCTGGCCAGCACGCACCGCCCAGTCTCACCGAGCGGCGCGGGAAATGCGCGTCCGGGGATGTCGTGTGCAGCACAGTGGCAGCGGGTCGCGTATCTGGTTACTCAGCAGGCAAGATGTTCCGAACACATCCCTGAGGGTCGCCTGAGGCGCTCGGCCGACCGGGCCGGATGAGCTGACCGGGCGCACCGACCAGATCCAGGAGAGCGACATGGCCGATTTCAAACCCGGACTGGAGGGCGTTGTCGCCTTCGAGACCGAGATCGCCGAACCTGACCGTGAGGGTGGTGCGCTGCGCTATCGCGGGGTCGACATCGAGGATCTGATCGGCCAGGTCTCGTTCGGCAACGTGTGGGCGCTGCTGGTCGACGGCCGATTCGGGCCGGGCCTGCCGCCGGCGGAGCCGTTCCCGGTGCCGGTGCACTCCGGCGACATCCGGGTGGACGTGCAGTCCGCGGTCGCCATGCTGGCCCCGTACTGGGGTCTGAGCCAGCTGCTGGACATCTCCGACGAGCAGGCCCGCGAGGACCTCGCCCGGGTCTCGGTGACCGCGCTCTCCTTCGTCGCCCAGTCCGCCCGGGGCCTCGGCCTGCCGGCGGTGCCGCAGAAGGAGATCGACAAGGCGCAGACCATCGTCGAGCGGTTCATGAAGCGCTGGCGGGGCGAGCCTGACCCGCGGCACGTCAAGGCCGTCGACGCGTACTTCATCTCGGCCGCCGAGCACGGCCTGAACGCCTCCACCTTCACCGCCCGCATCGTCGCCTCCACCGGGGCGGACGCGGCGGCCTGCATCTCGTCGGGCATCGGCGCGCTCTCCGGCCCGCTACACGGCGGCGCCCCGTCCCGGGTGCTCAGCATGCTGGAGGCGGTGGAGCGCAGCGGCGACGCGGAGGGCTACGTCAAGGGCGTGCTGGACCGCGGCGAGCGGCTGATGGGCTTCGGCCACCGGGTCTACCGGGCGGAGGACCCGCGCGCCCGAGTGCTCCGGCGTACCGCCAAGGAGCTGGGCGCGCCGCGCTTCGAGATCGCCGAGGCGCTGGAGAAGGCGGCTCTGGCCGAGTTGCAGGCCCGCCGCCCGGACCGGGTGCTGGCGACCAACGTCGAGTTCTGGTCGGCCGTCGTGCTGGACTTCGCCGAGGTGCCGGCGCACATGTTCACCTCCATGTTCACCTGCGCCCGGATGGGCGGCTGGAGCGCGCACATCCTGGAGCAGAAGCGCCTGCAGCGGCTGGTTCGCCCGTCCGCCCGCTACATCGGCCCGGCCAGCCGCAAGCCCAGCGAGGTCGAAGGCTGGAGCGCCATCCCCCACGGCGTCTGATCGGTAAGGAAGGGCCCCTTCTCCACGCCTCGTCTGTAGGAAGGGGCCCTTCCTGACCCCGGCCGGGCGGGCGGCGCCGGGTGTGGCGAAGGACTCAGACTCGCCCTCGGGACCCCGACCTCCACTGCCCGGGCCGGGTGCGAGGATGAGGGCCGGCAGTGTCGCCGGATCGCCGGTACGGATCCCGGCCCGCCGTGCGCCCACGTACGCGCCCGCCGCCGGTCCGCACCGGGCCCCGCCCTCGCCCATGCGGAAGGACCTTCAAGACCGTGGCTGACGCACCGCTCATCCGGATTCCCGACGAGATCAAGCCCGCCGACGGACGCTTCGGCTGCGGCCCGTCCAAGGTCCGTCCGGCGGCCGTGTCCGCCCTCGCCGAGGTCGCCACCAGCTACCTGGGCACCTCGCATCGGCAGAAGACGGTCCGCGACCAGGTGGCCCGGCTGCGCGCCGGTATCGCCGAGTTCTTCTCGCTGCCCGAGGGCTACGAGGTGGTGATCGGCAACGGCGGCACCACCGCGTTCTGGGAGGTCGCCACCTTCGGCCTCATCCGGGACCGGGCGCAGTTCGCCAGCTTCGGCGAGTTCGGCGCCAAGTTCGCCAAGTCGGTCAAGGACGCCCCGTTCCTGGGCGAGCCGACCATCCGCAAGGCCGACGCGGGCAGCGCGCCGACCCTGGTCGCCGAGGTCGGCGTGGACGTCTACGCGACGCCCCAGAACGAGACCTCGACCGGCGTGGCCGTGCCGATCAGCCGGGTGGCCGGGGCGGACGAGGGCGCGCTCCTGCTGGTCGACGCCACGTCCGGCGCCGGCGGCCTGGAGGTCAACGTCGGCGAGACCGACGTCTACTACTTCGCGCCGCAGAAGTGCTTCGGCTCGGACGGCGGTCTCTGGCTGGCCCTGATGTCGCCGGCCGCGCTGGACCGGGCCGCTGAGATCAGGGCCTCCGGGCGGTACATCCCGGCCTTCCTCGACCTGGTGACCGCGATCGACAATTCGCGGCTGCAGCAGACCTACAACACCCCGGCGCTGGCCACCATCTTCCTGGCCGCCGAGCAGACCGACTGGATGAACGCGCAGGGCGGGCTGGCCTGGGCCGCGAAGCGCACCGCGGAGAGCGCCGCGGCGGTGTACGGCTGGGCGGAACGGTCCACCGTGGCCAGCCCGTTCGTCAGCGACCCGGCGCTGCGGTCCAACGTGGTCGCCACCATCGACCTCGCCGACGAGGTGGACGCCACCGCCGTCACCAAGGCGCTGCGCGCCAACGGCATCGTGGACACCGAGCCGTACCGCAAGCTCGGTCGCAACCAACTGCGGGTGGCGCTGTTCCCGGCCATCGAGCCGGCCGACGTCGAGGCGTTGACCGCGTCCATCGACTACGTGGTCGAGCGCCTCTGAGGATCGTCACGGTCGGTGTCCGTCGGGGCCCCGGCGGACACCGACCGTGATCATCGTTGCAGCTCAGTCGCGACATGCGGGGTGTCGCTTCCCCCACCTCGAGACAGATGCGCGTACGGTGGTCCGAGACGCCTGGGTGGCCGACTCGTGGCGTGCGGCCAGCGAAGCGGGACGGAGGCAACGCTATGCGCCCAGTACGCTTCGTCGCCCTCTCCGAGGACGGCCATGCTCTGGTTCTCGCCGACGAGGTCGGGCGGCTGCTCGCCCTGCCGATCGACGAGCGGATCGCCGGCGCCCTGCACGCGGAGCCGGGCGCTCCGCCCCTCGCGGCCGCGCCGACCGCCGCCGACCCGATCCCCTCACTGTCCCCCCGGGACATCCAGGCCCGCATCCGCTCCGGTGAGTCCGCCGAGGACGTCGCACGGATCGCCGGCGTGCCGGTCGACCGGGTCCTGCGTTACGCCGGCCCGGTACTCCAGGAGCGGGCGATGCTCGCCCAGCATGCCCGCCGCACCCGGCTCAAGGGCGCGGAGAAGCCGACCCCGCTGGCCGAGGTGGTCAACGGCCGGCTGAGCCAGCACGGCATCGACACCGAGAAGATTTCCTGGGACGCATACCGCCGCGACGACGGCACCTGGCGGATCATCGCCACCTGGCCGTCCGGCAAGGCCACCGCTCAGGCGATCTGGGATCTCGACAAGACCCGGCAGGCGGTCACCCCGCACGACGACATGGCGCAGTACCTGTGCGCCGAGCGGCCCACGCCGATCCTCGGGCAGGAGCCTGCGCCGGAGCGGGGCGGGCACGCGCTGCCCGGTCCGTCGCGCGGCGAGCCGAGCCGCGGTGGGCACGGGTTGCCGGCAGCCTCGGAGCATCCGCGTCCTGGCCGGGACCCGATCCGGGCCGGGCGGGACGCACTGCTCGCCTCGCTGGACCGCCCGCTCGGCGCCTCGTCGGGCCGTGGCCTGGAGCCGCGTACCCCGGCCGCCCTGGCCGGGTCGGACGCGCCCCGGCAGCGGCCGGTCGGTGGTGGTGCCGCGGCACTGCTCGGCGGCGGCCAAGGGTCGGCGTTCGACGACGACTCGGACGCGCCCAAGGAGGTGCCGGCCGTGCCGTCGCTGGCGGTGCTGCGGCCCCGCCGGACGGGCGCCGCTGCGGCTGCCGGCGGCGAGTCCACCGATGCCAACGGCAAGCCGCGCAAGCGGCTGCCGAGCTGGGACGACGTGCTCTTCGGCAGCGGTCCCGCCGCGCGCGAGTCCTCCTGACGCTTCGCGTTGGCGGGTGGCGGTTCGCCACCCGTCAGCGCGAGGCACTGGTGGCACCACCGCCGGTTGCGAGCTGAGTCAGAGCGGCCAGGCGGCGAGGCGGTCGTAGCGCGGCCGGGGGCCGACGTGGCTGCTCACCAGCAGCAGCTCGGTCGCCGCCCACGGTGGGCCCTGGTAGTCGTCCAGAGTTGCCCGGTCGGCCTCGATGTCGGCCGGGTCCACCCGGTCGCCGGGCCGGGCGACGGTCAGGTGCGGGCGGAACGGCTTGTCGTCGTGCGGCAGCCGAGCGTGCCGCAGCCGGGACCGGATCAGCCTCGCCAGCACGTGCAGCGCCTCGACGTCGCCACGGAGATCCACCCAGAGCACGGTGAACCGCCCCCGGCCAAACCGGCCGCCCCCGCCGAGACTCAGCCGGGGCGAGGCGTCCCGGCCGTCACGGAACCACTCTGCGGCCAGCCCGAGTGCGCTCTCCATTTCGACCAGCCGAGCCGCCTCGACGTCACCGAGGAAGGCCAGGGTGAGGTGCAGGTGGGCCGGGTCGGCGAGTCGGACGTTGGTGCCGGCGGCTGCTGCCGCCCCGATCCGCAGCCGGGCGACCTGCGCGCCGAGGTGGGTGACCGCGTCGATGGGCGGATAGACCGCGACGAAGAGCCGCAACCGTCGACCGATCAGTGGTGCCGCTGCCGGTGCCCGGCTCGGGCCGCCGGCAGTGCCAGCCCGGCGGCGTGCAGCACACCTTCCACCCGGACTCGCTCGATTTCCTGGTCGACGCCGCTCAGCTCGGCGAGGTGTTCGGTGATGCCGAGGGCGCGGCAGGCCAGTCGGAGCCGGTCGTCGTACGCCTGGACCACCGCGCCGTGCCAGACCATCGACCGGCCGGTGCCGCCGAGCCGTTGGCCGCCGAGGCGCCGCAGGTCGGCGGCGAGCTGTTCCAGGGGCCGCCGGTCGGCCCGGTCAAACTCGCTGAGGTCGATGTCCCGGGTCAGGGCGTCGGCCTCGATGGCGCGGTCGAGACGGGCGATGGTCCGTCGTTCCCGTCGCCGGTCGCGCCACTCGGACCAGCCGCAGACCACCCGATCCATGATCTCGTCGGCGCAGAAGAGCAGAGCAAAGGCCGCCGGCAGGCTGGCCACGGCGAGGAACGCCAGGGCCAGCATGAGCGCGCGTCCGACGTCCACGTATCGACGCTAAGCCCCGTCGTGCCGGCCCGCCACCGAAATGGCCGCATCCGCGCCATCCGCTCAACACGACCCGCCCGGCTCGCGCCCGGGGGCCGGGCGTTAGGAAGGGCCCCTTGTTATGCAAAATCCGATAACAAGGGGCCCTTCCTGACACCTCAGCAGTCGGTGGAGGTCACGTAGAAGCGGGGCATCGGCAGCACCCGGAAGCGCAGCCGGGCGCCGGAGCGGCGCAGCTGCCAGGTGAGCGCGATCAACGCGGTGGCCAGCGAGATCAACCCGCCCATCCAGATGCTGGCGCCGGCGCCGAAGCGCTCCGCGATCCAGCCGATCAGCGGTGCGCCGACCGGGTTGGTACCCAGGAACACCAGGACCCACAGGGCCATCACCCGACCACGGAAGGCCGCGTCCACGCCCAGCTGGACCCGCTGGTTGGCGGCCTGAGCGAAGAAGACCATGAAGAAGCCGGTCGGCACGAGCAGGGTCACGACCAGCCAGTACGTCGACGCGAAGCCGACCAGGGTGCCGAAACTGGCGCAGGCGATCGCGGCACCGAGCACCAGCCAGACCGACGGGCGGCTACGCCGGCCGGTGCCGCTGAGCGCGCCGCCCAGCGCGCCGACCGCCAGCGCGGTGCTGAACAGGCCGAAGGAGGCGGCGCCGGTGTGGAAGACCGTCTTGGCCAGCGCGGCCAGCGTGAGCTGGAAGTTGAACAACGACATGCCGATCACCGACATCACCGCCATCGGCAGCAGGAGGTCCGGCCGGCGCCACACGTACCGCAGCCCGTCGACCACCCGGGCGGAGGCACGCTCGTCCCGCGGCAGCAGGGCGTCGCGGTGCAGCTCGGTCGTCCGCATCCGCACGACGTTGACCAGCGGCGCGATCGAGCTGAGCGCGGTGAAGAGGAAGACCGGCCCCACGTCGAAGGCGGCGATGGCCAGGCCGGCGACGGCCGGGCCGACGATCCGGGCGGAGTTGAAAACGGCCGCGTTCAGCGACAGCGCGTTGGGCAGCAGCGGCGTGCCGACCAGCTCGGAGACGAACGCCTGGCGGACCGGGGTCTCCACGGCGTTGGCCGTGCCGAGCAGCGCGGCGAAGGCGAACACGTGCCAGAGCTGCACCAGGTCGGTGAGGACCAGCAGGGACATGCCGAGCGCCAGCAGGGTCCAGAAGGCGTTGGCGGCGAAGAGCAGCACCCGCTTGTCGTACCGGTCGGCGAGCCGGCCGGAGAGCAGCGTGAGCAGCAGCACGGGGGTGAACTGGAGCGCGGTGACCACGCCGAGCGCGGTGGCCGAGTTGTCGGAGAGCTCGAGAACGAGCCAGTCCTGGGCGATGAACATCATCCAGACGCCGATCAGCTTGATCAGCTGGCCGGATGCGAAAAGCCGGTAGTTGCGAACCTGCAGGGACTGGAACATCGTGCTCAACTTGGCCCGCACTCTTGGTGCGCCTCCTCCGGACGTACGCGTCATCGACAGGTGACGGCACGGCCCGGTGGCGCGGGCGCGGCTCAGGCGCGAGCGAGCTGCTGAAGAAGCTGGGCGGCCCTCTGCAGGGTCTCCCGTTCGTCATCGTCGAGCGCGGCCAGCCGGTGGGCCAGCCACTCATCGCGGGCCCGCTCGAACTGGTCGAGCACGGCCTGCCCTCCTTCGGTCGCCGCGAGGATGACCTGCCGGCCGTCGGTCGGATGGGGGGTCCGCTGCACGAGGCCGCGGTCCTCCAACTTCGCGACGATCTTGGTCATCGTCGGTGGCTGCACCCGCTCCACGTCGGCCAGTTCCCGGGGCGTCAGCGCGCCCGCCAGCCGCAGGCTGGTGAGCGCGGAGACCTGGGTGACCGTGAGGTCGCCGACCGGTCGGGCCTGGCGGACCCGCCGGTTGAGTCGGGTGATCGCATCACGCAACTGGGGAGCCAGCTGCGCCGGTGGCACGCGTTCCGCCGTCACCGTCCGCTCCGTCACGATAGTTAGCTTAACTAATGAGCCTGGCTAACGACATCCGATATGACCAGGCTCACGAGGACGTTAGTGCTGTTCCGGGCGGGGAATCCGATTCGGATCCCGCGCCCGGACGTGCGTCAGAGCACCAGGGACTCGATCGGCCCGCGCAGGAAGTACAGCACGAACAACGCGGCGACCCCGTACAGCAGCGGGTGGACCTCCCGGGCCTTACCCCTGGCCAGCTTGACCACCACGAAGGTGATCAGGCCGGCGCCGATCCCGTTCGAGATCGAGTAGGTGAACGGCATCAGCACGATCGTGAGGAACGCCGGGATGGCGATCTCGTAGTCGGACCAGTCGATCGTCCGCACCGCGGTCATCATCAGGAAGCCGACCACCACCAGGGCCGTCGAGGCCGCCTCGAACGGCACGACCACCACCAGCGGCGCCAGGAACATCGCCAGCAGGAAGAGCACGCCGGTGACCAGGTTGGCCGCCCCGGTCCGGGCGCCCTCCGCGACACCGGCGGCACTCTCGATGTACGACGTGTTGCTGGAGGTGCTGGCCGCGCCGCCGGCCGCGGCGGCGATCGAGTCGACCAGCAGGATCTCCTTGGCCTTTGGCGGGGTGCCCCGCTCGTCGAGCAGGCCGCCCTCCTGGCCGACCGCCACCATCGTGCCCATGGTGTCGAAGAAGTCCGTGATGAGCAGGGTGAAGACGAACATCAGCACGACCAGCCAGCCGGCCCGGCCCCACGAGTCGAGCACGTTGAACTTGCCGAGCAACGACAGGTCCGGCAGGTCGACCACCGTCTTCGGCAGCTCCGGCACGTTCAGCGACCAGCCCTTGGGGTTCGGCTGACCGTTGACGAAGGACGGGCCGATGTTGCCGATCGCCTCGACGATCACGGCCAGCACGGTCGAGGCAAGGATGCCGATCAGGATCGCACCCTTCACCCGGCGGACCACCAGCACCAGGGTGAGCAGCAGACCCACCACGAAGACCAGAATCGGCCAGCTCACCAGCTTGCCACCGATGCCCAGGCCGACCGGGACGGTGGTGTTGGCGGCGTCCGGGATCCGCCGGACGAAGCCCGCGTCCACCAGACCGATGATGGTCAGGAAGAGGCCGATGCCCACCCCGATCGCGGTCTTCATCTGGGTCGGCACCGAGCGGAACACCGCGGTCCGCAGGCCGGTCAGCACCAGCACCGCGATGATCACACCTTCGATCACCACAAGGCCCATCGCGTCGGCCCAGGTCATCTCCGGCGCGATCTCGTACGCCACCAGCGCGTTGACGCCCAGACCGGCGGCGAGCGCCAGCGGGAACCGGCCCACCACACCCATCAGGATCGTCATCAGGCCGGCGACCAACGCGGTCGCCGCGGCCAGCGCGGGAATCGGAAGGGTCTTGCCGTCGCCGTCGACGGCGCCGCCCAGGATCAGCGGGTTGAGCACCACGATGTACGCCATCGTGAAGAAGGTCGCCAGGCCACCGCGTACCTCGCGGCTCAACGTCGAGCCACGGGCGGAAATCTCGAAGAACCGGTCGAAGCCGTTACGCGGATGAGCGGGGTCGGGTGGTGTGCCGTTCTCGGGCGGCGTTACTGCCATCAGGTCCTCGCAGGTGATCTTCCGGTTGTCGCGCGCATCGTCCCAGATCACCGGCGGGCAGGGGAAGTTGATCGCGTACGCTTGCCGGGTGCCGAACGAGCAGCCTCCGCGGCCCGAGCCGCTGGACCCGCCGATGGTGCCGTTCGCCGTCGCCGGGCTGATCGGGTGGGCAGTGGCCGGGCTGGTCCTGTTGATCTTCTTCCGGGGCTGGCTGACCGAGCACGATCACGAGAACTGGCTCTGGACCTGCCTGGCCGGATTCCTGTGGGGCTTCCCCGGCCTCGCCGTGATGATGCGGCACGACGCCAACCGACGCCGCCGCCGCCGCGCGAGCTGACCCAGCCGGGCGCGCCGGGACACCCGGCGCGGACCGTCAGGAGTGCCCGTACGGCTCCGCCGGCTCGGTCGCCTCCACCGAACCCGGGGCGCGGCTCACCGACATGGCCTCCACCGCGCTGTCGTCGTAGACCGTGGGCAGTTCCTCCACCGCGGTCTCGGCCGCCTCGATCAGCGTCTCGGAGTGGGCGCCGCAGCCGTGGTCGGCGCTCACCACCCGGCCGTCGTCGGGGGCGTAGAAGTTGCCGCACGCGCCGAAGGCCTGCCGCATCGCGCCGGCCAGCGGCAGGTAGAAGCCGCAGGTGCCGCAGCGAGCGGCGGCCGGGGCAGCGGCGGAGATCGCCGCGGCGGGGCCGTGGTCGCCGTCGTACCAACGCTGCGCCGCGTCGGCGCGGCCCTCCCGGGAGAGCACCCGGGCCCGACCGAGGCCCAGCTCCCAGGCCGTCTCCTCGACCGCCGGGTCGTCGGAGAGCAGGTAGGCGGGGGCCAGCCGTTCGTCGTCCGGCGGGGTCGGGAGCAGGTCACCCGGGCCCAGGTCGCCGGGCTTGAGCCGCTCCTGCCAGGGCAGCCAGCCCGGCGCCAGCAGCGCGTCGGGGCCGGGCAGCAGCACCGTCTCGCAGATTGTCACCGTGCGGCTGCGCGGCACCCGGGTGACGGTGACCGCCCAACGCCAGCCGCGGTAGCCGGCGAGTCGGCATTCAAAGTAGTGGGTGACCAGCCGGTCGCCCTCGGCCACGACCTGCAGGTGGTCGCCGACGTCGTCGGCGTCCACCTCGGTGATGCCGGCGCGGGCCACCTCGACGGCAGCGGCGCAGACCTGGTCGAGACGGGCTGCGCGGGTGGATGCGGGCCTGGTCACTTCACCATTGTTCCCCATGCGCCCGACAGAGGTGACAGGGACTCCCGGGGAACCTTTCACCGCGGTGCTGCGGCGCACCTGGATCAGATGGGCGAGGATGGTGCACATGCCGTCGTACTCCCGCTCCGGGCGATCCGTCCTCGGGCGCACCGTCGGCACCGGCATCCGCACCATCCGGCTGCTGTTGCGTGGTTCGGTGGGCAGCGGGCGCTGGGTGACCCGCCGGGCCGGCCGGGCCCGGGCCCGGGGCGCGGGCGGCGAGGTCGGCATGGTCCGCCTGTTCGACCTGCACGCCGTGTCCTGCGCCGGCGACACCCTGATCGCCATCGGCCTGGCCGGGACGATCTTCTTCAACGTGCCGCTGGGCGAGGCCCGCAGCAAGGTCGCGCTCTACCTGCTGGTGACCATGGTGCCGTTCGCGATGCTCGCCCCCGTGGTGGGCCCGCTGCTGGACCACTTCCGGCACGGCCGGCGGTACGCCCTGGCCGCCACCATGCTCGGCCGGGCCTTCCTGGCCTGGTTGATCTCCGACTACATCCACGGCTTCGGGCTGTATCCGGCCGCGTTCGGGGTGCTCGCGTTGTCCCGGGCGTACGGCGTGGCCCGGTCGGCGGCGGTGCCCCGGCTCCTGCCGGAAGGGCTCGGCCTCTCCCAGGTGGGGGCGCGGGCCAGCGTTTACGGCACGGTGGCGGGCGCGCTGGTGGCCCCGATCGGGCTGGCGGCGTTCTGGTTCGGGCCGCAGTGGCCGCTGCGGGTCGCGTCGGTGATCTTCCTGATCGGCATGGTGATCTCCCTGCGCCTGCCACCGAAGGCGGATTCGGAGCCACCGGAACGGGTCCCACGGCCGCTGCGGGCGCTGGGCCGCCGCCGGGGCGACCGCCCGCTGGGCCGGGGCCGACCCGCCGGCCGGCTGGTGATCGCCACCCTGATCGGCTCCGCGACCCTGCGCGCGGTCTACGGCTTCCTGCTGCTGTTCCTCGCCTTCGCCATCAAGAAGGGGGACCTCACGACGGTGGTGTTCGGCCGGGACCTGGGCGCCGAGTGGGCGCTGGGGCTGGTCGGCGGCGCGCTGGCGGTCGGCAGTTTCCTGGCCACCGCCGTCGGCACCCGTCTGCGCATCCACCGGCCGACCGCCATCCAGTCCAGCAGCATGATCATCGTAGCCGGGGTGGCCGTGCTCACCGTCATCCGCTTCTCGCTGCCGATGGTGGCCCTGCTCTGCCTGGTCACCGCGCTGGTCAGTGGGGTGGCCAAGCTCGCCGTGGACGCCTCGATCCAGGAGCGCATCCCGGAGCGGCTGCGAGCCAGTTCCTTCGCCCACTCGGAGACGGTGCTGATGCTCGCCTTCGTGGCCGGCGGCGGGCTCGGGCTGGTCCCGTTCGACGGTCGTACCGGCATCGCGGTCGCCGCCGGGGTGGGCGTCCTGGCCGCAGTCCGTGGTGTGCTGGTCGCGGCACGGCTGCGCGGCGAGAAGCTGGCCGGTCGGCCGCTGGGTGACGACGAGCTGACCGAGGACGAGTCGACGGACGATTCGGGGGACCCGGCGCCCACCTCGCCGGCACCGCCCCCGGCCGGCTCGCCGAAGTACGACGACCCGGGGCTCGCCCCACCGGGCTACCACATCTACCGCCCCTCCTCGGCGGTCGGCGGACCGGGTGGCGGCGCGGACGATGAGACCCGCCGGGAGTCCCCCGGGCCGCTGTCGTGATCGGCCGCCTGCTCGTCGTGACGGCGGTGCCCGCCGAGGCGGACGCGGTCCGCGCGGGGCTGACCGACGCCACCGTCACCGTGGCCCCGGTCGGGGTGGGCCCGGCCGTGGCCGGCGCCGCCACCGCCCGACTGTTGGCGCTGGCCGAGGCGGCCGGACGCCCGTACCGCGCGGTGGTCAGCGCCGGCGTGGCCGGCGGCTTCGTCGGGCGGGTCGCGGTCGGCGACACCGTGCTCGGCAGCGCCAGCATCGCCGCCGACCTGGGCGCCGAGTCGCCGGACGGCTTCATCCCCGTCGACGAGCTGGGCATGCCGCCCGCGCTGCTCGGCGGCGGCAGTGTGGTGCCGGCCGATCCGCGGCTGCTGGCGGCGCTACGGGCCGCCCTGCCGTCCGCCACGACCGGCCCGGTGCTCACCGTCAGCACGGTCACCGGCACCGCAGCCAGCACCGAACACCTGCGCCGCCGGCATCCGGGGGCGGTCGCCGAGGCCATGGAGGGGTACGGGGTGGCCGTCGCCGCGGCGCAGGCCGGAGTGCCCTTCGGCGAGCTACGCACCATCTCCAACCCGATCGGCCCCCGCGACCGGGATGCGTGGCGGCTGCGCGAGGCCCTCACCGCCCTGACCACGGCCGCCTCGGCGCTGCGCTGACCCGCTGCACGGCTCAGACTTCGAGGGTCAGCGCCGACGGCCGACTCGCCTGCAGCTCGAACCCGCAGGCGAGCAGAAACTCCACGTTGCCGAACTCGGCAATTGCGTGGGCGGTCCGAATGCCGGTCAGCGCCATCTCCTCGGCCAGCAGCCCGATCAGCTCCCGCCCGATGCCGAGCACCCGTAGGCCGGGAGCAACGACCACGCCCTCCAACACCAGCTCACGCTGGTCGCCCAGCTCCTCTCCCAGGAGGAGGTCCGTGCTCCGCTCGTGGGCCCTCAGCTCACCGACAGGCCCGACCCCGGGGACCTCGGCGAGAAAGCGCCAGGACGTGGCCGGCAGTCCTTCAAACGCACGTCGAAACGTCACCTGGGCACGCGTCCGATCCCGCCACCGCCGCTCGTCTCGCCGCGCTCGATCCAGGTCGTAGGTCAGCTCTGGAACGCGCACCGGCCACAACCGCTCCGGGAGCGTGTACGAATGCACCCACCAGGCACCCGGCCAGTCCCTCAGGGTCCGGACCCGACGGACGTCGAGGTGCGCAGGGTAGCGGCGTCCAGCCTCGTCCCTTGGTTCGTCGTCCGACAGGCTCGGCGGTCCGCCGCCCGGGGTGGAGCACGGGTCGCCGGGCAGCCTGAGCGCAAGCTCGCCGCCTGCCGCCCGAACCAGACGCTCCACCGTCCGGAACGCCGGCTCGCCGCCCTGCCCCGCCTCAATACGAGCCAGCGTGCTCTTCGGGACCCCGGACCGCTCGGCCAACTCCCGCTGGCTCAGGTCGACGCGCCGACGAAGATCTCGCAGAGCCGCCCCCACGTCGATCGCACCCTTCCCGGTTGTCACCTGTTCATGGTTTTCCGCTCAGCCTGGCACCGTCAACAGCATCCCTCCCGCCTGTGGACAACCCTGTGGACAGCGCCGGTGCCACTGTGCGTATCCCTTGTCAGTGCCTGTAGAGCTGCCCCATTGATGGGGCGGGCCGACGGACACCCGGGACAGACCCACGACCCGGAAGCCATCATCGCCACCCGCCACCGCCGCGGCCACCAGCTACCGCCACCAAGCACGACCATCCACAGGCACCGCGCCCCACAGATGGGGCAGCTCTACAGGGAGTAGCAGGGACCTCCCATGCCCTGACAGTGCCTGGCGAGCAGCCGGCAGCGAGTGCCAGGAGATGCAGGGGCGTGCGGCCGCGGGCGTGCAGGCTCGCGGGACGGCCGCTCGGGTGGTGGATCAACCCGACTGACCGGCGTCTGACTCGGCCGCCGCGCGCTCGGCAGATCACAGGCGCGGGACCGCAACGGACTCGCGCGCGGGGGCAGGGCTAACGTGGAGGCGTGGCGCTCTCCCTCGCGATCTCGCCCTGCCCCAACGACACGTTCGTCTTCCACGCTCTGGTGCACGGCCGGGTGCCGGGCGCGCCGCCGGTCGAGGTGACGTACGCCGACGTGGACGTCACCAACACGGCGGCCGAGCGGGGCGCATTCGACCTGGTGAAGGTGAGCTTCGCGGCGCTGCCGTGGCTGCTCGACGACTACCACCTGCTGCCCTGCGGCGGCGCCCTCGGTCGCGGGTGCGGGCCGCTGGTGCTCACCCGGGGCGACGGCACCGGCGGGCCGGACCGCACCGACCTGACCGGCGCCACGGTGGCGGTGCCGGGCGACCGGACCACCGCGTACCTGTTGTTCCGGCTCTGGTCGGCGGGGCGGCCGCCGGCCCGGATCGAGGTGGTTCCGTTCCACGAGATCATGCCGGGCGTCGCGGCCGGCCGCTACGACGCCGGGCTGGTCATCCACGAGGCCCGGTTCACCTACCACCGGCACGGCCTGACCGCGCTGGTCGACCTCGGCGAGTGGTGGGAGGCCGACACCGGCCTGCCCATCCCGCTCGGCGCGATCCTGGCCCGGCGCGGCGCGGTGGACCCGGAGGCCGCGGCCGGCTGGGTCCGCGAGTCGGTCCGGCAAGCCTGGGCGGACCCGGCGGCCAGCCGGGAGTACGTGCTCGCGCACGCCCAGGAGATGGAACTCGACGTGGTGGACCGGCACATCGGCCTCTACGTCAACGAGTTCACCGCCGACCTGGGCGAGGCCGGTTTCGCCGCGGTCACGGCGCTGCTCGACCGCGCCGCCGACGCCGGGCTGGTGCCTCAGACCTCCAGCTCGCGCGCGACCGCGTGGACCAGCTGAGCGATCTTCTGCGCGGCCTTCTTGTCCGGATACCGACCCCGGCGCAGGTCCGGCTGGACCTTCGCCTCCAGCACCTTGATCATGTCCTCGACGAGGCCGTGCAGTTCCTCGGCCGGCCGGCGCCGCAGCTCCGCCATCGACGGCGGCGCGTCCAGCAGCTTGACTCCCATGGCCTGCGCGCCCCGGCGGCTGTCGACCACGCTGAAGTCGACCCGCTGACCACCCTTGAGGTCGGTGACGCCCGCCGGCAGCGCGCCCTTGGGCAGGAACACGTCGCCGCCCTCGTCACTCGTGACGAAGCCGTATCCCTTGGCCGTGTCGTACCACTTCACTCGACCCGTAGGCACCTGAAAACCCCTGCTTCACTTGAGCCGCTACTGCTCCAAGGCTAGCTGGATCATGCCGTCCAGCGCCGCTGGGAATCCGGTGAGGTCGTCCAACACCACTTCCGCCCCGGCGGCGCGCAGCTCGTCCGGGGAACATGGCCCGGTCGCGACGCCGATTCCGGGCACCCCGGCCACCCTCGCCGCCACCATGTCCGCCACGTGATCCCCGACATAGTGGGTCGCCCCATGCTCCCGCAGGGCGGTCGCCTTCTCCTCGGCGAACAGGTCGCCAGCCAGCTCGTCGACCGCGAGACCGAGGTGATCCAGGTGCAGCCGGGCCAGCCGGCCGATCTTGGACGTGACGACCAGCACCCGGCCGCCCCGAGCGCGGATGGCGTCGATCGCCGCCCGCGCGCCGGGCAACGGCACCGTCGGGGTGATCGCGTACGCCGGGTACAGCTCGCGGTACACGTGCACGGCCGACTCGACCTGCTCCGGCGGGAACCAGCGCGCGATCTCGGTGCGCAGCGGCGGACCCAGCCGGGACACCGCCAGGTCGGCGTCCACCGGCACACCGGTCCTGACGGTCAGCGCCCGGTAGGTCGCGGCGATGCCAGGGCGGGAGTCCACCAGCGTCATGTCGAGGTCGAATCCGACGGTCAGTGCGGGCATGCCGAGAAACGTACAGGCGACGGCCGGCCGGGCGGACGTCCGAGGGGCGCGACGGCCCGGTGCCGGGCTAGCGTGGTAAGACGATGACCACCTCACTCGCCGACCACCTGCGGTCGCTTCCCGACGAGTCGCTGGCCGCGCTCCTTCAGCTGCGGCCGGACCTCGTCGTGCCCGTGCCGGCCGACATCTCCGCCCTGGCCATCCGGGCACAGTCCCGGGTCTCGGTGGCCCGCGCGCTGGATGGGCTGGACCAGTTCACCCTCCAGATCCTCGACGCCGCCCGGCTGACCCGGGACCCGGACGAGGGCACCACGGCCACCGAGGCCGTGCTCGCCATGGCGACCGCCGGGCCGCGACCGCCGGCGCCGACGACCATCCGCGCCGCCGTCGGCCGGCTGCGCGCGCTCTTCCTGCTGTACGGCCCGGAGCACGCGCTCCAGGTGGTGGCCGCTGTCGACGAGGTGTCCCCGTACCCCGCCGGGCTGGGCCGGCCGGCCGCGGAGCTGGACCCGCGCACGGCCGCGCTATGCGCGGACCCGGCGAAGCTCCGGCGGACGCTGCTCGCCGCGCCTCCCTCGGCCCGGGCGATCCTGGACCGGTTGGCGGCCGGGCCACCGGTGGGCAGCGTGCCCCCGGGTGCGTTGTCCGCGCCGCCGCTCGGCGCGGAGGACGCCCTGCTCTCCGACCCGACCAACGGTGGCGCGCCGACCGGCTCCCCGGTGCGCTGGCTGGTCGACAACCGGCTGCTCGTCCCCATCTCGGCCGGCTCGTCGACGACCACCGGCACGGTCGAGCTGCCTCGCGAGGTCGGCCTGCTGCTGCGCCGCGACAGCGGTCCGCTCGGGCCGCTGCGCACCAGCCCGCCGCCGGTGGCCGCCGCGCCGCGCGAGGCGAAGGCGGTCGACTCCGCCGGGGCCGGGCAGACCATGGATGTGGTCCGGCACACCGAGGGGCTGCTGGAGCAGCTCGCCGCCGAACCCGCGCCGGTGCTGCGCTCGGGCGGCATCGGCGTACGGGACCTGCGCCGACTGGCCCGTACCGCCGGGCTGGACGAGCCGACCAGCGCGCTGCTGCTGGAGGTGGCGTACGCGGCAGGGCTCGCCGGCGAGCTGGAGTTGCCCGGCGCGACCACCACCCGGTACGGGGCGGATCAGCAGGTGCTGCCGACCGGCGGGTACGAGGTGTGGCGGGCCGCCTCACTGGCCGAGCGCTGGGAGCAGCTGGCCCGCGCCTGGCTGACCATGACCCGACAGGTCGGGCTGGTCGGCCGGCGCGATGACCGGGACCGGCCGATCACCGCGCTCTCCGCCGAGGCCGAGCGGGCCGGCGCGCCGGGCACCCGGCGGGCGGTGCTCGCCGTACTCGCCGACCTGGAGCCGGCGGCCTCGCCCACTCCGGAGGAGGTGCAGGACCTGCTGGACTGGCGGGCGCCACGACGCAGCCGGGGCCGGGAGGCCGCCCACCGGGAGGTGCTGGCCGAGGCGGCGCAGCTCGGCGTCACCGGCCTGGGGGCGCTCACCTCGTACGGCCGGCTGCTGCTGGCCGACCTGACTGCGGCCGACGAGCCGGGCGGCGGCGACCCGCTGGGGCTGCACGCCGACGCCGAGAGCGGTGACCCGTCCAGCGCGGCACGGGCGCTGGACGCGCTGCTGCCCGCCCCGGTCGACCACCTCCTGGTGCAGGCCGACCTGACGGTGGTGGTGCCCGGGCCACCCGAGCCGGCGCTCGCCGCCGAGCTGGAGGCGATGACCGAACTCGAGTCGGCCGGCGGGGCCAGCGTGCACCGGGTCACGACGGCGAGCGTGCGGCGGGCGTTGGATGCCGGCTACTCGGCCGACGACCTGCACGACGTGTTCCGGCGGCGGTCCCGCACCCCGGTGCCGCAGGGGCTCACCTATCTGGTGGACGACGTGGCCCGCAAGCACGGCGGGTTGCGGGTCGGCCTGGCCGGGGCGTACCTGCGCAGCGACGACGAGACGCTGCTCAGCGAGGTGCTGGCCGACCGGCGGCTGGAGTCGCTGACGCTGCGCCGGCTCGCCCCGACGGTGCTGACCACCCCGTACCAGGTGGGTCGGCTGCTGGGCGCGTTGCGCGACGCCGGGTACGCCCCGGCGCAGGAGGACGGCAGCGGCAGCACCGTGCTGTCCCGGCCACGGATCCGGCGGGCTCCGGCCCGGGTGCCGGTGACCACCCGGACGTTGGATCCGCTGGCTACCCCGAAGCTGCCCATGCCTCGGCTGCTGGGCGTGGTGGAGCACATCCGGCGGGGTGAGGCGGCGGCGCGGGCCGCCCGACGGGCACCGGCGGTGGTACGCGGCGGGGCGGCCGGCCTCGGCGGCGGGCCGGTGCCGGCACACACGCACAGCGAGGCGCTGGCCGTGCTCCAGCAGGCCGTGCGGGACCGGGCGCTGGTCTGGGTGGGATACGTGGACGCGCACGGGGCGACCGCGTCCCGGCTGGTCAAGCCGGTCTCGATCGGCGCCGGCTACCTACGCGCCGAGGACGAGCGGACCGAGATGCTGCACACCTTCGCGCTGCACCGGATCACCGCAGCGGTGGTGGCGGACTGACCGGAGCCGCGCCGGTCAGCGTCGGCTGCGGCGTACGGTGCCGACGACCGAGATGATCAGCAGCAGCGCGAAGCCGGCGCCGGCGGACTCCCCGATCGAGTCGACGAAGCCCTGCCGCAGCACCAGCCAACCGAACAGGAACCACCCGACGAGGAGCGCTGCCGCGACGGCGTACGCGACCACGGTCGCGCGGGACACCTCGTCGGGTTGAACCTGGTCGTGCGCTTTGATCACGTCACGGTCGACCGTCATGCCCAGCCTCCCCGCCCGGTACGGCCCTGGACTCCCAGGGTGTCACTCGCGGGACCGGTGTGACAGGGGTTAAAACCCCGATCCGGGCGGGTCGCTCAGGTGCCGGGGCGGCGGCCGATCAGCACGACGCGGGTGCCCACCTTCCCCAGTTCCCACATCCGGACGGCGTCGGCGTGCAGCAGGTTGACGCAGCCGTGCGAGCCGATCGACTTCTCGTGCAGGTAGGTGGTGGTCTCGTGGAAGCCCATCCCCTGGGTGAAGTGCTGCCAGTACGGCAGCCACACCTCGTACGGGTCGGACCATTCCTTCCGGTTGCGGTAGTTGACCGTGTACGTGCCGGCCGGAGTGCGGTAACCGGACATTCCGGTGCGGGTCACCGTCGGCGCCATGATCACCTTGCCGCCCCGGACGGCCCAGACGGTCTGCCGGGTCAAATCGACGCAGAACGTGGTGCCCGTGCCGGCCTTGCAGCGGACGTCGTAGGTGGTCGGCCCGGCGCGACCCTGGACGGGGCGGATGCCGTACCGCCGCTGGAACTTCTTGATCGCGGCGCAGTCGGCGGCGGACTGCCGGCCGTCCACGGTCACCGGCCCGAACCCGCCCAACCGGGCCAGGTAGGTCTCCACCGCGCGTTGGTGCTCGCCCTGCGGGCAGCCCGCGGCCGGCGCGGTGGTGCTGGTGGCCGGTGCCGTCGGTGTGCTGCGGGTTGGCTTCGGCGTGGCGCTCCGGGTGGGCTTCGGCGTCGGCGTCCGTGTCGGCGCGGTCGTCGCGGGCCGGCCGCGCTGGTCCGGCCCGGGCGTGCCGCTCGCCCCCGTTGACTGTTCCGCCGCACCTGCCGGGGCGGCTCCCCCGCCGCCACCCCCGCCGGCCTGCGGATCGAACGCGCACGCACCGGCACCGACCAGCGCGACCACCATCACGGCGACAAGTCGGGAAGTGATCCGGACATGCTTCATGGAACCTCCCCTGGACCGTCGTCCCTTTGCTAGACGTTCATAAGTGCCGTGTCGGTTGCGCCCGGTGAGCATCTTTCTTCCGACAGTCCGCACCGTGCAACACTGGATGGTCGGCCAGCGGCGGGTAAGCAGGCGCCACGACCGGACGACCAACCGGAGGAGAGGACCCTGGCGTGAGCGGTGGACCACTGATCGTGCAGTCGGACAAGACCCTGCTGCTGGAGATCGACCACCCGGACGCGCAGGCCTGTCGAATGGCGATCGCGCCCTTCGCCGAGCTGGAGCGCTCTCCCGAACACGTGCACACCTACCGGCTGACCCCGCTCGGGCTGTGGAACGCCCGCGCCGCGGGGCACGACGCCGAGGGCGTGGTGGACTCGCTGATCAAGTACTCGCGCTACCCGGTGCCGCACGCGCTGCTGGTGGACGTGGCCGAGACGATGGACCGGTACGGCCGGCTCCAGCTCGCCAACGACCCGGCGTACGGCCTGGTGCTGCGGGCACTGGACCGGCTGGTGCTGATCGAGGTGGCCAAGAGCAAGAAGCTCGCCGGCATGCTCGGCAACAAGATCGACGACGACACCATCCAGGTGCACCCGTCCGAGCGCGGCCGACTCAAGCAGGCCCTGCTCAAGCTGGGCTGGCCGGCGGAGGACCTGGCCGGCTACGTCGACGGCGAGGCGCACCCGATCGAGCTGGCCGAGACCGGCAAGGACGGCAGCAAGCCGTGGACGCTGCGGTCGTACCAGCGGGAGGCCGTGGAGGCGTTCTGGGCCGGCGGGTCGGGCGTGGTGGTGCTGCCCTGCGGCGCCGGCAAGACCCTGGTGGGCGCGGCGGCGATGGCCGAGGCGAAGGCGACCACGCTGATCCTGGTCACCAACACCGTCGCCGGCCGGCAGTGGAAGCGGGAGCTGATCGCCCGCACCTCGCTGACCGAGGAGGAGATCGGGGAGTACTCGGGCGAGCGCAAGGAGATCCGCCCGGTCACCATCGCCACGTACCAGGTGCTCACCTCGCGGCGCGGCGGCGCGTTCACCCACCTGGACCTGTTCGGGGCCCGCGACTGGGGCCTGGTCGTCTACGACGAGGTGCACCTGCTGCCCGCGCCGATCTTCCGGTTCACCGCCGATCTTCAGGCCCGCCGCCGACTCGGCCTGACCGCCACCCTGGTCCGCGAGGACGGCCGCGAGGGTGACGTGTTCAGCCTGATCGGTCCGAAGCGGTACGACGCTCCGTGGAAGGACATCGAGTCGCAGGGCTGGATCGCCCCGGCCGAGTGCACCGAGGTCCGGGTGACCCTGACCGACGCGGAGCGCATGTCGTACGCGACCGCGGAGGCCGAGGAGCGCTACCGGATGGCGGCGACCGCGCGCACGAAGCTGCCCGTGGTGAAGGCACTGGTCGACCGGCACCCGGACGACCAGGTGCTGGTGATCGGCGCCTACATCGACCAGCTGCACCAGCTGGGCGAATACCTGGACGCGCCGATCATCCAGGGCTCGACCACGAACAGGGAGCGGGAACGGCTCTTCGACGCGTTCCGCTCCGGGGAGATCCGCACGCTGGTCATCTCCAAGGTCGGCAACTTCTCCATCGACCTGCCCGAGGCGGCGGTGGCGATCCAGGTGTCGGGGACGTTCGGCTCCCGGCAGGAGGAGGCGCAGCGGCTCGGTCGGGTGCTGCGACCGAAGGCGGACGGCCGACAGGCGCACTTCTACACGGTGGTTTCCCGGGACACCATCGACACCGAGTACGCCGCACACCGGCAGCGTTTCCTGGCCGAGCAGGGGTACGCGTACACGATCGTGGACGCCGACGACGTCCTCGGCCCGAAGCTGCCGACGGTCGACTGACGCCGACCGGCCCTTGATCGACTCCGTCTCCGGGATGTCGCGGTATCCGCGGCACTCTGATGCCCCGGTATCGCCGATACGGAGTCGATCAAGGGGCGCGGTGGGTTGATTTGGTGGAGCCCGACTCGCGCGACTGACAGATCAGGCGGCGCGGAGCTTCCGTAGGACGTACTGGTTGAGGCTCATCCCATCCTCGGCGGCCTGGATGGCGAGTTCGCGGTGCAGGCTCTCTCCGACGCGGAGGTTGAACTTGCCTGAGTAGCTGCGCTCGGCGAACGGCTGCGGCACCTGCTCGCCCTGCTCCTCCATGTCCGCGATCACCTCACGCACCAGATTCTGGAGCCCCTGCAGGGCCTCGATCTGCGAAGGGGCCAGCCACGAGAGGGACGGAAACTCGGCACAGGTGGCGACAAACTCGCGATCCTGGGACGACCAGGTGACGCGGTAGGTGTAGTGGGACACCTCAGGACGGGGGTCAGTCTGCATCACATGGCCTCCTTCTTGTCGATCGCCTTGAGCACTTGCCGCACCTGGTACGCCTTGGCCTTGCCCTTGTCGTTTTGGATATTTACCCGTGGATCGCCCGCCCAGGGCATCTTGAACACCGCATGGGAGCTGGCGGCTTGCCGAGGCTTCCCGAAGTAGTGCTCGCACACCCCGTAGAGATCGTTGTAGGCGACGTTCTGCTGGTGCCGTCGCATCGCCTCAACAAGCCTGTCTATGGACGACACAAAGAAATGGTACTGCCGGCGGTACCACTCCTGCAAGCGCTCCTCTTGATCCACTCCACTTCCGGGATGTCGCGGTATCCGTGGCACTTTGATACCCCGACATCGACATCGCCGATGTGGAGTCGATCAAGGCGCGGCCCGGGTGAGGGCCGCGACGTCACGACGTTGGGGGTGGGCACCGGTCGGGGAGCGTGACAACCCCAGGCCGGTGCTCGAACGTCGTCATCGTGAACCATTCGTCCAACTCCGGATCGAAGAGGTTCTGAAAGCCGACCTGCAACACCTGCCACCACTGGCTCGGATCCCGCTGGTCGACGTAGTTGTCGCCGAGCGCGATCGGGAACCGGAACACCTCGCCCGCCACGGAGGAACCCCCCACCACCCCGACCCGCCAGTGGTCGACGTGCCGGTCCTTCTCCCCTTGCAGAATCTCCGGTCCCACAAAGCGCGCGGTCTTCAGCTTGTCGTTGAAGATCTGGCGGTTGAAGAACCCCGGGATCTTGCTGCACGCGCGCGGCGGATACAGCGGGATGTTCGGCCACTTGTAGGTGAGCGTGTAGAGGGTGTTCTCGTAGATCAGGTTGGTGAACCAGATCGGATGCTCCTGGCCCCCGGCGGTCATCTGGCTGTTGCCGTCCTTGCCCTGCCAGGTGAACGGCACGTCGACGCCGAGGTCGCGCACGATGTACCGGCCCGTCCCCTGGAAATCAGCCGGTAGCTGCGGGGGACGCGGCTCTTGCGGGCTGGAAGAGTCGACCGCCTGGACCGCGCGGGGAAGCGGCGGGGCGACGGCCGGCCCCGGTGCGATCACACCAAGGGCGAACACGCCGCCGGCCACCGCCGCCACAAGTGTGCGACGTGTACGCGTCGACGCCATTTCCCCTCCGCCGTTGTGGACAGCGGCCGGCTCTCCGACAGCGCTCGTGCCTTCGGCGAAGCGTATGAGCAGGAAAATGTGAGAAGTTGCGGAATGCGCCGGCTCCACCGGACGGGTGAAGCAACGGGGTCGACGAGCCGCCATCCAGCGGCCCGTCGACCCCGACGTGTTTCCCTGGTTACCCGGCGCCGCCGACCCGGAATGCCACCCAGGCGTCGCTCATCCGGTCCGCCTGTCCGGCGGTGAACATGTTCATGCAGGAGTCCTGCGTGTAGTCCATGAAGTTGTGGATCGGGTCCAGCCCGGGTGCGGTGCAGGTGTCCGCGCCCAGCGGGCAGTCGAACTGCGGCGCCGCCTCGCGCGGAGTGTCCGCGACGAAGTCGCCGGCCGCGGAGCAGCCGTGGGCGAAGGTGTGCTCCAGCATCAGCCAGTGCCCCACCTCGTGCGTCAGCGTGTCGCCCAGGGAGTACTTCCCGGCCGTGCCGCCCGGCATCGACTCGTCGAGCATCACCACGCCGTCGATGTAGTCCCGGCCGTTGTTGTAGCCCTTCGGGAAGTACGCCCAGCCGAGGAGCCCGCCGCCGATGTTGGCCGCGTACACGTTGAGGGTGCGGGAGTCGCCGGTGTACAGCGCCTTCTTCATGTCCCGCTCGTTCTTGCCCGGCTCGACCGTGTACCAGGCGCTGTTCACCGTCCACGTCGTGTCGACGAGGTCGAACCGGAACGGCGTGTTGGAGGCGTTCGCCGCGGTACGTCCGGCGAACGAGTCGTTGAGCACCGTCATCTGCGCCGCGATCAGGGTGTTCCACCTGGTCGTCTCGGCCGCGCTGAGCGCGTGGTCGGAGACCATGTGGAAGACCGTCGGCACGGTGACGCTGCCGTTGGCCAGGCGCGGGGCATCCTTGATCACCCCGTAGGCGTTCGCCTCGTTCTTGGAGTACAGCGCCGGCTCCTGGGCGGTGGCGCCCTCGGCGACCCGGGCCACGCTGTGCTCGTCGGCACCCGGCTCACACGCGCCGACACCCGGGGAGACGGGAGCGGGTGCCGCCACCGCGGCGTAGCCGCCACCGGACGCCAGGAGCGTCGCGGCGGTGGCGGTGAGGACTGCCAGTCGGAAGATAGGTCTCCTGTGCATCGGTGCACCTCTCGGGGGAATGGAGACGGCGCGGAGTCGCCCCGATCAGGTCGACGACGTCGTCTTCCCGGTATGAGACCACGTCGGTGGCACCGGCAAAAGACCTGCGTACAGCGCTGATGTGGGGTGTAACGGCAGGGACCCGAGAAGCGCTGTTATCGCTCAGGACGGTTTCCCGCGGCGTGTGCGACAGCTTCTCGGAACCCACCAGATGCCGGAGCCGGCCGTTCCGTGACACTCCGGCCGTGGCGGTCGTCACCCTGCCGCGCCGTCACAGAGCTCCGCTCGCCGGCATCTCATGGTCGTCCGATCGAATACCGGGAGCGAAGGACGGAACCATGGACGCACGGTTCAACATGTTCGACAACCAGATCGCCATGAAGTTCTTCAAGCGGTTCGCCAACGCCGGCATGGTGATCCAGCAGTCGCCGCTGCCGAAGTCCACGCAGGAGCTGGTGTCCCTGCGGGCCAGCCAGATCAACGGCTGCGGCTGGTGCATCGACATGCACATCAAGGAGGCCGTAGCGGCCGGTGAGAGCGCGGTCCGGCTCAGCCTGGTCGCCGCCTGGCGCGAGTCCACCGTCTTCACCGAGGCCGAGCAGGCCGCGCTGGCGCTCGCCGAGGAGGGCACCCGACTGGCCGACGCCTACCAGGGCGTGTCCGACGAGACCTGGGCTCAGGTGCGCAAGCACTACGACGACGACCAGATCGCCGCGCTGGTCTCCCTGGTCGCCCTGATCAACGCGGCCAACCGGCTCGCCGTGATCGTGCATCAGCGGGGCGGTTCCTACGAGCCGGGCATGTTTGCCGCCACGTTCGACTGAATCGGAACCGGGCCCGGCCCGGGATCATCCGATCCTGGGCCGGGCGCACAGCGTGGCGGGCCCTAGAGGACCCGGGTGACCTGCTCGGCGGAGACGACCGCGTCCCGCCCTGCCGCGTCGAGGTTGGCGCTGATCACCACGGACGCGCCAGCGGACAGCGGGGCGAGCAGCCACTTCAGCGGCTGCTCGTGCTCGGCGGCGTCGACCAGCAGCCGGTCGCCGGCGCGCAGATCCAGCATCTTGGCGATTTCCTGGGCGAGCGCACCCCACTGGCCGTAGGTCGTGCCGTCCGCGCTGGCCGGGTCGGACGGGTGGATGGCGGTGTGGTCGGGCGTGGAGTCGGGGTACCGGAGCACCTCGGCTGACCAGTCGAGCCAGCCCAGCGGCACGTCGGCCAGCGGCCCCGGCCCGGTGCCGACGAGGTAACGGTGTGGGGCGTCCGGCACGTCCTCCAGCCAGTCGTCCTGCCGTTCGGGGGTCACGAAGACCGCGTCGAATGGCTGGTCGCCGCCCGGTTCGAGGACCGGCAGGCCGGCGGTGGCCCGGGGCCGGAACGACACCGCCAGGCCGGAGGCCCAGGCGCCCAACAAAACCGCAGCGGTACGCCAGTGCGCCGGCAGCAGCACCGCGACGCGGCTGCCCGGGCCGAGTCCGCAGCCGTCCCGCAGCAGACTGGCGCTGCGCGCCGCCCAGGCACCGACCTGGTGCGCGGTCAGGTCGACCCGCTCGCCGGTCGCCTCGTCGCGGTAGCTGAGCAGCGGGCGCTCGTTGTCGGCGGGCCGGACCGACAGGTCGGCCATGACGGTTGGCTGCATCTCCACGCTCCCCGGGTGACGGCTCGAACCACCCTACTCAACGACTTTGGTCGCGCCTGTCGTCGGCCGATGGCCGTAGTGGCCGTCCGGGTGGCTTGCGCACGGTACGGGTGACCCCGAAGCACCGCCGAGGAGCGTCCGTGCTGACCGAGCCCCGCCCTGCCACTGTCGACCGTCTTCCGCTGCGCCGCCGGCTCCTGCCGGTGGTCGCGTTGCTGCTGCTCGCACCCTGGGCCGCCGAATGCTCGTGGGGTGGCTTCACTCCCGACGACTTCCTGCCGGTGCTGATCTTCCTCGGCCCGATGTACGGCGGGGCCGCCATCCTGATCCGGGAGACCGCCCGGCATCTCGGCGCCGGATGGCCGGTGATCGTGCTGCTCGCCGCCGCGTTCGGTGTGCTCCAGGCCGGCCTGGTCGACCAGTCGCTGTTCGACCCGGGCTATCTGGACGACACGGAGTACGCCGACACCCGGGCCGCCGCCGAGGCCACGCTGCTGCCGGGACTCGAGTTCAGCGTCCGCCAGGCCTTCGACTACGTGGGCAACCACATCGTGCTGACCGTCTGCGCGCCGATCGTTGTCGTCGAGTCGTTCCTCGGGCCGGGCCGCCGGCTCCGGCCGTGGCTCGGCCGGCCCGGGCTCGCCGTGGTCGGCGTGATCTACCTGCTCGGCAGTTTGCTGATCTTCTCTGACAGCGGGCGGAAGGGCTTCCTGGCCAGTCCGCTCCAGCTGACCTTCGCCGCCACGGTGGTCCTCGCCCTCGTCGCGGCGGCCCTGCTGCCCCGCTGGCGGCGCGCTCGCCCGCGACGCGCCCGCCGGGCGCCGCGCCCGATCCTGGTGGGCCTGGTGGTCGTCCTCGTTCACTTCGGCACCGATCTGACACCCGGTTGGCCGGGGGTGGCCATCGCGCTGGCGCTCGCCGCCGCCACCGCGGGTCTGATCGCGTTCTGGTCCTCCCGCGCCGGTTGGGGGCAGCGGCACGTGCTCGTCGCCGGCACGGCGAGTCTGGTCACCGCCGCCGCGTTCGCGTACCTGGTGCCGCCGTACTCCCCGGCGACGCCGGCGGCGGCCCTGGCCGGCGACGTCGCGGTCAGCGTGGTCACCGCGGCCCTGATCGGGGGCGCCTGGTGGCTGCTGCGGCGCACTTCGCCGACTGTTCATGTCCACGCAAGCTGATGCTCCCTCTCGGGTGCCAGCCTCCGTCCGGGTACCAGCAGACGGAGGAACTCCTTGTCAGTCAGAAGAGCAATCACGGCGCTCACCGCGGCCGGGGTCGCGGTCGCCACCATCGGCGGCGCCACCTCGGCGACCGCCGGTGAGCGGCACCACCCGGGCGGTCCGGTCGCCTTCGACCGGGTCGCCACGTACCCCGTCTTCCAGAACCGTCCGGCCGGTGAGGACCCGGCGACCCCGACGGTCGCCGAGATCTCGGCCGTCAGCCCGGACGGCCGCACCCTGATCCACACCGACGCGCTGGCCCGGCGGATCGGCTTCCTCGACATCTCCCGCGCCGACCTGCCGCGCGGCCTCGGCACCCTCTCCCTGGCCCAGCTCGGCAACGCCGAGGACGAGCCCACCTCGGTCGCCGTGGTCGGGAAGTACGTGCTGGTGGTGGTGAACACCAGCAGCAGCTACACCGAGCCGTCCGGCCGGCTGGACGTGATCGAGCTGGCCAGCCGCCAGCGGGTCGCCAGCTTCGACCTCGGCGGCCAGCCCGACTCGATCGCGATCAGCAAGAACCAGCGGTACGCGGCGATCGCCATCGAGAACGAGCGTGACGAGGAGGCCACCCCGCCCGGCGGCGAGGAGGGCGACCTACCGCAGGCGCCCGCCGGCTTCGTGCAGATCGTCGACCTGACCGGCGCGTCCCCGGCCGACTGGCGACTGCGGCCCGTTCCGCTGACCGGTGCCGGCGGCCAGGCGCTGCCCGCTCTGGTCCAGGCCGGCCTCGCCGCGCCGACCGACCCGGAGCCGGAGTACGTCACCATCAACAGCCGTGACCAGCTGGCGGTGACCCTCCAAGAGAACAACGGCGTCGCCCTGATCGACCTGCCCACCGGCCGGATCACCCGCGTGTTCAGCGCGGGCACGGCGACCATCAGCGGGATCGACACCGTCAAGGACGGCACGATCAACCTGACCGGCAGCATCAGCGACGTGCCGCGCGAGCCGGACGCGGTGGCCTGGATCGACGACCGCTACCTCGCCACCGCCAACGAGGGTGACTGGCGAGGCGGCACCCGCGGCTGGTCCGTCTTCGACAGCAGCACCGGGCGGGTCGCCTGGGACGCCGGCAACAGCTTCGAGCGGCTCGCCGTCACGTACGGGCTGCACAACGAGGACCGGGCCGCGAAGAAGGGCACCGAGCCGGAGGGCGTCGCCATCGCCGAGTACGACGGCGTGCGGTATGCGTTCGTCGGCTCCGAGCGCAGCAACTTCGTCGCCGTCTACGACCTGGGCAACCCCGCCAAACCGGTGTTCAAGCAGGTCCTGCCGGCCACCAACGGGCCGGAGGGGCTGCTGCCCATCCCGTCGCGGGGGCTGCTCGCCGTCTCCAGCGAGGAGGACGACGCCTCGGTCGGCGTCCGCGCCTCGGTGTCGCTCTACCAGCTCGGCAAGGGCAGCCCGGCGTTCCCGAGCATCGTCTCGGGCACCGACCGGGCCGGCGCGCCGATCGGCTGGGGTGCTCTCGGCGCCCTGAGCGCGGCACCCGGCGAGCGGGACCAGCTCTACAGCGTCACCGACGCGGCGTACAGCCAGACCCGCATCCTCACCATCGACGCGAAGCGGACGCCCGCCGTGATCACCGGCGCGCTGCCGGTGAAGGACGCGACCGGTACGCCGGTCGGGTACGACGCGGAGGGCATCTTCGCCCGCCCGCAGGGCGGCTTCTGGCTCGCCGTCGAGGGCGCCAAGGGTCCGGAGAACAAGCTGGTCCGACTCGACGCCGCCGGGATCACCCGGCAGACCGTTCCGCTGCCCACGGACGTCGCCGCCGGCCTGGCCAAGCAGGGCCTGGAGGGGGTCACCGCGACCACCGACCGGCAGGGTCGGGAGATCGTCTGGGTGGCCGTGCAGCGGGAGCTGAGCACCGACCCGACCGGCGTGGTCCGGCTGGGCCGGTACGACGTCGCGGCGGACACCTGGAGCTGGTTCGGCTACCAGATGGGCAGCACCACCGTGCCGGGTGACTGGATGGGCCTCTCCGAGATCACCGTGGTCGGCGACCGGCTCGCGGTCATCGAGCGGGACAAGCTGAACGGCCCGGCCGCCACGGTCAAGCGGATCTACACGGTGCCGCTGCCGGGCGGGGCCGCGGCACCCGGCCCGCTGCGGGTGCTGCCGAAGACGCTCGCCGTCGATGTGCTGCCCGCGCTGCGTGCCACGAACGGCTGGACCCAGGAGAAGCTGGAGGGTCTGACCGCGGCCGGCAACGGCCAGGTGTACGCGATCACCGACAACGACGCGGTCCAGGACGCCACCGGCGAGACGGTGCTCCTGCGACTCGGCTCGACCCGCGAGGTCTTCGGACCCAACTGACCCGTCCCCGCGTGCCTCCCGGCCCGGCGTTCACCACAAGTGGGCACCGGGCCGGTCACGCAAGGTGATTCCAGACCCCGGCCGCCGCGCCCACCCCAGACCCTTTGCTCTGCTTACCTATACGCAACACTCACGCTCCGCGAGCACAGCTGTCGCTGCCGCCCCCGGAAGCCGCCATGAAGCCGCAGCTCAAGTCGTGTTGCGTCCGTGTAAGCAGAGCAAAGGGGTTGGGTGGCCCGGCCGGGGTACCGCTGCCCGTCGCGCTCAGTGATGAGCACCCGCCCGCACCATCCGGACACCCACCGTCACGGCGGCCCGGCGGACGGCGCCTCGGCGAGGCCGAGTGCGTCGCCGGCCGCGGTCGAGGCAGGCGGGCAGAGGGTCAGATCGCCGTGCCAGGTGGGGACTTGAGCAGCGACGACGCTTCGGGAAGACAACCACCACGCCCAGCTCGGAGCGCGCTCGCCGCCATGCGAATCAGATCGATGTTGACGCCGGCGGCACCACTCGGGTCATGCACCTTCAGCTTCACGTCAAGGCTTATCGCCGTCTCACCCCAACCCTGCGCCTCGATGTTGAGGTGCGCCACCTTCTGTGACTTCAGATGCCGCAGGTATCCGAGCGGAGCCAGTTCGACCTTGTCAGTCGCCGACAGCGCATTGAGCTTGGATTGCTTCTTGGTATTGGAGTTCTCGACCAGGTTCCGGAAGTCTTCAGTACCTCCCACATTGACCTGATAGGAACTCACCAGGGTGAGCCCCCGTTCCTCGAGCAACCGCAGCAACGCGTTGTGCACGACAGAGGTGCCGAACTGGCTGGCCAGGTCGTCACCGAGCAGCGGCAGACCGGCCACCTGGAACCGCTCCGCCCACATCGGGTCGCGGGCTATCGCGTCGGACGTGGTGTTGACGAAGGCGACACCGGCTTTGCAGGCCGCCTCGGCGTAGGCCCGGGCCGTCTCCGGCCGGCCGCTCGGTGCGGAATAGAGCAGCACCTCCGCCCCGGCCAGCGCCGCTGCCACCCGATCCACCTCAGTCGCATCGACAAGGCCCTTGGTTACGGACACATCCGCCCTGGGAAGATCGCAGTCGAGACGGGGGAAGTTGTTGGGCGCCATGAAGATCGCCTCGGTCAGGTCCTTGCCAATCTTCTCCTCGGAGGTGGCGAAAGCCGCGACGAAATCGATGTCGCCCACCCCGAGGCCGTCGATTACCGCCCTGCGAACACCCACCAGGCTGCCGGTCTGGCGGCAGAGAGCAATCCCCTGCACCAACGCTGACGTGTTGTTACCGACTCCCGCGACCGCAACTCTCACCCGTTCGATCATGGGGAAGACGGTACGAGAACGGACATCGCCTCAGAGAGGCAGTTCCGGGCCGCCCTCGAGCAGCGGGGCGAGCAGGTCGTCGTACTCCTCGACCCGGTCCAGGACCTCGGCGGCGGTGAACTGGCGCACGGCCGGCTTCCGGCCGCGGGCGCCGGCCTCGACCTCGTCCCAGGTCAGCGGGGTGGAGGCGGACGGCACGTCCTGGGCCCGCAGCGAGTACGGCGCCACCGTGGTCTTCGCCGCGTTGTTCTGGCTCCAGTCGATGAAGACCTTGCCAGGGCGCAGGTTCTTGGCCATCTTCGACACGATCAGCTTCGGGTGCGCCTTCTCCAACTCCTGCGCGATGCGCTTGGCGTAGTCAGACACAAGATCGGACGACTGCGTGCCGGCGATCGGGCAGCAGAGCTGCATGCCCTTCTTGCCGGAGGTCTTCGGGTACGACTCGATCCCGTCGGCAGCGAGCCGGTCGCGCATCAGCACCGCCACCGGGCAGCACTCGGCGAGCCCGGCCGGCGGCCCCGGGTCCAGGTCCACCACCATCATGTCCGGGTGCTCGCCGACCTTCCACTGCGGCGTGTGCAGCTCCAGCGCGGCCAGGTTCGCCAACCAGACCAGGGTGGGCAGATCGTCGGCGACCACGTAGTCGATGGTCTCCCGGCCCTTGCTCGACCCGGGGGCGGGCAGCGTCTCCAGCCGTACCCAGTCGGGGGTGGCGGCCGGGGCGTTCTTCTCGAAGAAGGAGCCACCGCCCACCCCGTTGGGGAACCGGATCCGGGTCAGCGCCCGATCGCGCAGGTGTGGCAGGAGCACCGGCGAGATGCGCGTGTAGTAGTCGATCACCTCGCCCTTGGTGAAGCCGGCCGACGGATAGAGCACCTTGTCCAGATTGGACAGCTCCAGCGCGCGACCCTCGACGTCCACCCGCAACCGTTCAACCGGCATCGTCGACCTCCTCCGGCGGCTTGTCCGGACGCAACCGCAGCACCCGGGGGAAGCGCAGCCGGCCGTCGGGGGTGCGCTGGCCGTACTTCACCTCCACCACCACCCGGGGAGTTACCCAGATGGCACCTCGGGCATCCTCGCGCGGCACTCCCGGCGCGAACGGTGACACGCCGGAGCGCAGCGGTTCGAGCTCGGCGAGGAGCTGCCGTTCGATGGCCGCGCCGATCCCACCGCCCACCCGGCCCCGGTAGATCAGCCGACCGTCCGGGCCGGGCACCCCGACCAGCAGCCCACCGATCCGGCGCGCGCCCGGTCGCCAGCCACCGATGACGAAGTCGCCGGTCACCTCCAGCTTGACCTTCACCCAGTCCGGCGAGCGCACACCAGGGCGGTAGACGGCGCCGACCCGCTTGGCCATCACCCCCTCCAGGCCGTGCTCGCCGGCCGCCTCGTAGGTGGCCGGGCCATCGGCGAAGACCGGCGGCACCGCCCACCGGGCACCGCCGAGGGCGAGCCCGTCCAGGGCCTCCCGACGGCGCTCGTACGGCCAGCCGGTCAGGTCGTCGCCGTTCAGCCGGAGCAGGTCGAAGATCATGTACGTGACCGGCATGATCGCCGCCAACCGGGCCGCCTTGTTGCGGTCCCGGACGTGCATCCGTTCGGCGAGAGCGGTGAACGAGGGCTGCCCGCCCTCGCCGAGCAGCACCACCTCACCGTCGAGCAGCGCGTCGTCGACCTGCTCGAACAGGGTGGCCAGTTCGGGGTACGCGGCGGTGATCTCCACGCCGGAGCGGGCGTACAGGTGCTGACCGCTGGCGGAGATGTCGGCCAGCGCACGGACCCCGTCCCACTTGAACTCGTACGCCCAGCCGGCACCGGCCGGGAGCGGCCCGGTCATCGCGAGCATCGGCTTGAGCGGCGCGCCGGGCACGACCCGACTGTAGTAGCAGGCGGAACACCTCGCGTCCGGTTCCTTCGGATGCGAGCATGGTCGATACCGGGGAAGGGAGCAGAGGATGCGGGCCATCTGGAAGGGAGCCGTGTCGTTCGGGCTCGTCTCGATCGGGGTGAAGCTCTACTCCGCGACCGAGGAGAAGGACATCCGGTTCCACCAGGTGCACCGCGAGGACGGTGGCCGGATCCGGTACAAGCGCACCTGCTCGGTCTGCGGCGAGGAGGTCACCTACGACGACATCGCCAAGGGCTACGACATCGGCGGCGGGGAGATGGTGATCCTCACCGACGAGGACTTCGCCGACCTGCCGCTGACCAGCTCGCGCGCGATCGACGTGCTGGAGTTCGTCCCCGCCGACCAGGTCGACCCGATCCTCTACAACAAGGCGTACTTCCTGGAGCCGGAGGGCACGGCGACCAAGCCGTACGTGCTGCTGCGCGACGCGCTGCTCGACTCGGAGCGGGTGGCCATCGTCAAGGTCGCACTGCGTCAGCGGGAGCAGCTCGCCACGCTGCGGGTCCGCGAGGGCGTGCTGCTGCTCAACACCATGCTCTGGCCGGACGAGATCCGGACGGCCGATTTCGGCTTCCTCGACGAGGACCTCAAGGTGCGCCCGCCGGAGCTGGCGATGGCCAGTTCCCTGATCGACTCGATGACCGGCGAGTTCGAGCCGGACGTCTTCACCGACGACTACCGGGCGGCGTTGCAGGAGGTCATCGACGCCAAGGTGGAGGGTCGGGAGGTCGTCCAGCCGGAAGAGGTCGAGGAGGCGCCGGCCGCGGCGGTGGACCTGATGGCCGCGCTTAAGGCATCGGTGGACCGGGCTCGGGCGGCCCGCGGCGAGCAGCCGGCCCGTGGCGGCGGAGGCGAGCCGACGCCCATCTCGTCGGCCCGCTCGGCCAAGAAGGCGGCCGAGAAGAAGGCGGCGAAGGCGCCCGCGAAGAAGGCCGCGGCGAAGAAGACCGCCGAGAAGAAGACGGCCGCGGCCACGGCCGAACCGGCGAAGAAGGCCGCCAAGAAGACCCCCGCGAAGAAGGCGGAGCCGGCGAAGAAGACGGCGGCCCGGAAGACCGCGCCCCGCAAGACCGCCTGACCGCACGGCAGCGACGGAGGCGCCAGCCGGACCGGGTACGCTCCGCCGGCCGCTGGCCACCGGAGGAGCCGCCATGTCGTACACCCCTGACCTGGGCCGGTTGTTGACGCCCGGCGCCCGCTTCACCGACCAGCACGGCTCGTACCTGATGGAGGCCCACCCGGTGGGCGACATCGTGCTGCCGACCGGCCAGGTGGTCGGGTGTGACCCGCTCGTCTGCCCGGAGGCCGAGCCGTTCACGGTCACCGTGCCCCCGGGGCGGCATCCCGCCCGCGCCTGGGTGGCCGTGGTGCTCCGGGAGGACGCCGAGGTGGACCGCCGGGTGGCCGCGTTGGAGCTGGTGATCCAGGACGCGCCGACGGTCCGCTGGGAGCCGGCCGTGGCCGGCGACCAGGACGTCGCCAGCCTCGGCGCGGACGACTACTTCGGATACGGGGTGGACGCCGGTGCCGGCACCCTCGCCGACCCGACTGCGCTCAGCGCCCTGGAAGCCTGGGACCACGACCAGGTGGAAGCGGTGTTCATCCCGGCCGAACTGCCCGCCTCGCCGGTCCCGGGGCTGATCACGGCAGTGCTGGACGAGGCCAGCGGCGCCAACGTCGTCACCGTCGCCACGGGCTGGGGTGACGGCTGCTACGGCACCTGGATCGGACGCGCCGCCGACGGCGGGGTGACATCGTTCGTGACGGACTTCATGGTGGTCCCGGAATAAACGTCGCGCCGGCTCCGGACGGGCACCCGCGGAGCGATCCGGACCGTCAGGGGTGGGCACGGTGGGCCGCGAGGCGGGTACCGTGTGCGTCGGCTTTCCCCCCGGCACCGGGTGCCGGCCACACCTTCGCAGCAGGGAGTCGACGACGTGAGCGAGCGCACGCAGCAGAACCGGTCGGAGGGCCAGAGCCCGGCAACCAAGGCGGGGCGGCGGCTGGCAGCCCAGCTGGCAGCGCAGAAGGCGGCCGAGGCGAAGCGGCGCCGTCAGGCGTGGGCCGGCGGACTGGCCGGCGTCGCCGTGGTGGCGGTGCTGATCACCGTCTTCGTGCTGGTCGGCGGGGGCGACGACAAGCCCGCGAACCAGGCTGACGCCTCCGCCTCCGCCTCCGCATCCGCCCCGGCGCAGGACGCCGCCGACGCGCCTCCCGCCCCGCAGCTGCCGGCGGGCGCCGACCCGGCGCTGGGCAGCAAGCCGACCGTCGAGGCGGGCAAGGGCGAGCTGAAGAAGCTCGCGGTGACCCCCCTGATCAAGGGCACCGGCCCGGCGGTCAAGAAGGGCCAGACCATCACCACGAACTACGTGGGCGTCTTCTACAAGGACGGTCAGGAGTTCGACTCCTCCTGGAAGGCCGGCCAGCCGGCCACCTTCCCGATCGGCGTGGGCCAGGTCATCCCCGGCTGGGACCAGGGCCTGGTCGGCGTGACCGTGGGCAGCCGGGTGCAGCTCGACATCCCGGGTGAGCTGGGGTACGGCAACGATGCGGCCGCTGCGGGTGGCCGGCCCACCGGCCCGCTGCGCTTCGTGGTGGACGTGCTCGCCGCCCAGTGACCCGTCCGGATCGCCCCGGTTGTCGCCCGGGCGCGATGGACTTGTTCACATGGGGCTTCCGGCCCGTCACCCACCGGCAGTAGGTTCGGCGTCACCCCGGGCGGCTCGCCGCCCGGGGTGAGATCCGGACGGGACGCGGAGGTGCACGTGACGGCGCTGGACGAGCCCGGGCGGGTCGCCCGGTTGATGTGGACGCACTTCGAGGCGGTGCACGCGGTCACCTACTTCCACCCCCGGGCACGAGCGGCGTACGAGGCCGTCGGGCTGCGCGGCTACTGGCGGGGTTACTTCGCCGGCCGGGCCGCGCCGCTGGGCGCCACCGAGGCGGCCCCGGTGATCGCCGCCTTCTTCAATTTCGCACCGCCGATGGTGAGCCGGGCACTGCCGGCGGTGTGGCGTCTGGCCACCCCACAGGAGGCGTTGCGTGCCCGGCTGACCGGTGCGGTGCAGGCCCTCGCGGAGCTGACCTACGAGCTGCCGGAGGCGCACCTGTCGGAGGCCGCCGACCTCCTGGAGCGGGCGGCCTCGGCGACGCAGACCGCCGGCCGGGTGCTCGGTGCGGTCAACGCGGCGCTGCCGACCGGGGAGTACCCGCTGGCCCGGCTCTGGCAGGCCGCCACCACGCTGCGCGAGCACCGGGGAGACGGGCACGTGGCGGCGCTGGTGGCCGCCGGCCTGGACCCAGTGGAGACGCTGGCCTGGCGGGTCGCGGTGGACATGTCGCCGCAGAACCTGCTGGGCCGCGGCTGGTCCGAGGAGCAGTGGCGGGCCGCCCGCGAGCGGCTGGCGCAGCGGGGCTGGCTGACCCCGGACGGCGCGGCCACCGAGCACGGCACGGCCGGTTTCCAGGCGGTCGAGGAGGCCACCGACCGGGCAGCCGAGCACCCGTGGCGGGCGCTCGGCCCGGACGCCACGGACCGGCTGCGCGAGCTGCTGGAGCCGATGGCCCGGGCCTGCCACACCGTGATCCCGGCCGGCAGCCCGATCGGGCTGCCCGCGCTGCCCGGCTGACCGGCGGCCCACCGGTCCGGCAGGATGGGCCCGTGGTGGATGCGGTGGTCTTCGACCTGGACGGCGTGATCGTGGATTCCGAACCGGTGTGGGAGGAGGTCCGGCGGGCGTACGTGGCGACGCATGGCGGTGCCTGGCAGCCGGACACCCAGCGCCGGCTGATGGGCATGAGCACCAGCGAGTGGGCCCACTATCTCAGCGGCGAGCTGGGCGTGGCACGCACCGCCGGGCAGGTCGCCGACGAGGTGGTCGAGGAGATGACCCGGCGGTACCGAGAGCACGTACCGCTGATCGACAGCGCCGACCAGGTGGTGCGCCGGCTGGCCGCGCGGTGGCCGATGGGGTTGGCCAGTTCGTCGCCGACCCGACTGATCGCGGCGGCGTTGGCCGCCACCGGCCTGACCGACGCGTTCGCCACCACCCTGTCCACCGAGGAGACCGAGCGGGGCAAGCCGGCGCCGGACGTGTACCTGAGCGTGGCGGGCCGGCTGGGTTTCGACCCGGGCCGCTGCGTGGCGGTGGAGGACTCCTCCAACGGGGTGCGGTCGGCCGCGGCGGCGGGGATGCGGGTGGTGGCGGTGCCGCACGGTTCGTACCCGCTGGACCCGGACGCTGCCCGGCTGGCCACGGTGACGCTGCGCGTGATCGGTGAGCTGACCCCGGAACTGGTGGACGAGCTGGCTGGTTGATGTAGGACGCGTCACCCGTTGTCCGGTCCTTCCCGTCCCGTGTGCGGCTATACGGTTTCCTGGGACCGGCGGGCGTCGGCATGACGGGGACTGAGCGGGGTACCGCAGCCGGCGGTGCTCGACCCGGGTGCCACCCGCCGGACGGGTGAGGAGACCACGGATGAAAGCCATCGTTTACGAGCGCACCGGCGATCCCTCGGTGCTGAAGTTGGTCGACCGGCCGGTGCCGGAGCCGGGGGCGGGCGAGGTCCTGGTCCGGATGGCGGTCTCCGGGGTGAATCCGACGGACTGGAAGGCCCGCCGGTCGTTCCCTCTGCCGGCCGGCTGGCAGATCCCCGGGCAGGACGGGGCGGGCGTGGTGGAGGCGGTCGGCGCCGGGGTCGACCCGGATCTGATCGGCGAGCGGGTCTGGATCTGGGAGGCGGCCTGGCAGCGGCCGTGGGGCACCGCGGCGGAGTACACGCTGGTGCCGGTCCGGCAGGCGGTCCGCCTCGGCGACGCCTCGTTCGACCTGGGCGCCAGCCTGGGCATTCCGTTCCTCACCGCGCACCGCTGTCTGACCGCCGGCGAGTTCATGCCGGACTCGCTGCGCCCCGGCGCGCTGGCCGACCACACCGTGCTGGTGCAGGGCGGGGCGGGTGCGGTCGGGAACGCCGCGATCCAGCTCGCCCGCTGGGCCGACGCCACGGTGATCACCACGGTGAGCAGTGCGGAGAAGGCGCTGCTCGCGGCGGCGGCGGGCGCCTCCGTCGTGATCAACTACCGGGAACAGAACGTGGTCGAGGAGGTCCGCAAGATCGCTCCCGATGGGGTGCACACGATCGTCGAGGTCTCCCCGGCTCGCAACGCCGCGACGGACGTGCAGGTGCTCCGGAACGGTGGCGCGGTCTGCGTCTATGCCGACGACGAGCCCGAGGTGAGCATCCCGATCCGGCCGTCGATGATGCGGAACGCCCGGTGGCAGTTCGTGCTGGTCTACACGGAGCCGACGGTGGCCAAGGCCCATGCCGTGCGGGACGTGGCCGCGGCGGCCGACCAGGGCGGCATCCGGGTCGGTGTCGACGCCGGCCTGCCGCTGCACCGTTATCCGCTGGCCGAGACGGCTGCGGCGCACGAGGCGGTGGAGAACTCGGCGGTGGGCAAGGTGCTGATCAGCACGAGTGATGCCTGATCAGGTCGGTGACCACCCGATTTCCCCGTCATCAGGACAGAGGCGAAGAAGTTTCGCAACAATGACGGTGCGGGTCGCCCCGTGTTGAACGGGCGGCCCCGGCGCGGTGCGAACGCCGGGGCCGCCCCTGGGGAGGAAGGTTCAGGAGTACCCCCTGCCCCAACAGGCGACGGTGCCGGGAAAAACGTTACGGGGCTGTCAGCTCCCGGACAGTCAGCTCGCCCCCGGCGTACCGCGAACGGACGACCTTCTTGTCGAACTTGCCGACGCTGGTCTTCGGCACCGTGTCGATGAACGCCCACCGCTCGGGCAGTTGCCAGCGGGCCACCGAGCCGGCCAGGAAATCGCGCAGCTCCTCGGCGGTCACCGAGGCGCCCTCCCGGACCACCACGGTCGCCAAGGGCCGCTCGTCCCACCGCTCGTCCGGCACACCCACCACGCACGCCTCCAGCACCGCCGGGTGGGCCATCAGCGCGTTCTCCAGCTCCACCGACGAGATCCACTCACCGCCGGACTTGATGACGTCCTTGGCGCGGTCGGTCAGCGTGATGTATCCGTCCGGCGAGAGGGTGCCCACGTCGCCGGTACGCAGCCAGCCGTCCCGGAACTTCTCCTCGTCCGGGGCGTCGTCACCGACGTACCGGGCGGTCACCCACGGCCCACGGACCTCCAGCTCGCCCACGGCCTTGCCGTCGGATGGCAGCGGCTCGCCCAACGGGCCGACGATCCGCGCCTGCACCCCGGCCGGCACGCGGCCCTGCGTGTAGCGGTAGCGCCACGCCTGCTCACCGGTCGCGCCGGCCGGCGGACGGGAGACCGAGCCCAGCGGGGACATCTCGGTCATGCCCCAGGCGTGGATGACGTCGATCCCGTGCCGCTCGTCGAACGCGTGCATCAGCGCCGGCGGGCAGGCCGAACCCCCGACGATCACCTCCTTGAGCGAGGAGGTGTCCACGTCGTGGCTGTCCAGGTGGGCCAGCAGGTCGGTCCAGATGGTCGGCACCGCGCCGGCCAGGGTGGGCCGCTCGGTGGCGATCATCTCGGCGATCGGCGCGGCCTGGAGGAACCGGTCCGGCATGATCAGCGACGCGCCGGAGAGGAACGCCGCGTACGGCAGCCCCCACGACATGGCGTGGAACATCGGCACGATGGCCAGCTCCCGGTCGGTCGGCCCGAGGCCGAAGCCCTCCGGCATGCAGACCTGCAACGAGTGCAGATAGATGGACCGGTGCGAGTAGGCCACGCCCTTCGGGTTGCCGGTGGTGCCGGAGGTGTAGCAGAGCGCCGCGGCGTCGCGCTCGTCCACCTCGGGCCAGTCGAACACCTCCGGCCGGTCGGCGAGCAGCGCGTCCCAGTGGTGCACGGTGATCCGGTCGCCGGCCGCCGCCGCCAGCGGCGCCGGGTCGCCGCCACCGACCACCACCACGTGCCGGACCGTGGCCAGCTCGCCGATCACCCGGGCCAGCAGCGGGATGAGCGTGCTGTCGACCAGCACCACCCGGTCCTCGGCGTGGTTGGCGATGTACGTGACCTGGTCGGGGAAGAGCCGGATGTTGAGGGTGTGCAGCACCGCACCCATGCTCGGCACCGCGAAGTAAGCCACCAGGTGCTCGTTGTTGTTCCACATGAAGGTGGCGACCCGCTCGTCGCCGGTCACCCCGCACTCGTCGCGCAGTGCGTGTGCCAGCCGGGCGGCCGCGCGGCCCACCTCGGCGTACGTCATCCGGCGGGGTTCGGCGCCGGTCCAGGTGACCACCTCGGCCGTGCCGTGCACGGTGGCGCCGTGGTCGAGGATCCGGGAGACCTGCAGAGGGGCGTCCATCATCGTGCTACGCATGGGTAACAAGCTAGTGTCGCCGGTCACAGCTTGGGAACCCCCGTAAATTGTCGCAGGTGAGCATCTCCTGGGCCGACTCATACGTAGGGCAGCTGCGCGCGCTGGCCGGGGACCGGACGCTGATGTTCGTCGGAGCCCGCGCCGTGGTCCGTGACAACGCCGGACGGGTCCTGCTGATCCAGCGCTCGGACAACGGCCAGTGGGCCATGCCGGCCGGGGCGATGGAGCTGGGCGAGTCGATCGCGGACTGCGCGGTGCGGGAGGTCCGCGAGGAGACCGGCCTCCGGGCGTTGCGGGTCTGCGCGTTCGCCCTCTACACCGGCCCGGACCGGACCAGCACCAACATGTACGGGCACACCTACCAGGTCTTCACCACGGCGTTCCGGGTGGAGGAGTGGGACGGGCAACTGGCGCGGGTCACCGACGAGACCACCGATGCTGGCTTCTTTCCCCGCGACCGGTTCCCCGCCCCGCTCTCCGCCTCGGTGAACGAGACCCTGGCCGACCTGGACGTCTTCGAGCAGACCAACCGGCTGATCCTCAAGTAGGTCGGGGCCGCCTCGCCCGGTCCGGCGGTTGAGCGACGGACCGGGCGAGTGGGGTCACTGCGGAAGGCGGGTACCAGCGAACGCCTCCTGGATCCAGTTCGGGTACGCGACGGGCAGCTTGGTGATCTCGTCCAGCTCGGTGAGATCCTGTTCGGTCAGCGTGAGGTCCGTGGCGGCGATGTTGTCGACCAACTGCTCCTGCTTGCGGGCGCCGACGATCACGCTGGTCACGGCCGGCCGGGACAGCAGCCAGGCGACCGCCACCCGGGCGGGGCTGACCCCGTGCCGCTCGGCGACGCCCTTGAGAACGTCGATCACCGAGAAGGCGTGCTCCGGGTCGAACGGGGTGAAGCTGGTGTAGCCGGGCTGGGCGCTGCGCGAGCCGCTGTCGGCGACCACGCTGTCCCGGCCGATCTTGCCGGAGAGGAAGCCGCCGGCCAGCGGGCTCCACACGGTCAGCCCGACACCCTCGTCGAGCGCCATCGGCACCACGTCGCGCTCCACGTCCCGGCCCAGCAGGGAGTAGTACGACTGCACCGAGACGAAGCCGGCCAGCTGCTCCCGGGCGGAGATGCCCAGCGCCTTGGAGATCTGCCAGGCGGCGAGGTTCGCGCAACCGACGTAGCGGACCTTGCCCTGCCGGACCGCGTCGTCCAGCGCGCGCAGTGTCTCCTCCATCGGGGTGACGTGGTCGAAGTTGTGGATCTGGTAGAGGTCGATGTGATCGGTGCCCAGCCGCCGGAGGCTGTCCTCCAACGCCTGCATGATGTGCAGCCGGGACGTGCCGACGTCGTTCGGTCCGGGACCCGTCCGGGCGTGCACCTTGGTAGCGAGCACCACGTCGCGACGCCGCTTGCCGAGCGCCTGACCGAGCAGTTCCTCGCTCTCGCCATCGCTGTACATGTCGGCGGTGTCGACGAAGTTGACACCCGCGTCCAGCGCGGTGTCCACCAGCCGCTGGGCGTCGGGCAGCGCCAGCGCCCCCAGACTGCTCCAGATCGGGTGCCCACTGCCGCCGAAGGTCATCGTGCCGAGCGAGATCTCCGAGACGTACACCCCGGTGTTGCCCAGCAGTCGGTACTTCACGCGTAACTCCTCGTCGATCGGAGGCCGGCGTCGGCCACCAAACTGGTCACTATGTCGGACAGTGTGTCCGGCAACCAGCGTACGTCGCCGATCCCGCCCCCAGCCACCTAGGATTCGCACCATGCCCTCGATCACCCGACGCCGCCCGCGCAACCCCGACGGCCGGGCCGCCGTGGAAGCCCGGGTGCTGGCGGCCACCGAGCGGCTGCTCCAGCAGGGGGCCCGCTTCACCGACCTCGGCGTCCAGCGCATCGCCGCCGAAGCCGGGGTGGCCCGGTCGACCTTCTACATCCACTTCCGGGACAAGAGCGAGCTGCTCATGCGCCTGGCCGGCAGCATGCGGGAGACCTCCTTCGACCGGGTCCACGAGTGGAGTCCGTCCGCCCCCGGCGACCCGCTCGAAGCGCTCACCGAGGTCTTCACCGACGTGATCCGGATCTACCGGACGTACGCGCCGGTGCTGGCGGCGATCAGCGAGGTCGCCGCGTACGACGAGGTCGTCCGGGAGTACTGGGCGGCCGGGTTCGAGCAGTTCGTGGCGCGTACGGAGGAGGTGCTCCGCGCCGAGCAGCAGGCCGGGCGCACCCCGGCGAGCCTGGACGTGGTGGCCGCGAGCCGGCTGATCGTGCTCGGCGGCGATCGGTTCCTCGCTCACCATGTCGGCGTGACCCCGGCCGACCCCGAGGCCGACGGTGCGGCCGCCCGGGAGTTGGCCGCGACCTGGTGGTACGGCGCCTACCGCCGCCCCGCCTGAGCACCGACCGCCCCGGAACCGAATCCGGGGCGGTCGAGGTGGACGTGGTCAGATCATCGTCTGGGACTTGGCCTCCATGTCGGCGGCCGCCTCCTCCTTCGACTCGCGGGTCAGCGGCTTGCCGCCCGGCGCCGGGGCCTCACCGCCGAGCGGGTCGGCACCGCCGGTGGCGCCCTGCGGGCCGGCGCCCCGCAACTGGTCGTTCGGCAGCGCCACGGTCACCAGCACCGCCACGATGGCGATCAGGCCGGCGGTCAGGAAGACCATGTCCAGCGCGTCGACGAACGCGTTCTGGATCGCCGACCGCACCGGCCCGGGCAGGGCCATGATGGTCGCCGGATCGTTGATCGAGATGTTCGCGCCGCCGCTCGCCGCGACCTCGGCCTGCTGCTGCGGCGGAAGTTGGGCGATCGCGCCGGGCAGCCGGTCGCTCAGCCCTCCGGCGAGCCGGGAGGAGAGCACCGCGCCGAGGATCGCCACCCCGAACGAACCGCCCAGCGACCGGAAGAAGGTGGCCGAGGAGGTGCCGGCGCCCAGGTCGCGCACGGAGACCGCGTTCTGCACCGCGAGGACCAGGGACTGCATGCACAGCCCCAGGCCGACGCCGATCACCACCATGTAGCCGAAGGCGATCCAGAGCGAGGTGCCCACCGCCAACTGGGTGAACAGGAACATGCCGACCAGCAGGGTCACCGACCCGGCCACCGGGAACCACTTGTACCGGCCGATCCGGCTCATCGCCCGCCCGGTGAGGATCGAGGTGACGATGATGCCCGTCATCATCGGCAGCATCAGCAGACCGCTTCGGGTCGGCGAGGCGCCCTTGACGATCTGCAGGTACAGCGGGATGAAGATGATCGACCCGAACATGACCAGGCCGAGCACGAAGCCGGCCGAGTTGGCCAACGCGAAGGTGGCGCTGCGGAACAGCCGCAGCGGGAGGATGGGCTCGGCGACCCGGGCCTCCTGGAGCACGAAGAGCACGGCGAGCACCGCACCGGCCACGAACAGGCCGATGATCACCCCGGAGCCCCAGCGGTACTCGTTGCCACCCCAGCTCAGCGCGAGCAGCAGGCAGCTGACCCCGGCGACCAGCAGGCCGGCGCCGAGCCAGTCGATCGCGTGGTTTCGGCGCTCGAACGGGATCAGCCGCATCACGTGGTAGCAGACCACGATGGCCAGGATCGCCAGCGGCACGTTGATGTAGAAGATCCACCGCCAGTCGGTCTCCGCGAAGTAACCACCGACCAGCGGACCGGCCACCGACGAGATCCCGAAGACGGCGCCGAACAGCCCCTGGTAGCGGCCCCGCTCCCGGGGTGAGACGACGTCCGAGATGATGGTGAACGCCAGCGTCAACAGACCACCGGCGCCGATACCCTGGATGCCCCGGGTGATGATCAGCTGGGTCATGTTCTGCGACAGACCGGCCAGCAACGACCCGACCAGGAACGTGCCGATCGAGAAGAGGAAGACCGGACGGCGCCCGTACAGGTCGGCCATCTTGCCGTACAGGGGGGTCGACGCGGTCGAGGCGAGCAGGTACGCGGTGACCACCCACGAGTAGTGGTTGATCCCGCCCAGTTCCCCGACGATGGTCGGCAGCGCCGTGCCGACGATGGTCTGGTCGAGGGCGGCCAGCAGCATGCCGGTCATCAGACCGATCATGAGCAGCCGGATCTGCTGGCGATTCAGCACCGGCGCGGCAGAGGCTTCGGTGGTCATTGGCCCTTCTTTCCCGACCAACGCGGAACATGCGTCGAACCGGGAAAAACGGTCCCAGCCCCCTCCCGGTTGATCATGGATCTGCCCGGCGCGCCGCGCCTCGACAGCCTCCATGATCAAACCGGAGGGTGAGCAGGTCAGGCGGCGAAGGCCTGGGTGATTCTCTGGCAGAAGGCCGGGAGGTCACCGGGGTTACGGCTGCTGGTCAGGTTGCCGTCGGTCACGCACTCCTCGTCGACCCAGGTGGCACCGGCGTTGGTCAGGTCCGTACGCAGGCTGGGCCAGGAGGTGATCCGCCGGCCGCGCACCACGTCCGCCTCGACCAACGTCCACGGGCCGTGGCAGATCACCCCGACCGGCTTGCCCGCGTCGAAGAACGCCCGCACGAACCGCACCGCATCCGCGTCGGTACGCAGGAAGTCCGGGTTCGCCACCCCACCGGGCAACACCAGCGCGTCGTAGCCCCCGGCGTCCGCCTTGTCCGCGGTGACGTCCACGTCGTACGTCTTGGACTGGTCCAGATGGTTGAAGGACTGGATGGAACCGGGCTTGAGCGAGACCAGCTCGACCGTCGCGCCGGCGTTCTCCACCGCCTCGCGTGGTTGGACGTACTCGACCTCCTCGACGCCGTCGGCGGCCAGGAAGGCGATCCGCTTGCCCTGAAGTGTCGTCGCTGTCATCTCGATGCATCTCCTCTCCGAGGGGTACCTGAACTCCCTTCCCGGACCCCGACCCCCAAAACACCCACCACCGCAGGAAGGGCACCGGCCGCCGGGGTGGATCACCGCGGAGGTTTGACCACAGGGCCGCTGGGGACCCGGGGAGGCATGGCAGGAGCAGCAGCGGAACACCGCCGGCTCGCCACCGTCGTGGAGAGCTGGCTGGGGCGCCCGGTCCTGATCGTCGGCGACGCCATGTTGGACGAATGGCGGTTCGCCGACTCCGACCGGCTCTGCCGGGAGGCGCCCGCCCCGGTCCTCACCCTGCGGCGGCGGATCTCCGCCGCCGGCGGGGCCGCGAACACCGCCGTCAACGTCGCCACCCTCGGTGGACGGGCGGTGCTGGTGGCACCGGTCGGCGCCGATGTCGCCGGCGACGAACTGCACGACTGTCTGGACCGCGCCGGCGTCTGGGACCGTACGGTCAACCAGCCCGGCCGGCCCACCCCTGTGAAGCGGAGGATGCTGGCCGGCAACCAGATCCTGCTCCGGGAGGACTCCGGCGACCCGGACGACGCGCTCGCCCCAGACGGGGTGACCCGGTTGCTCACCGCGCTGGACTGTGCCACCGAGGAGCTGCGCGCCGCCGCCGGTGGGGAGGCGCCGACCCTGGTGGTCTGCGACTACGGCCTGGGCGCTCTGACCGCGCCGGTGCGCGCCTGGCTGGTCGAGCAGCGGGAGCGCTACGCCACGGTCGCGCTCGACGCCCATGACCTGGCCGACTGGCGCGGGCTCGCGCCGACCGTGGTCACCCCCAGCTTCGCCGAGGCGACCCGGCTGCTGGCCCGCGCCGGCGGCCCGATCCGCCCGGCGTCCGGCGTCGAACTGCACCTGGAACACCCCGACAGCGACCCGACCGACGGACCGTCCGAGCTGAGCGTGGGCGCCGCCCCGGGTGGGGCCCGGGGCGACGCTGTCAGCGCCGGGACGATCCCGGACCCGACGCGGGCCGACCGCCCGGGGCCGGTCGGCGAGCCGACGCTCAGCGAGGGCCAGGTGTCCCTCACCGGCGACGGGCTCAGCGTCACCGGCGCCGGCGTGACCGTGAACACCGAGGCCGGAGAGGGCGTCGACCGGGCCGTGCTGGCCGAGGCGCGCCTTGCCGAGCTGCGCGAACACACCGGGGCCGACGTGGTCGCGGTGACCCTGGACACCGAGGGCGCGGTGGTCGGCGGCGCCGACGGGGAGCCGCGGCGCAGCCACAGCACGCCGGTGCCGGCGAGCCACGCCGTGGGTGCCGGGGACGCGTACCTGGCGGCGATGACGCTGGCCCTGGCCGCCGACGCGCCGCTGCCCACCGCCGCGCAGCTCGCCCAGCTGGCGGCCACCATCACCGTGTCCGACACCGGCACCTGCGTGTGCCGGCGGGAGGACCTGCTCACCGCACTCGACCTGCCACCGGAGACCGCCGGGCACCCGGTGCTGGTCGACGCCGACGAACTGGACGCCATCGTCGCCGAGTATCGCGACGCCGGACGGTCGGTCGTGTTCACCAACGGCTGCTTCGACGTGCTGCACCGCGGGCACGTGCGTTACCTGGAGCAGGCCCGCGCCCTGGGCGACCTGCTCATCGTGGCGGTCAACTCGGACGGCAGCGTACGCCGGCTGAAGGGGTCAGACCGGCCGGTCAACCCGGTCGAGGACCGGGGGGCCCTGCTCGCCGCGCTGTCCTGCGTGGACCACGTGGTGATCTTCGAGGAGGACTCGCCCGCCGCGCTGATCGAGGCGGTCCGGCCGGACGTGTACGTCAAGGGCGGGGACTACCCGCCGGAGCTGGTGCCTGAGGCGCCGCTGGTGCGCCGGCTGGGCGGCCAGGTGCGCACCCTGGGGTACGTGCCGGACCGGTCCACCTCCGCGATCATCGAGCGGATCCGGTCGCACAGTCAGGACCGGGAGCCCGACCCGTCGTCGCACGGCCATGATCCGTCACTCAGCACCCGTACCCGAGCGTCGTGAACCGCCCACTCGACCTCGACACGCCGGAGGCGTTCCTCACCGAGCGGCTGGTCGACGTGCTGATTCCGACCCGTAACCGGCCGGCCGAGCTGGCGGTCACCCTGGCCGGGCTCGCCGCGCAGGACGGCGTACCCGGCTTCGGGGTGGTGGTCAGCGACCAGTCCGACGGGGAGCCCGCGTACGCCCACCCCGCCGCCGCCACCATGGTCCGGGCGCTGCGACACCGGGGTCACCCGGTGCTGCTGACCCGCCGGCTGCCCCGGCGGGGGCTGGCCGAGCACCGGGCGTACCTGCTGGCCGCTTCGACCGCCCGGTACGTGCTCAGCCTCGACGACGACGTCTGGCTGGAGCCGGGGGCGCTGCATCGGCTGGTCACCGCGATCGGGGAGCTGGGCTGCGGGTTCGTCGGCAACGGCGTACACGGGCTCTCGTACACCGACGACAGGCGGCCGGAGACGCACGGGCACTACGAGGAGTGGATCGGCCAACCGACACCGGAGCGGATCCGGCCGGGCACCCCGGAGTGGAACCGGGCCCGGATCCACTCGGCGGCCAACCTGCTGCACGTCACCGCAGAGTTGGCGCTGCCGCCGGGCGCGTGGCGCGCGTACAAGATCTCCTGGATCGGGGGATGCGTGCTCTACGACCGGGCCAAGCTCATCGATTCCGGTGGCTTCGACTTCTGGCGAAAGGTGCAGGAGAAGCACCAGGGCGAGGACGTCGCCGCTCAACTCTCGGTGCTGGCCCGGCACGGAGGGGCCGGCATCCTGCCCAGCGGCGCGTACCACCTGGAGTCCCCCACCACGGTCACCGACCGGGACGTCGAGGCGTGGGAGGTCGTACTCGCCGACGAGGACACCCCTCAGCCGGCCTGAGTTCTGTCAAGAAGGGGCTCCTGCTCTACCCCAGGCGTCAACAAGGTGCCCTTCCTTACGCCTGGAGCAGCTCGCGGGCGGCCTCCAGCACCTCGATCGTCGGCACATCACTCACGAAGGAATCCCGGTGTGGGCACTCGCCGTCGCCGGGGCGGTGCGGGTAGATGCCGGGCGTGCAGTCCACCCCGCAGACCGGGCAGTGCACCATCCAGGAGCAGATCGGCCGGTGCCGGCCGCGCAGCGGGTTGGCCGTGTTGATCAGGTTGCCGACCCAGTAGACGCCGACCGTCGGCGCGCCCACCGCGGCGGCCAGGTGCAACGGGCCGGTGTCGTTGGAGACGACCAGGGCGCAGCCGGCGTAGCAACCGGCCAACCCGCCGAGGCTGAGCGTGCCCACCTGCGGCCGGACCGGCACCCCCGCCGCCGCGACCACCCGGTCCACCACCTCCCGCTCGCTGGGCGTACCGGTGACCAGCACCTCGTAGCCGTCGCCGTGCAGCTCGCGGGCCACCTCGGCGAACCGCTCCGCCGGCCAGCGACGGCGGGTGTCGGTGGCGCCCGGATGCAATGCCACCCGGGGTCGGTCCTCTGGGCCGAGCACCTGCTTCGCCTCCGCCCGGTCGGCGTCGGTCACGGCCAGCGCCGGCACGATGGTGGTCGCCGGAGCACCCACCAGCGCCACCGCCTCCAGGTAACGGATCACCTCGTGCTGGTAGTAGACGTAGCGGATCCACCGGTCGAGCGGCGGCGCGTCGTCGGCGCGCAGCCCCACGGTGACCCGGGCGCCGAGGCGGCTGACCAACGGGTTGGAGTTGGCGCCGCCGCCGTGGATCTGCACTGCCAGATCAAAATTCTCCCCGGTGGCCGCCGCCACGAAGTCGTCCATCGACGACTCCGCCTCACCCGCTTCCGGCGTGCGGATGCCCGGCGCCGGCGGCACCACCAGCACCCGGTCCACCGGGCCGGGCCGGTCGCGCCAGAGCTCCGCGTGCCACGGCGCGCCGAGCAGCACGATCTCCGCCGCCGGGTACGCGGCGCGCAGCGCGTCCAGCGCCGGCAGGGCGAACAGGAAGTCGCCGAGCGCGTTGGCACGCAGCACGGCGATCCGCCGCACGTCGGGGACGTGCCCGGCCGTCGGGCCGAGCAGGGACGGGGTGACCACGCAGTTCCGCTACGGCCGGTCGATCTCGCCGACGGTGTCCGGGCGGTGCAGCTCGCGGTCGGCGGCGGGATCGGCCGGCATCGGCGTACCACCGGAGAGGCCGCCGGAGCGCAGCCCGGTGCGGCCGACGGTGATGGTGCGCGGCCTGGGCCGGGCCGCCCGGGGCAGCCGGACCCGGAGTAGGCCGTGGTCCATCACCGCGTCGATGCCCTCCGGGTCGACCCGGGACGGCAGGTCGATGCGGTATTCGAAGCCGCGGGTCTCGAAGCCGCCCGGGATGCCCTGGTCGGCGTTGACCTCCGCCTCGGATCGGGCCCGTACGCACAGCTCCCGGTCGTCCAGCTCGACCGCCACCTCCTCCGGCGCCACCCCGGGCAGCCGGACGACGACCTCCCAGCCGTCCGAGGTTTCGGTCAGCTCGACGTCGGACGTCCCGGCCCGGCCGCCGACCAGCCGGCTCAGCTCGGCGCGCAGCGACTGCAATTCGCCCATCGGGTCCCAGCCCTGCTGCCGGCCCCGCCATCCCCGGCCGAAGCCGCTGGTCTGCTGCTCGCTCATCACGCCTCTCCGATCCGTCGGGTGGCCGCGGGCGGCCGCAGTGAGCTGGGCGCGTCCAGACCGGCCTCGCGGTCGACGCCCACGCCGAGCCGGTCGACCAACTCCCCGCCGAGCCAGGCGCTGATACCGAGGATGGCCACCGCCACCACCTCGATGGCGATCAGCGCGCCGCCGGCGGCCCGGGAGTCGGCGTTGAGCCGGACCGCCCAGACGGCGGCGAAGAGCAGGATGACCGCGACGTTCGCGCCGGCGTGCAGCAGGCCCACCCGCTTGGCGCGGGTGCCGGTCGGGATCGCCAGCAGGTCGAACGAGCCGGCCGCCGCGGCCAGCAGGCCGCCGATCAGACCGACCGTGATGTTCCAGTACGCGACCTCGCCCAGGAAGTCGGGCCCGCCGACGGTGTCCACCACGTCGAACAGCACCGCCGTGACCAGCAGCGCGACCGGAAACATGACCAGCATCGGATGGACTGGGTGACCCAGCACCTTGAGTCGGCTCTCCATCTTCCGGCCTCCACTGGTCGGCGTCCTGCGTGACGGGTCGTGCTGCGGGCGCGTCGGGTGAGGCCGTACCCCCGGCACCCGGGGGCAAACCTCGCGCTGGCCACGCCGGCCTAGGCTGGCGGGCGAGGCCGTCGACGGTGGCGCCCGCCACCCGGGTCAACGGCTGGGGGAGGATCACGTGACGGTGGAGATCACCTCGCACGAGGAACTGCGCGAGCTGCTCGGCGTGCCGAACGCGCGTGCCGTCAACAAGGAGCGTCCCCGTCTGCACAAGCGCGACCGGCAGTGGGTGGCCGCCTCGCCGTTCTGCCTGATGGCCACCGCCGGCGCGGACGGCAGTTGCGACGTCTCGCCCAAGGGCGACCCGGCCGGGTTCGCCCTGGTGCTGGACGACACGACGATCGCGCTGCCGGAACGGCCGGGCAACAAGCGGGCCGACGGCTACCGCAACATCCTCGACAACCCGCACGTCGGGTTGCTCTTCATGATTCCCGGGCGGACCGACACGCTGCGGATCAACGGGCGGGCCCGGCTGGTGCGGGACGCGCCCTGGTTCGACGACATGGTGGTCAAGGGTCACCGGCCGGTGCTCGCGGTGGTGGTGGAGATCGAGCAGATCTTCTACCACTGCGCCAAGGCGTTCCTGCGGTCCGCGCTGTGGCAGCCGGAGACCTGGCAACCGGAGGTGCTGCCGTCCCGGGCCCGCCTTGTCAAGGAGGTCGAGGCGCCGACGGAGAACCTGGAAGACCTGGAACGGCACTACGGCCCGGAGTACGTCCGGACCATCTACGTCTGATCCAGCATCCACGGCTGATCCGGCGGCACGAGGGTCTGCTGGAGAGCCTGGAGCGGTCACCGCCACACCGCCGGGTGTGTCGATGGTCAGCCCGCGCCGGATCGAGCTGCCCGGGCGGAACCCGTCCCGCCCCGGCAGCGCGACCCGCGCTGACGCCGAAAGCCGTTGTGCCGGTCAGGACTCCGGCTCGGCAGACACCATCCACAGGTGACCGTCGGGGTCGGCGAAGGCGCCGGCGTACCCCCAGGGTTGTGCTGCCGGCTCGGTGACCACCTCGGCGCCGGCGGCGCGGGCCCGCCCGACGATCGCATCCGCATCGGCGGGAGAGGCGACGCTGAGGCTGAGCACGCACTCACTCTGCCCCCGCGGGGCGACCTCGTGCCGGCCGATCACCCACCCGAAGCCACCGGTCGGGATGAGCATCAGCCGCAACCCGTCGTTGACGACGAACTGCAACGGCTCGGGGATGCCGTCGTCGGCCAACTCTCCCACCGTCTCCAGGCCGAGGCCGTCCCGGTAGAAGCGGTGCGAGGTCGGGCGGTCGGCGATGGGAAGACTGATGATCACGGGCACGAAGGTCATGGAACGGACTCCAGGGTGTCGGGGGACGCCGTCTCCAGGATGGACGGATCCGGGCACCGAAAGTCATCGGACCCGCCGGGTCGGACGCGGAACAGCGTCACCCTGGGTCGTGAACACGCATCGAGCCGCGTGGTGGCGCGATGAGTAGCGGCGTCATGACCCCGGTCCCGTCCGGCTGCTCCCACGCCGGGGCGGTCTGACCATGGCCGAGAATCCGGCGCCATCCCGCTCGGCACCGACGGTGCCGCGCCTGGTGAATCCCCACCGCCTGGCGGTCGGGCAGATGGTCGTGGTCGGTGCGGCGGCCGCCCTGTTTCTGCGCGGAACCACCAGTGGCCCGTGGGTGCTGCTCGGGCTCTTCGTGGGGCTGGAGGTCGTGCTGCTCGGCGGCGCCATGGCGCTGCTGACGCTGACGTACCTGCTCGGCACCATCACCCGCCACGGGTCGCGGCTGACGGAGACCCCCGGCGGCCGGTGTGCCTGGACCGTGGCCATCTGGGCCGGGGGCGCCGCTCTTGTCGGCTTCGGCCGTGCAGCCCTGGGCCATCTGGGCTTCGAGCCCGACCGGTATCCCGAAGTCGGCCACTGGCTGCTGGGCCTGGGGGTGGCGCTGGTGGTGGGCCTTCTCAGCCGGTCACGACAGGTACGCGTCGGCTCGGCAGCACTGATCGCGCTCTTCGTCGTGCTCACCGCCGCGCTGCGAGCCGTCGGCTGAACACGTCCCTGATCTAGCGTTGCCGCATGAACGTTGAAGGCTGGTTGGCAGACACCCGCGCCTCCTACGACACGGTCGCTGTCAGTTATGCGCGCCTGTTAGGCAACCTCCTGGCTGAAACACCCTACGAGCGAGCGACTCTGGCGTTGTTCGCCGACCTCGTCCGTGCCGCCGGTGGCGGGCCGGTCGCGGACGTGGGCTGCGGACCAGGACGCATCACCGCCCACCTGCATGGGCTGGGCGTCGAGGCCTTCGGGATCGACCTGTCGCCGGGGATGATCGATGTGGCTCGGCGCGATCACCCCGGTCTGCGGTTCGAGGTGGGTTCCATGACCGAGCTCGATCTGGCTGAGGCGTCGGTCGCCGGCCTGGTCGCCTGGTACTCGCTGATCCACATCCCCGACGACCAGGTCAACTCGGTCTTCGCGCACTTCCGTCGGGTGTTGCGGCCCGGCGGCCCGCTGCTGCTCAGCTTCCACGTGGGCGACGAAACCAGCCTCAAGACCCAGGGCTACGGCGGCCACCCGATGAAGGTTCACGTCCACCGTCGCCAGCCCGCCCAGGTGGCGGCCTGGCTGCGCGAGGCCGGATTCGCGGTCGAAGCGCAGATGACTCTCACCTCGGCCGAGAGTTCACTCGGGGGGATCATCTTCGGACGCCGCCAGTCCTAACATCAGCCGCCGCCGACGTGGCGGAGGACGGCCAGGACCCGGCGGTTGTCGCTGTCCGAGGACGGCAGGCCGAGTTTCCCGAAGATGTTCGCCACGTGCTTCTCCACGACTCCGGAAGTGATGACAAGAGCCGCCGCGATCCCGGCATTGGATCGTCCCTCGGCCATCAGCGACAGCACCTCACGCTCCCGGGGGGTCAGCGACGCCACCCCGGCCGTGTCCTGCCCGGCCCGCATCAGGTGGCCGACCACCTCCGGATCCAGTGCGGTGCCACCGGACGCCACCCGGGTCAGCGCGTCCACGAAATCGGCGACGTCGGCGACGCGGTCCTTGAGCAGGTATCCGACGCCGGTCGGCCGGTCGGCGAGCAGGCGGGTCGCGTAGCGGGTCTCGACGTACTGGGAGAACACCAGCACACCGACGTCCGGATGGTCGCGTCGGATGTCGATCGCGGCGCGCAGTCCCTCGTCGGTGTGCGTCGGTGGCATCCGGATGTCGATGATGGCTACGTTCGGTACGGTGGCCGCAATCGCGGACCGCAACGCATCCGCGTCGGCCACCGCCGCGCACACCTCGAAACCGCGATCGGTGAGCAGCCGGACCAGTCCTTCGCGCATCATCGCGGCATCCTCCGCGATCACCACCCGCATGTCGTCGCCTCCGTTCACACCTGTGTGGGCAGCTCGATGTCGACCCGGGTCGGACCGCCGGTCGGACTGCGTACGCGCATCCGGCCGTCCACGACCGCGATGCGGCGGGCCAGGCCGGACAGGCCGGGACCGTCCGGGTTCGCCCCGCCGATGCCGTCGTCCTCGACGGTCAGCATCAGGCGCTCGCCGGGTCGGACGACGCCGAGCTCGATACGGGTCGCCCGGCTGTGCTTGGCCGCGTTCGCGAGCAACTCGGAGGCGCAGAAGTAGGCGATGGTCTCGATCGCGGGCGCCGGGCGGTCGGGCAACTCGACGTTCACCGTGACCGGGATGGCGCTGCTCGTCGCGAGCGTCGCCAGCGCGTCGCCGAGACCGTTGTCGAGGACCGGCGGGTGGATCCCGCGCACCAGGTCGCGCAGGTCCGCGAGGGCATCCTTCGCTCCGCGGTGGGCGAGCGCGACCAGTTCGCGGGCCTGCGCGAGGTCGGGTGGCGGCCCGTCGACACCCAGCTTCTCGGTCGCCATGCCGAGGTTCATCGCCAGCGTGGCCAGCCGGATCTGCGCGCCGTCGTGCAGATCCCGTTCCAGCCTGCGCATCATCGCGGCCGCGTCGTCGATCGCGCGGGCCCGGGTGACCTGCAGTTCGCGTACCCGCTCGGCGAGCCGACGCGGACCGAGCAGCCGTCGCATCGCGGTAAGGTCCAGTGTCGTACCGGCCCGCATCAACCACGGTGCGACCAGCAGCATGGCGAGGCCGGCCGCGGCGATTAGGAACGTCCCGGCGAACGTCCGCGTACCGATGGTGCCGAACGGCGTCAGCGCCCACACCGGCCCGAGGCGCGTTCCGGCCGGGTGGTTGCGAAACAGCGGCCACCACACCGGGTAGCTGAGGTTGACCAGACCGAATACGTAGCAGAACGCGCCGTAGCCCTCGGGGATGGCCAGTGGCACCTTGAGCAGGCCGTACCCGACGGCGCGCCAGCCCGGTCCGTCGGAGACCACGGCGCTGATCCGCTTCGAGAGCCGCGGCGGCGGGGCGTCCACGTGCACGCCGAGCAGCCGGTCCGCGAGTGAGCGATGCACGGCTCCCATCGCGCGCCCGGTCGGGGCGGCCAGCACGACCAGGAGCGCGATGGTGAGCGGAAACAGGACCAGGAACACCGGTGCGACGGCAGGTGCGGGCTGGTTGGACATGGCTCCGGTCGCCCAGAGGATGAGGACGCCCAGGGCCGGCACGATCGCCGGTACGGTCAGGATCGCGGCCGCACTGACCACGCCGACGACGCAGAACACCGCCCGGCGCAGGGCCAGTGTGGCGAACGGAGCGCGCAGCGCTGTCATCGGCCCATTGTCGCTGGTCACGCGGCGCGATGACGGAGCAGCATGCCGCCGCACAGGATCGCGACCGCCGCGTACCCGCACATCAGCAGCGCGCTGATCCAGCTGGAGAACAGCCCGGGTAGCGGCGAGGTCACCGCGATCGAGTTGAGCAGCATCAACAGCGGGACGAAGCGGCCCACCTGGATTCCGCTCTCGCCGAACAGGCCGGCCACGATCATCGGGACGAATGTCAGACCGAACAGCGTGCCGATCGCGGCGCCCGAGTGCCGCACGATCGTCCCGATGCCGACCCCGATCAGCGCGGTGACGCCCAGATACACGCCGGTCAGCACAACCGCGCGCAGGATCGCCGCGTCCCCGAGGGATGCGGCCGGGATGGCGGTGCCGCGGATCGCGAGCTGCCCGCCCAGATAGCCGGCGAAGCTCGCGACCAGGCCGACGCTGAGGGCCGCGCCGCCGCACACGGCGACCTTCGCGGCCAGGACGATCCGACGCCGCGGGACGGCGGCGAACGTCGAGCGGATCATCCCGGTGCCGTATTCGCCGGTCACCGTCAGGACGCCGAGCGCTCCGAGGAGCAGCTGGGCGACGATGGCGCCGCCGAGGCTGTTGTTCAGAATCTGGGCGGCCGTGGCGACCGGGGTGTGCGATCGGTATCCGAGTCCCACCCCGGCCCCGGCCGCGGCCATCGAGACCACCGCGGCGATCGCCAGCCACCACGTCGACCGGACGCTGCCCAGCTTGATCCGTTCCATCCGGGCCACGTGCCGGAATCCGTACCCGTTCATGACGCTCCCACTCCGCGATAGTCGGTGGCCTGCGCGGTGAGCCGGAAGAATGCGTTCTCCAGGCTGTCGTCGCCGGCGGCGAGTTCGGCGACGGTCGTCTCGGCCAGCAGCCGGCCGCGGCCGATGACCACAAGCCGGTCGGCGGTCAGCGCCATCTCGGCGATCAGGTGGCTGGACACAAAAACCGTCCGGCCTTCGGCGGCGAGTCCGCGCAGCAGGTCCCGAATCCAGCGGATGCCCTCCGGATCCAGTCCGTTCACCGGCTCGTCGAGCAGGAGGACGCCCGGGTCGCCGAGCAGGGCCACAGCGACGCCGAGCCGCTGGCGCATGCCGAGCGAGTACGTACCGGCACGCCGCGTTGCCGCGTCGGACAGCCCGACGGTGCGCAGCGCCTGCTCCACCCGGGAACCGGGGATGTCGTTGCTCGCGGCCAGCGCGGTCAGATGCGCACGGGCGCTGCGGCCGGGATGGAACGCCCCGGCATCGAGGAGCGAGCCGACCGTCTTCAACGGCCAGTTCAGGGACGAATACCGGACGCCGCCGATCAGTGCCTCGCCATGGTCCGGGGCATCCAGACCGAGGATCATCCGCATTGTCGTCGACTTGCCGGATCCGTTCGGGCCGAGGAAGCCGGTCACCACCCCCGGCTGCACCCGAACGCTCAGCCCGTCGACGGCGACACGGCCGCCGTAGCGTTTCGTCAGCTCACGTAGTTCGATCACACGGTCGACGCTATTCAGCGCCGCCGGCGGTCGGAAGCCGGAAACCATCCCACTCCGCCTGGAGGTTTTCCCCCATGGCGGTCCCGACCCATGACCGTCGCCCGGCCAGCCTTCGGCCCTGGGCGCCTGGGCTGTCGCTCTCACATCGGCTGCCCACGCTGGTCGTGTGGCTCTCATTTGGCCTGGGCATCGAGGGCTGCCAGGGCTGCTCCGCTGACCGTTGAGGCGCGCCAGAGCCAGCTACGGTCGTCGCGTGAACGTGGCCAACGTTGTTCAGAAGTTCGGGACGGACGACTTCCTCGAACGTTCCTGGGAGCTGCCTCCGGAAGTGATCGAACCGCTCCGCGATCATGTCAAGGTGGGAGATGACGGTTGGATCATCGACTCATGGCCCATGACGGAGCAGATCGCGGCCATCGTTCAGCCATGGGTGACCGAGCACATCGATGTCGCCTCGGGTGCCTGGTTGGTTGGATCGTGGATGCGACCCTGACCAGGGGGGTTGCCGTGGGCAGCAGCCTCTAGCTTGCTCGCGGATCTCCTCGTCAGGCAGTCGCCAGACCGTCCAGCCTCCCCCGGACGGGGACAAGGTGGAGCGCCCTACCGGACGAGCCTCGCTGCTAGCTGTCTAAGGGTCGGCGTCGATCAAGCGGAGCGGCCTGGGATTAGAAGATCCCGGATGCTGGCGAGCGGGCCGCGCGCATGGTCAGCGTGTCTGTGGTTGTCCGGCGGGGGCGGTGCTGGTGGGCGGTCTTGGCTGTACGGATGGCTGTATGAGCGGCACGTCACGGGTGGCTGTCGAGGACGACAGTCATCTCCCTCGGGTACCGCTCCAAGTCCTCAAGGTCGATCCAGTCTTCGCCGGGCCGGATCCGGTGGAATCGGAACGTGCTGTTGGTGTCGTTCGCCAGGATGATGCAGCGCACGGCTGTCGGCTGCGGTAGGGCTCGGACGAGGCGAAGCACGGCGTCAGCCACGACCATCCCGAGCCGTAGCAGCACGACTTGGCCCTCGGTGTTGATCTGGAGTTGTCCGTCGTCGAGGATCGTGACCTTTACCGGGGCATGGTCCTCCAGGTGGAAGCTGTTGTAGTTGCACTCGTAGCCGGTCAGATCCCGCCAACCCATCTTCGCGACCGCCGCAGGGACGGAAGCTGGAGCAGCAGGCCATTGGCCGATGTGCGCGGTGAAGATCAGAGCGCCTTCGTTGTCCGTGAGGCCCTGCGCGAGCATGTCTTGCAGGTCCTGGTCGAGGGTGCCGCCGACGGTCGGCAAGTCATCGGCTGCCAGTGGTTGAAGTGCGGTTACGGCGGCCTCGTTCATTCGGATGGTGAGCACCCGTCGCACCGTACTGGCGTAGCGCCAAGCGTTGGAGCTGAGCTTTGAGGAGGGTCGGGGACCATCCACACCGACGCCGAACCACACACCGTCCGACGCACCACCGACCAGCCCGTCCGTAGGATCAAAGCCCGCCGACCCCGCAAGGTCGCCACCGAAACCTAGACCAACCGTCAAGCAACAGCTGGGACGGAAACGTCAAGCATCCGGTGGGACCAGACAGCGCACGGCAAGGCGTGTCTTGTGCCATACACGGTCTGTGATCCGGGACGGGTATCACGATCGCCTCGAAACACAGCGCCACGAGATCCTTGGGCGGCCCGAAGCCCGGGCCGATCCGAGGTTGGGGTACTCAGCGCCTGGTCTCGTACCTGGTCAGGACCACGCCGTCCGGGAACGTCCGGGTCTCCACCAGGGTCAGGTTCACCCAGTTGTCCAGGGCCGCAAAGAACGGCGTGCCGCGACCTACCAGGACCGGATGGGTGACGATCGCGTACTCGTCGATCAGCCCGTCCCGCATGGCCACTGCGGCGAGTGTGGCGCCGCCGATATCCATGGGGCCGCCGTCCTCGGCCTTGAGCCGGGTGATCTCGGTGACCGCGTCGCTAGTGACCAGGCGGGTGTTCCAGTCGACCGTGCTGGTCGTCGAGGAGAACACCACCTTCGGCATGTCCCGCCAGCGGCGAGCGAACTCGATCTCCGCCGGTGTGGCACCCGGCTGCTGGTCGGCGGTCGGCCAGTGGGAGCTCATCGTCTCCCACAGTTTGCGCCCGTACAGCGCCGTGCCTGTCGCCCTCACCCGGTCGGACCACCACTGGAACAGCTCGTCGCTCGGCACACTCCAGCCGAGGTCGTCGCCGGGCGCGGCGATGTAGCCGTCCAGGCTCAGGTTCATGCCGAAGGTCAGTTTTCGCATGGTGTCAGCCTCCCGTGAGTCGGTACTCGGCGTACAGACCAGCACGGCGCGGAAGAATCATCGGTCAGGCCACACCGAGGGCCGGTTCACCACCACGCCAGGACCGTAGCGTCAGGACGGCGATACGATCTCCGCACTTATCTCCAGACCAACCGTCAAGCAACACCTGGGACGGATTCGTCAAGCATCAGGTGGGACTCGACAGTGACCGCGACGCCATGTCCTCCTCGGCTGGTGCGCGACAGTTGAGCGCGGATCGCGGCAGACGGGGGCGACATGACGCTCGCAGGCGCCAAGCGGCGGAAGTCCCGTGGAAAGATCTTTTGGCATAGCGTCGATTACGGGGCGAGTCGTTCGTAGAACAGGTGACAGGTGGCCGGAGGAGGCCGCCGGGACAAGGGAGTCACGGGATGACCCGGTACTTGATCTCGTTCAATGACGGCGCGATGGACCACATCCCGGACGAGGACTTTCCCGACGTGGGCAAGGCCTCGCACGCGGTGGTCCAGGAGGCCGTAAACGCCGGCGTGTGGGTGTTCGGCGCCGGACTGCAAAGGCAGAGGGCGAGCGTCGTGGCCACGGACGGGACGGTCACCGACGGCCCTTACCCGGAGACCAAGGAGGTCATCGGCGGGTTCATGGTCGTCGACGTGGCCTCACGCGAAGAGGCGCTGACGTGGGCAGCCAAGACCGCCGTCGCTTGCCGCTGTGCGCAAGAGGTCCGGCAGCTCATGCCCGACCCCGAAACAGACGCGATGCTCCGCCAGGCTGACAGGCGATGACATCCCGACGACGACCGATCGAGAAAGACCTGCCACGTTAGGGCAAGACTTGCGTGGCAGCGGTTGACGACGCGGGTCTGCGGATCGACTTGAACTTGTAGCGCGGTGCGGTGACCCCGGGGATCGGGCGTGCGAGCCCGATCCCCGGACATGGCCGGATCCCGCAACCACTGATCGCCCAGTAAAGCGCAGCCAGGCGCATCGCCGCGAGTGTGCGCGCTCATCGGCTACTTGTTGCATGACCGCCGCCCGGCCAGGTTTCGGCCCTAGGCGTCCGGGCCATCGCTCTCACATCGGCTGCCCACGCTGATCGTGTGGCTCCCATTTGGCCTGCGCAGTCCCGGGCGTCGCCGATGGGCATGAGAGCGCGCAGGCACGGCTCCGTCATGCGTTCGGTCGGGGCGTTCGTCGACTCGGCTCCGCACGCGGTAGCGATGGTTCGGGTGCCGTCTTTGGCTTCGCATGCCGGATCGGCGGTTCAGCGCAGGGCGGTGTAGGGGTCGGTGAGGAAGCGGTCGCGGTCGTCGCCGTGGGCGATTGCCGCGTTGTAGACGGCGTCGATCGCGGCGGCCAGCGGATCGTCATTCGCCAGGGCGATCAGGGCGGGGAACGCGGCGGCCTGCTGGAGCACCCCGGTGACGTGACGTGTGCCGAGCGCTTTCGAAGCCAGGCAGAGCGTGATGATGGTGTGCGGCACCTCCGGATCGGACAAGAGCCGGTCGAACGCGGGGATGCCGCTCTGCTCGGTGAAGGGCCGGGGCAGTGGGCGGTTGGCCTCGGCGGCGGCGAGCGCGTCGGCGATCCACCCGATCCGTTCGAGCCCGGCCACACGCATCGCGCGGCGGGCCGCCCAGCAGGCTGCCTCGCGCTGGCGGGCCGCGGGCAGCGCGTCGATGCGGTCGAGCAACGGGCGGTCGATCCGGGCCAGGGACCGCGCCTGGCCAAGGAGCCCGCGGACACGATCCGACGGCGGAGCACCTCCCCACCGGTCGGCGTCGCGCTCGGCCCGCAGGCGGCGGGCCTTCTCGGCCAGCGCGGTCGCCTCGGCGGCCTGCCCGCGCAACGTCTCCATCCACGGATGCGACCCGGCGGTATCGAGCAGATGGTCCCAGATCAGGCCGAGGGCGAAGGCGTGCCGGCCCAGCACTCCCTCGTGCCGCAGCGTGAAGCCGTCGGGGCCGTATGTCAGCCGTACGGTACTCGGCTCATCGTCCGGCAGCGTGGCCAGCGGATGAGGGAAGATCGGCTCGTCGGCGGTGGCCCATGACCACCGAAGTAGCTCGCCGCCGACCCGCTCCAGCCGGACCTCCAGGTCACCGGCGGGCAGCACTCCCGCCGAGACCGCGACCGGCGCGGGCCGGTGACGGACGACCGTTACCCGGGGCAGGTCGGCGTCATCCTCGTACGGGTCGGGTGGCAGCGGCCGAAGGATGGCCTGACGGCCGGACGGGCGCGGCACCAGAGACAGCATCGCCCGCTCGGCAGCCTTCGCCGGCTTCTGCTCCCAGTCGCGGCCTCCCGGGTCGGTCAGCACAGTGCGCCATGGCGTCTCCTCGGACACCGCCCAGATGTGCAGCTCGTGCCGCTCCGGCGGGTCGTCGTCGGTGCGTACGGTCTCGTGCAGGCGGTCGCGCGCGTGCACCCGCACCCGGATCAGCCCGCGCGGGACGTCGACGTCCGTGAGGGCCTCCGAGGTGCCGCCCATCAGACCGACGACCGACAGCCTGCCGCGGGGGCTCCAGAGGGTCGCCTCGCTGATCGCGTCCCAGTCGGCGCCGACCTCCGCCAGAGGCCCGGGCAACACATGGACGCGTGCCTCGATCCAGCCGGTGTGTATGCCGCAGAAGCCGGTGAGCTGAATCGGCCCGCCGACGTGCACCAGGTCGTCACCGAGGATGTAGATCCCCACGTCGGACGCACCCGGCACGGTGAACACCTGGTATTGGCAGTGGCTGACGAACAGCCGCGCCCAGCCCGTCACGGACGCCGGAGGTCGATGATCTGGCCATGCAAATCGTCCACTCCCAGATCCTAGTGACGTCGCATCGGACCCGTTACCCACGGGATCGACGGGAAGTCCTTACCGGAGCTGTCCAACCAGGCCGGGCGGTCGACCCGTGCGCACATGCGTCTGTCACCGCAGGACTGGTGACGCAGCCGTGGCGGACCGGCCTGAGGCGAGAAGCACCGGCCCGGTGCCGCGCGTTGTCGCCGGCATGTCAGTCGCAGCGGTGGCGCAGCGGGTCACCAGCTGAGAGGTCCGAGCCGCCCGGAGTCGGCTGAGCGGTTGATGCGCAGACGCCGAAGCATGCCAGACAATCATGCCTGACGATCCAAGCGGGGGGGGTCATGCGACGACTGCTGGGCATGGCCATGGTGATGGCCATCTCGATGGCGGGGTGCACGGGGTCCGACGGCGAGCCCGTCGGGTTCCGCGCGCTGGCAGATGACGACGTCTCCGACGCCCACGTGGCAGGGCTGTTCGTGGTGCGGACGCAGCCCGAGTGGGAGCAGCGCTGGCAGGGGTTGATGGCCATGCGGGGGCAGCCGTCAGCACCGCCGGCCGTCGACTGGACGACCGAGATGGTGATCTTCTACGTGCTCGGCACCAGACCCAGCGGCGGCTACTCCGTCCGGATTGACGAGATCTCGAAGCGGGATGGTCGGTTGACGGTACGCGTCGAGGAGTCACGGCCCGGCGGGTCGTGCAGCGCAGCCGACGTGCTGACTAACCCGTTCCATGCCGTGGCCACCCCGGCCAGTGACGCCTCCGTCGAGGTCGATCTTGACGCCGACACCCACCGCTGCAAATGAGACGCGGGGGCCGGCGCGGACCGGCCACTTCGTGCATCGTGATCACCAGCGCGAGGTGAAATCGAGTCGAGGCCGTCCTCACCGTGACTGTCGAGATGCTCGGCACGCCGGAGGCCGGCCCGCGTGGCGGCGCGCTGGGATTGGTGGCTGAACGTTCAATACCGCCGGCGAGGTGCTTGATCGATTGCGTGTGTGTTGTCCAACGGTGACCGGGGCGGGCGGGCATCCTTGGCAGATGCGCGCAGAGGGTGGCCAGCCCAGATCGTCGGTGTTGCAGCGCGTGGTGGCGCATCCGGCGGTGTGGTCCGTACCCGTGATGGTGCTGCTGGTGTTCGCGGCCATGCCGTTCAACGACGGGTTCTACGAGTTCTGGGTCAACTATGACCCACAGGGCGACGCCCAGCAGCACGAGTGGATTTCCACTAAGCGGATCTTCCGGTACACGTCCGGTGTCTTATGCGGACAACTCCTCGCGCTGCTGACTGGTGCCGCACTCGCCCGCCGCCACGCGCACGTTACCGCGCTGATGGTGGCGGTCCCGCTCGCCGTGGTTTTGGCGGGTGTGACCTTCGTGGTCGCGTATCCGCTGGCCCAGAGCGGCGAGGGTAGCTACTTCACCACGGCGCCACTCGACGACCCCGTCCTGGTCCGAGTCCTTGTGCGCGAGCTGGCTGCCTACCCGCTATACGTCGCCGCCGGAGTGGGCCTTGGCGTGCTGCTCGGCGGCTTGGCTCGCCGCGGGCGTTGGCTGCTCCTCGCGCTGCTGGTAGCGGTTTGGTGCGCGGCCACTCTGAACGGCCTGCTGCAGGACGACGAGTTCAACGCCCCGTACTGGCTGCTGTGGACGGCTCCACCGATCGCGGCGGGTGCGGCAATTGCACTGGCCGCCCTGTCGATTGATGTCTGGACTCAGCCGCCCGTGCTCATGGGGGACTGGGGACGCAGCGCCAGCGCCGCCCTACTGATCAGCGCCGCGGCATACGCCCTTGGGCTGAATCTCCTCGGCGGCATGGCCGAACGGCGGCGCCGCCAGCGCCGCACCGCCGGGACAGGTACTTCTTCGTCCGAATCCGCTCACAGACCCAACCCAGGATCGCTGGGCGGCGCCTGACGACGGCGATGTCGTCCAGTTCGCCCGAGCACACGCGCGGTCCGCTGATCCTCGAGCTGTTCGCCGCACGCTTCGGGAATGACAGGAGGTTGTGTCGGGCGGCCAAGCTGCCGCCCAGACGTCCTGTCATGCCGAGAACGGTGTGCCGGTGCTGTTGTCGTGCGGCGCCGAGCGGGCCGTGGGGGCAGCTTCTACCCATGGCCGGGAATCGTCTACGTTCCCATCCGCGATGCCCCGCCATGCCGATGGGCATTGGTATGGCGGACAGTCAACGAGACCCCGGCGATACGCGCACTGGCCGCAGCCGTCGACTCGACGTAACGATGCCTGCTGCCGCCCCACAGGCCGGGTTGCACGGCTGGGTGGCTGTGTCGAACGGACAACGTTCGACTGCTTGCTAAGCCTGGCTGCTCCTCGCCTCTGCCGGTAGCAAAGCTCCCATGGGCGATCACCCGGACGGCAACGCGACCGGTGAGACAGCGGATCCGTTCGCCACCTGGCCGCCAAAGGCAGCGTAAGCAGGAACTGGCCCCGCCCTGCGCCGTCCACGAGCCAAATCGGCCAACGGGTAGATTGACGCGGATGAGCGGTCTGTTGCGTCAGGAGTTGCTCAGGTTGGCCCGCAGTCGGGCGCTGTGGCTCCTGCCGCCCCTGGTCGCGCTCGCCGGCCTGAGCAGTCTTTCGTTCAACGCCGACGCCTACATGTTCTACGTCTACTACGACCCGCAGACTTTAGAAGAACAGCTTGACGCGTATCACTTCGACGTCAAGGCGATCCACACCTCGGGCCTCGGCTGGGCTCAACTGGCCGCGCTGGCGGCCGGGGCGTTCCTGGTGCTACGTGATCCATGGCTGACCGGCCGCCCGGCCCGGCCCTCGCTGCCGGCCCTGGAATCGTCGCCGGCCCGGCTTGCCCCGCCGCCCCGTCCCGGCCGGTACCTGATGGCGAAGGCGGGCGTGGCAGCGCTGTTCGGTGTGCTCCTCGACGTGGCCGACCTCGCCGTAGTGCTGCCGCTGGCGCCCAGAGTGGTCGCCGACCACTGGGTTCGGCGCGAGCTGGCCTCGAAGGACATCTTCCTGCCGGTGCAGATCTTGGCCGAGGAGGCGGTGTGGCCGGTGGTGCTTCGCGCGGCGGCCGGTGTCCCGCTGTTCGCGATCGTTGGGATCGGCCTGGCCGCGCTACTCAACCGCTGGTGGGCGGTTACGGTGGCCGTCGTCGTCCCGATCTGCGGGTCGCTGTACATGACCGCTGACCCGTTCTTCGGCGCCCTGACTGCTCCGAACCGACCGGCCCTCGCCGCGACCATGATTCCGAGCCTGGAAGCAGCCGCGATCGTCTTCCTGCTCGGCTACGGCGCGACGCGGTGGCGACTGGCCCGGGCGCCCGCAGTCCGGCTGACCGGCGCAGAAGCTTGAGGCTTCGGCCGCATACGGGCCAGAGACGACCCGACGCTTGGCCACGGACACTCCCCCTGCTGCCGTCACTGCGACGGCGTGACCCCGCCGGAGGGATCCGAACCGAAGTTGTCGGCTGCTGCCGACTCGTGGCGGCTCGTGTACGGGAGCAGGCGCGGGTTGCCGTCGGTCGGCGTTCGGCACCGTCCCGATCAGAACTCCTGCGTTAAGGCTGTGGTCGGACATAGACGAGTTGGCACCGTGTTCATGCCGCACCTGTGCGGGTCTAGGTGTCGAGCTCCATCACTTGCTGTTTGCGGTCCTGAACTTCAAGGCAACCCGGGCACGTGCGTGTCTAGCAGCGGAAAGCCTCTCGCTATCTCACAGCGGTCCCCCACCGTCCGTCACCCTCTTGCGGACTCGATGCGGACCGGCCAGCGCGACCCCGTCGTCACGCCGTCTGCCTGTCAGGTCGCGTCGTGGCCAGCGATCGCGTAGCCCCCGCAGAACGCCGCCAAAGGTCGGCCGGGGCGGGCAGCGGCGGGCTGATGCGCCTTGTAACGTGCGCTGTCATGGGCGCTGACGCCGATGCTCGTCCCACGTGGAGGTCTCCTGTGGCGCGCCGTTGGCGGTTCCTCGTTGCCGCGATGCTAGCTGTCGCACTGTGCGCCGGGTATCTGTCGGCCACCATCGGCCATCGCCTCGATCACGGCAGCTCGCGGTGGCACGGGGCTGACGCGGAGTCCCGCACGGAAGGGCAGCGAACGGAGCTGCGGTTCGCCTTCAGTCCCGGAGGACAGGTTACGTTCGGCGCGTCCATCCGCAATCCCGGCCCGTGGCCGGCGACAATCACCGGCGTCAATGGACGCCCATCGGATCAGCAAGTTTTCAAGATCGCCCGCCTAGCGGTAAACCATGCCGACGAAGCCACCGCCGCCGTGTTCGACCCGGCTGCGGCGGAACCGTTCCGGTCGGTCCGGGTGGCGGCGGGCGCCGAACTGCCGGTCTTCGTCACGATCACGATCCCGGACGTGGAGTTTGCCTCGGGATCATCGCTGTTTTTCGACGATCTCGCGGTCGACTACGAGGTGCTCGGCCTGCCTCGTCACCAGCGGGTGCCGATGGGCTTCCGCCTGTCGGTCTACTCTGCAAACGACTACGTTCCGAGCGGTAGGCGCTGACACTGCGCATCTCCTCGTCGGGCAGTCGTAGACCATCCAGTCTCCCCCGGAAGGGGCCAAGGTGGAGCGCCCTACCCGACGAGTCTCAATGGTCGTTGTCAAGGGTGGGGTTGTGCACCAAATTGAGCCGATGCTGGGACGTCATCGACTCGACAAGCTGACGCCTGCGCATCTGACCTCCTTCTACAGGGATCGGCTCACGGTCCTGTCGGTCGGTAGCGTCCGGCGGCTGCACGCCAATCTCCGACGGGCGCTCAATGTCGCGGTCCGATGGCAGTTGATCCACGTCAACCCGGCTTCGCTGGTCGAGCCCCCCTTCGTTGCCTCACGTAGAAGTCCGCCCCTACGCCCTTGGCGAGGCCCGGAGATTCCTCGAGATTCCTCAAGGCCGTCGAAGGCCTGCCCCTGGAGGCCCGTTGGCTCATCGGGATCGCGCTGGGGCTTCGGCAGGGCGAGGTTCTTGGCTTGCGGTGGGATGACCTCGACCTAGTCGCCGGCACGCTCCGGGTGCGAGGGCAGTTGCAACGCGATCCCGACACGGGCGGCTTGGTCTTCGTCGAGACGAAGACTGCGCGGTCCCGTCGGACATTGCCGCTGCCGCCCACAGTGTTGGCGGCCCTACGCCGCCATCATGAGCGCCAGGCGGCCGTACGTCTCGACGCCGACAACTGGGCCGACCCGGGTCTGGTCTCCAGCGTCGGCACCCCGATCCACCCGCGCAACGACTACCGCCCATTCCGGGACATCATCCGGCAGGCCGGTCTGCGGCAGGTTCGGCTGCACGACCTACGGCACACGGCGGCGAGCGTCCTTCTCGCCCAGGGCGTGCCCGCCCGCGTGGTCATGGAGATCCTCGGCCGCTCGCAGATGAGCGTGACCCTCAACATCTACGCCCACGTGGCACCGGAGATCGCACGGGAAGCGGCGGCATGGCTGGAGGGGGCGCTGTGGAAACACCACTCGACATCTCACACCACTCCCCCGCGGTCCGCCGACCTCTTGCGGACCAGATGCGGACCGCTCGCCGACGTGAGGGTGTGTGGTCTTGCCGGTACGAATGGCTGTAGCGCCACCGACAGCGGGCGCCTACGGTTCACGATCATGGAAGCCTCGATCGCAGCCGTTCTCTTCTACGGGCTGAGCCTGTCTTCTACATCCCGTTGAAGAGGCACCATTGCGTCAGTTAGATATCGAGGCGCCATTCCGTCCCGGACCTGGAGGACCAATGCCGCCGCACGAGGCCCAGCGAGCGTTCGTCGCGCTCGGCGCGATGCCGATGAGGGTGTTGCTGCAGGCATACTCAGCGGCGGTGCGGCGCGGGGCGAGCAGTGTCGGCACGCTCGACATGCTGTGCCGGGTCGCGCTGTACCCCAAGTCGGTCCCGCCGTGGCTGCTTGCGGGCTCAAGCGGTGCGAACCTCAAGCGGATGGTTGCCGATCCGCACCGCATTCCAGCCGGGCGAACAGTCAGCGAACTGGTGTCCGAGTCGGTCAGCGAATTCGACCAGGAGGTGCAAGCGATTCTGCGCGAGGTCGAGTGGAGAATCCACCGCCAGCCGGACCGGCGGCTCAGAAAGTCTGACGTGCAGGGCACGCGCCCTCGCCCACCTTGGACGAGTGGCGTTCGTACCACCCTGGCCGGCGCACTGCACGCCGCGCGCGACAACTGTATACCGTTCGCCAACCTGTCCCATCTCGTGCTTGGCATGCTGCAGCTGCGCGGCTGCGACGGGACCCACTACGTCTTCCCCTATGAGTACGCGCGGCTGTCGGCCATTGACCGGTTGCGCATCGAACCGACGATGCGTAGGACCGACCAGCCCTATCCGGACCTCGACGACGAGAGGTTGGCGATCTGGCCAGGTTCTGGGCCGCTGTTCGATCGACTCGCGGGACGGTTTTTCGCGCGCGCATCTCGACTCAGCCGCCTCGGCCCGACCCTGATCGGAGTCGACCTCGAGGCGAGACGCCAGGCAATCCGTCTCGGCCAAGACGTGATCGGCCCACTACACATCCTGCTCGCGATGCTCACACATGACGCCACGCTCGAAGCGGCCCGAGTCCGGGCGCCCGCCCATCACTCCAGCCGCAACCGAGGTTCGGCCGTCCTGCGCACCCACGGTGTCGATGCCGACCGCCTCCGCGTGCTGGCCGCATGGCGCGCCGGGCCCGAGGAGCCGCCGGCCGAGGTGCTCACCAAGCAACTGAGCAGTCAGCGCCCAGGCGACCCGTTCACGGGCACCCACGTTGTCACCGCGATGGCACGGGCCATGGAGATCTCGCTTGCCTACCGGCACCCCGACACAGGTACCAGTCACCTTCTGCTTGCGCTGATCGAGGACGATGCCGGCGACTGCGGCGCCATTCTGCGCGAGCTCAGCGTCGACCCGAAGGCGCTACGAGCGCGGGTCGAGCAAGACCTTCGTGCCGCACCCGCCGCTTGGTAGCCACCGGCCGGCCAATAAGCAGCCGCCGTTTCGTAAACGACACCGCCAAGGAACTACAGAAGGTTGACCAACTCTGATACACAGCGCATGACGCGAGTTGCTCTCCGGCCCTACCTTCCGCATGGCGACGCCCAACTGCTTCAAGGTGTGCGGTTCTTGGTCGGTGAGAGCGGATCTTGTCGGCGGGCAGCCGCCAGACCGTCCAGCCTCCCCGGGCGGGGACCAGGGCCCCGGCAAAGTCGTGAGGGGTGTCTGGGTTGAGGTGGTTGGCGTAGACGCGCCCTTGGTGTGGGCAGCAGGGCGGGCATGGCCGTTCCAGAAGATCATCGAGGTTCTCGAGGCCTGTTGATCTATTTGAAGTGAGCCATGCCCGCGCTGCCATCATCGCTGATCTCATCGTTGTCTGCCGCACCGCCCGGGACATCTGCCGTGGCCTCGGCTGCCGGCCTGCTCACGGCGTTGGGTTCCCTGCCCGATCCACGTGCCCGGCGTGGAGTCCGGCATGCTCTGGTAACCGTGGTCGCGGCGGCGGTCTGTGCGGTCGTCGCTGGTTACCGCTCGTATGCGGCGATCGGTGAGTGGGTCGCTGATCTACCCGCTGATACCGCGGCGGTGCTCGGGATCGACGCGGGCCGGCGGCCGTCAGAGGCCATGATCCGCAGGCTGTTGCAGGCCCTGGACCCCGATCGGCTGGCCGCGGTGATCGGTGCCTGGCTCGGCGCGCAGGTCCCCGCGCCGACGGCGGGAACACGCCGGGCGATCGCCGTGGATGGCAAGACGTTACGTGGCTCCCGCACCAGCGACACGGTCGCCCGGCACGTCCTCGCCGCCGCCGACCAGGCCACGGGTGTGGTGCTGGCCAGCACCGATGTCGACGGCAAGACGAACGAGATCACCCGGTTCCAGCCGCTGCTCGACCAGCTCAGCGACCTGCGCGACACAGTGGTGACCGCCGACGCGCTGCACTGCCAACGCGACCACGTCGCCTACCTCGCCGAACGCGGTGCCCACTGGATCCTCACCGTCAAAGGCAACCAGCCCAGCCTGCACGCCCAACTGGCCCGCTTGCCCTGGCGGGCCGTTCCCGACGCCGCCCGTGACAGCGACCGTGGTCACGGCCGCCGAGAGATCCGCACCCTGAAGATCCTCTCCATCTCCACCGGGATCGACTTCCCCAACGCCGCCCAAGCACTGCAGATCCGACGCCGCCGCCGGCGCCTCGACCAGCCGAAACGCTTCACCACCGAAACCGTCTACGCGATCACCGACCTGCTCGTTCACCAGGCCAAACCCGCCCAGCTCGCCACCTGGCTCCGCGGTCACTGGTCCATCGAGAACAAGGTCCACTGGGTCCGCGACGTCACCTACGACGAAGACCGATCCCAGATCCGCACCGGCACCGGACCCCAAGTCATGGCAGCCCTGCGCAACGCCGCCATCGGCGCACTACGCCTGACCGGCGTCACCAACATCGCCGCCGCCAACCGCCACCACGCCCGCGACAGCAACCGACCACTGGCCCTACTCGGCATCACCTGAGGACTTTGCCGGGGCCCTGGGGCGGGGACAAGGTGGAGCGCCCTACCGGACGAGTCTCGATCGCGGTTGTCAAGCGTCGGCGTGGGCGCCGGCGGCCGGACGGCCTTGGGTTTAGAAGAAGATCCGGATGGTTGGTCGGGCGACTGCACACCTGGTCAGCCCGTCCGCCGCTGTCGGGCAGCGTCGGTGTCGGCGGGCGGGCTTGGCTGTACGGATGGCTGTACGGCGGGTGCCGATGATCCTCGCGATGCACGAGGTGGCGTGGTGCTTCCGATGATCCTGGTGCAGGATGCAGCCGTGACGTCGATCTACCGGACTCCTGCGGACAGGGACAGCATCCGCCAGTGGTGCGAGGAGCAGCTGAGTGCCTGGCCGATCCAGCACGATCGACACGTGATTCGTGCCCAGAGCGAAGACACGCACGTCGTCACCGCTGGCACAGGCCCGGTCACGGTCGTCTTCGTCGCTGGTGACCGCTTCAGTACGGCCGCCTACCTGCCGCTGCTCACAGCCTTGGCTCAGCGGTACCGGGTGGTCGCTGCCGACATTCCGGGCCAGCCTGGACTGAGTTCCGGTGAAGCGGATGCCGCCGGTGGCCGGCTCACCTGGTACAGCTCATGGCTGGGAGATGTCATCGAGGAAACCACCGCCGGGCCGGTCGTGGTGTTCGGGCATTCGTTCGGCGGCGCTGTTGCGCTCACGGCAGATCATCCACGGATTCGGGGCAAGGTCGCCGTGGCTCCGGGAGGGCTGTGCCGGCTCAGGGTCACTCCCTGTGTCTTGTTGGCGTTCCTGAGATGGCTGGTGCGGCCACGGGCTGCTTCGAGCCTTCGGTTGCTGCGCATCCTGTCTGCCCACGGCCGAGCGCCCCGCGCCGAACTGGTGGAGTGGATGACGTTGGTCGCCCGACACGCCCGTGCGGTGAGTTCCGATGACCTCGTACCGGCGGTAGCTCGCACGATGCCCGTCATAATCGCAAGCGGGGACCAGGACGTGTTCTTGCCCCCGAACCGACTGCGATCAGGGGCACAACAGAGGCTCCATGTCGACCCTGTCATCATTCCCGCCGCCGGCCACTTGGTCACCGACGAGCACCCCGACCAGCTCGCCGCGCTGGTCGGCCGGCTAGTCAACTAACGCTCAAGCACCTCGCGTTGCAGGGCACGTGGCGGTAGGCGCTGACACTGCGAACCTCATCGTCGGGCAGTCGTAGACCGTCCAGCCTCCCCGGACGGGACAAGGTGGAGCGCCCTACCGGACGAACGACCTTGGCCCCGTCCGGGGAGGCTGGTAGCCCTTGTGGTGCCCGGCGAGGTGATCCGCGGCTGATCTCTGAGGAGGGCCGGGGTTCGGGGCAGAGCCCGAGGTCTTCAAAGTCCTGGTCGTCCCGAGCGTGGCCGGCCGGCCCGGCCGATGCCGGCCGGAGGTCGCCAGCAGGCCAGGGCCGGGCCGGCGCGGCCCGCTTGCGGGCCGCCTTGATCCTTAAAGAGGCCAATTCGCCAGTGGAAATCGGCTCGCTGTGTCCGGTCACGGGAGATGCTTGACACTCGCGTCCCACCAGACGCTTGACATGATCCTCAGGCGAGCCCTGGAGGCACTCACGGTCCGCGACCGGGCCGCGCTCCACGGCACGAGGGCGGTCCTGATCAAGCGGTGCTGGCGACCAAGACGGGACTGCGCAGGCTTAGAGCCGAACCCACTCTCCGAGTCGTTCGACCGGAGCACCGTCGATGAAAGCTGCGGTCGCCGCCGTTGCCTTGGCCAGGCTGGAGACGAACTCACCCGAGATTGCGCAGTCGTCGCCGAGCACTGGCACTTCGACGGTTCTCGTCGCGGGCAGCCCGCCATCCCCACGAAGACGGCGGCAGTCGTTCGGCGACCCAAACAGGTGCATGACTGCGTAGTCCCCTCTGAACGAGAACGTCAACACGGGGTAGTCCCCCTCGACATGGCGTACCTCCGTGTATCCCTCTCCGGCGCCGAGAAGGTGCTGGAGCCGGGACATGAAGCCATCGACGTCAGACCGGGTCTCCGTGGAGGCCAGGTCGCCACTTGCAGGATCGGTCGCGGTCCAGGCCACGTCCATGTGTGTCTCCATCAGGCGAGCCAAGGTCGCACGCAGCGCCGCACACGAGCGCATGGTGTGGCTGCCCGCGGTTCCTCGTCGACGAGGTGGCCGCGCACGTCGCCGGGAAGGTTCGGGACGCGCTGGTGTTCACCGCCCCGAATGGCGGGCCGCTGCGCAACACCAACTTCCGGGCGCGGGTGTTCGAGCCGGCGGCGGCGTCGGTCGGGTTGGCCGGGCTCACTCCTCACGACCTGCGGCATACGGCGGCGAGCCTCGCCGTGGCGGCGGGCGCCAACGTCAAGGCGGTGCAGCGAATGCTCGGGCACGCCTCGGCGTCGATGCCCCTGGACGTGTATGCCGGCCAGTTCGGTGACGACCTGGACGCGGTCGCCAACCGCTTGGACGACGCGGTCACTGCGTGGGGTAAGGACTATTCAAGGACCGGCACCGTCGGCGGCGGTGTGATCGACCTCGGGAAACGGCGAAGCCCAGGTCGTTGACCTGGGCTTCTGTACCGAGCCGCCTGACGGAATCGAACCGTCGACCTACGCATTACGAGTGCGTCGCTCTAGCCGACTGAGCTAAGGCGGCAACGATCGTCAAGTGTACGGCACCCCACCGCCGCCGCCCGAACGGGATACCCCCTCCCCGCCCGCTGCCACCAACCGGACATGGGCCGCCATCTGGACGCTTACCGGACAGCGGATCATCGGGGTCGGTACTACGCTGCGGCGGGTGAGCGACGATCACGCCCCCCTCGACGGCCCCGACCAGCAGGACCCGGCGGACGACCGTCCCGACGGCGCGCCGGCCGGGGAGCGGGTCGCCCATCGGCCCCGCACCACGGACCCGCTGGAGCTGGGCTTCACCCCGCGCAAGCCGGTGCCGTGGCTGGCGCCCTTCCTGCTGATCAGCACCGGCATCCGGACGCTGCTGGCCATGCTCTTCGGGGCGTATCTGGACAAGCGCGAGTTGCAGAACGCGTTCGGCGACGACGCCTTCCGCCAGGCCGGGCCGGACGGCGGGCTGTGGCTCGACTACGTGGCCGACCTGGGTGACGGCTTCAACGCCACCTACTCGGTGGCGTACCTGCTGGCACAGCCGGAGCTGACCGTGGACGGGCACCGGCTGCCCCGGGCGCAGACCCTGGTCATGGGCGGCGACCAGGTGTACCCGTCGGCGGCGTACGCCTCGTACGAGGATCGGTGCAAGGGCCCCTACCAGGCCGCACTGCCGGGGACCCCGCCGGAGCGGCCCACTCTCTTCGCGGTGCCCGGCAACCACGACTGGTACGACGGCCTGACCGCCTTCCTGCGGTTGTTCGTCCGCTCCCGGGACCGGCACTTCGGCGGTTGGGGCACCGGGCAGTCACGCTCGTACTTCGCGGTCGAGCTGCCGGCCGGCTGGTGGCTGCTCGGCGTGGACGACCAGTCCGGCTCGTACCTGGACGACCCGCAGTTGGCGTACTTCGACGAGGTGGCTCGGCAGCTCGGCCCCGAGTCGAAGGTGATCATCGCAATGCCGGCGCCGACCTGGGTCAAGGCCGCCGACCACCCGACGGCGTACGACTCGGTCGACTACTTCATTCGGACGATCATCGACCCGACCGGGGCGCAGGTCCGGCTGCTGCTCTCGGGCGACCTGCACCACTACGCCCGTTACGCGGGGCCGGACCGGCAGCTGATCACCTGTGGCGGCGGCGGGGCGTACCTCTACCCGACGCACAAGCTGCCGGAGCGCATCGAGGTGCCGCCGCGGGACACCCTGGCCCGGCGGGCCAGCCGCGCCCAGCCGTACGACCTGGTGGCCCGCTATCCGGACGCGGCCCGCTCCCGCCGCTACGGCTGGGGCATCTTCCCCCGGCTGCCGTTCCGCAACCCCGGTTTCACAACTCTGCTCGGCACCCTGCACACGCTCCTGATGCTGGCCATGGCGGGCGCGGCCGCGAACTGGGCGGACACCACCGAGCAGCGGCTGTTCAGCGTCCCCCTGGTGATGATGCTGCTGGTGACCGTGCTGGCCGCGGCCCTGTTCGCCAAGCCACCCAGCGCGAGCGGCAAGCGGCACGCGCGGCACTGGATTCTCGGCGTCAGCCATGGCCTGGCACACGTCGGGCTGGCCGCCGCCGGCACCTGGGCCTGGTTGGCGCTTCCGTTCTACGACTGGCCATGGCCGCTGCCGGTGGTCGCCGCGGCGGTGCTCTACGGCCCGGTGAGCGGCCTGGTGGCCAGCCAACTGGTGGCGGCGTACCTGCTGGTGGCGGGATCGTTCGGGGTGAACGTCAACGAACTCTTCGCCGGTCAGGGCATCGAGGACTCCAAGGCGTTCCTGCGGCTGCGCATCGACCCCGACGGCACGCTCACCATCTACCCGGTGGCCGTCGACCGGGTCTCCCGCGCCTGGCAGGTCAACCCCGACCAGTCCCCCACCGCCAGCTGGCTGACCCCGAAGGTCCCCCTGACCCCCCGCCTGGCCGAACCCCCGATAGTCCTGCGTTGAGCCGGAGGTGGAGCCGGGGCCGGCGGGGTCAGGACGTGTAGTGCTGGTCGTGGGCCTGGCGGGGGGCGCAGACGGAGGCGCGGGAGCAGGAGCAGCGGGAGCCGTCGGCGTCGAGCCGGACCGTCACCGCGTCACGGGGGACGCTGTGGCCGACCACGCGGCCGTCGCCCTCGGGCGTCGAGACCCGGCTGCCGAGGGCCGGAGCGGTCTCCTGGAAACGCTGGTAGAGCGGGTGTTCGTACTTCAGGCAACACATCAGCCGGCCGCACGCCCCGGAGATGCGCAGCGGGTTCAGCGGCAGGTCCTGGTCCTTGGCCATCCGGATGGTCACCGGCTCGAAGTCGGTGAGGAACGTGGCGCAGCACAGGTCGCGGCCGCACGAGCCGATGCCGCCCTGCACCCGTGCCGAGTCCCGTGCGGAGACCTGCCGCAGCTCGACGCGACAGTGCAGGGTGGCACCGAGGTCACGGACCAGGGAGCGGAAGTCCACGCGGTGCGGCGCGGTGAAGTAGACGGTGCTGCGCTCGCCGCCGGCTTCGGCGGAGCCGAGCACGTGATCGACGGCCACCACCTTCATCGGCAGGCCGTGCGCGCGGATCAGCCGCTTCGCGGCCACCTTGGCCTCGGCCTTGCGCCGACGCAGCGCCTCGTCCCGGCGCAGATCGTCGTCACCGGCCAGCCCCACCAGCCGGGGGAAACCATCGGTCTCCTCGGTCACCCACTGCGCGGCCCAGACGCACTCGGCCACCTCGGGCCCGTCGTCGGTCGGCACCAGCACCTTGTCGCCGACCTGCGGTCGCAACCCACCGGGGTCGAGGTAGTAGAGGCGCCCGTACCGGTTGAAGCTGACCGCGCAGAGCATGCCCATGCACCCACCCTACGACGGATCACCGCCGGAGGGCGCGCCGGCCGTCGCCGGACGACTACCCCCCGCTGCCATCCATGACCGTCGACTTGACCGATTGCCGGGCCACCCGTCGTGCCGTTTGCTCCTCGCCCGGACGGTTGATTCCGGGCCGCGGTAGGGGACAAACGCGTCCGGGCGGCGTTGAGTGGAGGCAGACCTGCGGGGGGTGCAGGGGGAAGACCACGGCGTCGCCGCCGGTGCCGGCTCAGGCCGGGCGCCCGCGGGCGACGCCGTGGCCTGTCCGGTGGCGCGGCGGGCGGCTACCAGCCGACCCGGGTGGCCTGGTCGTACCGGGATCGACCGTCCATCGGCGGCCGCCAGGCGGACTCGGCCAGACTCGGCGCCCACTGGCGCAGCAGCGTCTCCGCACCGTCGTACGCGACGCAGAGCACCGCCAGCACCCGGGCGGCGATCTCGGCCGCGTCGGCCACGCCGGGCCCCACCGGGCCGGGCCGGAGCGGCGTGCCCGTGGCCGTGGCGGCGACCACGGCGACCGCCTCGGCCGAGCGGAGAATGTCGGCCAGGGTGCGGGCCAGGGCGAGGCGGGTGCCATCCACCCAGTCGGCGAGGGCGTCGGCGTATCCGGCGGTGGACTCCAGGCGCCCGACCAGGCTCTCCGGCCCCTCGTCGAGGTGGCGCAGCAGCGCCGCCCGCTCCTGCCCGTACGCCGAGGCGGCCGGGCCGGACCAGAGCACCGGGTCGGTGAGCGCGGCGGAGACGTCGTCGTACCCCCGGACCAGCCGGCGCACGGCGTGCCCGGCACTGGCGAGCGGTGCCGGATGGAGGTCGAGGAAGCCGCGGACCGCGTCGCCCGAGAGCACCTGCATCCGGCGCAGCAGCGGCCAGACCTGGTGCCCCTCGGGGACACCGGCGGCGAGCAGCGTGTCCACCCGGCGCAGCAGGTCCAGGCCGGGCTCGGCGAGCCGGTCGAGCGGGTCCATCAGGGCTCCCCGGTGATGCGGCGGCGGGCGGCCCGGTCGACCTCGCCGTAGCGGTCGGCGGCCTCGCGCACGGCCGAGGCGGCGGCGGCCAGCCGATTGGCGGCGGCGCGTGCCTCGCGGGCCCGGTCGTCGGTGGCCGCGGTCCACTGCCGGTGCAGGGCGCGGCCGATCTCGCCGGGCCGGCCCGGGGCGTCTGTGCCGAAGGCGGCCTGGGCCGGATCGCTGGCGGTGACCGTGCGGGACACGGCGGTGAGCGTGGCGCTCGCATCGTCCAGCCGGGCGGAGAGCGCGCGCAGTGTGTCCATCTCAGGCCCCCGCGAGCGGTCGGTAGGCGGCGAACGTCTCGTTGTGCAGCTTCTCCCGGGCCCACTCGGCGGCGTCGGCCGCGGCGGTGACCGCGGCCTGCACGGAGCCGGCCACGTCCCGCGGGCTGCGGCTGTGCAGCGGCCCGAGGAACCGGACGTCGGTGATCCGTCCACCGGCGGTGACCACCACTTCGACCAGCCCGTCCGGCGACCGGACGGTGACCTCGACGGTCGACACCGCCTGGTCGAACTCGGCCTGGAGCGACTCGATCCGGCGGTAGCGTCGCACCGCCTCCTCGATCCAGGCCTCGTCGATCTCCCCCCGCGGCATCGGCCGACTCCTCCCGGATGACCCATCACTGAGCGTGCCGTCACCGTCACAACAGCACACCGGACCGTACCGCACAGCAATCGTGCGTGTCGATGCCTGTGGATGACCGGTCCGCCGCACGGGACCGTGGCAGGAGAACTGCGGGTCAGCCCTTCCAGAGGGCGAGCATCATCGCCTCGACGGCGATCCGTGGCTTGACATTTGCCTCGATCGCCGCCCGGCAGGCGAGCACGGCCTCCAGCCGGCGCAGCGACCCCTCGGCGTCCCACTTCTGCGCCCCGGCGCCGGCCAGCGCGGCGGTGTCGGTGTGCACCGGGGCTACCGGGGCGCGCAGCGCCATGGTGAGCGCGTCCCGGTAGAAGCCGGCCAGATCGACCAGCGCGCGGTCCAGCGCGTCCCTCTGCGCCCTGGTGGCCCGCGACTTCTGCCGCTTCTCCAGCTCCTTGAGCTGCCCGGCGGCGCCCCGCATCGCGCCGGCCGCGCCCCGGCCGGTGCCGCCGGCGCCGAGCGCGGTCTCCAGCGCCGCCCGCTCGGCCGTGTCGGCCTCGGTGACCGACGCCTCGGCCTCCGCCTCGGCGGCCTCGATCAGCGCGGACGCCGCGTCGAACGCCGCGCCGACGCCGGTCAGCCGGCGCGGCACGGCGAGCACCGCCTCGCGCCGCTTGCGGGCCTCCGGGTCGCGGGCCAGCCGGCGGGCCCGACCCACGTGCCCCTGCGCGGCCGCCGCCGCCCACTGCGCCACGTCGGGCGCGACGCCGTCCCGACGGACCAGCACCTCGGCCACCGCCGCGGCCGGCGGCTGCCGCAGGGGTACGACCCGGCAGCGCGACCGGATGGTCACCGAGATGTCGTCCGGGTGGGTGGATGGGGCGCAGAGCAGGAACACGGTACGCGGCGGGGGCTCCTCGATCGCCTTGAGCAGCGCGTTGCCAGCCGCCTCGGTGAGCCGGTCGGCGTCCTCGATGACCACCACCTGCCAGCGCCCGCCGGACGGGGTGCTGGCCGCGCGGAGCACCAGCGCCCGCATCTCGCCGACGCCGATGGAGAGCCCCTCCGGCACCACCATCCGGACGTCGGCGTGGGTGCCGCCCATCGTGGTGTGGCAGCCGGGGCACTCGCCGCAGCCGGTGCCGTGGACGCACTGCAGGGCGGCGGCGAAGGCCCGCGCGGCGACCGATCGGCCGGAGCCGGGTGGCCCGGTGAAGATCCAGGCGTGGGTCATCCCGGCGCTCGGGTCGACCCCGGCCGACGCACCGGCCCCGTCGTCCGTGCCGGCCGGGCCGGCGGCGATGAGCGCGGGCGCACGGTCGGCGGCGCCCACGCGCAGCACGGATGCCGCCGCGGCGGCGGCGCGGCGCAGCTCGGTCACCGCCTCGTCCTGACCGACCAGGTCGGCGAAGACGTCCGGCATCAGGTTCGATGCTCCATCGTCACCAGCTCCGCGTCGGATAACTCCGGCTGCACCGAGGTGTCCGGGCCCTGCGCCGGCCTGGGGTGCACGATGCCGCCCGGATTCCCGAGCATCTCCTCGACGCGTCGGAACACCTGGCGGGTGATCTCCTCGGCCGGCCGGGACCCGTCGAGCACCAGGTAACGCTTCGGGTCGGCGGCGGCCAGGTCGAGGAAGGCGTACCGGACACGTTCGTGGAACGCGATCGACTCGGCCTCCAGCCGGTCGACGCCCTCGCTGCGCGATGCCACCCGGGACAGGCCGGTCTGCGGTTCGACGTCCAGCAGCACCACTAGGTCGGGCTTGAGCCCGCCGGTGGCCCAGGAGGAGAGCCAGGAGACCTCGTCGACCGGGAGTGTCCGCCCGGCGCCCTGGTACGCCAGGGACGAGTCGACGTACCGGTCACTGATCACCACACCGCCACGGACCAGCGCGGGCCGCACCACGGCGGCCACGTGGTGCGCCCGGTCGGCGGCGTAGAGCAGCGCCTCGGCGCGCGGCGACGGCGCCTCGTCGCCGGAGGTGTCCAGCACCAGCGACCGGATTCGTTGACCGACGGTGGTGGCCCCCGGCTCGCGGGTGACCACGACGTCGCGCCCCTGGCCGCGTAGCCGCTCGGCGAGCGCGGCGAGCTGGGTGGACTTGCCGGCGCCCTCACCGCCCTCGAAGACCACGAAGAGCCCGGCGGAGACGAACGGCTCGGCCGGCATCAGCGGGCGACCCCGGATGGAGCCCCAGAGGTCGGCGAGGACCGGGACGCCCTTCTTGTCGTCCATCTGGCCGAACGCGCTGATCCCGGCGAAGATGCCGGCGACCCCGGCGGCGAGCAGCAGCAGCCGGGTCGACGAGATGGACAGGCCCAGGTCGGCGATCTCCAGCTTGCGCGAGCCACCGACACCGGCGAGCAGGCTGCTCAGCGCGATGGCCAGGATCAGCACCAGCCGGGTGCCGATCTGCACCACGGCGAAGACCCGACCGCGCACCTCGTCCCTGATCTCACCGCCGAGCAGCGTGGTGCCGGCCAGGAAGGCCATCCCGGCACCGGCGCCGACCAGCACCGCGCCGACGATCGCCATGGACAGGTGGATGGCGAAGGCGAGGGTCATCACGGCGGCGCTGGCCAGCACGATGCTCATGCCGAACCAGCGGCGCCGGGACATCTCCTTGACGATCATCGGCCCGAGCCCGATGCCGAGTGCCAGGCCGACGAAGATGGCACCGAAGAGCAGCGAGAAAGCGGCGTCACCGGCACCGAGCGAGCTGGCGAAGAACTTCGCGGTGCCGATGACGATGCCGCCACCGGCGAACGCACCCAGGATGCCGAGGACCAGTCCGCGCACCAGCGGGGTCTGGCCGATGAACTGCCAGCCCTCCTTGAACTGGCGCAGCATGCTCTGCTCGTGACGGTCGCCCTCGGTGGTCTGCCCCCGGCTGATCTCCTTGATGCCGAACGCGACGACCAGTGCGGTGGCCAGCCGGGACAGGGAGTTGAACCAGAGCGCCAGCTGGGCCGGCTCGGCCCAGTCCGGGAAGTTGTCGCCGGTCACGCCCCGGACGCTGCGGTCCAGGCCGGCGCTGACCAGCGCGGCGAGCACCGGGGTCAGGCCGTACGTGGTGATCAGCGTGAGCTGGTTGGCGGCCTCCAGCCGGGCGCGCGGGATCAGGTTGGGGACCGCGGCCTCCTTGGCCGGGATCCAGATCAGGGTGACCGACTCGATCAGGAAGGTGGCGATGGTCGCCCACAGGACCACCATCCCGCCGCTGGCGCCGGCCAGCGCCACCGTCGGGATCGAGGCGAAGAGCACGAACCGGAGCAGGTCGCAGATGACCATCGTCCAGCGGCGGTCGAACCGGTCGGCGAGCACGCCGGCGATCGGCCCGAGCACCAGCGCGGGAAGCAGGCGGATCGCGATGACGCCACCGAAGACCGCGCCCTGGGCGGTGCTGCCCTGCACCTGGGAGGCGGCGAAGACCGAGGTGGCCAACAGGCCGAGCCAGTCACCGAAGGAGGCCGCGCCGAGCACGATCCAGAGCCGCCGGAAGGGCCGGATCCGCAGCACCGAGCGGATGGCGGCATAGCCGGACGGGTCCACCTGACCGGTGCTGGACTGGTTGGCGGCGTTGCCCGACTGGTCACCCGGGCGCGACACGCCGGGCGACTCGCCGCTGTTCTGGCTTTCGATGGCCGTACCTCCACGTGCCGGCCCATCGCTGGGCACCCCCGGTGGAACACTCTAGACCCGGTGGGGAGCCGCCCCACTCGCGACATTCTCCTGCTCGCTGAGCCTAGGCCGCCGGAGGCACCGACCGCAGCCCGGGCTGTACGCGAGGGTGTTTCGCATTCACCGTCGGACAGTTAGCGTGCACACGTGGCCATCGAAAGCGACAAACTTCGCGAGCGCCTGGATCGGGCGACCGCCCACCTCGACCCGCCGTACGCGGTGGTGGATCTCACCGCCTTCGACGCCAACTCGACCGCCCTGGCCGACCGCGCCGCCGGCAAACCGGTCCGACTGGCCAGCAAGTCGGTCCGCAGCCGGGCGCTGATCAGCCGGGCGCTCGCCCGGCCCGGCTGGCGGGGCGTGATGGCGTTCACCCTGCCCGAGGCGATCTGGCTGGTCCGCGCCGGGGTGAGCGACGACGTGCTGGTCGCGTACCCCAGTGCGGACCGCTCGGCGCTCGCCGAACTGGCCGCCGACCCGGCGCTGGCCGCCGCGATCACCCTGATGATCGACGGCACCGGGCAGCTCGACCTCATCGACGCCGTACGAGCCCCCGGGCAGCGCGCCGAGCTGCGGCTCTGCCTGGACCTGGACGCCTCCTGGCGACCGCTGCGCGGGCGGGTGCACGTCGGCGTCCGCCGCTCACCGGTGCACAGCGCCCGAGCGGCCGGCGCGCTCGCCGCCACCGTCGCCGGCCGGGCCGGCTTCCGGCTGGTCGGCCTCATGTCGTACGAGGCGCAGATCGCCGGCCTGGGCGACGCGCCGCCAGGGCAGGCGCTGCTGGCCGGCGCGATCCGGCTGGCCCAGCGCGGGTCGTACCGCGAGTTGCTGGCCCGCCGGAGCGCGGCGGTGGCCGCGGTCCGTGAGCACGCCGACCTGGAGTTCGTCAACGGTGGCGGCACCGGCAGCGTGGCCGCGACCAGCGCCGATCCCGCGGTCACCGAGGTCACCGCGGGATCGGGCCTGTACGGGCCGACGCTGTTCGACGCCTACCGCGCCTGGCGTCCCACCCCGGCGGCGTTCTTCGCCTGCGCGGTGGTCCGCCGACCGACGCCGGAGCTGGCGACCGTGCTCGGCGGCGGCTGGATCGCCTCCGGTCCGGCCGCCGACAGCCGACTGCCCCGACCGTGGCTGCCGGCCGGCCTGAAGCTGGTCGGCACCGAGGGGGCCGGCGAGGTGCAGACTCCGCTGGCCGGCGCGGCGGCGGCCACCCTGCGCATCGGCGACCGGGTGTGGTTCCGGCACGCCAAGGCCGGTGAGCTGTGTGAACGTGTCAACGAGGTGCACCTGGTCGACGGGGAGGCGATCGTGGCGACCGTGCCCACGTACCGGGGTGAGGGGCGGGCGTTCCTCTGACGCCACCCCGCCGCCCGGCCCGTTTCCCGGCGGGCCGGGTCAGGCGGGCTGGGCGGCCGCTGCCTGCTGCTCTGCGGTCGGCCGCGCACTCTCCGGGCCGTCGACCTGGCGGTGCAGGTACTCCCGGATCAGCGCCTTCGCCTCGAGCAGCACCCGCTCGTCGCCGTCGGACCGCCGCCGGAACGCGAGCTTGATCAGCGCGTCGGCCGCCTCCACCGCGATCTCCAGGACGAAGCGGAGCTTCGGGACGTCGGTCAGCCCGAAGCGCTCGGTGAGCACCCGCGCCAACTGGTCGGCGATCACGCCGTTGTTGTCCCGCTGCTCATCGAGCAGGTGCAGGTCGACCACGTCGCCGAAGTGCAGGGTACGGAAGCCGGGAACGGTGCGGTGCATCGTGATGTACTCATCGATCCCCGCGTCGACGCCGTCCCACCAGTGGGTCATCTCGTCAGAGGCGAACCGCTCGTCGAGCCGCTGGAGGTAGGACTCCATCGTGCGCAGGGTCAGTGCCTGCACGATCGCCCGCTTGTCCGGGAAGAACTGGTAGACCGACCCGATCGCCACCTCGGCGCGCTCGGCGAGCAGGGTCGTGGTCAGCCCTTCGTACCCCACCTCGTCGACGAGTTCGGCGCAGGCGTCCAACATGCGCTGTACCCGCGCGACACTTCGACCCTGCACCGGTACGCGGCGCAGCGGCCCGGTCGTGGCGGCTGGTGTGGACACTCGGCGCCACCCCCCTTCGACGGATGAACATATCTCCACGTCACGAGTCCGTGACTACCGGTACAACGAGCGGATCGCAATTGCGGTATTTACCAGCTAGAACGTTCCTGATATGAAGTCAGTTCATATTCATTTTCGAGGAGCGCGCATGGTCGGCACCGCACCGCTCACCGCCCGCTGGTCCAACTGGGCCGGTAACCAGCGTGGCAGCGCCACCGCAATCCTCCGCCCCGGCTCGCCGACCGACGTCGCCGAGGCCGTCCGGGCCGCCGCCGCCACCGGCGGCCGGATCCGGGTGGCCGGCAGCGGCCACTCGTTCACCGCGATCGCGCTCGCCGACGACCGGCGGATGGATCTGTCCGAGCTCGACACCCTCGTCAGCGTCGACGTCGAGCGCAGGCTCGTCACCGTACCGGCAGGGATGACCCTGCACGCCCTCAACGGCCTGCTCGCCCGACACCGCCTCGCCCTGCCCAACCTCGGTGACATCGACGCCCAGACGGTCGCCGGGGCGATCTCCACGGGCACCCACGGCACCGGCGTCGGCTTTGGCTGCCTGTCCACCTTCGTCGAGGCGATCACCCTGGTCACCGGGATCGGGGAGGTGCTGCGCTGCTCCGCCGACGAGCACCCGGACGTCTTCGCCGCCGCCCGGGTGTCGCTCGGCGCGCTCGGCGTGCTGGTCGAGGTGACCCTGCGCTGCGTGGACGCCTTCGTGCTGCACGCACACGAACGCCCGGCCGCGCTGGCCGACGTGCTCGACGAACTGCCGCCACTGATCGGCAACCACGACCACGTCGAGTTCTACTGGTTCCCCTACACCGCACGGGTCCAGGTCAAGACCAACGACCGCGTACCCGCCAACGACCGGCCGCTGCCCCGGTGGCGCGGCTGGCTGGACGACGACTTCCTGGCCAACACCGTCTTCGCCAGCGCCTGCCGGCTCGGCCGGGCCGTGCCGGCGCTGGCCCCGAGGATCAGCGCGGTCTCCGCCCGCGCGCTCACCGAACGCCGATACACCGGCCGCTCCGACCGGGTGTTCTGCACCCCGCGCCGGGTCCGCTTCGTGGAGATGGAGTACGGCCTGCCCCGCGAGGCGCTGCCCGAGGCGCTGGCGGCGCTCCGGCGGATCGTGGACGGGCTGCCGTTCAAGGTGCTCTTCCCGGTGGAGGTGCGGTTCACCGCCGCCGACGACATCTGGCTGTCGCACGGCTACGGCCGGGACTCCGCGTACATCGCCGTGCACCAGTACGTCGGCATGCCGTACGAGCCGTACTTCCGGGCCTTCGAGGAGGTGGCCGCCGGGCTCGGCGGCCGCCCGCACTGGGGCAAGCTGCACTACCGCGACGCCGCCTCGTTGGCCGCCGCCTACCCGCGCTTCGGCGACTTCCAGTCCCTCCGCGACCGCCTGGACCCCGACCGCGTCTTCACCAACCCCCACCTGACCCACATCCTCGGCGCCTGACGGCGGGTGTGCCTGGCAGCCGCGCCCTCGACGCCGACGCTCTGCACTGACACCGGCCCTAGAGCGCGAGGTCGTCCAGGTTGACGGCGTCGGCCATGACCTCGGCGCCCTTGTCGTTCAGGTGCATGCCGTCGCCACTGTCAAGTGCGGGGTGGATGTGGTCGGGGGCATGCGGGTTCGCGACAGCCCGGGCCACGTCGAAAACAGCATCGAAGGCGTCGGTGGTGCGGATCCAGTCGTTCACCTCGCGGCGGATGGTGAGGCCTTCCGTCGTGCTGATTCCAGGGCCGGCGCCCGCGAAGGGACCGATGGTGGCGGCGAGGATCTTCAGGCCGGCGCGGTGGGCACGGTCTGCCAGAGCGCCGAAGCCTTCGATGAGGGCGTCGGCGGTGGCGGAAGGCTCGCCCAGCATGCCGGGAAGACCGAGGTCGTTGATGCCGAAGTGGACCAGAACGTGGGTCAGGGCAGGTATCGAACGAACATCGCGGTCGAAACGCGCCAACGCGTGTTCGCCGACCCCGTCGCGCAGGAGGCGGTTTCCGGCGATGCCCTGGTTGACGACCCACCCTCGGCTGAGGCGCCGGTTGAGAAAGTCGACGGAGCGATGGTTCGCGCTGGTCGTCGTGCCGACTCCTTCGAACCAGGAGTCGCCGAAGGCCACCGCGATCGCGGTGTCCTGCGGGGCGAGCACGTCGACACCCGAGATGTAGAACCGCGCTTCGACCTGCTCGGTCCACGGGAGTGCCGAAGACGTGACATGGTTCCCGTCAGCTATTCGAGCGACTTCCGCCGGTTTGTGCGAATGGGTGGCCAGCCCGGTCTGCTCGGAAAAGTAGATGCTCACCACCAGGTCTGTACCGCCGGCAACCGGAAGATCGACCGGGTCGGAGACGGCCTCTTCGCCCGCCGGGATGACACACTTCTCGACGCCGTCGAAGGTGAGGGCAGCCCGCCGGTGACCGACAGCGACCGTCGCGGCCGCGATGGTCAACGGAGTGCGGCCGTAGCGGTTCGTCAGGCGCACGCGGAGAGCTTCCCCGCCGCCGGCCATGTGCAGCACTTGACGAACGGTCTGGTCGACGAAACCACGGGGTTCGCTGAACTGGAGCTGCTCGTAGGGACTGATCACTGCGGTACGGAATCCGGCTGTCCAGATCATGGTCGGTCCATTGGTCCGTCGGCGGTCAGGTGGGAGTGTCTCGGAGTCGGTTGCGAGTGGAGCTGGGCCGGGTGCCTCAGATGTCCAGGACAACCCGGCCCCTGGCTGAGGTGTGCTCGGCCAGGTCATGTGCCTGAGCGATCTCCGCCAACGGCAACCGGGCGGCGATCGGGTAGATCGCCGGCGACCAGCGCGGCGGTCAGTTCGATCGCGGCGGCCTCGTTCGCCGGCTCCGGGAAGTTCGTCGTTGCTGAGGAACCGGACCGCGCGCATCAGGCGCCCACCGGTTCGGTGGTGGTGCCCTCCTCGACGCTGATCACCTCGTCGATCAGCGAGAAGAACGCCTGGATGCCGGGCCGGTCGCCGCCCCGGCGCCGGGACTCGGCGAAGTCGTCGGACGAGCGCCAGAAGACGATGTCCAGCCATTCGCCGGCGGACAGCTGGATCAGTCGCGCGCCGAGGAAGCCGGTGCGATCGGTCTCGAAGTCGCGCAGCATCGCCGGCCGCGCGGCCAGCAGAGCATCGGCGCGTGCCGCGGGCGTACGGAAACGGGTGATTTCGACGGCGGTCATGCTCCTCGATCCGTTCGAGTGTTGGAAGAAGGTCGGTCGCTGACGCCGAGCATCAGCCTGAGCTGGGTCAGCAGGACCTCGCGGAACTCCGCGGGCGACGGCGTGGGGTGATGCTGGACGCGAGAGATGATCAGCCCGGCCAGGGCCGCGAGCAGGAAATCCGTCACGGCCTCGGCGTCGTGGGCCAGCGTGAACTCACCCCGCTCAGCGCCTTCCCGTACGGCGGTCAGAAAGGGCGCCCGGTACCGCGCCTGCACGTCCGTGCTGTAGTTGCGGAGGTCGTCGTCGCGCATGGCGGATCGCCAGAATTCGACGAGGATCTGCCTGGTGCTCTCCGAGTTGTGCAGGCTCCGGTCCACCAGCGCGACCAGTCGTCGCCACGGATCGGCTTCGGCGGTGGACACCGCTTGCAGGGCATCCAATTCCCGGTTGGTGAAAACCTCCATGGCCTCGATGATCATGTCCTCGCGCGAACCGAAGTAGGTCTGCAGGGTGCTGATCGCGACGCCGCCGGCCGCCGACACGTCCGTGAACCGCGTGTTCTCGAATCCACGAGCAGCGAGCACATCTGCCACGGCTTCGAGAACGAGAGCCCGCTTCCCCCCGCCCGCGCGCCTCTTTCGAATCGCCATGGGCCCCCGAACGGAGGTCAGCGCGGATGGGTAGGACTCAGCTGCCGGCATGGTCATACGGTATGGCCGTACCGGATGAACCAAGTAACTTTCCGTCCGGCCTGTGACGCAAATCACCCAATATGCCCCGCTGTGCCCCGGAACGAGCCGGGCGGCTCGGGCGGCTCGGCGAGACGAAGGGCTGTGGGTACAAAGAAAAACGGCCCCCGGAGGGGGCCGTTTTCCTTTCCGGATCTCGTAGAGCCGGGCTACTCCGTGCTGGTGGCGGCCTTGCGCGGGGCCGCCTTCTTGGCCGGGGTCTTCTTGGCCGCGGTGGTGGCCTTGGCGGTGGTGGCCTTCTTCGCGGCGGTGGACTTGCTGGCGGCGGCCGTCTTCTTGGTGGCCGTGGCCTTCTTCGCCGGAGCCTTCTTCGCCGCCGCCTTCTTGCGCGGCGCCGGACCCTTGGCCCGCTTCTCGGCCAGCATCTCCGAGGCTTCCTCGATGCTCAGCGCCTCCGGGGTCTGCCCACGCCGCAGCGACGCGTTGAACTCCCCATCGGTGACGTACGGGCCGAACCGGCCATCCTTGATCACCAGCGGCTTCTCGGTCAGCGGGTCGACGCCCATCTCCCGCAGCGGCGGCGCCGCGGCCCGCCGTCCGCGGGCCTTCGGGGCGGCCAGCAGGGCCAGCGCCTCGTCCAGGCCGACCGTGAACATCTGCTCCTCAGACTCCAGCGACCGGAACTCCTCGCCCCGCTTGACGTACGGGCCGTAGCGGCCGTTGTTGGCGAACACCTCGACCCCGTCGGGCGCGACGCCGACCAGCCGGGGCAGGCTGAGCAGCTTGAGCGCGTCTTCGAGGGTCAGCGAGTCCGGCGTCTGCGAGCGCAGCAGCGAGGACTTCCGCTCGCCGCTGGACACGTACGGGCCGAACCGGCCGGACTTGAGCACGATCGGCTCGCCGGTGCCCGGGTCGTCGCCGAGCTTGCGCTCGCCGCTGCCACCGAGGAACAGCTCGTGCACCTTCTCCGGGGTCAGCTCGTCCGGGGCCAGCCCCTCGGGGATCGGGGCCCGGTCGCCCTGGGCGCCACCCTCCTCGCCCTCGGCCGGCGGCGTCGCCGGCTCGCCGCCGGGCAGCTCCCGCTGGAGGTACGGCCCGTACCGGCCCACCCGGACCACGATCTCCCGGCCGTCGTCGTCGGTGAAGAGCGGGATGGAGTTGACGCTCCGCGCGTCGATGTCGCTGAGGTTCTCGGTGACCAGCTTCTTGAGCCCGCCGGAGCGGGCGATGCCCTGGTCGCCGGCGCCGTTGGCGCTGCCGAAGTAGAACGCGGTGAGGAAGTCGACCGCGGCGTGGTCACCGCCGGCGATCTCGTCCAGCTCGTTCTCCATGGTGGCCGTGAAGTCGTAGTCGATCAGGCGGGGGTAGTGCCGCTCCATGAGGCCGATCACCGCGAAGGCCAGGAAGGTCGGGATCATCGCCTGGCCGCGCTTGGTGACGTACCCCCGGTCCTGGATCGTCTGCATGATCGACGCGTAGGTGGACGGGCGGCCGATGCCCAGCTCTTCCAGTGCCTTGACCAGCGACGCCTCGGTGTAGCGCGACGGCGGCTGGGTGTGGTGGCCCTGCGCGGCCAGCTCGTCGGCGGTCAGCGGCTGGTCCTTGACCAGGGTGGGCAGCCGGCGCTCGGCGTCCTCGGCCTCGGCGTTCTCGTCGTCGCTGGACTCGACGTACGCCCGCAGGAAGCCCGGGTCGGTGATGGTCTTGCCGGTGGCGCCGAAGTCGGCTTCCTCCTGCGAGGTGGAGACCGCGCGGATGCGCACCGACACGCTGGAGCCGACCGCGTCGGTCATCTGCGAGGCGATGGTGCGGCGCCAGATCAGCTCGTAGAGCTTGAACTCCTCGGCGGACAGCTCCTTGGCCACCTCGCCCGGGGTGCGGAAGTTGTCCCCTGCCGGGCGGATCGCCTCGTGCGCCTCCTGCGCGTTCTTCACCTTGCCGGTGTAGCGGCGCGGCTCCGGTGGCACGCTGCGCTCGCCGTACAGCTCGACGATCTGCCGGCGGGCCGCCGAGATGGCGGTCTCCGACAGGTTCACCGAGTCGGTACGCATATAGGTGATGTAGCCGTTCTCGTACAGGCGCTGCGCGGTGCGCATCGTCTGCTGCGACGACAGGCGCAGCTTGCGGGCCGCCTCCTGCTGGAGCGTCGAGGTGATGAACGGCGCGTACGGGCGGCGGCGGTAGGGCTTCTCCTCGACCCGGGTGACGGTGAACGGCCGTCCCTCGAGCCGGGCCGCCAGCCCACGGGCACCGCCCTCGTCCAGGTGCACGACGCCAGCCCCGGGCTTCACCCGGCCGGTTGTCGGCTCGAAGTCCTTGCCGGTGGCGATCCGGTCGCCGTTCAGCGCGATGAGGGTGGCATTGAACGCGCGCGGCCCCTCGCCGGCGTTCGCCACGGCGAGAGTGGCCAGGATGTCCCAGTACTCGGCGGTGCGGAAGGCCATCCGCTGCCGCTCCCGCTCGACCACGATCCGGGTCGCCACGGACTGCACCCGGCCGGCCGAGAGCTTCGGCATGACCTTCTTCCACAGCACCGGGGAGACCTCGTAGCCGTAGAGCCGGTCGAGGATCCGCCGGGCCTCCTGCGCGTCGACCAGGTCGCGGTCGATCTCGCGGGGGTTCGCCACCGCCGCCTGGATCGCCGGCTTGGTGATCTCGTGGAAGACCATCCGTTTGACCGGCACCTTGGGCTTGAGCGTCTCCACCAGGTGCCAGGCGATCGCCTCGCCCTCGCGGTCCTCATCCGTCGCCAGGAAGATCTCGTCGACCTCCTTGGCCAGCTTCACCAGCTTGCTGATCTGCTGCTTGCGGTCGGCGGAGACGACGTAGAGCGCGTGGAAGCCGTTGTCCACGTCGACCCCGAGCCGGGCCCACGCCTCGCCCTTGTACTTGGCCGGCACGTCGGCGGCGTTGCGTGGCAGGTCGCGGACGTGACCGAAGCTGGCCTCCACGACGTACCCCGGGCCCAGGTAGCCCGAGATCGTCTTGGCCTTCGCCGGAGACTCGACGATGACCAGACGGGTGGTTCCAGCGTTACTCGGCACGTCTCTCCCCGACCTCACTCCTGCTCGTGGCCTGCCGGCGCCCGGTCAGCGACCGCCCTCGGCCCCGCCGTCGCACCGGCGGTCCGGATGTCCAACGTAACGCGCCGTCCGCGTTTCGGGTTTCGCGGGCGGCAATCCGCTCCGGCGCGGCGGTCCACTCCCGCCCCGCCGCGCTCGGCACTGCCGGACGGCGCCACCGTACACCGTGGGTAGGGCTCGAAGCGGGTCACTGTGACGATGGCGGACCCTCGGCCGAGGTCCGACCCGCCCGTTTTCCGCCCGGATCGACCCGCCGGCTGTCCGTGACCGGACAGCCGGTGGGCACCCGGACTCGACCTCCGCCTTGAGCGGAACGCCCCGGTTCGTCCCCTGGTCAGGGTCGGGTCGGCCAGGCGTCGGCCGGTGCGGCGCGCGGCGGCCCGCCGACCAGCTCGGCGAGCCGGCCCAGCCGGCGCCGCCCCGTGATCCGGTACCCCGGGCCGCCCTCGTCCGGGCCGAGCAGCGTGCCGGCGAGCCCGGCGGCGGCGAGCGCCGTGCCGACCCGTTCCCAGCACTCCTGGTCGCCCTCGCCGAGCCGCAGCAGGAAGCCGCCGGGCGGCTCCGGCGTCCCGGCGGCGGCGAGCCACAGCCGCAGCCGCCGGCCGGTCAGATGAAAGGTGGCCGGTGGGCGTTTCGCCGGGCCGTGCAGCCAGGCGACCGCGAGCGGCTTCAGGACCCGGGTGTACGAGGTACGCACGGCGTGTCGCGCGTCCCCGGTCGGCTCCCAGCTCGCCGCCAACCCCCGCAGCGCCAGCTCCGCGACCAGCACGTGCACCCGCCAGGCGGCATCCACCTGCACCGAGAGGCGGGCGGTGCCGCCCATCCGCACCACCTCGCCCGGCCCGGCGAGCAGCCCGGCCAGGTCGGCGACCGTCGGCTCGGCCGCCTCCGCGCCGAAGAAGACCAGTTGGCGCCCCGCGCCGTCGGTCTGCGCCGGCCCGGAGGGCGGCCCGCTCGACCCGGGCCGGTTCGGCCCGCTCCGCAGTCGCTGAGGCTCGGATGTTGGCGCGTCGGCCTCGGGTACGGGGAACAGCGCCGGGGGCGGCTGCGCCGCTCCGGTGTCGCCGAGCCCGCTCAGCGACACTCCGGCACCTCGTCGAAGGCTTGTTTCAGCTCCTCGGAGTTGAGCCGGCTGGTGTCCAGCGCGCTGGCGTCGTACTCCTTGTTGAGCGTGTCCACCGCGGCCCGCACGCCGTCGTAGAAGACGCTCGGCTCGCCGGTGCCCAACCCGTCGATGGTGTCCCGGGCCCGGCCGTAGGCGTCCCGCATCTTCCCCAGCGAGCTGCGGAAACCGGCGGAGATGGCCTCGCCGTTGTCCGTCTCCGGGACGCCGGCCTTCTCCACCTTGCGGCGCGCGGTCTCGCTGGCCTGCTCCGCCCCACCGAAGAGCCGCACCAGGTTCTCCTTGGCCTGCGCCGGCGTGGTCTGCGCGGTCATCTGCTCATCCGTGCTGCTGGTCAACTTGCTGATCTCGGAACGCCACGGGGTGAGCGCGCCGCACACCGTGGCCGCCCAGGCCCGCGGGCTGGGGCCGCCACCGCAGCCGGAGAGCACGACGACGAACGTGGCCAGGACCACCGTGAGCTTTCCGGCGGCAGACGCCTGGCACGTACGCATGCGTTGCAGCGTACGACCTCCGGCCAGGCGTGGCACCGGTCAGACGGCCCGAGGAGGAATCGACGGTCCCCGGTCGGCGTGGCACGCCGACCGGGGACCCGGTGCCGAGGATGGTCAGGCGTTGACCGTCTCCGGCCGGTGGTCCGTGCTGCCCGCACCGGTGTCGGAGTCGTCCATCGCGATGCCCTTGCGCTTGCTGAACACCACCGACGCCACGATGATCAGCGTGGCCACCACCGCAATGGCGACCCGCACGGGGGTGTTCCGGTCGTCGCCGATGCTGAACGCCACCACGGCCGGCGCGATTAGCAGCGAGACCAGGTTCATCACCTTGAGCAGCGGGTTGATGGCCGGGCCGGCGGTGTCCTTGAACGGGTCACCGACGGTGTCGCCGATGACCGTCGCCGAGTGCGCCTCGGAGCCCTTGCCCCCGTACGCGCCGTCCTCCACCAGCTTCTTGGCGTTGTCCCAGGCGCCACCGGAATTGGCCAGGAAGACCGCCATGAGCGTGCCGGCCCCGATCGCACCGGCCAGGTACGCCGCCAGAGCGCCGGGCCCGAGGCCGAAGCCGACCGCGATCGGCGCCAGGATGGCGAGCAGGCCCGGGGTCATCAGCTCGCGCTGCGCGTCCCGGGTGCAGATGTCCACGACCTTGCCGTACTCCGGGCGCTGCGTGCGGTCCATGATGCCGGGCAGCTCACGGAACTGCCGGCGGACCTCCATCACGACGGCGCCCGCCGAGCGGGACACCGCGTTGATGGCCAGCCCGGAGAAGAGGAACACCACCGCCGCACCGATGATCAGGCCGACCAGGTTGCGCGGGTTGGCCACGTTCAGCGAGTTGAGGATCTCCGTCCCGACGTCGCCCACACCAGCGTCCGCGTACGCGGTACGCAGCGAGTCGGTGTACGAGCCGAACAGCGCGGTCGCGGCGAGCACCGCGGTGGCGATCGCGATGCCCTTGGTGATCGCCTTGGTGGTGTTGCCGACCGCGTCCAGCTCGGTGAGCGTCCGGGCGCCGTGCTCGTCGATGTCACCGGACATCTCGGCGATGCCCTGGGCGTTGTCGGAGATCGGCCCGAAGGTGTCCATCGCGACGATCACGCCGACCGTGGTGAGCAGGCCGGTGCCGGCCAGCGCCACCGCGAACAGCGACAGGGTGATGGAGCTGCCGCCGAGCAGGAACGCGCCGAAGACACCGGCGCCGATCAGCAGCGCCGAGTAGACGGCGGACTCCAGGCCGATGCTGATGCCGGCCAGGATGACGGTGGCCGCACCGGTCTGCGAGCTCTTGCCGATGTCCTGCACCGGGCGTCGGTTGGTCTCGGTGAAGTAGCCGGTCAGTGCCTGGATCGCGGCGGCCAGCACGATGCCGATCACCACCGCGCCGATGGCCACGAGCCGCGGGTTGCGGTCGACGTCGGTGAGACCACCCTCCAACTCGGCGAAGGTCGCCGGCAGGTAGGCGTAGGCGGCGATCGCCACCAGCACCGCGGAGAGGACCGCCGAGATGTAGAAGGCCCGGTTGATCGCGGTCAGGGCGTTGCGGTCGGACGCGCGCAGCCGGGTGATGAAGACGCCGAAGATCGCGACCAGCACGCCGATGGTGGAGATGATCAGCGGGAAGACCAGGCCGTCCTCGCCGAACGCGGCGCGACCCAGGATCAGCGCGGCGACCAGCGTGACCGCGTACGACTCGAACAGGTCGGCGGCCATGCCGGCACAGTCACCGACGTTGTCGCCCACGTTGTCGGCGATGGTGGCCGCGTTGCGCGGGTCGTCCTCCGGAATGCCCTGCTCGACCTTGCCGACCAGGTCGGCGCCGACGTCGGCGGCCTTGGTGAAGATGCCGCCGCCGACCCGCATGAACATCGCGAGCAGCGCGGCGCCGAACCCGAAGCCCTCCAGCACGGTCGGTGCGTCGCCCCGGTAGACCAGGACGACCAGCGCGGCGCCGAACAGGCCGAGGCCCACGGTGAGGAAGCCCACCACGCCGCCGGTGCGGAAGGCGATCTTCATGGCCGCCTCGCGGCCACCCTGTCGCTCCCGGGCTGCGGCGGCAACGCGCAGGTTGGCGCGGGTGGCCAGCCACATGCCGGCACCACCGATGGACGCGCTGAACAGGGCGCCCACCACGAAGAAGAGCGAGCGGCCGAACTTCACGGCGGTCTCGCTGCCGTCGGTGTCGTGCACCGGCAGCAGGAAGAGCAGCACCACGGCGATCACAACGAAGATCGCCAGGGTGCGGAACTGGCGGAGCAGGTAGGCCGAGGCGCCCTCCTGGACCGCCCCCGAGATCTCCTGCATGTTGGTGGTGCCCTTACCGGCTGCCAGCACCGCCTTTGTCAGGGCGGCGGCGAATACGAGCGCCACCAGCGCGATTACCGCCGCGATGACGACGTACGTGACATTGCTTCCGGTAAGGGAAAGCCCGCCGCCGTCGGCGGCCAAGGTCTCGGACATCTGTGTCCTCCTGTTACCGAACACTCGCGCCGGTGAGTGGAGACGCACCGACCGGCGCCTGAATGCGGACTCGCAAGCGTGCGCCAACCCACCCCAGCGGACCAGCGATGAATACCCATACCCGCTGGCTGCGGGATGGATCACTTGCTGACAACCCGGGTACTGTAGCCCTCCACAGTGTCGGAGGTCACACCGAGGTGGCACCGTGTCTCGATGATCTTCGTCGCTGTGTTATGAAACGAAATCTGATATAGGGCCCGGTCCATGACAAGCAGGCCGCACCCCAGCGGGATGCGGCCTGTGAAACAGAAAAGAACGGGTCAGCGGCCGAGCGGCCACACCATCCGCACCTCGGTGCCGACGCCCTCCTCGACCGGACGCACCTGAAGGTCCTCGACGAAGCCGGCGAGCAGGGCGAAACCGACTCCGGTGGTCAGCGCCTCATCGGTGAGCGACTCGTTGGCCAGCTCGTCCGGTGGCAGCGCGGCCAGCCCGATGCCGGCCTCGATCGGCGCCCGGTCCACCACCCGCACCGCGTACGACCCGGCGTCGGACATCTCCACCAGCACCGGGTCGGCCAGGCCGTACTGGCGGTGCAGGGCCACCGCCCGGGTGCACGCCTCGCCGATGGCCAGGCGCACCTCGTCCAGCAGATCCTCGCGGACCCCCGCACGCCGGGCGACGGCGACGCCGACCAGCCGGGCGGTACGCACGTGCACCGGCGCCGGGGAGAAGGAGAGCTTGACTGTCGCCATCACGCGCTGGCACCGGTCGGTTCCGCGCCGACCGCCGCGTCGACCGTGGGGTGCAGCGGGAAGACCTGGTCCAGCGCGGTGATCCGGAAGATCTTGAGCAACGGCTCCTTGTCGCAGACCAGGGCGAACGAGCCGCCGGCCGTGCGGAGCCGCTTGAGCGCGCCGACCAGCACGCCCAGCCCGGTGGAGTCGAGGAAGTCCACCCGCCCGAGGTCGACCACCACGTGCCGGGCGCCGCCGTCGATCAGTTCGAGGAGCCGTTCGCGGAGCCGGGGCGCGGTGTAGACGTCCACCTCACCGCCGACCTCGAGCACCGTGTGCTCGCCCACGGTGCGGGTCGCCAGCGACAGCTCCATCGGTCCTCCTCGCCAGAGCCGTAAACTCTCCTGGGCATCTAACCATTACCGCTTGGCCACCCTGCGGTCGCCAACGGAAGCTCCCCCTTACCCCCCGCCCCGACTTTTCATCTCCGAACACCAGTGCGAGAGTGCAGGGCGTGTCGTCCGCAGCCACCGTATCCGCAGATCCCGGCCCCGAACCATCGCCGGTCGACCTGCTGCGCCGGCTGCGCGCCCGGAGCGCCGGTGATCCGGTCACCCACGTCGAACGGGTGCCGGCCCGCGCCGGGGTGCCCGCACCGTGGCCGTCGTGGACGCCCGCGGAGCTACGCGAGGCGTTCGCCCGCCGCGGCGTGGTCGCGCCCTGGCGACACCAGGCCGAGGCGGCCACCCTGGCGTACGACGGCGGCCACGTGGTGGTCGCCACCGGCACCGCGTCCGGCAAGTCCCTGGCGTACCAGCTCCCGTCGCTGGCCACGCTGCTCGCCGACCCCCGGGCCACCGTGCTGTACCTGGCACCGACCAAGGCGCTCGCCGCCGACCAGTTGCGGGCCGTGGCCGGGTTGGAGCTGGAGGGGGTACGCCCGGCCTGCTACGACGGGGACACTCCGCGCGCCGAGCGGGAGTGGATCCGCCGGCACTCCCGGTTCGTGCTGACCAACCCCGACATGCTGCACCACGGCATCCTGCCCGGGCACGCCCAGTGGTCGGGCTTCCTTCGCCGGCTGGCGTACGTGGTGATCGACGAGTGCCACACGTACCGGGGCGTTTTCGGCTCGCACGTGGCGCACGTGCTGCGCCGGCTGCGCCGCCAGTGCGCCCGGTTCGGGGCCACCCCGGTGTTCGTGCTCGCCTCGGCGACCTCCGGCGACCCGGCGACCGCGGCCGGGCGGCTGACCGGCCTGCCGGTGACGGCGGTCACCGAGGACGCCTCGCCGCGCGGCGGGGTGACCTTCGCACTCTGGGAGCCACCGCTGCTGCCACCGGACTCGTCGGCGGCCTCCTCCCTGGCGCCCGCCCAGGCGGCGGGCGGGCACGACGACGTGCCGGATCTCATCCAGGTCCGCCGGTCGGCGCTGCGGGAGACCGCGGACCTGCTCGCCGACACGGTCGCCGAGGGGGTACGCACGCTCGCGTTCGTCCGGTCGCGCAAGGGCGCCGAGGTGGTGGCGGCCAGCGCGCGCCGGGCGTTGGACGAGGCGGTGCCGGGGCTCGGCAAGCGGGTGGCCGCCTACCGGGGCGGCTACCTGCGCGAGGAGCGGCGGGAGCTGGAGCGGGCCCTGCTGCACGGCGACCTGCTCGGCCTGGCCTCCACCAACGCGCTCGAGCTGGGCGTGGACCTGATCGGCCTGGACGCGGTGCTGATCTGCGGATACCCGGGCACCCGCGCCTCACTCTGGCAGCAGGCGGGCCGCGCCGGGCGCTCCGGGCAAGAGGCGCTGGCGGTGCTGGTGGCCCGGGACGATCCGCTGGACACCTATCTGATCCACCACCCGGAGGCGATCTTCGGGGCGCCGGTCGAGGCGACGGTCCTCGACCCGGCCAACCCGTACGTGCTGGCCCCGCAGCTCGCCTGCGCCGCGGTCGAGGCCCCGCTCACCCCGGCCGACCTGGCGCTCTTCGGTGACGGGGCGAAGGAGGCGATCGACGAGCTGGTGGCGGCCGGGGCGCTGCGGCAGCGGCCCACCGGCTGGTACTGGCGGCACCGGGAGCGCCCCGAGGTGGATCTGCGCGGTGAGGGCGGCGCCCCGGTCTGCGTGGTGGAGTCGGCCACCGGCCGGCTGCTGGGCACGGTCGACGGCGGCTCCTCGCACTTCCTTCTCCACCCCGGCGCGGTCTACCTGCATCAGGGCGTCTCGTACGTGGTGGACGAGCTCGACCTCGCCGACGGCTGCGCGCTGGTGCACGCGGAGGAGCCGGACTGGTCCACCCACGCCAGGGACGTCACCGACCTGTCCGTGGTGTCCGTGCGCTCCTACGTGGACGCGGGGCCGGTCGGCATGTTCCTCGGCGAGGTGGACGTGACCAGTCAGGTGGTGTCGTACCAGCGACGCCGGATCGCCACCGGCGAAGTGATCGACACGCGGCCGCTCGACCTGCCCACCCGGGAGCTGCGCACGGTGGCCGTCTGGTTCACGCTGTCGCCGCAGTCGCTGACCGCGGCCGGTGTGCAGGGCCCGGACGTGCCGGGTGCGCTGCACGCCGCCGAACACGCCGCGATCGGCCTGCTGCCGCTGATGGCCACCTGCGACCGGTGGGACATCGGTGGGCTCTCCACCGCCGTGCACCCGGACACCGAGGCGCCGACCGTCTTCGTCTACGACGGGCACCCGGGCGGCGCGGGCTTCGCCGAGCGGGCGTACGGGACGGCGTCGGCGTGGCTGCGGGCCACCCGGGGCGCGATCGCGGAGTGCGGCTGCGAGACGGGTTGCCCGTCCTGCGTGCAGTCCCCGAAGTGCGGCAACGGCAACAACCCGCTCTCCAAGCCGGACGCGATCCGGGTGCTCGACGTGGTGCTGGCGAACCTGCCCGCCTGAGCCACCTTGCATGATTCCGCGCGGAACGGGGCACAACGATGGGAGCGCTTCCGTCGATGCCTGCCTTTTCAGCCCGTCCCGTGCCCAAGGAGGAGCCGTGGCCGACACCATCGCCGAGACCGTCGACCTGCTCTACACCATCGACCAGGACAAACTCACCCTCGCCCAGCAGATCGCGCTCGGATCCGCGCTGGCCGCCCTGGCCTAGGCGGAGCGGCTGGAGCAGATCAACGAGCGGCTGCAAAGCATCCACCAGGTCCTCAACGGATGGGCGCTGCGCGTCACCGTCGACGGCCGCTGACCTCCGTGGGAACGGCCGGGCGCGGTGGACACGGCCACGGGTGGGAGCGCCCGGACGCGGGCCGGCGGCGGTCGTCATGCTGTGCGAGACTCCGGCGCACAATCCCCCAGAGGAGATCAGATGCAGCTCGACAACTTGCAGACCCTGCAGCATTTCCACATCCGCCAGCGGCTGCGGATGATGGTCAACCAGTACGAGGTCCGGGCGGCCTCGCCGGACGGCACCGAGGGCGAACTGCTGGCCTTCGCACAGCAGAAGCGGCTCGCCTTCAAGGAGCAGGTGACGATCTACACCGACGACTCCAAGCAGCAGCCTCTGCTCGGCTTCAAGGCCCGCCAGCGCATCGACCTGGGTGCCACGTACGACGTGACCGACCCGGCCGGCAACCCGATCGGCCTGTTCCGCAAGGACTTCGCCCAGTCGCTGCTCCGTTCCACCTGGCACGTCGAGCAGGCCGGACTGCCGCAGGTGACGGGCCAGGAGCGCAGCATGCCGGTGGCGCTGCTGCGCCGGTTCGTCGACTCGCTGTCCTGGCTGCCGTACCACTTCGACTTCACCGCCGGCGGCCAGCCCGTCTTCTCGGTCGTGAAGAAGTGGGGCCTGCGCGACAAGTACATCGTCGAGGTGCAGAACCCGCAGATCGACCGGCGCCTGGTCATCGCGATGGCCGTCGCTCTCGACGCGCTCCAGGCCCGCTGACGCACCCCGGCTCACCGAGCCACCGACTTCTTCGCCCGCTGGCCGGGACACGGGCCAACCGCCCATGTCCCGGCCAGCAGGCTGTCGGCCGGCGGCTGTTCTGCGGTCCCTGTGGAGTTGATGTCGCAGACGCATCGCGTCTGATGTCGTCACCGATTCAGCTGCACAGTGTGGCGGCGGCGAGCAGCCGCGCGCCCTCGGCCAGGTCTGTCGGGTTTGTGCGACCGCACCTGCCGGTGCGCGATCCGGTGCGGGGCCTGAGCTGCGGGCCGAAGGCAGCCGGGTCCTGGTCGAGGTCGTGGTCCTGTCGTGGTCGACGGGTGCGGGGTCGACCGCCATTCAGCCGCGCACCGGACCGGCGCGGGCCGTCGACGCCGCGACCCGGGTCAGGCCGGGTAGTGGCGTGATCGCCACCTCGACGGTCACCAGCACATCCAGCCCGTCGATACGACAGTCGACCAGCCGGCCACCGTTGCGCCCGGCGATCTCCGCGGCGGACGCGCACGCCGCCGCATCGCCGTGGAGCGCCCTGGCCGCCCCGGCCAGCGCGCCCAGGTCGGCCGCCACCGCCGCCCGCTGCGCCGCCATTCCGGCCTCGGCGACGGCGGCGCCGAACGTACCCACCAGCACGAAGACCAGACCCACCGCCAGCAGGAGCACAGTTGCCCCACCTCGCTCGGGGTCCGTCCGCTCGGCGTCCGGCCTCTCCCCGTGCGGCCATTCAGTATCCGGCCGCTCGGTGCGCCGTCGCTCGGTGTGCGGTCGCGCGGCGTCCGGCCTCCTCCCGTTCGGCCAGTCAGTCTCCGGCCGCTCGGTGTGCGGTCGCTCAGTCTCCGGTCGCTCGGTGTGCGGTCGCTCATGGCGGAGGTGCGCCCGGTCGGTCCTGGTCTGGTGCTCCGGCATGCCTGGGCATCGATTCATCGGCTCACTCCCGTGGCTCCGGGTTCCACGGCCGCGACGGCGGTGGCGACCACGGTGATCCGCGGGAGGCGGCCGCCCAACGCGCGTACGGGCGCCGGAGGTCGTGCTGGTCACCCCGTGCGGCTTCCACCTCGACGGAGCGGCCGAGCAGGCCGCGGCGGTGGTCCCGCACTTCCCGGACGCGGAGGTCTGGGCCGTCGACGCGGACGGGCTGATCGTGCGGGCCGGACCCCGGCTGGTCGACGGGGTCGAGGCGATCGCGGGGATCCTGCACCCGGACGCCGTGCCGGCCCCGCCGGCGGGCAGCATCCGCCGGGTGGCCTGACGCCGCCCGGCCCGGTCCGCCGACGCGCGGTCGGGTCGCCGCCCGTCGGTGGGCCCGCTGGCACAGCTCCCGCTCGGCCCGGCCGGCGAGGTAGTCGCCGGCCGCGGGCGGGTTAGGCAGGTCGGTGCGAGGGCCGGCCCTCGGGGCCGAGCGGGGCGAGCCGACGCCAGCGCGGCAGCTCGGTGACCACGGTGGACAGCGCCACGGCGGTCACGACCAGGGCGGCCGGCCACGGCCACGCGAACCAGGCCGAGACCGCCGCAGCGACCAGTTGCAACCCCACCAGCGCGATGGTGACCGCCCCGGGCACGGGGACCAGGACGTGGTTCTTGTCGCCGGGGGTGGCGAAAACGGTCGGCAGCCCCACGAGGACGACCACCGAGGCGACCGCCAGCGGCACCGAGTGCGGGGCGAGCGCCCACGGCGTGGCCACCCAGGCGATCAGCTCGCTGAGGAACCGCAGCGCGGAGGAGAGGTCCGGTCGGCCCGGCGATCCGTTGTCGATCACCGGGCCAGTATGCCGGGACTGAGCACCGTCGTTCCGGTGCACCCGAGCCTAGTCAGGCGGCTGCTGGAAGAGGCGCTCCCGGTCGTCGAATCCGCGCAGCCGGTGCAGGCCGAGGTCGAGCAGGGAGGCGCCGGCGGGCAGCGGGTCGGCCCGGCGGGCGGTGGACGCCGAGCAGAGCACCTGGCCGCCGTGCGCGGCGGCGGCGATCCGGGCCGCACGGTGCACCTCGGGGCTGGCGTACTCGCCGTCGCGTGGTTCGGCGTAGCCGGTGTGCAGGCCCATCCGCACCCTCGGCGCGGCCTCGGGGGTGGGCCAGTCGTGGCTGGTCAGGGCCCGCTGGGCGGTGAGGCAGGCGGTCAACGCGGCGGTCGCGTCCGCGAACGCGAGGAAGAACGAGTCGCCCTCGGTCAACAGCTCCGCGCCGCCGGTGCCGGCCAGTGTCCGGAGCAGCAACCGGCGGTGCTCGCGCAGCACCGGTCGGTAGTCCGGGCCGAGCAGTTGGGCGAGCCGGGTCGAGCCCTCGATGTCGGTGAACACGAAGGTCACCCACCCGGTCGGGAGCTGGATCCGTTCCGCCATGCGTCGAACCTCCGCCCGTGACGTCGGGTTCATGCTGCCCGAAGCCGAGCGGTCACGCATCGTGAGAACGGCCCGGCCGGGCTCGGACTCAAGGTGCCACTCGGCCACGCCCAGGGCAAGGTCGGCCCTCCGCTCGGTGGTTGTCCGGCGCTCCCGGGGCTCGGGCCGGCAGGCCTCGGCCCACGATCGTGCCCGCTCACGGGGCGGGCCAGCCCCGCCGGGGACCGGCTGACCGGTTCCGGCGGGACTGGCCCTAGGAGTGGTGCCGGCCTCAGCCGGTACGCAGGGCGATGTTCACGGTGTTCTTCGCCCCCCGGATCGTGGTCACCGTCGACGCCGGCTGGAATCCGGGCGCGGCCGCGGTGACCTGGACCTTCTGGTTCTTCCCCAGCCGCAGCTGGTAGCGGCCGTGGGCGTCGGTCACCACGGTGTAGCTGACCGGCCCGCAGCCCTGTTGACCGTGCCCGTCGGCCTGGTAGTCGCCGCAGACGGTCACGGTCGCGCCCGCGACCGCGCCACCGGTGGCGGCGTCGGTCACCGTCCCGCTCAGCGTCGTCCAGTTCGGCGGCGCCTCGAAGTGACCGGTCACCGCCACGTTGCTCCCCGGGTACGGGGTGTCGCTGAGCACGACCAGCCGCGCGGCCAGATCACCCGGCTGGGTGACCGCGTCGCCGTCGACCCGGACGGTCACCTCGACCGACCGGCCCGGCGCCACGTCGAACTCCGGCTTGTCCACCGACAGCCACGGCACGTCCGCCGTACCGCCGCAGTAGTCGTAACCCGGCAGCATCTCGGCGCTGACCGACGGAGCCCACAGGGTCACCGAACCACCGACCCGGTACGCACCACACGCCGTGGCGGCGTCGGTGCTCGGGTAGTTCACGTTGGGCAGCCGGCCCCAGCTGTCCGAGACCGGGTCGAACTCGACCGCTTCGTTGGTCAGCATGGAGCCGTTCTGCATGCCGCTGAAGAGCTGCAGCTTGTCGTAGGCGCCACTGGCTCCCATGGCGAAGACGCCGTACGGCGCGTCCGCGCCCCGGGTCCAGGCACCGGTGGCCGGGTCGAACAGGAAGGTGGACGCGACCGCGAAGTCACCGTCGTACCCACCGGCGCAGACGACCCGTTCGGCGACCCCGGCGCAGCCGGGGGCATCCACCCCGGCGGGGTAGTCGGCGAGGCGGGTCCACGAGTTCCCACTCGGGTCGTACCGGTAGACCGTCGCGGCCTGCGCCGGACACGACCCGACACAGCCGCCGACGACGTAGAGACGCCCGTCGAGCGCCGCGATCGCGGGGGCGCTGAGGCCCTGCGGCAGGTCCGCCGCCCGTCCCCAGGAGTCGTGGACGGGATCGTAGACGTACACGGTCTTGAGCAGCGTGCCCTGCGTGCTCGTGCCGCCGACCACGTACATCTTGTCGTCGAGGAAGATGCCTGCGGCGCTCGCGACCGCCTCCGGGGTGTCGGCGATCGAACTCCATTCGAGCGTCACCGGGTCGTAGACGTACCCCTTGCGGGTCATTCCCTCCAGGAAGCCGGTGGTGGTGCCACCCACGGAGTAGAGCTTGCCCGCGTGGTAGCCCGCGGTGTTGTACAGGATCCGGGTCGGGTAGTTGGCGATCCTGGTCCACGGCCCGACGTCCGGGGTTACCTCCCCCTGGACGGTCGGCTCCACCGGCTGGACCGGTTGGCCCGCCGGCGCCTTCGGCAGCGGCCCCGTCCTCGGCGGATCCGCCTTCACGCGCCGCAGCGGCGCACCGGTCTCCTCGGCGACCCGTTGAGCCGCCGGGCCGGTCGGAGTGACGACCTGCTCGCCCAGCTTGACGTGCAACGGACGGGCGCCGTCGTTGGTGAAGGTGAGGGTGCGGGTGGCCGACTTCCCGAGCCGCGTGGTGAGGTCGAGGCTCTTTCCGCTGACCTTCAGCTGCCCGGCGCCCAGCCGCCAGTCCTTCCTGGTGACGCCGTCCGGCGACACGGCGGTGCGCGCCTCCCCGGTGGCGTACCGGGGGTAGCTGACCGTGAACGTCGGCTTCGCCTGCGAGGTGAACAGCCAGTAGAAGCCGTCCGTCAGGTTCGGGTCGAGCGGCGTCGCGGCGCTGACCGCGAGCTCGCTCCCACTCGCCTTGTCGATCACCTTCGCGCCGTCGACGGGGTCACCGGTGCTGTCGTCGCGCACCACGCCGGTGACCAGGCCGCCGGGGGTCGGAACGCAGGCGCCGACGCTGACGTCGTCCACCTGCCACAGCGCGATACCGCTGCCGGCGTAGTGGAAACGCAGCCGGGTCCGCGCCTGACCGGCGGCCTGCGGCAGCGGGACGTTCACCGGCCCGCTGGCGTTCTCGGTGCTCTTCTGCCAGACGGTGGTCCAGGTCGAGCCGCCATCCAGGCTCAGGTCGATGCCCGCCCGCGCGGTTCCGCCCTCACCCAGGTAGAGCGTCTTGAACGCGAGTTGCGGCGCGCTCTGGTCCGACAGGTCGATCACCGGCGAGACGAGGTTGGTGTCCTCCTCGGCGAGGTCGTTGTGCCAGGAGTTGGCGCTGGCGAAGCCACCGGTGCCCCCGGTGACGTTGTCCAGACCACCAGGCGTGTCGAACTGCCAGGCGTGCCCGCCGCCGAGGTTGTCCTCGACCGTCCAGCCCGCCCGCTTGCCCGGGTCCGTCCACCCTTCGAAGTCCGTCCGCAAGGGGTACGCGTAGCCAGGGGCCAGGCAAGACGCCTCGACGATCTGCGTTCGGACGTCGCGGACCACGTCCCCCTCGCCGACCGGGACGTCCACCGCGCTGGTCTGGTAACCGGGATAGACCGGGTTCACGGTCAGGTGGTACGTCGAGTCGGCGGGCAGGCTCAGCTCGTACCGACCGGTCTCCGGGTCCGTGAACCACGGCCCGACCGGCAGACCGGGCGCGCTGATCCGCGCGTACAGGGGCCAGCCGTGTCCGGAGTCGTCGGTGACCGTACCGCTGACCTTGGCCTCGGCGGTCCGCTGGAGCGCGACGTCCCGGGTGGCGGTGGCGTTGGCGGTGACCGTCGCGGACGCGCTGCCGTCGCCGTACCCGTAGGTGGAGGCCGTCACGTCGTACTCGCCGGCCGACAGCGTGGCGGCGTAGCTGCCGTCCGCGCCGGTGGTGACCGTACGGTGGATCGGGCCGCTGATCTTGACCTCGGCACCGCTGAGCGGCTCGCCGGTCTTCGCGTCGGTGACCTTGCCGGTCAACCGGCCGGTCTCGCCGCGCGGGGCCTCCGCGATCGCGGCGTAGGCGTCCAGCTTGCCCTGGCCCCAGACGTTGTTGTTGGTCGGCGTACCGCCGCAACTGGTGTCGTTGACGTCGACGGCGACCTGGTCGAGCACGGCCGTGGTGCCGGCGATGTCCCCGATGAGTCCGGGCGCGGCCGACCACAGCAGGGCGATCGCGCCGGCCACGTGTGGGCTGGCCATGGACGTGCCACTCAGTACGCCGTAGCCGCCGCCCGGAACGCTGGAGCGGACGTCCACCCCGGGGGCGGCGATGTTCGGCTTGGTGATGCCGCCCGCGCCCGGACCCCGGCTGGAGAAGTACCCGATCTTGCCGTTCACGTCGAAGGCGCCGGCGCTGTAGGTGGACGCGTAGTCCCCCGGGGTGCCCGAGGTGTCGCAGCCGCCCTCGCCCGCGTTGCCGTTGGAGAACATCGGGAAGATGCCGGCGGCCCGCCAGTCCTCGACGACGTCGGCGAACCACGGGTCGCTGGCGGAGCCGTTGTCGCTGCCCCACGAGTTGTTCACGATGTGCGGGCGCAGGTCCGGCCGCGGGTCCTGGCCGGCCAGGTTCGTCGGCGCGAGCATCCACTCCGCGGAGGCGAGCAGCGCGAAGTCCGAGCAGCCCCGCTCCTCGCAGCCCTTCGCGGCGATCCAGCGGGCGCCGGGCGCGACACCGATGTGGTTGCCGGGACCGCCGTCGCCGACCATCGTGCCCATCGTGTGCGTGCCGTGCTGGTTGTTGTCACACGGTGCGAGCGACGGCGAGCCGCACACCTGGGACGGGTCGTACCAGTTGTAGTCGTGCGAGAAGCCGGCCTCGCCCATGTTGCCCCGGTACGACTTCGCCAGGGCCGGGTGGTCGTACTGCACGCCGCTGTCGATGCTGCCCACGACGATGCCCTCGCCGCGCGTGCCGTCCGCCCACACCCGGTCGGCGCCGATCGCGTGGACGCCCCACTCCACCTCGTCGACGTCGGCGACCTGCTGCGCCTTCAGCGGCTCCGGCAGCTCGTACATGCGGTGCACCTGAATGGCGCTGACCTCGGTCTCCTTGGCGAGGGTCTCGGCCAGGTCGAGGGTGCCGCGGGCGACGTACACGGTGTTGGAGGCGTAGAAGGTGTGGTACTCCACGCCCTCCGCCTTCAGCCGGCGGACGACGTCCGCCTGACTCTTCTCAGCCGTCTTCCGCAGCGCCTCGACGACCGCCGCGCCACGCTCGTCCCAGTCCTTGATGGCCGACGCCGCGGACAGGTCGGCGCGGTCGTCCAGGCGTACCCAGAACGGCTGCGCCGGAAGGGTCTTCATGCTCGCCCGCAACTCCGGCTGGATCTTCTCCGGCGCTGCGGCAGCGGGCTCGCCGGGCCCGCCGGTCACGGACACCACGCCGGCCACCAGGCCCAGCGCCGCGACCAAGCTGAGAACCTGCGACCACCGGGCCCGCCGGGCAGCCCGGCCGGCGCTCATCAGGCACCTCCCGGCCGGAGTCCGGCGATGACCCGGCTGGCGCACGAGGGCACCGGTTCGGGCGGCAACACCTGCCGCCCTGTCATATTCAGGGGTACTGCTTTGGATGACACGCTCCGCACTCTCCTCCGGTGAGTCGACTCACGACCGCGCCCGCCGGCTGAGCCGATCGGCCATGGTCGCGAGCGCATCCGGCACCGGCACAGGTTTCCTGGCGAGCGCGCCTGCCGACGATGCCACCACTGCCGATTCGGCAGAAGGCAGTTGTGACGTCCGGTTCACGCCACCGGCGGGAACCGGATGGACATCAACCCGAGGTTGCCGCACGATGAACGGGTGCTGCGGATCTTGGGGGTCACGGCGGCCGAGCAGGCGCTCTACGAGTGGTTGCTCGAACGCCCGGCGGTTCCCCTTGAGACGCTCGACCGGTCGGCCGCCGACCAGCCGTGGCGAGGGCAGGCCCGTCCGCTGCTCGCCCGGCTCGAGGAGTTGGGGCTGGCGCTGCGACTGCCCGGGGCCCCGGCGCGATTCCAGGCGGTGGCACCGGACGAGGTCTCCGATGTACTGACCCTCGCCGGTAAACGCGCCCTGTCCCGCGCCCGGGCCCGGCGCGCCCGGCTGGCGGCGGTCTTCCACGCCGGTCAGCACCCGCACGACGCGGGAGGCCTCGTCGAGATCCTGCACGGAAAGCAGGCGATCAAGCAAGCGTTCATCGACGTCCAGCTCAGCGCCCGTCATGAGGTACGGGTCTTCGACGCTCCGCCCTACGTGGACGTCCCGCCCCTGAACGAGCCGGTGGAGTTGGAGCTGCTGCGCCAGGGCATCCACTATCGGGTGATCTACGACCGGCGGGGGCTCGACGATCCCGGCCGGCTCGCCGACTTCGCACAGGGGCTCTCCGTCGGCGAGGAGATCCGCGTCTCCACCGTGCCGATCAAGCTGGTGCTCAGTGACCACCCGCTGGCGCTGCTCCCGGTCCACCCCGAGAACGTCGAGTCCGCCATGCTCGTCCGCGACCCGACCCTGATCGAGATGCTCGGCGCGCTGTTCGAGATCACCTGGGAGCAGGGCGTCCCGTTGCAGGTACGCGACGGCCACCCGCAGCTCGTGGAGGTCGGCGACGCACCGTCGCCGGTCGAGGGCGAACTGCTACCCCTGCTCGCGGCCGGGCTGACCGACGCGGCGATCGCCGCCCAGCAGGGCTGCACCGAACGCACGGTGCGTCGCCGGATCAGCGCGATGCTGCGGCGGTTGGGGGCGGCCAGCCGGTTCCAGGCCGGCTACCAGGCCATCCGCCGCGGCTGGATCACCACGTCCGGAGGCGTGGTCTGACAGTGCCGACGCATCCGGAGGGCGACCTCGACGCGGCCGGCCTGACCGCGGTCGAGTCCGCGGCGTACGAACTGGTCGTCGCGCAGCCGGGTGCCACGGCGGTCGACCTCGACCGGTCCTGGATCCGTTCCGAGCCGCTGCGTGACGCGCTCGGCGCGCTCGCCGCCGCCGGGCTCGTCGTGGCGGGCGACGACGACCCGACCACCTACACGGCCGTCGACCCCGAGGTCGCCCTCGACGCACCGATCCGGGCGTACGAGCGGCGGTTGCAGGCCGCCCGCGAGCACCTCCACCGCCTGGCCGCGGTCCACCGCACGGACCCCAGCCTCACCGACTCGACCGCCGTGCTGGAGGTGGTCAGCGGGCGCGAGGCGGTGCTGGAACGGCTCCACCGCCTCCGGCGTACGGCCGAGACGGAGATCCTCTGCCTGGACAAGCCCCCGTACCTCGACGGGGCCGGCACGACGAGCGGTGGGGTCGAGCTGCTCCGGCGAGGCGTGCGCTCCCGCACCATCTACGAGCGCTCGTCCCTCGAACAGCCGGGCGCCCTGCACGGGCTCGAACAGCTCGTTGCCGCCGGCCAGCAGGCCCGGGTACTGCCGACCCTGCCACTCAAGCTCTACCTCGCCGACGGCCGGTACGGCCTGCTCATCCGCCGGCCCGACGACGAGGGTGGGAGCGCCGTGCTGCTCCGGCCCTGCGCGCTCCTCGACGCCCTGGGGCACCTCTTCGAAGGGCTGTGGCGGTCCGCCCTGCCACTGCAACCCTCTCCGGCCGCGCCACCGAACCACCGCCCTCCGGTCGAGCACCGACGGCTCATCGCGCTCCTGCTCTCCGGGCTCACCGACGAGGCGATCGCGCGCCAGCTCGGCGTCGGCTACCGCACCGCGCAGCGACACATCGCGGCGCTGATGGCCTCACTCGGCGCCCGTACCCGGTTTCAGGCCGGTGTGCAGGCCGCCCGCCGGGAAGAGCGGGAAGAGCACGAACCGTAGGAGCCGCTGTCGCCCGGCTCAGCAGCCGCAGAGTTCGGCTTTGCCGACTCGGGTGGCGGACACGCTATCCTCATCCGCCGCCTTGCTCCGACCTCGCCGGGGCGAAGTGTGGCCCAGAACCCAGCTCTCCACCAGCGGGCGAGCTCAGCGAGAGTTCAGCAGCGCCGTTCCCGCTGAGCTTGCGCGGTCTGGATCAGCCAGCGGCCGTCGTCGTAAAGGACCGCCTTGGCCACGACCGGGTAGCGGGTGCTCTGGCCGGGCGCGGAAACCGCCTCACCGGTGCTCTTGCGGACCACACGCCAGTTGCCGTGGTCGAAGCAGTCCTCGATCTGCACCGTGAAGGGCCGAGAGCTGACATTCACCTGCGTCGCCTGCGGCGACCAGGACGGCGTGCCCGCGTTGATCAGTCCCTGCTGCTGGTGCTGCTGCAGAATCAGCCGGATCTGCGTCAGCAGCGGGTCCGCCGTGTACCGCCGCAAATCCCCGCCCGAGACGTCACTGGTCGCCATCGCGGCCAGCTGCGCCTCCCGATAGCTGTTGTAGGCGGCCAGGGCGTCGGCCCGGGCCTCGGCGGCCTCCGCATCCTCGGTCGAGGACGGGGCGGCGGCGGCGCTGCACGTCGGGCGCTCTCGGACCCGCCCGGACTGGGCCCGGCCGACAAGGTTTAGTGGTGTCGTCGCCGGCGCGCTCGATGTCGTGCATGCGTTTGGCGAGATCCGCCCAACGCTCGTACGGCACGGCGTGAGGGCCGAGAGCTGATCGCCGGCATGGAAGACGTGGGGGCGCGGCACCCGGCCGAGGATTCCGCCCGGACCGGACGATCCTCGCCACCTGCGGTTCGTTGTGTGGTGACGCACAACTGCTGCTAGCTTGGAAGCCGCAGGACGTCCTACGGGGCTCCCGCGCCCGCCTTAGGGCCCGCGTGAGCGGGCCCTTCGTGCATTCCGGGGTCAAGGACTGCGTAGCCATCGGATCTGAACGCCACGAGTGGTAGTGCCGCCGCTCGAGGAGCGTCCACAGCTGCTCATTCACACCTGCGACGCCCGGGTCCGTGCTCGGAAGCTTAAGTCGCTGGACGCGAACGTCACTAGGTCGACGGCCTGCAGAAGAGGACTCGCGTGCGATGGCGCGAAGTGCGGCGTGTCGAGATCGGGGTCAGCCTCCGGGCCGGTGCCCGACACCCGGTAGCGGGTCAGGTCGGCCCCGGTGGGAGGGCTGGTACGAGTAGCCGGACTAAGGCCGCTCAGCGAGTCGCCGACCGCTGGATCACAGCATCCCTGTTGGGGACGGAGTGCGGCGACTTCACCGGCCGGGTGCTCTCTGGGGGCGCTGGTCCGCCAGGCTGACCAGCCGCTGCCGGCGCGTTGTCACCCACGTCGCAGTCCGTCCCGACCGACGGCTCCACCTCCACTCTGGGCACATCCGGCAGCGGATGACCAGGTGCCCGCCGCAGCGGCACGGCCACCAGTCGCGCATGGGGGTGGTCACCGAGCGTCCGGCGTAGCCGTGGCCGTTGTGGCACTCGTGCGGCTCGTCGCTGACCAGCTCCCGGACCGGCCGGTACAGAAAGGCGACCACCCGTTCGTCCGATCAGAGCGAGACTGCGGGTGCGGTCATACCGTGCCTCCGAACCAGAGCCCGGCGCCTCGTCGTGCAAGTTCCCGCTTGCGCTCGTCATAGTCCGGCAACACCCGTACGAGGAGATGCCAGAAGGCGGGCCCGTGTGTGGCTCGCGCAAATGCGCCAGCTCGTGTGCCAGGACGTAGTCGACCAGTTGAGCAGCGTCGTCTTGCCCGACCCGGTGCCGCCGGTGACCAGGTACGCCAGCCGGGCCGCGACGACGGCGGCGAGCAGTGGTGCCACCGGTCGCGGCACGGTCCCCTGGCGCACCAACTCGTCGAGGGTGAACGGGCGGTGCCGGAAGGTCCGCAGGGACAGGTAGGGGCCCTCGGTCGCCACCGGGGGAAGAACGGCGTGCAGCCGGGTGCCGAACGGGAGCCGCGCGTCCGCGTACGGGGAGCCGTCGTCGAGCCGCCGCCCGGCGCTGGCGATCAGTCGCTGCGCCAACCGGCGGACATCCTCCACCGAGCCCACCGGCACTGCGACCTGGTGCAACCCCGCCCCGCGGTCGACCCAGACCCGGGTGCCGTTGACCAGCACGTCGGTGACCTCCGGGTCGGCCAGCAGTGGTGCCAGCGGCCCGGCGCCGACGAGGTCGTCGTGGACCCGGTCGGCGATCCGCAGCACTGCGGTGTCACCGAGCACCGCGGTGGTGGGCTCGGCCCGCACTGCGGAGACGATCGTCGCCGGGGTGACCGGGGTGGTGGCGGCGGCGATCCGTTGCCGCACCCGGGCGGCGAGGGTGTGGTCCTCCGGCCGGCCGGTCATGCCGCACCCGTCGCGGGCACGCCGGTGAGGTCGGTGACGATCCGTTGGCAGAGCGTGGCCAGCGGGCCCTTGCCTGCGGCGGCCGGCGCCTCGCCGCGTTCCAGGCCGCGGCAGAGCCCCGGCTCGGGGCGCAGTGTGCCGGCGAGGGGAAGACCGAGTGCCCGCGCCACCTCGGTCGCTCGCAGATGGCCCGGCGCGGGGCCGCGCACCACCACCGAGAGCGCGGCGCAGTGCGGGGCGGCGGCAGCCACCACTCGCGCGGCGGCCGCCGTGGCACGCAGTTCGGCCGGGACGACGACGAACGCCTGATCGGCCGCCTGCAACGCGATCACGGCGGCGTCGTCCAGTTGCCGAGGGAGGTCGACGACCACGAAGTCCCGACCGCGCCGGGCGGCGTCGACGGTGGCGGCCATCGCCGCCGCGGGCAGGGCCAGCAGGTCGCCGCGATCCCAGGAGAGCACCACCAGGTCGCCCCGGCTGGGCAGGGCCCGGACCGGCGCCGGGGCGTCGACCCGCCCGTCCGCACTGGTGAGCGACGGCCAGCGCAGCCCGTCCAGCTGCTCCCAGCCGAGCACGAGGTCGAGGCCACCGCCGAGCGGATCGGCGTCGACGAGCAGGGTGCGCAGCCGCGACCGGGCGGCGGTGACGGCGAGCCCGCCGGCGAGCACGCTCGCCCCGGCGCCACCCCGGCCACCGAGCAACGCGACGATCCGGGCTCCGGAGCCGTCCGGCCGGTCCGAGCCCTGCACGGCGAACCGGTCCACCAGCCACGGCTCCGCGGCGGGCAGCGTGGCGACGTGCTCGGCGCCGATCAGCTCGGCGATCTGCCAGCCGGGGTCGAGCTGGCCGGTCCGGCCGACCAGCACCAGCCGGGGACGCTGCGGCAGCCGGGCCCGCAGGCACGGCTGCGCCTGGTCGGCGCCGAGCAGCACCAGCGGTGCGGGTAGCCAACGGGTGCGGGCGGCGGCCGGGTCGGCGGCGAGCTCCACCTCGGTGCCGCCGGCGGCGGCGAGCCGGAGCAGGTCGTCGAGCAGGTCGCCGTCCCCCGTGACGACCAGCGGTAGCCGGCGGATCGGCGGATCGGCGGAACGGAGGTACGGGGTGGCATCGCGGCCTCCAGCGGTCGGGCTCGGGTGTGCCGCCGACCCTGCTCGGGATCCGCCCCGCAAACCGCCCCGGCCGCGCTGCCTGTGGATAACGTCGCGGGCTGTGGACAACCCCCGGCGAGACAGTTGATCTGCTACGTGCGCGGCCAGTCCGGCCGATGCTTCCGCCTTCGGTGGAATGCGCAGCGGGGCCGCTCCCGAGGGAGCGGCCCCGCTGTCCTCGGTCAGCCGAGGCGGTCGGTCCAGTCGGTAGCGATGATCACTTTGTACGAGCTGATCCGGACAGGCGCGAGCGTCAGCCGCTCGTGGGCGAGCAGTTCACCCGTCCTCGCGTCGAAGATCAGCAGAGACTGCGCGTCGTGCGGGCGATCGTCGAAGGTGACCGCGACGCCCGTCCGGCCGGCACGGTCCGTCACCTGCCCGCGCCACCGGAAGCCGGGAACGTCGGCGAGGACCCGCAGGATCTCCGCGCGGGTCTGACGCGGTACGACGTACCGCCCGTAGATCGTGCTGACCTCCTTGCTCACCGCACCCGCGCCGTACGCGGCCTTCAGCAGTTCACGCAGCTGCGACCGGTCAGCCGACGGAGGCGTGAGGGCCCTGGGTGGCAGCGGGACGGTGGCGGGTGCGGGCGTGCCGGCGACGGCGGGACCCTTCCCGAGATTGCGCCGCCAGTAGTCCCGGGATTCCTGGTCGGGGTACTGCGGTTCCAGTTGGACGGTGACCTGGTTACCGGTCCCGTCGGCGGCCTGCCAGACCTTCGTCTCGTTGGCGAAGGCGACATGGTGTCGGCCGTCGGCGGAGGTCATCACCGGGTCGCCCCACAGCTTCGTGTGGTGGTACATGTAGCGCCCGCTGCGGTTGTCGTACTCCGTGTCGACGAGTGCGCCGGCCAGTGCGCGCAGCTGCGGGCCGGCCGCCGGCGGGTCCGAGTCGAACTGGTACGCGACCGGCACGAGCACCGATCCCGCTGCGGCACCCGGCACGTCGGAGGTGTCCGCCTCCTCGAACGGCTGGAGCACCGCCACGGCGCCGGCCGCGACCGCCAGCGTCCCGGCCGCCAGGACCAGCCGGCGGGTCGGTCGTACGCGTCGATGGCCGACGGCCGACTCGGTGGCACCGGCGCGGTCGATCAGATCGCGCGCCGAGACCAGCGGTGGCGCGACGGCGATGTTCCGGGCCGGGTCGACCGGGCCGAGGAGGGTACGCGTTCGCTCTGCTCCGAACATCACAGATCCTCTCGAGTGGTCGCCAACACCGCGCGCCGGGGCGGGGCGGGCTGGTCTGACATGGCTTCGGTGAGGCGACAGCGGGCACGGTGCAGGCGCACGGCCGCGGTCGCGCGGGTACAGCCGAGCACCTGGGCCGCCTCGGAGACCGTCAGCTCCTCCCAGCCGATGAGCCGGAGGATCTCCTGATCGAGGTCGCCGAGCGTGGCCAGGGCCACCCGGACGTCGGTGACCCCCACGGTCACGTCGGCGCCGGAAGGGTGCACCGTCCGATTCAGGTCGGCGTCGGTGATCGGCAGGACGTCCGGAGCGGCGCGCCGGGACCTCCACTGATTCGCCAGCAGGCGCCGGGCCACCCCGTAAAGCCAGGGCAGGCTGCGTTCCGGCACCTCACCGCGACGCCGCCAGGCGACGACGAAGACCTCCTGGGCGAGCTCCGCCGACGCGTCCCCGTCGCCGAGTCGGCGCAGGCCGTACCTCACGATGTGCGCGTACTCGGCGGCATAGAGGCTGGTGAACCAGGCCTCGTCGCGTCTCTCCGGTGGACCCACCCGAACTCCCCACTGCCTCGGCGACTCTCACCCTGGCTTGTGTCGCGAGTGGCCCGAGGATTACCGCAGCATGCGGTCTGCGTTGCTGGCTGAGGCTCTCCAGCCGACTGCTCCCCTGGCTCACGGTGTTGGGTGACACGCCGCACGGCTGCACGAGTAGCCGTGTCCGGTGTCTCAGGCTTGGGCGGTGGCAGAACCTGTTCGCGAACCAGGAAGGCCAACGGCCTTCGGCGTGGAACGCAAACCCGTGCGGCTCGTCGCCTTCAGCGACGCGGTCTTCGCGATCTCCATCACCCTGCTCGTCCTGGAGATCCACCCGCCGGAGGACACCCGGCACCTGACCCACGGTCTCGCTGCGTTGTGGCCGTCCTACCTGGCTTACGCTCTCACCTTCCTTCTCATCGGTCAGGTGTGGGCCAACCACCACGTCATGTTCGACCACCTCCGCGGCGTCGACCGGGTAGTGCTGTTGCTCAACACCCTGCTGCTGATGACCATCGCGTTCCTGCCATTCGCCGCTTCCGTGCTGGCCGCCGCGTTCCGCGACGGACATGGGCAGCGCACCGCCGTCGTCTTCTACGGCATCGCACTCGGAGTGGCAGCTTCTCTTTTCAACGCGATCTGGGCGTACGCGCGACGTGATCACCGGCTGCTGGGCACCACCGTCGATGCCGCCGCTGGGAGAGCCATCAGCAGGCGTTTCCGGATCGCACCCTTCTGGATCGCCGCCGGAGTGGTGCTGGGTGCCCTGGTCCCCGTCCTCGGCGTGGCCGTGATCACCGCGTTGATCCCCTTCTACTGGCTGCCAATCGCGGGCGAGATCGCCCGGCCGAAGCGGCGGCGCGGTGGCGGCGGTCGGGGGTGACCCTGGGAGAGGGAGCGTCGTTGGGGAGGACAGGGGCCGCTACCTCGATCGTTCCCACCCGTGCTGAAGCCAACCGGGCTTGTCCTCCCTATGCGCGGTTCCACCAACGGCCCACCAGGTCCCGCGCCACCGGGTAATCGTGCAGGCGTTCGAACACCCGTCGCTGCTCAGCGCCCGATACGCACCGGCTCCGACCGGGTCCACTCGTACATCCGGTGGTCGCGGTGGAACTCGAGGAGACCTACGTGATCAAGGTGCACCACGACGGGCTCAGCCTCAACCTGCTCCAGCGCCGCTGCGATGGGTTCCGCGGGTTGGGCGGCGTTGGAGTATGCGACGCTCACATGCGGTCGGAAGCTCTGCACGCGCCCGGGCGCCAACTCCGCGTTGTCCTCGCCGAGAACATGAGCGAGCACGTCCCGCACCGCGTCCCGCACGGCCGCGATGGGGGCCGGTGGATCGGCGGGGAGGTAGACAGCCTCCTTACGGACGACAGGCCGGTGGAACGTGACGACAGGCGCGGGTAGCTCCGCGAGCCTCTCTCGGATCCCATGGCTCAACCGTGCGACCTGCTCGTCGTCCAGGTCGTCCAGGAAGCCGATCCCCTGCATGGTCAGGTGAAGCCAGGTGGAGGGGATGAGGTCGAGGGCGGGAAACGTTCGTAGTGCCTCCTGGTAGCGCCACGCCAGTTCCGCCAGCTCGGCATGCTCTCCGATGGCGAAGTGGCAGGCGTAGTAGTGGCGTCCCGCCTGCCAGCCTGGCCGCCACCACCAGTGGTCCTGCATGTTGTCGACGTACTCGATCGGAGCGGGCATCTTCTCCCCCACCTGGATGTCCGAGAGGCCCCTCGGCGTCTTCGGGTTGCTGATTTACCGCGTGGTCATTGTTCGCAGTTGAAGGTTCAGTTGCGTCGTTGGGCTGGTGCAGGCCGGCCGTCCCTGGTGAAACAGGCGCCAGGGGTGTGGCTAGATCGGGAAGCGGCCGCGGCGCCACTGCCAGTGGCGGCCGGCTTTCAGGTGGTCGACGATCGCGCGCTGGAGCACGGTGCGGCGCGGCAGCTGGTCGAGCGGCGTGGTCAGGGTGCGGAACCCGAACCGCAGCACCTCGACGTCGGCGTCCAGCCCTTCCGGCTCCTCGTAGGGCTCCAGCTCGAACCTCCGCTGAAACTGGACGATGTTGGAGTCCGCGGGCAGGTACTCCAGCAGCTGCGGGTCGAGCAGCCAGGAGCCGCAGGAGAACGCCGTGTAGCGCTCGTCGGGAAAGTGGCGCGGGAAGAACGTGCGGGCCTCGTCGAGCGATGCCGCGACCGCCTCCGGGGTCAAGGGCCCCGAGTCGGGGATGTGCAGGTCGATGGCGCTGCCACCGCGCTGGTGCTGCAGTCGGCCCAGCTCGTAGATGCCGCCGCGCGCGTGCAGCGTCAGCCAGCTCTGCATGACCGGCCAGCCCTCCCGGTGCATCCGCCGGTCGATCGCGAGGTTGCGGCCCAGGTCCGCGAGGGTCACCCACGACACGGCATCGGCGACGCCGTGGTCGCGGTGGTATCCCGTGACGACGTCGACCAGGGCCAGGTACGCATACACGTAGAGATGCCGCCAGGCGGGGCCCCGTTCGCGCGGTAGCGCCGGACCGGGCGACAGCCAGCCGTGGCCCCCGAGATCGGCGCGGACCAGGGCGATCGAGCGGTCGAGCAGCCAGCGCAGCTCCGGGGTCCACAGTGGGGAGCCGGTGTCGGGCCAGCCCGCCATGATCTCGGCGGCGTCGTCCGGCCGCACTGCGAGCTGGTCGAGGATCGCGGGCGCGTCGGCCTTGGCGGGCAGCGGAGCCGACGGCCGGTCGCCGGCGAGCCGGTGCACGTGGTCGATGTCCTCGACGGGGACCCCGAGCCGGGAGGCGGTGTCGTCCAGATCCACGCGGACGACCCTACCGACCGGCGGGGCCGCCTCTTCCGAGCACATCAAGAGGCGGCAGCGGCTACCCCGAGCGTGGCGATCCGCATCGGCTCACCCTCGGCGCCGCAAAGGCCATAGCACTGCTATTCATTCCCGAAACAATCCGCAGGCAGCAAATCGTCGTGCTTACGGCGTGCCCGGGACAGTCAGGTTATTGGGGGGTGTACCGCCAGATCTGGATCGCGCCGTGGATTGTGGTGCAGACCAGGTAGGTCTGCTCTGGTGTGCTCGCCTGGCACTGGTCGCGGACCACGTCGGGCAGCCAGGCCACTGACCGGACCGTGTTGGTCCGCTGGTGCAGAACCCCCAGCCAGGCGCCGATCCGGCCCACTTGGTATCCGGCGAACAGGTTGCCGGCCGGGCCGTCGGAAATCGGAATCCACCGCCCGGGTATTGGATGCGCCTTCCCGCTGCGGGCCTCGATCAGTGTCAGCCGTTCGCTGCCGCGGTAGCCGGTGACGATCAGCACGCCGCCCGGGATGGTGTCGGGGAGCCAGATGGCGCCGGCCCAGGTGTCGGCCCGCCAGCGGATCGACCCGGTGGCCGGGTCGATGGCGGTGAGGTTGGTGCCGCCGACGCAAATCATCGGGCCGCAGCGCCCGAACCGAAAGCTCGGCTCGGGAATCGTCGCCTGCCAGGTCCGGGCCAGAGTGGCCGAGTCGTAGGCGGTGATGACAGTTCCGTCGCCGGCCGTGATGAAGGTCAGGACCAGCCGGTCGATGCCGAGCACGGCCTCCGGGCTGCGCGCCGGGTCGCCGATGGATGCCGGCAGCTTTCCGGTACGCAGCGTCTGCCCGCTGGCCTCGTCGAGGATCCGGATCGTGCCGTCCGGTTCCCAGTTCACGACCCAGCCCAGGGTGTGCTGACCGGCGCTGTCCAGCGCGACCGTGACGTTCGTGCCCGCCGAAACCTGCCTGGACCAGTCGGGCTGGCCGGACCCGATGGTGAGCAGTTGAAGGCCGGCGTCCTCGGAGAAGAGCAGCATCCGTTGGTTGTCGGGGAGGAACTCCACTCCGGTCACACCGGCCCGTTGCCAGCGGATCTGACCGGTACCAACATCCAGCACGGTCAGCGAGGTGCCACCCCAGACCAGGAGAACCCCGGCGCCGGGAACCGGTTGTAGCACCTCGTTGCCTGCGTTCAGGGTGGTCTGCCACAGTCGCGCACCGTTGGTGACCCGGTATGCGGTGATCACCACTGGCGAACCGTCCTGGCTGCGCACCGTGAAGACGCGGTCGTCAGTGAGCTGGAAGTTGACGCTTCCGCCCACGGCCAGCAACCGAATGGGCACCAGGCTCGGTTGCGGGACCGCCGAGCCGCCGGCCAGCAGAGTCAACAGGACCGCGGCCGCCAAAAGCCCCACCAGGCGCGGAGCAGATCGCCGCCGCGCGTGGTCGGGCCGATCGGGCCGGATCGACCAGTCCTCGCCCAAGTCGATTACCTGCATTGCCCTCTATCTTGAGCCATCGGACAGTCGGCGTGCAGCCAGGTTGCGGCCAGGTCCTGGCTCGTCACGATCAGCCTTCCGGAGAGACAGACGATTTCGTGTCGGCTCTGCGCTGGGGTGAGTGCGCCGGGCTGACGTGGTCCTCAGTCGACCTCGACCGGGCATCGCTGCGCGTGGTCCAGGTGGCCGAGGAGACTCACGGCGGAATCGTGCTACGCCCGTACCCGAAGAGTCGCGCCGGGGTGCGGACCGTGCCGCTGCCCGGCTTCCTCCTGGCCGCATTCCGCGAGCTGCACACCGCCGCCGATGATCCGGACCCGCGCACGCTGGTCTTCCGCGACCGGGTGGGGCGGCCACTGCGGCGGTCGAACTTCCGGCGTCGGGTCTGGCTGCCCTCGCTGGTCCGCGCCGGGCTGCTCGGCCAGGTCGCCAACACCGGCCCGCACCGGTACCGCGCGACCTGGCCGGACCGGGAGGGCGTGGAGTGGTCGGCGGAGTTCACCACCGAGCGGGAGGCCGTTGCCTGCGTGGCAGCCAAGGCTGCCGGCGGGATGCGGTTCCACGACCTGCGGCACGCCTACGCCACCTGGCTGGTCACCGACGGCGTCCCGATCAACCTGGTGCAGCGGGTCATGGGCCACGAACAGGCGTCCACGACGCTCAACCGGTACACGCACACCCCAGACGACTACGCCGCCCGTGTTCTGGAGGCGTTTGACAGCTCTGCTGCCTCTCTGCTGCCTCCGACCGAGGAAATGCCCTCGGACGGGGCCTTCGACGCGGACGTGGACGACCTGTGACCTGGGCCGCAGCGCTCACCCCGGAAAGGGACGACCCCCGTCGGGGGGAGACGGGGGTCGTCGAAGGTTCGGCTCCGGGGGGGTCGAGCCGAACCACTCGACGGTCACGGGGGGTGCAACCGCCGAGGGTCTGTCTGTTTTCCGAGATATGAAAGCTCGTCGTGCGGACAAGTCTGCCTGAGCGGGCCGGTCACGTCGAGTGCGTGTCTACTCCACTCACTGCGAAAATCTCCTCGCGGAGTGTGAGCGTGATCACGCTGAGCGGAGGTGGTGGCGCCGGCCCGCAGGTCCGAGGGGTGGCCTGACCCCGGGCACCCGCCGACCATAGACCATCCGGCTAGACTTTCGCGCCGTGGGCCGAAGTGCCGCTTTCTTCGATCTGGACAAGACCGTCATCGCCAAGTCGAGCGCCCTGGCGTTCGGTCGGCCGTTCTACCGGGATGGGCTGATCACCCGGCGTGACGTGGTCAAGTCGGCGTACGCGCAGCTGATGTTCCGGCTGGGCGGCACCGACGAGCACACCATGGCCCGAACACGGGACTACCTGGCCGCGCTCTGCAAGGGCTGGCCGGTAGAACAGGTCCGCCAGATCGTCGCGGAGACGCTCCATGAGCTGATCAACCCCTACGTGTACGCCGAGGCCGCCGCGCTGATCATGGAGCACCAGGCTGCCGGCCGGGACGTGGTGCTGGTCTCCGCCTCCGGCGAGGAGATGGTCCGGCCGATCGGTGAACTACTCGGGGTGACCGACGTGATCGCCACCCGGATGACGGTGCGGGACGGCCGGTACAGCGGCGAGGTCGAGTTCTACGCGGCCGGCCCGAGCAAGGTCGAGGCGGTCAGCGAGCTGGCCACCGCACGCGGCTACGACCTGGCCGACTCGTACGCCTACTCCGACTCGTACAGTGACCGACCGCTGCTGGAGTGCGTCGGCCACCCGAGTGTGGTCAACCCGGACCGGCAGCTGCGCAAGCTGGCCTCGGAGAACGCCTGGCCGGTGCTGGAGTTCCGCCACCCGATCCCGCTGGGCCGTCGGTTGCGGGAGCGGCCTGCCGTCCCGGTGGCTGCGGCGGCCCTGGGGGTCGGCGTGGGCGTGGCCATCGGCATCGCCTGGTACGGCCGGCATCGTCGCACCCGCGCCGCCGCCACCGCCTGACCTCCGCACCCCACCCCACCCCACGGGTCGATCAGGGGATTGTGGTGGGCGTGTTGGTGCTCTTCGCGTTCTTTGTGAGGCACCACAACCCCATGATCGACAGGAGCGAGGGCGGGAGGCAGGGCGGGGCGAGGCAGGGCGGAGCGGAACAGCGGGGCTGCGGGCGGGCTCAGGCGGCGGCGAGGATCTCGTCGCCGATGACGGTGAGCTGGTCGGCGCCGACCTCCACGGCCGCCATGTAGTGGCGCAGCCAGGAGCGCAGCCCGTCCGGAGTGCCGGTGGCGAAGGCGCCGGCCGAGCCGACGTACTCGGGTTCCCGCTCGTGGTGACCGACGTCGACGGCGAGCAGGCCGCGCGGGTCGAGGCCGCTGGCGAGCAGCACCAGGCGGGCGGCGCCCCGGGCCACCACACCGGACGGCCCGGCGAACGGGCGCAGGTTCAGCAACTCCCCGTGGACCACGGCGGCGAGCACCAACGGGGAGACCTTCGTGCCGCCGGCGACGAGCCCGGCCAGCCCGTCCAACCGGGCGGCGACCACGGGGTCGGTCACTGGTCGACCCAGCTCGTCCTCCGGCACCATGTCCCGGGCAGCGAGCACGTGCAGCTTCGCGAGGGCCTGCCGGGGGGCCTTCGGCCAGAGCTCGCTCAGCCCGGGCAGCGCCCCGGCGACCCGCAGCGCCCCCTGGAGCACCGGGTCGGTGACGGTGCCGGCGCGGACCGCCTCGCGCTCGTGCGTGGCCCCCTCCAGGGCGGCGCTGGCCACGGCGGACCGGAGGCTGACCTCGGCCGCGACCTGCCCACCGTGCCGGCGCAGCGCGCGGTGCCCGAGCGCCTGGTCGAACCGTTCGCGGGCCCGCTCGACGGCTGGAGCGATGTCGGCGAGCGCGAGCAGCGGGGCGAGCGGGTCGGTGGTCACCCCGCCACGCTAGCGACCCGGCCCGGCCTTCCGGGCCGCACCCGGCCGCAACGCGACCCGGGCCACCGCCCGCTCGACGCCCGCCTCGGGCAGGCAAGGTCGACACGAGGTCGCCGATATCGCGGCGTCCCAGCCGCCGGGATACCGCGACATCGCCAACCTCGTGTCGATCAAGGCCGGCACGCGGACACAGGCGCGCCACAGCGGACACAGCCGCGCGACGGCGAGCACGGCCGCGCTACGCGGGGACACGGCAGCCGAGGCCGTCGGGCGCTCGGCGGGGGCCGCTCGGCGCGACGGAGCGGGCAGCGGTCGCCTGCTGGAAGCCCCACGACTACCCTCGTGCCCAGCGAGACGCAGGTCACCCGAGGACGAGGAGTCACGGCATGAGCGAGGCATTGGCCAATCTGCTGAACGAGACGCGCCAGTTCCCCCCGCCGGCCGAGCTCGCCGCGCACGCCAACGTCACCGCCGACGCGTACGCCGAGGCCGCCGCCGACCCGCTCGCCTTCTGGGCGAAGCAGGCGGACCGGCTGGCCTGGTCGAAGAAGTGGGACGAGGTGCTCGACTGGTCGAACCCGCCGTTCGCCAAGTGGTTCGTCGGTGGGCAGCTCAACGTGGCGTACAACTGCCTGGACCGGCACGTCGAGGCGGGCCGGGGCGACAAGGTCGCCATCCACTGGGAGGGCGAGCCGGGCGATACCCGCACCATCACCTACGCCGACCTGCACGAGATGACCTGCCGGGCGGCGAACGCGCTGACCGAGCTGGGGGTCACCGCCGGCGACCGGGTGGCGATCTACCTGCCGATGATCCCGGAGGCGGCGGTCGCGATGCTGGCCTGCGCCCGGATCGGCGCCGCGCACAGCGTCGTCTTCGGCGGCTTCTCCGCCGACTCGCTGAGCAACCGCATCCAGGACGCCAGCGCCAAGGTGGTGATCACCGCGGACGGTGGTTACCGGCGGGGCAAGCCGTCGGCGCTGAAGCCGACCGTGGACGAGGCGGTGGCGAACTGCCCCTCAATCGAGCATGTGCTGGTGGTCCGCCGCACCGGCGAGGACGTGGCCTGGTCGTCGAAGGACCGCTGGTGGCACGAGACGGTGGAGACCGCTTCGGCCGAGCACACGGCGCAGCCGTTCGACGCCGAGCACCCGCTGTTCATCCTCTACACCAGCGGCACCACGGCCAGGCCGAAGGGCATCCTGCACACCACCGGCGGCTACCTCACGCAGACGTCGTACACCACGCACGCGGTCTTCGACCTGAAGCCGGAGACGGACGTCTACTGGTGCACCGCCGACATCGGCTGGGTGACCGGCCACTCCTACATCGTGTACGGGCCGCTCTCCAACGGCGCCACCCAGGTGATGTACGAGGGCACCCCGGACACCCCGAACAAGGGCCGGTTCTGGGAGATCGTCGACAGGTACGGCGTGAGCATCCTCTACACCGCCCCCACCCTGATCCGGACGATGATGAAGTGGGGCGACGACATCCCGGCCGGCTTCGATCTGTCCTCGCTGCGGCTGCTGGGCAGCGTCGGCGAGCCGATCAACCCGGAGGCGTGGATGTGGTACCGGCAGCACATCGGCCGGGGTGAGCTGCCCGTCGTGGACACCTGGTGGCAGACCGAGACGGGCGCCATCATGATCTCGCCGCTGCCCGGGGTGACCGCGGCCAAGCCGGGCTCGGCGATGACGCCGCTGCCGGGGATCGCGGCCGACGTGGTGGACGACCAGGGCCAGTCGGTGCCGAACGGTGGTGGCGGGTACCTGGTGCTGCGCGAGCCGTGGCCGTCGATGCTGCGCACCATCTGGGGTGACGACAACCGGTTCCTGGAGACCTACTGGAGCCGGTTCGAGGGCATGTACTTCGCCGGTGACGGGGCGAAGAAGGACGACGACGGGCACATCTGGCTGCTGGGTCGGGTGGACGACGTGATGCTGGTGTCCGGGCACAACATCTCCACCACCGAGGTGGAGTCCGCGCTGGTGTCGCACCCGTCGGTGGCCGAGGCGGCCGTGGTGGGCGCGACCGACCCGACGACCGGCCAGGCGATCGTCGCCTTCGCCATTCCGCGGGGCAGCACCGACATCGCCGGTGAGGCCGGTGAGCAGCTGATCGCCGACCTGCGCAACCACGTGTCGAAGACGCTCGGCCCGATCGCCAAGCCGCGGCAGATCATGCTGGTGCCAGAGCTGCCGAAGACCCGCTCCGGCAAGATCATGCGCCGGTTGCTGCGCGACGTGGCGGAGAACCGGTCGCTCGGCGACGTGACCACGTTGCAGGACTCGTCCGTGATGGAGCTGATCTCCTCCGGGATGAGCGGCGCGAAGTCCGACGAGGACTGACGGCAGGCGTACACGTCGGAGGGTGGCGGTCCGTGCGGACCGCCACCCTCCGTCATTTCTTTCGGGTACGGCGCGCACTGCCTGACCAGTGTCACATCGGTCGGTCGGAGGAGCGTGGAGAAGCTGAACGGACACACGCGGCAGGTCGCCTCTGTCCTTTCGACCGGTTGTGATTTAGGTTCACCAGGTTCGAGTAGTTCGACGTAGATCACTTCGTGAAGGACCCGTCGGTGACGGACAACCTGCCCAGCCGTCCGCAGTCGGCGAACGCGGCGTTCACGCTGCAGAAGACGTACCCCTCCAACGAGTGCCTGGAGGCGGCGGACGAGCCGTACAGCGCGTACTGCACGAAGTTCAAGGCGCAGGCGCCGGTGAAGTCCTTCACCGATGCCAAGACCTGGTACCCGGGCATCGAGATGCGCGACGGGGCTGCGTACGCGCGGGACAACGACGCCTCGGTGGTGCTCCCGTCGCGGGACAACGCGCCGTACACCACCCGGGTGACCCACCCGGACGGCAGCCCGGCGCCGGAGTTCTACGGCGTAACCCTGGGCGGCGGCGCGATCGTGCTGGGCACCGGTGACCCCGGCGACCAGCGCGTCAACTACGGCGTCTCGCTCACCATCAAGAAGGCGGCACGGGACAACTCGTCCGCCACGGTGTACGTGACCCCGGCGAGGAACTGACCGCAACAGGCCGTCGTCGGACGGACCAACGGGCGGCCAGCCCGGAGCACCACGCTCCGGGCGGGCCGTTCCGCGTTCGGGCCCACCGCACGGCGTGACGTTTCCGTCGGTTCGGGCGCTACACATCGGGAACCTCATAATCCCGTGCAGAATTGACGATCGTGACAGAACCGTGATGTAAATAGTTGCCTCAGGCCACGACTATTCCGTCACGATTTGTCGCCCCAGAACCCTCCAAAACCACCTTCAGCCCACTTGATCGACTCGTGACAACCGGCCGGACTCTCTGTAAAGGTGTGTGGCGCACATCATGACAGTGATTGCTTCGACGATCGCTGTCATGTAACACAGGTCCACAAAGGAGGAGACCTTTGAGGAGACGAGTCACAGCCGGTCTGGCCACTGCCACGGCCGCGCTGCTGGCGGCGGGAGTCGTGGCGACGCCGGCTTCCGGCGCCCCGGCGGCGAACCCGACCCCCTCATCCGACAAGGCGGAGCACGGCCGGGACAACCTCCCCGACCCGAAGGCGGATCAGCAGCGGGAGATCCGCAAGCAGGCCATCGCCGACCTGCTCTCCGGCAAGGCCAAGCTGGAAACCCGCAACGGCTCGAAGGTCATCAAGATCAAGGACCGGTTCGTCGAGTACCAGCAGCCGCCGAAGGTCGACCCGATCTTCACCATGCTGGTGAACTTCGGCGACAAGACCGACCCGCGCACCGGCGGGGCAGCCGGCCCGGTGGTCGGCCAGATCCAGGAGCCGGACCGGAACTGGGACGGCGGCGCCACCGACGACAACAGCACCTCGTGGTCGTCGAACTACGACCGCCAGCACTACCTGGACATGTTCTACGGTAGTAGCGGCGAGTCGATGCGGGACTTCTACCTGAAGCAGTCCGGCGGCCGCTACACCGTCGGCGGCGACGTCAGCGACTGGGTCACCGTGCCGTTCAACGAGGCGCGGTACGGCTCCAACGCCATCCCCGAGAGCGACGGCTCGTGGAACTTCGTCAAGGACAGCGCCACGTCCTGGTACGACGCCCAGGTCAAGGCCGGCAAGACCCCGGCCCAGATCAAGGAGTACCTCTCCCAGTTCGACATCTGGGACAGGTACGACTTCGACGGCGACGGCGACTTCAACGAGCCCGACGGCTACATCGACCACTTCCAGGCGGTGCACGCCGGTGAGGGCGAGGAGGCCGGCGGTGGCGCCGAGGGCGAGGACGCCATCTGGTCGCACCGCTGGGGTGCCTTCACCGACCTCATGGGCAAGGCCGGGCCGGCCGGCAACCTGGCTGGTGGCGTGCAGATCGGCGACACCGGCCTCTGGATCCGCGACTACACCACGGAGCCGGAGAACGGCGGCCTGGGCGTGTTCGCCCACGAGTACGGCCACGACCTCGGCCTGCCGGACTTGTACGACACGGCCGGCGGCGACAACGGCGTGGGGTTCTGGAGCCTGATGTCCTCCGGTTCGTGGCTGAGCCACGGCAAGGACGACATCGGGACGACCCCGGGCTACATGGACCCGTGGTCGAAGCTGTTCCTCGGCTGGCTGAATTACTCCACGGTGGAGTACGGCAAGGGCACCTCCCAGGTGACGCTCGGGCCGGCCGGTGACAGCGACGGGCCGAAGGCCCAGGCGGTCGTCGTCAACCTGCCGCCGCAGGAGCAGACCAGCACCTACAACACGCCGTTCGGTGGGTCGAACGAGTGGTGGGGCGGCAGCGCGGACAACCTGAACAACAGCCTGACCCGCCAACTCGACCTGACCGGCGCCAGCTCGGCCTCGATCAACGCCAAGGCCTGGTACGACACCGAGGAAGACTACGACTTCTTCTACGCCGAGGTGTCGACCGACAACGGCGCCACCTGGGCGTCGCTGAGCAGCCCGCTCAACGACGTCGGGGAGACCGGTCTCGACGGGTCGTCCGGCGGCAAGTGGGTGGACCTGAACTACGACCTCGCGGCGTACGCCGGAAAGGCCATCCAGTTGCGCTACCGCTACCAGAGCGACGGCGGCAAGCACCTGGCCGGCGTGTTCCTGGACAACATTGCGCTGGTCAAGAACGGCACCGCGGCGTGGACCGACGACGCCGAGACGCTGGCCGCCGAGTGGACCGCCCGGGGCTTCACCCGGATGGGTGGCTCGGTGACCGACTCGTACCCCCGCTTCTACATCGCGGAGAACCGGACCTACTTCGGGTACGACGACGCCCTGCGGACCGGTGGGTACAACTACGGCTTCACCAACACCCGGCCGAACTGGGTGGAGCGGTACGCGAACCAGCCCGGCATGCTGGTCTGGTACGTGAACTACGCCTACGGCGACAACAACACCTCGGAGCACCCGGGGTACGGCCTGGACCTGCCGGTCGACGTCCGCCCGGGCGCGATCACGGTCAAGGGCCAGGGCACCATCACCAACCGCCGTAGCGGCTTCGACGCGACGTTCAGCCGGTACGACAAGCCCGCCCAGACCTTCCACCTCAACGGAGTGCCGGTCAGCCTGCCGAAGTTGAAGGCCAACCCGGTCTTCGACGACAGCGCGGTGAGCCGCTACTGGACGGCGGGCAACGAGCAGAACTCGGTGAAGGTGGCCGGCAGCGGCACCCGCATCGAGATCGTCAAGCAGGGCACGAAGCCGACCGACGAGATGATCGTGCGGATCAGCAACTGATCTTCAGGTAGGTGAGTGGGGCCGGTGGCGGATACGCCGCCGGCCCCACTGTCGTATGCCCGATCGCATTGATCGAAATGCCTCACTGCGCAACACTGCCGACCGATCCATCCTGGTCAGCGCCGCAGATGAAGCCCGGGGGTGTGACGGTGAAAAGCATTCCCAACAAAATCTTGCAATAAATCGACGCTCGCGTCTTCCCACCCGTCCCGGCAGTGTCTATGTTCACCATTGGTCCCGCTAGTGGGATCGATCTATAACCGGCCCGTACCCCCGTAGGGCCGGGTTCCCTCACACCGGAGGTACCACGTGCGCAAAGTCGCAGTGGGTCTGCTCGGGCTCTCACTGACGGCGACAGGCCTGGTCTTCGGCCCGTCCGCCTCGGCGGCGCCTCAGCCCAAACTGCCGGCAGCAGCTCCGTCCGCCGCCGAACCGCAGTCATTGAAGGACGAACTCCCCGACAAGCTCGAGGACAAGCGTCGCGAGCTGCGTCAGCAGGGTCTCAGCGACGTGTTGAGCGGGCGTAGCAAGCCGATCGAGCGCAACGGCAGCACGGTCGTCAAGGTCGGCGAGACGAACGGCACGGGCACCAGCGCCCGCACCTTCGCCGGCGCGAAGAAGTCCAAGGACCAGTACGTCGAGCTCAAGCGTGAGCGGACCGACAAGATCTTCGTGATCCTGGCCGAGTTCGGGGACCAGCGGCACCCGTCCTACCCGGACAAGGACATGAACCCGGACATCGCCGGGCCGACGACCTTCAACGGGCCGCTGCACAACCAGATTCCGCAGCCCAACCGGGCCGTGGACAACTCCACCATCTGGCAGCCGGACTTCAGCCCGGCGCACTTCCGCCAGGTGTACTTCGGCACCAACCCGGGCGACGAGTCGCTCAAGCAGTACTACGAGGCCCAGTCCTCCGGCCGTTACACCGTCGACGGCATGGTCACCGACTGGGTCAAGGTGCCGTACAACGAGGCCCGCTACGGGCGCTCCGACGATCCGATCCCGGACCCGGAGCCCGGCGAGGAACCGGACCCGCGCGACGACCTGGCGGTCTGCCCCGACAACGTCTGCTCGAACACCTGGGCGCTGATCCGCGACGCCGCCAACCAGTGGGTCGCCGACCAGAAGGCCAAGGGCCGCACCGACGCGCAGATCGCCGCCGACATGAAGTCGTACGACCAGTGGGACCGGTTCGACTACGACGGCGACGGCGACTTCAACGAGTCGGACGGCTACATCGACCACTTCCAGATCGTCCACTCCGGTGGCGACCAGGCCGACGGTGACCCGCACCAGGGTGAGGACGCCATCTGGAGCCACCGCTGGTCGGCCTTCAACAGCTCGCCGGTCGGCCCGCCGAACTTCCCGATCGGTGGCACCCAGATCGGCAACACCGGCGTCTGGATCCGCGACTACACGATCCAGCCGGAAAACGGCGGCCGGAGCGTCTTCTACCACGAGTACGGCCACGACCTGGGCCTGCCGGACGACTACGGACCGGCGGACAACAACAACGAGCACTGGACCCTGATGGCCCAGAGCCGGCTCGGTGCCAAGAACGACGCCGGCATCGGCGACCGTGGTGGCGACCTGGGTGCGTGGAACAAGCTCCAGCTTGGCTGGCTCGACCACGAGGTGGTCGTGGCGGGGCAGAAGCGCACCCTCGACCTCGGTCCACAGGAGTACAACTCGGCCAAGGCACAGGCCGCGGTGGTGGTGCTGCCCCAACGGGAGTACACCTTCAACTACGGTCAACCGTTCCAAGGCTCGAAGCAGTATTTCTCCGGCAATGAGGACAATCTCGACAACGCCATGACGAGGACGTTCGACTTCACCGGGAAGTCGAGCGCGTCGATGTCGCTCAAGGGCAAGTACAGCATCGAGGCGGGCTTCGACTACCTCTACTTCGAGGCGTCAGTTGACGGCGGGAAGACCTGGACGGACTTGAACGCCACCGTCAACGGCCAGCCGATCGGCACCGACGGCGCCAACCGCCCGGCCCTCGCCGGCAGCAGTAACGGCGCCTGGGCGGACATCCAGGTCCCGATGGACTCGCTCGCCGGCAAGATGGCGCAGTTCCGCTTCCACTACGTCACCGACGGCGGCGTCTCGGAGGGCGGCTTCTTCGGCGACGCGATCACCGTGCTGGCCGACGGCCAGACGGTGCTCAGCGACGGCGCCGAGAACGCGGACGCGGGCTGGGCCCTCGATGGCTGGCAGGCGGTGGGTGCCACCTACACCCGCCTGTTCGACAACTACTACATCGCGGGCAACCGCTCGTACGTCTCGTACGACAAGTACCTGAAGACCGGCCCGTACTTCTTCGGCTACGCGAACACCCGCCCGGACTGGGTGGACCACTACGCGTACCAGGAGGGTCTGCTCATCTCGTACTGGAACACCCGCTGGACCGACAACAACACGGTCGCCCACCCGGGCGAGGGCCGGAACATGTACATCGACGCGCACCCGCGCCCGATCTACAACCTCACCGGTCAGCCGTGGCGGGCCCGGGTTCAGGTGTACGACGCGCCGTTCAGCCTCAACAAGGCCGACTCGTTCACGTTGCACCTGAACAGCCAGCCGCAGTACATCCGCGGTCAGGCTGCCGAGCCGCTGTTCGACGACACCAAGAAGTACTTCTACGAGGAGCTGCCGAACCACGGCGTCAAGCTTCCCGCAACCGGTGTCAAGATCAAGGTTCAGGAGCAGGACGGCACCTCGATGAAGATCCGGATCAGCTGACACTGATCCCGCACCAACCAGCGACGCCCGGGCAGGTCACCTGCCCGGGCGTCGCCCTTTCAGCGCCGACAAGGGAACCCCGTGACCTGCCGCAACGTCCCACCATCGTGCCTCTTCCCGCACGCGTCATCCTGACGGCGGCCGGCCTCGCCGCGCTCGTCCTGCTGCCCCTCACCGCCTGTGCCGACGCGGAAAACCCCAACCCCACGGCCGCTTCGGCCGCCGGCACCCCGACCAGCGGTAGCCCGACACCCGGCCCGCCCACCCCCGCGGCTTCCGCGTCGCCGGTTTCCCCGTCCGGGCGCACCGCTACACCGCCCATGTCGCGCACCGTCCCGCCGACCCTCGGCACTCCGCCGAAGCCACCCAGACCGACGGAGCCGACCGACAAACGGGCCACCGGCCTGATCGCCGGACACATCACCCGAGGCGGTTCCGGTCCCTGCTACGGGCTCGTCTCGGAAGACGGCGTCGAGTACGCCCTGCACGGCCCCGGCGCCGGCGACCTCACGGAGGGAAGCTTCGTCACCCTCCGGATCAGCGCCCGGCCGTCCGGAGTCGACTGCGGCCCGGGCGTACGCGCCAGCATCATCACTCGTTGACCCGGCCCCGAACCCTCTTGTGGTAGGGGACAACCCGGGCTTCTCCCTGTTCAACGTGACCACCAGGGCCGGTGGGGACGACCGGGGTCCTAGGCTGTCTGCCATGACCGACCAGCGCGGCGGAGCCGTCGACGAGTCCTGTGTCCTCACCGAGGGGCCGTGGACGCACCGCTTCGTCGGCGCCAACGGCACCCGGTTCCACGTGGTCGAGGCCGGCACCGGGCCGATGGTGCTGTTCCTGCACGGCTTTCCCGAGCACTGGTGGGCGTGGCACCAGATGCTGCCGGCGGTCGCCGACGCCGGCTTCCGCGCGGTCGCGGTGGACCTGCGCGGCTACGGCGCCAGCGACAAGCCACCCCGGGGGTACGACGGCTACACCCTCGCCGCCGACATGGCCGGGCTGATCCGCGCGCTCGGCGAACGGTCGGCGACCCTGGTCGGCAGCGGTGTCGGCGGCATGGTCGCCTGGACGGTGGCCTCATTCCACCCGTCGCTGGTCCGCCGGCTGGTGGTGCTCGGCGCACCCCACCCGCTGCGGCTGCGCGCCGCCATCTTCGCCGACCCACGCGGCCAGTTCGCCGCCTCCACCCCGGCGCTGAAGTTCCAGCTCCCCCGCTACGAGCACGTGCTGACCCGGGACGGCGCGGCGGCCGTGACGGAGATCCTGCACCGCTGGGGCGGGCCACGCTGGGTGGCCGGGCCGGACTTCGAGGCGTACGCCGAGCGGTGCCGGGAGGCGATGCGCATCCCGCAGGCCGCGTTCTGCGCGCTGGAGGGATACCGCTGGGCGTTCCGCTCGCTGCTGCGGCTGCACGGCTACCGGTTCGTCCGCCTGATGCAGAAGCCGCTGGTCACTCCGACGCTCCAGCTGCACGGCGCGTTGGATGTCGCCGCCCTGCCGCGTACCGCCCTGGGTTCCGGCCGGTACGTCGTCGCGCCGTACGAGTGGCGGCTGCTCGACGGGGTCGGGCACTTCCCACACCTGGAGGCGCCGGAGCTGGTGCTCGGCGAGATCCTGCGCTGGGCCAAGTCCTGACCGGTCAGACCCGCTGCTCCCGCAGGTCGCTGACCTCGGCGGCCGGCGCCCAGCCCTGGTAGACGCCGAAGTCGAACACCTCCAGCCGCATCGCCTCGGCCACCGGCCAGCGGCCACCGGTGTACTCCACACGCAGCCAGGCGTCGTGCTCGCCGAGCACGATGAACGGCTGCCCCTGCCAGGTGCAGGTGGTCCGCACGTACGCCAGGTCCTCGATCTCGCTCGCCGGCAGCACCCGCACGTACCGGCCGGCGCGAACCTCCTCGAAGCCCTCACCCGGCTCCGGCTGGTAGAGCCGGATGTCGTCGCCATCCGGGCTGGCCTGGTATTCCCGACCCTGCCAACGGGCCACGTAGCCGTCCCGCATCACGCCTCACCGACCCGTCGCCACAGCAGCGCGTCGGTGTCGAGCACCGCAACCACCCGCTCGGTGCCGTCCGCGCCGATCCGCCATAGTTGCGCGCCGTACGGCAGCCGCGCGCTGTCCACCTTGAACTCCGCCACCACGTCGCTGCTCTCGCCCGGTGCGAAGCCGTTGCCCCGGAACGGCGGGCGCTCGATGACCCAGCCCTCCATCGCGCGCATCGCCGGCTCGTTCTGACCCCCGTAGGGAATCCGGTAGAGGCTCGGCCGGTGCGCCGGCCAGCGCAGCACGTAGATCTCCTCGGCGTCGCGGGCGAACGGCGAACCCGGGTAGCTGAGGCCCAGCGCGTCGTACAACTGAGCCGGCGTGGTCAGGTGTGCCAGCTCACCGGCCCGGTGCACGAAGCCGGACACCCGGTCGTACCCCCGGTCCAGGTAGTACGCGAGCTGGCTGGGCGCGATCGCCTTCTGCATCACGGTCGGTCGGGCCGGGTCGACCGCCGCCGGGGCGTACCGGGGGCGGGCCGCTGGCTCCGCCACGACCGGCGGCTCCTCCGGGTCCACCTCCAGGTCGTCGCCGAGCCCCACCTCCGCCGCCCAGTTGGCCAGCGCGACGATCTGCTCGCCGGGCAGCTTCGCACCGACCGGCGTGCCCGGGTTGACGGCGAACGACCAGTCCTCGTCCGGCCAACGCCGGATCAGTTGGGCGAACTTCACCCGGACGATGTCGACATCGCCCTCGGCGTGGTCGGCGAGACGCTCCGGCGAGGTGTAGACCACCACGTACGTCTCGCCATCCAACTGCTCGGTACGCCAGACGAAACCCGGGTCGCCCGGGCGGCTGCCGCGCACCGAGTCCGGTGCCGCGGGCAGCAGCACCCGGGCCAGCAGCAGGGTGGACAGGAACGTGTCCGTGCTGCCGGCGCTGGCTGCGCCGAGCAGGTCCTCCTCGACCGTGTTGGCGGGCAGGAACTCGACCGGCACCGAACCCTCGGCGGGACCGTGCTGCCCGTCGCCGGCCGCGCGGTGCACCATGTCGTCGGAGTCCGACCGCGCCGGCTCCGCGCCGCTGTCCGCCCGAGGCGGTTGGCTGCCGAGGCCGGGGCTGACCTGCTCATCCGTGACGTCACTGCCGGCCTGATCCGTGCCGTTGATGTCGACCGGTGGACCGCCGAGGTCCGCGCGATCTCCCCCCGCGGGGCGGACACCGACCAGGTCGTCGGCGCGCACACCACCCGGCGCGGCGTCCGCCGGACCAAAGCCGCCCGGACCGGCCTCCGCCGGGGCGAACGGACGCGCACCGGAGGGCGGCGGACCGTAGGGCCCCGGGCCGAACGAGGGCGGGCTGGAAGACGGTGGACCGAACGACGGCGGGGCGGCGGACTGCGTACCGGAAGTGGGAGGGACGAACGACGGCGGGGTGGCCGGCTGCGAGCCCGGCTGCCCGGCCTCGCTGCTCGCCCCAGCCGGGTCGGTGAGGTCGCGGGACTCGATGATGGTGCCCTCGATGACGATGGGCGTGAAGCCACGGCGCGGCGCGGGCGGGCCGGAGACCGGTTCCGCGATGGACGCGGGCAGCTCCTCCGCCGGCTCGAACCGGCCCGGATCGCCGGGCCGGCCGCGCGGGATCGCCTGGGTCTCGTCCGCGGAGGGATCGGGCTGCCCGGCCCGGGTCAGCGGTGGCTCGCCAGTGGCCCGACCGGGCGACCGGAAGGCGCGGGTGGGCTGCTCCGCAGGCGGGGCCGGCCGACGGGGCGGCAGGGGCTGGGTGGTCTCGTCATCCGGCGCCGGTGCTCGTACTCCTCTGGACGCCCCCAGGTCACCGGCCGGCGACCGCAGCGGCCGGGTGGCGTCCGGATCCGGCATCGGAAAGGCCACCGTCGCGCCATCGCCGGCCGGTTCGTCGGCCGGACGGCGGCGCGGAAAGGGCTGGCTGCCCCGCCCGAACCGGGACGGCGGCGCCGCGCGGTCGCCGGGTCGGCCCCCACCCGAGGTCGGGCCGGCCGCCCGGTCCCGGTCGGACGCGGGTTCGAAGAAGGAGCGCCGGCCACCCTGGGCGCTGCCGTTGCCGGCGGCCGGGCCGTCGGCGTCGGCGCCCGGCCGACTCGCAGGCGGCCAGCCCGGGCCGGGAGCCGGCTGGTCGGCCGGGACGGCACCGGGGTGGTCGGCGGGCTTCAAAGGCGCGAATCGGGACGCGGCGGGCCGGCTCGTGCTGGGTACGGACTCGGCGCCCGGACCGCCGGGTCGGGGCGGGCCGGTCGGGTACCGCTGACCGGCGGCGGGCATGTCCTCTCCGCCGGATCGCCGCGACACTTCACCGGGGCCGGGCGTCCGGGACGACGTGCCGGGCGCCATCGGAGCGCCCACCCGGGGCACCGCGCCCCGCGTCGGTGCGGGACGCCCGGGCGGGGTCGCCACCGGGTCGGACCCGGACGACGTGGACCCGGTGGAGGTCGAGACGTCGCGGCCGGCCACACCGGTCCTGGACCGGGCGAGGGTTTCCGCGCGCTCCAGCCGGGCGCGGGCACCCATGGCGCGGCCGGGCAGCCGGACGTCACCCCGGGACAGCTGGGCGACGAACCAGGCCGGCAGGTAACCCTCGACGGGCAACCCCGGATTGACCGCGAGCCACCACTCGTGGTTGGGCCAGCCGACCGCGAGGTCGGTGAACGGGATGCGCCGATTGCTGCCGGCATGCTCGCCGAGGCAGGTCCGCAGCGCGGCAGCGGAGGTGAAGGCAAGGACGTGGGTCCGGCCGCCGGTGGTCCAGGTGCCCCAGCCGGGGGGTGCCTGACCGGGCAGTGCTGGCGCGGAGACCGGCAACAGCAGATCGGTGCGGGACAGGAGCCGGAAGTACAGCTCCTGGTCGTTGGCGCGCAGCGCGTCCCGCATCGCCACCTCGGCCTCCGTGGCCGGCTCCCATTCGGTCACGGCCACCTCTCCTTCCGAGAACAGGCCACAGGTATCGCGTACAACCTACAAGGTGGTATCAAGATCACAATGGCTGGCCGTCGGCGGTCTGCCGGGGCGCCGGTGAGGCGATAACATCCCGTCCCGGAGCCGACACCATACGGAGGCCGTCGATGTCCCGGTCGATTGCGCGCCCGGTCCTGGCAGGGCTGGCGGCGACCCTGCTGACCGGCGCGGTGGTGCCGGCCGGCGCGGGCAATGCCGCGCTCCGGACGGCTCCGGCCTGCGCGACCGCACTCGCCCCCGTGCGGCCGGTCGCGGCCCTGCCCTGGCCGCAGCAGCGGTACGACCCCGCGCGGCTCGCGCCGCTGGCCAACGGCACCGGGGTGACCGTGGCGGTGGTCGACTCCGGGGTCGACCGGGTGCACCCTCAACTGGCCGGGCGGGTGCTGGCCGGCACCGACCTCCTCGACGCCGGCGGGGACGGCCGCAGGGACTGCGCCGGTAACGGCACCGGCGTGGCGAGCATCATCGCGGCAGCACCCCGACCCGGCGTCGCCTTCCACGGCCTGGCACCGGGTGCCCGGATTCTGCCGGTGCGGGTGAGTGAGCAGCAGGTGGTGCAGGGGCGGGAGTCGGGGCGTACGGTCAGCGCCCGCGAGTTCGCCCGGGCCATCCGCTGGGCCGTGGACCACGACGCGGACGTGTCGCACCGGGCAGCGAGGTGCTGACCGCCGCGCCCGGTCAGGGCCACCACCGGGTCGATGGCACCAGCTACGCGGCGCCGTTCGTGGCCGCCACCGCGGCGCTGCTGCGCCAGTACCGGCCCGAGCTGACCGCCGCCCAGGTGGCGGCGCGGATCGTCGCCACCACCGATCCGGCGCCCGGCGCGGGCGGTGGGTACGGCGCTGGCGTGCTGAACCCGTACCGGGCGGTCACCGAGACCGGTGGCGGGCAACCGGCCGGCCCTCGGGCTGTCGCCGCGCTCGCCGACGACCGGGCCGATCCGGCGCTGGTCGCGCGCCAGGCCCGTCGGGCGACGGCCCGGGACCAGGCCCTGCTGGTCGGCGCGGTGATCGGCACGACGGCGGTCACGGTGGGGCTGCTCGCCCTGGTGCTGCGCCGAGCTGCCCGCCGACGCTGGCGGCCGGCCGACCCGGCCTGACACCGGCACCCGACTGCCGCGCTCCCCGATCAGGCGCGACCGGGGCGCCGACCCGGACACGGTCAGCGCTCCCGGCCCACCTCGGGCGACCGACACTTCTGAACGCCCTACATCACTGGAACAGCCCGGTGTTCTTCTTCTCGGTGTCCAGATAGTCGGCGGCGGAGTCGTTCACCGCCAGCTTGATGTCGCGCAGCATCGCCTGGAGGTCCTGCGAGGCGGACCGCCACCGCGCCTGGCGCTGCTCATACGCCTGCCGGGCCTCGCCCGTCCAGCTCGCCACCAGGGGCGCGGCGTCCCGTTCGAGCTGGCCGAGCTGCGAGTCGAGCGTGTTCAGCGCCTTCTGGATGTCCGCGCCGGCCTGCTGAAGCGCAGCGAAGTTGACGACCAGCACACCGTGGTCCATCGGATCTCCCTCCCGAGTGGGGGTCAGAGCGGCAGCTGGATGCCGCCGCGGTTGGTGCCGGCCACCCGGCTGGCCGACTCGTCGTCCGAGACGTCGTACTGCCGGCCGGCGGTGCGGATCGCCCCGGCGGTCTCCCGCAGCGCCCGGTGCAGAGCTGCCTGGTCCTGTGACCACTGCTGCTTGACCTGCTCGAACGACCGCCCGCCGGCGCCGCGCCAGGCGTGCTGCAACACCTCCAGCTCGGCCAACAGGCCGGTCAGCATGGACTGCAACGACTGGTCCACCTGCTCGAACTTCGCGGCGCTCTGCTGCATCACCGCGGCTTCTGCCTGGGTCTGGGACACCCGGACGTCACCTCGTTTCCTCGGTCGTGACTGGCCGTCGACGCGCCCACCCTGGGGGCGCGCAGCTCGCGTGGCCCGGGTCGTTGAGCACGGTGAACGCGGGTCAGCGAAGAACTTCGTGGCTGACGGTAGCGGCCCGGTAGCGGTTCTGCTACCCCCCCGCGTCTCCCCTGTGGACAACCACGACCGACATCGGTCGCTTACGATGTGTCGCAGCCACGTCGCGGCGCGTGACGGGCCGCGGGAGCGGCCGACCGCCCGGCACGGTCCACACTGCTCGAGGAGGCGCGGTGCCGGCGACAACCACCGGAGGGCCGCAGCCGGCGACCGGGCCCGGCGTAGTCGCGCCGACGACGGGGCCAGGCGTAGTCGCGCCAGCGACCGGGCCAGGCGTTGCGCCGCGGGCGACCGGGCGCGGCCGGCCCGCCGACACCGCTCCCGGGTTCTCCGAGCGGGGCACCCCCGACCGCCCGACACCGGTCGCCCGCTGGGCCTCGCCCGGCAGACGCGGGGGCACCGGGGTGCGCGCCGGCCAACTGGTCACCGGGCAGGTCGCGGTGGCGCTCGTGCTCGCCGCCCTGGGCCGGGGCACGCCGGTCACCCTCGCGGCCCTGCTGGCGGCGGTGCTGCTGATGGCGACCGCCTGGGTCCGGGTCCGGGGGCGGTGGCTCTTCGAATGGCTGGGCACCGCCGCCGGGCACCTGACCCGACGCCGCGCGCTGGCCGGGCCGGCCGGCCCGGCCGAGCTGCTCGACCTGGTCGCCCCCGGCACCATGGTCCGCTCGACGGAACTCTCCGGAGGGCCGGCCGCGGTGCTGGAGGACACCGACGGCATGGTGGCGCTGCTGGAGCTCGGCGATCCCGGCGACCTGCTCGGCGACGCGGCCCGGACCGTCCCCGGGCCGTCCGCGCTGCTGCCGCCGGTCGGGCCGGACGTGCCGCCGCTGCGGATCCAACTACTGCTCGCCGGGACACCGGCGCCGGTGCCGGCGGCGGGCGGCACGGTCGGCACGTCGTACCGGCAGCTCACAGACGGGCGGCTCGCCGGGCGGGAGCGGGCGGTGCTCGCGGTCCGGGTGCTGCGGGTGGACGGCTGGTCGGAGGAGGACCTACGTCGGGTGCTCGCCGGCACGCTACGCCGGATCGTCCGCCGGATCGGGCCGCTGACCGCCCGGCCGCTCGGCGTGCCGGCGGCGCTGCGCGTCCTGAGCGAACTGGCCCACCACGACGGCCATCCGGTGCGGGAGTCCTGGCCGGTGCTCCGGTCCGGCGCTCTGGTCCAGGCCACCTTCCGGCTGATCCGGTGGCCGGACGCCGACGGTGCGGGAGCGCGCCGGCTGGTGCCACGGCTGCTCGCGCTGCCGGCGACCGCGACGACGGTGTCGCTCTGCGCGGGCCCGCCGCCGGTCAGCGGCGCGACCCGGGTGCCGACCGAGCTGACCGTACGCCTGGCAGCCGGAACGGCAACGGAGCTGACCGCGGCCGCCGAGGCGCTGGACCGGTTGGTGACCGGCCTGGGTGGGGAGCTGAGCCGGCTCGACGGCGCGCACCTGGCCGGGCTGGCCGGCACGCTGCCGCTGGCGCTCGCGACCCCCGCAGGACAGTCGCGGCCGGCGCTGGACGACTGGGAGCTGCCCCTGGGCGAGGCGGGGATGATGGTCGGCACGAACCGGCACGGTGGGGCGGTCACCGTTCGGCTGTTCCGGCCGGAGAGCACCCGGGTACTGCTGGTCGGCGGGGTGCGTGCCGCCCAGTTGGTGGCACTGCGCGCGATGGCGCTGGGCGCACTGGTGGTTGTCCAGACCGGACGCCCCCGCGCCTGGGAACCGTTCGTCCGGGGCGTGGGCGCGCCGGGCGGGACGATCCCGCTGATTCCGCCGGGTCGGCCGGTCGCCGACGGGGTGGGCACGGCGCTTCGGCCGTTGCTGCTGGTCGTCGACGCCGGGCCGGTGCCGGCCGACACCGAGCCGGGCCCGCCCTGGCGGGCCACCCTGGTGGTCCGGGACGAGCTCACCCCGGCGGACGTGGACGCGCTGACCCGGGCCGACCTGGCGGTACTGCAACCGCTGGACGCCACCGAGGCCGCGCTGGCCGGCACCGCGCTCGGGCTGGGCGGCTCGGCCGAGTGGTTGACGCGGATCCGGGACGACATGGTGGCCGTGGTGAACCGGCGCGCGCTGCGCTGGGCGCTGCTCTCCCCCACCCCGATCGAGGCGCAGCTCATCGGACGACCCGCGCGAGGCTGAACCGTTCCGATCGTCCATCGGCGGGTTACGCCGGTGCCCGGTCCGTGGCACGATCCCCGCCATGGGTTTTCTGAAAGGGCTGCTGATTCGGCTGGCCACCACGGCGCTGGCCTTCTGGCTGGCCACACTCCTCATTCCGGGCATCACTCTGGAGTCGTCCTCCGCCACCGAGACCGTCACCACGCTGATCCTGGTGGCGGCGATCTTCGGTGTGGTCAACGCGGTGCTCCAGCCGATCATCAAGACCGTCGGTTGTGGCTTCTACCTGCTGACCCTCGGGCTCATCGCGCTGGTGGTGAACGGGCTGCTGTTCCTGCTCACGAGCTGGATCGCCGACCAGGCGGGGCTACCGTTCGAGGTGGACGGCTTCTGGCCGGCCGCCGTGCTGGGCGCGCTGTTCGTCAGCATCGTGACCTGGGTTCTCGGCGCCATCCTCGACCGGGACTGACCGACAGCCGACCAGGATCGACCCGGAACGCCCGGGCCCCGGCCGTGGCCGGAGCCCGGGCGTTCCGGTGACCAGAGTTCGGGAATTGGCCGGCGCGGGGGCCGACCCCGGCGGCTAGCGTCGCGGGGTGTTCTCGCTGACCCGCTCCGACGGCCACCTGCTCAGCACCGATCCCGCCCGGCTCGATCTGGACCGGGTGCACCGGTGGCTGTCCACCGACGCGTACTGGGCACTGGGCCGGGACCGGGAGACGGTCGTCCGGGCGTTCGCCGGCTCGCTGCCGTTCGGCGTCTACCGGCCCGGGGACGGCCGCCAGGTGGCGGTGGCCCGGGTGGTCACCGACGGCGCCACCTTCGCCTGGCTCTGTGACGTGTACGTGGACCGCCCCGCCCGGGGTCACGGGTTGGGCGGCTGGCTGGCCGCCTCCGTCCGCGACCACCTGGGCGAGCTGGGCGTACGCCGGATCCTGCTGTGCACCAACGACGCGCACGAGGTGTACGCACGGGTGGGCTTCACGCCGCTGGACGTTCCGGAGCGGTGGATGCAGCTCGATCGTCGGCCCCCGGTGACCCCGGTCACCGGAAAGGAGCAAGGCGGAGATTCACCCCTTACGGTGGAGCGGTGACGCCACTCCGCCTGGGATACCTCTACGGCCTCGGCGCGTACCTGCTCTGGGGCTTCTTTCCGCTCTATCTCAAGCTGCTCCGACCGGCCGGCCCGCTCGAGATCCTCGCCCACCGGATCGTCTGGTCGGTGGTCTTCGTGGCCCTGCTGCTGGCCGCGTTACGCAACGTCGGCTTCCTGCGGGCGTTGCTGCGCCGGCCCTGGGCGATGGCCGGGATCGTCGCCGCCGCCGCGCTGATCGCGATCAACTGGGGCACCTACATCTACGGAGTCAACTCGGACCGGGTGGTGGAGACCGCGCTCGGCTACTTCATCAACCCACTGGTGGTGGTGCTGCTCGGGGTGACGGTGCTGCGGGAGCGGCTGCGCCCGGCGCAGTGGGTGGCGCTGGGCATCGGCGCGTCGGCGGTCGCGGTGCTCACCGTGGACTACGGCCGGCTGCCCTGGCTGGCCCTGACCCTGGCGTTCAGCTTCGCCGGCTACGGCCTGGTCAAGAAGCGGCTCGGGCTGCCCGCCGCGGAGGGGCTCTTCGTCGAGTCGGCGGTGCTGGCGCTGCCCGCGCTGGGCTACCTGGCCTGGCTGACCCGGCGCGCCGAGTCGACCTTCGGGCACGTCTCGGCCGGGCACACCGCGCTGCTGGTGCTGGCCGGCGCGGCCACCGCGATCCCGCTGCTGCTCTTCGCCGGGGCCGCCAACCGGTTGCCGCTGAGCAGCCTCGGCATGATCCAGTACCTGGCACCGATCCTCCAGCTCGGCTGCGGTGTGCTGATCTTCCACGAGCCGATGCCACCGGCCCGCCTCGCCGGCTTCGCGCTGGTCTGGCTCGCCCTCGTCGTCTTCACCGCCGACGCCGTCCGCCAGTCCCACCGGACCCGTACCCGCGCGACCACCCCCCGCACCCCCATCCCCACCCCCTAATGGGAGGCGTCGGGTCAGCCGGGAGGCAGACTCGATGTCCGGTAGCCGCGGACGAGTGAGCACTCCCACCCCCTGGACCGGTGAGTCCTAGGGTCAGACCGTGCCCTTGTCCGTGGTCGGGAGATGGACGGCTGATGGGATGTCGTGCCCGCCGGGGTCGGCGTGAGCACTGGTCCATTAGGGCGCTGAGTTCTCCCGCGGGCTGCTGACGGAGTTGCGGTGGAACGGAGGCGGGTGTGCTGTTCGTCGGTGACGACTGGGCGGAAGATCATCACGATGTGGAGGTGCAGGACCAGCACGGGCGGGTGATGCGCACGGCGCGGCTGCCCGAGGGTGTGGACGGGATGGCCCGCTTGCATGAGCTGGTCGCCGGGTTCCTGGCTGATGACGCCGAGCCTGCTCAGGTGGTGGTGTGCATCGAGACTGATCGTGGGCCGTGGGTGCGGGCGCTGGTCGCGGCCGGCTACCAGGTGTTCGGGGTGAACCCGAAGCAGGCCGCGCGGCATCGGGAGTTGGTGTCGCTGTCGGGGGCCAAGAGCGACAAAGGCGATGCGCACGCCTTGGCTGACATGGTCCGGACCCGCCGTCATCAGCTGCGTCCAGTGGCCGCCGATTCCGACCTCGCCGAGGCGGTCAAGGTGGTGTCCCGGGCGCACCAGACGCTGATCTGGGAACGCACCCGTCACATGCTGCGGCTACGCGCGGCGCTGCGGGAGTACTTCCCCGCCGCGCTGGATGCCTACCAGCCGCTGACACTGACCGGGGTCGACACCCTCGAACTGCTGGCCAAGGCACCCACCCCGGACCAGGCGGCCACGCTCACCCTCACCCAGATCAGCACGGTTCTCAAGCGGGCCCGCCGCCGCCCGATCGCAGACAAGGCCGCCACGATCCAGCGGGCACTGCGCACCGCGCACCTGCGCCAACCCGAGGTCGTCACCGCCGCCTACGCGGGCACCATCGGCGCCACCGTCGCGATCCTACAGACCCTCAACGCTCAGATCCGGGCCATGCAAGGCCAGGTCGAGGCGCATTTTGGCCAGCACCCGGACGCTGAGGTCTACCGCAGCCAACCCGGCATCGGCGTGATCCTCGGCGCCCGGGTGCTCGCAGAGTTCGGCGACGCACCAGGGCGCTACGCCGACGCCAAAGCCCGCAAGAACTACGCCGGCACCGCACCCATCACCCGTCAGTCCGGCAAGTCCAAGACCGTCCACGCCCGCATCGTGCACAACGACCGGCTCGTCGACGCCCTGCACACACAAGCCGGCGCCGCGATCCTGCACGACCCCGCGGTCCGCGCCTACTACGACGAGCTGCGCGCCCGCGACATCGGCCACAACGCCGCGCTACGGCAGATCGGTAACCGCCTCGTCGGCATCCTCCACGGCTGCCTCAAAACCGCCACCCTCTACGACCAGACAACCGCCTGGTCGCACCGGGCCCAACCCGTCGCTGCTTGACATCCAAGCGCCTGGGATGTCTGACCGCCCCGCACGCCCCGCCCCCGCCCGGCCCGGCCCGGCCCCGCGATCTTGCAGTTCCGGTCGCCAGAATGCCCGGTATGCCCCTTACGTCTCGGCAGCAAGTGCAAGATCGCGGCGGAGAGGGGGGCGGGACCGCGGAAGGCAGGAGGGACGGGGCGGGTTAGGGGACGGCGTAGGACAGGACCGGGGTGCCGTCGGCGCGTTGAAGTTCGACGCTGACCAGCTCGGCGTCGGTGAACCGGGTCGCGCCGGTGAACTGGAGGGCGTCGCCCGGCGCGGCCAGCCAGGAGCCGATCTGCTCAGTGGCGCCGTCGGGGCCCCGTGCCACCAACCGGAAGGTGTACGCCTTGCCGTAGCCGGTCCGCGGGTCGTACCCGCAGCGCATGGTCACCTCGGTGCCCCAGTCGGTGCCGGTCAGCCCGATCTCGGCGTGCACCGGCCCGGCGCTGGCCACCGGTCGCATGGCGACCATCGACACCTGCGGCTCGGGGGTCCCCGGGACGCCCGGGGTGCCGCGCAGCACCGTGGCGGCGCCCACGCCGACCACCAGCGCCAGCGCGGCGGCGACCAGCCCGGTCAGCGCGTACCGTCGGCGGGTCGCCCACCGCTCGCGACGGCGGCGGGCCTTGGCCTCCTCGAGCAGCGCGGGCACCCGGGGCGCGGTCGGCGGCGGCAGGAACTGCTCCAGACCCGCGGGGTCGAGGCGACCGAGCAGCCCGGGCAGGACGGCGATCTCGGCGACCGCGTCCCGGCAGGAGGCGCAGCCGGCGAGGTGCCGCTCGTAGGCCGCCCGCTCGGCGGGGGCCAGGGCTCCCAGCACGTACGCGCCGTCGTCGTGCGCGAACTCGCACCGGGTCATCCCGTCACTCCCATCTCAGCCAGGACCAACCGTAGTGACCGCAGCGCGTAGTGGGTGCGGGACTTCACGGTGCCCGGTGGCACGCCCAGCCGGGATGCCGCCTCGGCCACCGACCGCCCCTGGTAGAAGCACTCGACTAGCACCTCGCGGTGGGTCGGGCTGAGCCGGTTGAGCGCCTCGGCGACGGTCCACGCCTCCACGGCGCGTTCGGCCTCGTCGACCACCTCCGGCGGTTCGGGCATCTCGTCGGTGAAAACCTCACCGACCCGGGTGGACCGCCGCCGCCAGGCGTCGATGGCGAGGTTGCGGGCGGTGGTGAAGAGCCAGGCCCGCACCGACCCGCGTCGCGGATCGAGCGACTCCGGGTGCCGCCAGGCCCGCAGCAGCGTCTCCTGCACCAGGTCCTCAGCCCGCTGCCGGTCCCCGTTGACCAGCCGGAGGGCGTGTGCGTACAGCGCCTCCGCGTGCTCCTCGTGCAGCGCGCGCAGCAGTTGGGCGTCGTGGTCGCTGATGGCGGTCTCCTCGCTTCCCGGCGCGCGTCCGGCGGTGCGTTCGCTCGTGAATACGTGCGGTCATGCCGATCGGTTCAGCCCGAGGTCAGACCGGTTGCGCGCGGCCGGCGCCCACAGAGGTGTTCACGCCTGGTTCACATCGCGGCCGACGACCGCTCACCGCGTCCTCCTAGCGTCCGGCAGGTACGCCCGGCCAACGACTGATCCCGCGTGCCACCGACCCTCCCAGGAGGCTCCTCCATGAGCGACCGTCCCCGGCTGCTCCCGCTGTTGGGCGCGACCCGCCACGGCAGCCGTGACGCCATGACCTGTCTCTACCGCTGCGGAAACGCCTGTGACCACCCGGTCCCGAACACCTCCGACAACGCGTACTTCGGTGACGTGGTGAACGCGGAGGTCTCACGGCGCGGCGTGGTCCGGGTCGGCGCGGTCGGGGCGCTGGTCCTCGGCTTCGGTGGTGCGGCGGCCGGTGCGCTGGCCGGTGCGTCGCCGGCCATGGCCGCCCCGGCCATCCCGGACGTCCCGGAGGCGTTCGGTTTCGGACGCGCCAGCACCGGTGTCGGCAGCGGGGCGCTGACCTTCAAGCCGATCCCGCCGAACAAGTTGGACACCCTGGTCGTGCCGAACGGGTACGACCACGCCGTGGTCATCAAGTGGGGCGACCCGGTTGTGCCGGGCGCGCCCGAGTTCAACGTGCACGAGCAGACCGCCGCCGCGCAGTCGAAGCAGTTCGGCTACAACAACGACTTCGTGGGCGTGCTACCGCTGGACAAGCGGGGCAACCGGGCGCTGCTCGTGGTCAACCACGAGTACACCAACGAGGACCTGATGTTCCCGGGCTTCCCGGGCCTGGACGGGCTGTCGGTGGAGCAGCTGCGCACCGCGATGGCCGCGCACGGCATGTCCGTGGTGGAGATCGAGCGGGTCGCCGGCACCGGGCAGTGGAAGCCGGTCGACAACGGCCGCCGGCCGTACAACCGCCGGGTCACCGCGCTCGGCACCAAGTTCGACCTGACCGGCCCGGCTGCCGGCTCGGCCTGGCTGAAGACCGCCGCCGACCCCAGGGGCCGTACGGTCGTCGGCACGCTGAACAACTGCGCGGGCGGCGTGACCCCGTGGGGCACGGTGCTCTCCGGCGAGGAGAACTTCAACCAGTACTTCGTCGGCGCCGACGGGGCACCGGCGGAGCTGAAGCCGAAGCTGGACCGGTACGGCATCAGCACGGCGTCCCGCTACCCGAGCGGCAGCCGCAAATGGGAGCGCGCCGACGAGCGCTTCGACCTGGCCAGGCACCCCAACGAGGCGCACCGGTTCGGCTGGATCGTCGAGATCGACCCGTTCGACCCGGAGAGCCGCCCGCGCAAGCACACCGCGATGGGCCGGTTCAAGCACGAGGGCGCGAACGTGATCGTGGCGAAGGACGGCCGCGTGGTCGCGTACATGGGCGACGACGAGCGGTTCGACTACCTGTACAAGTTCGTCTCGGACAACAAGTTCATGAAGGGCAACTCCTGGGCCGCCCGCAAGCACAACCTGACGCTGTTGGAGTCCGGCACCCTGTACGTGGCGAAGCTGGACCAGACCAGCGCAGCCGAGATCGACGGCTCGGGCGAGCTTCCCGCCGACGGCGCGTTCGACGGCCGGGGCCGCTGGATCAAGCTGGTCAGCGGCAACCGTTCGTTCGTCGCCGGGATGACCGCCGCGGACGTGCTCACCTTCACCCGGCTCGCCGGCGACAAGGTCGGCGCGACCAAGATGGACCGCCCCGAGGACGTCGAGCCGAGCCTGCTCACCGGCAAGGTGTACGTGGCGCTGACGAACAACACCAACCGGGGCGTCGGCAGCAACCCGAAGGCCGACGAGGCGAACCCGCGAAACGCCAACAAGCACGGGCAGATCCTGGAGCTGGTCGAGGACGGCGGCGACAACACCGCCGAGACGTTCGCCTGGTCGCTGCCGATCGTCTGCGGTGACCCGACCGACCCGTCGACGTTCTTCGCCGGGTACGACAGGACCAGGGTCTCCCCGATCTCCTGCCCGGACAACGTCGCCTTCGACGCCACCGGCAACTTGTGGATCTCCACGGACGGCAACGCGCTGGGCAGCAACGACGGCCTCTTCGCCACCGCGGTGGAGGGCCCGGAGCGCGGCCACCTCAAGCAGTTCCTCACCGTGCCGATCGGCGCGGAGACCTGCGGCCCGTTCATCACCGGCGACAACCGCTCGGTCTTCGTCGCCGTGCAGCACCCGGGTGAGATCACCGGGGCCTCGGTGGAGAACCCGGCCTCCAACTGGCCCGACGGCGACTACGCCAAGCCGGGTGTGGTGGTCACCTGGCGCCTGGACGGCGGCCCGGTGGGCAGCTGACGTTGCTCCGGCGGTCCGGCGCTGGACCGCCACGAGAGGCCCTCTCCCAGCCTGGGAGAGGGCCTCTCGGCATCCGTGTCAGTGGTCGGTGGCGATGCCGTCGGCGACGGCGCGGGCCACCGTGAGCAGCTTGGCCCGGACCACCCGGGCGGAGGTCATCATCTCGCTGGCCGGCAGCGCGCAGGCGAGCACGACCCGGCGTTCCATGTCCTTGTCCGGCGTGACCAGCACCGACGCACAGGCCACCCCCTGGCGGAACTGACCCAGCTCCAACTGCATCCCGCGCCGGTCGCCGGCGGCGATGTCGGCCTCGAACGTCTCGGTGCTGGTCAACGTCGCGGTGGTGAACGGCCGCATGCCGTACTCCCGGAGGTAGCGGAAGCGTTGTTCGGCGGTGAGGGTGGCGAGTAGGGACTTGCCGAGGGCGGTGGCGTGCGCCCCCTCGTCGAAGCCGGGGACCAGGTCTTCCAGGTAGGGCGACCGGGGCCCCTCGGCGACCGCCGTGATGGCGACCTGGCCACCGACGAAGCGTCCCAGGTAGTGGCTGTAGCCGGTGTCCGCGGCGGCCCGCCGCAGCGTCTCACCGACCGCCGGCGGCCCCCGGAAGGCGGTCACCAGCTCCCGGTAGCGGTCGGCCACCTCCAACCCCACGATGTACGTGCCGTCCTCTCGACGGATCACGTAGCCCTCGTAGGCCAGGGTGCGGACCAGGTGGTACGTGGTGGCCACGGTCAGCTCGCACCGCCGGGCGATCTGCTTGACCGTCAGGCCCTTCGGGGCGCGACCGACCGACTCCAGCACCCGCAGTGCTCGGGACACGCTGCGAATCAGGTCCGAAGGTTCTGCCAAGGGGTCGCGCACAACCACCTCCGCCGCCGGGGACTTACACCATATGAAAAACAGGCCGGGTGCGAAATGCCTGTTCGGGTCGAGGATGCCAGATCACCATCCACGGGTCGTGCACCGACGGTCACCGGGAGTGGTCCGAGCGCCACTCGCGTAGGTTTGCCGGACGATGAACGACACCACCCTCACCTCCGCCCCGGACACCGCCCGGACCCGCCCGATCCGGGCCAGCGCCGGTGCTGTCCTCACCACCGTGGCCTGCGTGCTGCCCGTCTTCCTGCTCGGTGGCCTCGCCGTGCAGATGGGCGCGGACCTCGGGTTCTCCCCGGCCGGCCTGGGCCTGGCCGTGGCCGTCTACTTCGGGGTCAGCGCGCTGGCCTCGGTGCCCTCCGGCCGCCTGGTCGAGCGGTACGGGCCGACCGTGGTGGCCCGCTGCGGCATCGTGCTGGCCGCCGGGTCGATGCTCGCCGTGGCGGTGCTCGCCCGGTCGTACCCCGTGCTGGTCGGGCTGCTGGCGCTCAGCGCCGCCGCGAACGCCCTCGGGCAGTTGGCCAGCAACGCCGCGCTGGCGCAGCATGTTCCGACCCGTCGGCAGGGGCTGTCGTTCGGCGTCAAGCAGGCGGCCATCCCGGTCTCCACCCTGCTAGCCGGGGCGGCGGTGCCCACCATCGCGCTCACCGCCGGCTGGCGCTGGGCGTTCGTGGCCGCCGCCGGTGCGGCGCTGACGACGCTGCCCGCCGTACCTCGGCAGCTGCCCGGCCGGGCCCGACGGGCCGGCGCCACGCGTGCTGGCCGGGCCACGGTCGCCCTGGTCGTGATCGGTGTGGCGGCGACGCTGGCCGCGGCCGCAGCCAACGCGCTGGGCACCTTCCTGGTGGACTCGGCGGCCGCCCGGGGGCTCTCACCGGGCCTCGCCGGTCTGACGCTGACCCTGGGCAGCGCGGTCTGCGTGGCCGCCCGGGTCGGTGCCGGCTGGCTGGCCGACCGCCGCGCCAGCGGCCACATCGCGCTCATCGCCGCGATGCTGGTGGTCGGCGCCGGCGGGCTGGGCCTGCTCGCGCTGACCGGCGCGGTGCCGCTGGTGGCCGGCGTGGTGCTCGGTTTCGGCCTGGGCTGGGCCTGGCCCGGCCTGGTGAACTTCGCGGTGGTCCGGCTCCACCCGCAGGCCCCAGCCGCCGCCACCTCGATCACCCAGACCGGGGTGTACGCGGGCGGCTGTCTCGGCCCACTGAGCCTCGGCCCGCTCGCCGCCCACCTCGGCTACCCAACGATGTGGACCACGGCGGCGGTGTCCATGCTGCTCGCCGCCGCTCTGATGCTCGTCGGCAGCCGCCTGCTGACCCGCATCGCCGCCGGGGCGGGTCGAGCCGGAGATCAGCTGGTGCGGTCGGCGATGTAGTCGCAGAGCGACTCGAGGGCGCGGCGGGACGGGCCGGCCGGCAGCGGGGCGAGGCGCGCGCGAGCGTCCTCGGCGTAGCTGCGCACGGTCTCCCGGGCACGCTTGAGCGCCGGACTCTCCCGGAGCAGCCCCAGCGCCTCGGCGTGCAGCGCGTCGTCGGTCAGCGGGCCGGTCGCCAGGATCTCCCGCAGCCGCATCGAGGACGCGTCGAAGTCGCCCGCCGCGCGGGCGTAGAGCACCGGCAGTGTGGGGACACCCTCGCGCAGGTCCGTGCCGGGCGTCTTGCCCGACTGCACCGACTCGGAGGCGATGTCCAGCAGGTCGTCGGAGAGCTGGAAGGCGACGCCGATCGTCTCGCCGTACCCGGCCAGCGCCTCGACGTGCTCGGTGCAGGCGCCGCCGAACAGGCCGCCGAACCGGGCCGACGTGGCGATCAGGGAGCCCGTCTTCTCGGCGATCACGTGCAGGTAATGCGCGACCGGGTCGTCGCCGGCGCGCGGCCCGACGGTCTCCGCGATCTGGCCGTGCACCAGTCGGGCGAAGGTCCGCGCCTGCAACCGGACCGCGTCCGGGCCCAGGTCGGCCGCGATGTCCGCGGCCCGGGCGAAGAGGTAGTCACCGACCAGGATGGCCACCGAGTTGGTCCAGCGGGAGTTCGCGCTCGGCGCGCCCCGCCGCACGGCCGCCTCGTCCATCACGTCGTCGTGGTACAGAGTGGCCAGGTGGGTGAGCTCCATCACCACCGCCGCCGGGACCACCTGCGGGCTTGTGGGGTCACCGAACTGGGCGCCCAGCGCCACCAGCAGCGGCCGGAACCGCTTGCCGCCGGCCTCGACGAGGTGCCGGGCGGCCTCGGTGACGAACGGGTCGGCACTGGCCACACTGGCCCGCAGCTCGACCTCGACCCCGTCCAGCAGGCCCAGCACGGACGCCTCGACGCGGGGATCGGCGAGATGGAGGCCGAGCGCGCCGAACTGACTCGTGCTCGCCCGACCCCGCCGACCGCCGGAGCCGGTGGCACCTGAACGCTCGCCAGCCGGAATCACCACGCATCAACCATGCCACACCCGTTCTACCTGCTCCGGGCGGGGGATACGCACCGGGGGCCGGCACGCGAACGCGTGCCGGCCCCCGGGTTGCCGAGGCTCTGGTCATCGCACGAAGTCGGCGGCTCCGGTGGCCAGGTCGAGCAGCGGCGCCGGGGCGATGCCCAGCACCAGGGTGGCCAGCACGCCGATCATCAGCGCGGCGGAGGTGAGGCCGCCGGGCACGGTGACGGTCGGCGTGGACTCGCCCGGCTCGGAGAGCCACATCATCACCACGACCCGCAGGTACGGGAAGGCCAGCACCATGCTGGTCAGCACACCGGCGATCACCAGCCAGGCCTGGCCGCCGTCCAGCGCCGCACCGAAGACCGCGAACTTGCTCATGAAGCCGCTGGTCAGCGGGATGCCGGCGAAGGCCAGCAGGATGAACGTGAACAGCCCGGCGAAGAACGGCGAGCGCCGGCCCAGCCCGGCCCAGCGGGACAGGTGGGTGGCCTCCCCGTCGTCGTCCCGGACGAGGGTCACCACGGCAAACGCGGCGAGCACCGAGAAGCCGTACGCGACCAGGTAGAACATGGTGCCGGCGAGCCCTTCCCGGCCCGGCGCCAGCACGCCGACCAGCAGGTAGCCGGCGTTGGCGATCGAGGAGTACGCGAGCAGCCGCTTGATGTCGGTCTGGGTCACCGCGAGCACCGCGCCGACCAGCATGGTCAGCACCGCCACCGCGCCGAGCACCGGAGTGAAGTCCCAGGCGGCGCCGGCGAACGCGACGTGGAAGACGCGCAGCAGCGCGCCGAACGCGGCGACCTTGGTGCAGGCGGCCATGAAGCCGGTGACCGGGGTCGGCGCGCCCTGGTAGACGTCCGGCGTCCACACGTGGAACGGGGCCGCCGCGGCCTTGAAGAGCAGGCCGATGGCGAGCAGCGCCATGCCGGCGAAGAGCAGCACCGGGCTGGCCGGCGACTCGGTCACCGCCGCGTTGATGGTGGCGAAGTCGACCCCGGCCACGCGGCCCGGAATGCCGGCGGTGAAGCCGTAGATCAGGGCCACGCCGAACAGGAAGAACGCCGAGGCGTACGCGCCGAGCAGGAAGTACTTCATCGCCGCCTCCTGGCTCAGCAGCCGCCGGCGACGAGCCAGCGCGCAGAGCAGGTACAGCGGCAGCGAGAAGACTTCCAGCGCGATGAACATCGTCAGCAGGTCGTTCGCCGCCACGAAGATCAGCATGCCGCCGATCGCGAACGTGGTGAGCGGGTAGACCTCGGTGAGGCCGTTGCGCCCCTCGGCCTGCCGCCGGTCGTCGGCCGACTCGGCGGTCACCGCGGCCTGGGCGACGAACGCCCCGCCGCGCTCCACCGAGCGGTCACCGATCAGCAGCAGCGCCATCGCGGCCAGCACCAGGATCGCGCCCTGGAGGAAGAGCGTCGGTCCGTCCACCGCGAGGGCCTGGCCGGCGGTGATGATCCGGTCGTCGGCGTTGAGGACCACCATGGTCAGCGCGGCGAGGACGGCCAGCAGGGCCAGCGTCAGCTGCACGACGTGCCGCAGGCGCCGGGGGACGAAGGCCTCGACCAGCACGCCGAGCAGGGCGACGCCCAGCATGATCATGATCGGGGCGAGCGCCGCGTAGTTGAGCGACGGCAGTTTCAACTCGGTCACTTTGCCGCCTCCTGGACGGTGCCCACCGACGGGGCGGGGTCGGTCCTGCCGATGTCGTCCATGGTCGCCTGGACGGCGGGGTTGATCACGTCAGTGACCGGCTTGGGGTAGAAGCCGAGCAGCACGATCAGCGCGATCAGCGGGGCGACCACGACCTTCTCGCGCAGGTTGAGGTCCCGACGCATGCCGTCGACCTCGGTCAGTGCCGGGTTGAGCGTTCCCTGGGTGGTGCGCTGCACCATCCACAGCACGTACGCGGCGGCCAGGATGATGCCGAGTGTGGCGATGACCGCGACCGGCTTGTTCACCGTGAAGGTGCCGATCAGCACCAGGAACTCGGAGATGAACGGCGCGGTGCCGGGCAGCGCGAGCGAGGCGAGACCGGCGAAGAAGAGCACCCCGGCGAGCACCGGGACCAGCTTGCCGGCACCACCGAAGTCACTGATCAGGGCCGAGCCGCGCCGGGTGATCAGCATGCCCACCACCAGGAAGAGCAGGCCGGTGGCCAGGCCGTGGTTGAGCATGTAGAGCACCGCGCCGGTGCCGGCCTGGGTGGTGAAGGCGAAGATGCCCACCCCGATGAAGCCGAAGTGCGCGATCGAGGTGTACGACACCAGCCGCTTGAGGTCGTTCTGGCCGACCGCCAGCAGCGCGGCGTAGACGATGCCGATCACGCCCAACGCCAACGCCCACGGCGCGAACCACTTCGACGCCTCGGGGAACAGCGGCAGGCAGTAGCGCAGGATGCCGAACGTGCCGACCTTGTCCAGCACGCCGACCAGCAGCGCCGCGGCGCCCGCCGGTGCGGCGCCACCGGCGTCCGGCAGCCAGGTGTGGAACGGGAAGAACGGTGCCTTGATGGCGAACGCGAGGAAGAAGCCGAGGAACAGCCAGCGCTCGGTGCCGGTGCTGATGTCGACCTGCGACAGCGCCTGCCAGTCGAAGGTCTTCCCGCCGACCACCCACAGCCCGATCACCGCGGCCAGCATGAACAGGCCGCCGACGAGCGAGTAGAGGAAGAACTTCACCGCCGCGTACTGCCGCTGGTGGCCGCCGTAGCTGCCGATCAGGAAGTACATCGGCACCAGCATGACCTCGAAGAACACGTAGAACAGGAAGACGTCGGCGGCGGCGAAGACGCCGATCATCGTGCACTCGAGGACCAGCAGCAGTGCGAAGTAGACGGGCACCGACCGCTTCGACGACTCCGCGTCGTGCCAGGACGCCAGGATCACCAGCGGAACCAGCACCGCGATCAGCATCAGCATCACCAGCGCGATGCCGTCGGCGGCGAAGGTGAAGCTGACACCCCAGTTCGGGATCCACGAGTACGACTCGCGGAACTGGAAGCGGTCACCGCCGGCATTGAAGCTGACCCACATCACCACCGAGAGCACCAGCACCAGCAGCGACCAGGCGAACGCCACCTGCTTGGCCAGCTCCGGCCGGTGGCGCGGCAGGAACGCCACCACCAGGGCGCCGACCAGCGGCGCCACGGTGAGCACCGAGAGGAACGGGAAGTTGGACATTATGCGGCCTTACCTCCGTCGTCACTGCGTGGTCCGCCGGCGGGGGCGGCCGGAAAGAGGTCGATCACGCCAACCACCCGGCCTGCACCGCCAGGAACGCCGCCATCACCAGCAGCGCACCGGCCAGGATCGAGGTGGCGTACGAGCGGACGAAGCCGGTCTGCAGCCGCCGGAGCCGGCCCGAACCGCCGCCGACCGCGGCGGCGAGCCCGTTGACCAACCCGTCGACGCCCCGGTTGTCGAGGAAGACCAGCGCCCGGGTGAGGAAGATGCCGGGCTTCTCGAAGACCGCCTCGTTCACCGCGTCGGTGTAGAGGTTCCGCCGGGCGGCGGTGACCAGCACGCCTGCCGGCTGCGGCGCGGTGGCCGTACCGGCCCGGAACAGGAACCAGGCCAGCCCGGCACCGAGCACGGTGACCAGCAGCGAGAGCACGGTGATCACGGCGTGCGAGAGGACCGCCTCGTGCGCCTCCTCGTGGGCGCCCAGCCCGGCCGTCGCCGTCAGCCAGTCCGGCACCGACGTCGCGAGCAGGAAGCCGGCGCCGACCGAGCCGACCGCCAGCAGGACCAGCGGGATGGTCATCAGTGCGGGCGACTCGTGCGGGTGCTCGATGTCCTCGGTCCACCGCTTCGGGCCGTGGAAGGTGAGCACGAAGAGCCGGGTCATGTAGAACGCGGTCAGCCCGGCGCCGAGCAGCGCCGCCCCGCCGAAGAGCCAGGCGGTCCAGTCCGCCCGCTCGAAGGCGGCCACGATGATCGGCTCCTTGGAGAAGAAGCCGGAGAACGGGAACATGCCGATGATGGCCAGCCAGCCCATCATGAAGGTCAACCAGGTGATCTTCATGTACTTCGACAGCCCGCCGAAGCGGCGGATGTCCACCTGGTCCTTCATCCCGTGCATGACCGAGCCGGCGCCCAGGAACATGTTGGCCTTGAAGAAGCCGTGCGCCAGCAGGTGCACGATGGCCAGCGCGTACGCCCCGCCACCCAGGCCCACGCCGAGGAACATGTAGCCGATCTGGCTCACCGTCGACCAGGCGAGCACCCGCTTGATGTCGTCCTTGGCCGCGCCGATGATGCAGCCGATCAGCAGGGTGAGCGCGCCGACGCTGACCACCACGAGCTGGAGCGTCGAGTTGGCGGAGAAGATCGGGTTGGACCGGGCGATCAGGTAGACGCCCGCGGTGACCATGGTGGCGGCGTGGATGAGCGCCGACACCGGAGTGGGGCCCTCCATCGCGTCCGGCAGCCACGCCTGCAGCGGGAACTGGCCGGACTTGCCGGTCGCGCCGAGCAGCAGCAGCAGGCCGAGCACCAGCACGGTCGGGCCGGCCAGCGCACCGACGCCGTTGAACACCTCGTCGTACTGGGTGGTGCCCAGGGTGGCGAACATGATGAAGATGCCGATGGCCAGGCCGGCGTCGCCGACCCGGTTCATCAGGAACGCCTTCTTACCGGCGGTGGCGGCGCTCGGCCGCTCGTACCAGAAGGAGATCAGCAGGTACGACGCCAGACCGACGCCCTCCCAACCGAAGTACAGCATCACGTAGTTGTTGCCGAGCACCAGCAGCAGCATGGCCGCGACGAACAGGTTGAAGTACGCGAAGAACCGGCGGCGGCCCGCGTCGTGCGCCATGTACTCCACGGCGTACAGGTGGATCAGGAAGCCCACGCCGGTGATCAGGAGCACGAAGACCGCGGCCAGCGGATCGAACAGCAGGCCGAAGTCGACCCGCAGGTCACCGACCGCGATGAAGTCCCAGAGGCTCAGCTCGACCGACTTGTTCTCCAGGCCGCGCAGCTGGAAGAAGAAGGTCAGGCCGAGCACGAACGCGGCACCGATGGCGGCGACGCCCAACCAGTGCCCCCAGCGGTCGGCCCGCCGGCCGAGCAGCAGCAGGATGGCCGCGCTGACCAGCGGGATCGCCACCAGCAGCCAGACGCTGCCGAGCAAGCCCGTGGCACCGGCGTACTGCACAGTCTCTTCCACTTGCTTGCCCCTTAGTACTTGAGCAGGTTGGCGTCGTCGACGCTCGCGGAGCGTCGAGTCCGGAAGATCGACATGATGATCGCGAGACCGACCACGACCTCAGCCGCCGCCACCACCATCACGAAGAACGCCATGATCTGACCGTTGAGGTCACCGTTGATCCGGCTGAAGGTGACCAGCGTCAGGTTGGCCGCGTTGAGCATCAGTTCCACGCACATGAACAGCACGATCGCGTTGCGCCGAACGAGCACCCCGGCGGCGCCGATGGTGAACAGCACCACGGCGAGAACCAGGTAGTAGTTCGGCTCGACCGAGAAGAACCCGTTCATTACTTGTCCGTCCCCTTCAGCGAAGTCTCCTCGGCGGTCAGCTCGCGCTGCGGAAGGATCGCCGGGGTGCTGCGGTCGGTCAGGCGGCCGTCGGGCAGCCGGGCCGGGGTGGCCACCGAGGAAGAGGTCGCGAAGACGCCGGGGCCCGGCTTGGGGCCGGGATAGTTGCCCGGCGCGAAGCGAGCCCGCATGGTCCTCGGCTGGTCCATCTTGTCCTGCTTACGCCGCTCGACGTGCGCCAGCACCATGGCGCCGACCGCCGCGGTGATCAGCAGCGCCGAGGTCAGCTCGAACGCGAAGACGTACTTGGTGAACAGCAGCCGGGCGATGCCCTGCACGTTCCCCTCCGCGTTGGCCTGTTCCAGGCCGACCGCGGTGGTCTTTTCCAGCGCCTGGTAGAGGCCGCTGCCGATCAGGCCGGCGAAGCCCAGCCCGAGCACGATCGCGGCGACCCGCTGGCCGCGCAGCGTCTCGATCAGTGAGTCCGAGGCGTCCCGGCCGACCAGCATCAGCACGAACAGGAAGAGCATCATGATCGCGCCGGTGTAGACGATGATCTGCACCATGCCGATGAACGGACCGGCCTGGAGCACGTAGAACACGCCCAGGCAGAGCATGGTCAGCACCAGCCAGAGCGCCGAATGCACGGCGTTGCGCGCGGCCACCATGCCGATCGCGCCGATCAGCGCCAGCGGGGCGAGGATCCAGAAGGTGACCGCCTCGCCGCCGGGCACCGAACCCGCCGCGGCGAGCACAATCTCCGTGGTCATGCTCCGTCTCCCTTACCCGCGCCGGCTCGCTGGGCCGCCTGCTCGGCGCCCGGGAACGTCACGCCGGGGTGCTCCTCGACCTGGTAGCGGCCGGGGCCCATCGGGGACTTCTCCGCACCGGCGGAGGTGCCCGGGTTGTCCAACGCGCCCACGTAGTAGTCCTTCTCGCTGTCGCCCAGACGCATCGGGTGCGGCGGCTGCTCCATGCCTTCGAGCAGCGGTGCGAGCAGCTGCTCCTTGGTGAAGATCAGATCCTGCCGGTTGTCCCGGGCCAGCTCGTACTCGTTGCTCATGGTGAGCGACCGGGTCGGGCATGCCTCGATGCACAACCCGCAGAAGATGCACCGGGCGTAGTTGATCTGGTAGACGCTGGCGTACCGCTCGCCCGGCGAGAAGCGCTGGTCGTCGGTGTTGTCGCCGCCCTCGACGAAGATCGCGTCCGCCGGGCAGGCCCAGGCGCACAGCTCACAGCCGATGCACTTCTCCAGCCCGTCCGGGTGCCGGTTGAGGATGTGCCGCCCGTGGTAGCGCGGCGCCGACACCGGCGGCTTGAACGGGTAGTCGGTGGTGACGACCTTCCTGAACATGTGCGAGAAGGTGACCCCGAAGCCCTTGAACGTTCCGGTGACCGTGCCCACGTCACACCTCCCTGGAGTCCGAGCCGGTGGCGATGTTGGCCGGCTCCCGCTCGGCGACCACGCGCGTGATACGCGGGCTCGGTGGTACCTGAAGATCCATCGGTGGCAGCGGGAAGCTCCCGTACGGGCGGCTGTCCACCTGTTCCTGCGTCGTCGGCTTCGGCTGCGGCCGGCGGCTGGGCCAGAACAGCGTGGCGATCAGCAGGATGCCGGCCGGAATGCCGACCGCGATCATCTTGCCGCGGGTGTCCCAGTCCTCGATGGAGCGCAGGCCCGACAGGACCAGGATCCAGACCAGGTTGATCGGCAGCAGCACCTTCCAGCCGAAGCGCATGAACTGGTCGTAGCGCAGCCGAGGCAGCGTGCCACGCAGCCACACGAAGACGAAGACCAGCGCGATCACCTTGCCGAAGAACCAGAGCATCGGCCACCAACCGGAGTTGGCGCCCTCCCAGATGGTGATCGGCCACGGCGCACGCCAACCGCCGAGGAACAGCGTGGTGGTGACCGCCGACATGGTCACCATCGCGACGTACTCGCTGAGCATGAAGAGCGCGAACTTCAGCGAGCTGTACTCGGTCATGAAGCCGGCAACCAGCTCGGACTCGGCCTCGGGCAGGTCGAACGGCGCCCGGTTGGTCTCACCGACGGTGGCGATGAAGAAGATGATGAAGCTGGGCAGCAGCAGGATCGCGTACCAGCCCGGTGCGGGGATCTGCTGGCCGAGGATGGTCAGCTGGGTGCCGTCGCCCTGAGCGGCGACGATCCCGCTGGTGCTCATCGTGCCGGCGGTCATGAACACCGCCACGATGGAGAGCCCCATGGCGACCTCGTAGGAGATCATCTGGGCGCTCGACCGCAGGCCGCCGAGGAGCGGGTACGTCGAGCCGGAGGCCCAGCCGCCCAGCACGATGCCGTAGACGCCCATCGAGGAGCAGGCCAGCAGCAGCAGCACCGCCACCGGCACGTCGGTGACCTGCAACGGCGTGTGGTGGCCGGCGATGCTCACCATCGGACCGAAGGGCACCACCGACAGCGCGGTGACCGCGCAGATCACCGAGATGGTCGGGGCGAAGAAGTAGACGACCTTGTCGGCCGCCTTCGGCAGGATGTCCTCCTTGAAGGCCATCTTCAGGCCGTCGGCGAGGGTCTGCAGCAGACCGAACGGGCCGACCTGGTTGGGGCCGGGCCGCACCTGCATGTAGCCCACCACGCGCCGCTCGAACCAGACGCCGAGCAGGGTGGCCAGCAGGCCGAAGGCGAACGCGAAGACGATCTTGCCGAGGACCAGCCACCACGGGTCCCGACCGAAGTCGGCCAGCGTCGGGTCCTGGGCCAGGATTGACGGGCTCACTGGTTACCCCCAGCGTTGAGGAGCGGACCCGGGAGACCGGTCTCGTCGGCCGCGACCCGCCCGGCCGGGACGGCCGCGTTCGGTGCGGGGACGGAGATCCGGACGACCGCGCCGGACGTCGCCCCGAGGCTGCGTCGCACGGTCGAACCGGGTGAGTTGGTCGGCAACCAGACCACGCCGTCCGGCATCTCGGTGAGCTCGGCCGGCAGGGTCAGCGCGCCACGGTCGGTACCGACCGTGACCGCGTCGCCGTCGGCCACACCGAGCGCCTCGGCGGTGCCCTTGCCCAGCCGGACCACCGGCGGACGGGCGGTGCCGGCGAGGTGCTCGTCACCGTCGGTCAGAGTGCCCAGGTCGACAAGCTGGTGCCAGGTGGCCAGCACGGCCTGCCCGGCGGCCGGGCGCGGCACCGTGCCGGGCGCCACCGACGGCGGGGACGGCCGCTGGGTGCGGGTCGCCGGCAGAGTCGCCAGCTCGCGGCGCACGCTCGGCACGTCCGCGGTGCCGAGCCGCACGTCGAGCAGCGCGGCCAGCGCGTCGAGCACGCGGCCGTCGGTCATCGCCGCGGTCTGCAGCACCGCCTCGAACGGACGCAGCCGACCCTCCCAGTCCAGGAAGCTGCCGGCCTTCTCGACCACCGGGGCGATCGGGAGCACCACGTCGGCCCGCCGGGTCACCGCGCTGCCGCGCAGTTCCAGGCTGACCAGGAACGGCACCGCGTCCAGGGCGGTCTCGGCGAGCCGCGGGTCGGCCAGGTCGGCCGGGTCGACCCCGCCGACCACCAGCGCGCCGAGCTGCCCCTTGGCCGCGGCCGCCAGGATCTGATCGGTGTCCCGACCGGCCTGGCTCGGGATCACCCCGGCCGGGATGTCCCACGCCTCGCCCAGCTCGGCCCGGGCGGCCGGCTCGGTGACCAGCCGGCCACCGGGGAGCAGGTTGGGCAGGCAGCCCGCGTCGACCGCGCCGCGGTCACCCGCGCGCCGCGGCACCCAGGCCAGCTTCGCGCCGGTACGCCGGGCCACGTCCGCCGCGGCGGAGAGCCCGCCCGGCACGCTGGCCAGCCGCTCGCCGACGATCAGGATCGCGCCCGGCGCGCTCAACGCCTCGGTGACCGTGGCGTGCTCGGCGAGCACGCTGGCCTCCTCGCCCGGCACCACCCGGGCCAGCTTGGCACCGAGCTTCTCCAGGCCGCGGGTGGCGAACGGCGCCAGCGCGTACACCGTCAGGGTCTTCTTCAGGTACGCCTTGCGCAGTCGCAGGAAGAGGATCGGGCACTCCTCCTCCGGCTCCAGGCCGACCAGCACCACCGCCGGGGCGTTCTCCACGTCGGTGTAGGTGACGTCGGTGACCCCGGCGACCGAGCTGGCCAGGAAGTCGGCCTCCTCGCGGGAGACCGGCCGGGCCCGGAAGTCGATGTCGTTGGTGTTCAGCGCGACCCGGGCGAACTTCGCGTACGCGTAGGCGTCCTCGACGGTCAGCCGACCGCCGGTGAGCACCGCCGTGCCCTGCCCGCCGTCGCGGGCCGCGCGCAGCCCCTCGGCGGCCACGGTGAGCGCCTCACTCCAGGAGGCCTCACGCAGCTCGCCGGTGCGCTCGTCGCGGACCAGCGGGTTGGTCAGCCGGTCGGTGGCGCGGGTGTACTGGAAGCCCCACCGGCCCTTGTCGCAGTTCCACTCCTCGTTCACCGCCGGCTCGTCGCCGGCCAGCCGGCGCAGCACCTTGCCGCGCCGCCAGTCGGTGCGCTGCCCGCAGCCCGCCGAGCAGTGCTCGCAGACGCTCGGGCTGGAGACCAGGTCGAACGGCCGGGCCCGGAAGCGGTACTGGGCACCGGTCAGCGCGCCCACCGGGCAGATCTGCACGGTGTTGCCGGAGAAGTAGGAGTTGAACGGCACGTCACCCGCGTCGCCCTCCTCGCCGTACGCGTCGTCCCGGTAGATGTTGATCTCCTCGGCGGACGAGCGGCCCATCAGGTCGATGAACTTGTCGCCGGCGATCTCCTCGGAGAACCGGGTGCAGCGCTGGCAGAGCACGCAGCGCTCGCGGTCCAGCAGCACCTGGCTGCTGATCGCCATCGGCTTCTCGTACTCCCGCTTGTGCTCGTGGAAGCGCGAGTCGGTGCGGCCGGTGGACATCGCCTGGTTCTGCAGGGGGCACTCGCCGCCCTTGTCACACATCGGGCAGTCCAGCGGGTGGTTGAGCAGCAGCAGCTCCATCACCCCCTCCTGCGCCTTCTTGGCCACCGGGGAGGTGAGCTGGGTACGGACCACCATGCCGTCGGCGACGGTCTGGGTGCAGGAGGCGACCGGCTTACGCTGCCCCTCCACCTCGACCAGGCACTGCCGGCACGCGCCGGCCGGGGCCAGCAGCGGGTGGTCGCAGAACCGGGGGATCTCGGTGCCCATCTGCTCGGCGACCCGGATCAGCAGCGTCCCCTTGGGGGCGGTGACCTCGACGCCGTCGATAGTGAGCGTGACGGTGTCGGTCTGCTTGGCTACGTCGGTCATCAGTGCGCCCCTACCAGGGTCTTCTCCGACAGCTTGGGTGCGGTACGTCCCTCGATGTAGTCGAGGTAGTCCTGCTTGAAGTACTTCAGCGACGAGGTCACCGAGCTGGTCGCACCGTCGCCCAGACCGCAGAACGAGCGGCCGAGGATGTTGTCGCAGGTGTCCAGCAGGGTGTCCAGGTCCTCATGGGTGCCCTGGCCGGCGAGGATCCGCCGGTAGACCCGGACCATCCAGTAGTTGCCCTCACGGCACGGGGTGCACTTGCCGCACGACTCGTGGTGGTAGAACTCCAGCCACCGGTACGTCGCGTAGACCGGGCAGTCCTGGTCGGAGAAGATCTGGGTGGCCGTGGTGCCGAGGATCGACCCGGCCGCCGCCACCCCCTCGAAGTCCAGCGGCACGTCCAGGTGCTCGGCGGCGAGCAGCGGGGTGGACGAACCGCCCGGGGTCCAGAACTTCAGGTTGTGCCCGGGCTGCATCCCGCCCGCCAGCTCCAGCAGCTCGCGCAGCGTGACGCCCATCGAGCACTCGTACTGGCCGGGGTTGACGATCCGGCCCGAGAGCGAGTAGATCATCGGCCCGGAGGACTTCTCGGTGCCCATGGTCTTCCACCAGTCGGCCCCGCCGAGCACGATAGGCGGCACGCTGGCGATGGTGCCGACGTTGTTCACCACCGTCGGGCTGGCGTAAAGGCCGTGGGTGGCCGGGAACGGCGGACGCAGCCGGGGCTGGCCCCGGAACCCCTCCAGCGAGTCCAGCAGCGCCGTCTCCTCGCCGCAGATGTACGCCCCGGCGCCCGAGTGCACCACCAGCTCCAGGTCGTAGCCGCTGCGCAGGATGTTCCGGCCGAGGTAGCCCTTGTCGTACGCCTCCTGGACCGCGTTGCGCAGCCGGCGCGCGGCGTGCACCGCCTCGCCCCGGATGTAGATGTAGGCGCGGTTGGCCCGGATCGCGTACGACGCGATGATCACGCCCTCCACCAGGGAGTGCGGGTCGTGGGTCATCAGCGGCAGGTCCTTGCAGGTGCCCGGCTCGCCCTCGTCGGCGTTGACCACCAGGTAGTGCGGCTTGCCGTCGCCCTGCGGGATGAAGCCCCACTTGAGACCGGTGGGGAAGCCGGCGCCGCCCCGGCCACGCAGCCCGGAGTCCTTGATGAGCTGGATCAGGTCGTCCGGGTGGGCCCTGAGCGCCTTGCGCAGCGCGGCGTAGCCGTCCAGCTGCTCGTACGTGCCGATCCGCCAGGCGTCCGGCGACAGCCAGCGCTTGGTCAGCACCGGCGTCAGCTTGGCCAGCGTCTCCGGGCGGGGAGTGGTCACTTCTGGGCCCCCGTTTCACTCGCGACGGTGGAGGTCGCGCCATCGGCGCTCGCCGACGCTTCGTTGAGGTTGCGCTCCTGCGCGCCGGTGGAGTCACCGGCGGGCTTGCCGTCACCGGCCGGCGCGTTGGCCGCCACGCCGGCCGCCTCCGCCTCCTGCGCGTCGCGCGGGGCCGGCGACGTCTCCGCCGGGACCTTGATGCCAGGTGCGTCGGGCACGGCGGTCGCCGCGTCCGGCTGGCGGGTCTCGGCGGTACGCACCTGCGGCGACTTGCCGTCCGGCGCCTTCACGTCCGGCGCGGTGCTGCCGGTCGCCGCAGCGGCGGGAGCTGGCTCGCCGGACCCGGCGTTGCCGGGCGTACCCGTCGGAGCGGACGCGCCGTCGCCACCCTTCACCGGACTGACCTGCGGGGCGGGCACCTCAACCGGCTTCGCGGCCGCCTCGGCGGCCTTCGCCTGCGCGGCCGCCTTGTCCGCCTCCGCCTTGCTGCGGATCGGGGTGTTCGGGTCGAAGCCCGGCACCGAGACGCCGTGCTGCTGCGCCAGCCGCAGCCCGCGCAGCGTGGGCTCGCCCGGCCCACCGTCGGCGACCGCACCGTCGCGCTCGTCGGCGAAGCCGGCGAGCTGCACCGCCATCTCCTTGAGCGTGCACAGCCGGGCGCCCCGGGTCGGCATCGGCCGGCCGCCGGCACGCAGCTCGTCGACGACACCGACCGCGGTGGACGAGTCCACGCCGTCGAAGAAGTCGTAGTTGACGGTCATCACCGGGCCGTAGTCGCAGGCCGCCAGGCACTCGGCGTGCTCCAGGGTGATCTTCCCGTCGGCGGTGGTCTCGTCGTGCCCGACACCGAGGTGCTCGGCGAGGGTGTCGTAGACCTCCTGGCCGCCGAGCACGTTGCACATGGTGTTGGTGCAGACGCTGACCAGGAAGTCGCCGGTCGGCTTGCGCTTGTACATCGTGTAGAAGGTGGCCACCGCGCCGACCTGGGCCTTGTTCAGCCCGAGCACCTCGGCGCAGAACGCGACACCGGCCGGGGAGACGTACCCCTCCTCCGACTGGACCAGGTGCAGCAGCGGCAGCAACGCCGAGCGGGACCGGTCCGCCGGGTAGCGGGCGATGATCTCGCGCGCCCGCTCGCGGGTCTCGTCAGTGAACGTCGTCGTCATCGGTCACAACCACCCATCACGGGGTCCAGCGAGGCGCCGCCGGCGATCACGTCGGCGATCAGGCCGCCCTCGGCCATCGCCGGGAGTGCCTGGAGGTTGACGAAGCTCGGTTCCCGGTAGTGCACCCGGTACGGCCGGGTGCCACCGTCGGAGACCGCGTGCACGCCCAGCTCGCCGCGGGGCGACTCGATGCCGACGTACACCTGGCCCGGCGGGACCCGGAAGCCCTCGGTGACCAGCTTGAAGTGGTGGATCAGCGACTCCATCGACTGACCCATGATCTTCGCGACGTGCTCCAGCGAGTTGCCCATGCCGTCGACGCCGATGGCCAGCTGCGCCGGCCAGGCGATCTTGCGGTCGGCAACCATCACCGGGCCCGGCCGGAGCCGGTCCAGCGCCTGCTCGACCAGCTTCAACGACTCCCGGATCTCGGCGAGCCGGACCAGGTAGCGGCCCCACACGTCACCGTCGGGATGGGTCGGCACGTCGAACTCGTACGTCTCGTAACCGCAGTACGGCATGGTCTTGCGCAGGTCCCAGGCCAACCCGGCGGAGCGCAGCACCGGCCCGGTGATGCCGAGCGCCACGCAGCCGGTCACGTCCAGCACCGCGACGTTCTTCGTCCGCTCCGTCCAGATCGGCTGGCCGGAGAGGAGATCCTCGTACTCCTTGAGCTTCTTCGGCATCATCTTCAGGAACTCGCGGATCTTGACGATCGCCTCGTCCGGAACGTCCTGCGCCACGCCGCCCGGCCGGACGTACGCGTGGTTCATCCGCAGGCCGGTGATGGTCTCGAAGATGTCGAGGATGTACTCCCGCTCACGGAAGCCGTAGAGCATGATCGAGATCGCGCCCAGCTCCATGCCGGTGGTCGCCAGCCAGACCAGGTGCGACGAGATCCGGTTCAGCTCCATCATCAGCACCCGGATGGTGGTGGCGCGCTCGGTGATGTCGTCGGTGATGCCGAGCAGCTTCTCGACCGCCAGCGCGTACGCCGTCTCGTTGAACAGCGGCGCGAGGTAGTCCATCCGGGTCACGAACGTCGAGCCCTGGACCCAGTTGCGGTATTCGAGGTTCTTCTCGATGCCGGTGTGCAGGTAGCCGACGACCGAGCGGGCCTCGCGGACCGTCTCGCCCTCCAGCTCCAGGATCAGCCGCAGCACGCCGTGCGTGGACGGGTGCTGCGGACCCATGTTGACGACGATCCGCTCGTCGTTGATCGGGTCGGTGCTCGAGACGACCGTGTCCCAGTCCCCACCGGTGACGGTGAAGACCCTGCCCTCGGTGGTCTCGCGTTCGGTCGCATAGTTCGACGTGGTCACTGGTATGACCTCCTCCGGTCCGGCGGCGGGATCTCAGCGCCCTTGTACTCGACCGCCACGCCACCGAGCGGGTAGTCCTTGCGCTGCGGGTGGCCCTCCCAGTCGTCCGGCATGAGGATCCGGGTCAGGTTGGGGTGGCCGTCGAAGACGATGCCGAACATGTCGTACGCCTCCCGCTCCTGCCAGTCGGCGGTCGGGTAGATCGCCGTCACGCTGGGCAGGTGCGGGCTCTCCACGGAGACGGCGGCCTCCAGCCGGACCCGACGCCGGTAGGTCATCGAGGTGAGCAGGTAGACCACGTGCAGGCGGCGCTCGTCGGCGCCGAGGTAGTCCACGCCGGAGACCGAGGAGCACAGTTCGAAGCGCAGCGCCAGGTCGTCCCGCATCACCTGGCAGACCTCGGCGATCCGCTCCGGGCGTACGTGCAGGGTCAGCTCACCCCGGTCGACCACGACCTTCTCGATCGCGTCGCCGAAGGCCGGGTACGCCTCCTCCAGCGCGTCGCGGACCTCGTCGAAGTACCCGCCGTACGGCCGGGCGGCCTCCTCGATCGGCTGGCGCTGGCGGACCAGGCCGCCGTAGCCGGACACGTCGCCGGTGCCGTGGTTGCCGAACATCCCGCGGCCGGCCGGGCTGGCCGGCGGGTACTCGGCCGGGGCGGTGCTGCTGGCGCCGGCCGGCGTGACCGGCACCGGCACCCCGCCGTCGTTGTTCCTGTCGTTCGGTGCGGTCACTTCGGGCCCCTGTGAGCGTGGAGGTGGTTCTGCGCGTTCATCCAGTTCTCGATCCGCAGCTGCTCCTCGCGCCCCTCGCGGACCGCCCGGGTCCACTCGGCACGCCGGGCCTTGTCGTTGCGGTACGAGGACGGCATGGAGCCGTAGGGCACGACCGGGACGTCGCCACGCTCCTGGCGGGCCGCCAGCATCTTGCGACCGTTCGGGCCCAGCGGCTCATACATGATCTTCTCGCGGAGCTTGAGGATCGCGTCGATGAGCATCTCCGGCCGCGGCGGGCAGCCGGGCAGGTACATGTCGACCGGTACGACGTGGTCGACGCCCTGCACGATCGCGTAGTTGTTGAACATGCCGCCGCTGCTGGCGCAGACGCCCATGGAGAGCACCCAGCGGGGCTCGGCCATCTGGTCGTAGATCTGGCGCAGCACCGGCGCCATCTTCTGACTCACCCGGCCAGCCACGATCATCAGGTCGGCCTGTCGGGGCGAGGCCCGGAAGACCTCCATGCCCCAGCGGCCCATGTCGTAGTGCGGGCCACCGGCGGCCATCATCTCGATGGCGCAGCAGGCCAGGCCGAAGGTGGCGCCCCACACGGACGACTTCCGGGACCAGTTGACCAGCTTCTCCACCGAGGTGAGCAGGACGCCGGCGGGAAGCTTCTCCTCGATGCCCATCTGACGTTCCTTCCTCAGTCCCAGTCCAGGCCGCCGCGCCGCCACACATAGGCGTACGCGACGAAGACCGCGACGATGAACAGGACCATCTCCACGAAGCCGAAGATCGGCAGAGCGTCGAACGAGACCGCCCATGGGTAGAGGAAGATGATCTCGATGTCGAAGACGATGAAGAGCATCGCCGTCAGGTAGAACTTGATCGGGAACCGCCCGCCGCCGACCGGCTGGGGGCTGGGCTCGATGCCGCACTCGTAAGCCTCGAGTTTGGCCTTGTTGTAACGACGGGGACCAGCGAAGCGGGCGGCGCCAACCGAGAACAGCGAGAACGCCGCGGCGAGGGCAAACAGCCCGATGATCGGTGCGTAAGGCGAGAGCGTCATCGTTTTCTCCTGCTCGTCCTTTCCTGCCCTCGGTGCTTGACGAAAATCACACTATTCACGTCCCTCGCGGTGGCTGCCGGCGGGGGTCGATCTCTGTCCGGACCAGGGCTGTGACCAGCCCAGACACGGTCCATCTATACCGCTGGCGCTGCCTTCGTCATCGCATTGATGACCCGGTCCATCGCGTCCCCGCCACGCGGGTCGGTCAGGTTGGCCAACAGCTTGAGTACGAAGCGCATCAGCGTCGGGTGCGGCATGCCGTGCTTGGTGGCGATCCGCATGATTTCCGGACGGCCGATCAGCTTCACGAAGATGCCGCCCAGCCGGTAGTAGCCACCGAGCCGGGCCTTCAGCTCGTTCGGGTACGCCATCAGCGCCCGCTCCCGCTCCGGGCCGGCCGGTCGCGCGAGGGCCTGCACCGCGACCTCCGCGGCCAGTTCGCCGGACTCCATGGCGTAGGCGATGCCCTCCCCGTTGAACGGGTTGACCATGCCGCCGGAGTCGCCGACCAGCATCACGCCACGGGTGTAGTGCGGCACCCGGTTGAAGCCCATCGGCAGCGCGGCGCCGAGGATCGGGCCGTCGGCGTTGGCCTCGTCGGTCATTCCCCAGTCGACGGGCGTGTTCGCCAGCCAGTCGGTGAGCAGCCGGCGGTAGTTGGTCTTGCCGAACGCGGAGGACGAGTTGAGCACGCCGAGGCCGACGTTGACCCGCCCGTCACCGAGCCCGAAGATCCAGCCGTACCCGGGCAGCAGTTTGTCGCCGCTGTCCTTGCTGCGCAGCTCCAGCCAGGACTCGAGGTAGTCGTCGTCGTGCTTGACCGGGGAGTGGTAGTAGCGGCGGACGGCCACGCCGATCGGCCGGTCCTCCCGCTTGGCCAGCCCGAGAGCGAGCGGGAACCGGCCGGAGACCCCGTCTGCCGCCACGACCAGCGGAGCGTGGAAGGTGGCGGGCTCCTTGCCCGGGCCCACCTCTGCCTCGACGCCGGTCACCCGGCCGTCGCCGTCGAGCACCGGGCCGAGCACGTTGACGTTGGTCCGCAGCTTGGCGCCGGCGGCCACCGCCCGTTGGGCGAGCAGGTCGTCGAAGTCGAGTCTGGTGCGCACCAGCCCGTAGTTGGGGAAGCTGGCGAGCTCCGGCCAGTCCAGTTCCAGGCGCACCCCGCCGCCGATCACCCGCAGGCCCCGGTTGTGCAGCCAACCGGCCTCGGGCGAGGTGTCCACGCCCATCCGCACGAGCTGGCGCACCGCGCGCGGGGTCAGCCCATCGCCGCAGACCTTTTCCCGGGGGAACTCGGTCTTCTCCAGCAGCAGCACCCGCACGCCGTGCCGCGCCAGGTGGTAAGCCGTCGCCGATCCACCGGGACCGGCGCCCACGACGATGACGTCGGCATCGTGTTCCACCGCGGTCATCCGCGCCTCCTCCCGCACGCTCGTGAAATGCTTCACAAGCCAGACGGGACGAGTGTATGACCGGCGTCATACCTACCCAGGATCAGGGGTACCTAACTCGCAGATGTGACAGTCGACGACCGTCCACAGCAGGCAGGTGTCAGGCCTTACTGGGCGCGTCCAGGCCCGCATCGACCCGGATGGTCTCCGGCAGGTGCTCACGTAGCGCGCCGCCGGCCGCCCGGTCCAGCGCGGCCAACACCTCGGCCACGACCTGACGGACGTCCGCCGGATCGGCGCCCGCCAGCGCGCGTAGCTGCGCGATGAGTTCGGCCGCGTCGTCGTCGGTGGCGGCCACCGGGTCCGCCGACTCTGCTCGGGTCATGCCGACGAGCATACGGCGCAAAGTGGACTAAAGACTGATATTCACGAAACCTGAATATTGTCGATGTCGGCGGCGAGGGCCGGCGCTACTCGCGGATCCCCCGGTGCAGGGCGACCACGCCACCGGTCAGGTTGCGCCACGCCACCCGTCCCCAGCCGGCCGCGGCGACCCGCCCGGCCAGCGCGGCCTGGTCCGGCCAGGCCCGGATCGACTCGGCCAGGTAGACGTACGCCTCGGGGTTGCTGGCCACCGCGCGGGCCACCGCCGGCAGCGACCGCATCAGGTACGACAGGTAGACCGTCCGGAAGGCGGGGTTGACCGGGGTGCTGAACTCGCAGACCACCAGCCGCCCACCGGGTCGGGTCACCCGGGCCAGCTCACGCAGGGCCGCGTCGGTGTCGTTGACGTTGCGCAGCGCGAAGGAGATGGTCACCGCGTCGAAGCTGGCGTCGGCGAACGGCAGCCGCAGCGCGTCTCCCGCCAGCAACGGCACCTCGGGCCGGGCCCGCTTGCCGGCGTGCAGCATGCCCAGGGACAGGTCCGCACCCACCGCGTACGCCCCGGACTGGGCCAGCTCCCGGGTCGAGACACCGGTGCCCGCGCCGACGTCCAGCACCCGCTCGCCCGGCCGTAGCCCGAGCGCCGCCCGGGTGGACCGACGCCAGGAGCGGTCCTGGCCAAAGGAGAGCACCGTGTTGGTCAGGTCGTATCGCTCGGCCACGCCGTCGAACATCGCGGCGACCTCGTGCGGCTGCTTGTCCAGGCTGGCGCGCTGGCCCTGCGGGGTACGGCTCACCCCTCCACTCTGCCAGCCGCCCGCAAGCCGACGGTCGCTGGGTGACGCGGCACGGACCCCGGCACGCGAGAGGGCGGGATGGTCACCCACCCCGCCCTCGCGTCGTGCCTGTGTCAGTCGGTCGACTTCTCATCGGTTGGAGCGACCAGGATGACCTTGCGCCGACGGGAAAGCACCAGCAGCGTCCCGCCCGCGACCAGGATCATGCCGCCGATGCCGCCGATCAGGCCGACCTGCACACCGGTCACCGGCAGCCCGCCACCACCGTCGCCACCGCCGCCACCACCCGCGCCCGGGGGCGTGGTCGCGCCCGGCGTCGTCGTGCCGCTCGGCGTCGTCGTGCCGCTCGGCGTCGGGCTCGCCGTTTCCGTCGGCGTCGGCGTCGGCGTCGGCGTGGTCGTGGGCGTGGGGGTCGGGGTGGGCTGCGCGGTCAGGTCGACGAACACGTCGAACTGCGCGGTGTTGTCCCCGTGGTCGGTCTCGGTGAACGCCCGGCGCTGCGCGCTGGTCGCCACCTGCGGCTGCGCCTCAGGGCTGCCCTGAGCGGCGTCCAGGCCGGCGGCGAAGAGGAACCCGGGCCGGAGCACCGCCTCGGTCACGTCCGCGCCGATCTTCACCCGCACGCCGACGGTGTAGAACTGACCCGGCTTCAGCACCACACCGGAGTCCTCGCAGTACGCGTTTGCCAGGCCGTTCAGCGTCTGCTCCACGCAGCCCTCTGGCAGCTCGGCGAAGGTGACGCCCGCCGGCAGCGTGAAGCCGTACGCCACGCCGGTGGCCTTGCGGCTGCCGTCGTTGTAGACCGCCCAGTCCAGCGGCGCCGTCTTGCCAAGCCTGACCGGCTCGCGGCCGGACTCGCCCGTCTCGTCGGCGTCCACCACCACGTCGGCGTAGACGTCCTGCACCCAGGTGGTCAGGTCATAGCCGGGCTTGGCGACGATGATCTCGTGCTCAACCGTGTTGTCCCCGGTAACGGGATCGGCGGTGGCCGAGCTGATGGTGACCACCAGCGTGCCGGCCGGGCCGCGACCACCCGCCGAGAACAGCGGGATGCCGAAGTCCTCGGTGGTGCCGGCGGCCAGGTCGCCGAGGAGGCAGCTGAAGGTGGTGCCAGCGACCTCGCAGCCGTCCCAGGCGAGCACACCGACCTTGCGATCCTTGAGGCCCTTGGTCTCCACGGTGACCCGGACGTCCTTGGCGTCGACCGTGCTCCGGGTGTTGTCGACCTGGAACTTGAACGGCTTGGCCTTGGCTTCCTTGACGCCCTTGGCCAGTTCGTAGCTCATCGGCACCAGGGCCAGGTCGGCCTGGTCGGCGGCCTGCGCCGGGGCGGCCACGGTGGCCAGGCCACCGGCCGCGAGCAGCGCCACGACACTGGCGCGGGCCAGGGTCGAGCGGTGGAACGCTGTCATCAGTCCCCCGGGGGTAGGGAAGAAGAATGGTTGCGGAACGAGCGGACGTTATCGAACGTCGATCTCCCGCGCCAGCACGCGGGGCCGCTTTCATCCGTCCGGCCCGGAGCGGGCAGACGGTACGGGCGGAATGGTCACCCATCCCGCCCGTACCGCCGTGCGTTATGTGAACGGCCCGCACGGGCCGATGGAGGACTGCCGCGCGACCAGCACCATCAGACCATCCGCCACCAGCACGGTCGTGCCGATTCCGCCGATCCGCGCCCATCGACGGCGACGGGCGGTCATCGGTGTGGACCCATGGACGGTGGCGAAGGATATGAGGCGGCACGCTAGCCGCGCACGATCAACTCCACCACCCCTGACCGGCAGGTTGGGCGCCGCAGTGACCGGGACCACCCGGACCGCCGAGGCGGCCGGGCGGGAGCATGAGCCACGATCAGCCGAACGGCCGGGCTTCGACCAGGATCAGTTGGCCTCGACAAGCGGCAGGGACCGGCCGGCACCGCCGCCGGGCAGCGCGATCGAGGAGAAGTGCGAGACCACCCGGTCGTCGGTCGGGTCGTCGGCCGGCGTGTGGTGCACGGCGAGCCGGTTGTAGAGGGTGTCCCGCTGCGCGGGGATCCGGTCCGCCGAGCGGATCATGCCGATCAGCTCGTGCAGGTTGGAACGGTGCCGCGCGCCGGCCGAGGAGATGACGTTCTCCTCCAGCATGATCGAGCCGAGATCGTCCACGCCCATGTGCAGCGCGAGCTGCCCGACGTCCTTGCCGGTGGTCAGCCAGGACGCCTGGAGGTGCGGCACGGTCTCGAAGAAGAGCCGGGCCACCGCGACCAACCGCAGGTATTCCAGGGTGGTCGCCTGGGTGCGGCCCTTGAGGTGGTTGTTCTCCGGCTGGTACGTCCACGGGATGAAGGACCGGAAGCCGCGGGTGCGGTCCTGCACGTCGCGGATCATGCGCAGGTGCTCGATCCGCTCCGCGTGCGTCTCGCCGGTGCCCATCATCATGGTGGCGGTCGACTCGATGCCCTGCCGATGGGCCAGCTCCATGACCTCCAGCCAGCGCTCACCCGACTCCTTGAGTGGGGCGATGGCCTTGCGGGGCCGCTCGGGCAGCATCTCCGCGCCGGCGCCGGCGATCGAGTCGAGGCCGGCGGCCTTGATCCGGGCGACGGCCTCGTCCAGGCTCACCCCGGAAACCTTGGCCATGTGCAGGATCTCGCTCGGCCCGATGGAGTGGATGACCAGCTGCGGGTACGCCTGCTTGACCGAGGCGAAGAGCTCCTCGTAGTACTCGACGCCGTAGTCCGGGTGGTGCCCGCCCTGGAGCATCACCTGGGTCGCGCCCAGCTCGACCGCCTCGCCGCAGCGGCGCAGTATCTCCTCGGTCGGGTGCGTCCAACCCTCAGCGTGCTTCGGCGCGCGGTAGAACGCGCAGAACTTGCACGCCGTCACGCAGACGTTGGTGTAGTTGATGTTGCGATCGATCAGGTACGTGACGATGTTGTCCGGGTAGCGCCGCCGGCGCACCGCGTCCGCCGCCTCGCCCAGCCGGTGGAAGGGCGCCTCGGTGTAGAGCAGCAGGGCCTCCTCGGGCGTGATCCGCCCGCCGTCCGCGCCGCGCTGCAGGATGTCGTCGATCTCCCGGCTCACCGTCACCCCCCGAGCCTACGTCGGCCTCAACTCATCTCGCCGGGCCGGGGATGCTGATGTGATCCCCGCCCGACCTCGCACGCATTTCCAAGATCACGAAAGCCGCGCCGGTCATGTCCTAGTTGGGTCGCACCTCGACGCGTACGTGGTAGCTGTCCCACAGCTCCGCCGCGAGCACCGGCCCGGCCCAGGCCGGCAGGTACGCCTCCCACCACGGCAGCTCGACCCGCGCCGGGAAGCGCTCCTCGGAGAGCACCGCCCGGAACCGCTCGTCCACCGCCCCGACCTGCTCCCGGAACCAACCCATCTGCGGGAAGCCCTGCAACCGGTCGTCGGTCAGTGCGGTTTCGATCGTCCGCCGGACGCTCAGGTCGAACCAGTACTCGTCGAGGACGTCGTGGTAGCCCTCCTCGCAGAACCCGACGAACTGCTCCCACTGCTCCACGAGGCCGGTCGGACGTCGCCCCCGGGTGACCTCGGCAAACCGCTCGACGAACTGCCGGTCGTCGGTCATGCGTCGTAGTCGACCGTGAGCCTGTCCGTGGTCGGGCTCGACTGGCAGGTCAGGACGTAGCCGGCGGCGAGCTCGTCTGGCTCCAGTGCGTAGTTGCGGGCCATGGTGACCGCGCCATCGACGACCTTCGCCTTGCAGGTCGAGCAGACACCGCCCTTGCAGGCATACGGCAGCTCGCCGCGCACCTTCAGCGCGGCGTCCAGCACCCGCTCCTCGCGGCCCATGGTGAAGCTGGACGACCGGCCGTCCAACACGATGGTGACCTCGGCCCCGGCGCCCGTCTGGTCCGTGGGGCGGCGCACCGGCTCCGGTGGCGCGTCGACGTGGAACAGCTCGGTGTGCACCGCCGACTCGGGCAGCCCCCGCTCGGTCAGCACGGCCCGGACGTCGACCACCATGCCGTACGGGCCGCAGAGGAACCACTCCTCGATGGCGTCGCCCGGCACGATCGTGCCCAGCAACCGGCCCAGCCGCTCGGCGTCGATCCGCCCGGAGAGCAGCGGTGACTCGCCCTGCTCCCGGGACAGCACGTGCACCAGGTGCAGCCGGGTGGGATACCGGTCCTTCAGGTCCGCCAACTCCTCGGCGAACATCACGGTGTTCGCCGTGCGGTTGCCGTACACCAGGGTGAAGGTGCTGGCCGGCTCGACGGCCAGGGCGGTCGCGACCAGCGCGAGCACCGGGGTGATGCCGGAGCCGGCGACGACCGCGCCGTAGTGCCGCGCCCGGTCCGGCGCGAAGGCCGTGGTGAAGGTGCCCAGCGGCGGCAGCACCTCGACCGTGTCGCCACCGCGCAGCGCGCCACAGGCGAACGCCGAGAACGCGCCGCCGGGAATCTCCCGCACCCCGATCCGCAGCCGGCCGTGCCGGGCCAGGTCGTCCGGTGTGGAGCAGATGGAGTACGAGCGGCGCACGTCCGTGCCGTCCTCGGCCACCCGTCGCACCGTCAGGTGCTGACCCGCGCGGAACGCGAACGTCTCCCGCAACTCGTCGGGTACGGCGAAGGTGACCGCCACGGCGTCGTCGGTGAGCCGGTCGACGGCGGCGACCGGCAGCGGGTGGAAGACCGGCCGGCGACGGACCGGCCGGGTGATGGTCACTGTCACAGCGCCTTCAGGTGGTCGAAGGGTTCGGAGCAGGAGCGGCAGCGCCACAGCGCCTTGCACGCGGTGGAGCCGAAACGGCTGACCTGTTCGGTCTCCGGCGAGCCGCAGTGCGGGCAGCGGACCGCGAGGGTCAGCGGCACCCCGCCGGCGGCGGGCACCGGGGCCGGCGGGGCGATCCCGGCGGCGGCGAGCTTGTCCCGCCCGCTGTCGGAGATCCAGTCGGTGCTCCACGGTGGGCTGTAGACCGTGCGGACCTCGGCGTCCGGGTGACCGGCGACCGCCAGCGCGCGGCGGATGTCGGCCCGGATCACGTCCATCGCGGGGCAGCCGGTGTACGTCGGGGTGATGGTGACGGTGACCCGCCCGCTGGCCGGATCCTTCTCGACCGCGCGCAGGATGCCCAGCTCGTCGATGGTGATCACCCGGATCTCCGGGTCCACCACGCTCGCCACGGCGGCTCTCGCATCGCTCAGCGTGCCGCCGTCGGTCGCGACCGCGGGGCTCCGCTGCGCTGCACTCCTCGCGCTCACCACTTCGCCCCGGGGTGGGCGCGGTGCAGCACCTGCATCTCGGCCAGCAGGTACGACAGGTGCTCGGTGTGCACGCCCGCCCGCCCGCCGGTTGGCGCCCAGCGGCTCTCGGGACGGGTGAGCGTCGCCTCGGCCAGCACCGGGCCGACGGTCTCGTCGAACGCCGACCGCAGGGTAGCCGGGTCGACCGGCGCCGCCGGGTCGGCGGTGAACAGCTCGTGGGTGTACGGCCAGACCTCGTCGACGGCCGCCTGCATCCGGCGGTGCGACTCCTCGGTGCCGTCGCCGAGCCGCTTCACCCACAACGCGCCGTGGTCCAGGTGGTACGCCGACTCCTTGCGCGCCTTGGCGCCGATCGCGGCCAGCCGCTCGTCCGCGCATCCGGCCAGCGCCGTGTACAGCGGCAGTTGGTACGCCGCCAGGAAGAACAGCTTCGCCATGGTCACCGCGAAGTCGCCGTTCGGCAGCTCGACCAGGAGCACGTTGCGGAACTGGCGGTCGTCACGCAGGTACGCGAGCGCGTCCTCGTCCCGGCCGGCGCCCTCCAGCTCGCCCGCGTACGACAGCAGCAGGCGGGCTGCGCCGAGCTGGTCGAGGGCGATGTTGGCCAGCGCGATGTCCTCTTCCATCTCCGGTGCGCGGGTGGTCCACTCGGCCAGCCGTTGCGCGGCGATCAACGCGTCGTCGCCGACGGCGAGGGTGAAGTCGAGAGGGCCGTTCACAGGTGGGCCACCCCGTCCGGCACCTCGTAGAAGGTGGGGTGGCGGTAGACCTTGTCGGCGGCCGGGTCGAAGAAGGAGTCCTTCTCGTCCGGGCTGGACGCGGTGATGGCACTGGCCGGCACCACCCAGATCGACACGCCCTCCTGCCGTCGGGTGTAGAGGTCCCGGGCGTTGCGCAGGGCCAGCTCGGCGTCGGGGGCGTGCAGGCTGCCGACGTGGGTGTGCGACAACCCGCGCCGGGCCCGGACGAAGACCTCCCACAACGGGGTGTTCTCGGTACTCACGCCGCCACCTTCTCCTTCTGTCCAGCCCGCTTGGCGGCGTACGCCGCGGCGGCCTCGCGTACCCAGGCGCCTTCGGCGTGCGCGGCCCGTCGGCGCGCCATCCGCTCCCGGTTGCACGGCCCGTCGCCGGAGATCACCCGCATCAGCTCGTCGTAGTCCGGCTGCGTGTAGTCGTACGCCTGCCGCTCCTCGTTCCAGCGCAGGTCCTCATCGGGGATGCGCAGCCCCAGAATCTCCGCCTGCTGAACGCACATGTCCACGAAGCGCTGGCGCAGATCGTCGTTGGAGAAGCGCTTGATCTTCCAGGCCATCGACTGCGCGGAGTGCGTGGAGTTGCCGTCCGGCGGACCGAACATGGCCAGCGACGGGTACCACCAGCGGTCCACCGCGTCCTGGGCCATCGCCTGCTGCGCCGGGGTGCCGTGCGCCAGGGTGTGCAGGATCTCGTACCCCTGGCGCTGGTGGAACGACTCCTCCTTGCAGACCCGGATCATCGCCCGCGCGTACGGGCCGTAGGAGCAGCGGCACAGTGGCACCTGGTTGACGATCGCCGCGCCATCCACGAGCCAGCCGATCGCGCCCATGTCAGCCCAGGTCAGCGTGGGGTAGTTGAAGATCGAGCTGTACTTCTGCCGCCCCTCGAGCAGGAGCCGGACCAGCTCGTCCCGGCTGATGCCGAGGGTCTCGGCGGCGGCGTAGAGGTAGAGGCCGTGGCCCGCCTCGTCCTGCACCTTGGCCAGCAGGATCGCCTTGCGCTTGAGCGAGGGCGCCCGGCTGATCCAGTTGCCCTCCGGCTGCATGCCGATGATCTCGGAGTGGGCGTGCTGGGCGATCTGCCGGATCAACGTCTTGCGGTACGCGTCCGGCATCCAGTCCCGCGGCTCGATCTTCTGCTCCGCGTCGACCACCGCGGTGAAGTACGCCGCCAGGTCCTCGTCCGGCGCGGGCCCGGCGCGCCGCTGACGCGCGGCGGCCGCGCGTAGCTCTGCCTCGGCCGCCTCGACCTCGCCGAGCAGGCCGCCGCCGGTTGCGTCGTCCGGGGCGGAGAAGTCATTGCCATACATGAGGACAAGTGTTACAGCTTGCGCCCCGATGCACCAGGGGGTGTAACAGGAAACCCGAGTCACGTTCGGTCACCGATGGGCGCTTCCGGCTCACGCAGGGCGATGGCGCGGGCTATGACTTGGCTCACTGGACAAAGATGAATCCCCCTAGAAGCCCCATACCGACGCGACATCCCACCTTTATCGCCCTTTGCTAGGTGTCGGGCTCTGGCGATCGGCCGGTCCGGACGTAGACTTCTGCCGGTCACACGATCGGCTGCCCAGAATCGCCGTCTCCACAGAGGCCCCCTCCCCCGGCCTCGGCGATCGCACCGGTCGCCCCGGACAACAAGCCGGTCCCCCGGCCCTGACATCTGGAGCTCACCCGCCTCATGCGATCTCGCGTGATCATGGTGTTCGCCGTCGTGGCGGTCCTGCTCGGTGGCGTCCTGCTGGTCCCTGCCGCGTACGCCCGGCTCGCCGGCGACGACGGCAGCGGAGGCGGCGGAGGCGGCGCCGGGAGCGTCGCCGCGCCCGCACCCACCCCGCCGCCACCACCCACGCTCGCCGCCGGCCCGGTGTCGGTGACCTTCAAGGGTGAGTTCTTCTCGTGGGCATTGCTGGACCGGCAGACCGGCAAGATCTCCGGGTCGTCGAACATGACCGCGACCAGCTCCACCGAGTCGATGATCAAGGCGTGGATCGTCTCCGACTATCTGCGGCAGCTCAAGGACAAGGAGCCGACCGCGGCGCTGAAGAAGGCCGCCAGCGCCGCCATCCGGGACAGCAACGACGACGCAGCCAACGCGGTCTACAAGGCCGCCGGCGGCTCGTACGCCGTCCCGGCGGGTGGCCAGCCGGGGCCGGTGATCAAGCGTGCGATCAGCATCTGCGGTCTGACCGACACCAAGCGCGGCAATGTGCCGAAGTACGAGGGCTTCTGGAGCTTCACCCGGATGTCCCCGCGGGACGCGGTCCGGCTCGGCGACTGCATCGCCGACGGCAAGGCCGCCGGGCCGAAGTGGACCAAGTGGGTGCTCAGCGAGATGAGCAAGGTGCAGGGCACCACCGCGGCCAAGGACCAGAAGACCAAGTCTGGCGGCGGCCGCTGGGGGATCATCAACGGGCTGCCGAAGTCGATCACCGCTCAGGGCCCGGTCAGCATCAAGAACGGCTGGACCGAGCTCTACTACGACGGCAACTGGCACGTCAACTGCCTCGCCGTCAACGGCAAGTGGAGCCTCGCGGTGATGCTGCGCTACCCGATCAAGAGCGGCCTGGACTACGGCGCGCAGGTCTGCGCGAGCGTGGCCACCCAGCTCGTCACCCCGCAGCCCGGCGCCGCGCTGAAGGTGCCGCAGCAGCCGGTCGGGAAGCTCTGATGGCCGGTAACCGTCGGGCCGACCGGCGCGGCGGCGGCGAGGCGTCCCCGCTGCGGCTGGTCGCGATCGCGGTCATCCTGATCGGGCTGGTCCTGGTGTCGCTGCGGCTGCTGCCCGGGTCGCCCTTCGAGTCCAACGCCGCCGCCCGTTGGGGCGACGCCGGCAGCACGACGGACGACCGGTCCACCGGCACGCCCACCGACCGCAGCGCCCGCCAGCCGGCCCCGGCGCCCAGCCCGAGTCCATCGCTGGAGCCGCTGCCGTTCCAGGCCAAGGACCTCAAGCTCGACATCGAGGGCTGGTACTCCTGGAGCGTGCTCGACCGCCGGACCGGGAAGATCATCGGCTCGAAGAACATGGACGAGACCAGCACCACCGCTTCGATGATCAAGTCCTGGATCGTCGCCGACTACCTGCGCCGCGAGGCCGACGCCGGCGACACACCGAGCGACGCGAAGCTCGCCGACGCGACGCGGATCATCCGGGACAGCGACAACACCCGCGCCGAGCAGTTCTACAACTCGGTCGGCCGCGCCGCCTCGATCCGGCGGCTGCTCTCCATGTGCAAGCTGAACGACAGCAGCGTCGCCCCCGACGGCGGCTGGAGCCGGACGGCGCTCTCCCCTCGGGACACCGCCCGGCTGGGCAACTGCATCGCCGACGGCACCGCCGCCGGGCCGAAGTGGACCAAGTGGCTGCTCAACGAGATGCGGCTGGTGCGCGGCGCCGGTGACTTCGGCATCCGCAAGGCGTTCCCCGCCACGGAACAGAAGCAGATCGCCATCAAGAACGGGTGGATCGACCGGACCAGGGAGCAGGAGATGCACATCAACTGCCTGGCCATCGGCGACACCTGGACGATGGGCGTGATGGTCAAGTATCCGATCGACATGGGCTACGACTACGGCATGAAGAACTGCCAGAAGATCACCGAGGCGCTGCTCCGCCCCGGCGTCTGACCAACGCTCCACCGCCGAGCCGGGCGGGCCGACCCGCTCGGCGGCTCAGCCCGCTCGACCGGCTCAGCCGGCGAAGAACTCCGGGCCGTCGTCCGGCAGCGCCGGCGCCGCGCCGATCGCAGCGGCCCGGCGGGCCCACTCGCGCAGCCCGGCGACCTGCCGGTCACCGAGCGAGAAGTCCAGGGTCCGGAAGTACGTGGCCAGCGTCGCGGCGTCGAACGTCTCCCACCGCGCCGCCGCCTCGGCGACCTGGTCGAGCTCGTCCAGGCAGAGGTCACGCGAGCGCAGGAACGCCTCGTGCACCTCCTTGACCAGACCCGGGTGGGCGGCGGCGAAGTCACGGCGAACAGCCCAGACGGCGAAGACCATCGGCAGTCCCGTCCACTCCCGCCATGCCTGCCCGAGGTCGGTGACCGTGAGGCCTCGCTGCGGCGCCTCGTAGAGCGCCCGCAGCGCCACGTCCCCGATCAGCACCCCGGCGTCGGCCTCCAGCAGCATCTGGGTCAGGTCCGGCGGGCAGCGGAAGTAGTCGGGCCGCACGTTGTACCGCTCGGCGAGCAGCAGCTGGGCCAGCAGCACCCCGGTCCGCGAGGTCGAGCCGAGCGCCACCCGTGCGCCGTCCAGCTCGGTGAGGGGGCGGGTGGAGACGACGTTGACCGAGAGCACCGGCCCGTCACTGCCCACCGCGAGGTCCGGCAGGAGCAGCAACTCGTCGGCGTGCCGCAGGTACTCCAGCAGCGAGATCGGGCCGATGTCCAGGTCACCGGCCACGAGCGCGGTGTTCAACTGGTCCGGCGAATCCTTGTGCAGGTCGACGTCGAGCAGGGCACCGGAGCGCATCAGACCCCAGTAGATCGGCAGGCAGTTCAGGAACTGGATGTGCCCGACCCGCGGGCGTGCGATGCGCTCAGCCATGACCCGACCGTATCCCCGGCTCCCGGCTTCGGCTCGGCGGGTCCGCCCGGAGTGGCCAACCCCGCATCCGGGCCGATCGACCGCTGGTGCTGTGGTCCCGCCCGGGTCGTCCGGCGTACCACCCGCGCGACGACCGGCACGAAGGCCAGCACCACGAGCAGGCCGCGAACCTCGCCCGCGTCGTCGGCGACCGTCACGGCTTCTGGAGCGCGGCACGGCGGGGCAGCGGCGTTGGGCCAGGGTCAAGGCGAGAGAAAAGTGCCGTACACCTGTTCTGTCGTCGCTTCATGTTGAGGGCGTTGGCGCAGGCGGGAGGGGCCGTCGACGACTGCGCCGAGGCCGCCCCGTGGGCGCTCTCCGACGCCGATCTGCTCGCGTCGCTCGACGCGACGCACGCGGTGGCGCAGCGGCTGGCCACGATCCAGCTCGGGCTGGTCCGCGAGCTGGACGCCCGCGGCGTCGCCGTCGCCCAGGGCGCCTCGTCCACCGCCGTCTGGCTGCGGGAGCGGCTTCGGCTCTCCGGTCGATCCGCCCGCCAGCTGGTCCAGCTCGCCGCCACCGTCGACGCCGCGCCGTCTGCGGTGCGCGACGCCATGCTCGCCGGCGCCATCACCGTCGAGCAGGGCCGGGTGATGGCGGAGGATCGCCGCCCTTCCGGTCGAGGCGGGGCCGGAGGTGGCCGACAAGGCCACCCAGCTCATCGCGTGGGCCGACCGGTTCGACCCGGCCATCCTGAGCCGTCTCGGGGACCGTGTCCTCACCCACGTCCAGCCGGACCTGGCCGACCAGGCCGAGCTGGCAGCGCTCGAAAGGGCCGCCGAGCGGGCCGAGGCCCGCCGGCACGTCACCCTCTCCGAGCAACAGGACGGGCAGGTACGCCTCAGCGGGAGCCTCGACACCGAGACTGCGAGCCTGCTGCGCGAGGCGATCGACCCGCTGTGCGCCCCGGCAGGCGCACACGACGACCGCAGCCCCGGTCAGCGTCGGGCGGACGCTCTCGGCGAGATCTGCCGGCTGGCGCTGCGCACCGGTCACCTGCCGGACAGCGGCGGAGATCGGCCGCAACTGGTGGTCACCGTGTCGCTGGACGCACTGGTCCACGGCGTGCGCGCCGGCGCACTGGAGACCGGGGCGCGCCTCACGCCGGGCGCTGTCCGTCGCCTCGCCTGCGACGCCGGCGTGCTGCCGGCCGTGCTGGGCGGCAACAGTCAGGTCCTGGACGTCGGGCGTCAGCGCCGGCTCTTCACCGGGCCGCTGCGCCGCGCGCTGGTGCTACGCGATGGCGGCTGCGCCTTCCCCTGCTGCGACCGGCCATCCCGATGGTGCGACGGCCACCACGTGCAGCACTGGGCCGACGGCGGCGCGACGGAGCTGGGCAACGCCGTGCTGCTCTGCGGCCACCACCACCGGCTCCTCCATCAGGGCGACTGGACCGTCCGCATCGCGGCGCACGGCCAGCCCGAATTCCTCCCGCCCCGCTGGCTCGACCCGCTCCGCACCCCGCGCCGCAACCTCTACCACCGGCGCTGCTGACGCCGGGGAGCAATGCCTCCGCCCTGCCAGGTCGGGACGGAACAGGCGTCGCCGCGGCACCCGCGCCGGCCGCAACGCCGTCACGGCCGCTCCACGGCGCCACAACGGCCCGACACCACGCCGCAGCCTCAGCGCCACGCCCACAGCGCCGCGCCGCGCCGCCGCGAACTCAGCCGGGGCGCCGCGGCGCCACGCCGTCTCTATCGGGTGGTCGCGTCGGTAATTCGGTGGAAGGGCCGGGCGTGGGAGCGTAGGGTTGCAGGCCGCTTGACGGCCGAGGTGATCTGCACCGGAACGGACGTCCCCGCGCCGGGCGGCCGGCCATCCGCCCCCGGACACGCGAGCGCGCAGCAGATGTGAACGATGGGACGTCAGCATGCCCGCACTCGACCTCGACACCCACCTCGACACGGATCTCGCCGCCGAGCGCACACACCTGGCCACCTCGCGGGCGGCGCTACGGCGGATGCGGGAGCGGGCCGAGGCCCTCTTCGCCACCGGGGACCAGGTGGCCGGCGACGCCTACGCCGCGGAGACGCTCGGCCGCACGCTGTCCCGCCGGGTGGCCGAACTGGCCGACGACCCGACCACGCCGCTCTTCTTCGGCCGGCTCGACTTCGCCGGCACCACGGACAGCGAGGCCGGCGACGGCGCCTCAGCGCCGGACACGAGCACGGAGTTGGGCACAACGATCGCCACTGGAACGACCGGCGCGGACACAACCGGTGGGGAAGCCAGCGGCGGCGGCGATCATGACGGGCGGCGGTACCACGTGGGGCGGCGACATGTCACCGACGAGCTGGGCGAGCCGTTGGTGCTGGACTGGCGGGCGCCGGTCTCCCGGTCGTTCTACCGGGCCAGCGCACGGGATCCGCAGGGGGTGGCGGTCCGGCGCCGGTTCGGGTTCAGCAACGGGGTGCTGACCAGCTTCGAGGACGAGCGACTGGACCGGGGCGAGGAGCTGGGCACGACCAGCCGGATCCTCACCGCCGAGATCGAGCGGCCGCGCGTCGGGCCGATGCGGGACATCGTCGCGACCATCCAGCCGGAGCAGGACGAACTGGTCCGGGCCGACCTGGCAGACTCGATCTGCGTGCAGGGCGCGCCTGGCACCGGAAAGACGGCGGTTGGCCTGCACCGGGCCGCGTACCTGCTCTACCTGCACCGGGAGCGGTTGCGACGGGCGGGTGTGCTGATCGTCGGACCGAACCGGGCGTTCCTGTCGTACATCGCGGCGGTGCTCCCGGCGCTCGGCGAGGTCGAGGTCGAGCAGGCCACGGTGGAGGAGTTGATCTCGCGGGTGCCGGTCCGGGCGGTCGAGCCACCGGCGGTCGCCGCACTCAAGCACGACGTACGGATGGCCAGCGTGCTGCACCGCGCGGTGCAAGCGCAGATCGGCACGCCGACCGACTCGATCACCGTGTCGGACGGCTCGTTCCGGTGGCGGATCGGGCTGGAGCCGCTGCACCGGATCGTCGAGGAGACCCGCCGGGAGGGGCTGCCGTACGGCACCGGCCGGGAGCGGGTCCGGGCGCGGGTGGTGAGCCTGCTGCAACGGCAGGCCGAGGCGCGGCGGGCGGAGTCGCCCGGCGACGCCTGGCTGCGCCGGATGGGTCGGTGCCGACCGGTGACCGATTTCCTGGACGCGGTCTGGCCGGCGCTCACCCCCGAGGGGCTGGTACACGGCCTGCTGGCGGACCCGGCGCGGCTCACCGCCGCGGCGGAGGGGTTGCTCAGCGACACCGAGCAGGCGCTGCTGACCTGGACGAAGCCGGCCCGTACGGCGAAGGCGACCCGCTGGACCGCCGCCGACGCGGTGCTGATCGATGAGGCGACCGGGCTGCTGGAACGGCCCTCCGGGTTCGGGCACGTGGTGGTGGACGAGGCGCAGGACCTCTCGCCGATGCAGTGCCGGGCCATTGCCCGGCGCAGCGAGCACGGCTCGGTCACGCTCCTCGGTGACCTCGCGCAGGGCACCGCGCCGTGGGCGGCGACCGACTGGCGTGAGTCGCTGGCCCACCTGGGCAAGCCGGACGCGGTGGTCGTCCCGCTGACGATCGGCTTCCGGGTGCCCGCCGCGGTGGTCGCGTTCGCCAACCGGCTACTGCCGGCGCTCGCGGTGGACGTACCCCCGGCCGAGTCGCTGCGTCACGGCGGCGGCCTGGACGTGCGTGCCGTGACCGACCTGACCGCCGCGACGGTGGCCGAGGTGCGCGCGGCGCTCGCGCACGACGGCTCGGTCGGTGTGATCGCCGCCGACGAGGCCGTCGACGGGCTACGCGCGGCGCTGGCCGCCGCCGGTGTCCCGACCGCGACCGCCGACGACGTGGCCGACGCGGAGCGGGTCACCGTGGTGCCCGCGACGCTGGTCAAGGGCCTGGAGTACGACCACGTGGTGGTGGTCGAGCCGGCCGCGATCGTCGCAGCCGAGGCACGCGGCCTGCACCGGCTGTACGTGGTGCTCACCCGCGCGGTGTCCCGGCTCGCGGTGTTGCACCACGAGCCGCTGCCCGCGCCGCTGCTGAACTGGTCAGCGGTCGGAGAGGGCTGAGGCGATCTCACGCAGCGGCTTGCCGGGCTCGGCGATCGGCACCGTGAAGGCCAACCACGAGCCGTCGGTGAACTCCACCCGAAGTCGCTTCGGGTTGAGCCGGTGCCAACCCACCCGGGCGTCGGCAACCGCGGCCCGGGGCGCCGACCAGACGACGCGAGTGCCGGCCACCGCCCGCTCGTCGTCGGCCCGGCTCGACCAGAGCTTCACCGGCCCGGACGCGCAGACCAGCAGCCGTCGGTCGGTGACGGCGAGAACCGTGTCGTCCAGGGTGGTCGCCGGAGGCACCGGTCGCCGGGAGTGTTGCAGCGTCGAGGCGAGTGAGCCGGGGGATCCCCGGCCGGCCACGCCGTGGGTGACGCGGTCGACGATCCGGTCCCCCGCCGGGAAGGAGAGCAGCGGCGAGAGCACGTTGAGCAGCACGCCGGAGACACCGCCGCCCCCGCCGGAGGGCTCCGGCGGCTCCGCGGCCGGCGGGTCGGGCGGCAGGACGCCCTGAGCGATCTCCGTCTTCGCGACGGCGAGCACCCGTTCCCCCGGCTCGACGAGCTGGGTCAGCCGTTCCTGGTAGCTGATGTCCGCCATCGGCTCAGTATCGGTCCGGGCGGGCCGACCGGCCGGTGGACGCCTTGGCAAACGCCGTCACCGCCTCCGGCTGGACCTCCAGCTCACCGCTCGGGCACGACACGGAACCCTCCCCTGTGTCCGTGCGACTGGTCAGCCGCACGGTTTTCCACCATAGGCATTCCGCGCCGCCGGCGGTCTCCCAGGCGATGACGCCGGGGTCGCGCGCCATTGGCTTTGTGGCGTAAAGTAGTTTGCGTGGACCTCGACGACGACCTGCCGCCCGCCGATCCCGCGGCAGCGCTCCAGCTGATCCGCGAGCAGCGGGTGGCGACCGCGCGCCGGCTCGAACCGGACGCCCGGATTCTCTACTGGCCGTGGGGTGTCGCCTGGCTGGTCGGCTTCGGGCTGTTCTTCCTGCGCTTCTCCCCCGACGATCGGGTGCTGGTCCGGCTACCCGACTGGCTGCCCCTGACCGTCCTCTTCGTCCTGCTGGCGGTCGCCGCGGTGATCCAGGCGGTGGCCGGCGCACGGGCGTACGGCCAGGTGAGCGGGAACTCGTCCCGGCGTGGGCTCTGGTACGGCTGCTCCTGGGCCCTGGGTTCGGTGAGCGTGTACGCGGCGCTCGGCCGGGTCACCAACCACCTGCCGCACGACCTGGCGGCGCTGCTCTGGTCGGCGACCGCCGTCGGGCTGACCGGCGCGCTGCACATGGCGGGCGGAGCCATCTGGCTGGACCGGAACCTGTTCCGGCTGGGCGTCTGGATCAGCGTGATCAACGTGATCGGGGCGTTCGCCGGGCCGGGCTGGCACGCGCTGGTGATCGCACTGGCCGGCGGTGGCGGGATTCTGACCGCCGGGGTGCTCGGGCGGCTGCGACAGCGGCGCCGCCAGTGACCGAGCTGGATCCGGTGATCCACGCACAGGCCCGGCTGCGCGTGGTCGCCAGCCTCTCCGCACTCGGCGACGGCGACCGGATCACCTTCCCCCGGTTACAGGAACTGCTCGCGATGACCGCCGGCAACCTCTCCGTGCACCTGCGCAAGCTCGAGGACGCCGGCTACGTCGAGATCAGCAAAACCCATCGTGGACGCACTCCGGCCACCCTGGTCCGGCTCAGCCGGCGGGGTCGGCTGGCGTTCGAGGAGTACACCGAAGCCATCCGCACTCTGCTCGACCCCACCTCGTCGAAGGAGCAGTCATGATTCTCGCGCGAGCCGACCAGGCCAGCCGCCGGTACGGCGACGTCCTCGCCCTCGACCGTGTCGACCTGGACGTCCGGGCCGGTGAGCTGGTCGGCCTGCTCGGCCCGAACGGCGCCGGCAAGAGCACCCTGATGAACCTGCTGGTCGGTCTGCGCCGAGCCAGCTCGGGGCGGGTCGAGCTGTTCGGCGGCGACCCCCGCGACCCGGCGTCCCGGAGACAGATCGGGGTCACCCCGCAGGAGACCGGCCTACCCGGGACGCTGCGCGTCGGTGAGGTCGTCGATTTCGTCTCCGCGCACTACCCGGACCCGGTGCCCCGGGGAGAACTGCTCGACCGCTTCGGCCTGGGTGACCTCGCCCGACGACAGACCGGCGGCCTCTCCGGCGGGCAGCGCCGTCGGCTGGCGGTGGCGCTGGCGTTCGTCGGCCGTCCCCGGCTGGTGCTGCTCGACGAGCCGACCACCGGCCTGGACGTGGCCGCCCGGCACACCCTGTGGGAAGCGATCCGGGCGTTCCACGACGACGGCGGGACCGTCCTGTTGAGCAGCCACTACCTGGAGGAGGTGGAGGCGCTGGCCCGCCGTGTGGTGGTGATCGGGCAGGGTCGGGTGCTCGCCGACGACACGGTGGACGCGGTGCGCGGCATCGTCGGCGTACGCCGGGTCAGCCTGGTCGCCAACGACCTGCCCGAGCTGCCCGGCGTGGTCCGCACCGAACGGATCGACGGCCGGCTGCACCTGCTCACCACCGACGCCGACCAGTTGGTCCGGGCGCTGGTCACCGCCGGGACCGCCTTCGCCGACCTGGAGGTCCGGCCCACCTCGCTGGAGGAGGCGTTCCTCGCCATCACCAACGGGAGCGAGCCCACCACCGGGGACCAGCCCGTCACCGCCGCCGCTGCCGGCGGCCGACCGACCACCGCCTGAGGAGGCGATCACCGTGCAGCTCGCCCTGGTCCACGCCCGCTACCAGCTTTTGGAGATCATCCGGATTCCGGTGGCCATCTTCGGCAGCGCCTTCTTCCCGGCCGCCGCGATGATCTTCTTCGTGGTGCCGTTCGCCGGCGACGACCCGGTCGGCGCCACCTTGGCCACCGCGTCGATGGTCACCTTCTCGGTGATGAGCGCCAACATCTTCCAGTACGGCGTCGGTGTCGCCGAGGACCGCGACCAGCCGTGGAATCCGTACACCCGGACCCTGCCGGCCGGGCCGGCACCCCGGTTCGCCGGCCGGGTGCTGGCCGGCCTGGCGCTGACGTACCTCTCGCTGATCCCGGTCGTGGTGATCGGCGCGACGCTGACCGCGGCCCGGATCAGCCCGGCGGCCTTCCTCCTGGCCGCCGGCACCGTGGCCGTCATCTCGGTCCCGTTCACCCTGATGGGGCTCGCCATCGGCTACTCGCTGCCGAGCAAGGCGGCGATCGTCGTCGCGCAGGTGGTCTTCCTACCGCTCGCGTTCGGCGGCGGCCTGCTCTCCGCACCGGGCGAGGCACCCGGGTTCATCGAGACGATCGCGCCGTTCCTGCCCACCCGGGGTGCGGCCGAACTGATCTGGGCGGCGGTCAGCGACTACCGGATCCAGCCGCTGTCGGTGGTCATGCTCGGCGTCTGGGTGGTGCTGCTCGCCACGCTCGCCGGCTGGGCGTACCGGCGGGACGAGGGTCGCCGGTTCAGCTGACGATTCGTCCGTTTCCGCCCCGGGCCGCGGCGCGACGGTGCCAGGATTCCGGCAGGGGGCCGTCGTGGCCGCCGGGCCGAGAGGGGTCTTGACGTGAGCACCGTCCCGCCGGGTACGCCCTGCTGGGCCGACCTGGCCACCCCGGACCTGACCGACGCGCGGCGCTTCTATCCCGAGCTGTTCGGGTGGACCGGCCAGGTGACACCGGAGCCCGAAGCGGGCGGCTACACCATCTTCCAGCTCGACGGCCGCCCGGTGGCCGGAGCCGGGCCGCCGGCGATACCCGATCAGGTCCCGATCTGGTCGACGTACCTCGCCACCGACGACGCGGAACTGGTCGCCGGCCGGGTCGAACGGGCCGGCGGGCAGGTCGTGGTGCCGCCGTTCGAGGTCTTCGACCGAGGTCGGATGGCGGTCTTCGCCGACCCGGCGGGCGCCACGTTCAGCGTCTGGCAACCGCTGGCGATGCCCGGCGCCGAGGTGTTCAACGTGCCGGGCGCGATGAGCTGGACCGAGCTGGTCACCCCGGACCCGGAGGGCGCGAAGGTCTTCTACGAGCTGGTGTTCGGCTGGCAGCCGGACGACCAGCCGGTCGGCGGGATGACGTACACCGGGTGGCGGCTCGGGACGCACATCGTCGCCGGGATGATGCCACCGTTCGCGGACGACTTCCCGGCCGACCTGCCGGCGTACTGGACGGTGTACTTCGCGGTGGCCGACGCGGACGCCGCCGCTGCCCGCGCCGCCGAGCTCGGCGGGACCATCCTGGTGCCGCCCCGGGACAACCCGGCGGGCCGGTTCGCCGCCCTGCGCGACCCCCAGGGGGCCCTCTTCTCCGTCATCGACCTCGGCCCAGACGGCGACTGACCGCCCGGCTCAGCGGGGTCGGACGGGGACGACGAGAGGCCCGTGGGCGCCGGGGACGACCCGGACGCTGGCCCGGTAGTGGGTGGCGAGCAGATGCTCGGTCAGCACCTCGTGCGGGGTCCCGACGGCCACCACCCGGCCGTCGGCGAGCAGCACCATCCGGTCGGCGTACTCGCCGGCCAGGGAGAGGTCGTGCATGGTGGCGAGCACGGTCAGGCCGTGCTCGCGGCGCAACTGGTCGACCAGCTCCAGCACCTCCTGCTGGTGGCCGATGTCGAGTGCGCTGGTCGGCTCGTCGAGCAGCAGCAGCGTCGCGCCCTGGGCCAGCGCCCGGGCGAGGAAGACCCGCTGCCGTTCACCTCCCGAGAGGGTGGCCAGCTCCCGGCGGTGGAAGCCGGTGAGGTCCAACCGGTCGAGCACGTCGTGCACGGCGGTCACGTCCGCGGCGGACTCCCGGCCCAGTGGCGGGATGTAGGGGGTGCGGCCGAGCAGCACGTAGTCCAGCACCGACATGCCCGGCGGCACCACCGGGGACTGGGCCACCGTGGCCACCACCCGGGCCCGGTCGCGGCGGCGCAGCGCGGCGCTCGGCGTACCGAACAGAGAGATCGCCCCCGGCGCGGGCAGCAGCCCGCCGACGGCGCGCAGCAGGGTCGACTTGCCGGCGCCGTTCGGACCGATCACGGTGACCCACTCGCCGGCGGCGACGGTGAGGTCGACGCCGGTGAGGATCGGCGTGCGGTCCAGGCTGACGTGCAACCCCCGCACCTCGACCGCCGGCGCACCAACCGCGCGGTCCGGGCCGGCGGCGGGTTCGGGGCTCACGTCAGCACCCGCCGTGCGGTACGCAGCACGAGCACGAAGAACGGGCCGCCGAGCAGGGCGGTGACCACCCCGATCGGAATCTCGGCCGGCGCGGCGGCGGTGCGGGCCACCACGTCCGTCAACGCCAGGAACGCGGCGCCGAACAGCAACGACAGCGGCAGGATCACCCGGTAGCTCGCCCCGGCGAGCAGCCGGACGGTGTGCGGCACGATGATGCCGACGAAGCCGATCAGGCCGGTCGCGGAGACCGCCGCGGCGGTGCCCAGCGAGGCGGCCGCGATCAGCAGGTAGCGGGAGCGCTGCGGGTGCAGACCGAGGCTCTTCGCCTCGTCGTCGCCGACCGCGAGGACGTCCAGCTCGCGGCGGTGCAGCAGGACCACCACGGTGGTCAGCACGGCGTACGGCAGCACCAGCAGCACGTCGTGCCAGCCGGCGGTGGCCAGCCGGCCGAGCAGCCACGAGTAGACCGGCTGGATGCTGTCGGAGTGCCGTTGCAGCAGGTACGTCTGCCCGGCGGAGAGGAACGCGGAGACCGCCACCCCGGCCAGGATCAGCATCGCCGGTGACCGGCTCCGCCCACCGGCGCCACCGAGTAGATAGGTCATCGTCACGGCGAGCAGCGAGCCCGCGAACGCGGCCAGCGGGATGGTCAGCGGCAGCCCGGTGATCGCGCCCTGCCGGCCGACGCCGCCGAGGGCGATCACCGCGGTGACCGCGAGCCCGGCGCCGGCGGCCACGCCGAGCAGGTACGGGTCGGCGAGCGGGTTGCGGAACACCCCCTGGTAGCAACCGCCGGCCAGGGCGAGCAGGCCGCCGACGAGCAGGCCCAGGACCACCCGGGGAAGCCGCAGCTCGGTGACGATGGCGATCTCCCGCTCGGTCAGCCCGCTCTCCAGGTGCACCCCGGGTATCAGGTTGAGCAGCTCGGCGGCGACGCTGCCCGGCGGCAGGCTGATCGGGCCGAGCGACACCCCGGCGACCAGCGCGAGGAGCACCGCGAACACGCCGGCGACCAGCCAGCGCTTGCGCAGCCCGGCGGGCCGCGACGCGGGTGGCGTCGCGGCCGGCCGGGTGGGTGGCGCCGGGGTGGCCTCCAGTGGCGCCCCGGTCACCGTGCCTTCTTCCGTTCGCGACTGCGAGGCTCGCAACCCCGGCTCACTCCTCGCGCTCACCGACGGACGACGGTCACGCGGGCACCTTGGCGACCGCGTCGATGATGACCCGGAGCAGGTCCACGACCCGCGGGCCCCAGCGCGAGGCGATGTCGTCATCCAGCGCGACCACCTGGTTGTTCTTCACCGCGGTCAGCCCGGCCCAGCCGCTGCGTGCCTCGACCGAGTCGGCGTTCTGCTGGCAGCACTTGGAGTCGGCCAGGAAGACGAAGTCCGGGTTGGCCTTGACGATGAACTCCTGGGACAGCTGCGGGTAACCGCCGTTCTTGCCGTCCGCGTCGGCCGGGTCCGCGATGTTGGTCAGACCGACCTGGCTGTAGAGCGAGCCCATGAAGGTCCTGCTGGTCACGCTGTACAGCTCCGGACCCAGCTCGTGGTAGTAGGTGAGCTTCTCGGCGCGCTGCGGCAGGTCCTTGACCAGCTTGGCGATGTCGTCCTTCATCCGGCCGGTGACGTCGGTCGCCTGGTCGGCGTGCCCGGTCAACGTGCCCAGGTCGGCGATCTGCCGGTACGAGTCGTCCAGCGTGATCGCCGCGGGGGTGAGGTAGACCGGAATCTTCAGCTTGCCGAGCTGGTCGACGATCTTGTTGGTGTCGTTGGCGAGCACCACCAGGTCGGGGCTCTTCGCGGCGATCGCCTCGGCGTTGGGCTGGAAGCCGGACAGGTCGCTCTTGGGCGCATCGGCCGGGTAGTTGGACTGGTCGTCGACCGCGCTCACCTGCGGGCCCGCACCGATGGCGAAGAGCATCTCGGTGGCGGTGGGCGAGAGCGAGACGATCTTCTCGGGACGCTTGTCGAGCGTGACCGGGCCGACCGTCACCGGGTAGGTGACCGTCGCGGAGCTGCCGCCGGCGGCCGGCTCGTCGGCGGTCTTCTCCGCGCACGCGCCGAGGGCGAGTGCGGCGACCGCGAGGGTCGCGGCGAAGATCCGGGGGGTACGTCTGGACATGGGGCCTCCTGTCGGTCGAGGAGTGTGGTGCTTCGCCGACAGGGACTTTCGTACGCCCGCCCACGAGGCGCCCTTCCTCGAGAGCGCGTGTCGCGACCGATCCGCAGGCGACCTGGCTCGTCCCCGCCGTCAGGACGGGGCATCACAGTTGCGGGACAGCGCCGGGTTTCGCACCGGCTTCGCTGCGGAGTGGTCGCTAAGACGGTAGCGCACCGCCGGGACCACCCCCGTCGATCTAGGGCACATCGTCGTGGGTTGATCTCACATCACGACGATATGCCCTAGATCGGCGTCGAAAAGGGGGGTCGGCCGCGGGTGGTGGGGCCCTGCAGGGGCGGAACGGAGCCCCACCCGATCAGGAGGCGGTGATGGTGACGTTGTCCACAGCTGCTTCCACCAGGCTCGCGGTGGAGGCGTCCGCCGCCTCGACGAGGATGCGCACCGACTGGCCGGCGTACGGGGTGAGGTTGAGGTTCGCCACCGCCCAGCCCCCGTTGCGGTTGGTCGCCGCACCGGCCTGGGTGAGCAGGGCTGTGGTGCCGCCGTTGTGCACCACGCTCACCCGCAGGTAGTCCGCCGAGGACGCGTTCGAGCCGTGCGCCAGGTACCAGGCCAGCGAGAGGGTCAGCGTGCCGGAGGACGGCAGCGTCACCGCAGGGGACCGGGCGCTGGTCACCCCGCCGTCGACGTCCTGGTCACCCGCCGCCGAGCCGGCGAGCCGCCCGGTGACCAGGTCGTTGCTGCCGGCGTACGGGGTGAGCTGCTTGGCCCCGGAGGAGGTGGTCGCCTGGGCGGCACCCCGTTCCCAGACCCCGAGGGTCGCGGTGTCGGTGCCGGACGGGTTGATGGTCCAGCCGGTCGCGGTCTCGAAGGTGTCCGACCAGACCGTGGTGCCGCCGCCACCGCCGCAGTACTGCGCCTGCTTGCCGATCGCCCGGTACGGGCAGTCGGCGTACTCGCTGAGCATCAGCACCGCCTCCCGGTTGCGCGAGGTCTGCGCGGGGATGACCTCGTCGGGCGGGTAGAAACCGCCGCCGCCGCCGGACGAGCCCGGGTACATCTCGAAGGTGTACGCCCAGATGCCGTGGGTGGCCCACATCCAGTCGATGCTGTCACCGTCGGTGATGTAGAGGTCGCTGGACTGCTCCGGGGTGTAGTTGTTCGTGGCCGCCATCTGCTGGCCGATGGTGGCGAAGGTGTTGTACTGGTCGGCGCTCATCCCGGGCCCGGTGTTCGCGGTCGTGTAGCCGTACGGCCAGAGCACCAGCTGCGAGTAGGTGTGGAAGTCGATGTTGGCCTTGATCTGCTGCGTACCGCCGACCACGCGGCTGTTGACGAAGTTGCGCAACGCCTGCGTCTCGGGCGCGGAGAACGCCGACGGTCCGCGGTAGGTCTCGGACGAGGTGGAGCCGGACGAGCCGCCGCAGCAGCCCCAGTTGTAGCCCCAGTTGCGGTTCAGGTCGGTGCCGATCGCGGACGAGCCGCTGTTGGGCTGCCGGTTCTTGCGCCAGGACCGGTACGACCCGGTGGCGATGTCGTACTCGCTACCGTCCGGGTTGACCGTCGGCACGATCCAGATCTCCCGGCTGTTGACGATGTTGGTGATCCGGGAGTCGGAGCCGTAGCTGTCGGTGAAGAGGTTGAGCAGGTAGATCGCCATCTCGACGGTCAGGTGCTCGCGGGCGTGCTGCTGGGCGTTGAACAGGAGTTCCGGCTCGCCCTCGTCGGTGCCCACGTTGTCGGAGATCTTCACCGCCATCAGGTCGCGGCCCTCGTACGACGTACCAATGCTGATCTTGCGGGCGATCGCCGGATGGTCGGCGACGGCCCGGTTCACCACGGCGGTCAGTTCCGCGTAGTCGTGGTAGTTGGAGTCGGCGGGCGGGAAGGCCTGCGTACCCATCTCGCCGGCGCCGCGCTCGGCGTTCGGCGGCGGGGCGAGCGGTTCCAGTCGGAAGCCGAGCCGGCTGATGGCGGCGACCTCGGTGGCGGTGGCCGAGACGTGCAGCACGCCGTGCTCGGAGTAGTCGATGGCGGCCCCGGTGCGGGCCACCGCGGTGCGGTCGGCGACGGTCCGGGGGCCGAGCACCCGGTAGCCGGCGGCGGCCGGCTCGGCGGTCCGGTCCGGTGCCGGTCGGGCGGAGACCGGGCCGGTGGCGACGGTGACGATTCCCAGCCCGGTGACGACGGCGAGCACCAGGACGCGGCGGAGAGGGGTGGGCGTGCGGAGGGCCATGGACTACCTCCTCGAAGGGCGGGAGATCCCGCTCGGTGGAGGACACTTCACCATCTGTCACATGGTCATATCAATATTCATCGCTTCATTCTCCATCCCAGGTGGACCATCGCAGCGGCAATCATTTTCCATGCGTGAACATCTGGCGAAACTTCCTTCCAGACGGAAAACTGACCAGCGACGATGCCCCTCTCGACACCGCGGAGCACCCATGGCCAGATCCCGCCTGCGCGCGGCCGCCCTCGCCGGCGTCACCGCGCTCGCACTGCTCGCCACCGCCGCGCCCGCGGCCGTGGCTTCGCCGCTCGTCGGCGGCCGAACGCCCGCCACCGTCCACGACGAGCAGATCACCTTCCAGGACTGGTCCGGGCCCGCCGACTGGCACCGGGGCAGCCGGGCCGGCACCCGCGTGGTGCCCGGCGCCCGATCGGGCCTCACCCTGGCCCTCCCGGCCGGCACCACCGAGTACGCCGACCCGCACACTGGCACCACCCGCACCTGGGAGTACGGCACCTGGACCTCGCCGGTGACCCGGGTCGGGTTCGACGCCACCGAGCTGATCGCCTCCTGGAACGCGGAGACCCCCGCCGGCACCTGGATCCAGGTGGAGATGCAGGGCAGCTACACCAGTGGTGACCAGACCCCGTGGTACGTCATGGGCCGCTGGGCGTCCGGCGACAGCGACATCAAGCGGACCACCGTCAACCGGCAGGGCGACCCCTGGTCGACGATCTGGACCGACACCTTCAGCATCGACGACGCCAACGCCGGGGTGCTGCTGCGGTCGTACCAGCTGCGACTGACCCTCTACCGGGCGCCCGAGCAGACCGCCGCGCCGGTGGTCCGGATGCTCGGCGCGATGAGCTCGACCGTGCCGGACCGCTTCACCGTCACGCCGAGCGCCGGGCACATCGCCTGGGGCCGCGAGCTGCCGGTGCCGCGCTACTCGCAGAACGTGCACTCCGGGCACTACCCCGAGTACGACGGCGGTGGTGAGGCGTGGTGCTCACCCACCTCGACCGAGATGGTGGTCGAGTACTGGGGACGCGGGCCGTCCGCGGCCGACACCTCCTGGGTGGACCCGACCTACCCCGACCCGACGGTCAACCACGCCGCGCGGATGACCTACGACTACGCGTACGACGGCGCGGGCAACTGGCCGTTCAACACCGCGTACGCGGCCAGCTTCCCCGGTCTGGAGGGGCGGGTGACCCGGCTGCACTCGCTGGACGAGCTGGAGCGCTTCATCGCCGCCGGCATCCCGGTGGTGACCAGTCAGTCCTTCCTGGCCAGCGAGCTGGACGGGGCGAACTACGGCACCTCCGGCCACCTGTTCGTGGTGGTCGGCTTCACCGCGGACGGCGACGTGATCGTCAACGACCCCGCCTCGTCCAGCAACGATGTGGTGCGCAACGTCTACAAGCGTGCCCAGTTCGAGCAGATCTGGCTGCGGACCAAGCGGATCAACGCCACCGGCGGCGTCTCCGGCGGCTCGGGCGGCGTCGCGTACCTGATCAAGCCCAGCAACAAGCCGTGGCCGAAGGTCTCCGGCTCCACCAACTGGTGACCCGTCCCGCCGAGCACAACTGACCAAGAGGGTTGCGTCATCCGGAGCCGTCCTGATGACGCAACCCTCTTGATCAACGCGAGGGTCGGTCGGTGGGCGGCTCGGGGTCGGTGGAGGGCTCGTCGTCGCCGGCGAGGGCGGATCGGAGGCGCTCCTTCTCGTCGCGCCGGCGCGCCGCCGCGCCAGCCATCTCCTCGGCCATCTCGTCCCGCCAGCCGCGCAGCAGGAAGAAGGAGAGTGCGGCGGAGAAGACCAGCGCCAGCATCAGCTTCAGGAACACGTTCATGTCGATCAGCCAGAGGCCACCCAGCACGGCCACGAACAACCCGATCCGACCCAGCGTGTACTTGACCGCCGCGCTCACCTGCACCACTCCGTTCTCTCCTCGCCCGCCGATGCCGGCGGAAGGTCGACCCGCCCGGCGGGCGGTCGGGGTCAGCCGGTCCGGCGGGCCAGCCAGCGGACACCCGGGAACCAGACCGTCGCGTACGCCACTGTGAACGCCGCCGCCGCCAACGTTCCGGAGAGCAGCGGCGGCAACCCGGCGCCCAGACCGGCGATCAGCAGCCCGGCGAACACCCCGACGGCGGCGGCGACCAGCGCCGCCACCACCCGGGCCGCGCCGAACTCCCAGGCCCGGAAATCGTCCCAGAACAGCCACGCCGGCAGGATCACCGCCAGCCAACCGTTGGTGTGCCCGAAGTCGCCCGCGCCGATCGAGGCGAACGCCCAGTCGAACAACACGAGCGCCAGCGCGCCGATGACCAGGCCGGCCAGGCACACCCCGAGCAGATCGCCCAGGGTACGGACGCGCCCCTCGGCGTCCCGTCGGGGAAAGCCGCCCTGCTGCTCGGGTCCTCGCTGCTCGGTCATCGACTGCGAGGGTACGTGGTGGCTCAGGCCCACACCTGCTGCGGCTCGGCGCGGCGCTCGGCGAGCGACGGGGCCTTGTCGTACTCCCGGACCACGTTGTAGCGGGTGTCCCGCTCGACCGGCTGGAAGCCGGCGTCCCAGATCAGGTGCAGCAGGTCGTCGCGGTGCATCGTGTTCGGGGTGCCGTACGAGTCGGCGTCGTGCGTGATCTTGTATTCGACCACTGAGCCGTCCAGGTCGTCCACGCCGAAGTTCAGCGAGAGCTGGGCCACCGAGAGCCCGTGCATCACCCAGAAGTTCTTCACGTGCGGCACGTTGTCGAAGAGCAGCCGGGAGACGGCGAAGGTCTTCAGCGACTCGGCCGGGGAGGCCATCGTGGTGCGCGCCTGGATCCGGTTGCGGATCTTGCCGTCCGCCGAGTCCACAAAGTCGTGCTGGTAGCGCAGCGGGATGAAGACCGCGAAGCCACCGGTCTCGTCCTGCAACTCGCGCAGCCGCAGCACGTGGTCGACCCGGTGCCGGGGCTCCTCGATGTGGCCGTACAGCATCGTCGCCGGGGTCTTCATGCCCTTGCGGTGCGCCAGGGCGTGGATGCGCGACCAGTCCTCCCAGTGGCAGGCGTGGTCGACGATGTGCTGCCGGACCTCCCAGTCGAAGATCTCCGCGCCGCCGCCGGTCAGCGACTCCAGGCCGGCGTCCATCAGCTCGTCGAGGATCTCGTCGGCGCTTAGGCCGCTGATCTTCTCGAACCACTGCACCTCGGTCGCCGTGAAGCACTTGAGCTTGACGTTCGGCAGCGCCGCCTTCAGCTCGCGCAGCACCTTCGGGTAGTAACGCCAGGGCAGCGTCGGGTGCAGGCCGTTGACGATGTGCAGCTCGGTGAGCTGCTCGTCCTCCATCTCCTTGGCCTTGCGGACCGCCTCGTCGATGCGCATCGTGTACGCGTCCTTCTCGCCCGGCTTGCGCTGGAACGAGCAGTACGCACAGGACGCCGAGCAGACGTTGGTCAGGTTGAGGTGCCGGTTGACGTTGAACATCACCCGTTCGCCGTTGAGCTCGGTGCGCTTGTGATGGGCCAACCGCCCCAACCAGGCGAGGTCGTCGCTGTCGTAGAGGGCGACCCCGTCCTCCCGGGTCAGCCGCTCACCGGCGTACACCTTCGCTTCGAGCTCACGCTTGAGTCCGGCGTCCATGGCACGTCCCTTCCACCTGCGGTCCCGGTCGAGCGTACGTCGGGACGCCGACAGGCCCGGCGGCACGGTCGGCGGCAGCGACCCACCTCACCGGACTCACAGCCTCCCGTAACCCGGCGATGCATCGACATCACTGCCCGGGTGAGGTAAGACAGGGTGGGGCGGAACACACACTGGTACCGTCCCGACGGCCGCGCCCACGAGCGCGGCGACGGACTGCGGGACGGGGAGCGGAATGGTCGACAGCGGGCGCGGGCGACGGCAGCGACGACGGAGCCCGGTGATCTCGCCGGTGCTGCGTCCGAAGCTCTGGGCCGCCCTGCTCGGCGCGATCGCCGCCGCCGTGCTGGCCACCCCCGCGTACGCCGAGCCCGCGCTGCCCACCACGGTGCCGGACACCGGCTCGCGCCCGGCGGTGGTCGGCGCGCTCCAACTGCCCGGTGGCGCGCCCGTCGCCGGAGTCCCGGCCCCGCCGGTGGTGAACGTCGGCACCGGCCCGCTGGCCGCCCAGATCGCCGCCGGCGAGACCCAGGTCGGCACGCTCGGCGAGGCACTGCTGCTGACCCGGCAGAAACGCGCGGACGCGCAAGCCCAGCTCGAGGCGGCCGGCAAGGCGCTGGCGACCGCGCAGGACGATCTCCTCCGGGCTCAGCAGGCGGCCGACGTCGCCGCCTCGGACGCGTTCAAGGCAGCCGCCGCGCTACCGCCCGGCGACCTGGCCGACGACATCCAGGGGCTGAGCCGGCTCCAGCGGATCGCGCGCGGCGAGAAGGTCGAGCGCGGCACCACCGGGGTGGCCGGGGAGCTGTCCCGGGCCCGCAGCGGCGAGCAGCTCGCCTACCAGGCGCACACCACGGCCAAGACCCAGCTCGACGCCGCCGAGGCGGAATTCGCCGCCGGCGAGAAGGCGCTGCGCGCGGCCGAGGCCAGCCTCCTCAAGCTGCGCCGCGACAACGCCGCGCAGCTGATCCAGATCGAGCGCCAGCAGGAGGCCGCCGAGCAGCAGCTCGGTGCCGGCTACCTCGTCGGCCAGAACGTCAGCGGGATGGCGGCGCACCCGCGGGCGCTGGCCGCGGTCCGGTACGCCCTCGCACAGCTCGGCGACCCGTACGAGTGGTCGGAGGAGGGGCCCGACACGTTCGACTGCTCCGGTCTGATGTGGGCGGCGTACCGGTCGCCCGGCGCCGACTACTTCTCGCTGCCCCGGGTCTCCCGGGACCAGTACGCCGCCACCCGGTCCCGGACCGTGCCGCAGAGCGCGCTGCTCCCCGGCGACCTGCTCTTCTTCGCGTCCGGCAGCAGCTGGACCACGATCCACCACGTCGCCATGTACATCGGCAACGGCAAGATGGTGCAGGCGCCCACCACCGGCGACGTCGTCAAGGTCTCGGTCGTGCGCTGGTCCCGGCTGTACGCCGCCACCCGGGTCATCGGCGCGGTGCCGGCCCCGACCGTGCCGGTCCCGACGCCCAGCGTGCCGACCAGCCCGAAGCCGACGCCCACCACGAAGCCGACGCCCACCACCAAGCCCACCCCCACCATCAAGCCGACCCCCACCACCAAGCCCACGCCGACCACCAAACCCACCCCGACCGGATCGGCCACCCCGACGCCCACCGGCACCCCGACCCCGACACCGACACCGACCGGCAGCACCTCGCCGAGCACGTCGCCCAGCACGAGCAAGACGCCGACGACCACGCCCACCTCGCCGACCAGCGCGCCGGCCACCTCGGACCCGGCCAGCACGCCGTCGGCGAGCCGGAGCGCGGTTGCCAGCGACAGCCCGTCCGCGACCACGACGGGCAGCCCGAGCACCGGAAGCTGAGCCGCCACAATCCGCTCCGGCTGTCCGCTCGGGGCGATCTGTGGCACCGTGACATCCAGGCACATCCGGTCCGATGTCACGGGTCCGGGTGCGAGCGCGGCACGGAGGGCGGAGATGGCCGAGCAGAGTGATCCGGCGGAGAAGACCGGCCCCGTCGCGGTCGACCAAGCCGACCAGCCGAGACCGGGAACCACCGATCCGGCACCCGGCGCCGACGCCGTCCGGGCCGCCGTCGAGGCCTCCGCGGACGGTGACGTCAGTGCCGCCTCCACCAGCGCCACCGCCGGTCCCGCCGGCACCGAGGCTCCGGGCGACACCGACGGTCCCGCCGGCATCGATGGTCCCGCCGACACCGAAGCTCCCGCCGACACCGAGCGTCCCGCCGGCATCGATGGTCCGGCCGGCATCGGCACTCCCGGCGACACCGAAGCTCCGGACAGCGCCGAGGCTCCCGCTGGCGCCAGCGCCGCCGCGACCGCGGGGCAGCCGGCGCCCGATGACGCTGACCCGGCCGCGGCACCGGTACGGGCCCGGGCCAGTGTCGTCACCGCCGCCGCGTTGCCAGATGAGCTCCCGGCCAGCGCTCCGGGGAGCGCGACCACCTACCGGGCGACCGGGTCGGCCAGCCCGGCCGGCGGGGCACTGCCCGGGCAGCGGGACGGCTCGAGCGCCCCGGCCCGGGCCAGCGCAACGGTGCCCACCAACAGTCGCGTCACGGCCGGCGCGTTGGGCACCCCGGACTCCCGGGCGAGCGCTCCCGGTGTCTACCGCTCCGCTCCGGTGAACCCCGAGCCGCCCGAGCCGGCGCAGCCTCCGGAGCCCGCCCAGCCGCCCACGCCTCCGACTCCGGAGCCGGCCCCCGCACCACCTGGCCCGACCCCGCCGCCGGAGCCCGAGCCAGCGCCGAGCCCTGGGCCGTACCCGCCCGGTCCGGTGCCGACCCCGCCACCGGGGCCCCGGCCCACGCCGCCACCCGGCCCGCTGCCACCCGTCCCGGGCCCGCCCACACCGCCACCCGCTCCGGTGCCGCCCGTCCCGGGCCCGCCGTCTCCGCCCGTTCCGGGCCCGCCGGCACCGCCCCCCGGTCCGCCGGTGCCCGGGCCACCGCCGCCGCCCGGCCCGATGCCGGCACCGCCATTCCCGCCGCCGCCCGCGACGTCCAGCGCGCCGCCGGCCGTGCGAGCCACGGCGTCGGTCTCCGCGCCGCCGGCCAGCCCCACCGGGTGGGCGGCCGCGTCGCCCGCCGATTCCGCCGAGCGCGGCTCCGCGCCGCTCCACGGCTCGTCGTCCGGCCCGGGCGTGCGGGCCTCCACGTCGTCGGCCGGTTGGTCGTCCCCACCGGTTGCCGCGCAGCCCACCCAGAGCGGCGGCGGGTGGACTGCGGCGCCCGTCTCGGCCCCGCCGGTGGTGCCCGCACCGGCGCTGCCCAGCTGGCCGCGGTCCACCGCGGGCGCTGCCCCGTCGGGCGGAAACGACACCCGCGGCTCCCGGGAGACCTCGCCGCCCGCCAACCCGGCGGCCGGACCGGCCGGGCGCGGCTCGGCCGCCGCTCGCAGCGGGCGGTACGACGGCGGCCCCGATCTGGCCGGCACCGTCTACGGCAGCGGGGAGGGGCCCGGCTACACCACGATCGCGTTGCCGGCCAGCGCCGTGGAGAATTCCGGCTCGCTGACCGGGCACATCCTGGCCCAGGGCTGGACGGACACCCCGGCCGAGCGGTCTTCCAGCACCGCCCGGGTGGTGATCGTCCTGGCCGCCGCGCTGGGGCTGCTGGTGGCGATCAGCGTGCTGGTCGTCCTACTCGCCAACAACGCCCTGGACGGTCTGGTGGGCAACGTGCTCAGCGGCTGAGTCGGCGATCGGGCGATGGTGAGTCCGCCCACTACGGTTGGGCAACCGGCTGGCGGCTCCGCCGGACCGCCGTACACTAGTAGAGATCACTGACCCGGCGCGCGTGATGCGCGCCCATGGGCGATCTTGCGGGCGATCCGGCGGCACAGCCGCGGCAGGCCATCGCGAAGATGCGCCCCGCTCGAAAGGCATTTGTTGACCACCTCTGCTGACCACAGCATCGTTCCGTCCGTTTTCGATTCCGCCCCGGCGGTGGCCGACGCCACCCTGGAGACGCCCGACGCCGCCCCGGCCGAGGTAGCCGAGCCCGTCGACTTCGCCGCGCTCGGCCTGCCCGAGCCGCTGGTCCGCGCGCTGGCGCGGCAGGGCATCACCACTCCGTTCGAGATTCAGCGGGCCACCGTGCCGGACGCGCTCGCCGGCCGGGACGTGCTCGGCCGTGGGCAGACCGGCTCGGGCAAGACGCTCGCGTTCGGCCTGCCGCTGCTGGCCCGGGTCGCCGCCGGCCAGCCGGCCCGGCCGATGCGTCCGCGCGCCCTGGTCCTGGTCCCGACCCGGGAGTTGGCCATGCAGGTCAACGACGCCCTGCTGCCGCTGGGCAAGGCGATCAACGTGTTCCTGAAGACCGCCGTCGGCGGGGTGCCGTACGACCGTCAGATCGACGCGCTGCGGCGCGGCGTGGAGATCATCGTCGCGACCCCGGGCCGGCTCGGCGACCTGATCGAGCGGGGCATCTGCCAGCTCGACGACGTCGAGGTGACGGTGCTCGACGAGGCCGACCAGATGGCCGACATGGGCTTCCTGCCCGAGGTGACCGAACTGCTGGCGAAGACGCCCGCGAACGGTCAGCGGCTGCTCTTCTCGGCCACCCTGGACGGTGACGTCGACACGCTGGTCCGGCGCTTCATGACCGATCCGGTGACCCATTCCACCGCGCCGTCCACCGCCTCGGTGTCCACCATGGATCACCACATGCTGTTGATCCCACCGCACGAGAAGTTCCCGGTGACGGCCTCGATCGCCGCCCGGGACGGCCGGACCATGGTCTTCGCCCGGACCCAGCTCGGCGTCGACCGGCTGGTCGAGCAGCTCGCCGCCGTCGGCGTACGGGCCGGTGGCCTGCACGGCGGCAAGACCCAGCGGATGCGCACCAAGACGCTGGCCGAGTTCCGCGAGGGCCGGATGAACGTCCTGGTCGCCACCGACGTGGCGGCCCGGGGCATCCACGTCGACGGGGTCACCCTGGTGCTGCACGTCGACCCGCCAAAGGACCCCAAGGACTACCTGCACCGCGCCGGGCGCACCGCCCGTGCCGGCGAGTCGGGCGCGGTCGCCACGCTGGTGCTGCCCAAGCAGCGCCGTACCACCCTGGCGATGATGGAGAAGGCCGGCGTCGCGCCGGCCGAGAGCCGGGTCCGCCTCGGGGACCCGGCGCTGGCCGAGCTGATCGGTGCCCGCGAGCCCAGTGGCGTTCCGGTCCGCGTGGAGGCGGAGCCCCGGGGCTACGGTGACCGGTCCGGCGGCGCGCGTCGGTTCGGCGACCGGCCGCAGGGCGAGCGCCGCTACGGCGACCGCCCCCAGGGTGAGCGCCGCTACGGCGATCGTCCGCAGGGCGAGCGCCGCTACGGCGACCGGCCGACCGGCGAGCGGCGCTACGGCGACCGCCCGCAGGGTGACCGGCAGTACGGCGATCGTCCGCAGGGCGAGCGGCGCTACGGCGACCGGCAGTACAGCGACCGGCCGACCGGCGAGCGGCGCTACGGCGACCGCCCGCAGGGTGACCGGCAGTACGGTGACCGGCCGCAGGGCGACCGGCAGTACGGTGACCGGCCGACCGGCGAGCGCCGGTACGCCGATCGGGACACCCGGGGTTACGGCGACCGGCCGCAGGGCGAGCGCCGTTTCGGCGACCGGCCGCAGTTCGGCGACCGGGACGGCCGTGGCGACCGCCCGACCGGCGAGCGGCGCTACGGCGACCGCCCGCAGGGCGACCGGCAGCAGGGCGACCGGCCCGCCGACGAGCGCCGGTTCGGGGACCGACCGGCCGGGGAGCGGCGCTTCACGGACCGGGACGCTCGGGGTGGTTTCCGCGCCGAGGGCCGCGGTCAGGGTGACCGGCAGCGCGACGACCGGCAGCGCGACGACCGGCGTGGCTTCGGCGGGCGACCGCCGGCCCGTACCCACTGATCGTCTGATCCACCGAACGCCGCCGCGGAGCCCACGCTTCGCGGCGGCGTTCGCGCATGCCCTGCCGATGTCGGCTCGGTCGCGTAACGTCCGGCTCATGCCGACCATGCCGAAGTCGATCTTCTGGTCCCGGACGGACACCGCCGGCAGTGAGCACGTCCTGTTCGACGACGGCCACGGGTTGGCGGCCCGAGGCACCCTGCTCGCCGTGGACCCGATCCCGTGGACCGCCCGCTACCAGCTGACGACCGCCCCGGACTGGAGCACCAGCCGGGTCGAGGTCGAGGCGGAGGGGCCGGGCTGGCTGCGCAGGGTCACGTTGGAGCGGGCCGCGGGCCGGTGGCGGGTGACCACCGCCGAGCAGGGCAACCTGGACGCGGCACTCGTCGCGGCCGGTCATCCCCGGTCCGGCCTGCCGGGCACCGACGACCCGGACCGGCTGGCCGACGCGCTCGACGTGGACCTGAGCGGGTCGCCGCTGTTCAACACCCTCCCGGTCCACCGGCTCGGGCTCGCCGCCCAGCCGGCCGACCTGCCGCACCGGATCACCGCGGCGTGGGTCCTGCTGCCGGGTCTGGAGGTGGTGCCGGCCGAGCAGATCTACACCGGGCTCGGGCCCGGCCGGGTGCGGTTCGCCAGCGGCACCTTCACCGCCGACATCGATCTGGACGCCGACGGCTACGTGGTGCGCTACCCCGGGCTGGCCGAACGGATCGACCCACGCTGAGTGCGCCGACCCGGCTCGGCCGGGTTCAGGCGGGCCAGGCGCCGCTGGTCAGGAAGCGGTCGATGGTGGCCGCGTGCGGTGTCAGGTCGTGGCCCTGCGCGGCCACCCAGTCGTCGGAGTAGTAGGTGTCCGCGTACCGGTCGCCGGCGTCGCAGATCAGGGTGACCACGGAGCCGGTCCGACCCTCGGCGAGCATTCCGGCGATCAGGCCGAAGGCCCCCCACAGGTTGGTGCCGGTGGAGCCACCCACCCGGCGGCCAAGCACCGCCGAGCCGGCCCGCATGGCGGCCAGCGACGCCGCGTCCGGCACCTGGACCATCCGGTCCACCACCGCGGGCAGGAAGGACGCCTCCACGGTGGGGCGGCCGATCCCCTCGATCCGGGATCCCTTTCCGGTGCGCACGGACCAGTCGGCGGCCAGCCAGGCCGGGTAGAACGCGGAGTTCTCCGGGTCCACCACACAGAGCTTGGTGGCCAGGCGGCGGTACCGGACGTATCGGCCGATGGTCGCGCTGGTTCCCCCGGTGCCGGCGCCCACCACGACCCAGGCCGGGATCGGGTGCCGCTCCAGTTTCAGCTGCGCGTAGATCGACTCGGCGATGTTGTTGTTGCCCCGCCAGTCGGTGGCCCGCTCGGCGTAGGTGAACTGGTCCATGAAGTGGCCGCCGGAGTCCTCTGCCAGCCAGCGGGCCTCGACCACCACGCTCGCCGGGTCGTCCACCAGGTGGCACCGGCCGCCCTGGAACTCGATCTGCGCAATCTTCTCCGGCGAGGTGGAGGCGGGCATCACCGCGATGAACGGCAACCCGAGCATCCGGGCGAAGTACGCCTCGGAGACCGCCGTGGAGCCGGAGGACGCCTCGACGATCGTGGTGCGCGGCCCGATCCAGCCGTTGCAGAGCCCGTAGAGGAAGAGCGAGCGGGCCAGCCGGTGCTTCAGTGAGCCGGTCGGGTGCACCGACTCGTCCTTGAGGTAGAGGTCGATCCCCCACTCCCGGGGCAGCGGGAACGGCAGCAGGTGGGTGTCGGCCGAGCGGTTCGCGTCCGCCTCGACGGCGGCGATCGCCTCGGTCACCCAGGTCCGGCTGGCCTCGTCGCACCGGTCGAGATGAGTCACGCCGGCAAGGTAGCAAGCGGTTCTGAGGAGGTCAGCGCGGGTCCGCCGACGTGACCCGGCGGAGTTGGCGGCGCTGCCCGGCCCGGCCGACGGCCCGGACCAGCGGGGTCAGCCCGATGGCCAGCCGAGGCAGGGCGTCCAGCAGCCGGACCTGGGCGCCCCGCCAGCGGGGCAGGCTGACCACCGGGCGTGGCCGGCGGGCCAGTCGTGCCGCCCGGGCGGCCACCCGCTGCGGGGTCAGCATGGACCCGGTGAACGACGCCAGCGCCCCGGGGTCGTCCAGCCGGTCGTGCAGCATCGGGGTCCAGATGCCGTCCGGGCAGAGGCAGGAGACGTGTACCCGCCGATATCCGGCCATCCGCAGGTCGGACAGGGTGCCGAGGCTGAACGCCAGCAGCGCGTGTTTGCTGGCCGCGTACACCGTCTCGCCGGGTGCGGCGACCAGCCCGGCCAGCGAGACGACGTTCAGCACGTGGCCGTGCCCCTGCCCGCGCATCACCGCGAGTGCGGCGAGGGTGCCGTTCATCGCGCCGAGCGCGTTCACGTCGAGCACCCGGCGGCGGGTCGGTCCGTCGTGCTCCCACGAGGGGCCGGTGACCAGGATGCCGGCGTTGTTGACCCAGAGACCGAGGCCACCCCGGCTCGCTGCCGTCGCGGCGATCTCGGCGCAGGCGTCCTCGTCGCGGACGTCCAGGGCGGCGGACCAGCCGCCGAGCGGCGCGGCGGCGACGGCCACCGCAGCCGGGTCGACGTCGGTGAGCAGCACCGACCAACCGTCGGCGTGCAGCGCGGCGGCGACGGCCCGGCCCAGCCCGCCGGCTGCCCCGGTCACCACTGCCGCTCCACGTTCCGGCGAGGTCATCGGCGAAACGCTACCGCCGGCCGCCGGTACGGCACCAGGGCCAACCGACCCACCCCAGGGGCGGGTACGGGGCAGGGCGGTGTCCTTTGCTCTGCTTCAGCGGACGCAACACGGAGCGGCCCGCACTGGTGCGTGGGTGTAAGCAGAGCAAAGGACGCATGGGAGGGGTGGTGGCCGAACGCCCTGACCTTCGGGTACGAGGCCGAGCCCCACCGCCGCGCTGTCAGGCGGCCGGCGGGCCGACCGGCTGGGGGCGGTTCTCCCACTTCGTGGAGAGCGCGATGGCGGTACGGGTAGAGGCGACCCCGGGTGTCCGGTTCAGCCGCACGATCAACTGCTCCAGCTCGGCGATCGTGCCGACCCGCGCCTTGAGCAGGAAGGACTCCACACCCGCCATGAAGTAGCAGGACTCGATCTCGGGCAGCACCCGGAGCGACTCGAGCATGTCGTCGCTGTCCGCGCCGGAGTCCTCGACGATGCCGATCAGCGCCGTGACACCCAGCCCGATCGCCTCCGGCTCCACGTCCGCGCGATAGCCGCGGACCACGCCGCTGCTCTCCAGCTTGCCGACCCGCTCGTGCACGGCCGGAGCGGAGAGACCGACCTGCCGGGCGAGCTCGGCGTACGAGAGGCGGGCGTTTCCACGCAGCAGGTCGACGAGGCTGAGGTCGATGGCGTCCACGGAGAGTGACCTTATCCGGTTGGGCGTAACGCGATGCCTTCGGCATCCGTTGCACTCAGCAGTGAGTAACTGTTCGAGAACTGACAGTGAAGGTCGGGGTTGCACCAGTACCATTTACTAACTCACCACTCAGTGCATTTCTCGCGTTTGGCGGACAGGCCAGGTCCCTGGTGCTGTAATTGCCATACGTCCCTCATGACGGCTCTGGGCTCGCACCAGCCGGGGGCAGTGTGTTCAGCCAGGGGCTTCGTCGACGCGAGGAGGGGGCTGTGGACACTGGAGATCGCCTGCTGACACCAGGTGAGGTCGCCGCGCTGTTTCGGGTGGACCCGAAGACTGTGACGAGATGGGCGGCGGCCGGCCGGATAGGAAGCATCCGGACTCCAGGCGGGCATCGCCGGTTTCGGGAATCCGAGGTGCGGGCCCTGCTTGAGGGGGAGGGCATGCTGGACGAGGTGGACGAGGTCGGAAAACCACGCAACGTGGGCCCGGCCGCCTCCACCGGGCCGGGTCCGGCCAACGCCGGCATGTACTGAACTGGTGCGGACAAACGCTACGCGGACCGGGCACGAGTCCGGTCCGCGTCCCGCTTCGGTCACCCGTCGTGGGCGTGACCGGGCGGGTTGAACCGAGGGCTCAGCTCCGGGCCGCGCCGAGCCGGCCGGACCAGCGTCGGAACAGCGTGTGCGGGACGCCGAGCGCGTCGAGCACCTTGCCGGCCACGAAGTCGACCAACTGCTGCGCGCTGGCCGCCGCGCCCGCGCCGTAGAAGCCGGGGCTGGCCGGCAGCACCACCGCACCAGCGTCGTGCAGCGCAATCAGATGCTCCAGGTGACTGCGGGTCACCGGCGTCTCCCGAGGCACCACCACGACCGGCCGACGCTCCTTGAGGTTGACCTCGGCGGCACGCTGCAACAGGTCCTTGGAGAGCCCGATCGCGATGCCCGCGCACGCCGCCGTGCTGGCCGGGATCACGGCCATTCCGCGTACCCGGTAGGAACCGCTGCTCGGGCCGGCCGCCAGGTCTCCCGCCGGCCAGTGCCGCACGTCCGCGCCGGTCAGGTCCCGGCCGAGCCAGGCGGCGAGGTCCTCGGCCCAGTGCGCGTCCCGGAACGGCCGGCCGGTCTCGTCGAGCACGGTGAGCCGCGCCGCCCGGGAGACGATCAGGTCCACCGGTTCGCCCGCGTCGAGCAGCCCGCCGACCACGGCCGCCGCGTACGGCGTACCGGAGGCTCCGGAGACCCCGACCACCCATGGTTCCCGCATGCCCCCCAGCCTGCCTGGTGGGGATCGTCCGCCGGTGGGCACCCCCGGGATCGGCTTCCCGGTGGCTCGCCCGAGATGTCCGGCGGGTACCTACGTATCCCGTCGACCTGGCATGCTGCCGGTTGCCATTCGCACCGACAGCAGATCGCACAGGAGGCATCGGTGACGACCGGCGAGGCCCTCTGGACGCTGCGCGCCGAATGTCCGATCCCGGCCCGGCTCTCGCCGCACGCCGACCGGGTGCACGAGTGGCTGCTCCGCCTGCTGCCCGAGCTGGGCCTGCCGCTGGACGACGCCGCGCTGCACCGGCTGAGCCGGGGAGCCTTCGCCCGGTACGCCGGCCGGCTCTACCCGGACGCCACCGAGGCCGACCTGCGGAGCCTGACCGCACTGTTCACCTGGTTCTTCCTGGTCGACGACGCCTGCGACGGGCCGGGCCGGCTCGCTCCGGAGCAGATCCGCGCTCTGCGTGACGGCACGTTGGCGCTGCTGCACGACGGTCCCCGGGCACGACACGCCGGGTTGACCGGTCCGCTACGGCGGCTGCTGGTGCTGGCCTGGCGCGAGCCGCGCCGCCGGATGCCGGCCCGGTGGCGGCTGCGCTTCGCCGACGCGGTGGCCCGGCACCTCGACGGGACCTGGCGGGAGGCGGTCAACAAGGAGGCCGGCCGCCGACCCGGCGTCACCGAGTACGTCGAGCTGCGTCGCGCCACCTCAGCGGCGGACGTGTCGTACCCGCTGGTGGAGTTCGTCACCGGCCGGTCGCTGCCCGACCCGGTCTACCACCACCCGCTGCTGCGCCGGGTCGCCCACACCGGCAACGACCTGCTCTCCTGGTACAACGACCTCGCGTCGCTCGACCGCGACCGGGCCACCGCGGGCGGGCACAACCTGGTGCTGGCCATGCAGGACGAGTGGGGTCTGTCGCCGGCGGAGGCGGTGGGCCGGGTGGCCGAGCGCTGGCAGGAGTCGATGCGGCGCTTCGTCGCGCTGCGGGCCACGGTGCCGTCGTTCGGTCCGGCGCTGGACGAGGCGGTCACCGACCACCTCGACGGGGTTGCCAACGCGGTGCGCGGCACCATCGAGTGGACGCTGGAGAGCGGCCGCTACCCCACCGGCAAGGAAGGGGCCCTTCTTAACGCCTCCGCTAGAGGAAGGGCCCCTTCTTAACAACCGGCGCGCGCCGGGGCGGGCGGCCTCAGGGCCGCAGGCCGAGCCGGATCACCAGGTCGAGCAGGGCGAAGGCGAACAGCGCGATGCCGACGAAGCCGTTGGCGGTGAAGAACGCCCGGTTCACCCTGCTCAGGTCGGTCGGGGTGACCACCAGGTGCTGGTAGCCGAACGCGACCGCGGTGAGCGCCAGACCGACCCACCAGAGCCAGCCGAACCCGACCACCGCTCCGAACCAGACGAAGAGCCCGAAGGTCACCACGTGCGCCACGGTGGAGGCGTGCAGCGCGAAGCGCCGGCCGTACCGGGCGGGCACGCTGTGCACGCCGATCTCCCGGTCCACCTCGTCGTCCTGGCAGGCGTAGATCAGGTCGAACCCGCCGATCCACAGCCCGACCGCCGCGCCGAGCAGCCAGGCCGGCCCGGAGCCGTCCAGGGTGCCGGTGACCGCCAACCAGGCGCCGACCGGGCCGACCGCCTGGGCGACCGCGAGGATGGCGTGCGGCCAGTTGGTGAACCGCTTGCCGTACGGGTAGACCACCAACGGCACCACGGCGAGCGGCGCCAGCACCAGGCAGAGCGGGTTGAGCAGGGCTGCGGCGGCGAGGAAGACCACCAGCGCGACGGCCGCGCCGGTCCAGGCCGTTCGTACGCTGACCGCCCCGGTGACCAGCTCCCGGGCGGAGGTACGCGGGTTCCGCGCGTCGATCCGCCGGTCGAGGATCCGGTTGGCGGCCATCGCGAACGTCCGCGCCCCGACCATCGCCACGGTGATCAGCAACAGGTCCATCCAGCGCACCCGGCCGCCGTTGACCTGCATCGCGGTCAGCGCCGACAGGTACGCGAACGGCAGCGCGAAGACCGAGTGTTCGATGGTGACGAGCTTGAGGAACGACTTGATCCGGCCCGGCCGTTCGGCCGGCGCGTCGAGGACCGCCATCAGATGCCGTACTCCTTCCAGCGCTTGTCGACCAGGGAGGTGACCTCCGGCGACATGCTCATCTCCTCCGGCCAACCGCGGGTGTACCCCTCGGTGGGGAGCTTGCGGGTGGCGTCGACGCCCACCTTGCCGCCCCAGAACTGCTGGTACGACGCGTGGTCGAGGTGGTCGACCGGGCCCTCGGTGAGCAGCAGGTCGCGCGCGTAGTCGACGTTGCCGAAGGCACGGAAGGCGACCTCGTTGTAGTCGTGCACGTCGCAGTCCTCGTCGACGATCACGATGAGCTTGGTCAGCGACATCAGGTGCGCGCCCCAGATCGCGTTCATCACCTTCTGCGCGTGCTTCGGGTAGCGCTTGCGGATCGACACGATCGCGCAGTTGTGGAAGACACCGGCGGCCGGCAGGTCGTAGTCCACGATGTCCGGGATCAGCAGCTTGAGCAGCGGCTGGAAGATCCGCTCGGTGGCCTTGCCGAGGCCGTGGTCCTCCTGCGGCGGCTTGGAGGTGACGATCGAGTGGTAGACCGGCTTGCGCTGCATGGTCATCGCCTCGATGTGCAGCACCGGGAACGGCTCGACCGGCGTGTAGAAGCCGGTGTGGTCGCCGAACGGCCCCTCGGGCAGCCGCTCGCCGGGCTCCAGGTAGCCCTCCAGCACGATCTGCGCGTGCGCCGGCACCTGCAACGGCCCGGTGAGGCAGTCGACCATCTCCACCCGCTCGCCGCGCAGGAAGCCCGCGAACAGGTATTCGTCGATGTCACCGGGCAGCGGCGCGCTGGCCGCGTACGAGACGACCGGGTCGCAGCCGATCGCGACCGCGACCGGCAGGCGCTGCCCGAGCCGCTCGGCGACCGCGTGGTGGGCGGTCGAGTCCTTGTGGATCTGCCAGTGCATGCCCAGGGTGTTGCGGCCGTGCTGCTGGAGCCGGTACAGCCCGAGGTTGCGCTTGCCGGTCTCCGGGTGCTTGGTGTGGGTGAGCCCGTAGTTGTGGAAGATCCCGCCGTCGCCGGGCCAGACCTGGAGCCCGGGCAGCCGGTTGAGGTCGACGTCCTCGCCCCGGTAGACCACCTCCTGGCAGGGCGCGGTCTTCACCTTGCGTGGCGGCACCGACTTGAGCTGCATGACCTTGCCGAGGCCTTCGCGGATGCCGGACCAGCCGACCGGCAGCTCCGGCTTGACCAGCGCGCCGATCCGGGCCCCGATCTCGTCCAGCGAGTCGACGCCGAGCGCCATCGCCATCCGCTTCTCGGTGCCGAACAGGTTGATCGCCACCGGCATCTCGCCCCGGGTGGGGCGCTCGAAGAGCAGTGCCGGCCCGCCGGCCCGCACGGTGCGGGTGACCACCTCGCTGATCTCCAGGGTCGGATCGACCGGGACGCTGACCCGACGCAGCTCCCCCGCGCGCTCCAGCGCCGCGAGGAAGTCCTTGAGATCGGTGTACGGGAAGCCACGAGCCGCCATGCCGCCAGTCTCCCGCACCGGGTGCCGTGCCTCCCAAGGCGGGTGGTGTGACGCCCGCGATGGCCCGGGGGCCAGCGGCGGGCCGCCGGTGATCGCCTCGGGTAGAGCAGGGTCCACATCCCCCGGCATGGCGGGCGGTTGAGCGGGTAGCCGGGCAGCCGGCGGACGGAGGCGGCGATGGGTGGCGAGCGGGTTCCCGCGGGGTTCACCGAGCAACGGACGCGGGTCGACCAGATCACCATGAACTACGTCCGTGGTGGCAGCGGTCCGCCACTGGTACTGCTGCATGGATATCCGCAGTGCTGGCACATGTGGCGACACCTGCTGCCCGAACTGGGGCGCTCCTTCGACGTGGTCGCGCCCGACCTGCGCGGCTTCGGGGACAGCGACGCCCCGGCCGGTGGGTACGACAAGAAGTCGGTCGCCGCCGACCTGCACGGACTACTGGACCACCTCGGCCTGGCCAGTGACCTCCGACTGGTCGGGCATGACCTGGGGACCATGGTGGCATACGCGTACGCCGCCGCCCATCCGCAGCGGGTGAGTCGGCTGGTGCTCAGCGAGGCCCCGATCCCCGACGAGAACATCTACACGTTCCCCGCGCTGACCCCGGCCGGGCCAGGGGTGTGGAACTTCGGCTACTTCTCAATCGGCAACGGGCTTCCGGAGGAGTTGGTCAACGGGCGGGAGTCGCTCTGGGTGGACCGGTTCACCGACGCCCTGATGGTGCGCAAGGGCAGCATCGCCGCGCCTGACATCGAAAAGTTCGCCAGCCACCTGCGCGACCCGGCGCATCTGCGGGCCAGCTTCGCCTACTTCCGGGCATTCGATCAGGACATCGCCGACAACGCGGCGTACCGGGCCACGAAGCTGAAGATGCCGGTGCTGGCCGTCGGCGCAGCGGCCAGCCTCGGTGGGCAGGTCGCCGAGCAGGTTCGCCGGTACGCCGACACGGTCCGCGGCGAGGTGATCGAGGAGTGCGGGCACTGGCTGTACGAGGAGCGCCCGGACGAGATGCTCGCCCTGCTACGTGACTTCCTCGGGGCGGCCTGAACAGCGGCTCGTCCCGCCCGCACGCGTCCCCGATCAGGCTGCGGGCGTCCAGGTGTGGACGGCAAGTGGCGGGTCGAGCGGCGCGCGGGTGAGCCGGTTGGCGAAGGTGGAGATGGTGTACGTGCCGACGCCGAGCACCACGTCCAGCGCGTGCCGGGGCTGGTAGCCGGCGGCCAGGAACTCGCCCAACTGGTCGTCGGGCACCGCGCCCCGGTGGTCGAGCACGGCCAGCGTGAACCGGCGCAGCGCCTCCAACCTCGGCTCGGGCAGCGGCGTGCCGGCACGCAGCGCGGTGATCAGCTCGGTGGCCGCGCCGAGCCGGGTGAGCGTGCCGGTGTGCAGGGCGACGCAGACGTGGCACTCGTTCGTGGTGGCGACGGCGAGGACGACGACCTCCCGCTCCAGAGGTTCGAGGGCGGTCTGTTCGAAGCCCGCGTTGGCGGTGAGGAAGCCGGCGAGCAGCTGCGGCGACTCGGCCATCAGCGCCACTGGGGCGGGCAGCCAGCCGATGCGGCGGCGTACCGCCTCGACGCTCGGGCGGGCGGCGGCGGGGACGGTCTCGGCGGTGTGCGCGGTGAAGACGGACACGGGTACCTGCTTTCGGAGCATCGATCGGCGACGCCACGGCGCCGTCCAGTAAGATAGTCAACGTGGTTGACGAGATAGTAAACGTGGTTGTCGAACATGGCAAGCGCTGATTCCGCGCGGCCCGGCTTCCAGTTGCCGCTGTTGCTGCTGGCCGGCTTCCGGACGCTCATCGACGACCTGCACGCCGAGCTGGCGCGGCAGGGTCACCCGGAGCTACGACCCCTGCACGGCTTCGTGCTCCAGGCCGTCGGGGTGGACGGCATCACCGCCACCGAGCTGGGCCAGCGGCTGGGCATCTCCAAGCAGGCCGCCGGCAAGACAGTCGACCGGCTGGTTGCCGTCGGCTACCTCGACCGGGTCGACGATCCGCGGGACGCCCGCCGCCGGGTGATCACCATGACCCCACTCGGTGTCGACGGGCTGCGCCGCTCGGCGGAGATCTTCGACCGGCTGCGCGAGCGGTGGGCCGAAAGCCTCGGCCCCGAGCGGGTGGACGCCCTGGAGGACGACCTGCGGACGATGGCCGCCGCCAACTGGTTCCGGCTCGACGTGCCGGGCTGGTTCGGCGGCTGACTCCCCGACCCGAGCAACGGCGAGGTATCTCACCGGACCTGGCGGACCGACCGCGCACGGGAGCAGGGTGGAGCCATGTCGGACGCCTACGTCGTCGGTGACCCGGACGGGTTGTCACCCCTGCTGGTCGAATTGCGCGACGCCATCGCGCGGGAGTTGCACGCCCAGCTGGCGCTGCGCGCCGAGCGGATCGAACTGGCCGACCTGCCGGAGGTTGCGTACCAGGTCACCGTCCAGGTCGACCGGACGCTACGCGCCTGGCGACCACGGTAAAACCAGGCCGACGGGTAGGACCCGCCCGTCGGTCAGTCGAGGCCGCCGTACGAGTGCAGGCCGGTGAAGAAGATGTTCACGCCGAACAGGTTCATCAGCATGGTGAGGAAGCCGAGCACCGCGAGCCAGGTGGCCACGTTGCGCTTGACGCTGGGCGTGGCCCGGGCGTGCAGGTAGCCCGCGTACACCACCCAGGAGATGAACGCCCAGGTCTCCTTCGGGTCCCAGCCCCACGGCCGCCCCCAGGCCGCCTCGGCCCAGATCGCCCCGGCGATCACCGCGAAGGTGAAGATCGGGAACGCGAAGGCGTGCAGCGCGAAGGTCAGCCGCTCCAGGCTGACCGCCCCCGGCAGTCGCTTGGCCAGGGTGTACGGGAAGCTCCGCTTGCCCTGCTCGTACCCGGCGCGCATCAGGTAGCCGACCGCCGGCACCACGCCGAGCAGGAAGATGCCGGACGAGAAGACGATGGTCGAGACGTGGATGACGAACCAGTACGAGTTCAGTGCCGGCACCAGCGGCACGATCGGCACGTACAGCACCAGCTCGGCGGTGGCCACCAGCAGCACCATCACCAGGGTGAGAAACAGCCCGAGCTTGCGCAGCGAGGGCCGCTTCCAGAGCACCACCAGCCAGGCCGCGACCCCGATGAACGTCACCGTGAGCACGAACTCGTACATGTTGCCCCACGGCATCCGGTCGGCCGCGATGCCACGCGTGACCAGCGCCGCCAGGTGCAGCGCGGCCGCGAGCCCGGTGGCCCCCACCGCGATCAGGCCGGCGATCCGGGCACGCCGCGCCGAGCGGTCGGCCACGCCCGACGGCGGGACCGCCGCCGGCGACGCGGGTACACCGCCGCCTCCGCCGACCCCGGCACCCACCAGCTCGCGGGCGGGAGCCGCGGCAGCGACCCGGGCGCGAGTGTTGCCCAGCGCGTACTCCACGGCATGGCTGATCATCGCGACCAGGTACGCCAGGATCGCGAAGGTCACCAGATTGTCGGAGAGTGCGGACATCACTCGGTCCCTTCTCGCACGCCGGTCCGGTCACTGGAGTCAGCGGCCGTGCCGGCCCGCTCGGTCGCCCGTCCGTCACCGCTGACCGCGGCGACGAGTTGGGCGAACTCGTCGGCGAACCCTGGATAGTCGGTGCGCGGCAACCCGCCGACCTCCATCAAGCTACTACCGCCCGTCGGAGATCCTTCCGCGGGGTCGGCCGGCATCACCCGGAAGAACACCCGGCGGCGCCGCCCGAACAGCGACCCCATCAGCCCGACCAGCAGGAAACCGCAGCTGATCAGCAGCATCGTCGAGCCGGGGTCGTGCCGGACGGAAAGGGTCACGTACCGCTCGGTGCCCAGGAACTCGACCTTGGTGCCGTCGTCGAGCGTCCAGCTCTCACCCTTGCGGAGCAGCTTGGTGCCGACCTCCTTGACCTTGCCGGCCCGCACCTGCCGCTGGTCGAGCTGGTAGACCGAGCCGGGGATGCCCGCGTCCAGGCCGAGGTTGCCCCGGTAGGCCACCAGGTTCAGCGCCGGGTTGCGCTCGGCCGGGTACTCCGAGCGGACGAACGGCGCCTGCTGCGGTGCCGTGGGCAGGTAGATGCCGGTGAACGCGATCTGCTCGTCCGGCGCCCGCTTTCCGGTGGCCGGGTCGACGTTCGCGTCCGGGAAAGCCGCCAGGCCCTCGCTGGTCAGGCCCATGTCGCCGGTGGTCAGGAACGGCTCGTCGCTGATCTGGCTGTTGCCGAACCGGTCGGTGTAGCGGATCACCGGGGCGTACCCGTGGCCGAGCAGGTAGATGCTCGCGCCGCCCAGCCGCAGCGGCGAGTTCACCGAGAAGTCCCCACTGCGGGTGGGCTCGTCGGGGCCGTCGACGGTCACCCTGGCGTTGAAGAACTCCGGCTGGCCGGACGGCAGGAACCGGGCCTGGAAGTCGTCCAGCCGCAGGCAGAAACCGGGCAGGTCCGCGCTGTCCACCCGGGGGCCGAGCTTCGCCTCGGCGTACTGCTGCCGGGTGTTGCAGAAGGCGTTGTCCGCGCCCGCCACCAGCAGCCGGTTGCCGCTCCAGCCGTACCACGAGCCGAGCGCGACACCGATCAGCACGGCGATCAGCGAGGTGTGGAACAGCAGGTTGCCGGTCTCCTTGAGGTAGCCCTTCTCGGCGGACACCTCGTCGCCGCGGACCTCCACCCGCCAGCGTCGGCGGCGCAGCACCTCGGCGATCGCCGCTGCGCCACCCGCCGGGGCGGGCAGCACCGCGTGCTGCGGCAACCGCTGGAGCCGCTTCGGCGCGGCCGGCGGCCGGGACCGCAGTGCCCGGACGTGATCGCGCAGGCGGGGCGTGATGCAGCCGATCAGCGAGGTGAACAGCAGCAGGTAGATCGCGGAGAACCAGACCGAACCGAAGACCTCGAACGCGCCGATCCGGTCCAGCCGAGGGGCCAGGTCCGGGTGGTCGGTGAAGTACTCGTTGACCTTCTCCGGGCTGATCCCACGCTGCGGCAGCACCGAGCCGGGAATGGCGGCGATCGCGAGCAGGAAGAGCAGGATCAGTGCGGTACGCATGCTGGTCAGCTGCCGCCACGAGTTGCGCAGCAGGGCCAGCAGCCGGTTGGGTCGGCGCCGGGGCGCCGGAGCCGTGGTCTCCGGCCGGTCGTCCAGGACCGTCATCAGATGCTCACCTCGCCCACCCCGACGGTGGTCTGCAACCAGATCACGAAGCTCTGCCACCCGCCGGTGACCAGCGCAAGGCCGATCAGGATGAGCAGGGCGCCGCCGACCCGGGTGACCCAGCGGCTGTTGCGCCGGACGGCGCGGAAGACCCCGAGCAGGCGCTGGAAGCCCAGCCCGAAGACGACGAACGGTATCCCCAGCCCGAGGCAGTACGCCACAGCGAGCACCACGGCGCGGTCGCTCTGCCCGCTCGCGGTGGCCATGCCCATCACCGCGCCGAGCGTCGGGCCGGTGCAGGGCACCCAGCTGAGCGCGAAGACCGCGCCGAAGACCGGGGCGCCGAGCAGCCCGGCGGAGGGCAGCCGGGAGATCCGGAACTCCCGTTGCAGGGCTGGGATCAGCCCGAGGTAGCCCAGCCCGAGCACGATGATCAGCGCGCCGATCACGATTTCCAACTGCCGCTCGTAGTCGAAGAAGACCCGGCCGATGCTGGCGAACAGGATCGCGGTGGCGACGAAGACGACGGTGAAGCCGGCGATGAAGAGCAGCGTTCCGACGAGCACCCGGCCCTTGACCGCGCCGGCCCGCGCGACCCGCTCCCGTACCGCGACACCCCCACCGTCGCCGTCATGTCCGGCGGCGGTGTCAACCGGGGACCCGTGCGTTAACAAGGTGCCCTTCCTTGCACGGCCGTCCAGGTCGGCGCCGGCCAGGCCGGTGACGTACGAGAGGTAGCCGGGGACCAGCGGAAGCACGCACGGGGAGAGGAAGCTGACCAGGCCGGCGAGCGCCGCCGCGCCGATGGCCAGCAGCAGCGGGCCGCTCAGGGCCAGCTCCCGGAAGGTCTCGCCCATCAGCGGGAACCGCTGGACGGCTGCTCGGCGGCGATCCGCTCGACGATCGGTTGCAGGCCCTCCTGCTTGACCGCGGCGCGGATCACCGAGGCGATCCGACCCTCCCGGTCGAGCACGACGGTCGCCGGGACGGTGTTCGGCGGGATGTCCAGGGCCAGCGCCAGCTTGCTCGGCGGGTCGAACAGGCTCGGATAGGTGACCCGGCCCTCCTCGAACGCCTTGGCCTTGTCCCGCTGGTCCTGCACGTTGATGCCGAGGAAGGTCACCCCGGAGCCCTTGGTGGCCTGGTAGGTGGCTTCCAGGTCGTCCGCCTCGGCGCGGCACGGGGCGCACCAGGAGCCCCAGAAGTTGACCACGATCACCTGGCCGCGGGCCTGGCTGACGTCGTAGCTACCGCCGGTGAGCAGCTCACCGGCGAGCTTCGGGGGTGTCGAGCGCTGGTCCGGAGCGCACTCGATGATCCCGTCGGAGGTGGTCGTGCAGGTCTTCTCTTGGCCCTGCGACGTGCAGCCGACCAACGCCACCGCGGCGACGGTGGCGAGCAGGCCGGCGGTCCACCTCCGGGCGTTCATCAGGCCCCCTTGGCCGTCCGGGCGGTCGCGGAGAGAGCGATCAGGTGCGCCGCCGGCTCGCTGTAACCGATGCCGACCACCTTCGCGCCGTCGAAGTGGAACGACGTGAGGCTGGCCAGCCCACACTGCCGCTTGCGCGGGTCGTGCCAGAGCCGCTTGCGCTCGACGTACCGGCGCAGCGTCCAGATCGGGAGCTGGTGCGAGACCAGCACCGCCTCGCGCCCCTCGGCGGCGACCCGGGCGGCGTGCACGGCGGCGAACATCCGCTCCGCGATGGCCCGGTACGCCTCGCCCCAGGACGGGGTCATCGGGTCGCGCAGCACCCACCAGTTGCGCGGGTCGCGGAACGACCCGTCGCCCGGCGACACCTTCTTGCCCTCGAACCAGTTGGCGCTCTCGATCAGCCGCTCGTCCACCCCGACCGGCAACCCGAACTGGGCCGCGATCGGCTCGGCGGTCTGCTGGGCGCGCTCCAGCGGGCTGGCCACCACGTGCACGACCTCCCGCTCGGCCAGCCCCTGCGCGGCGGCCTTGGCCATCTGCACACCCAGCTCGGAGAGACGGAAACCGGGCAGCCGACCGTAGAGGATCTGGTCGGGGTTGTACACCTCGCCGTGCCGGAGCACGTGGACCACCGTCTTGCTCACCGCTCGCTACCCCCCGAGACCCGCCGCTGCCGCCGCGTTCGCCGCCGTCGGCAGCGCGGCGGCGATCTGCTCCAGAGCGGCGTCGTCGATCGCCGCCGACACGAACCACGACTCGAACGCGCTCGGCGGCAGGTAGACGCCGGCGGCGAGCATCGCGTGGAAGAACGCCTTGAACGCCGGCACCTGCTGGGTGCGAGCGCTGTCGTAGTCGACCACGTCGGCGTCGGTGAAGAAGATGGAGAACATGCTGCCCGCGTACGACAGGCGGTGCGGGACCCCGGCGGCGGCCAGCGCGTCGGCGGCGAGCTTGCCCACGACGGCGGCGGTCTCGTCGAGGCGGCGGTACAGCTCGTCGTCGGCCAGCCGCAGGGTCGCCAGGCCGGCGGCGCAGGCCAGCGGGTTACCGGAGAGCGTGCCGGCCTGGTAGACCGGGCCGGCCGGGGCGAGCCGCGCCATGATCTCGGCGCGCCCGCCGAACGCGGCGGCGGGCAGCCCGCCACCCATGACCTTGCCGTACGTCCACAGGTCGGCGTCGGACGGGTCGAGGCCGTGCCAGCCGGCGCGGGAGACCCGGAACCCGGTCATCACCTCGTCCACCACGAGCAGCGCGCCGTGCGCGTGCGCGATCCGGGCGAGCTGCTGGTTGAAGCCGTCACGGGGGGCGACCACGCCCATGTTGCCGGCGGCGGCCTCGGTGATCACCGCGGCGATGTGCGGACCCTCGGCGGCGAAGGCCTCCTCGACCGCCCTGATGTCGTTGTACGGCAGCACGATCGTCTCGCTGGCCGCCGCGCCGGTGACGCCGGGCGAGTCGGGCAGGCCGAGGGTGGCCACCCCGGAACCGGCCGAGGCGAGCAGCGCGTCGACGTGCCCGTGGTAGCAGCCGGCAAACTTGATGATCTTGGAACGCCCGGTGAAGCCACGGGCCAGCCGGATCGCCGACATGGTCGCCTCGGTGCCGGAGTTGACCAGGCGCACCTGCTCCACCGGCGTCCGGTCGACGATCTCGGCGGCCAGCTCCACCTCACCAGGGGTGGGGGTGCCGAAGCTGGTGCCCCGGGCGGCGGCGGCCTGCACGGCGTCCACCACCTCCGGGTGGGCGTGCCCGAGGATCAGCGGACCCCAGGAGCAGACCAGGTCCACGTAGCGGCGGCCGTCGGCGTCGTGCAGCCACGGGCCCTCGCCACGAACCATGAAGCGGGGGGTGCCGCCGACCGCCTGGAAGGCACGCACGGGGGAGTTCACCCCGCCCGGCACGATGGCGCGGGCGCGGTGGAACAGGGCCTCGGAAGCCGGAGCTTCGGCCGGGTAGCGGCCGGATCCGGCGGAGAAGGTGTCGGTCACGATGCCGCCATTGTGTCAGCGCCGGACGGTCAATCGGCAGCCACCCCGCGCCGGGGTTACCGGGCTCACCCGCCTCCGGCACCCACCGGCGGCACGACGCGGCGCCGGGCGGCGGCTGTCGGCCTCGACAGGCCGGGTCGTCCGGATCGCGCTAGGCTGACCGGGTGGATCGTGCCGAACTGTCCATCACGCTACACCGGACGGGCGACGAAGCAGTGCTGCGCCTGGCTGGTGAGATCGACATGCTCACGGCCGCCCAGCTCTCCACCGTGGTCAACGAGGTGCTGGCCGACCCGCCCCCGCGGATCGTGCTCGACCTGGGTGGCGTCACCTTCTGCGACTCGCAGGGCCTGGGCACCCTGGTCGTGCTCAGCCGCAAGGCCAGCCACGCGCAGAGCCTGCTGATGCTGACCCACGTGGGCGACTTCCTGATCCGCGTCCTGGACATCACCGGCCTCCGCAGCGCCCTGATGATCCGCAACGACCAACCCACCGGCTGACCCCCCCCCCGGCCCCCGCCGCCCGCCCGCCCGCCCCCTGGGTCTCGTCGATCTAGGGGAAATCGTCGTGAGTTGATCTCCACGGACAGCGATCCGCCCTAGATCGACGGGGCGTGGGGCCGGGGGGAGGGGGCGGGCGGGGAGGGGCGGGGCGGGGCGGTCAGGGGGTGGGGAGGTCTCGGGTGTGGAAGGTGCGTAGGGCCAGGGTGATCAGGGCGCCGGTCACGGCGGTCAGGGCGATCAGCGGGGTGGCGGTCCAGTCGGGGCCGAGGACCTGCGGGGTGTGGGTGAACGGGGAGAGGTCCAGCGCCCACTGATCCAGCTCCAGCACCGCACCGAGCTGGCCGAGCAGCAGGCAGCCGGCGAGCACCACCCACGCGCCCGCGGAGAACCGGGGCAACCAGCCGACCAGCAACGCCGCCAGCCCCGCCAGCACCCAGGCCGCCGGCACCTGGGCCAGGCCGGCACCGAGCAGCCGGGGCAGCTCGCCCCCGACGTCGCCGACGCTGAGGCCGTAGGCCAGCCCGGTGGCGAGCCCGGCCACGGCGAGCACCACCGCCGGGCCGAGCAGGGCGAAGAGCAGGTGCGCCGCCAGCCAGCGGGTCCGGCTCACCGCCGTGGCGAGCAGCGGTTCGGCCCGCCCGGCGGTCTCCTCCGCCCGCGCCCGCAGCGCGGCCTGGATGCCGTACCCGGCAGCGGCCAGCGCGGTCAGGCTCAACGTCCCACCGAGGTACGCCTCCGCGAGCGCGGAGCTGCCACCCAGCCGGGCCAGGATCTCGGCGACCTGCTGGTTGCCCTGCACCGCGTCGCCGGCGGCGTCCGCCGCGCCGCCGAGCACCAGGCCGAGCAGCGCGAACCCGACGGTCCAGCTGAGCAGCTGGCCCCGATGCAGCCGCCAGGCCAGGCCGAACGGGCCTGCCAGCCGCGGCCCGGCCGTCGCCGGGCCGAGCCGGGGCGGGAACACCCCGGCACCGAGGTCCCGGCGCACCGAGACGGGGTACGCGACGAGCGCGATCACCGCACTGAACAGCAGCGGCAGCAGCAGCACCCACCAGCGCTCCTCGGCGAAGGCCCGACCCCGGGCCGCCCAGCCCAGCGGGGAGAGCCAGCTCAGCCACTCCGCCCTGCCACCGGTGCCGCCGGAACCTCCCGCGTCGCCGGCCAGCCGCAGCACGAAGGCCAGCCCGAGCGCACCCAGGCCGATCCCGCGTGCCCCGGCCGCGCTCTCGGTGAGCTGCGCGGCCAGCCCGCCGACCGTGGCGAAGACGATGCCGGTGAGCGCCACCCCGGCCCCGAAGAGCAGCGAGCCGGCACCGGGCAGGCCCGCGGCGACCAGGCCGGCGGCGGTGAGCAGGCCGAGAAGCAGGTTCGCGGCGTACGCCACCAGCAGCGCGGCGGTCAGCCCGGCGTACCGGCCCAGCACGGTGGCGCCGAGCAGCTCGCGTCGGCCGGCCTCCTCCTCCGTCCGGGTGTGACGGACCACGGTGAGGACGCTGACCAGCGCGGCGATCAACGCCAGCAGGCCGGCCCGCTGGACGGTGAGCGCGCCGACGCTGTCGCCGTACACCGGGCCGAGCAGGGCGACGATCGACGGGGTGCTCGCCGTACCGGCCAGGTACGCGGCCCGCTCGGCGGCGGTCGGGTACAGCCCGGCGTACGTGCCGGCGTAGCTGGCCGGCAGCACGGCCAGCAGCAGGATCCAGATCGGCAGCACGACCCGGTCCCGGCGCAGGATCAGTCGCACCAGGTGCCTCGTGCCCGTGAAGGCGCTCACCGGACAGCCTTCGGCTCGGCCTGGTAGTGCCGCAGGAACAGCTCCTCGAGCGTCGGCGGCTGGCTGACCAGGCTGCGTACGCCGATCTCGGTGAGCCGGCGCAGGGCGGCGTCCAGCGCGGCGTTCTCCACGTCGAAGCGCACCCGGGTCCCGTCCACCCGCAGGTCGTGTACGCCGGCCAGCCGCCCCAGCCCGTCCACCGGGCCGGTCAGCTCGGCCTCGATCGAGGTCCGTCGCAGGTAGCGCAGGTCGGTCAGGGTGCCCGTCTCGACGTCCCGACCGTTGCGGATGATCGTCACGCGGTCGCAGAGCGCCTCCACCTCGGCCAGGATGTGGCTGGAGAGCAGCACGGTGCGGCCGTCGGCCTTCGCCCGGCGGACCCAGTGCTGGAAGACCTCCTCCATCAGCGGGTCCAGGCCGGAGGTCGGCTCGTCCAGGATGAGCAGTTCGGCGTCCGAGGCGAGGGCGGCCACCAGGCCGACCTTCTGCCGGTTGCCCTTGGAGTACGCCCGGCCCTTCTTGCGCGGGTCCAGCTCGAAGGAGTCGAGCAGTTCGGCCCGGCGGGCCGGGTCGAGACCACCGCGCATCCGGCCGAGCAGGTCGATGACCTCGCCGCCGGAAAGGTTGGGCCAGAGCGTCACGTCGCCCGGCACGTACGCCAGCCGGCGGTGCAGGGCCACCGCGTCGCGCCACGGGTCACCACCGAGCAGCCGGACGGCCCCCGCGTCCGTCCGCAGCAGGCCGAGCAGCGCTCGGATGGTGGTCGACTTGCCGGCGCCGTTCGGGCCGAGGAAGCCGTGCACCTCGCCGGCGCGGACGGTCAGGTCGAGACCGTCGAGCGCCCGGGTCCGGCCGAAGGTCTTGACCAGGCCGGACACCTCAATGGGAGTATCCATGCATTGGAAGCTACACTCGTTTCACAAAGTTGTGAAGACTGTGAGATCTGGGGCACCATCGGGGCCACGCGAGCAGGCAGGAGGACCGCCATGGCAGGCAGCGACGACCACGACCCGGTGCACCTATTCGTCGAGCGGATGGCGTTGACGTTCGCTGAGGTCGGTTTCCCGCGGATGGCGGCCCGGGTGCTGTTCACCGTGATGAGCGCGGACGACCCGTTGACCGCCGCCGAGATCGGCGAGCGACTCGGAGTCAGCGCGGCGGCGGTCAGCGGCGCGGTCCGCTACCTCACCCAGTTCGGCATGCTGATCCGCGAGCCGGTCCCCCGGTCCCGCCGGGATCGCTACCGAATGCCGGACAACCCCTGGTACGAGGCGACCGTCACCAAGACCGGGCTCTACAAGACGTTCATCGACGTGGCCCAGGGCGGAGTGGTCGCCCTCAACGGCCCCCAGACACCGGCCGGCGAACGAGTGGCCGAGATGCGCGACTTCTTCATCTTCGTGCAAGAGGAGATCGACTCGCTGGGCGAGCGCTGGCGTGCCCGCCGGGCCGCCACCGGCCACGTCCGGCCCGGCGAGGTCTGAACACCCCGTCAGGAGGTGTTGCCCCAGCGGGCCTGCTCGAGCAGCCGCACCGCCCGGTCCAGGCCATCCGGCTCGTCCGAGCGGAGCAGGGTGGTCGCCTCGTCGACCGCGTCGGTGAGCCGCCGCCACTGCGTGTCGCGCTCCCGCACCAGGTCCGACTGGGCGGCCAACTGCCGGGTCTTCACCCACAGCTCGACGAAGACCGACACCTTGGCCCGCAGCACCCACGGGTCGAACGGCTTGGTCAGGTAATCCACCGCGCCCACCTGGTACCCGCGCAGGGCGAGCTGGGCGTCCCGGTCAGCGGCGGTGAGGAAGATGATCGGCACGTGCCGGGTCCGCTCCCGGCGCTTGATGTGGCTGGCCGTCTCGAAGCCGTCCATGTCCGGCATCTGCGCGTCCAGCAGGATCACCGCGAAGTCGTCCACCAGCAGCTGCTTGAGCGCCGCCTCGCCGCTCTCCACCGCCACCGACTGGACCGGCAGTCCCTGCAGGATCGCCTCCAGGGCCATCAAATTCTCCCGCCGGTCGTCCACGAGCAGCGCCTTGGCCATCTGGGTCACGAAGTCTCCTCGGTCCGGCTGCCGCTGATCCAGGACGACATCAGCTCGATCAGGTCGTCCAGGTCGACCGGCTTGGTGATGTAGTCGCTGCCCCCGGCAGCGAGCGCCGACTCGCGGTCGCCCGGCATCGCCTTCGCGGTCAGGAAGACGACCGGCAGGTCGGCGAACCGGTGGTTGCGTCGGATCTGCCGGGTGGTCTCGTACCCGTCCTGGTCCGGCATCATGGCGTCCATCAGCACGATGTCCACCTCCGGATGCTCGGCCAGCAGGCGGACCCCGTCCGCCCCGTTGTCCGAGTACAACACGGTCATCCCGTGCAGCTCCAACGCGCTGGTCAGGGCGAAGACGTTGCGCACGTCGTCGTCCACGATCAACACGGTGGCGCCGTCCAGCTGGCGGGTGGCCGGCGCCTCCGGCCGCTGCGGCAGCAGCTCCAGCGGCGGCATCAGCAGCGACGACGGCAGGCCGGCACGCTGCGGGGACGGCGGCTGAGGTGCGACCACCGCATCCGGGGCCAGCACGTGCGGCACGAACAGGGTGAAGGTCGACCCCTGCCCCGGCGCCGACGACACGGTGATCGTGCCGCCGATCAGCCGAGCCAGATCACGGCTGATCGACAGGCCCAGGCCGGTGCCACCGTAACGGCGGCTGGTGGTGCCGTCCGCCTGCTGGAACGCCTCGAAGATGATCGACAGCTTGTCGTCGGAGATGCCTATCCCGGTGTCGATCACGGTGAAGGCGATCACCTGCTGGGCGTTGGTCAACGCCGGCACGTCGAACACCGCGTTCTCCGCCGCCGGGGCGATCCGCAGCGTCACCGCGCCGTTGTCGGTGAACTTCACCGCGTTGGAGAGCAGGTTGCGCAGGATCTGCTGCAACCGCTGCGCGTCGGTGACCAGCGCGGGCGGCAGATCCTTGCTCACCCGCACCTGGAAGTCCAGGCCCTTCTCCTCGGCCTGCGGCGCGAACGCCTGCTCCACGTAGCCGCGGATCTCCGCGAACCGGATCTCGGTCGGCTCGACGTCCATCCGACCCGCCTCGATCTTGGACAGGTCCAGGATGTCGTCGATCAGCCTGAGCAGGTCCGAACCGGCGCTGTGGATCGTCCGGGCGAACTCGATCTGCTTCGGGTTGAGGTTCTGCTCCGAGTTCTCCGCCAGCAGCCGGGCCAGCAGCAGCAACGAGTTCAGCGGCGTCCGCAGCTCGTGGCTCATGTTGGCCAGGAACTCCGACTTGTACGCCGAGGCCCGGGTGAGCTGCTGCGCCTTCTCCTCCAGGCCGAGCCGGGCCAGCTCGATCTCCCGGTTCTTCGTCTCGATGTTGCCCTTCTGCTCGGAGAGCAGGGTCGCCTTCTCCTCCAGCTCGGCGTTGGTGCGCTGCAACTCCGCGGACTGCTCCTGAAGCTCGTGCGCCAGCCGCTGCGACTGGGCCAGCAGCTCCTCCGTACGCCGGTTGGCCTGGATGGTGTTGACCGCGACGCCGATGGTCAGCACCAGCCGCTCCAGGAACGACAGGTGCAGCTCGGAGAAGGCCGCCACACTGGCGAACTCGATCACCCCGAGCAGCTCCCCCTCGAACAGCACGGGGAGCACCACCAGGTCGGACGGGGGTGTCTCGGCCAGCCCGGAGCGCAGGGTGAGCCGGCTGTTCGGGGAGGCGCTGACCCGGATCGTCCGACGGGAGAGCGCGGTCTGCCCGACCAGCCCCTCGCCCGGCCCGAAGGTGACGTCGTGCCCCCGTGCCACGTACCCGTAGGAGGAGGTCAACCGCAGCCGCATGCTGCCGTCGGTGTCGTCGGCCAGGAAGAAGGCACCGAGCTGGGCGTCGACCAGCGGGGTCACCTCGGTCATGATCATGCGGCAGACCTCGCCGAGGTCCCGCTGGCCCTGCAACAGGCCGCCGATCCGGGCCAGGTTCGAGTCCAGCCAGCCCTGCTCGGCGTTCTTCTTGGTCGTCTCCCGAAGGGTGACGATCATCTGGTTGATGTTGTCCTTCAGCTCGGCGACCTCGCCCTGCGCCTTGACCGCGATCCGCTGGGTCAGGTCGCCGCGCGTCACCGACGTGGACACCTGGGCGATGGCCCGCAGCTGGGTGGTCAGCGTCGAGGCGAGCTGGTTGACGTTCTCGGTGAGGTCCCGCCAGGTGCCGGAGACGCCCTTCACCTGCGCCTGACCGCCGAGCTTGCCCTCGATGCCGACCTCGCGGGCCACCCGGGTCACCTCGTCGGCGAACGACGACAGCTGGTCCACCATCGTGTTCACCGTCGACTTCAACTCCAGGATCTCGCCCTGCGCGTCCACCGTGATCTTCTGGCTCAGGTCGCCCTTGGCCACGGCCGTGGTCACCGAGGCGATGTTGCGGACCTGGCTGGTCAGGTTCGACGCCATCGAGTTGACGTTGTCGGTCAGGTCCCGCCAGGTGCCGGAGACGCCCTTCACCTGCGCCTGACCGCCGAGCTTGCCCTCGGTGCCCACCTCGCGGGCCACCCGGGTCACCTCGTCGGCGAACGACGACAGCTGGTCCACCATCGTGTTCACCGTCGACTTCAACTCCAGGATCTCGCCCCGGGCGTCCACCGTGATCTTCTGCGACAGGTCACCCTTCGCCACGGCGGTGGAGACCTGGGCGATGTTGCGCACCTGGGCCGTCAGGTTGGAGGCCATCGAGTTGACGTTGTCGGTCAGGTCGCGCCAGGTACCGGCGACACCGCGTACCTGCGCCTGACCGCCGAGCTTGCCCTCGGTGCCCACCTCGCGGGCCACCCGGGTCACCTCGTCGGCGAACGACGACAGCTGGTCCACCATCGTGTTCACCGTCGACTTCAACTCCAGGATCTCGCCCCGAGCGTCCACCGTGATCTTCTGCGACAGGTCACCCTTGGCGACCGCCGTGGTCACCGACGCGATGTTGCGGACCTGGCTGGTCAGGTTCGACGCCATCGAGTTGACGTTGTCGGTCAGGTCCCGCCAGGTGCCGGAGACGCCCTTCACCTGCGCCTGACCGCCCAGGTTGCCCTCGGTGCCCACCTCGCGGGCCACCCGCGTCACCTCGTCGGCGAACGACGACAGCTGGTCCACCATCGTGTTGACGGTGTTCTTCAGCTCCAGGATCTCGCCCTGGGCGTCCACCGTGATCTTCTGCGACAGGTCACCCTTGGCGACCGCCGTGGAGACCTGGGAGATGTTGCGGACCTGGCTGGTCAGGTTGCCGGCCAGCTGGTTGACGTTCTCGGTGAGGTCCCGCCAGGTGCCGGAGACCCCGCGTACCTGGGCCTGGCCGCCCAGCTTGCCCTCGATGCCCACCTCGCGGGCCACCCGCGTCACCTCGTCGGCGAACGACGACAGCTGGTCCACCATCGTGTTGACGGTGTCCTTCAGCTCCAGGATCTCGCCCTGCGCCGCCACCGTGATCTTCTGCGACAGGTCGCCCCGCGCCACCGCCGTGGAGACCTGGGCGATGTTGCGCACCTGGGCGGTCAGGTTCGACGCCATCGAGTTGACGCTGTCGGTGAGGTCCTTCCAGGTGCCGGCCACGTTCGGCACCTCGGCCTGGCCGCCCAGCTTGCCCTCGGTGCCCACCTCGCGCGCCACCCGGGTCACCTGCTCGGCGAAGAGCCGCAGGGTGTCGGTGAGGTAGTTGATGGTGTGCGCCAGCTCGGCGACCTCACCCTTGGCCGACACGGTGATCTTCTGGGAAAGGTCGCCCTTGGCCACGGCCGTGGACACCTGCGAGATCGACCGCACCTGGTAGGTGAGGTTCGACGCCATGGTGTTGACCGAGTCGGTCAGGTCCTTCCAGGTGCCGGCGACGCCCCGGACGTCAGCCTGGCCGCCCAGCTTGCCCTCGGTGCCCACCTCGCGGGCCACCCGGGTCACCTCGTCGGCGAACGACGAGAGCTGGTCGACCATGGTGTTCACGGTGCGCCCGATGCGCAGGTACTCACCACGCAGCGGCCGGCCGTCGATCTCCAGCGCCATGTGCTGGGACAGGTCGCCGTCCGCGACCGCCACGATGACCCGGGCGATCTCGGTGGTCGGTCGGCCCAGGTCGTCGATCAGCGAGTTGATCGCCCGCTGGCCCTCCGCCCAGGAGCCGTCCAACCCCTCGTCGTCGAGCCGCTCGGTGAGCCGGCCGTCCCGACCGACGATCCGGCTGATCCGCCGCAGGTCCAGGTACTGCCGCTCCTGGAGCGAGACCACCTCGTTGAAAGCGTCCGCCACCTCGCCACCCTTGCCGGCGCGGCGGGGTAGCCGGACCTTCAGGTCGCCGCGACGGACCCGCCGCAGCGCCTCGGTCAACTCACCGAGGAGCGCCTCGTGGTCGGATGCGGACGGATCCGCCACCGACTGCTTCGCCGTGGTCATCATTCCTCGCTCAACTCGGGGACGCCGGTCCGTGCGGACACGCCGGCACCCCATATTGTGCCCGCGCGCGCCCCAGTGCCAGGGTTCGCGACCCGCCGATCGGCCCGGGCGACCCTCAGATCCGCTCGATGCGGCCGATCCCGGAACGGCCGGTCGCAGACCTCGCCCGGGTGCTGAAACCCGCCGCACCGACCCGATCGACCCGACCGGTCGAGGAGCGTCTCGTTGACAAGGGGCCCTTCCTTGGGGCGCGGCTCGCGCGATGGTCGATCGGGTTGGCACCCGGCAGGGGGACGGTGGAGGATACGGGGGTGTCAGCCGAGGCGGGGCCCGCGACGGCCGGGGCCCGGAACGGGGCGGTCCGGCGTGTCCGCCTGCCCGCTGACCGGCGTACGCCGGCCGCCGCCCGCGCGGTGGTCCGCTCGGTGCTGGCCGAGGCGCACCTGGACGAGCTGGCCAACGAGGCGCTGCTGCTCACCACGGAGTTGACCACCAACGCCGTCGAGCACGCCCGCACCGAACTGGACATCGAGGTCATGGCGGACGAGGTCGGGCTGTCCGTGACCGTCTCCGACTTCGCCCCCGGGTCGGGCGACGAGCTGACCGTCGGCACCCGCAACGACGCCACCGAGATCAACGAAGTCTCCGAGCGGGGCCGGGGGCTGCTGCTGGTCGACCACTTCGCCAGCCGCTGGGGCACCACGTACCTGCCCACCGGCAAGGGCGTCTGGTTCCGGCTGGATCGTCCCGGCGTCGACCCACCCGCCGGGGGCACCGCCGGTGGCGAGTCGATACCGGCCAGTGCCGGCCAGGGGGCCGCCGCCGACAGCTCCGCGCCGAGCGCCAGCGCGATGAGCGAACTCATGCAGACGGTTCCCGACGTGTACGCGGATGATCCGCTGCCCGACTTCGCCGCCAACCTGCTCAGCCGGGTGGCCGAAATGGTGGGCGCGGGCGGGGGCGTGATCCGCCTGGACCGGGGCGACGGGCAGGGCCGCCAGGTGCTGGCCCGCTTCGGCCGGCAGCCGCGCGCCGACACAGAGCTGCTTCGGGTGCCGCTGTCGGTGCACCGGCCGTACGCGGGCGAGTTGGAGCTGGACGCCGCACCGTCGGCGTACGCCCAGCCGCTGGCGGTGCTCACCGCGGAGCGGCTGTCACTGCATCTGGAGAACGACCGGCTGCGGCGGGCCGACGTCCGCCGGCAGACGTGGCTGACGTTCCTGGCCGAGGCGAGCGAGTTGTTGGCCCAGTCGCTGGACGTCGAGCTGACCATGGCGCTGATTCCGCAGCTGGTGGTGCCCCGGCTCGGCCAGTGGTGTGCGGTGCACACCACCGACGAGTGGGGCCGGCTGCGGCTGGCGGCGGCCAGTCACGCGGACGAGTCGGTGCTGCCGCAGCTGCACAAGGTGCTGGAGGAGACAGGTCCGGACTCGATCCAGGCCCGGCTGCGCGAGGCGTCGCGCAGCGCGGCGCAGATCCCGCTCGGCGGGCCGATGGAGGGTTTCGCGGTCCCGTTGATCGCACGTGGACAGCGGCTCGGCACCCTCGCGGTGGGGCGGCACCAGCGGCACCGGCACGACCCGGACGAGGTGTCGGTCCTGGAGGACGTGGCCCGGCGCTCCGCTCTGGCCATCGAGAACGCGCGGATCCACGCCGAGCGTCGCCGGGTGGCGCAGACGCTCCAGCAGTCCCTGCTGCCGCCGGTGCTGCCCGTGGTGGACGGGATCGGCTTCGCCGCCGAGTACGTCCCGACCGGCTACGACGCCGAGGTGGGCGGCGACTTCTACGACGTGGTGCCGCTGCTCGACGGCCGCTGGCTGGTGGTGATCGGGGACGTCTCGGGCAAGGGCGTCCAGGCGGCCGCGGTCACCGGGCTGGTCCGGGACGTGATCCGGGTGCTGGTCGGCGACGGCAAACCGTTGCCGGAGGCGCTGGCCCGGCTCAACGAGACGCTGGTCGAGCGGGGCGGCGGCCGGTACTGCACCTTGGCCCTGGCGGCGGTCGGGCCGGGCGACGGTGATCGGCTCAACGTCTCGCTGCACCTGGCCGGGCACGACCGGCCGGTGCTGCTGGCCGCGGGTGGCGGTGCCCGTTTCGTCGGCGCCGGGGGCACCGCGCTGGGCCTCCTCGACACGATCACCTCGCCGACGGCGGAGATCACGCTCGCCCCGGGCGACGCCCTGATCTTCTACACCGACGGGGTCACCGAACGACGACGCGGCCGGGAGCTGTTCGGCACCGACCGGCTGCGCGACGCCGCCGCGCCACTGGCCGGATACTCGGCCGACGTGGTGGCCGCCCGGCTGCGCGCCGCCGCGATCAACTTCTCGGTCGAGCCACCCCGGGACGACATCGCCATCCTGGTGCTCCGCAACGACGCGGTCTGACCGCCCGCCGCCGGTCCACCCGGCGGCGGCGTGCTGGGTAGATTGACGGCCATGTCGAGCGCCGCGCAGGTCGTGCCGTACTCCCGGCCGACGGTCCGGGCGCTGATCGTCGGACAGTTGGCGACCGTCGGCGCGTTTCTCGCCGTGCTGCTGTTGTACCTGGGCCGGATGGCGGCCGCCGGTGTCGGCCCGGCCGAGATGCTGACCGGCGCGTACGACCCCAAGGACCTGATTCCGTTCGGGATGCACGCGGCGAACCCGCTCTACTGGCTGTACGCGGTGGTGTCGGTGCTCTACCTGGTGGGCGCGCTGCTCGGGCCACCGCTGGCGCTCGTCACGGTGGCGGTGGTCGCCCGGCAGCGGGACGCCCTGCCCCGGACGACGCGGACACTCCTGCTGGTCGGCGCGGCGGGCACGGTGCTGGTGCTGGTGGCCCGGTTCACCCCACCGTTGCTCGACATGCACCGGTGGTGGCTGGACTGACGACGGCGACAGCGTGCCGCGCCCATCAGAGGCCGCCGGGAAGGCGGCCGGGAGCGAGCCGGTGCTGCGGGTCGAGATGCTCCTTGGCGGCCCGCAGCCGGGCCAGGCCGGCCAGCTCGCCCCAGAGGTCGACGGCCTGCCGCACCGGGGCGGGGGCGGACACCACCACGCAGCGACCCTGCCGGGCCAGCAGCACGCCCCGGACGGCGGCCAGGATGGACGCCACCCGGTCGGGGGCCAGCGCGCCGGGCAGCGCCGCGTGCACCACGCCCAGCCCGGCGGAGCCTCGTACCGGCACCGGGGCGCCGGCCGCGTCGCGCAGCGCGTAGACGGCGGCGTGCAGGTCGCTGATCGGCACCTCCAGGCGCAGCGCCGTGTCGCCGGGTGCGAACGGGTAGCGGCGCCACCAGGGCGGCGCGGAGTGCGCGACGGTCGCCTCCCCGTGCAGCAGGCCGACCAGGCGCTCGGCGCGCTCGGTGACATCGGCCCGGCCGCCCTCGAGCAGCACCACCAGGCTGCCCGCCCGGGACGGGGCACCCGATCGCCCGGACATCGACGGGTGGCGCTCCCGGGCGGTGGCGGCCGGGTGGCCGGGCGGGTACGGCGCACGGGGCCGGGGCGCCCCGGCCGGCAGGTCCAGCTCGATGGCCGCCGGCTCCAGCCGGGCGGCGAGGATCGTCCGCACCAGGTCGTGCACCTCTAGGGGAGTCCACACGGGTCGGGACACCCAGAGCCGGCTGGCCGGCACCGGCTGCACCCGCAGGGTCGCCGAGACGAGCACGCCGAGCGCGCCCTGCGAGCCGCAGAGCAGCCGGGCCAGGTCGAGCCCGGGCGCGCCACCGCCGGCGCTGACCAGCTCGCCGTCGGCACCCAGGTAGCGGACGCCGAGGAGTTGGTCGCACGGGCTGCCGTGGCGGTGCCGCAACGGGCCGGCCTCACCGGCGGCGAGCACCCCGCCGAGCGTCGCCCCGGGCGACGGGGCGTCCATCGCCAGCCGCTGCCCGGTGCGCTCCAGAGTGGCCTGCACCGCCCGCAGCGGGGTGCCGGCGCCGACCTCGGCGACCGGCGCGCCGACCGGCTCGTGACCGATGCCGGCCAGCCGGCCGGTGTCGAGCATGATGTCGACCTGCACCGGCGTGGCACCCCAGTCGATCTTCGTGCCGGCGCCCCGAGGCACCACCGCCAGGTCGTGCGTGGCGGCCAGCCGCAGCACCTCGGCCGCCGCGTGCGGGCCGCCCGGCACCGCCACCCAACGCGCCGGCCGCCCGGCCACCTCGTCGGCCGGACCGGCGAGCCGGGCGAATGGCGGACCGCAGATCGCCGTCAACCGTCGGGTGATCTCGAGGGCTCCGGACCGGCCGAGGGAACTCGCTGCTGCAGCCATGTCGGCCATCGTACATGTGTTCGAATGCCGTGGTGGCGACTATCGGGATGCCGCTGGTCCGGCGCGCGGAGCGGGCCGGCCGGTAACGTGACCGCCGTGACCACCGAGACTGCGCCGCCCACGGCGAAACGGGTGCCCGCCGAACGCACCCACCACGGCGACACCGTCGTCGACGAGTACGCCTGGCTCGCCGCCAAGGACGACCCGGAGACGATCGCGTACCTGACCGCCGAGAACGCGTACACCGAGGAGCGCACCGCGCACCTGGCCGCGCTGCGCGCGGACCTGTACGAGGAGATCCGGCAGCGCACCCGGGAGACCGACCTGACCGTGCCGACCCGCAAGGGCGGGCACTGGTACTACACCCGGACGGTGGAGGGGCAGCAGTACGGGGTGCACTGCCGGCGCGCGGTCCGCGACTCCGAGACCGACCCACCGGTCAGTGCGGACGGTGCGCCGCTGGACGGCGAGGAGGTGCTGCTCGACGGCAACCTGCTGGCCGAGGGGCACGACTTCTTCTCGCTGGGCGCCTTCGACGTCAGCCCGGACGGGCGCTGGCTGGCCTACTCCACCGACTTCTCGGGCGACGAGCGGTTCACCCTGCGGGTGAAGGACCTGACCACCGGCGAGCTGCTCCCGGACGAGATCCCGGGCACCTTCTACGGCACGGCCTGGTCGACCGACGCCTCGGTGCTGTTCTACGTGACGGTCGACGACGCGTGGCGACCGAACCGGGTCTGGCGGCACACCGTCGGCTCGGCCGCCGCCGACGACGTGGTGGTCCAGCAGGAGGACGACGAGCGGTTCTGGGTGGGCGTGGAGCTGACCCGGTCGGAGAAGTTCATCCTGATCGACATCCATAGCAAGATCACCAGCGAGGTGCTGGTGATCCCGGCCGCCAACCCGACCGGCACGCCGGCCGTGATCGCACCACGGCGACAGGGCATCGAGTACACGGTGGAGCACCACGGCCACCGCTTCCTGATCCTGCACAACGACGGCGCGGAGGACTTCGCGTTAGCGTTCACCTCGGCGGACGCACCGGGCGACTGGGTGCCGCTGATCGAGCACAGCCCCGGCACCCGGCTGGAGGCGGTGGACGCCTTCGCGAACCACCTGGTGGTGTCGCTTCGTACCGACGGGCTCACCGGGCTGCGGGTGTTGCCGGTCGGCGGCGGCGACGAGTACGACATTGACTTCCCCGAACCGCTGTACAGCGTCGGGCTGGACGCCAACCCGGAGTACCGCACCGGGCAGGTCCGGCTGCGCTACTCCTCGCTGGTCACCCCGGACTCGGTGTACGACTACGACCTGGTCACCCGGCAGATGGTGCTGCGCAGGCAGAAGCCGGTGCTGCCCGGGCCGGACGGCCGGCCGTACGACCCGGCCGAGTACGAGCAGCACCGCGACTGGGCGCTGGCCGACGACGGCACTCGGGTGCCGATCTCGCTGGTCTGCCGGGTTGGCACGCCCCGGGACGGCTCGGCCCCCTGCGAGCTGTACGGGTACGGCTCGTACGAGGCCAGCATGGACCCGTGGTTCTCGGTGGCCCGACTGTCACTGCTGGACCGCGGTGTGGTCTTCGCGGTGGCGCACACCCGGGGTGGTGGCGAGCTGGGCCGGCGCTGGTACGACCAGGGCAAGCTGCTGGCCAAGAAGAACACCTTCACCGACTTCGTCGCCTGCGCCCGGCACCTGGTCAAGTCCGGCTGGACGGCCAGCGACCGGCTGGTCGCCCGGGGCGCCTCGGCCGGAGGCCTGCTGATGGGCGCGGTGGCCAACCTCGCCCCGGACGCGTTCGCCGGGATCGTCGCGCAGGTGCCGTTCGTGGACGCCCTCACCTCGATCCTCGACCCGTCGCTGCCGCTGACCGTCACCGAGTGGGAGGAGTGGGGCAACCCGCTGGAGGACCCCGAGGTGTACGCGTACATGAAGTCCTACACGCCGTACGAGAACGTGGCGCCGGTGGACTACCCGGCGATCCTCGCGGTGACCAGCCTCAACGACACCCGGGTGCTCTACTCGGAGCCGGCGAAGTGGATCGCCCGGTTGCGGGCGGTCGCCCCGGGCGGCGACTACCTGCTCAAGACCGAGATGGGCGCGGGGCACGGCGGCCCGAGCGGCCGCTACGACGCCTGGCGCGAGGAGGCGTTCATCAACGCCTGGATCCTGGACCGCCTCGGCCGCGCCTGACGGTGATCGGGAGGCGGCCATGACCGGCGAGGACGGGGACGGGGCGGGAACCGGCGCGCCGCCGGGTGCGGCTCGGCGCGCGTCCGCCTGGATGATCCTCGCGGTGGTGGCCGCCGCCCTGCTCGTGTGCTGCTGCTCCGCCGCCGTTGGCCTGCTGATCTCCTGGTCCGCCGGCCTCTTCCATACCCCGACCTGACCGGCCGCCGCGCGCTCCACGGCCGGTCAGGTTTGGGGGCCGGCGGTGCCGGCCGGTCAGCGGTGGCCGGCGCCGACCAGCGCGGCAGCCTCGCCGGTACGCACCATCCGCTGCCAGCGCAGCCTGTTGCCGATAAGCGCGGTGACCACCGACTGCACCACCACCAGGTACATCAGCTGCCGGTAGACCAACTGCTGGAACGGCAGCGCCCACAGTGGCCCGTACCGCTCCCGGTCCAGGTGCAGCGCGTAGCCGGCGGTGGCCGCCTGGAGCAACAGCAGCCCGGCCCAGGCCAGGGCGAGGGCCGACCAGGGCAGGAAGAGCAGGCCGTAGACGGCGAACACGTCGACCGCCGGCGCGGTCAGCGGCAGCACGATCTGGAAGACCGTGAGGTACGGCAGCCCGCGCCGGCCGAGCTTGCCGCCGGCACCCGACTCACGCAACGCGTGCCGGTGCTTCCACATCGCCTGCATCGTGCCGTAGCACCAGCGGTAGCGCTGTCGCCACAGCTGGCGCAACGACGAGGGGGCCTCGGTCCAGGCGATGGCCGACTCCTCGTAGATCACCCGCCACCCGGCCCTGAGCACCTGCATGGTCAGGTCGGTGTCCTCGGCCAGCGTGTCCGCCGGCACCCCGCCCACCCGCAACAGCACCTCCCGGCGGAACGCGCCGATCGCGCCAGGGATTGTCGGCATGCACTCCAGCACGTCGTACATCCGCCGGTCGAGGTTGAAGCCGATCACGTACTCGAGGTGCTGCCACCGGCCGAGCAGCCGGCGCCGGTTGGCGACCTTGGTGTTGCCGCTGATCGCGCCGACCGACGGGTCGGCGAAACCCTGCACCAGCCGGTGCACGGTGTCCGGCTGGAACACGGTGTCCCCGTCCACCAGCACCAGCAGGTTCGCCCGGGCGGCCCGGATGCCGGTGTTGAGCGCCGCCGGCTTGCCGGCGTTGGCCTGCCGGATCACGCGTACCCCGCGCAGCCGCATCCGCTCGACGATGTCGGCGGTGCCGTCGTCCGATCCGTCGTCCACCACGATCACCTCCAGCGCCGGGTACGCGCTGGCGACCAGGGAACGGACCGTGGCGGCAATGTTCGCCGCCTCGTTGTACGCGGGAACGATCACCGACACCGGGGCGCGTACCTCTGGCCGGCCCGGCCGCTGCCGGCGGACCCGGCGCACGTGGCGTTGGGCGCAGAACACCTGCACCACCAGACGCGCCACGCCGAGCACCAGGGCGACGGCGAGCAGCAGGTTCATCGCATCAGCCGACCAGCGGGCGCCGGTCTGGGTCCAGCGCAGGGCGGTGCCACTCAACCGGGTGCCAGCGCCTGCCGGAACCATCGACGGCGAGGCGTCGATGCCGGTGGACACGGTGGTGAAGCGGTAGCCCTGACCGGTCAGCGCGGGCAGCAGTCGGTCCAGCGCGGCCACCGTCTGCGCCCGGTCGCCGCCCCCGTCGTGCATCAGCACCACGGCGCCCTGCCCCCGCTTCGGAGTGGCCGCCTGGACGATCTCGCCGACACCGGGTCGCTGCCAGTCCCTGGTGTCCCGGTCGGCGAGCACCGCGACGTGCCCGGTACCAGCGGCAGCGCGCAGCGCAGCGTACTCGGGTCCGGTCAGCGCCGTCGGCACCGAGGAGAACGGTGGCCGGAGCAGGGTGACCTCCTGACCGGTCGCCGCGGCGATCGCCTTGCGGGTCAGCGACAGTTCCAGGTCACGCCGCCACGCCGGCACGGCGGCGAGGTCGGAGTGGGTGAAGGTGTGCGACCCGATTTCGTGGCCCTCGGCGAGGATCCGCCGAACCAGCTCGGGATGCTCGTTGACGCGGGCCCCGACCACGAAGAAGGTCGCGTGTGCGCCGTGCCGGCGCAGCACGTCGAGCACCTGCGGGGTCCAGCGCGGGTCCGGCCCGTCGTCGAAGGTCAGCGCGATTGTCCGGTCCGGCAGGGCCCGATTGACCGGCTCCGCCCGATCCAGCCGCAACACCGGGCCGCCCGAGCCGACCTGGGCCGGTACGCCCCCGGTGGCGGAACCGTCGGCGGCGGGGGCACCGGAGCCACCGGCGAGCCCGGTCACCACGCCGTTGACGGTGAGTGCCGCGAGCAGCAGAAGCAGTCCGAGTACAAGCAGGAGCCAGTGTGCCCGCGGATCGCGCCGGGCCACGTGTCGCGCCATCGTCACTGGGGCTTACCGGGCGGCCTGCTCGGCTTCACGGTGTTGCGATGCTGGTCGCCCTTGCCCGGCTGGTCGGTGACGGTTGGGGCCACGCTGGCCGTGGCCGGCGGGCCGGAGCGCCAGGCACCGGCGGTCGGGGTGGGCCTCGGCAGAGGGGCCGATGTGCCGGTCACCGGAGAGGTCGCCGGCGGGTCGGCCACCTGCGGCTGGTTGATCGCGTCCACGCCGACCTCCACCGGTCGCGGCGCACGAGGGTCGTCGGACCAGCCGGGCAGCGGCACCGAGGTGTCCAGGAAGAGCCCGGCGGCGATGAGCCCGAGGCTGGTGAGCAGGCCGAGAGCCATCGCGGTTCCGGCGATGACGGTCAGCCGGCGACGCCGGCCGGTCCCATCGACGAACACCGGCGGAGCGCCGCCCGGTTGAGTGTGCATCTGCCGAACTCCCACCGTTACCGCGTCGCGAACCGTCCGGTCCGGCGCCGGAAACCCGATGGTCCGGGTCTCCGGTGCAGACAGCGGCACCGCTACCGAAAGCGTTACATCCGCTCAGGCCGTACGCAGCTCGTCCGCCGCCGTGCTGACCCGCAGGAAGAGCAGGCCGACGCCGACCGTCATCAGCACCGCGGCCAACGCGCCACCGCCCAGCCAGGCCAACTGCTCCAGCGGTACGTCCGGAACCCGCTCGGCCCCGGCGGTCTCCACGAACCGGACGTACTGCTGCCGGGTCGCCGGATCGTCACAGAGTGCCGCCGTGGCGTCGCAGATCTCGGACGACGACGTGCCCGTCGTCGCCTTCGGGAAGAGCCCGCGGCCAAGCAGCGTGCCGACGCCGAGGGCGAGCACGATCGCCGGCACGGCGGGGGCCAGCGCCTGCCAGGCGACGGAGCGACTCAGGGTGGACCGCGGTACGCCGGTGGCGACCAGGGCGGCGTAGGCCCGGCGGCGGGACACGATCCCCTCCACCAGCGCGACGATCAGCCCTCCGGCGGCGATCAGCACGGCCAGCGCGACCGCCGAGTCGACCAGGTCCATGGTCGACAGGTAGAACGAATCCGCGCCCGCGTCGCCGCCGTCGCGCAGGTTCTGCTCCCGGTCGAGTGCGTCCTGCGCCACGAAGTAGGCACGCAGCGCGGCCGCGCCGGCACCGAAGATCAGAGCGGCCAGCAGCGCGGCGAACGTACGGCTGCCCGCCCACGGGTCGGACATCAGCCGGCCGGCGGCGAGCAGCGCCGGCGGACGGCGGGCGTGCTGGCGCAGCAGCCGCCCGCAGGTGTACGAGATCCAGCCGGTGCCAATCACCACCCCGATCATCGCCGCGAGGCCACCCGTCAGGAACAGCAGCGGCACCAGCCAGCGCAGCACCTCACCATTGTCATCGAAGCGGTACATCACCGGCCGGACCGCGGCGAAGGAGGCCAGCCCCAACCCGATCAACAGCCCCGCCCAGGGGCGTGGACCGCGCTCCCTCGCGGCCTTGCGGGTCACCCCGAGCGGGCTGGTGGTGACCCTGCGCAGCATCAGGACGGTGGCCAGCGCCGCGACAACCGGCAGGCCGAGCACGACGGCGGCCAGCGCACCGGGCGACGGCAGCACGTCGGTGGGCAGGGCGAGTCGACCCTGCTCGTCCGGCCGGTGCAGCAGCTCCCGACCGGCCAGGTAGACGCCCAGCCCGACGACGGTGCCGAGCAGGCTCGCCAGGCCGGTCTCCAGCACCGCGAGCCGGGTGACCTGGCCGGGGGTGGCGCCGGCCAGCCGGAGCGCGGCGAGCCGCCGGTCCCGGGTCGGCGCGCCGAGCCGGGCGCACTGGCCGGCCAGCGCCAGCACCGGGACGGTCAGCAGCAGCAGCGCGAACGCCGTGCCGCCGCGCAGCCCCGGCTCGACGAACAGCGCGTTGCGATACTGCTCCGACCAGCGATTGGCGTTGTCATCGGTCGCCGCCGGCGTCGGGATGGCCAGCACGGTGAGCGCCGCCAGCCCGGCCAGGGTCGCCAGCAGGGCGCTGAGCGCGGTGAGCACCACCCGGGCGGTGTCGGTGCGGGTGCCGGCCAGCGCGAGCCGGACCAGCGTCGCCGGCCTCACCGGGAGCCGCCGGCCAGCGGCGCGTCGAGCCCCAGGCCGGTGTGGTCCACCAGGCCGTCGCGCAACACGATCTCCCGATCGGCGTACGCGGCGATCCGCGGCTCATGGGTGACCAGCACGACGGCGGTGCGCTGCTCGCGGGCGAGCCGGACCAGTTGGGTGAGCACCTGCTCGCCGGTGAGCGTGTCCAGCGCGCCGGTCGGCTCGTCGGCGAAGAGCACCCGGGGCTCGGTGACGAGGGCCCGCGCGGTGGCGCAGCGCTGCTGCTGCCCGCCGGACATCTCGCCGGGTCGAATGTCGGCCAGCTCGGCCACCCCGAACCGCTCCAGCCAGGTGAGCGCCGCCGTCCGTGCCTCTCGCCGCCCCGTGCCGGCGAGGAGCAGGGGCAGAGCGACGTTCTCCGCCGCGGTCAGTTCGGCCACCAGCTGGCCGAACTGGAACAGCACACCGAACTCGGTGCGCCGCAGCCGCGACCGGGCCCCCTCCGACCACGTGTCGATCCGGTGGCCGCGCCAGGTGACCTCGCCGGCGTCCGGGCGGAGGATCCCGGCCAGACAGTGCAGCAGGGTCGACTTGCCACAGCCGCTCGGGCCGGTGACGGCGACGATCTCGCCCTCGGTCACGTCGAGCGTCACGCCGCGCAGCGCGGGCGTCGGGCCGTACGCCCGAACCACGCCGCGAGCCTGGAGTTGCGTCACGGGTGCACCTCCCGGTGCCAGTCGGCGACCCGGTCCAGCGTGGTGTGCAGCCACCGCAGGTCGGCGTCGAGGTGGGCGATCGCGAAGTCGGCCGCCACCACGTCGCTGAGGGTGGCGGCCGGGTCGGCCTTGACCGCGGTCAGCTCACGCAGCCGCACGGTGTGCGCGGCGCGCTGGGCGATCAGGTAGGACCGGGCCCGGTCAGCGTCGGCGACCAGCAGCGCCACCACGACCTTGGCGAAGAGCGTGCTGGCCACGTACGGCATCGGCGGCTCCACCGTGGACAGCCACCGGTCCAGCGTGGCCCGGCCCTCGCCGGTCAGCGCGTACGCCGTGCGGTCGGGACCGGCCGCCCGATCCTGGCCGGCGGCGGTCACCAGGCCGTCGCGTTGCAGTCGGCCGAGGGTGGCGTAGACCTGCCCGAAGGCCAGCGGCCGGGCCCGGGGCAGCCGCTCGTCGTGCGCACGCTTGAGCTCGTAGCCGTGCCGGCTGCCACCGGCGAGCAACCCGAGCAGAACATGCGACGTGGACACGCCTCAACTATTCACTCAGCGAATACCCGTGTCAACAACCCTCCCCTCCCCTCCCCTCCCCTCACCCCACCCGCCCACCCCGGTGATCATGAAGTTGTTGCCACGACACGCCGCGCGAACCAGCAACAACTTCATGATCACCGGAGGACAGGGGGCGGGGGCAGGGGGGCGGGGGCGGTTAGGGGGTGGGCCAGGTGGGGGTGCGGCCGGTCTGGGCCAGGAGGTGGTCGAGCTTGGGCAGGTCGGCGCTGGTCGAGGTGGGTGCCGGTGCTGGTTCGGCGAAGACGCCCATCTTGCGGGCGGTGGGGCCCAACTGCTCGACCAGGCCGTGCAGCTCGGCCACCGCCTCGGGGGCCGGCTCGTACGCCTGGCCGGTGGCGACGGCGAGGTCCCAGCCGTGCACGGTCAGGTCCAGCAGTGCCATGCCGCCGATGACGGTCTGGGGCATGCCCATGCCGGGCGAGACACCCTCCAGGGTGGACGGGTCCGACCAGGCCTCGATCAGCCGGCCGGTCTCCGTCTCGAACCGGTCCCGCCAGCCGTCGGTCAGGTGGTCGGGCTTCTCGGCCCATTCCACCGGCCGCTTCGCGGCCAGTTCCTGGAAGTTCACCACCACCTCGTACAGATGGTTGAGCAGGTCCCGGACCAGGTAGTCGCGGCACGGGGTGGGCAGGTCGAGCTGGTCGTCGGCGATGCCGCGCACCACATCGACGGTTCGCGGCGCGGCAGCCGCCAGCAGATCGCTAGTCTGAGTGGCCATAGGGCCAGCGTATGAGGGTGGTCTTGAAAAAATGCGACAGCGACCGCGTGGCGACAGCCGGGGCATCCTGGACCCGGGCCGGTTGCTGCGCGAGATGCGCTTCCGCCGGCACCTGCCGGCGGAGTCGCTCCGGCCGTGGGTCGAGCACTACTGGCTGATCGACTGGGCGTTGAGCGCACCGTTCGAGCAGCGGATCGTGCCGCACCCGGCGGTGAACGTGGTGTTCCGGCGCGACGGCGACGGGCCGGAGGCCGGCGAGGTGGCCGGGGTGGGCCGCAACCTGTTCCGAATCACGCTCACCGGCACCGGCCGGGTCTGCGGGGTCCAGTTCCGGCCCGGCGGCTTCCACCCGTTCTGGCGTCGGCCGGTCGCCGAGCTGACCGGCCGCCGGCTGCCGCTGCCCGCCGGCCGGCTGGCCGGGCCCGACGGTCCGCTGTGCGCGGGCACCGACGACGAGCGGCGCCGCGCACTGGACGCCCTGCTCACCGCCTGGGCGCCCGAGCCGGACCCGACGGCCGAGGAGGCCGTCCGGCTGGCCGAGGCGATCCGGACGGACCGGACGGTGCTGCGGGTCGACCACTTCGCCGCACGCCACGACCTCCCGGTCCGCCGGCTGCAACGGCTGTTCACGGAGTACGTGGGGGTCGGCCCGAAGTGGGTGATCCGCCGTTACCGCCTCCAGGAGGCCGTCGAGCAGGCCGCCGGCGGTCCGCTGAACTGGGCGGGCCTCGCCGCCGACCTCGGCTACAGCGACCAGGCCCACCTGGTCCGTGACTTCACGGCCGTCGCTGGCGTGTCACCCGCCGCGTACGCCCGATCGGTCCACTGACTGCCCGGCGGCCCGGACCGACGCCGATTTCAGTGGCGGCGCAGCACGATCACGGCCACGTCGTCCTGGATCTCCGATGGGGCCAGCTCCACCAACAGCCGGGTGCAGAACCGCTCCAGGTCGGCGTCCACCGTCCTGGACAGCGCGGCGAGGGCGGCCAGCCCCTCGTCGATGGCGGCGTCCCGACGCTCGATCAGCCCGTCGGTGTAGAACACCAGCGTGGCCCCGGCCGGCAGCACGAACTCCAGGTCGGCCGGACGGGGCGCGCGGACGCCGAGCAGCGGCGCCGAGTGCTGCACGAAATCGACCTTGCCGTCCAGGCTGAGCACCGGCGGCAGGTGACCGGCGCTGGCCAGCCGGACCCGCCCGCTCGGCGGGTGCAGCAGCAGCACGCAGAGCGTGGCCACCTCGTTCGGCAGCAGGGTGCGCATCAGCTCGTTGACCCGGTGCAGGATCTCGCCGGGCTGGTGCCCCTCGACCGCGTACGCCCGCACCGCGTGCCGCAGCTCGGCCATGACCGTCGCCGCGTGCAGCGAGTGGCCGGCCACGTCGCCGATCGCCAGCAGCAGGTGCCCGTCGAGCATCACCAGCTCGTAGAAGTCACCGCCCACCTCGGTCTGGGCGCTCGCCGGCTCGTAGCGCACCGCGAGGTCCAGCCCGGCCACATCGGGCAGCCGGCGTGGGAGCAGGCTGCGCTGGAGGGTCACCGCGATCCGGTGCTCCTCGTCGAACGAGCGCTGTGCCTCCACGGCCGCCGCCACGGCTTGGGCGAGCTGCACCAGCACCGGGGTCCGCGCGGTCTGGGTGGCGGTCGGAACCACCACGTACAGCGGGGCCCGGTCCTCGCGCAGCCGGGCGGCGGCCACGGTCACCGAGTCGTCCGCCGGCCAGTCGAGCAGCCCCCAACTCGCCGGTGCCTCCACCCGGACCGTGGAGCCCGTGGGCACCCCGGTGTCGTCGACGACCCACGGCACCACGTTGGCCTCGGCGCCGGGCCCGGCGCAGATCCCGGCGAGGCAGTCGCCGTCGAACGTCTCGGCGATCACCGCCGCCGGGCTCTTGAAGATCTGCGCGGCGCCCGCCGCGGCGGCCTCCAGCAGCCGCGTGAAGGTCGGCGCGGCGTGCACCGCCACCGTCGTGTCGGCCAGCCCGAGCAGCCGCTCGGCGAGCAGTTCGGCGCGCTGCCGGGCCTGGTAGTAGCGCAGCACCGCCCGGGTGGTGGCGATCAGCTCCTCCGGCTCGATCGGCTCGGTCAGATAGGCGTCGGCACCCCGGGTCAGTCCCTGGGCGCGGTCGGCGACGTCCACGGCGTGCGCCGACACGTGGATCACCGGCATCGCCGGGTGCGCGTCCTTGATCCGTTCGCAGACCTCGTAGCCGCTCAGGTCGGGCAGCCGGACGTCGAGCACCACGAGGTCGATCCGGTCCACCTCGACCCGCGCCAGTGCCTCGGCGCCGCTCTCCGCCTCTAGCACGGTGAACCCGGCCCGGGTGAGCCAACTGACCAGCAGGTAACGCTTTGTACGACTGTCATCGACCACCAGGACGGTCGCCGGCCCGCCGTCCACCGTCACGCTCCGCCCACGGGCAGGGAGACCGTGAATGCGCTGCCCCGGCCCGGCTCGCTGGTCAACTCCAGTGTCCCGCCGAGCAGTGTCACCAGGCGCCGGGCGTACGGCAGGCCGAGGCCGGTGCCGCCGACCCGGGTCGCACCCGGCACCTGGTAGAACTCCTCGAAGATCCGCTCGTGCAGCTCGGGCGCGATGCCCGGACCGGTGTCGCTGACCGAGAAGTTCCACCGGTCGTCGCGTTGCCGGGCCCGCAGCCGCACCTCGCCCCGCTGGGTGAACTTCAACCCGTTGTGCAGCAGGTTGCGCAGCACCTGGCCGAGCAGCACCTCGTCGGTGCGCAGCACGGCCGGCGCGGGCGGCTCCTCCACCACCAGCTCCACCTCGGGCCGGGTGGCCAGCGCGCGCAGCGTCCCGCGCAGCTGGCCGAAGACCGGTCGCAGGTCCACCTCGGCCCAGTCCGGCTCGATCCGGCCGGACTCCGCCTTGGCCAGGTCCAGCAGCTCGTTGACCAGCCCGAGCAGATCCGCCGCCGAGGAGCGGATCAGACCGACCTGGCGAGCCTGCTCGGCGGTGAGCGGGTCGGAGGCGGAGTCGGAGAGCAACCGCCCCAACCCCATGATCGCGGTGACCGGGGCGCGCAACTCATGGCTCACGTTGGCCAGGAACCGGCTCTTCGACTCGCTCGCCGCGCGCAGCTGGGCCGACTTCTCGTCCAGCTCGGCGTAGAGGGCGACGACGCCCCGGTTGGTCTCCTCCAGCTCCTCGGTGAGCTGGTTGTAGAGCGCCAGCACGCCACGGTTGGTCTCGGCCAGCTCCTCGTTCAGCACAGCGAGCTCGTCGCGCTGGCTGCGCACCTCGTCCAGCGCCGCGATGAGCTGCCCGTTCTGCACGGTCAGCTCGTCCAGGGCGCTGGTCGGCGCGCTACGGCCGAGTTCAGCACGGAACTCGGCGAGCCGCTCCGGGGTTGGCGTCGGCGCGTTGGCCGGGACTCGTCGGGACATCCTCACGACCGTAACCCCCTCGACGGTCGACACGCTCAGGGTGTCGACCAGCCGGGACACCGCGCCGGACTGCGGCTCGTACCGGCCGTCCGGCAGCGGGGCGACCGGAGCGAGGTCCGCGCGGAGGTGGAACCGACCGTCGGCGCCCGCGTCCACGTGGAAGGACACGTCCGCTCCCCCGACCGCGCGGAGCAGGTCCCGGGCCACCTCGCTGAGCGCGGTGGCGATCCGGATCTGGTCCTGGTGTTCCAGGCCGACCACCGAGGCCACCTCGCGGCCCCGCTGGCGGATCACGAAGATGTCCTGCTCGACCCGCAGCGCCATTCGCAGCAGCGGCAGCGTGGTCGGCTCCCCGATCATGCCCAGGACCTCGCGACCAGCACGCAGGCGTCGTCGCGCCGCACCCCGGCGTCGCGCAGCAGGGTCGCCGCCATCACCAGCGGGGACCGCTCGATCAAGCCCGGATAGTCGGTCAACCGCCAGCGGTCGACCACTCCGTCGCTGTGCATCACCAGCCGGGCTCCGGGGCCGAACGAGTAGTCGTACCCCCGGACCGTCGGTCGCTGGTGCCCGGCGATGCCGGGCAGCGAGACCAGGCCTCGTCGCTGGCCGTCGCCCTCGATCACCACGGCGGCGATGTTGCCCAGCCCGGCGTAGTGCAGCACCCCGGCCTCCGGCGCCAGCTCGGCGACCGCCAGCGCCGCGCCGCGGGTGTACGACATGGCCCGGTGCAGGTGGCTGACCACGGCCTGCGGCGGGCCGGCCGGCGCGTCGCGGAACGCGGTCACCGCCGCCTCCGTGGCGGCGGCGGCCAGCGGACCGTGTCCCAGTCCGTCGCTGACCAGCACCTGGTGCCTGCCGTCGGCGATCCGGACGGCGTACCCGTCGCCGCTGACCGTCTCGCCGGTCAGCGGCCGGGTGAGAGCGCCGGCCCAGGAGGGTTGAGCCGGCTCGGCCGGCCAGACCTGCACGGCGAGGACGGTGCCCCGGCCGGGCAGCGAGTACCCGTCGAACCAGCTCGCCTGCCGGACGATGGCGCCCAGACCGATGCCGAGCGTGCCGGTGGTGGAGTGCCCGTCCTGGGACGAGACGCTCAGGTCGGCCATGCCGGGCCCGGAGTCGATGGCCAGCAGCTCCACGCCGGCCTGCCCGGCGCGGCGTACCGGCCGGAGCAGCAGGACACCTTCGTCGGCGTGCTTGACCAGGTTGCTGGTCAGCTCTGCGGCGACGATGGCCAGGTCTGCGATGCGCGGCTGGCCCAGCTGCACCTGCTCGCCGAGGTGCTCCGCGGCGCGCCGGACGGCGCTGGCCGTGCTGCCGGCCTCCACCCGGAACCAGATTCCGCTGTCGGTGACCGGGTCCCCGTTCACCGGGACCACTTGGTGACCGTGATGCGGGTGCCGGTCTCCGCCGATGTCTCGATCTGGAACTCGTCGACGAGTCGCCGGGCGCCGCTGAGTCCGAGACCGAGCCCGCCGCCGGTGGTGTAGCCGTCGGTGAAGGCCAGGTCGAGGTCGGCGATGCCGGGCCCGGAGTCGACGAAGATGATCTGGACCCCGCGGCGCCGTCCGTTGTCCACGGTCGTCACCTCCACCGTGCCGCCGCCGCCGTAGACCAGGGTGTTGCGGGCCAGCTCGCTCGCCGCGGTGACCACTTTGGTCTGGTCGACCAGTGAGAGCTTGACGGCCACCGCCACGGCGCGGACCAACTGCCGGACGCGCACCACGTCCTCGTCGCTCCGGATCGCCTGCGCCTGCGGGTGGCTCAGGTCGATGCCCGCGGTCACGGCGTGGCCGTCTCGGCGTCCGGATCGTCGTCGAGCTGGTAGTCGAGCTCGTCGGCGCGGGCCGCCGCGATCAGCTCCATGCCGCGCTCGACGTTCAGCGCGGTACGGATGCCGTTCAGCGACAGCCCGAGTTCGACCAGGGTGATGGCGACGGCGGGGCGCATCCCGACGACCACCGTCTCCGCGTCGAGCACCTTGGAGATCGACGCGATGGTGGAGAGCATCCGCCCGACGAAGGAGTCGACGATGTCCAGCGCGGTGATGTCGATGATGACGCCGTGGCAGCCGGTGGCGACGATCCGCTCGGCGAGGTCCTCCTGGAGCTGGACCGCGGTCTGGTCGGACATGTCGAGCTGGATGGAGACGAGCAGGATGTCGCCGATCTTGAGGATCGGCACCCGCTCCATCAGGCGTCCCGGCGTGGCTGGCGGCGGGCGGTCTCCACTCCGCTGAGCCGCAGCACGTGGCGCAGCGCGTCGGCGAGGCTCGCCTTGGTGGCGATGTCACCGAACTCGATGCCGAGCGCGACGATGGTCTGCGCGATCTGGGGGCGGATGCCGGAGATGATGCAGTCGGCGCCCATCAGGCGGGCGGCCACCACGGTCTTCAGGATGTGCTGGGCGACCTGGGTGTCGACCGCCGGGACGCCGGTGATGTCGATGATCGCGTACGGGGAGCTGGTGTCGACCAGCGTCTGCAGCAGCCGCTCCATGACCACCTGGGCCCGGGCCGAGTCCAGGGTGCCGACCAGCGGGACGGCGACCACGCCCTCCCAGAGCTTGACCACCGGCGTGGAGAGCTCGAGCAGTTGTTCGGCCTGATCGGCGATCAGGCTCTCCCGGGTGCGGACGAAGCTCTCGAAGGTGAACAGGCCCAGCTCGTCGACCAGACCGGAGAAGGCGACGTAGTCGCGCAGCGCGGTGGCGCCGCCGGCCTCCTCCACGAGCCCGGCCAGCACGTCCTTGAGCGCGAAGATGCTGATCGCGGTCTCGGTGGCGGAGAAGCCCTGCCGGGCCCGGCCGCGGGACAGCTCGGAGAGCGCGGCGCGCAGTTCGGCGGCGTTCTCCGCGGACAGGTCGATCGCGCCGTGCTCGCCGGCGGCGACGATGGCGCCGTGCAGATCCTGGACCTGCCGGCGCAGCTCGGCCTGACTCAACCGGCCGCGCAACGAACCGGCGACGATCTCGGTCCACCGCTGCGTGACCCGCTCGGCGTGCCCGCCGAGCAGCGCGGCGAGCCGACCACTTTCCTCGGCGCTCAACGCCATTGCGAAACCCCCCTCGACCTGGACCGGGCGGACTCTATCACCGGGGGCTGCTGCACTACTTGCCCCGTAGCAACGGAATGATGATGGCCACCGGATCTCGGCTCCCGTTCTGCGTGTGACCCCGGTCGTGGGATACCGTTCCCCCGATAACAGGAGGTCTGGCGAATGTCCTTGACGGTGCACACGGAACAGCGCGGCGACGTGATCGTCGTGTCGGTCGCGGGCGAGCTGGACATGGCCACCGCGCCGCAGTTGCAGGACCAGATCACCGACCTGCTCGACAAGGGCCGCAACCGGCTCGTCTTCGATCTGGCGGACGTCTCGTTCTGCGACTCGACCGGCCTGTCGGTCTTCGTCCGCGCCAAGAACAGCTGCGACGAGGCTGGCGGCGTGGTGCGGCTGGCCGCCCCGCAGCGGGGTGTGCTGCGCATCCTCGAGGTGAGCGGCCTGGTCGAGGTGCTGCACACCTACCCGACCGTGGATCAGGCCGTCGCCGGCGATCCGACGCCGGCCTCCTCCTGATCACTGCCGATCGTCACTCGTCCTCGACGTAGCGGGGACGGGCGATCGCCATGCCCGCCGCCGTCTGCACGGCGAGCGCGACCAGCAGGAACCCGATCGGCGCGGTCCAGCCACCGGTGACCTCGTAGAGAATGCCGACCAGCAGCGGGCCGAGTGCGGCGATCACGTACCCGGTGCTCTGCGCGAACGCGGAGAGCGCGACGGTCCCCTCGGCGGTCCGCGCGCGCAGGCCGATGGTGGTCAGGATCATCGGGAACGCGCCCTGGCCGATCGCCAGCAGGATCACCCAGAGCAGGGCGGCGCCGTGCGGGGCCAGCGCCAGCCCGAGGTAGGCCAGCGCCGACGCGGTGGTCAGCCCGAGCACCAGCGGGCGCAGCGTCGCCAGGCGGCCGGCCAGGGTGGGCATCAGCAGCGCGATCGGCACGCCGAGCGCGGTCACCCCGGCGAGCAGCAGCCCCGCCGACTCGGGCTGGTAGCCGGCGTCCCGGAACAGCTGGGCCAGCCAGCCCATGATCGCGTACCCGCTCAGCGACTGGGCGCCGAAGTAGACGGCCATCGCCCAGCCCAGGCGGGTCCGCGCCGGCCGGACCCGCGCCGGTGGGGCGACGGCCACCGTCGGGGTCGCCCGCCGCGCGGCCGCCCGGGTCCGCAGTGCCAGCGGCACCCACGGGAGTACGGCCACCGCGGCCATCGCGGCCCAGATACCGAGCCCGGCCCGCCAGGATCCGAAGGCGTGCGCGATCGGCACCGCGGTCGCCGCGGCCACCGTCGTGCCCGCGGTCAGTGCCATCGTGTACGCCCCGGTGACGAGGCCGGTGCGGTGCGGGAAGTGCTGCTTGACCAGCATCGGCAGCAGGATGTTCGCGACCGCGATGCCGGCCAGCGCCAGTGCGCTGGTGAGCAGGAAGACCCAGGTCGAGTCGGTGGCGACCCGGAGCACCTGACCGGCGGCGAGGGCGATCATGGCGACCACCAGGATCCGGGCCGGCGCCACCCGGCGGACCAGCCACGGGGTGAGCGCGCCGAGGCCGGCGAACGCGATGGTCGGCAGGGTGGTGACCAGACCGGCGGTGGTTCCGGAGAGCCCCAGCCCGTCGCGGACCTCGTCGAGCAGGGCGCCGAGGCTGGTCACCACGGCGCGCAGGTTGAGCGCGACCAGCAGCATTCCGACCAGCACGAGCGCGCCGCCGGTCGCCGGGTGGGTCCGGCGGCCCGCACCGGGGTCGCGCGCCGGGGCAGGGCCGGCGGCGGGGGCGGGGGCGGGAGGCGCCGGAGCGGCGGTCGGTGGCGGGGTCATGACCTCTAACCTACAATCATGGGATGAATTCGGGACCGGTGATGTAACCAGTGCCACCGTCGGTCGATTCCTCCTCCGCGCCGCCGGTGCCGCCCCGCGGCCATCGGGTCCGGCAGACCATCGAGCAGCTCCGGGCCCGGATCCTGGGCGGCGAGTGGCCGGTCGGCGGGCGCATCCCCACCGAGCCACAGCTGGTCGCCGCGCTGGGCGTCGGGCGCAACACCGTCCGCGAGGCGGTCCGCGCCCTGGTGCACGCCGGCGTGCTGGAGTGCCGGCAGGGCTCCGGCACGTACGTGGTGTCCACCGACGAGCTGGCGCCGGTGGTGGCCCGTCGGCTCGGCGACGACCGGATGACCGAGGTGATCGAGGTGCGGCGCGCCTTCGAGGTGGAGGCCGCCCGGCTCGCCGCGCTGCGGCGTACCCCGGAGGACCTGGCGGCGCTCGACGGCGCGCTCGCCGAACGCGAGGCGGCCTGGCGCGGCGGCCGGGTGGACGCGTTCGTCGAGGCGGACGCGGCGCTGCACACCGCGGTGGTCGCCGCCGCGCACAACGCCATGCTGGCCGAGCTGTACGCCTCGGTCGGCGCCGCCCTGCGCAGCACGGTCGCCCAGGCGATGGGGGACGCGCTCACGCCCGAGCGCTACGTCGACCACGCCCGGCTGGTCGAGGCGATCCGGGCCGGCGACCCGGGCCGGGCAGCGATCGAAGCCGGCGCTTTTCTGGAGCCCGCCGTAGGGGCATAGGTTGTGCCGGACGGAAAACCGGACACCTCGGGAGTACGGATGCTCAAGGGCTTCAAAGACTTCATCATGCGCGGCAACGTCATCGACCTGGCGGTCGGTGTCGTCATCGGCGCCGCGTTCACCGGCGTGGTCACCGCGCTCACGAACTCGTTCCTCAAGCCGATCATCAAGCTGGTCGGTGGCGGGGAGGACCAGTTCGCCGGCCAGTGGGAGATCAGCAAGGGCAACTTCATGGACTGGGCGGGGTTCATCAACGCCCTGATCACCTTCCTGCTCACCGCGGCGGTGCTCTACTTCTTCGTGGTGTTCCCGATGAACAAGCTGGCCGAGCGGCGGCAGCGGGGCGAGGAGCCGCCGCCGGCCGCGCCGAGCGAGGAGATCAAGCTGCTCACCGAGATCCGGGACGCGCTACTCTCCGCCGGCCACACCACCCCTGGCCAGCAGCGCGGGGCGCTGGACGACGTGCTGGGCCGCCGGACGGAGCCGCCGGCGCCGCGCTGACCGACGGATGCACATCGGCCCCTGTGGGATTCCCGCAGGGGCCGCACCTTCTCGTACGTGTGTTCGATAGAGTCCGCCCATGGAGCAGCGGAAGCACTGGTGGAACGGGAAATGGGGGCGGCTGGCCCGACGGGACGTCTTCCTCCGGGTGGACGCCGACCGGTGGCACGTCGAGCAGCGGGCCGGCGGCGCCGAGGGCATCTCCCGGTTCTACGAGTACGGCAGTGCGGACGAGGCCGAGGAGACGGTCCGGGCGCTGCTCGAGGGCCCGGACACCTGGCGCGAGCTGTCTCCGCGCCCGCCGGGCGGCTGGACCCTCCCAAATGGCTGAGCGGCTCAGCGGCTGGGCGGCAGCGTTTAGCGGCGTACCGCCCCGGGAACCGCGGAGGGATGGACCAGCAGGACGAGCAGCAGGCGACCATCTCGCGGATCACCACCGGGATGCCGGTGATCGACCCCGCCGGCACCGAGGTCGGGACGGTGGACCTCGTCCAGCGGGGCGACCCGAACGCGGTGACCGTCCAGACACCGGCCGCCGACCCGGGCAGCAGCCTGGACGAGCTGATCGAGGCCACCGCGGTCGAGGAGCCCGATGTGCCGGCCGATCTGGCGGCGCGGCTGTTGCACAGCGGCTACCTGAAGGTCTCCACCGAGTTGGTCGACGCAGGCGCGGTGTACGTCCCGGCCGACCGGATCGCCACCGTCGCGGACGGCCGGGTACGCCTCGCGGTCGGCGTGGCCGACCTGCCCGCCGAGGAGTGACGCAAGCACGGAGATCCACACGAGATCAGTGATGTTGCGGTGTCCGGTCGGCTGGGACAGCGCCATTCCGCCGATCTGGTGTTGATCTTTCCGGTGCATCGGTCGGCGGCGTGGCCGGTGCGGCGGGTGGGCGGCGATGGAAGAGCAGCAGCATCAGGCAGCCGGCGACCAGACCCCAGAACGCGCCGCCCACCCCGATCAGCGTCACCCCGGAGGCGGTCACCACGAAGGTGACCACGGCGGCCTCCCGGGTCGCCGGGTCGGTCACCGCCGAGGCGAGCGCGGTGGCCAGCGCGCCCAGCAGCGCCAGCCCGGCGACCGCCTCGATGAGGATCGGCGGGGCGACCGCGACCAGCGCGGTGGCGACGCCGGCGCCCAGCCCGAGCACGGCCAGACCGACGCCGGCGGTGACCGACGCGACCCACCGGCGCTCCGGGTCCGGGTGCGCGTCGGGGCCGGCGGCCAGCGCGGCGGTGATCGCCGCGAGGTTCACCGCGTGCCCGCCGGCCGGGGCGGCCAGCAGGCTGGCCAGACCGGTGGCCCGCAACGCGGCGCCGAACGGTGGGCGGTAGCCGTAGCCGACCAGCACCGCCATGCCGGGCACGTTCTGTGCGGCCATGGTGACCAGGAACAGCGGGAGGGCGAGCCCGACCAGCGCGGATGCGTTCCAGGCCGGCGTGGTCAGGGCGACCGACGGGGTCAGCGCGGCGCCGGCCAGGCCGGCCGGTGGCGCGGTCAGCGCGATCGCGACCACCGCCACCAGCAGCGCGCCGGGTACCGCCCAGCGGCGGGCGTACCGGTGCAGCAGCAGCCAGCCGATCACCACCGGGCCGGCCACCGTGGGCAGTTCGACCAGCGCGCGGACCGGCGCGGTGCACAGCGGCAGCAGCACCCCGGCGAGCATCGCGCCGGCCACCGGCTTGGGGATGGCGGCCACCGCCCGACCGAGGGGCGGGAACAGCCCGGCCGCCACGATCAGCAGGCCGGAGACGAGGAAGGCGCCCACCGCGACCGGCCATCCGCCCGGCGGCGGTCCGGTCGCCACCAGCAGTGCCGCTCCCGGCGTGGACCAGGCGACGCTCATCGGCATCCGGTGCCGCCAGCCGAGCCAGGCGGCGGCCAGTCCGGACGACACGCAGAGGGCGAGCAGGCCGGAGGCCGCCTGCGCGTCCGACGCGCCGGCCGCCCGGAGCCCGGCCAGCACGACGGTGAACGAGCTGGCGAAGCCGACCAGGGCGGTCACCACCCCGGCCAGCACCGGTTGCGCCCGACCGACCATTCCCGCCCTCCGACTGTTCCGTTTACGGAACGACAGCGTGTAGCACGATAGCCGGGTGCCGCACCGACCACCAGCCCACCGTCCCGGCCTCGACGTGGATCCCGCCGTCGTCGGCCGCCGGGTCCGCGCCCTGCGCGAGGAGCGGGGGATCTCGCTGTCCACACTCGCCCGACTCGCTGGCGTCGGAAAGGCCACCCTCTCCGGCCTGGAGCACGGCACCCGCAACCCGACCCTGGAGACGCTCTGGGCGGTCACCGCGCAGCTCGGCGTGCCGCTGACCGCTGTGCTGGCCGAGCCGGCCGCCGCGCCCACCGTGCACGGCGCCGCGGTCAGCGCCACCCTGCTGGAGGTGTTCACCGACGCCGACGCTACCTACGAGCTGTACCGGATGCGGGTCGCGCCCGGGCCGGGGCAGCTCTCCCCCGCCCACCAGCCGGGGGTCACCGAGCACGTCACCGTCTTCTCCGGAGTGCTGCGCGCCGGCCCGGCCGACGCGCCGCTGACCGCCCCGGCCGGCGGTCACATCCGCTGGGTCTCCGACGTGCCGCACAGCTACACGGCGGTGGGCGACGAGGAGGTCGCCGCCAGCCTGCTGCTGCGCTATCCACGCCGCTGAACCGCGTCCCCGGTGGGCCCGAGCGTGGACATCCGCATCATTTCTCGGCCCTTCGCGTAGTGCGTAGAGACGAAAGCGGGGTGTTCTTGGCAAGCTTGACCCCATGACGCTGATCCTCCGCTCGGTCATCCTCAACGACATCGGCCTGATCCGGACCAACAACGAGGACTCCGCCCTCGCCGGTGACCGACTGATCGCAGTCGCCGACGGCATGGGCGGGCTGCCCGCGGGCGAGGTGGCGAGCGAGATCGTGATCCGGATCCTGGACGAGCTGGCCCCGCCCACCGACCCCGACGGAGCCGCCGACGCCCTGCGCGCCGTGGTCAGCACCGCCAACCAGCGCATCCACGCCGCCATCACCGTCGACCCGACCCGCGAAGGAATGGGCACCACGCTCACCGCGGCGCTGCTGGCCGGCGAGACCCTGGTGCTGGCCCAGGTCGGCGACTCCCGCTGCTACCTGCTGCGCGACGGGGAGCTGACCCAGCTCACCCGGGACGACACCTTCGTCCAGTCGCTGGTCGACCAGGGCTCGCTCTCCCCCGAGCAGGCCCGGCACCACCCGCAGCGGTCCCTGGTGACCCGGGCGGTGCAGGGCGCCGACACGCCACCAGCGATCGGCGTGCTCACCGTGGGCCCCGGCGACCGGCTGCTGCTCTGCAGCGACGGGCTCTCCGACTACGTCGAGGACGAGGCCATCGGCGCGGCGCTGGGCATGTACACCGACCGCCAGCAGTGCGGCGAGCAGTTGGTGAAGCTCGCCCACCACGCCGGCGCGCCGGACAACGTCACCGTCGTGGTCTCCGACGTCGTCGCCCGCTAGACATCGCCCGACCTGCTCGACGGTCCGCCGGACCGGCCGTGACGAGGTCCGCCGGCCCGGTAGGTAGTTGTGCCATCTAGATGGCGCCGCTAGTGTCCGACGGGTGGATTCCGACCGGCGCGGGCAGTGGCTCCGGGGGGTGCTCGACATCTGCGTCCTGGCACTACTCGCCGAGCGCGAATCCTACGGCTACCAGCTCGCCCAGGCGCTCGACGCGGCGGGCATCGGGCCGATCCAGGGCGGCACGCTCTATCCCGTGCTGCTCCGCCTGCAGAAGACCGGCCTGGTGACCGCGCAGTGGCGGGAGGGCACCGCCGGGCCGGCCCGCAAGTACTACCGGCTCACCGGCGACGGGCACGCGGCGCTCCGCGAGGGCGGCAGCGCCTGGCTCACCTTCGTCGGGCCGGTGAACGACATCGTCACGAAGGGGGTCGCCCGGTGAACGCCGACGATTGGCTACGCACGCTCGCGGCCGAGCTGCACCAGCGCCGGGTCGCGGCGGACGCCGCCCGGCACGTGGTCGCCGAGGCCGCCACACACCTGCGCGAGGGGGGCGGCGACCCCCGGGTCGTCTTCGGTCCACCCCAGCAGTACGCGGCCGCGGTCCTGGAGAGCATCGGCACCGCGCCCGGACCGCGCCCCGGGCCGGTCCGGCTGCACGCCCGGGGCATCACCAAGCGGTACGGGCGGCGGACGGTGCTGCACGACGCGACACTGACCGTCCGGGCCGGACAGATCGCCGCCGTCATCGGCGCGAACGGCTGCGGCAAGAGCACCTTCCTGCGGATCTGCGCCGGACTGATCTCACCCGACGCCGGTGACGTGACCGCCTCCGGGCGGCTCGGCTACTGCCCGCAGTCCGGCGGCACCGCCGACTTTCTGCTCGCCGACGAGCACTTCGTGCTGGTCGGGGCCGGACAGGGCGTGGCCCGGGGGCCAGCCCGCCGCGCCGGTCGGGCGGCGGCCCGACAGCTCGGGTGGGAGGCCGGCGGGGACGTGCAGGCCCGGCACCTCTCCGGCGGCACCCGGCAGAAGCTCAACCTCACCATGTCCACGCTCAGCGAGCCGGACGTGCTGCTGCTCGACGAGCCGTACCAGGGCTTCGACCAGGGCACCTATGTCAACTTCTGGGACCAGCTCAGCCGCCTGCGGGACGCCGGCACGGCGATCGTCGTGGTGACCCACCTGCTCAACCAGCTCGACCGGGTGGACACCGTGCTCGACCTGACCCCGGCACAACAGACCGGGTGGCGCGCGCCCGGCGTCCAGGGAGGCCACCCGTGAACCGGCTCGTCACCGTCGCCGAGATGACCCTGCGGGAGCTGCTGCGGCGTCGGGGCGTACTCCTGCTGTTGTTGTTGATGCCGTTGACCTTCTACCTGATCCGGCGGGACGCCTACCTCGGGCAGTCGGTCCGCTCGCTGCTGCTCGGCGTGGGCTGGGCGGTGAGCACCGCGGCGCTCTTCGCCACCACCGCGGCCCGCGAGCTGGAGCCGAGGCTGCGGCTGGCCGGCTACCGCCCGCACCACCTCTACCTCGGTCGGATGCTCGGCCTGTGGACGACGGGGCTGGCCATCTCCGTACCGTTCTTCCTGCTCCCCATGGTCGACGGCGCGGACCTGCGGTACGGCGGCCTGGCCGCGGCGCTGCTCTGCTCCGTCGGGGTGGCGGCGCCGTTCGGGATGCTGATTGGTGCGCTGCTGCCCCGCGAGCTGGAGGGGACGCTGCTGCTGCTCACCGTGGTGACGGTGCAGATGCTGATCGACCCGGCCGGTCCGGGGGCGAAGTTGACGCCGTTCTGGTCGAGCCGGGAAATCGCCACCTGGGCGGTGGACCACACCGACCAGGGTTACCTCGCCCGGGGAGTGCTGCACGGGCTCGCCGTCACCGCCCTGCTGGCCCTCGGCGTGGCCGCCGTAGCCAGCGTCCGACTGCGCCGCCGCCGGCACCTACGGCACCTGCCCGTCGGCTGACCGGTGCCAGCGCCGCGGATCCCGCCAATCCGGTTGCTCCGACCTGTACGGCAGGTTGAGATGAGCGGATGACCATCCGCCGGGTGACCGCCGACGACCGTCTCACCACCAGCTTCCCACTGGCCGCGTACGCCTTCGAGTCGTCGCCACTCGGTGCCGCCCGAATCGAGGCGTTCCGCGACTACCTGCACTACCACGAGGGCAACCGGACGCTGATCGCCGAGGAGAACGGCGAGACGCTGGCCGCCGTCTCGGCCATCCCGATGCGGCAGAACCTCCGCGGGGTGGTGCTGCCGATGGCCGGCGTCGCCGGGGTAGCCACCCATCCGCTGGCCCGCCGCCAGGGGCACGTCCGGACGCTGCTGCACCAACTCCTCGACGAGATGCGCGACGAGGGGCATGCCCTCAGCGCGCTCTACCCGTTCCGGCCCAGCTTCTACGCCCGGTTCGGCTACGTCGGGTTGCCCAAGCCGCGCAGGGCCACCTTCACCCCGGCCAACCTAGGGTCGCTGCTCCGCGTGGACCTGCCCGGCGAGGTGGGCTGGGAGCGCATCGCCACCGGCTATCCAGCGTGGAGCGCGTTCACCGAGCGCTGCCTCCAGGCGCGGCACGGATTCTCGATCTTCCCGGACTACCGGGCGGTCGGGCTGCGCGACCGGGACGAGTACTGGCTGGTCACCGCCCGGGTGGCCGGCGAGGTCACCGGCGCGGTGACCTACCGGATCGACGAGCACGGCGGCACGCTGCACGGCAACGAACTGCTGGTCACCGACCCGCTCGCGCGGGCGCTGCTGTTGCAGTTCTTCTCCCGGCACGTCGACCAGGTCGAGCGGATCACCGTCCAGGTGCCGCCGGACGAGCTGCCGGAGCTGTGGTTGACCGACCTGGACGTACACGTCGAGGCGCGAACGGTCGTGCCGAGTTCGTCCGCCCCGATGGCCCGGGTGCTGTCGCTCGACGCGTTGAGCGGGCTGCCCGTCGGGCCGGGTCGGGTACGGATCGAGCTGACCGGTGACCGGTGGTTGGCCGGCACCCACCTGCTGGACGGCACGACCGGTGCGCTGGAGCTGGTCGCCGACACCGCCGGGAGCGCGCCGACCGCCACGCTCACGGCCGCCGGGCTCTCCGCCCTGGCGTACGGGGTGCTGGATCCGGCCGAGCTGCCGCTGCGAGGTCTGGGCGAGGTGCCGGCGGACGCGGCCGAGGAGCTGCGGGGCATCTTCCCGCGCCGGGTGCCGTACCTCTTCGCCGACTTCTGATCGCCCAGCCTTAGCGGCGGGTTAAACCCGCATGGCGAATTCGCTCCGGCGCCGTCGCGGCTCCTAGCATCACGGGGTGCGCATGACGTCGCTTGTCGCCCTGCTCGTCCTCGGTGTCGCCACCGCGACCCTGCCCGCCTGCGCGCCCGACGACCCGGCTCCGGTTGCCTCGCAGCCCAGCCCGCCGGCCGAGCCGGAGGCGCTGGCCACCGGCGAGCAGGGTGCCGCCCCGGCGGCCCGGGACGGCCTCGGCGGCCCGGGGGCCAGTGCGAGCCCGAAGCCGGCCGGCAAGGCGCTCGCGGCCGGCAACCCCAAGGGCAGCGCCACCGTGCCGGCCGAGGCACGGGCGGTGGACACCTCGAAGCCGACCCGGACCATCGGCACCGGCACCCCGGCGAGCTGCACGTCCGCGGCGGTGGTGAAGGCCGTCGCCGCCGGCGGCATCATCACCTTCAACTGCGGGCCGGCCCCGGTGACGATCAAGATGGCCGCCACCGCGAAGGTCCGCAACGCCAACGGGCCGAAGGTCGTGCTGGACGGCGGCGGCAGGGTGACACTCAGCGGCCAGGGGCAACGCCGCATCCTCTACATGAACACCTGCGACGAGGCCCAGGGCTGGACCACCTCGCACTGCCAGAACCAGGACCACCCGCAGCTGACCGTGCAGAACCTGACCTTCGCCGACGGCAACTCGACCGGGGACGAGGTCGAGGGCGGCGGCGGTGGGGCGATCTTCGTGCGCGGCGGGCGGTTCAAGGTGGTCAACTCGCGGTTCGTCCGCAACCGCTGCGACCGGACCGGCCCCGACCTGGGCGGCGCGGCCATCCGGGTGCTCAGCCAGTACGAGAACAAGCCGGTGTACGTGGTGGGCAGCACCTTCGGCGGCTCCGCCGGCCAGGGCGGCTCCTGCTCCAACGGGGGCGCGCTGAGCAGCATCGGCGTCTCCTGGGTGGTGCTGAACAGCGTGCTCAGCCACAACGAGGCGATCGGCAACGGCGCCAACCCGGCCAAGTCCGGCACGCCCGGCGGCGGCAGCGGCGGCGCGATCTACTGCGACGGCAACGAGTTCACCGTGCGGATCGCCGGCACCATCATCGAGAACAACAAGGCCAACGAGGGCGGCGGCGCGATCTTCTTCGTCAGCAACAACCGCACCGGCACCATGACGATCGAGAAGTCCACCCTGCGCCGCAATCCGAGCGACAAGTTCGAGACCCGGGGCTTCCCCGGCATCTTCTTCCTCGGCGCCCGCAACCCCACCGTGAGCGGCTCGAAACTGAGCTGACCAGGGCGTACCTCAGTAGGGGTTGCCCTGGCCGGCGGCGCGGGCGCGGAGCAGGCCGCCCGGCCGGCCGGGCAGGTTCGACGCGCCGGACAGCGGCGGGCTGGTGGTGTGGCCATCGCCGGCCATCCCGACGAAGAGTTCCTTGAGCGCCGTGAGCGAGGTGATCTTGGGCTGCCAGCCCAGCGCGGTCTCCGCCCGCTCGCTGGACATCAGCGGCGCGTTCAGAGCCAGCTCGACCCAGCCCGCGTCGACCGGTTGCATCCGCGCCCGCCAGGTCAGCGCCGCCGCCACCCGCAGCACCGGCGCGGCGACGGGCACCGTCCAGCCGTGGAAATTCCGGGCCACCAGCTCCGGGGTGAGCACCGGGTCCGCGGCGACGTTGAAGGCGCCGCGCGCGTCACCCAGCACCGCCCGGGCGTACGCGTCGGCCACGTCGTCGGCGTGCACCGCCTGCATCCGCAGCCGACGGTTGGTGGGCACCAGCGGGATCCGGCCAAAGCGCAGCAGCCGCACCGGCGCCAGCGGGCCGAGGAAGTAGCGGGTGATCTCCACGCCGGCGTCCCGCTGGAAGGTCAGCCCGGGTCGCAACCGAACCACCCGGAGCGTCGGGTGGTCCCGCTCGATCCCGTCCAGCAGCGCCTCGACCTCGGCCTTGTTCTCGCTGTACGACGAGCCGGGCACCCCGGTGGCCGGCCAGCGCTCGCTCACCGGGTGGTCCTTCGGGCCGGGCGCGTACGTGCCGACCGAGGAGGCGTACACCAGCGCCGGCACCCCCGCCCGGACCAGCGCGTCGAACACCGCCCGGCTGCCGTCGACGTTGGTGCGGCGCAGCACCCGCTGGTCGTGGCTGGGCTGAATCTGCCAGGCCAGATGCACCACCGCGTCCGCGCCGGCGAACACCTCGGCGAGCTTCCCGACCGCCCCCGGAGCGCCGATGTCGCAGGAGTGCCAATCCACCTGGTCGTACGGCTCGCCAGCGTCCGGGCCGGGCAGCCGCCGGGCCACCCCGACCAGCTCCACGCTCCGTTCCCGACGCAGCCGCCGCAGCAGCGCGGTACCGACGTTGCCGCTCGCCCCCACCACCACGATCCGCATGTTCGACCCCGTACCCGCCCAGCCGCCCGTCAACCGCCGCTCCGGCCGTCGCCCTTGATCTCCTGAAAGTCGGGCCATCCCTGTGGGCCGGACACCCCGACTTCGGGGATGTCGAGCCGATCAAGGGCGGGGCGAGTCGCGAACCCAGCCGTGCTTCTCCTTGCCCCGCCGCCCGGCCGTGGCCGCCAGGCAACGCGGGCAGATCCAACCGACCGGGTCGGCCTCGGTGAGCACGTCGGTGCCCGAGTAGTCGAAGCGCACGTGCGGAAAGCGACGCAGCCGGGTCCGACTGAGCGCCAGGCCGCACACCGTCTGGTTCTGACCGGGCAGCCAGGCGTGCACTTCCCCGCCCGGCTCGCGTACGCCGTCCGGCCCGATCTCCTCCCCGGACGCCGCCACCGCCGGGGTGCTGCTCAACTTCATGCCATTCTGGTTCCCCGCCCGCCCACACCCATGCACCGCGGCGGCGGCAGGCACATGTCGCTTGATCCACTCGCCATCGCCGACATGGGGGTAACCAGCGCGCCAGACACCGCCAGGTCGCCGACCTGGTGTTGATCAGGTGGTGGGCGGCGGTGAAGCCAGGCATCGACGGTCGGCCCGGAAGCCGAGAGTTGTCGGCGGGCACGGTCCGGTAACCTGAGCGCGCGGGCCGCTAGCTCAATGGCAGAGCTGTGGACTTTTAATCCATAGGTTCAGGGTTCGAGTCCCTGGCGGCCCACTCCTCCGCAGGTCAGCGGCGACATGCGGGAGCCAGCAACGACGACTGCACCGTCTCTGCTGGATCCAGGCCGTCGGGCGCCGGACAGCCATGACCAACGAAGACCAACGACGCGGGCATTTGCCCAGGTTGCGCAGCGTGATCCGCGAAGGGACCCGCCCCGGCCCTTGCTCCTTCCGTGAAGTTGGTGAACTGCAGGTACTTGTAGGTGCGCCGGATGCGCCCGACGACGTCGTGCTCGTCGCCGCTGAATAGCTTCTGCTTCACCTACCAGGCCCTTCCTCGGATCGGCGGGACGTCGAGGTCGCGCTCGCCGCCGCGGTGCTCAGCGAGGATCCGCCGACGGATCGCGCGCCAGACGACGCGCTCTTGCCGCCGGGCCAGCTTGCGGTGCGACTGGAAGGTGCAGAGCTGGCAGCCGCACAGGTTCGGCGCGTGGGCCGACAGCTGCCGGCAGCAGCGGGTGCGGATCCGGTCGGGCGAAGCGAGGAACTCGGCAAGGTCGCAGCGGCCGGAGCCATGCTCGTGGGTGTCGGTGAACCAGTCACGCAACAGCGGGTCCCGCCGCTGCACTCTCTCGGGTCGGTGAATGTCGGTACGGGCCATGTGACGACCTGCCCCTCGGCAGCCCGCGCACCGTGCGCGGGACTAACGCCTGGATGACATATCGATCACCTCCGAGATTGGGAGTGGATGCTGGTACGCGAGAGGGCGAGGCCTGCCCCACCTCCCGGCTTAGCAGCGAGTGCGCTTGGGAGCATCCTCGTCACGGCGTACATGGTAGGCCGCACGTCCGACGGGATCCGATCTCGGCGGGCGGACGGGGCGACTTGCTCGGCGACCGTTAGCGCAGGTGGCCCCAATGTTCGTCGGTGTGGCGCTCACTCCTTCCTAACCGTGTGTCGCAGGTCCGAATCCTGCCGGCGACGCCTGGAAGCTCCTCGCTTCCACTGCCCTACCTGTACTTGTGAACTGGCGGGAGGGGCCGGAGGCTCGCTGGTTTGTCCGCACCCGGTTCGGGCGCAAGGGGCCAGGATCGTTACCTAAAGATCATCGGGTACAGAGCTGGCCCAACCGAGAGCGAGAACGGGTGCGAAGGCAACCGAGATCTGAGCGCGATCGGGGGGTGATGCGCGTGCCCCATCCTGCCGTTGTCGATCAGTCGAGGAGGCGGCAATGGGCTGGATCCGCACGAATTTGAGTCCGCTGGCGTTCGCTGCTGTCGCTCTCCTGTTCGCCCTGCCGTTCGCGGAGCTGAAGGGTGAGGCCGAGGAATGGCGTGTGGCGGTGACCTGGACTGGTTGGGGCTTGACCGTCGGTGGCGGGGCTCAGGTTCACCTGGAGACGCTGCTCTGGGATGGCAATCTTGGTCAGTACGTCATGCAGGAGGTGCCGAACGAGGCGCCGCAGATCGGTCCCGAAGAGCCCATCTACCTGCCGGGGCAACCGCTCTTCATGGTCGCCGCGCTGGGTGTCGCGGCCGGCGTGCTGGCCAGGATCCTGGCCAGTGTCGGATCCCGCCTCCTGGTGTCGGCGGTAGCGGCGTTCGTCGCGGCGGTGGCGCTTGCGCTCGGCGTGCGGGGCGTACTGCGTCGCTTTGATCCGCCGCCCTTCGACGAGGCCCTGTCCGCCGTACCGGCCGTCGGGTTCTGGCTGACGGTTGGCGTCCTGGCACTGCTCGGGGTCGGCAATGTGATCGTGGGGTACCGGTTGTGGAGGCGTGACGAAGCAGCGGTACTCGACACCGACGGTGACGGCAACCTGGCGAGATGAGAACAGACAACGCGACCACTCACGGCCGATGCCGGATGCGGCCGGGGTCAGTGGCCGACGCGGATGCGGACGGCCGCGTACACCGCGCGTAAGCCGCCGGCCCGGAAGATCACGATGACCGGGATGCCCCCGATCTCCAGTTCGCGCCGTTCGGCGAGGGTCACCATTTCGGTTGGTTCGTAGGCGCGGACGAACGTGCCGCGCGGTGGTTCCACGATCACGAGCCCTTCCGACCGGAGTAGCGCGACAGCCTGTCGGAGGCGTGGAAGGAGGCCGAAGGGGCCGCGCGGCGCCGCTCGGCTTGCAGGTCGGCGGGCCGGCGATGCGCCTGTCGGACGAGTACGACCGCTGACGGAAGAGAGAAGGGACACTCTCCAAGATCCGTTGACATGTGTTTCGGTCTAGTGACAGCGTTGTCATCGACTCATTTCCTCCATATGAGACGAGGAGCGCATCTTGCTCTATCGGGATTCAAGCCGCCGCGGCGCGACAGCAGCCGCCGCAGCCGGCATTCTCATCACGGGGCTGATACTCGCTCCGTCCGCGCCGGCCCAGGCCGGCCGTAACCAGGCGAAAGACGACGCCGTTCGGTCGGGCAACGCACGTTTCGAAGTGCTGTCCCCGACCCTGATCCGCACCGAGTACCAGAAGGACGGCAAGTTCACCGACGCCGCCACGTTCAACGCCGTCGGGCGCGATGATTTCTCCCATACGCGTTTCACGAAGCACGTCGATCACGGATGGCTCACCATCGACACCGGCGCGATGACGTTGCGTTACCAGGTCGGCTCGGGAGCGTTCACCGCCGACAACCTCACCGTGCAGCTCAAGACCGGCAAGCAGGTCGTGCAGGGCCGGCCCTGGGCCGGCCACAGTGCTCCGGACTGCACGTTGGGCGCGCTCTGTGAGGCCGAGTCGCTGCAGCTGAGCGGTCCCGGCGTGGCCACCGACCACCGGGGATATACCGGACGCGGGTTCGCGGCCGGTTTTGCCTCGTCCGGCGACTCGGTCACGTTCGCGCTCGATGCTCCAGAGAACAGCACGAAGCAGCTCACCGTCCGCTACGCCAACAGCGCCGGCGGCGACGGCCAGACCGTGGCCCGCACCCTGACGGTTCAGGTCGACGGCGACGCCGGCCGCACGCTGACGCTGCCGCCCACCGCGAACTGGGACACCTGGGGCCTGGCCAGCGTGCCGGTCGACCTCACCGCGGGCCGGCACGAGATCAGCGTCGTGCGGGGCCCCAACGACTCCGGCAATGTGAACATCGACAGCCTCGCGGGGGTCAACCCGGGCGATCCGTTCCCGGCGCCGGCCACGCCCCAGCCGCAGCCCCTGCGGTTCGGCACGCTGGGCGAGGCGGAGACCGGCGCGCTGACCGGCGGCGCGAGGCCCGCGAACGACCACAACGGCGGTTCCGGTACGGGATTCCTGGCCGGCCTGGAGAGCACCACGTCCGCCGACGCGCTCACCGTGACGGATGTTCCGTCCACGGGTGACTACCGGGTGCAGATCCGCTACGCCAACGGCCAGGCCGGCTCCCAGCCGAGCCAGGCGCGCACCATGTCGGTCACGGCGGGAACGGCGGCGCCGGTCACGGCGACCCTTCCGCCGACCAGCGGGTGGGACTACTGGAACACGGTTTCCGTCCCGGTCCACCTCAACCGCGGCACCAACACCGTGACGCTGGGCTGCCCCACGGATGCCAGCTGCAACGTCAACGTGGACACGGTCGCCGTCACGAGCGCGGACTCCCCGCTGCTCGCCCCGCACGCGCCGCTCGGCGGCTACCGCCGGGGTCTGGACGGCGTGGACGGCTCCGCGCTCACCTCTCCGGGCCTGCTCTACCAGGACGGCTGGTACCTGCTCGACGACTCGGCCTCGGCCCTGAGCAACACCAAGCCCCGGCCCGCCCCCGAGCAGGACGGCTACGTCTTCGCGTACGGGCAGGACTTCACCCGTGCTTTGAAGGACCTGTCGACCCTGACCGGGCCCACGAAGCTGCTGCCGAAGTGGGCGTACGGGGTGTGGTACTCCGAGTACTACGACCGCACCGCGACCGACTTCCAGAACCTCGTGGCCCGGGCCAAGGCCGAGGGTGTGCCGATGGATGTGCTTGTCCTCGACACCGACGTCAAGGCGCCGGACAAGTGGAACGGCTGGAGCATCGACCCCACCCGGATCCCCGACCCGAAGGCGTTCTTCGACTGGGCCAAGCAGCAGGGCCTGCACACCGGCATCAACATCCACCCGAGCATCCTCGGCTCCGACCCGAAGTTCGCGCAGGCGCAGGCCACCGCGAAGGGCAAGCTGCAGCGCGCCGGCTGCAACGGCGGCGCCGACTGCTACGCGTTCGACTTCGGCGACCCGGACCAGCTCAAGGCGTACATGCAGCTCCACGACGAGATGGTGCCGAAGGGCAGCAAGGGCCCGGACCTCTGGTGGATGGACTGGTGCTGCGACAACTCGAAGTCCTCGCTCGCCGGCGTGACTCCGGACGCATGGATCAACCAGCAGTACGCCGACAAGACCGGTTTCGCGTTCTCCCGGGCGTACGGATCGTTGCAGGCCGGCGGCTACGGCAGCCCGACCCCGGTGGCGACCGGACCATGGGCCGACAAGCGCACCACGCTGCATTTCACCGGCGACACCACCTCCGACTGGCAGACCCTGCAGATGGAGGTCGGCTACACGCCGGGCGAGTCGGCCGCGACCGGGCTGGCCGCGGTCAGCCACGACATCGGCGGGCACACGAACGGCCTGCAGGAGCCGGGCAGCGAACCGGGCAGCACGAAATTGCCCGACGACCTCTACGCCCGGTGGGTCCAGTTCGGTACGTTCCAACCGGTCGACCGGCTGCACTCCAACCACAGCGACCGGCTGCCCTGGCAGTACGGCCCGGTGGCGGAAGCGTCGGCCAAGAAGTTCCTGAACCTGCGCGAGAAGCTGCTGCCGTACACCTACGCCGCTGCCCAGGAAGCCACTCGCACGGGTACGCCCATCGTCCGCTCGATGTACCTGGCATACCCGAATGAGCAGGCCGCGTACGCCACCGCCGGTTCCGAGTACCTCTACGGCCCGGACTACCTGGTGGCGCCGGTGACGACGCCCGGCGACACCGCCACGACGTCGGTGTGGTTCCCGCCGGGCAACAGCTGGACCGACATCTTCACCGGGAAGACGTATCGGGGCGGCACCACGCAGAACGTCACCACCACGCTGGACACCATGCCGGTGTTCAAGAAGCACTGAGACGGTCAGTCCCAGACCGGCACCCACCACTGCCAGCCTCCCGGGGCCGGCTTCCAGGACGGGTCCGGACGCCGGGCCGGGTGGGGGAACCCACCCGGCCCGGCGGGCTCGGCCTCCGACGGCACCGTGAACCGGACGCCGGTCGGCTGCGGCGGAATGGCGGCGTGCTCCGATACGGCCGCGACCTCGACCCGGCGTGGGAGTACACAGATCACAGCTGGATTCATCGCGACGAGGGCCTGACGATCGTCGAAACCCATGCGGGGCGAGAGTTCGGCACAGCAGCCGAACCAACGTTGTCCTTCGCTATTCGAGCATCGGACAGCGGGCCCCGGCGGGCCGACGTCAGTCCAGGACGGCGGTTGCCTCGACCTCGACCATGATGTCCGGCTCCCCGAGCGCCGACACACCCAGCAGCGTGATCGGCTTGACCGGGTCAACGCCCAGCTTCGCGGCGGCCCGGGCGACGCCCTCGCCGAGCAGCGGAAACTTCTCCGGGCTCCAGTCGACAACGTAGATCGTCAGCTTGGCCACGTCGTCGAACGAGCCACCGATCTCGGTCATCGCCCGGCCAACGTTGAAGTAGGCCTGCTCGACCTGGGCGGCGAAGTCGCCGGCGCCCACCGGGTTGCCGTCGGCGTCGCGGGCCACCTGGCCGGCCAGGAACACGATTTTCGACCCCTCGGCGATCGAGAGCTGTCGGTACAGGTCGGGCTTCGGGAGCCCGTCCGGGTTGAACAACTTGACGGCCATGTGCGCTCGTCGTTGTCGAGTCGGTCCCGCGTACCATATCAGTGCTATGTATCGTGGCTGGCATGCCGAGGCCGAAGGATCCGGAAATCCGCACCATGCTGATCGCCCGGGCCGCCCACATGCTCCGGGTACGCGAACCGGTCACGCTGCGCTCCCTGGTCGCCGGAACCGGGATGTCGACCATGACCGTCTACACGTACTTCGGCGGCATGGACGGGCTGTGGGGAGCACTGCGCCAGGAGGGATTCCGGCATCTGGCGGACCGCCTCCAAAGGGTCGCCCGGACCGACGATCCGGTCCGTGATCTGACGGCGATGGGTGCCGCCTACGTCTCCACCGCCGTGGCCAGTCCCGATCTCTACCGGGTCATGTTCGACGACGGGTTCAAGCTCGAGGATCCGGCGCAGGCCGACGAGACCCTGTTTCATCTCGTGCACGCCATCGATCGCGCCAAGGGCGACGGGCGGTTCCGTTCAGAGGTCGACGTGCTCGGGCTGGCCACGCAGAGCTGGGCCATCGGACATGGCTTGACCTCCCTGATCATCACCGGGCCGCTGCCCATCGAGGCGTTCGCGCACGCCGCCCCGATGCTCACCGCGCTCTACGTCAGCAACGGCGACGAACCCGAACGCTGCCGGCGATCCGTCATGCTCGGCTGGAGTGAGATCGACACCTCATCGGTACGGGCATGAACCCCTTGGGCAGCGAAGCAGCAGCGGCTCGAAGTCAACGCCGCGGCGTAGCGCGGGTCATCGTCGACGCGGGCCTACTCCAGGAACCGCCGACCCTCGGCCTCCTGGTACCGGCCCATAGGTGAGGCCCCCGGGGGAACCGGGGGCCTCAGCGGTGTTTCCTCAAGTGTCAGCAAGGGGAACGCAAAAGGGGAATTTCCTCAGCCACCGCATCGCGGAGGTTACCAGCGAAGATCCAATAGGGCTGCGCTACCTCCCCGAGCCGTCAGGACCTGACCGGCCTGCACCAGCGAGATCCGGATTCATCGGTCCCGCCACGTGGTACGAATGCCTCATTACGGGCATGAGCCACAGGACGGGCGAGCCGATGACGACGAGCAGGGCAGGCAAGCTGCTGCGGAAGCCCGAGGATCCGCAACGGGCGACGTTCCTGGAGCTGTTCTTCGACCTGGCGTTCGTCTACGTGCTCACCCAGCTCTCGCAGGTGCTCAGCCGGGACCTCACCTGGCGCGGCGCCTTCCACATGCTGGTGTTGCTGCTGGCGGTGTGGTGGGTCTGGTGCAGCACGGCGACGGTCCCGGACAGGTTCGACCCGCAGCGGCCGACGATACAGCTGCTGGTCATCGCGACCCTGGTCGGCAGTCTGGTGATGGCTGTCGCGCTGCCGGAGGTGTTCGGCGGGCAGGGCCTGGTCTTCGCGGGCGCGTACGTCGCCGTCCAGGTCGGTCGCAGCCTCGGCCTCCTCATCGCCCTGCGGGGTCACGAGTTGCAGCGCGGCGCCGTACGGGTGGTCATCTGGTTCTGCGTATCCGCCGTGCCGTGGATCGCGGGGGCGCTGGCGCACGGCACCGCCCGGGAGGCACTGTGGACGCTGGCGGTGGCCATCGACTATCTGGCGGGGAAACTGCGCTACCTCACACCGGGCCTGGGCCGCTCGCCACCCTCCGAGTTGCCGAGCGCGGCCGAGCACCTGGCCGAGCGCCACCGGCAGTTCTTCATCATCGCGCTGGGCGAGTTGATCCTGGTCTCCGCTTCGACTCTCGGCGTCAGCGGCTTCGCGACCGACCGGACCGCGGCGTTCGTGGTGTCGATCGCCACCACGGTGCTGCTCTGGCGTATCTACATCTTTCGCGCGGGCGAGTTGTCGGCCGCAGCCATCGCGGGCTCCCCCGATCCGGCCCGCCTTGGCCTGTCGGCCTTCTACGCCCACCTTGTCATGGTGGCCGGCGTCGTCGTCACCGCGGTCGGCGCCGAACTCGTCATCGCCCATCCGTCCGGGCACGCTCAAACGGCCTGGATCGCGGTCATCCTCGGCGGGCCCGCGCTGTTCCTGGCCGGGCGTGCCCGCTTCGAGTACGCGGTCTTCAGCCGGGTATCCCGGGATCGACCGATCGGGCTGCTCGCGCTGGCCGCCCTGGCACCGGTGATGCTCCTCGTACCACCGCTCGTGGCCGCCCTCGCCGTCACCGCGGTCCTGGCCGGGGTCGCCATCTCCGACGCCGCCCGCGCCACAGGCCACCCACCAGAGCCGCCGTCGCCACCCGGATGACCCGAAACGCCCGGTTGGTCGCCACCTGCGGTCAGTGGGGAAGGGTGCTGAGCAACGCCGGCGTCTGCTGTGGGGTACGCGGATGACTGTGGCTGTCGACGTACCAGTCGAGGCGCCCGAAGGTGCTCTCGTCGAGCAGGGAACGGATCAGCGCCGCGTCGTACGTGTCACCCGGCTGCCGCAGGTGGTACGGCGGCGGATAGAAACAGTCGCCGAGGAGCAGCACACCGGAGTGTGGATACCACCACACCCGGCCGCAAGGATCCCCGCATCGCCGCAATGCAACAACGACGACAGGAGCTTCATGGACCAGCTGCGCCGCCGCGCCCGCGACCTCGGGATCGTCGTGGGGACGCTGCCCATTGGGCCGCACAACGCGATCACCGACGTCGACGGAATCCTGGTCGGGCACACCACCATCGACGACGGCGCCGACCTGCACACCGGTGTCACCGCCGTCGTACCGAGTCAACTCGGCCCCGGACGATGGACCCTGCCGGCCGCCGTGTACTCCGGCAACGGCCACGGGAAGCTCGTCGGCTCGACACAGGTCGACGAACTCGGCGTACTGGAGTCACCGATCGTCCTGACCGCCACGCTGTCCGTCTTCCGGGCCGCGGACGCGCTGCTGAGTCACCTGATGGACCGTCGCCCCGAGGGTCTGTCGTTCAACCCCCTGGTCGGCGAGACCAACGACGGTCACCTGTCGGACATCCGCCGCCGGCCGATCATCGAGGAACACGTGCTCGCCGCCGTCACGGGGGCGTCCGGCGGGCCGCCGGCGGAGGGCTGCGTCGGGGCCGGCACCGGCACCACGGCGCTGGGCTTCAAGGGCGGCATCGGCACGTCGTCCAGGACGGTACGGGTCGCAGACCGACCGGGGACGGTCGGTGCGCTCGTCCAGTCCAACTTCGGCGGAGTGCTCACCGCCCTCGGCGTCCCGCTGCCGGTCGGTGAGCTGATCCCGGACGCCGAGCGGGCCGAACCGTCCGGCAACTCCTGCATGATCGTGGTCGCCACCGACGTACCCCTGGACGCCCGGCAGCTCGGACGGCTCGCCCGGCGGGCGGTCTTCGCGATGGGCCGGGTCGGGGCGTCCTACAGCAACGGCAGCGGTGACTACGCGATCGCGTTCAGCACTGCGCAGCCGGACCAGCGACCCATCCCGGACGGGGAGATCAACCCGGTCTTCGCCGCCGTCCTGGACTCGGTCGAGGAAGCGCTGCTCAACTCGCTCTTCACCGCCGCCACCACCACCGGGGTGGCCGGTCGTACCAGTCACGCCGTGCCACACGGGGCGGTGATCCGGCGGTTGTCCGCGGCCGGCCGGCTGGCGGCGCCAGCCTGACCCCGCGCCAGCGAGACAGTGAGCGACGTAGCGTCAGGGGCCTCGGACACGACGGGCGGTGAAGATGCCCGCGTCGTCCAGGACGGCCACCACGATCAGCACCCCGGTGGCGACCGCGCTGACCGCGACCAGCGGCAGTCGCAGGGCGATCGCCGCGCCGGCCAGGACGAACAGGCCGAAGACCCGCGGCCAGGAGAGTCGCCGGTGGATCGCCAGTGAGAACAGGATCCGCCCGACGAGGAAGAGGGTGGGCCCGCCCAGGATGACCACGACGGCCGTCGTGTCGCTAATCTCGGTGGGGTGGGCGATGCTCAGTTCGGCGCCGACCGCGGTCGCCACTATTCCGGCGATCATCACCAGGTGCAGGTAGCTGGTGACGACGCCGAGCCGGGACGGGTCGGCGGTCTCGATGGCCGGGCCCAGGCGCTGGCCGGCGGGCGTCACGTAGAGCAGACCGATCAGCACGGCGGTGACGAAGACCAGCAGGAAGGCGGCGGTCTCCGGGAGGTTGAGGTGGGTGCCGGCGTAGGTGAGGCCGGAGACCAGGACGAGTTCGCCCAGCGCGATGATCATGATTTGCTGGTACCGCTCGGCGAAGTGCTCACCGGCGAGGTGCAACTCCTGCTGCCGGGCCCGACCCAGCCGCGGCGTGGGCCAGCCCAGTCGAGGGCCGGTGAGGTCGATCGCGAGGGCGAGCAGCCAGAGCGGCACCCGCCACTCCGGCAGGAACGCGCCGGCCAGCCACGGTACGGCGGAGACGCTGTACCAGCACAGGACCCGCAGCGCCCGACTCTGCCGCGGGTGACCGCGCAGCGTGAGGGCGGTGACCGCGCCCCGGACGAGGTGGACCGCGACGTACGCGCCGGCGAAGAGCAGACCCCGCCCGTCCAGCGCCTGCGGGATCGCCACCCCGACCAGCAGACTGCCCAGCGTGGCGCCGACCAGCAGGCCTCGAATCGCCGGGGTCTCCGGGTCGTACCAGTCGGTCAACCAGGTGGTCGTCACCCAGATCCACCAGACCCCGGTCAGCAGCAGCGCGGTGCGCAGCACACCCACCAGGGTGAGGTCGGCGAGCAGATGCCGGGCCAGTTGGCTGAGGGCGAGGACGAACGCCAGGTCGAAGAAGAGCTCCAGGAAGGACGCGCTGAGCGGCACGTCCCTGCCTCGCAGCACCCGTTCGGGCCTGCTCACCATCAGCGCTCCTCCCGGTGGCACGCCCTGCGTCCGTCGTACCATCCGGGACCGCCCGCCGACGGCGAAAGCCGGCAGGTCCGCCGGGGTGCGGGCGGCACCCTGACCTCGCGGCAGGGGGCTGGTCACCCCGCCGTGTCGTTGATCCGGTTGTAGCCCGCCCCCATCAGGGACGACTGTGGGGGCACCGAGCGTCGAGGGGGACACCGATGACCAGTCAGCGGGAGACCGTGCAGGTCGACCACGACCTGTTCCGCGCCGTGTACGACTCGCCCGCGTCGCTGCCGGGCCGGCACCGGTGGACCACGCCGGAATCGGACGTCCGACGGCTGGAGAAGCTGCTCGGCATGCCGACGCGCACCATCGGCGCCCCGCTCTGGGTCAGCGGCGACGAGCCGGACTGCCCGAAGTGCGGCCGGCGGGTCACCTGGTACGACATCGTCTCGTCGGCGCTCTCCGGCCTGCACGACAAGGCCATGATCGCCACCGTCATCCTCGGCGAACGCAAGTACGTCAACACCGAGATCCCGGACGCGATCCCCGGTGTGCGCTGCGCCGACTGCCACACCGCGATCGAAGGCCTGCGCAGTTTCAAGTGCCACAACTGGGCGTACGCCTTCGAGGCGCTGGAGGCCGTCCGCGAACGGATGGCCGGCGGCCTCGGGCCGACCTGACCGTCGCCTGGACGAGCAGCGGACCGCGGCGGGTCAGCCGGCCGAGCGGCGGGTGGGGCGGCGACCGGGCGGGGAGTGCGGCTCGGGCCCGGGGTCGGGCACCGGCGGCATCGGTCGGATGACCGGTGCGGCGCCGGTCACCCGGAGCTCTTCGCCGTGGTGCCACAGGTCGACCGCGGCGTCCGGGCCGGCGTCGGGCAGCTCGTAGCGGGCCTCGGCGGGAGTCAGCGTGACCCGCAGCCGATGTCCGCGCCAGCGCAGGCTGAATGCCAGCCGGTCGATCCGCCGGGGCAGCCGGGGGTCGAAGGAGAGCACCCCCCGGTCGTCGCGCAGCCCGCCGAAGCCCTGGACCAGCGCCAGCCACGACCCGGCCAGCGAGGCCAGGTGCAGCCCGTCGGCGGTCTTGTCGCCCAGGTCGGCCAGGTCCTGCAGCACCGACTCCGCGAACAGGTCGTACGCCAGGTCGAGGTGCCCGACCTCGGCGGCCAGGACCGCCTGCGGTGCCGCCGACAGCGACGAGTCGCGGACCGTGCGGGCCTCGTAGTAGGCCAGGTTGCGGGCCTTCTCGTCGGCGGTGAACTCGCCGGGACAGAGCTGCATGGCCAGCACCAGGTCGGCCTGCTTGACCACCTGCCGGCGATACAGCTCCAGGTACGGATAGTGCAGCAGCAGCGGGTAGTCGTCCTCGCCGGTGTTCGCGAAGTCCCACTCCGGCTGCTCGGTGAACCCGGCGGCCTGCTGGTGCACCCCGCGCTTGCGGTCGTACGGGATGAAGATTGCGTCGGCGGCGGCCCGCCAGTCGGCGATCTCCGTCGGATCCACCCCGAGCCGGCCGGCCAGGTCCGGGTGGCGCTCGGCAGCGTCCGCCGCGCCCCGCAGGTTGCGCCGGGCCATCAGGTTGGTGAAGACGTTGTCGTTGACCAGCGCGGCGTACTCGTCCGGGCCGGTCACCCCGTGCAGGTGGAACGCGCCGGTGTCCGACCAGTGGCCGAAACCGTGCCAGAGTCGGGCGGTCTCCACCAGCAGCTCCAGCCCCGCCTCGGCGAGGAACCGCTCGTCGTCGGTGGCGGCCAGGTAGCGCAGCACCGCGTCGGCGATGTCGGCGTTGACGTGCAGCGCGGCGGTGCCGGCCAGCCAGTAGCCGGAGCACTCCCGGCCGCCGATGGTGCGCCACGGGAAGGTGGCGCCGGTCAGCCGCAGCTCGCGGGCGCGCTCCCGGGCCTCCGCCAGGTGGGCGTGCCGCCAGCTCAACGCCGAGCGGGCCACCGCCGGAGCCAGGTAGGTGAGCACCGGAAGCACATAGCTCTCGGTGTCCCAGAGCACGTGCCCGTCGTAGCCGTTGCCGGTCAGCCCCTTGGCGGGGATGGTCCGGTGGGAGTCGGGGCGGCCGGCCTGGATCAGGTGGAACATCGCGAACCGGGTCGCCTGCTGGAGTTCCGGGTCGCCGTCGAGCAGCACGTCGGCGGCCTGCCAGGCCGCGTCCAGGGCCGCGCGCTGGTCGGCGAGCAGTGCGTCGAAGCCGTCCGCGCGGGCGGCGTCCGCCTCGGCGACGACCAGGTCGGCCAACTCGCCGGCGGGCGTCCCGTCGACCGACGCGCACTCGTACGCGGCGAACTTCGTCAGCTCCAGCCGCTCACCCGGGTGCAGCGGGCCGGCCACGGTGAGGCGTACCCGGTCGGGGAGTGCAGTCACCGGTGGTGGTCACCGTGCCCGGTGCGTCCACGAGGTGGCTGACCGCCACCGCGACGCGCTGGCCGCTGTGCTCCGTGCGGTGCACCAGCACCCCGTCGAGGCCGGTCGCACGGTACGCCTCGGCGGTCAGCGGATCGGTGATCGCCGAGGCCGCCCGGGGATCGTCCGAGCGCTCCGGCACCCGCTCGTTGGCCAGCAGGTCCGAACAGACCCGCAGTTCGACGGGCCCGTCCAGCGTCTCCACCTCGTACCGGACGGCGGCGACCGGGCGGCGTGGCAGGGACACCAGTCGGGTGCTGCGGATGCGCACCCGCCGCCCGGCCGGCGAGATCCACTCGGTCTCCCGGCGCAGTACGCCGGCGCGCAGGTCGAGCACCCGTTCGTGAACGTCCAACGTCCCGGTGCGGATGTCCAGCGGCTCGTCGTCGACCCAGAGCCGGATCAGCGCCGCGTTCGGCGCGCTGACGACGGTGTCGCTGGCCTGCGGAAACGCGTACCCCTCCTCGGGATAGCTCAGCTCGCGCCGCTCGTGGAAACCGTTGACGTAGCTGCCCGGCATCACGCACGGCGCGCCCTCGTCCAGGACGCCACGCCAACCGACCCACCCGTTGCCCAACGCGAAGATCGATTCGGTCTCGCCGAGCCGGTCCAGGTCGGCCGCCGTGCGCCGGATCTGCCAGGTCTCCTCGTCCACGCCCTCGGTGGCGGGCGACGGTTGATCGGTGGCCGAACCGGTGTGCACGGATACCTCCTGTGGGTGCCGATGTCCCTGACCAGCGAAGCAGAGCCGGCTGTGCGATTGCTGGACGAAGGTCGGTAGGCCGTCCGTACCTTCGATCCCTGCGCCGCCGCCTGCCGCGTTCCTACCTTGTCTCCCAGATGGACCGGGTATGAACATCTGGTGAGGTGATGCATGGTTGACACCGGCAACATGGACGTTCCGGAGATCAGTGCCGAGTGGTATCGCGACGTGATCGGCGTCGCCGCCGACAGCCCGCCCCCGGTGCAGTGGTTCGTCGGGCACGCCACCGAGGGGGTGATCCTGCTGCTCGGCGCGCTGCTGCTGGCGGCCGCGCTGAGCCGCCTGTCCGGCGGCCCGCATGACCGGGCACTCGCCCTGGTCGCGCCGGTGCCGACTCTCCTGGCGTACGTGGGCAGCGAATGGTTCAAGACCGTGGTGGACCAGGATCGGCCGTGCCGGACGGTGGGCCGGGCCATCATCGCGGGCAGTTGTCCATCACCGGGTGACTGGTCGTTTCCCAGCAATCACGCCACCCTGGCCGGCGCGCTGGCGGTCACCACGCTGCTGCTCTCCCGCCGGCTCGGACTTGTCGCGCTGCCGCTTGCCGCGCTGGCCGCGTTCTCCCGGGTCTTCGTGGGCGTGCACTATCCGCACGACGTGGTCGCCGGCCTGCTGTTCGGTGCCCTGGCCGCCACGCTGGCCACCCCGCTGCTGGCCCGCCCGGCCACCGAAGCGCTACGCCGCCGGGCCGACCGCGCCCGTCGCCCGCTGCCCGACCTGGCGGGCCGGCCCCGCCCCTGACCTGGCGCGTCGCCCCCCGCCCCGCCCCCAGCCCGGCCAGGGGCGGGCGCAACGCGGCGCGAACCTCGCCCCGGGCGTGCGCCGTATCGCGCGACAACCCTTACCCGCCCAAGATCGCGCTGGATTCAGGATGTAGTGGCCTCCGCCGCGCTTGGGGCCACTAGAACCAGGATCGAGCACGACCTTGGGCCGCAGGCGCGGGCGCAGGCGGCTGAGGGTCGGCGGGCGGGCGGTGGTCTGGACTCCGTGCCGGACGGCCCGCAGGTCGGTCGGCACCGGCGCAGCTGACCCGGCGCTCGCCCGTCCCACGAGGGTCGCCGCCGGTTGACGGGCCGGCCCGCGCTCCCGCTCTTCACGGCGACGGCAGCGGCAGCGGCAGCGGACTCGCCCGGCCGGCGGCACGGCTGGCGGTGCGCGAGATGCGGATGCCCCAGGCGGAGGCGCTGGGGCCTGAGAGCCTTTGCCTTACCTCACAGGCATAGATATGACTCTGAGGTATACCCGCCGAAAGCAACACCGTCCCGGCGGCACGCGGCACAGAGTCAAGCAGCGCTCGGCAGCCCAGCGCAGGACGGAACGCGGCGGCCCGGCGCAGCGCGGCGCAGGACGGAGCGGCGCGCGGCAGCCCGGCGCAGGTTGCGCTCGGGGTATCGGGCATCCGGCGGATGCCCGTTCGCGCGTGCCTGTCAGGGCAGGCGGGTCTGCAGCACGCCGTCCTGGATCCGCGTGGGCAGGATCTGCTGGTCGTTGCCGGACGGCCCCTGCACGACCTCGCCGCCGTTCAGCCGGAAGGCGCTGCCGTGCCACGGGCAGACCACGCAGGCATGGCCGCCGATCTCCTGCACCTCGCCCTCGCCGAGTGGCCCGCTCTGGTGCGGGCAGCGCTCCAGCATCACGGTGACCTCGTCACCGTGCCGGTAGAGGATCACCGAGACGTCGTCCACCTCCCGGGTCACCAGGGTGCGCTGCGGCAGCGCGGCCATCTCGACCAGCGAGTGCCAGCCGTCGCTCATCCGGTGCAGCTCGGAGATGCTCTGGTTGACCTGCGCTCCCTGCTTGTACGCCAGGTGGCCGCCGATGTACGCCCCGAGGCTCGCGGCGGACAGCCCGAGCCAGCCGAGGGTGCGGCCGACGCCGTGCCGGCCGGACAGCCGCGCGGCCAGGGAACCGGCGTAGAGCGTCAGGCCCACGCTGTTCGCGGCTGCGTGCACCAGGCCGACCCGGCGCTGGTCCCGGGAGAGTGCCGCCCAGTCGTTCAGCCCGGCGACCGCTGCCGGCACCGCGCTGACGGTGCCCAGGCCGACCAGCACGGTGGCGGCCCGGCGCTGCCCGGGCATCAGGTCCAGCACCGCGGCGCTGATCCAGGAGCCCACCGGCACCTGCACCATCGCCGGATGCAGGGGATGCCCCAGCGTCACTCCGTGTAGTAGGTCCCGCAGCCGCCGCGGACGCAGCGTGCCGAGGACCGCCCGCTGTAGCCGGTCACCCACCCGGTCCAGCCTCGAATCCTGCTCAACTCTCGTCAATAGTGCTCGCACCCGTACCGACTTCCCGGCGAACGCGGTCGCAAACCGGTCGGCGGTGACAGACCTGCAGCACGGCGTGTCGACAGCGCTTTCAGCCCGGGCCGCGACCGACCGCGTGGTCGGGTGCGGGGTCTGCGGGACCGGCGGGCGGCGGGCATGCTGGGCCGATGGGTGTACGGGTGGAGCGCGCCGGGCCGGTGACGACAGTGGTGCTGGACCGGCCGGCGGCCCGGAACGCCGTCGACGGGCCGACCGCGCGGGCGCTGGCCGACGCCTTTCGGGCCTTCGACGCCGACCCGGACGCGGCGGTGGCTGTGCTCTGGGGAGCCGGTGGCACGTTCTGTGCCGGTGCCGACCTCAAGGCCATCGGCACGCCGAGCGGCAACCGGGTCGAGCCGGAGGGGGACGGCCCGATGGGTCCGACCCGGATGGCGCTCAGCAAACCGGTGATCGCGGCGATTTCCGGGTACGCGGTGGCCGGTGGGCTGGAGTTGGCGCTCTGGTGCGACCTGCGGGTCGCGGAGTCCGACGCGACGCTCGGGGTGTTCTGCCGCCGGTGGGGAGTGCCGCTGATCGACGGCGGCACGGTTCGGCTGCCGCGGCTGATCGGCGAGAGCAGGGCGATGGACCTGATCCTCACCGGCCGTCCGGTGCCGGCCGACGAGGCGTACGCGATGGGGTTGGTCAACCGGCTGGTGCCGCCCGGCCAGGCGCGGGCCGCGGCCGAGAAGCTGGCGGCGGAGATCGCCCGGCATCCGCAGACCTGTCTGCGCAACGACCGGGCGGCGCTGCTGGCCGGAGCCGGCCGGCCCGAGCCGGAGGCCGTGGCGACCGAGCTGGCGTACGGGATGAACTCGCTGGCCACCGACGCGGCGGCCGGCGCGGCCCGGTTCGCCGCCGGCGCCGGTCGGCACGGCGCGCCCGCCGATTGACCGACGGGAGCACGACGGGCCGGGCGGTGCGGCCACCCGTTGTCGAGTGGCCACACCGCCCGGAGGAACGGTCGCCGTGCGGACGACCGGGGTGGGTCAGTTGCGGTTGATGGTGAACGTCGAGGTGATGTTCCGGATGTCCACCGCGTTGTTGCTCAGCCGCAGGTTGTTGAAGGTGGCCGAGCCGACGGCCGGGCCCTGCCCCGCCTCCGGCATCTCGTTCACCCAGATCCCGAAGCCGGACTTCGCGTCGAACGCGTCACCGCTCTTGCGCGCCCCGCTGATCGAGACGTTCGTGAAGATCGTGTCGGTGACCGGGAACTGCGGCTGCCCGCCGACGTAGTTCGTCTGGAACATGATGCCGCTGTAGGTCGGGTCGACGATGTCCACGTCGCTGACCCGGATGCCCTGGAACACCTTCGAGGCGGAGAAGATCCAGATCGCCGGGAAGGTCTGTGCGCCCCAGAAGTGCCCACCGGCCCGCACGATCGAGATGTTCTCGAATCGCGTCGGCGGGTTCGCACCGAAGCCGTTCATCGGGTAGCCGAAGTCGAGCGAGCTGATGGTGATGCCGGAATACACCAGCGTGTCCGCGATGTAGATGTTGCGGAACGTGTTGCCGTACCCGCCGTAGACCGCCACACCGGCGGCGCGCCAGGTCAGGGTCGAGGTCAGGTTCTCGTAGACGTTGTCCTTCATGTCCGCGCCGCCCGCGTCGATCGCCGAGAACAGTGCGAAGCTGTCGTCACCGGTGGCCCGGGCGTCGTTGTTGGTGACCAGGTTGTTGGTGCTGCCGTTGGTCATGTTGATGCCGTCGGCGAACATGTTCCGGATCCGGGAGTTCTTGATCGTCATGTAGTCGGTGTTCGCGCCCCAGTACAGGCACACCATGTGCTCGTTCCAGATGTTGTCGATCACGATGTTCGACACGTTGGCGAAGTCGAACACCTTGCCCGGTCCGTCGATCCGCGAGGTGTAGTTGCCGAAGTAGGCGAAGTTCGCGAAGGACGATCCGGCCGCCGAGTTCTCGGCCCGGAAGCCGATGTCGGTGTTGTCCTGGCCGGACGGGGCGTTGAACCGGGTGTACCAGGGCCCGGCGCCGGTCACCTTCACCGCCTTGCCGTACACCTGGAACTTCGACGAGGTGGAGTAGTTGCCGGCGGGCAGGTAGACCCCGATGAGGTTGCCGGTGGTGTCCATCCGCACCCGGTCCAGGGCGTTCTGCACGTCCTGGTGGGTGAAGCCGGTCGGCGTGGTGTAGCGCGCCGGGTCCGGGTTGGCGATCGCCGACACCTGCTCGGTGTTGATGAAGTCGATGGCGTACGTGGTGGTGTTGGCCGGGTCCTTCTGGAGGCGGATCCTGCTGCCGGCCGGCACGGTGGAGTTGAGCATGACGTTGGCCTCGTCGTAGATGTGCCGCGGTCCGCCCGCGCCCGGCGAGTTGCCCGGGCTGGCCTCGTTGCCGTAGAGCCAGGCGTACCGGGACGTCAGGTCGATGGCCTTGTGGAACGTGCCGTTGACGTAGACGTTCAGCGTCGAGTTGATCCCGCCGCCGCCCGGCGCGTCCGGGATGGAGAAGCGGGTGACCAGCGTGTTGGTGCTGGCCCGGGTGGTGAACTCGACGTAGCTGCCGGTCGAGTTGAGCGTCACCGCCCGCCGTCCGGACGCCTCACCGGCCAGGTCGCCGACGTTCCGGTTCGGGCCGACGACGGCGGCGCCGCCACCGACCACGCCGTCCTCGGCCTCGTACATGTCGTACGGCATGTTGGCGCCACGACCGACGAAGAGCGGGCGGTCGCTGGTGTTGTTGGCCTGCTTGACCGGCAGTTCGTTGGCGTCGGCGGCGAGCACCACCCGGACGGTGTACTTGCCGTTCGCGGCGGTCCAGGTGCCCAGGTTGACCGGGCCGACGGTGGCCCCCGCGTTGATCACCCCGGAGTACGAGCCGGTCAGGGTGCGGACGGCGGTGCCGGCGTCGTTGAGCACGGTGAGCGTGATGCCGTGCGCGCCGGACGCGGACGCCACACTGCCGGCGTTGCGTACCGACACCGAGAAGGTGACCGTGTTGCCGGCCGCCGGGTTGCCGGGCGACCAGGCGACCGCGGAGGCGACCAGGTCGGAGGTGGCGACCGGGCTGACCACCAGCGGGCTGGGGTTGGTGTAGCTGTTGTTGGTGTCGTCCTGCTCGACGACGGTGTTGTTCTCATCGACCTTCGCGCTGAGCGGGTAGCTGCCCGCGTCACGCGTGCCGATGTTGGTGGTGACCGTGGTCGAGGTGCCGGCCGCGAGGCCGCCGATCGACGCGGTGCCGACCCGGGTGGCGCCCAGGTAGAAGTTGACGTTGGTGGCACCGGAGGCCGCCGAGCCGGCGTTACGCACGGTCGCGGAGAGCGTGATGGTGCTCGTCTCCACCGGCGCGGACGGGCTGACCGACATGCCGGTCACGGTCAGGTCCGGGTTCGGTGCCGGGGTGCCGATGACCTGGAACTCGGCCACCTGGCCGGCCGGGGCACCGGTGTTCGAGGCGATCGACAGCCGTACGTCGGCCGCAGCACCGGAGACCGGGATGGTCACCGTGTTGCCGCTGGCCGGGTTGAAGCTGTAGTTCGCCGCACCGACGAGGGTGGTGAAGGTCGACGAACCCTGGTCGCGGCCGAGCACGGTGACGTTCTGGGTACGCGCACCCCAGGCGGAGTCCGGGTTCAGCTTCAGCACGATCTGGCTGAGGCTGGCGTTCGCGCCGAGCTGCACGGTCAGCGTGCTCGGGTTGCCGTTGCCCTCCCAGTAGGTGGCCACGTTGTTGTCGTTGGCGTTGGTGGCCACGAACGTGTGCACGTACCCGGAGGCGGTGATCGGCTTGCCGACCGCCAGGTTGGTGCCGGTCGGCGGGTTGCCGGTGCCGGTCCGGGTGACGGTGTTGCTGTTCGCCGACTGGTTGCCGGCCGCGTCCTTGGCCCGGACGTAGTAGGAGACGGTGGCGCTGGTCGGTTGGCTGTCCGTGTACGTCAGGGTCGAGCCGTTGACGCTGGCACGCAGTGCGCCGTTGGCGTAGACGTCGTACCCGGTCACCCCGACGTTGTCCGTGGACGCGGACCAGGTGAGCCGGATCTGCCCGCTGACGGGCTGGGTGTACGCCAGGTTGCCGGGGACGCTGGGGGCCTGCGTGTCGGGGCTGCCGACGGCGCCGTAGACCTCGACCTCGGAGAACTGTGCGGCCGGCCAGCCGGTGTTGCCGGTGACCTGCACCCGCACGTAGCGGGTGCTGGCCGGGGTGAAGCTGACGGTCGCGGTGTTTCCGGTGCCCGGGTTGAAGGTGTAGCCGCCGGATGCCTTCAGGGTGGTGAACGAGGAGCCGTTGGTGGAGCCGAGCACCGACAGCGTCTGGGTGCGGGTCTGCCAGGCCGACGAGGGTGGCAGCTTGAGCACGACCCGGTCCACGCTGACCGTGGCGCCGAGGTCAGCCTGGATCCACTGCGGGAACGCGTTGTTGCTGCTCTCCCAGTAGGTGTCCGCGTTGCCGTCGTTGGCGTTGCCCGCCACGTAGTTCTGGTTGTAGCTGCTGGCGGTCATGGTGGCGGAGAGTCCGGCGAGCATGGCCACGCGCGCGGCGGCCGCGGACGGGTCGGCCACCGGTGCCGCGCTGGCCGCGGGGGTGACGACCGGGGCGGTGGCGAGGAGCATCCCGGCGAGCACGCCGGCGAGCAGCCGTCGGTGGCCGGTGCGGGTGCTTCGGGGGACGGAGTTGGGTGCGCCGGTTGGCGGGGTGCCTCGTCTGGTGCCGTTTCTGGACATGGGGTTGCTACACCTCTTTCGGGGGTGGGTGCGGGGTGTGGTGCCCGGCGACGGGTGCAGGGGTACGCCCGTCGTGCCGCGACAGGTGGGGGACGGTGCGGTGGGGGACGGGAATCGGGCCGGCCCGGGGCTGCGCTGCGCCGGGCTGTCCGGCCGGGTGGTCTCCGCCCCGGCTGGGCGGGGGCGCCGGCCTAGCTGGAGTAGACCTCGAACTCGCTGAGCTGACCGGCGGGCCAGCCGCTGTTGCCGGTGGCGGTCAGCCGCAGGTGGGGTCCCGGCTGGTGCCGGCCGGGCTGTCCGGCAGGCTGTGCCGGAAGGTGACCGCGTTGGCCGGGGCGGTGAGGGTGAACTCGACGTACTCGCCGACGGAGTCGAGGGTGACCGCCTCCCGGCCGGACGCCTCGGATGGCAGCGTGCCGAAACGCAGGTCCGGGCCGATCTTCGTGCCGTTGTGGGCGGCCTTCTCGGCTTCCTGCTCCACGAACGGGACGGTGGCGCCCCGGCCGGGGATGTCGAAGGGGGACAGCCCGGCTGCCGAGGCCGGGGGCGCGGTGCCGGTGACCGCGAGGGCGGTCACCGATGTCGCGGGGAGCAGGGTGGCGGCGATGGCGGCCAACCCTGCCCGGGTCGGGTGTCGGAGGTGGTGCGGGGTGCCGGTGGTGTGGTTGGCCATGAGCAGCGCTCTCCCTTTCGTCAGGCAGGCCAGATCCCCCCGTGTCCGTGCGGCGTGGCGTCTACCCCTTGTTCCTCCTTCTTCTGGCGGCCGGCGCGGGGCCGGGATGGGTGGTGTGGTGCCGGCGGCCGGGACGGGCCGCCGACACCACGGCGATCAGGTCAGACGGGGTGCGTCCGCCGCGCGCGGCTCGTCCGCCAATTCGGCGGTACGCAGCCAGACGGCGGTGTCCGACGGGAGCAGACCGTCGTCGAGTGGCCCGCTGGCCAGCAGCAGGTCCCCGTCGGCGGGCAGTGGCACCGGCGTGTCGGTGAGGTTGACCAGGCAGCGGAAGCCACCGCCACGGCTGAAGGCGAGCACGCCGTCCGGGGCGGGCAGCCAGCTCATCTCGCCGTCGCCGAGCGCCGGGTCGGCTCGCCGGATCTGGATCGCCGCCCGGTACAGCTCCAGCATCGAGGCGGCGTCGCCGGTCTGCGCCCGGGCGGTCCGGTCCTTCCAGTCGGCCGGCTGGGGCAGCCAGGGCGTTGCCGCGCCGTCGGGGCTGAACTCGAACGGCGGCTCGTCACCGGCCCAGGGCAGCGGCACGCGGCAGCCGTCCCGACCGGGGTCGATCCGGCCGGAACGTTCCCACATCGGGTCCTGGCGCAGCGCGTACGGAATGTCCTCGACCTCGTAGAGGCCCAGCTCCTCGCCCTGGTAGACGTAGGCGGCACCGGGCAGCGACAGCGAGAGCAGCGCGGCGGCCCGGGCCCGGCGGGTGCCCAGCTCCAGGTCGGTGGGGGTCCCCTCGCGCTTGGCGGCGAAGCTGAACCTGGTGTCCGCCCGCCCGTAGCGGGTGACGTGCCGGGTGACGTCGTGGTTGGAGAGCACCCAGGTGGCCGGCGCGCCGACCGGCGCGTGCGCGCTCAGCGTCCCGTCGATGCTCTCGCGCAGCGCCGAGGCGTCCCACGCGCAGCCGAGGAAGTCGAAGTTGAACGCGGCGTGCAGCTCGTCCGGGCGCAGGTAGTTGGCGAACCGCTGCCGGTCCGGCAGCCACACCTCACCGATGAGGGCCCGCTCGCCGGGGTACTCGTCGGCGACCCGCCGCCAGCCCCGGTAGATGTCGTGCACCCCGTCGAGGTCGTGGAACGGGTGCGGCTGGTCCGGGCGGACCTCGGGCAGCGTCCCGTCCTTGACCAGCAGCCCGGCCGAGTCGATCCGGATGCCGTCCACGCCCCGGTCGAACCAGAACCGCAGGATGTCCTCGAATTCCGCCCGCACGCGGGGGTGGTCCCAGTTGAAGTCCGGCTGCTGCGGGGCGAACAGGTGCAGGTACCAGTCGCCGGGGGTGCCGTCCGGGTTGGTGGTCCGGGTCCAGGTCTCGCCGCCGAACTCGCCGATCCAGTCGGTGGGCCGCTGGTCGCCGTTCGGGCCCCGGCCGGGACGGAACCAGAACAGGTCCCGTTCGGGCGCACCGGGCCCGCCGGCGAGCGCGGCCTGGAACCACGGGTGCGCGTCGGAGCAGTGGTTGGGCACCACGTCGACGATGGTCCGGATGCCGAGCGCGTGTGCCTCCGAGATCAGCGCCTCCGCCTCGGCGAGGGTGCCGAAGACCGGGTCGATGTCGCGGTAGTCGGACACGTCGTAGCCGGCGTCGGCCATCGGGGAGGGGTACCAGGGACTGAACCAGATCGCGTCGACGCCGAGCGCGGACAGGTGATTCAGCCGGGACCGGATGCCAGCGATGTCGCCGATGCCGTCGCCGTTGCCGTCGGCGAAGCTCCGGGGATACACCTGGTAGATCACCGCTCCACGCCACCACGGACTTTTGTCAGCTGTGGACACGAGCACCTGCTTTCTGCGTCAGTACGTCGGCGGGTTCGCCGGACCTAGATATGTGTCGGGCGAACCTTCGTTGTTCGCCGCGCGGGAGGATACGGTGGTGGGCTATCCCTTGACGCTGCCCGTGGTCAGACCGGACATGATGTTCCGTTGGAAGATCAGGAAGATGATGACGGTCGGGATCGCGGCGATGACCGACGCGGCGATCACCACGTTCATGGGCGTACCACCCGCGAAGGTGTAGATGCCGACGCTGACCGTCCGGGTCTCGGGCGACGGCATGACCAGCTTCGGCCAGAGGAAGTCCTTCCAGACCGCCGTCACGGCGAAGATCGAGACGACGCCGAGGATGGGACGCGACAGCGGCAGGATGATCGACCAGAGCGTCCGCAGCGACGACGCCCCGTCCATGAGGGCCGCCGCCATCAGTTCCTCGGGAATCGAATCGAAGAACCGTTTCAACAGGAAGATGTTGAACGCGTTCGCGACCATCGGCAGCCAGATCGCGAACGGCGAGTCGAGCAGGTTGATGTGCAGAATCGGCAGGTCGAGCACGGTCACGTACTGCGGGACGATGAGGACCATCGCCGGGATCATCAGGGTTCCCAGCATCAGGGCGAGGATCACGTTGCCGAACATCGGCCGCAGCTTGGACAGGGAGTACGCCGCCGCGCTGTCGAAGACGAGTTGGAACAGCACCGCGCCGATCGCGTAGTAGAACGTGTTGAACAGCAGCTTGGCGAGGTCCAGGTTGTTCCACGCGTCGACGTAGTTCTGCGGCTGGGGATCCTTCGGGAACAGCGACGGCGGGGTCTGCGCGATCTCCTGGCCCGACTTGAGCGCGCCGGTGACCATCCAGTAGAGCGGCCCGAGGAAGACGAGCGTGAAACCCACGACGACGACGGTGAGCAGCGCCCAGTAGATGACCCGGCCGCGCCCGCGACGGAGCTGCGCGTGAGAGATGAGGGTCCGAGTACCGGAGTCCTGTGCCATTTCTCGTCCCGTCCTAGTCCTGTTTCGCGCTCAGCCGCAGGTAGGCGGCGGAGAAGCCGGCCAGCACCACGAGCATGATCACGCCGAGCGCCGCGGCGCCGTTGAGGTCGTTCTGGAAGAACCCGTGCTGGTAGATGAGGTACGCCACGGAGGTCGCGGAATCCTCCGCGCCCGCGCCGTTGGCGAGGATCAGTGGCTCGATGAAGAGCTGCATCGTGGCGACGATCTGGAGCATCGCCAGGAGCGCGAGGATCAGCCGGGTCTGCGGGATGGTCACGTGGCGGATCCGCCGCCAGATCCCGGCGCCGTCGAGCTCGGCCGCTTCGTAGAGTTCGCCCGGGATGTTCTGCAGCGACGCCAGATAGATCAGCACGGCGCCGCCCATGTTCATCCAGGTCGACGCGACCACCATCGCCGGCATCGTCATCTCGGGGGACTGCATCCACTGCGAGGTGGGCAGGTGCAGCGCCTTGAGGATCGCGTTGAAGAGACCCGCTTCGCTGGGGTCGTACGCGTAGAACTTGAACAGGAAGAGCGCCGAGGCTGGCGGCAGCATCACCGGCAGGTAGACCAGGATCCGTAGGTACCCCTTGGCGTGGCGGAACTCGTTGAGCAGGATCGCCACGAAGAACGGCACCGCGTAACCGAGGACGAGCGCGAGCACGGTGAAGTACAGCGTGTTCTGCCAGGCGGGCCAGAAGCTGGGGTCGGCGATGATGCGGGAGTAGTTGTCCCAGCCCACCCAGGTGGTCTCGCCGCGCCGCGTCCGCTGGAAGCTCATCACGATGCCGCGGATCATCGGGTACCAGGAGAAGACGACGAAGCAGAGCACCGCCCCGATCAGGAACGCGTGACCGGTGAGGTTGTCCCGTACCTTGCGGCCGAGGCTCGTACGTTGCGGCCGCGTGTAGGGCGGCGTGGGACGTCCCGGCTTTCTGGTGGTACCCGGGACGGTGGTGATCGCCAAGGCAACTCCTGGGTGAGTCTGTGACCGGACGGTGCGGCGCGGATGGGGTGGGGGCCGGCTCGGCGTACCGGCCCCCACCCTGACCGGATCAGCTCTCGGCGGCCAGGAGCTGGTTGACCTTTTCCTCGGCCGTCTTGAGCAGCGCGTCGATGTTCGAGTTCGGGTTCGTCAGCACCCCGGACATCGCGGCGTCGAGCACCGCGTAGACCGCCTGCGCGTTGCGCGGCTCACCCTTGATCGGGACCGGGGTCGCCTCGAAGATCACGAAGTTCGCGGTGTCGACGTTCGCGTTCGCCTTACGCAGTTCGAGTTCCTGCTTCTGCGCCTCGCTGCCGTTCGCGAAGAGCAGCGGCTGGGGCAGACCCACCGGGTAGTTCTGCGGCTTGGCCCGGACGTAGTCGAACTGACCCTTGCCCGGCGTCAGCTTCTGGTACGCGATCCACTTCAGACCGGCCTTGACCTGCTCGGGAGTGAGGTCCTTCTTGAAGAAATAGCCCTCGCCACCACCGAGCGTGCCCTTCGCCAGGCCGTCCTGGCCCGGCAGCGGGCTCATCGCCCAGTCCTGAAACTTGCCCTGGAACTGGCTGACGATCGCCTGGGTGGCGTCCGGCGCGCCGATGAACATGCCGACCTTGCCCGCACCCGCGTTGGTCAGCAGATCGCCCCACTGCAGCAACTGCCGGGCGCCCATGCTGTTGTCGCCGTACCGCATGTCCTTGAGGTTCTGCAGGACCTGCTTGCCCATCGCGTTGTTGAAGTCGGCCTTCTTACCGTCCGCGGTCAGCACCTGGCCGCCCTGCGAGTAGAGCAGGGAGGTGAAGTGCCAACCGCCGGTGTTGCCGGCGCTGTACTCCGAGTAGCCGGCGATGCCGTTGCCGAGCGCGGAGATCTTCTTGGCGGCGGCCCGGACCTCGCCCCAGGTCTTGGGCGGGTTGTTCACGTCGAGCCCCGCCTGCTGGAACAGGACCTTGTTGTAGACCAGGCCCATCGAGTAGTTCTTCACCGGGACGGCGTAGAGCTTGCCGCCGTCGGTGAAGACCTCCTTGAGCGCCGGGTCGACGCTGTCCCAGGTGGGGATCGCGTCCTTGTTGACGTGCTGGGAGATGTCCATCGCCTGGCCGGAGTCGAGCACCTGCTGGAGATCGGTCATGTACCCGTAGAACACGTCGGTCACGGTGCCGCCGGCGAGGCGGGCGGTGAAGTCCGGCGGGTTGTTGCACTGCTCGCCGACGCTCACGCTCTTGATGACGATGTCCGGGTTCTGCCGCTGGAACTCGGCGACATCGTCGTTCCAGTTCTTCAACAGCTCTTTCTGAGCGCCGACCGGCTGGCAGTCGACCGTGATGGTGACCTTGCCGCCGGCGTTCGTGTCCTTGTCGTCGCTCTTCGTGGAGCATGCCGTGAGGCTGAACCCCAGGCCGGCCACGAGCGCTAACGCCGCAGCCTTTCGGTATTGCGGTACGGACATCTGTCCATCCCTTCGGGAACGGGTGTCTCCATGACGTTCGATGAGCTGCGGTGATGCGACCTGACCGCCGGTAACTGCGCCGGAGCCACGTGTGAGTGGAGTCACTGTAACGAGGCCGACTCATTCCGGCAAGGTATCGATCCTGTTGTGAAAGGACACGACTTTCTAACGACAGTTTTCGACAGACTTTTGATCTACGCCTCGGATATGGCGCTTTAGATACTTTTGCCGGCCGCCCCCGCTCGCGTGCCCGCGCCAGTACTTTCCATCGACGTAGGCCACTTGACCGGCAGCATCGGTGGCCGCCGGCGACGACAAAAGGCCGCCGACCGCGTGCAGCGGTCGACGGCCGAAGCGTCGTTCAGCGGCCAGGAAGAGGGTCCGTGGCCGGGAGGTCAGTCAGTGTCGGGCGGGTGGTCAGCGACCCGGGGCGGGAGCGGTGGAACCGCGTACCACCAACTCGGGCTCGAACAGCAACTCGTCATGCAGCACGCCGGCACCCTCGATCTGGGTGACCAGCAGGTCCACCGCGGCCTGCCCCATCGTCTCGATCGGCTGCCGCACAGTGGTCAACGGCGGGTCGGTGCAGGTCATGAACGCGGAGTCGTCGAAGCCCACCACCGACACATCCGTCGGGACCACTCGACCCAGCCGCCGGGCCGCCCGGATGGTGCCCAGGGCCAACACGTCGCTGGCGCAGATGATGCCGGTCACGCCACGCTCGACCAGCTTGGTCGCGGCGACCCGCGCCCCTTCCATGGAGAAGCTGGAGCGCTCGACGAACTCCGTGTCGCCGGTCCAGCCCGCGGCCCGGATCATCGCATCCAGCTTGCGCCGGGACGGCACGTGCCCCTCCGGGCCGAGCACCATCCCGATCCGCTCGTGCCCCAGCGAGCGCAGGTGCCCGTACGCCTGCTCCACCGCCACCGCGTCGTCGGTGGAGACCCGGGGGAACCCCAACTCGTCCACACCCGCGTTGACCAGCACCACCGGCAGACCCCGGTCGGTCAACCGGCGGTAGTGGTCGTGCCGGGCGTCGGCGAGCGCGTACGACCCACCGGCGAAGATCACCCCGGAGACCTGATGATCGAGGAGCATCTCCACGTAGTCCATCTCGGAGACGCCACCGATGGTGCGAGCGCAGAGCGCCGGGGTGTAGCCACGTTGGGCGAGGGATCCGGTGACCACCTCGGCGAGTGCCGGGAAGATCGGATTCTGCAACTCGGGCAGCACCAGCCCGACCAGCCGGGCCCGCTCGCCGCGCAGCTTCGTCGGCCGCTCGTATCCGAGCACGTCCAGCGCGGTCAGGACGGCCGTCCGGGTCGCCTCGGAGACCCCGTCCCGACCGTTGAGCACCCGGCTGACGGTGGCCTCGCTGACGCCCGCCTTCTTGGCAACTTCAGTCAACCGCTTGGTCACGGTCGCAATCGTACGTCATCCCAATGAAAGAAATGAACAGCCAACTGCTGGGCGTTTGCGTCCTTTCTGCCGCGCTCTGCTCGCCGGCCGGCATCCCTGGCCGCCGGTCCGGCAGGGTCAGGACAGGTTGCGCAGCGCGTCCTCGATGGCCCGGTGAAAGGTCGGATAGGCGTAGATCATGTGCCGGAGCTGGCTCAGCGGCACGGCCGCGTGCACCGCCACCACCAGCGCGGAGAGCACCTCGCCACCGGCCGGGCCGACCGAGGTCGCGCCGATCAGCACGCCCTGGTCGGCGTCCGCGATCAGCTTGATGAAACCCTCGTCGCCGACCCGGTGGATCCAGCCCCGGGTCGAACTGCCCAGCTTGGTGAACCCGACCTGCACGTTGATGCCGCGCTGCCGTGCCTGCTGCTCGGTCAGGCCGACCGCGCCGACCTCGGGGTCGGTGAAGGTCACCCGTGGCAGCGCGCGGTAGTCGGCGCGCGGGACGCTGCCGGCCGAACCGCTCGACCCGCTGGCACCCAACGAGCTGGCCGCGCCCATCGCGCCGCCGACCACGCTCGCGGTCCCACTGGCGTCCGGCCCCGCGTTCGCCTGCCGGGCGTTGGCGAGCACGTCGGCGATGACGATGCCCGCCTGGTACATGGAGATGTGCGTGAACGCGCCCTCGCCGGTCACGTCACCGACCGCCCAGATGCCGTCGGAGACGTGCAGCCGGTCGTCCACCGGAAGGTAACGCTGGGCGGCGTCCACACCCACCGTGTCCAGCCCCAGCTCGTCCAGGTGTGCCCGGCGGCCGGTCACCACCAGCAGCCGGTCGGCGGTGAAATCCGCCCCACCGCCGCCGTGCAGGGTGAACCGGCTGCCGTCGTGCTCGATCCGCTCGGCGCGTACCCCGGTGTGGATCTCCACGCCGTCGGCGCGCAGCGCCGTGGCGGCCACCTCGGACGCCTCCGGCTCCTCGATGGCCAACACCCGGTCCAGCGCCTCCACCACCGTGACCCGCACCCCGAACCGTGCAAAGACTTGGGACAGCTCCAACCCGATCGCGCCGCCGCCGAGCACCAGCAGCGACTCCGGCAGCTGCTCGACCTCGATCGCCTGGTGGTTGGTCCAGTAGGGAGTGTCGGCCAGACCTTCGATCGGTGGCACCGACGGTCGGGTGCCGGTGCCCAGCACGATTCCGTGCCGGGCCTGGAACACCTGGTCGCCGACCCGGACCCGGCCCGGGCCGTCGAGCCGGCCACTGCCCCGGACGAACCGGGCGCCCCGATCCGTCAGCCGCCGCACAGCGACCGTGTCGTCCCAGGTGTCGGTGGCCTCCTCGCGGATCCGCTTCGCCACCGGCGCCCAGTCCGGCTGGACCTGCGCCGTCCCCGCCAGCCCGTCGACCCGGCGCGCCTCGGCGAGTGCGTTGGCCGCTCTGATCATCATCTTGCTCGGGATGCAGCCCCAGTACGGGCACTCCCCGCCGACCAGGTCCCGTTCGACGCCGACGACACTCAGGCCGGCCTCGGCGAGCCGCCCGGCCACCTCCTCGCCGCCGACTCCGAGCCCGACCACGACAACATCCACCAGCTCCGGTTCCACCACTGGAACAGCATCCCCCAGCGGCCCCGACCCGACCATCGGGGTCCGGGAAGTCGGAGCGCGTGCCGGGCCGCAGCGCCTACGGTGGCCGGATGCACGCACGCTTCGCTCCGGTCCGGGACTGCTTCCACGACCTGTTCGCCACCGGTCGGGAAAATGGCGCCAGCCTGACCGTCTGGTACGACGGCCATCCGGTGATCGACCTCGTCGGCGGCTCCCGCACCACCGCCGAAGCCGGCGCAGCGACCAGCTCGGCGGACCTCGACCCGTGGCGGCCGGACACGCTGGTCAACGTCTACTCGGTCGGCAAGCCGGTGGCCGCCCTCTGCCTGTTGATGCTGGTCGACCGGGAGCGGGTCGACCTCGACGCGCCGGTCGCCCGGTACTGGCCGGAGTTCCGCACCCCGGCCACCGTGCGTCAGGTGGTGTCGCACACCGCCGGGCTGCCGGCCTTCCCGGTGCCCCGGCCGGCCACCGCGATCGCCGACTGGGCGCTGCTCGCCGGCGACCTGGCCGCCGCCGACCCCGAGTGGGCGCCGGGCTCGATGGCCGGGGAGCACGCCTGGACGTACGGGCATCTGGTGGGCGAGCTGGTCCGCCGGGTGGACGGCCGGTCGGTGGGCCGGTTCCTGGCCGAGGAGATCGCCGGCCCCTGGCGGCTCGACCTCGGCTTCGGGCTGTCCGAGGCGGACCAGCGGCGCTGCGCCGACCTGCGCTACGGCGACCCGGACTGGCCGACCCGGGCGCTCGGCGAGCCGGGCTCTCTCCGGGCCCGGGCGATGGGCAACCCGGCCGGAGGTCAGGACCTGGCCGTGCTCAACACTCCGCTCTGGCGAGGCGCCGAGATGCCGGCGGTCAACCTGCACGCCTCCGCGTCCGCCCTGGCCCGGCTCTACTCCGGCCTGCTCGCCGGCGGTGTCCTGGACGGCGTCCGGCTGTTCACTCAGGAACTGGTGGCGGAAGTGACCCGGGTCCAGTACGACGGTCCGGATCTGGTGCTGGACCGCCCGGTCCAGTGGACGCTGGGCATGCAGCGGGAGCCGGACGGCATCTGGGGCATGGGCGGTCTCGGCGGCAGCAGCGCGTGGGCCGACCCGGAGCGCGGGTACACCTTCGCGTACGCCACCGCCCGACTGGCCGAGCACGACCGGGTGGACGAGTTGGCCGAGGCGTTGCACTCCTGCCTCTGACCGACTGTTGGTAAGGGCCCCATGTACAACACCAGGCGTTAATAAGGTGCCCTTCCTTCCGCCGGTCAGCCGGGGTGGACCGTCGGGCCGGGGATGGTGACCGGGGTACCGGCCGAGGTGAGCAGGGCGCGGGCGGCCACCGCCATCCGGCGCCGCTGCGGCACCAGGGCCCGCCGGGCGAAGACGTCGTATCCCTGCGCGGCCACTTCGTCGAGGATGCCGCCGTAGAGCGCGTACGCGGTGCGCATGCAGGCCTGTGAGGCCGGCGCGAGCATGGTGATGCCGGGCGCGGCGGCGGCGTAGTGCGCCTGGGCCCGGGTCACCTCGTACTCGATCAGCTCGCGGATCCGGGATGTGCCGCGCCCCCGGGCGCGGGCCTGTGCCAACTCGTCGTGGGTAACGCCGAACTTCGCCAGGTCCTCGTCCGGCAGGTAGGTGCGGCCCCGGTCGAGATCCTCGGCGACGTCCCGGATGAAGTTCGTGAGCTGGAAGGCGAAGCCGAGCTGCCGAGCCGGCTCCCGGGCCGCGGCCGGGTCGGAGCTGCCCAGGATCGGCAGCATCATGGTGCCGATGACCGCCGCCGATCCCTCCATGTAGTCCAGCAGGTGGTCGTAGGTCGGATACGCGGTGACCGTCAGGTCCATCGCCATGCTCGTCAGAAACGACGCGAAGTCGTCGCGGTCGAGATCGAAGACGGCGATCGTGTGCAGCACGGCCGGCAGGAGCGGGTCGTCGACCGGCGCGCCGTGCAGGCCGGCCACGAAGCGGCTGGCCCAGTCATCCAGCCGGGCGGCCCGCTCGGCCGGCGGCAGGTCCTCGGTGCGGTCCACGATCTCGTCGGCGTAGCGGGTGAATCCGTAGAGGGCGTGCACGTGCCGCCGTTTCCAGGCGGGGAGCAGCCTGGTGGCGAGATAGTAGGTGCGACCGTGGCGCCTGTGCAGCTCACGGCACTGGTCATAGGCGGCGGTGAGATTCGAGTCCACCGGCCCTCCTCGTTTATCGACGCACCAATCGACGCAACTCGTAACCCTAGGGTACGCTCAGCCGCATGGCCAACGACGCAGTTGCCGGTAGCGCCATCCGTGTGGCGCCGGCACGGCCGGGCGATAAGGACGATCCGATCCGCGCCGTGCTGGCCGCGTACACCCAGGACCTGATCACGGCGGTGGACGACACCCTGACCACCTTCCTCACCGCCGAGGTCGACTCGCTCGCCGAGATCGACGCGGCGATGGGCGGCTTCGCGGCCTCCGCGCGAGGGGCCGTGCTGGCCGGCGGCAAGCGGATCCGGCCCACCTTCGCGTACTGGGGCTGGCGCGGGGCGGTCGGCGGCACCGAGCCCCTGCCACCGGTGCTGCCCGCGTTGGCCGCCCTCGAGCTGCTGCACACCTTCGCGCTCGTGCACGACGACGTGATGGACTCCTCCGCCACCCGACGCGGTCGGCCCACCACCCATGTCGCCTTCGCCGCGCAGCACGTCGCCGCCGGCCACCGGGGCGACCCCGGCCGGTTCGGCGAAGCGGTCGCGGTGCTCGTCGGCGACCTCTGCATGGTCTGGGCCGACCGACTGCTGGCGCACGCCACCGTGTCGCCGGCCCGGCTGCTCGAGGTCCGCCGGTGCTACGACCAGATGCGGGTGGAGACGATCGCCGGGCAGTATCTGGACGTGCTCGGCGAGAACGACACGGCCAACTGGTCGATCGACCGGGCGCTGCGGGTGGCCCGCTACAAGACGGCGAGCTACACCGTCCAGCGACCGCTGCTCTACGGCGCCTGCCTGGCCGGGGTGTCCGCCGACGACCCGCTGGCCGCCGCGTACACCCGCTACGGCCTGGCCGTCGGCGAGGCGTTCCAGCTCCGCGACGACCTGCTCGGCGCGTACGGCGACCCGGCCGCCACCGGCAAGCCGGCCGGTGACGACCTGCGCACCGGCAAGCCGACCACACTGCTCATGCTGGCCCGGCAGCTGGCCACCCCGGCCCAGCTCAAGGCGTTGGACCGGGCCGGCGAGAGGCGGGTCGACCGGCTGGCCGAGCTGATCGCCGACACCGGGGCGGTGGCCCGGGTGGAGCGGATGATCGCCGAGCGGGTGGGCGCCGCGCTGGCCGCGCTCGACGCCGCACCCGTGGACCGGACGGCGCGAACCGCGCTGACCGGGCTGGCCACCGCCGCCACCAACCGGCGGGCCTGAATGAACGACTTCTCCAAGGAGGTGGTCACGTGCGGACGGTGACGGGACGGACGGACCGGGTGGTGGTCGTCGGCGCCGGGCTGGGTGGGCTGGCCTGCGCGCTGCACCTGGCCGGCAGCGGCCGGCAGGTGACCGTGCTGGAACGCGAGCCGGTGCCCGGCGGGCGGGCCGGGCGGCTCGCCGTGGACGGCTACGAGTTCGACACCGGCCCGACCGTGCTCACCATGCCCGAGCTGATCGCCGAGGCGCTCGGCGCGGTCGGGGAGGAGCTGCGTGACTGGGTCGACCTGACCCCCCTCGACCCGGCCTACCGGGCGTACTACCCGGACGGCTCGACCCTCGACGTGCTGACCGACACCACGCGGATGGCGGCCGAGATCTCCCGGGTCTGCGGACCCCGCGAGGCCGACGGCTACCTGCGCTTCGTCGACTACGCGCGGGAGCTGTGGCGGCTGGAGCGGGCCGACTTCATCGAGCGCAACCTGGACGCGCCGACCGACCTGATCACCGGCAACCTGCTCAAGCTGCTCGCCGGCGGAGCCTTCCGCCGACTCCAGACGAAGATCAACCAGTTCTTCCGGGACCCGCGCACCCAGCGGATCTTCTCCTTCCAGGCGATGTACGCCGGGCTCGCCCCGCACGACGCGCTCGCCATCTACGCGGTCATCGCGTACCTCGACTCGGTGGCCGGGGTCTACTTCCCGCGCGGCGGCATCCACGCCGTCTCCCAGGCGATGGCCGGCGCCGCCGAGAAACACGGCGTGCAGATCCGGTACGACACCACGGTGACCCGGGTGGAGACCGCCAACGGCCGGGCCACCGGCGTGCTCACCGTCGACGGCGAGCTGGTACCGGCGGACGTGGTGGTGCTCAACCCCGATCTGCCGGTCGCCTACCGGGACCTGCTCCCCGCCGCCCGCCAGCGCCGGCTCACCTACTCGCCGTCCTGCGTCGTCCTGCACGTCGGTTCCCGACAGGGATATGCGAAGATCGCCCACCACAACATCCACTTCGGGCGGGCGTGGAAGGGCACCTTCGATGAGGTCATCCGCCGGGGCGAGCTGATGACCGACCCGTCGCTGCTGGTCACCAACCCGAGCCGGACCGACCCGTCGGTGGCCCCACCGGACCGGCACACCTACTACGTGCTCGCGCCGGTGCCCAACCTGGCCCGGGCCCCGTTCGAGTGGCGTGGCGACCTGACCCGGCGCTACAGCGACCAGCTGATCGGCACCCTGGAGGAGCGCGGCTACGTCGGCTTCGGCGCCGGGGTGGAGGTCCTGCGGGCGATCACGCCCGCCGAGTGGGCGGAGCAGGGGATGGCCGCCGGAACCCCGTTCGCCGCCGCGCACAGCCTCTTCCAGACCGGTCCGTTCCGCCCGTCGAACCTGCACCGCGACCTGTCGAACGTGGTCTTCGTCGGCTCCGGCACCCAGCCCGGGGTCGGCGTGCCGATGGTGCTGATCTCCGGCAAGCTGGCCGCCGGCCGGATCACCGGGGAGGGCCGGTGAGCAGCCGCGAGGAGCACCTCGTCGAGCTGGTCGACGACGCCGGCCGCGCTCGTGGCCAGACCACCGTCGCCGCCGCCCACCAGCCGCCGGGACATCTGCACCGGGCCTTCTCGGTGCTGCTGGTGGACCCGGACGGGCAGGTGCTGCTCCAGCGGCGGGCAGCGGTCAAGACCCGGTTCCCGCTGCGCTGGGCCAACTCCTGCTGCGGCCACCCCCAACCGGGCGAACCGCTTGCCGAGGCTGCCAACCGGCGGCTGCGCGAAGAGCTGGGCACCGGCCCGGTCGAGCTGACCGAGGTGGGCGTCTACGTCTACTACGCCGAGGACCCGGCCACCGGGCGGGTCGAGTTCGAGTACGACCACGTCCTGCGGGGCGAGTTCCGCCCCGCCGCCCCGCTGCTACCCGATCCGGACGAGGTGGCCGAGCTGCGCTGGGCCGACCCCGCCGCCCTGGAGGCCGAACTCGACCGGGATCCCCGGTCGTACGCACCCTGGCTGGGCGGGGTGGTGAACCGGCTGCTGCGCCCCTCGGGGTCGACGTCCGGCGTGCCCGGCCCGGCCGGGACCCCGTCCGGATCGTCGGCGGATGACGCGGCGGAGCGGTCAGGTGGTCGATGAGGCGCTGAGCGCGGGCGCCGTCGCGCGCCGGCTGGGGGTCGCGGTCACCACGCTGCGCACCTGGCACCAGCGCTACGGGCTCGGGCCCAGTGAGCACATCCCGGGCCACCACCGCCGGTACACGCCGGCCGACCTGGCCCGTCTCGAAATCATGCGACGGCTCACCGCCGAGGGGGTGAGCCCCGCCGAGGCGGCCCGTTGGGCCCGCCAGGCGCCCGATCCCATGCCCGCCGACGCCGTCGCCCGGAGCCGGATCCGCCCGCCGGGTCGGGACGGCGGCGGAACCATTCCGGTGGGCCGCGCCGGCCCGGCCGCCAGAGGGCTGGCCCGGGCGGCCATGCGGCTGGACTCGGCGGCGATCAGCGAGACGATCGCGCAGGCCCTCGCCGTCGGTGGAGTCGTCGCGACCTGGGATCACCTGCTGCGCCCGGTGCTCGCCGGCATCGGTGACCGGCACGCCGCCACCGGCGGCCTGATCGAGGTGGAACACCTCGTCTCCCGCTGCGTGTCGGAGGCGTTCGCGGCGAGCAGCCGAGCCGCCGCGTCCAGCGGACCGGCCCGGATCCTGCTCGCCTGCGCCGATGAGGAGCAGCACAGCCTGCCGCTGGAGGCACTGGGCGCCGCGCTCTCCGAGGCCGGGCTCACCTACCGGATGCTCGGCGCCCGGGTGCCGGTCCCCGCCCTCGTCGAGGCGGTGACCCGGACCGGGCCGGCCGCCGTGGTGCTCTGGTCGCACACCCGGGCCACCGCGGACCCGAGTCAGCTCAGCGCGCTGCTCGCCGCCCCCCGCCGCCCGCTGCTGGTGCTCGCCGCCGGCCCCGGCTGGCGGGCCGACACCCTGCCCGCCGGGGTGGTGCGGCCAGCCGACCTGGCCGAGGCGGTCTCGCTCGCCGTCGCGGTCCGCGACTCGCTGGACCAGTAGAAAGGGGGCTGACCGGGGCTGTCGGCCCGCGGCGGCGTCCACTAGCGTCGTGGCGTCCGCCTGCCCCGACCCCCCGGGAGCGAACAGATGCAAGCCCGCGCCGTCCTGGCGTCCGCCCTCGCCGTGGTGCTGACCCTGGCCGGCTGTGCCCAACCGGACGGCACCCTCGCACCCCTCGGCGCGCCGCAGCCGGTGGAGTCGACGATGCCGCCCACCCCGAAACCCACCCCTTCGCCGCGTCCCACCCGCGCCAAGCCGCCGAAGCCCACCCTGCGGCCGCTGCCGGCCAAGCTCCCGGCCGGCCTGCGGCGCAGCACCGGCGTACGCCCGGTAGCCCTGACCTTCGATGACGGGCCCAGCCCGGCCTGGACGCCCAAGGTGCTCGACCAACTGCGGGCGGCCCGGGTGACCGCCACCTTCTGCCTGGTCGGCCATGAGGTGCAGCGCCACCCGGAGCTGGTCCGGCGCATCGTCCGGGAGGGACACCAGCTCTGCAACCACAGCTGGCGGCACGACCTCGACCTGGCCCGGCGGCCGGTTGCCGAGATCCGGGCCGACCTGGCCCGGACCAACAAGGCCATCCAGACGGCCGCCCCGGGCGCGCCGGTGCCCTTCTACCGCCAGCCGGGCGGCCGGTGGACGCCGGAGGTGCTGGAGGTGGCGAAGGATCTCGGGATGCGACCGCTGCACTGGAACGTCGACCCGCAGGACTGGGACAAGCCGACCGCTGCCACGATCGCCAAGCGGGTCCACTCCGCCGCCCGTCCCGGCGCCGTCGTGCTGCTGCACGACGGCGGCGGTAACCGGGCCGCGACGCTCGCCGCCTGTCCGCACGTGATCGCCGACCTGAAGCGCCGCTTCGGCATCACCCGGCTCCGCTAGACCGGCCTTGACCTGCGGTTATGCGTCGACCTTCGGCTCCGGCCATACCGGTTTTGTCGACCGACCACGCATCACGTATGCTTTCCAAGCCTCCGGCGGGGCCGGATGGGAGCAAGTCCGCTTGAAGTTGCGAATGTGCAATGATGGCGGGGCCGCCCTCATCGTCTAGCGGCCCAGGACGCCGCCCTTTCAAGGCGGTAGCACGGGTTCGAATCCCGTTGGGGGCACGACCGGCGCAAGCCGGAGCAACACAAGCTAGGTCCTGTGGAGCAGTTGGAGTGCTCGCCGCCCTGTCAAGGCGGAGGTCGCGGGTTCAAGTCCCGTCAGGACCGCAGCGCCGACGCCGCGCCCAGCGCGGCGTTCTGCGTATCGGAGCGTGTGACCTTGCCGGCGGTTCATCCGGTTGGCGGGTACCATGAGCCGAGCGATACGGCCAGGTAGCTCAGTTGGTACGAGCGTCCGACTGAAAATCGGAAGGTCGGCGGTTCGACCCCGCCCCTGGCCACATAGCCTTTCGCCGGGCTACAGAGGTCCCCGCCAGCGGAAACGCAGGTGGGGATCTTGCTTTTGCTGCCCTGCCGGGTGGATCTCGTTGCCCGTGGTCGATCGCTGGTAGCCCGTGATCACCGCCACTCATCCCGCGTTGATCGCGCCATCCGGTACTCCCAGCCCGCACGCCAGGCGAAGTCGGCGTCAACCAGGTCCTCCAGCGGGACTCCGTTTATCCAATGGTCGAGTCCCCATCGAGTGGCGACGTGCCCGATCACCAGGACTCGCCGGCCCGTCCACCGCAGCGACAGGTCATCGAGAAAGCGCCCGACCCGGTGCACGGCCTGTCGCCAGCTCTCACCGCCCGGGTAGGGACGGTCCAGGTAGCGGCCGCGCCGCTCGTGCAGCTCGGCGGCCGGCATGCCGTTACGCTCCCCGTAGTCACACTCCCGCAGGCGCCAATCGTGCAGCACGGGGATCGCGGTTCCCGAGAAGGCTATGTCGGCCGTCTGCACAGCCCGGCGCAGGTCCGAGACGAATACCGCCTCGATGCCGTCGCTACGTCTGCGCTGGCCGACCTCGGCTGCCAACGCTCGTCCCCTGGAGGACAGTTGGCCCGGTAGCCACCCGGTGGCAAGGCCCCGGTCGTTGTCTTCGCTCCAGGAGTGCGTCTCGAAGACAATCTCAGTCGGCATGGCGCGATGCTACTGACGGAATGAGACGGGCAGCCGCGGCACATTCCCACGACCTTTTGACGGAACGGACACAGGCCGCCCATGCTGGGCCTGCCCCGAGATCGGAAGGTCTGCGAAATCGGGTGCCGAACCATCGCCAGACCCGACTATCATCGCCACGTGGCGATTAGTATTGCTCCGGGACTTGCTCCGGCTGCCGCGCTGTTCCGGTCCCTCGGCGACTCGACCCGGCTGGCCATCCTGCGCCGGATCGCGTCCGGCGAGGTTCGCGTGGTGGACCTGACCGGCGAGTTGGGGCTGGCGCAGTCGACGGTGTCGAAGCACCTGGCATGTCTGCGCGACTGCGGCCTGATCGACTACCGGGTCGCGGGGCGTCAGTCCTTCTACGCCCTGACCCGGCCGGAACTGCTCGACCTGCTGCGCTCGGCGGAGCAGGTTCTGGCCGCCACGGGTGAAGCGGTCGCCCTCTGCCCGACCTACGGCACTGCGACCGACGTCCCGCTGGCGCCGGGCGCATGAGCGCGTCGCTGCTGACCCCCGAACGCCGGGCGGTGCTCGCCCGGCGCAGCCTGTGGCTGGCGTACGCCACCGCCGGCTACAACCTCCTGGAGGGCCTGGTCGCGATCGCCGCCGGCGCGGCGGCGTCCTCCGCGGCACTGATCGGCTTCGGCCTCGACTCGTTCGTCGAGGTGTCCAGCGCGGCCGTGCTGATCTGGCAGTTCCGCTCCCGGGTGCCGGAGGATCGCGAACGGCGGGCCCTCCGGCTCATCGGCGCGTCGTTCTTCGCCCTCGCCGCCTGGGTGACCTTCGATGCCGCCCGCGCACTGCTGTCCGGCGGCGACGCCGACGCCAGCCCGGTCGGTATCGGCCTCGCCGTCGCGTCACTGCTCGTGATGCCGCTGCTCGTACGCGCCAAGCGACGCACCGGGCGGGAGCTCGGCTCGGCAACCGTCATGGCCGACTCGACACAGACCATGCTCTGCACCTACCTGTCAGCGGTGCTACTCGTCGGCCTGGTCCTCAACGCCGCCTGGGGCTGGTCGTGGGCCGACCCGATCGCCGCACTCGCCATCGCCGGGGTCGCGGTCAAGGAAGGCGTCGAAGCCTGGCGGGGTGAACACTGCGACGACTGCGCACCCCTCCCTGCCGCCGGCCTCGCCGTCGACCGGTCTCCGGGCTGCGCCGATGGCTGCTGCAGCGACGGGAAGGCGTGATGGCCGCCCGGCTCCCGCTCGGCCTGCGGGTCAGAGCGGCTGGACGATCTGGATCGGGTTGCCATCAGGGTCGGCGGTCCATGCGATCAGCAGGCGACCGAGCCATTCATGGGGTGACGCCAGGGCGGGAGCTCCGCTTCCGGTGATCTCCGCGTACGCGGAAGCCGTGTCATCGGTCCACAGAATCACGGCGGCCCGCTGACCCTCGGGCACCGGGTCGAGGCCGTGATCGTCGCGGGTGGAAGCGACCGAGGCGATCCCGATCTTGTAGCCGTCGAGCACGAGATCGACGTGAATCGGCTCGCCCTCGGTTGGGACTCGGAACGTCTCGGTGAACCCAAGGCGCGAGTAGAACCTGACTGCGCGCGGAACGTCTGCACTGAAGAGGACAATCTGCGGAGTACGAAACATCGACACAGCGCGATGTTATCAGCGCTCCCCGTCACCCCGGTGAAGGCGGATCTCCTGGCTGGGCGCCGTCAGTCGTCCCGGCGCCCCTGCTGACGGTGCTGAGCCATGCCGCCCTGAATCGCCTCCCACACGCTGCGCCCGGCCTGCCGCAGGGTCTCCCCCGCCTGCTCGGCGAGCTGCGCCGCGCTCTGCGCCGTGGCGTGCGCCCCACCCGGCGCACCACCGCCACCGCCTGGAGGCCCGTCGCCACCCCCCGACGGTCCGGGACCGGGGGCCGCCGCTCCCGCCGCCTGGTCACGGGCCTGCCCCTCCGGCCCCTTCCTCTCGGGCCCCTGCCGCTCCGGCCCCCGTCCCTCCGGCCCCTGCCCCTCCGGCCCCTGCCGCTCAGGCCCCGGCCCCTGCGGTGGGCGGCCCTCCGGGCGGCGTTCCGCCGGACCTGTCGGCACCGCCCGGACCGGCTCACCAGCCCCCGGGCGGCTGAGCCCCGGCCGGGGTCGGTCGGCGACCTGCCGGCCCCGTTGGTCGAGTACGTCACCGGAGCGCTGCGCCGACCCGGTGACCTCGGCGGCCCCCGCGGACAACTGCTGGGCGCTGCGGTTGACGTCGTCGATGGTGGCGCCGGCCGTGCGGGAGATGGCCTCGATGATCTGCGGGTTGTTGTCGATCGTGTCCAGCGCCCGGCTGAGAATGGTCATCAGTTGCTCCAGCCGCACCCGCAGCTGCGCCTCGGCGTGCACCCCGTTGATGTCCAGCTCTACGCCCTGCAGGTGCACCCGTACGCCGGCGTCGAGCTGGAGCAGGTTGGCCAGCCGGGCCCGCAGGGACAGGTCGGCGTCCAGCCCGTCCACGGCCAGCCGGATCGAGTCGACCGAGACTTTCGGAATGTCGAGCAGGACGTCCGGATCGCCACCGCCGTCGGCCCGGCCCGGCCGCTCGACGTCCCGGTCCGGCTTTCGCTGCTGCGCGCTCTCGCTCATGCTCTCCCGCTCCGCCGCACTCCCCGCCCGGCTCGTCCGGGCCGTCCGGCGCGGTTACCCGCTTTCCCGCGGTGCATCCGGTCCGTGACGGCCCGGCGACCCACTGTCTGGAACCAGGCACCTCGCGAAGCTGCACACCCGGGCATTAGCCGGTATGGTCCGGGCCTATGGGACAGGAGATGGCTGATCCGGCCGACATCCGGCAGGACCTGGAACGGTTCTCCTTACGGTGCACCCTCCTCGTCCCAGGCTCCGCCGAGAACGCGTTCGCGGTCTTCACCGACGACCTGACCGAGTGGTGGGTCACCGAATACACCTGGTCCGGCCCGGGTGTCCTGGCCGAGCTGGGCATGGAGCCGCGAGCCGGCGGCATGCTCTACGAGATCGGCCCGTACGGCTTTCGCGCCGACTGGGGCCGGGTGCTCACCTGGGACCCGCCGCGCCGACTCGTCTTCGTCTGGCAGATCGGCCCGGACCGGGTGCCGGTGCCGGACCCGGCCCGGGCCAGCGAGGTGGAGGTGCTGTTCCTCCCCGACGGCCCCGAGCGCACCCGGGTCGAGCTGGAGCACCGGCACTTCGACCGGCACGGCGAAGCGGCCGAGGGGTACCGCAAGGCCCTCACCGCCGGCTGGCACGAGCTGCTCACCCGCTACCTCGCAACGGTGTCGCGCCGCCACCCCACCACCCCCGCCTGACCGACGGCCCCACACTGCGGTCGATCAGCGGCCGAGTTGTCGTTCCGTGGCCGCGCCGCCACCGAGGTCCCGGCCGCCCAGATCCGCGCGGCGCCCGGCCTCCGCCCCGGGCCCGAAGCCGGTGCCGGCCAGCCGGCGCGGCGGCGCGGTGCGCAGCCGCGGGTACTGCTCGGCGAGTCGCCGCTGCACCCGATCGGAGCGGTCGGCCAGCACGAGCGCCACCGACGGCGTGCCCGAGCCGCTGGCCGCCGCCGTCTCGGCCGCCCAGAGCCGCCCCCCGATCACCTGCGCGAACCCGGCGAGCCAGGACCGGCGGAAGGCGGCGGGATGCTCCCCGGCCGGCACCGCCGTGCCTGCCAGGCCGTGCGCCGCCTGCACGAGCAGCGAGGTGAAGAGCAGGTCGACCCGCTCCAGGTCGCTGGCGAAGCCGAACAGGTGCAGCGCGAACCCGCTGCCCTGCCGGCGGCGTACGCAGCGGCAGCGCAGCGGTTCGGCGACCGCGGCGAGCAGGCCGACCTTGTCCCGGGCGTACGGAGCGACGATGTCCACCACGCGGTCGCCGACCGGGTCGGTCGCCGGATCCCGGGCGGCGAGCAGTGCTCGATCCACGCCGTAGCGGGCGATCAACTCGGTCGCCTTGGCGGTGAAAGCGGCAGACTCCGCGGTCGTGCAGGCCGGGTCTTCGGCCTGGGCCAGCAGTTTGCGCACCTTGCTGAGCATCGCCTCGGACATCCCCCAGAGCTATCACATCCACCGTCGGCCACGGGGCCGCGCCGGCATCGATCGATCAGTACCATCGTCCGACGCGGACGGCGCGTGTGATATTTCGTCGACAAGACGAGCGCCTGCAACTACTGGACCTGCCTACCGGCCAACTCCAGGTGCGACGTCCGACCCCGGCGTGTCAGGGACGGGGGGCCCGTCAGCCGGCCCTGCTGCGCAGGGTGGCGATCGTCGACCCGGCGAGGGTGAGCAGGCAGTCCGGGAGCAGCCCGTCAGCCTCCGCCGCGCCGAACAGCGCCTCCCCGGTCGGTACGTCCCGGTTGGCGTACGCGCTGACGAAGCGGGCCACCCAGCGGGTGTCGTAATCCGCCTGGTCGATCCCCGGGAAGTCCAGGGCGCAGCCGCTACCAGGCGGCGCGTCACCGAGCATCGTCGCGGCCAGGCACCAGGCGACCCCGTAGGCGCCGCTCAGGCCGGCGCGGTCGACGACCGCGTCGAACGTCCCCACCACCGCGTCGCCATCTCCGGCGAGCGCCGAACGGAGCACGGCGGCCGCGTCATCGAACGTCTGCTGTGGTAGGTCCGTCACCCAGCGCACAGTAGGACGGGCGGTCAAGGCCCACGCCGACCATCACTCTCCGTGTTCAACGCGGGCGACCTGCGCATTACGCCACCTCCACGGTCCCGCCGCCGGCCCCGGCACGCTAATGTGCGCAGCGGACCTTCGCCGGAGGAAGGACGACCATGCTCGTATCACGCCGCTCGCGGGTGGCCTCACTGGCCGCCTGCGCGACGATCCTGCTTGCCACAAGCGCCTGCGGGAATGACAAGGCCGAGGAGAAAAGCGCCCAACAGGTGCGCCTCTATGGCACGGACGGCAACATGCTCAACTCCTACCCTGCGGAGTTGAAGGAACGTGCCAATCTCGTCGATGGGATGAAGGGAACCACGCCGCTCACCCCACTGCCTGAGGACTTCAAGAGCCGGCTACGGTCCGTCGATCCGGCGCTGACGGACTACCTCTACGCCGCGGAGACCTACGACGCTGTGGTGATCGGGGTGCTCGCCGCCCAACTGGCCGGGAGCAACGACCCGGCAGCCATCGCGAAGCAGATCGTCGGCGTGACCAACGACGGTCAGCGCTGCGAGGACCCGGCGACCTGCCTGACGCTGGCCCGCGCAGGCCAGGACATCGAGTACCGCAGCGTGTCGCTGACCCGGGCGGGCTTCACCGACAAGGGTGAGCCGGCCACCGCAAGCTACGCCACGCTGACCTTCGACGGGCAGCAGATCAACGACGGCAAGACCGAGTTCGTCGGTGCGGGCACCGAGTCGGCGGCGAGCACCAAGACGCCGCCGAAGCCGAAGAAGCAGCCCTCGGGAGAGAACCCCGACCAGGAGCCGCTGGTTCTGGGCGGCCTGCTGCCGAAGACCGGTGACCTGGCGATCTCCTACGCGCCGATGGCGGCCGGCGCGGCGCTGGCGATCAGGGAGGTCAACGCCGCCGGCGGCGCGCTGGGCAAGCCGGTGGTCTGGAAGGACGGCGACGACGGCACCAGCCCGGCGGTGGCCAAGGCGACCGTGGCCAAGCACGTGGCGGACGACGTCAGCGTGATCATCGGCGCCGGCGCATCCGGTATCTCCCGGGAGGTGCTGCCGGATGTGGTGAAGGCCGGAAAGATCCTCTTCTCGCCGTGCAACACCGACGCCGGCCTGACCGACGTGGAGGACAAGGGTCTCTACTTCCGGACCGCCCCGCCGGACAGCCTCCAGGGCCGGGCGCTGGCCGACGTGATCCTCCGCGACGGGTCGCAGAAGATCGTCATCGTCGCCCGTAAGGACTCCTACGGCGAGGGCCTCCAGGCCACCGCCCGCGACGAGCTGCAGAAGGCCGGCATCGCCGAAGACCGCATCAAGCTGCTCACCTACGAGCCGCCGGCCGATGCCGAGGCTCCTCCGGTCGACTTCACCGGTGGTGCGAAGGAGATCAAGGACTTCGGCGCGGACGCCGTGCTGGTCATCGGCTTCGGCGAATCCGCCCAGGTGATCCGGGCGCTCGCCGACAGCGGGGTGCAGATCCGGCACTGAGCACTGACCGCGGACCTGGGACGGCCGCACCGGCATCGCCGGTGCGGCCGTTTCCGTCCGAGCGTCACCGGGGCCGACGGCGCTCCAGGAACTCGGTCATTCGGCGGTGTTTCTCCTCGTCCTCGAAGAGCACCGCCTGGCTGACCAGGTCGAGCTGCGGGTGCGCGGCGGCCGGCGCGTCCACCGCCAGCTTGGTCAGCCGCAGCGCCAGCGACGAGCCGTGGGCCATCTCGTCCAGCAGCCCGTGCGCCACCGCCAGCAGGTCACCGGGCTCGTCCACCACCCGGTTCACCAGACCGATCCGCAGCGCCTCCGTGGCAACCACCCGCCGGCCGGTGAAGAGCAGCTCCTTGGCCCGGGCCTCGCCGATGAGCGCGGGCAGCCGGTGGGTCGCGCCGGCGCCGGCCAGGATGCCCAACCGGACCTCCGGTTGGCCGAAGACCGCCCGCGCCGTGCACACCCGCAGATCGCAGGCGTACGCCAGTTCCGCGCCACCGCCCAGCGCCGGACCGTCCACGGCGGCCACGCTCGGCATCGGCAGCGCCCTGACCCGGGCGAAGGCGGCCGAGTTGATCGCGGCCAGGGCGTCGGTACGGCCCCGCTCCCGGAGCTGACCGATGTCGGCGCCACCGGCGAAGATGCCCGCCGCGCCCCCGGTGAGCAGCAGCAGCCGTGGGCGCGCCTCCAACTCGGCACAGACCTGGTGCAGTTCGGCGATCAGGTCGGCGTCGATGGCGTTGCGCTTCTCCGGCCGGTCCAGGGTGACCACCAGCCGGTCCGGCCGCTCCTCGATCCGCAGCCCCCCGCTCACTGCTTGGCACCGCCGTCCCACCGGTAGAAGCCGTGCCCGGACTTCTTGCCCAGCCGCCCGGCGGCCACCATCTCCACCAGCAACGGCGGCGGTGCGAAGCGATCCCCGTACGCGGCCTGGAGGGTGCGGGCGATGTCCAGCCGCACGTCCAGGCCGACGAGGTCGGTCAGCTCCAGCGGCCCGATCGGGTGCCGGTAGCCCAGCACCATCGCCTTGTCGATGTCGGCCGGGCTGGCCACCCCGTCGGCGACCATCCGGATCGCCTCGAGGCCGAGGGTGACCCCGAGCCGTGAGGTGGCGAAGCCAGGCAGGTCGCGTACCACGACGGGGTCCTTGCCCAGCCGGGCGGCGAGCGCGACGGCTGCGGCGGTGGTCTCCTCGGCGGTGGCCGGGCCGACCACGATCTCCAGCAGCGCCATCGCCCAGACCGGGTTGAAGAAGTGCAGGCCGAGGAAGCGCTCGGGCTGGTCCAGCCCCGCGGCCAGGTCACCGATGGCGATGCTGGAGGTGTTGCTGCCCAGCAGTGCCGGGCGCAGCGCGGCAGCGTCACGCAGCACCGCCCGCTTCAGGTCGAGCCGCTCCGGCACCGCCTCCACGATCACCTCCGGTGCGGGGGCGACCTCGGCGAGAGTCGGGCGCAGCGTGACAGGCTGGCGGTTCGCCGCGGCGTCGTCGGCGCTCAGTTTCCCGCGCTGCACCGCCCGCTCCCACAGCTCGGCGAGCCGGTTCAGCGCGGTCGCGCCCCGGGCGGGGTCCACCTCGACCAGCTCGACGGCGTGCCCGGCCCCGGCCGCCACGTACGCGATGCCGAGCCCCATCGTGCCCGCACCGACGACCACGAAACGATCGCTCATCACGCCTCCCTGTCCCGCCCGGCGGCGCGCGGGGTCCCCGCCACGCCGGCCCGGGTGATCCGCCTGGTCCGCTCGCTCATGGTGCGACCCTATTCAGCGCAGGGAGCCGGCCCATGCGTGGGGGAGCGCGGGATCGGGTACTGACCGCCCGTCAACCGAGGGAAGGACCAGTCGACATGAGCCAGGCACCGGAGAGCGTCACCGACCCGGGCAGCACCGACGGGGAGACCGTGGAGACCCGGGGAGACGAGCGGGTCGACCTGCTGCGCGCCGACACCAACAACGACGGCCGGACCGACGTGTGGGTGGTCGACACCGACGGCGACGGCAAGGCGGACCTGTTCCAGTTCGACACCAACGGTGACGGCAAGGTGGACATCACCATGGTCGACATCGACGAGGACGGCACCCCCGACGAGGTGGTCGATGGCGACGGCGGCCTCCCGCCCGAGCAGCTTCCCCCGACCGTCCAGGTCTGAGCCGTAGGGAAGGGTCCCTTGTCATCGCCTGGCGATGACAAGGGACCCGTCCCAACACCCGGGCGGACGGTCAGTCGGCGAGGCGCAGGGTGGCCAGGTAGTAGGGGGCGTCACGGTCGTCCACATCGGTCAGCCGCCAGCCGCTGCCCTGCACCAGCGCGCCGAACTCGTCCGCCGAGCAGACCAGGTAGTCGAACCAGTCGGTGCCCAGCTCCCGGTAGCGCAGCCGGAGCCGGAGCTGGCCGCCGAGCCGGCCCCGGCGGCGGTTGCGCTCGTGGTAGCCGGTGTGCAGCGGGTCGCGGGTGCCGTACGGGTCGGTGCCGTGCGCGATGATCTGCGCCCCTGGCCGGGCCAGCGCGGCGAGCGCGGCCAGGAACTCCGGTGCCCGCTCCCGCCCCTCGAACAGCCCCAGGTTGTTGCCGAGGAGCAGGAACGTGTCGTACCGCCGGCCGTCGGCCACGTGCGTGTCGACGGTGCCGTGCACCAGTCGCCGGACGCCGCGGCGCCGGCTCACCGCCAGCGCCCCCGCCGAGGTGTCCAGCCCGGTGACCGGTACGCCGCGCTCCTGGAGCAGCAGCGCGATCCGGCCGGCACCGGTGCCGATGTCCAGCGTCTCGCCCCGGACCCGGTCCACCGCCCGGTGGTCGTACGGCTGCCAGTCCGCTGGCCCGTCCAGGTAGTGCGCGGCCGGCGCGCCATTGATCAACCCGTCGTCCCGCTCGATGATCTCGATGACCGGCCGGGGCAGCCGCCCGCCGACCAGCGGCCGGGGGCCCACCCCGGTGGCCACGGCGAGGGTGTCCCGCAGCAGTTCGCCGATCACGTCACCGATTTGAGGTTCCCCCGTCATGACGTCACGCTATCCGGCCACTCAGCGGGCCGCAGCGGCCGTATCCTGGCGGCGTGACCACGCTGGACCGACTGTCGGCCGAGAAGTACATCCTGCTCACGACCTTCCGCAAGGACGGTCGGGCGGTGCCGACCCCCGTCTGGTCGGTACGCGACGGCGAGGCGCTGGCGGTCTGGACGCGGGCCGACTCGGGCAAGGTGAAGCGGATCCGCCGCAACGGCGATGTGACCGTGGCGCCGTGCGACGTGCGGGGCCGGCCGCACGGGGCGGAGGTGCCAGCCCACGCGACGATCTACGGCAACGGCGACACCGGCCGGGTACGCGACCTGCTCAAGCACAAGTACCGGCTGCTCGGTCGACTGAGCCTGCTGGGCAGCCGGCTGCGCCGGGGTGAGGGTGGCACGGTCGGCATCCGGTTGACGCTTGCCGAGGGGCAGGGCTGAGGCCGGCGGGGCCTGAGGCCCGGCTGGCGCGGATGACGCCCGCCGGACATGGAAAGGGGCGGCGGACCGTGATCCACCGCCCCTGACCGGAAAACTGCTGCTCAGTCGCCCTGACGCTGCTGCGGGATCTGGCCCTGCAACAGCGCCCTGACCTCCGACTCGCGGTATCGACGGTGACCACCCAGTGTGCGGATGGCGCTGAGCTTGCCAGCCTTGGCCCACCGGGTCACCGTCTTCGGGTCGACACGGAACATCGACGCCACCTCGGCCGGCGTGAGTAGCGGCTCTGGTTCGTGCGTTCGCGATGCCATCGGTCACTCCTCCACATGTATAGACATCGGCCGGGGTCCCGCCGGCCGACGCGTCTCCCATGGTCCGGCTAGTCCCCGATGTCCGACATGGGCCGAACGGATGAAGGTCCCTAGACGGACGGATGAACCATGCCCGATTTTTACGACTTTTACACGGCAGAAAGTACCTTATTCGGACTCATGATCACGGTTCGTGATGCGTCAACTACGAGCACACCTCGCCTTGGCGGCGCTCTGCGGGCGATTTGCCTCAGTTGCACCGCTCCAGCAGCTGCACCGCGCGCCACCGTGCCACCAGCTTGTCGTACGCGGCGGACGCCTCGTCGGCCTCACCACGGGACAGCCCGGCGAGACCGCCAGCGACCAGCTCAGGCGAGTCGTCCGCGGCCAGCGTCTCATCGGAGAGCAGGTCGACCAGGCCGCCGTAGTCCAACTCCACCACCGAGCGCGGGTGGAACTCCTCCAGCCAGCGGGCCGCCTCCTCCACCGCCTCCGTGATCGGCGCCTCGCCCACCGACTTGCGCAGCACCGAGAGTGCCCGGGACGAGCGGCGGCGGGCCTTGGAGATCTCGGTGCGGTAGCGCAGCGCCCGCCGGCCCGGCTGGGTGACCAGGTCCCGCTCCGTCGGGTCGAAGAGCACGAACCAGCGCAGCGGCACACCCCAGGTGGCGATCTGCTCGTGCACCCGGGGCACGCCGTGCTCGAGCACCCGGGCGCCGCTGCGCCAGTCGTCGACGACCGCCCTGGCCTGTCCGGCCAGCACCGGCGGCACGAAGGCGTCGGCGAGCACCGCGGGCACCCCGTCCCGGGCGCTGAGCGCCGCCTCAGCGACCCGGATCCGCAGGTTCCATGGGCAGACCAGCAGGCTGTCGTCCGTCTCCAGGACGTACGCCTCGTCCGGCGGGTCCGGCAACCGCGTCCAGCCGGCGCCCAGCGCCTCGATCACCGCCGTCCGCTGCCGGCCGGGGCCCTCCACCGGGGCCACCGCCCGCCCCTCGGAGACGTAGCGGCGCCAGTAGCTCTGGCGGTCCCGGTCGAAGGCGGTCAGCGGTTCGTACACGCGCAGGTAAGAAGCGAAGAGCGACGGCACGGCGCGATCCTCCCACGAACCGCACCCGGACGCGGTCAGCGGCCGGACCACGCGCGCCGCAACGTGAGACGGCGGCGGCGCGTCGGGCGACGCCACGGCGGCCGATACTAGGCTCGACCCACACCGGCAGCATCCCCGCCGGGGTCCACCAGGTCCGCGTCCCACAAGGGCGCACACCACTCCAGGAGCAAGCCATGGGCGTATTCGCGAGCACCGACGACCCGGTATCGACCGGTCACGAACAGATCGTGTTCTGCCAGGACAAGCAGAGCGGCCTGAAGGCGATCATCGGGATCTACTCCACCGCGCTGGGGCCGGCGCTGGGCGGCACCCGCTTCTACCCGTACGCCAACGAGGACGCGGCGCTCGCCGACGTGCTCGACCTGTCCCGCGGGATGGCGTACAAGAACGCTCTCGCCGGGCTTGACCTGGGCGGTGGCAAGGCGGTCATCTGGGGCGACCCCGAGCAGATCAAGAGCGAGGCGCTGCTGCGCGCGTACGGCCGCTTCGTGGAGTCGCTGGCCGGTCGCTACTACACCGCCTGCGACGTGGGGACGTACGTGGCGGACATGGACGTAGTGGCCCGGGAGACCCGCTACGTGACCGGCCGCAGCGTGGAGCACGGCGGCGCGGGCGACTCCTCGATCCTGACCGCCTGGGGCGTCTTCCAGGGCATGCGTGCCGCCGCCGAGCACGTGTGGGGCACCCCGAGCCTGCGCGGCCGCCGGGTCGGTGTGGCCGGCCTGGGCAAGGTCGGCAAGTACCTGACCGGGCACCTGCTGGAGGACGGCGCCGAGGTGGTGGCCACCGACGTCAACCCGAAGGCGCTGGCGTGGGCACGCACCACCCACCCGCAGGTCACCCTGCTGGACGACGCCGCCGCGCTGGTCGCCGCCGACATCGACGTGTACGCCCCGTGCGCGCTGGGTGGCGCGCTGAACGACGACACCGTGCCGGCGCTGCGGGCCAAGGTGGTCGCCGGGGCGGCGAACAACCAGCTCGCCCACCCGGGCATCGAGAAGCTGCTGGCCGACCGGGGCATCCTGTACACCCCGGACTACGTGGTCAACGCCGGCGGCGTGATCCAGGTGGCGGACGAGATCGAGGGCTTCAACTTCGACCGGGCGAAGCTCCGGGCGACCCGGATCTACGACACCACCCGGCAGATCCTGCACCTGGCCGATGCCGAGGGTGTGCCGCCGGCGGTGGCCGCGGACCGGCTGGCGGAGCGGCGGATGGCCGAGGTCGGCCGCCTGCGCACGATCCACCTGCGCTGAGTGTTCCCGGAGGCGGACCGATCGGATCCGCCTCCGGGCCCCCCGCCGGCCCGCGATCGGTAGGCTGGGGCCGGGTCAAGTTTAAGGTGTTTTGTCTGGTGTCACGGGTGCTCTCCGTCCCGCTCCTTACCAGGTACACTGGGTGACGGCCGGATCGCCGCGACTCGCAGAGCCGGCTGACGGTAACCCGAGGTGCCGAACGATGGCATCCCCATGTACCGTAAGAGCCACGAGAGATGCCTGACGTCATCGGGGCCCGCCTTCGGGCTGCCCCGCATTCTGTGCGAGGGGGTCGAGCCATGGGGCGCGGCCGTGCTAAGGCCAAGCAGACGAAGGTGGCCCGGGAGTTGAAGTACCACTCCCCGAACACCGACCTCACCGCCTTGCAGCGTGAACTGGCGGGTGCTGGTAAGTCTGAGCACCACTTCGACGACGACTCTAAAGAGTTCGTCGACGACGATGATGAGGATCACGCGGACGACGACCCGGATCCCTGGATCCGTCCGACCCGCTGACCTCTCGACGTAGCTGAGCACGCGGTGACCCCCGCGTGCTCACGCATGTGCCCGTCGGGAGCGACACTGGTGCCGACGATCAGGGGCCTGCCCTGGCTGGAGATCACTCCGGCCGGCCGACAGGCCCCTGATCGCGGTCACCGTCAGCGCGGTCGGTTGTTCCAGTTGTAGAAGGTCGGGATGTTCTCGAAGTGGTTCCAGGCGCAGACGGCGCTGGTGCCGCCCCCGCCCGGCACCTCCGCCCGCAGTCGCCGCGCGTCCTCGGCCTCCTGAAGGAGCGCGACGAGCCCTGGGGCCACCTCCCGCACCCGCTCGGCGACTCCGTCCGGAGCGTCATCCGCTCCGCGTTCAGGTCGCCGGTGACTGGTGGTTTCGGGCATGCTCCAACACTCCCTCCAATAGGCGGATCTTGCTGTTGCGGCAGTGCTCGGTCTCCGTACCGTCAAACCGCCCCAACTCGAAGTAGCGGTTGGCGGCATGACCACCGCCGCAGAAGCCGAAGTAGGGGCAGGACGCCCGACACGCCTCCACCCCGGCCAGGAACTCGCCCACCCACGGGGTCGCCCCGGCACCGGTGAGGATCTCGGCCAGCGGGGTGGTCAGCACGTTACCGCTGCTGAAATCGCCGTAATGAGGGTCGGTGAAGCCGGCGAGTTCCGGGGAGAGCACGGTCACCGAGCCGTCGTGCCCGATGGTCGGGATCGGGTCCAGCCGCCGGGGCAGCACCTCGTCCGCCGAGTCGTCGAGCACCGCCGCCGCGTAGCGCAGCGACCACTCGATCTCGCGCAGGTGGATCCGGGGCTCCCGGCGCCAGACCGCCACCAGTTCGGCCCAGAACGTGGTCACCGCCGCCCGGTCGTGGCGGTTGTCCCGGGTGTTGACCCCCTCGGTCTCCTCGATGTTGATGCCCAGCACGTCGCAGCCCAGGCCGAGGAAGTAGTCGTACAGCTCCGCGGCGAGCCCCGGCTCCGGCCGGGACACCACGGCCAGCGCGGAGAACGGCAGGCCGTGTCGGCGCAACGCGTCCACCCCGCGCATGATCCGGTCGTACGCAGGCTGGCCGCCCCGGTTGACCCGGTCGCCGTTGCGCTCCCGGGGCCCGTCCACGCTCACGCTCACCCGCACGTCATGCTCGGCGAAGAAGGCGCACCAGTCGTCGTCGATCAGCGTGGCGTTGGTCTGCACGTGGTGCTCGACCTCGGGCCCGAACGGGGCGATCAGGTCGGCGAGCCACTCCCGGCCGGCCGCCAGCGGCTCCCCGCCGTGCCAGACCACCGAGAACCGGCCGGCCGCCGCCCACGGGTTGACCGCCGCCGCCACCGCCTCGGCCACCGGCACCGGCATCCGCCGGTCGGCGGCGCGGAACGGCAGGTAGCAGTACGCGCAGTCGAGGTTGCAGAGGGTGGTGGGCTGCATGACGACGTACGACGGGACCGTGGCCAGACCACGCATCCCGCTGAACGACTGTCCCCGAGCAGCCATCGCCCCTCCTCCACCTAGCCTGAGGGTGCCCTTCAGGCTAGGCGGCATCGGCCACTCGGGTGAAGCCCTGATCAGGTGCCCGTACGATCACCAGAGCGTGATCATCCGCGGGTGTGCTGGCCAACCATCTGCACGTTGCCGGTGCCCTCGATGATCTCGCCGGCCTGCCACGCCTCGACCCCACGGCCGGTCAGCGTGGCTAGCGCCCGGTCCGCGTCCTCCGCCGAGACGATGGCGAACATGCCGACACCCATGTTGAAGGTCGACTCCATCTCCGGGTCGTCGATCCGGCCCTTCGACTGGATCAGGTCGAAGACCGGCTGCGGCTTCCAGGTGGACCGGTTGACCACCGCGTCGACGTGCTCCGGCAGCACCCGGACCAGGTTGCCGGGGATGCCACCACCGGTGACGTGGGCCAGTGCCCGCACCTCGGCCTCGGCGATCAGCTTGAGGCAGTCCTTGGCGTAGATCTTGGTCGGGGTGAGCAGCTCCTCACCCAGGGTCCGCTGCCGACCGAAGTCGTCGATCACGATGTCCAGCCGCATCCGGGCCGCGCCGAGCAGCACGTGACGGACCAGCGAGTAGCCGTTGGAGTGCAGGCCGGAGGAGCGCATGGCGATCACCACGTCACCCACCTCGACCCGGTCCGGGCGGAGGATGTCGTCCTCCTCGACCACGCCGACGCCGGTCGCCGAGATGTCGTACTCGTCCGGGCGGAGCACGCCGGGGTGCTCGGCGGTCTCCCCGCCCAGCAGCGCGCAGCCGGCGTACCGGCAGCCGTCGGCGATACCGGCGCCGATTTCGGCGACCTTGTCCGGTACGACCTCGCCGGTTGCGATGTAGTCGAGCAGGAAGAGCGGCTCGGCACCGCAGGCCACCAGGTCGTCGACGACCATCGCGACCAGGTCGATGCCGACCGTGTCGTGGATGTCCATCTGCTGGGCGATCACCAGTTTGGTGCCCACCCCGTCCGTGGAGGAGGCCAGGATCGGGTTCTTGTACTTCGTGGTGTCCAGCCGGAACAGGCCCGCGAAGCCGCCGAGGTCGCCCAGCACCTCGGGGCGACGGGTCTGGCGCACCTTCGACTTGAGCAGCTCCACCGCGCGGTCGCCCGCGTCGATGGAGACCCCGGCGTCGGCGTACGAGACCGAGCGTTTGCGCGCCTGACGGCCGGCGCCGGCCGTCCAGAGCTGGCGGTCGCCGCCGGCACCGGTCGGGCTGCTTCCTGCGCCGCTGCGCTCGGACACGTGCGTCACGGTTCTCCCCTTTGTGGTTCTCGGTGCCGCGCCGGCGGTGGCCGGGCCGCGCCAGTTTGGTGCTACGGGCGGTTGGCGGTCACGCCACCCGGAGTGGCGACGAGCGGGCCGTTGGTGTGCGGGGCCTCCGGTGCCGAGTTGGCGACCCGTCGGCCCACCCCTTCGAGCACGTGCTTGCCGATCAGGTTGCCAGCCGGCAGCTCGATCGGGTACTCCCCATCGAAGCACGCCCGACACAGCCGGGTCTTCGGCTGCTCGGTCGCGGCGATCAGGCCAGAAAGCGAGACGTAACCCAGCGTGTCGGCACCGATGGATCGCCGGATGCCATCGTTGTCCAACCCGTTGGCCAGCAGCTCCGCCCGCGTGGCGAAGTCGATGCCGTAGAAGCACGGCCAGCTGACCGGAGGGGAGGAGATGCGGACGTGCACCTCCAGCGCCCCCGCCTCCCGCAGCATCCGCACGATGGCCCGCTGGGTGTTGCCGCGGACGATCGAATCGTCCACCACCACCAGCCGCTTGCCCCGGACGTTCTCCCGCAGCGGGTTGAGCTTGAGTCGGATGCCGAGCTGGCGCAGGGTCTGCGACGGCTGGATGAAGGTGCGCCCCACGTACGGGTTCTTCATCAGGCCGGCGCCGTAGGTGATGCCGGACGCCTCGGCGTAGCCGATCGCGGCCGGGGTGCCCGACTCGGGCACCGGGATCACCAGGTCGGCCTCGACCGGGTGCTCCTTGGCCAACTGCCGGCCGATCTGCACCCGCGCCGCGTGCACGTTGCGCCCGGCGATCGTGGCGTCCGGGCGGGCGATGTAGACGTACTCGAAGAGGCAGCCCTTCGGCTCCGGCGACGCGAACCGGGTCGAGCGCAGCCCGTCCTCGTCGATCGCGATCAGCTCGCCCGGCTCGACCTCGCGCACCACGCTGGCGCCGACGATGTCCAACGCCGCGGTCTCGCTGGCAACCACCCAGCCGCGCTCCAACCGGCCGAGCACCAGCGGGCGTACGCCGTGCGGGTCGCGGGCCGCGTAGAGCGTCGACTCGTCCATGAAGACGAAGCTGAACGCGCCGCGCAGCTGCGGCAGCACCTCCAGCGCGGCCGCCTCGACCGACAGGTCCGGACGGCTGGCCAGCAGCATGGTCACCAGCGACGTGTCGTTCGTCGAGCCGTCCGCGACGAGGCCGCGCTCGGCGACCTCCTTCTCAAGCTCCGTGGTGTTGACCAGGTTGCCGTTGTGGGCCAGGGCGATGGTCGTGCCGGAACTCGTCGACCGGATCGTCGGCTGGGCATTTTCCCAGTTCGAGGCGCCGGTCGTGGAGTAGCGGGCGTGCCCGATCGCCAGGTGGCCGCGCAGGCTGGCCAGGGTGGGCTCGTCGAAGACCTGGGCCACCAGGCCGAGGTCTTTGTAGACCACCACGCCGGAACCGTCGCTCACCGCGATGCCCGCCGCCTCCTGGCCGCGGTGTTGCAGTGCGTATAGACCGAAGTAGGTCAGATTGGCGACCTCTTCACCGGGGGCCCAGACACCGAAGACGCCGCAGGCGTCCTGGGGGCCGGGTCGTTGGGGGTCAAGGTCGTGGCTCAGCCGGCCGTCGCCTCGGGGCACTACCGCTCCCTCATGCTGGTCTGGACCGGCCTGGCGGGGATCACGGGCGGATCCACACTCCTCTGCCGGGACCACTGTCGTCGCCTGACAGTGTACGCGAATCGTCGTCAATACAGAAAGTCACGGTTTCCCTGCGCAACGTCACGGAGAGCCGGACATCGGGGCAGCTAGAGGGGCAGGTATGCCGAGAGGTCCGCTCGGACCCCGCTCACCTGGATGCGACCCTCGGTGACCGCCTCGGCCCAACCAATTCGCCCCGTGGCCAGCGCCAGCCAGGTGTCCGGGGCCATCTCGACCACGTTTGGCGGGTTTCCTCTGGTGTGTCGAGGGCCGGGAACGCACTGGATCGCCCCGTATGGTGGGACGCGCACCTCCACCGATCGGCCGGGGGCGCGCTCCGCGAGGCCCGCCAACAACGACCGGACCGCCTCCCGGAGTACCGGCCTTTCGGGCGTACGCCCCTCGTCGAGCGCCGACAACGCCGCCGCAACGGCGGTGGACTTACTGTACGGAGAGGACACGACGGGACGATACGACCCGCGGGCAGTGCACCCGACGCTGGCCCTGGGTCGCGCCGATCCAGTCAGACAAGGCATAGTTGCCGACGGCGTATTCGTACCGTGATGATCCCCGGCCCGGCGCCCCGCCGGTCAAGGGAAGTCAGTCCGGAAGGCGGTGGACGTGTCAACACACCGACGTGCCTGGAAGCAGCGGGCCGGTGTGGTCGTAGCGCTGGTTGCCAGCGCTCTGCTCGCCGTCCCCGCCACACCAGCCTTGGCCGCCGAACCCGGCGTACAGATCACTAACTTGTCTTCGGGCTCTCTGACCAGCGGTCAGCGCGCCACGCTGTCATTCCGAGTGACCAACAACAACATCAAGCTTGGGTCGGAAAACTCCGACTCGGTGACTGTCAAAGTCAGCACCTCTTTCGGCGAACTCAGCTGCAACGGCCGCTGTGACTTCACCGAGGAGATCGATCGCGGCAGCTCCAAGGCCTACAGCGTCGAGCTTGTAGCCGGGAACGTCGCCGCAGGCGACACGAAGTCCGGCAAGGTCCAGATCAGCGCAAGTGCCGGCGATGACTCCGGCAGCGCCGAGCGGGATGTCACTGTTCGCGGCCCCGAACAGCAGCAGGCGCAGACCGTGAAGTCGGTCTCCGGCAAGGTGGTCGTGCAGGCCAACGGCGACGCGGTGCCCAACGCAGTCGTGATGCTCCTGGACAGCGGGGGTAAGCGCCACGACACCACCAGCGACGGCAGCGGTAACTTCCGCTTCACCGGCACCACCGCCAACCCGATCGCGCCCGGGCGGCTCGAGCTGGGCGCCAGCTTCGACAACGTCCTCGGCCGGAAGACCATCAACGCGAGCGCCGGGCAGTCTGTCACCGGCCAGCGGGTCAGCCTGGCCCTCAAGGTCGAGGTGACGCCGAGCCCCACGCCGTCCGCCAGCGCCGAGGCCACCCCCAGCGAGGAACCGGTCGAGGAGGGCACCGAGGAGGAGCCCACCGAGGAAGCCAGCGTGGCCGCCCCGGCGAACGCCTCCAACGAGGAAGACGGCAGCAGCCTCAGCTCGTACCTGATCATCCTGCTCGGCGGTCTGCTCGTCGCCGCGGGTGTCGGCACGATCGTGCTGCTCTGGATGAGGCGCAAGGAGAACGGCGACGAGGACGACGACCTGGCGGGTGCCGGGGCGGCCGGCGCGGTGCCGGCGGCCCGGGGCGGATTCCGCGGGGCCGACGACCAGACCCGGGTGGTCAACCGACCCGTCGGCGCACCCGACCCGACGATGGTCGGCGGTGCGGCGCTGAGCGAGGCGCCGACGATGATGCACCGCCCGGTGGTCGACGACGTCCCACCGGACCCGTACGGCGCGCCAGCGCAGCCGTACGGCGCGGCGGGCCAGCAGAGCTGGGGCGGCGCCGGCTACGGCGACGAGCCGGCATCCGGCGGGTACGGTGCCGGCGGCTACGGCAACGCCCCCGCCTCGGGCGGCGGCTACGGCACGGCGGCCACCCCCGACGGTGGCTACGGCGCCGGCGCGGCCGGTGACGGCTACGGTGCCGCGCCCGGTTCCGGTGCGGGCTACGGCGGCGCACCGGCCTCCGGTGGCGGCTACGGCGGCGCACCGGCCTCCGGTGGCGGCTACGGCAGCGCGCCCTCCTCCGGCGGCGGCTACGGCAGCGCGCCCTCCTCCGGCGGCGGCTACGGCAGCCGCGACTACACGGCCCCGGCCGGTGCGGCCGGCTACCCGCCGGCTCCCGCTGGCGGCCCGGCCTACGGCGAGCGCTTCGACGAGCCGACCGGCCGGTACACGGGCGACAGCACGCAGTACCCGGCTCCGGCCGACCCGTACGCAACCGGCGTCTACCAGCCGGAGCAGGGCCAGGGCTACGGTCAGTCCGACACCGCCCCGTACGGCGGTCGCGCGGCGGAGCCGACCGGTGGCTACGGCCAGCAGGCCGGCGGCTACGACCAGGGCGGCGGCTACGGACAGCAGGCCGGCGGGTACAACCAGGGCGGCTACGGCCAGGAGCCCCCGCCGCAGCGCGGTGGCGGCTACGACGACCGGGGCTACGACCAGGGCGGCGGCTACGGACAGCAGGCCGGCGGGTACGACCAGGGCGGCTACGGCCAGGAGCCCCCGCCGCAGCGCGGTGGCGGCTACGACGACCGGGGCTACGACCAGGGCGGCTACGGCCAGCAGGCCGGCCGGGCACGGCCGGCGGACAGCCCGCCGCCGACCGAGCGGGGCGGTCGACGCCTCGACTGGCTGGACGACTGACCCGGCACGCACGTTGAAAGGGCCGCCCGGAGAGATCCGGGCGGCCCTTCTCGTACCGCGAGGTCCACTCGTGGTCGGTGAAGTCGGCGTGTCCTCCGGACCTGGACACACCGACTTTCACGGAAGCCGGGTTGATCAGGCGGCGGAGAACACGCCGTGCCGGAGCAGCGGAACGACGTCCGACACGTCGACCCGGACGGCGACGTCGACGTCCCCGGCGAAGCCACCCTCGGTGAGTTCCCGGCCGGAGACGCTACCGCGCACCGCGGCGGGCACGTCGGGGGTGCTGGCCAGCGCGGCGAGCGCCATGGCCGCCTCCACCGAGAGCCCACCCGGCACACCGGAGAGCGCGTCGAGCACGCTGGCCGCGCCGAGTTGGTCCTCCACCGACGGGCGCAGCGAGCCGTCCGGCCACCGCTCCCCGGAGGCGATCACGCCGATCGGGGCGTCCGTCGTGCCGTACCCCTGGCGGCGCAGCCAGTGCCCGACGGCGCGGGCGTTGCGCAGGCACGCCGCGACCACCGGTAGCCCGGTGGCGCTGGCGGCGGCGCTGATGGCCGAGCCGTTCGGCGAGGGCAGCACCAGGTCCGCCACCACCGGCGCGGTGCTCAGCGCGGCGGGCGAGAGTGACCACGGATGCTCCGCCGTCACCCGCCGACGGCCCACCGCGGCCACCGCGCCGACCCGCAGCGCGTACTCGGCGGCCTGCTCACCCCACGGGAACGGGTGCACCCGCATGCCGCGGCCGACCGCCACCTCCACCGAGGTGGTGAACGAGAGCACGTCCACCACCACCAGCACCGCGCAGACCCGACCCAGCTCGGCCGCCCCGGTCAACCCCCAGTCGAACCGGGCACCCGAGCCGGGTTGGCCGTAGACGGCGGCCGCCAATGCCTCAGCGCTCGTCAGGCGACGGCTCGGTGACACCGGAGTCAGCCTCGGACGACCCACCGGGCCCGGCCGGCTCGGTGTGCTCGACCGGGCTCGCCGGGGCCTCGGCGACCGGCTCGACGGAACCGGCCTGCGGGACCGGGCCGGCCGACGCGATCGGCTCGGAGACCACCGCCGCAACATCAACCGGCTCGGCCTGCGCGACCGGCAGCGGCACGGCCTCGACCGCCCCCGCCACGCCAGCGGCCGGTGCGGGCACCTCGGCGGCGGCAGCGCCGCCGAAGAGGCGCGGCAACGTCTCGGTGTGCGCGGCACGCAGCTCGTCCAGGCCGATCCGGAACTGGCCGTGCACCTCAAGCGCGCCGCCGGCCGGATCGGTGACGCCGATCAGCTCGAACGGCACCCCCCGCTCGGCGCAGAGCGCCGCGAACGCCTTGTCGTGACCGCGCGGCACCGACACCAGCGCCCGTGCGGCCGACTCGCTGAACAGGTAGACGAACGGCATCGAGCCGCCGGCGAAGTGCTCCGGCACCGCGATCCGGGCGCCGACGCCGCGGCGCAGGCAGGACTCGACCAGGCTCTGGGCGAGGCCACCGTCGGAGAGGTCGTGCGCCGAGGTGAGGTGACCGACCCGGGCGGCCTCGGCCAGCAGGTCGGCCAGCGCCTTCTCCCGGGCAAGGTCGACCTGCGGCGGGATGCCGCCGAGGTGCTCGTGCGTCACCCAGGCCCACTCCGAGCCGGACAGCTCGACGTTGGTCTCACCGAGCAGGTAGAGCTGGTCGTGGTCGCCACCGGCGCGCGGGACGAAGCCCATCGGGACCCGGTCGGCGACGTTGTCCAGCACACCCAGCACGCCGACCACGGGGGTCGGGTGGATGGCCGCCGCGCCGGTCTGGTTGTAGAAGCTGACGTTGCCGCCGGTGACCGGGATGCCCAGCTCCAGGCAGCCGTCCGCCAGGCCGCGTACGGCCTCGGCGAACTGCCACATCACGCCCGGGTCCTCCGGGGAGCCGAAGTTGAGGCAGTTCGTCACGGCGATCGGCTTCGCGCCGGTCACCGCCACGTTCCGGTACGCCTCGGCCAGCGCCAGCTTGGTGCCGTTGTACGGGTCGAGCCGGGCGTACCGGCCGTTGCCGTCCACGGACAACGCCACGCCGAGCCCGGTCCGCTCGTCGATCCGGATCACGCCGCCGTCCTCCGGCTGGGCGAGCACGGTGTTGCCCAGCACGTAGCGGTCGTACTGCTCGGTGACCCAGGTCTTGTCGGCCAGGTTGGGCGACGCGATCATGCGCAGCACGGTCTCCCGCAGCGCCTCCGGGTCGGCCGGGCGAGGAAGCGTCTCGGCCCGGTCGGCCTGGAGCAGGATCAGATCGGCCGGCTCACGCATCGGCCGGGCGTAGACCGGGCCGTCGTCGACCAGCGAACCCGGCGGCACGTCGACCACCAGGTGGTCCTGCCAGGTGATCAGCAACCGGCCCGGGCTGCCGTCCGCCTCCGGCGCGGTGACCTCGCCGATCGCGGTGGCGAGCACGCCCCACTTCTCGGCGGTCTTGAGCACCGCGTCGAGCTTGTCCGGCTCGACGACCAGCAGCATGCGCTCCTGGGACTCGCTGGCCAGGATCTCGTGCGGGTCCATCGACGGCTCACGCAGCGGCACCCGCTCCAGCCAGACCCGCATGCCGGTGCCGGCCGCGGCGGCGGTCTCGGTGAGCGCGCAGGTCAGCCCGGCGCCGCCGAGGTCCTGGATGCCGACCACCAGCTGGCCGTCGTACAGCTCCAGGCACGCCTCGATCAGCAGCTTCTCGGTGAACGGGTCGCCGACCTGCACGGCGGGGCGGCGCTGCTCGCTGCCCTCGTCGAAGGTGGCGCTGGCCAGCACCGACACGCCGCCGATGCCGTCCCGGCCGGTCTTGGCGCCCATCAGCACGACCACGTTGCCGGGGCCGGCGGCGGCCTTGTTCTGCAACCGGTTGACCGGCAGCACGCCCAGGCAGAGCGCGTTGAGCAGCGGGTTGCCCTGGTAGGAGGGGTCGAAGACCAGCTCACCGCCGATGTTGGGCAGGCCGAGGCAGTTGCCGTAGCCACCCACGCCGGCGACCACGCCGGTGAGGACCCGGGCGGTGTCCGGGTGGTCCGCGGCACCGAAGCGCAGCGGGTCCATCACCGCGACCGGGCGGGCGCCCATGGCAAGGATGTCCCGGACGATGCCGCCGACGCCGGTCGCCGCACCCTGGTACGGCTCGACGAAGCTCGGGTGGTTGTGCGACTCGACCTTGAAGGTCACCGCCAGCTCGTCGGAGACCTGCACCACGCCGGCGTTCTCGCCGATGCCGGCAAGCAGCCGGTCGCTGTGCGGGGCCTTCTCACCGAACTGGCGCAGGTGCACCTTGCTCGACTTGTAGGAGCAGTGCTCGCTCCACATGATCGAGTACATCGCCAGCTCGGACTGAGTGGGCCGACGGCCGAGGATCTGCCGGATGCGGTCGTACTCGTCGTCGCGGAGCCCCAGCTCGCTGTACGGCTGGAGCTCTCCCGGAGTGCCTCCGGCGCGCGGCACGGTGTCCACGCTCTCGGTCCAGTCGACGGCGGCCGGCTGGGCGGGAGCGGTCGCCGGGGCGGCGGGCTGCGCCGGGCGCGGCTCGGTCGGCTGCGCCGGGGCGGAGTACGCCTCCGGTGTGTCCCGTACCGGGTCCGGATGGGTGGTCATGACCTCTCCTCGCTGCGCTCGTGCCCGCCCGACCGGCGGTTGAGCTGACCGATGATCGTGCCGCCGGTCACCGACCCACTCATCGTTCGCGACTGCGGGGCTCGCAGACCCGGCTCACTCCTCGCGCTCACGCCGGCGTCCCCACCAGGTGCTTGAGGACCGAGGTGAAGAAGCCGAGGCCGTCCAGCGAGGGGCCGGTGAGCGCCTCCACCGCGTGCTCGGGGTGCGGCATGATGCCGACCACGTTGCCGGCGGGGTTGGTGATCGCGGCGATGTCGCGCTGGGACCCGTTCGGGTTGCCGCCGATGTAGCGGGCGACCACCCGGCCCTCGGCTTCGAGCTGATCCAGCGTCGCGGTGTCGGCGACGTAGCAGCCCTCGCCGTTCTTCACCGGGATGAGCACCTCCTGGCCGGGCTGGAACGCGTTGGTCCACGCGGTGCCGGCCGACTCGATGCGCAGGATCTGGTCCCGGTTGCGGAAGTGCAGGTGCTGGTTGCGGGTGAGCGCGCCGGGCAGCAGGTGCGCCTCGCAGAGAATCTGGAAGCCGTTGCAGATGCCGAGCACCGGCAGACCGCCCTGGGCGGCGTCCACGATCGTCTCCATCACGGGGGCGAACCGGGCGATGGCGCCGCAGCGCAGGTAGTCGCCGTAGGAGAAGCCGCCGGGCAGCACGACCGCGTCCACCCCGTGCAGCTGCGGGTCACCGTGCCAGAGCCGGACCGGCTCGGCCCCGGCGATCCGGACGGCTCGGGCCGCGTCCCCGTCGTCGAGCGAGCCGGGGAAGGTGACCACACCGACCCGGGCGGTCACGAGCGGGCGTCCGCGGTCTCGTCGGCCTCGACCAGGCGGACGGTGAAGTCCTCGATGACCGGGTTGGCGAGCAGTTTGTCGGCAATCTCCCGGGCCCGGTCCAGGTCCGGTTCACCGGTGAAATCGATCTCGATCCGCCTGCCGATCCGAACCGAGGCGACGTCGCTGACGCCGAGCCGGGGCAGCGCGTTTGCGACGGCCTGGCCCTGCGGATCGAGGATCTCGGGCTTGAGCATGACGTCGACGACGACGCGAGGCACTGGGCACTCCTGACTGTGTACGCAGTTGGGTGCCGACCCACAACGGGCGAGCGCAGCCAGCGTACCTGGCAGATACCGTCGCGGACGCACCGGCCGGGTGCGGTTCAGGCAGTGCTCGACACAACCGGCGACCGGGACGGGTCGCCACGCGGGACACGCGGCCTCACCAGGGCATATACGGCGCTGAGGGTCGCCGAATCGTTACATTGGTTAACCTCGATCGAATTCTTGAAAACAGCCGCCGTGGGTCCTACTGTACATCGACACAGTTCGATGTCAGCGGCGGCGGGAACCCCCGCTGTCGCCCTCCCGCACCCGGCGACCCCCGGTCCGCCCCGTCCAAGGAGTCCACCCGATGCGCATCCGTCCCCTGCTCGCCCTGCTCGGCGCCGCGCTGGTCGGCGTCCTCGGCGCCGCGTCCGGCGCGGCCGCCGCCCCGGCCGGCCCGCAACCCATCATCGGCGGCAACACCGTCTCGTCCGCCCCCTGGGCCGCGGCGGTGCTCAGCAACGGCTCGTTCACCTGCTCCGGCAGCGTGATCGCCCCGCAGTGGGTGCTCACCGCCCGGCACTGCATCAGCGGCACCATGTCGGTCCGCGTCGGCAGCGTCTACCGCTCCTCGGGCGGGGTCACCCGTACCGTCAGCGCCACCTACACCCGCAGCGACCTGGCCCTGATGCGGCTCTCCAGCACCGTCAGCACCTCGACGGTGAGCCTGGCCAGCAGCAACCCGCCGATCGGCTCGACCAACTCGATCTACGGCTGGGGCATGACCTGCTACAGCGGCTGCTCGGCGTCCAGCCAGCTCAAGACCGCCACCGTGCGGGTGACCAGCAACAGCGCCACCGACGCGTACGGCGGCCAGGCGATCCGCAGCACCCGGATCAACGGCAACGCCTGGCGGGGCGACTCGGGCGGCCCGCAGTTCTACAACGGCCAGCAGGTCGGGGTGGCCTCGACGGCCGACGGCTCCAGCATCCAGAACTACGGCAGCGTCGCGTACAACCGGGCCTGGATCACCTCGGTGGCCGGTGTCTGACGGTTAGCGCCCCACGCGGCGCGGATGGCAGGCGCTGCGCCGGCCGTCCGCGCCGCGTCGTTTTGCAGCATCCGATCAGGTGAACAATGCACACGATCGGGTCACGCCGCTCCTGACAGCATCGGAAGCGTGCTGGTCGTGACGACGGAGCAACTGCCCGGCTACGAGATCCGCCAGATACTCGGTGAGGTGGTGTCATCGATGGCCAGGACGCGCAACCCGTACCGCGAGGGGGTCAAGAATCTGCGCGGTGGCGCGTACGACCCGCTGGCCCCGGACAACCTGACCCGGTGGCGCACCGACTCGGTGGCCCGGCTCGGCGAGGAGGCCCTGCGGCTCGGCGCCAACGCGGTGATCGGCATGCGGTTCGACAGCCGGGACTGTGGCGAGATGTGGATGGAGATCTGCGCGTACGGGACGGCGGTGATCGTCGTACCCAAGATGCCCGACGTCATGCCGGCCGACCAGCCGGCGATCGCCGCGGAGACCGCGCACGACGCGGGCTTCACGGGGTCGCCCGGCGGCATCGCGGAACCGGCGAGCGCCCCCAACCTCCGCACCGCCGCCGAAACCCCCACAGGCGACTAACCCACCCACCCACCCGACCCCGGCCCAGCCGGACCCGCAGCCCACCCCGTCGATCATGAAGTTGTTGCCATCCGCCTCGGCGTGTCGCGGCAATAACCTCATGATCAACGGGCGGGACGGGACGGGCGGGGTGGGTCGGGGGCAGGGCGGGGGCGGGGTGGGTCGGGGTCAGAGGATGGGGGGTGGGGAGTAGGTGGCGGCGTCCGGGTGGGCGGTCACGACGGCGGTGATGCGGCGGGTGACCGCTGCGACCTGGGCCGGGGCGGCGCCGACGAAGGCGGTGCGGTCGGCGACGAGGGTGTCGATGTCGGCGCGGGACAGCCCCAGCCGGCCGTCCGCCGCGAGCCGGTCGAACAGGTCGTTCTCCGGCGAGCCCTTCTCGCGCATGGCCAGCGCCACCGCGACCGCGTGCTCCTTGATCACCTCGTGCGCGACCTCCCGACCGACGCCACGCCGGACGGCCGCCACCAGGATCTTCGTGGTGGCCAGGAAGGGCAGGAACCGCTCCAGCTCCCGGTTGATCACCGCGGGGTACGCGCCGAACTCGTCGAGCACGGTGAGGAAGGTCTGGAACAGCCCGTCGGCGGCGAAGAAGGCGTCCGGCAGGGCCACCCGGCGGACCACCGAGCAGGACACGTCCCCCTCGTTCCACTGGTCACCGGCCAGCTCGCCGACCATCGACAGGTAGCCCCGGATGATCACCGCGAAGCCGTTCACCCGCTCGGACGAGCGGGTGTTCATCTTGTGCGGCATCGCGCTGGAGCCGACCTGGCCCGGCTTGAAGCCCTCGGTGACCAGCTCCTGGCCGACCATCAGCCGGATCGTGGTGGCCAGCGACGACGGCGCGGCGGCGGTCTGCGCCAGCGCGGCCAGCACGTCGAAGTCCAGCGATCGTGGGTAGACCTGCCCGACGCTGTCCAGCACCCGGGAGAAGCCCAGGTGCTCGGCGACCCGCCGCTCCAGCTCGGCCACCTTGTCGGCGTCGCCGTCGAAGAGGTCGAGCTGGTCTGCCGCCGTGCCGACCGGCCCCTTGATCCCGCGCAGCGGGTAGCGGGCGATCAGCTCCTCCAGCCGCTCGTACGCGATGAGCAGCTCCTCCGCCGCCGAGGCGAAGCGCTTACCCAATGTGGTGGCCTGCGCCGCCACGTTGTGCGAACGGCCGGTCATCACCAGCTCGGAGTGCTCGTGGGCGAGCCAGGCGAGCCGGGCCAGGGTGGCCACCACACGATCCCGGATCAGCTCCAGTGAGGCGCGCACCTGGAGCTGCTCGACGTTCTCGGTGAGGTCCCGGGAGGTCATCCCCTTGTGCACGTGCTCGAACCCGGCGAGCGCGCTGAACTCCTCGATCCGTGCCTTCACGTCATGCCGGGTGACCCGCTCCCGCTCCGCGATGGAGGCGAGGTCGACCTGGTCGAGCACCCGCTCGTACGCCTCGACCACCCCGTCCGGCACCGGCACGCCGAGGTCGCGCTGAGCGCGGAGCACGGCGAGCCAGAGCCGTCGCTCCATCCGGACCTTCTCCTCCGGTGACCAGAGGGCGACCAGTTCGGGCGAGGCGTACCGGTTGGCGAGCACGTTCGGGATCGTCGTCACGGAGCCCATTCTCCCGTACCCGGTGCCCGCCCCCGGACGGGGCCACCTGCGGACACACCCTGGGCCGGTCGTCGATCACCCCCGCGCCAGCCGCCCGGTCTCCGTCCCCTTGGCTGTCAGCAGCACGAGCACCTCGCCGTCCAACCCCGCACGCGACGCCTCGGATAGCCAGGTCGCCACCGGGACGCTGCGACAGCCGATCAAGGTGCTCGGGCCGGCGGTCGCGAGCAGGGCGCCGTCCGGCCCCGCCACCCATCGTCCGTGCTGGCCGTTGCACCCGTCGGAGCCCCGCCACTCGCCGTCGTTCCGCAGCTCCACGTGGGCGGAGCCGCGGGCGGGCCCGACGGGCACCCATCGACCGCGCAGGTCGTCGCGGCTCGCCGGCTTCAGGTGCGGGGGCAGCCCGACGGCCGGCGTGAAGGCCTGCCGCACCTCGGGGGTGACCATGGGTGGCTCCGCCAGCGACGGCACCACGTGCGGCCCGGGCGTGGGCTTCGCGCCCGGTAGCAGCCGGGCAACCTCCCGGCCCTGGTCGTCAAGCAGCACCGGGATCTCGCCCTCGAACCGGAACGACGTGGCCTGACGCAGCCAGTCGGGGGCGAGCCGGCAGCGCCGCTCTCCGGACGCCGGGTTCTTCGGGACGCCGGCCAGGAAGAGACCGTTCGTGTCGGCCCGCCACGTCCCCATCGCCGTACCGCAGGTGCCGAACCAGGAGAGGCCGCCCTGATCGACGGGGGCGAGCCGCAGAATTCCGCTGGAATCCGGGTCGGGTGCCGTCACCGTCCAGTTGCCGATCAGCCCGACCGGCTCGACCCGCGACGAATCGACCGCACCGGAATCCCGCGACCGGTCGGGAGTCGGGGCTTGCGAACCGCCACCGTCCCCGCAACCCGCGAGCAGGGCGCCCAACACGATCACCGCCACCACGAATCTGCTCCGGCCCATCGGCTCTCCCCGGTCCGTCGCTCTCCGCTGCCGGACGTACGGTCGTTGGACGAGCGAGCGCGGTCCTCGGTTCCCCGCCCCGGCAGCTGCCGTCCGGGACGGGTGGGATCACGGCGGGGTGCGGCCGTCAGCGCTCCAGGATCGCCGTCACGCCCTGACCCCCGGCGGCACAGATCGAGATCAGCCCGCGTCCGCTGCCCTTCTCGGCCAGCAGCTTGGCCAGGGTCGCCACGATCCGGCCACCAGTCGCCGCGAACGGGTGCCCGGCGGCCAGGGAGGAACCGTTGACGTTCACCCGGTCCCGGTCGATGGCGCCGAGCGGGGCGTCCAAGCCGAGCCGGTCCTTGCAGAACTCCGGTGCCTCCCAGGCGGCGAGGGTGGCCAGCACCTGGGAGGCGAACGCCTCGTGGATCTCGTAGTAGTCGAAGTCCTGGAGCGTCAGCCCGGCCCGGGCCAGCATCCGGGGAACCGCGTACGCGGGAGCCATCAACAGCCCCTCGTCGCCGTGCACGAAGTCCACCGCTGCCGTCTCCGACCAGCTGAACCAGGCCAGTACCGGAAGATTGTGCGCGCTCGCCCACTCCTCGCTGGCCAGCAGCACGGTGGACGCGCCGTCGGTGAGCGGTGAGGAGTTGCCGGCGGTCATGGTGGCCAGCTCGGCGTCCGGGCCACGGGTGCCGAAGACCGGCTTGAGTGAGCCCAGCTTCTCCAGACTCGTGTCGGGGCGCAGGTTCTGGTCGCGGGTGAGACCCAGGTACGGCGTCATCAGGTCGTCGAAGAAGCCCAGGTCGTACGCGGCGGCCAGCCGCTGGTGCGAGCGCAGCGCCAACTCGTCCTGGGAGCGCCGGTCGATCTGCCAGCGCAGCGCGGTGCGGGCGGCGTGGTCCCCCATGGACAGCCCGGTACGCGGCTCGGCGTTGCGCGGGATCTCCGGCTTGAACGGCTGGAGCGGGCGCAGCTTCGCGGCAATCTTGACCCGCTCGCCCAGGGTGCGGGCGGAGTTGAGCTTGAGCAGCGTCCGGCGCATGTCCTCGTTGACCGCCAGCGGCGCGTCGGAGGTGGTGTCGACGCCACCGGCGATGCCCACGTCCAACTGCCCGAGGGCGATCTTGTTGGCGACCAGGATCGCCGCCTCCAGGCCGGTGCCGCAGGCCTGCTGGATGTCGTACGCCGGGGTGTGCGGGTCGAGCCGGGAGCCGAGCACGACCTCCCGGGTCAGGTTGAAGTCACGGGAGTGCTTGAGCACCGCCCCGGCCACCACCTCGCCGACCCGCTGCCCGGCCAGCCCGTACCGGGCGGTCAGGCCGTCCAGCGCCGCGCCGAGCAGGTCCGCGTTGGACGCGTCCGCGTACCGGGAGTTGGAACGGGCGAAGGGGATCCGGTTGCCCCCGATGACCGCGACCCGCCGAATGCTCTGCACGATCCGCCTCCTCGGCATGTGTTGCTCGAACCCTACTCGCCAGTAGGCTACGCGCATGACCGACAGGTACGCGAGCTTCGTCCAATCGGCCGCCGGCCGCGCGCTGGTCAAGCGCCTGGGGCTGCCCGACCCGCCGCGACTGCGCCGACACCACCCCGGCGACCCGCTGCTGCCCGGGCCGGCGCTGCTCGGCGCGGCCACCGGCGGCCGGCTCGCCGAGCCGGTCGCCGAGATCCTGACCGCCGCCGGGGTCGAGCTGGCCGACCCGACCGCCGCAACCCCCACCGACACCCCACAGCGGTACGGGGCTCTGCTCTTCGACGCCACCGGGATCACCGACTCGACCGACCTGCGCCAGCTCTACGACTTCTTCCACCCGCAGGCCCGGGCCGTGCTGCCCAGCGGTCGGGTGATCGTGCTGGGCACCCCGCCGCAGGAGTGCCCGACGCCGCGTGAGGCGACCGCCCAGCGGGCCCTGGAGGGGCTGGTCCGCAGCATCGGCAAGGAGTTCGGTCGGGGCGTCACCGCACAACTCGTCCAGGTGAGCCGCGGCGGCGGCGCCGCAACGGCCGACCCGGCCGGCACACTCACGAGCCTCGAATCGACTCTCCGGTTCCTTCTCTCCGGCCGGTCCGCGTACGTCTCGGGGCAGGTGATCCGGGTCGGTAGCGGCGACGCGAGCGCCCCGGCCGACTGGAGCCGCCCGCTGGACGGGCAGGTCGTGCTGGTCACCGGCGCCGCCCGGGGCATCGGTGCGGCGCTGGCCCGGGTGCTCGCCCGCGACGGCGCCCAGGTGGTGGCGCTGGACATCCCGGCCGCCGGGGACGCGTTGGCCGCGGTGGCGAACGACATCGGCGGCACCGCCGTCCAGCTCGACCTGACCGCTCCGGACGCGCCGACCCGGCTCGCCGACCACCTGGCCAGCCGGCACGGCCGGATCGACGTGGTGGTGCACAACGCCGGCATCACCCAGGACAAGACGCTCGGCCGGATGGACGCCGACCGGTGGGACCAGGTGATCGACGTCAACCTCTCCAGTCAGGAGCGGATCAACGACGTGCTGCTGGAACGGGAGCTGATCCCGGCCGGCGGGCGGATCGTGGCCGTCTCCTCGATCGCCGGGATCGCCGGCAACCGGGGACAGACCAACTACGCCACCAGCAAGGCCGGCGTGATCGGGCTGGTCGACTCGCTCGCCCCGGCCCTGCGCGAGCGGGGGATCAGCGTCAACGCGGTGGCCCCCGGCTTCATCGAGACCCGACTGACCGCGCGCATCCCGCTGATGGTCCGCGAGGCGGGCCGGCGGATGAACAGCCTGGCCCAGGGCGGGCTGCCGGTCGACGTGGCCGAGACGATCGGCTGGCTCGCCTGGCCGGCCAGCGGCGCGGTCAGCGGCAACGTGGTCCGGGTCTGCGGCCAGAGCCTGCTGGGGGCGTGATGGATGACGCGGACGACCAGCCGGTCCGGGCCACCGTCGAGCTGACCCGGCTGCCGGCCACCGGCCCGCTGTACCGGCGGGCGCTGCGGGGTGCGCTGCCCGGTGGCCGGCGCGACCGGACACTGCCGGCGGTCGCGCTGACCGTCGCCGGCGTTCAGGTCGACCGGGCACACCTCGCCGACTACGACCGGGTCTGCGGGTTCCCGCTGTCCGATCGGCTGCCGGTCACGTACCCGCACGTGCTGGGCTTCCCGCTGACGCTGCGGCTGATGACCGCGCCGGAGTTCCCGTTCCCGGTGACCGGCCTGGTGCACGTGGCGAACCGCATCACCGCGCACCGCCCGGTGCTCGCGGATGAGCTGCTCGACCTCACCGCGTACGCCGAGCACCTGCGGCCGCACGAGCGGGGCCGGCAGCTCGACGTGGTGCTGGTCGCCTCGGCCGCCGGGACGGAGGTCTGGCGCGGCGTCGCGACGTACCTCAGCCGGGAGCGCGGCGACGGCGGCGGTGCCCGGCGCGACCGGAGTGACCGGCCTGCGACGCCGGCCAGCACCGCCCACTGGCGGGTCGGCACTCGAGTCGGCACCGACTACGCCCGGGTCTCCGGCGACCACAACCCGATCCACACCTCCCGGCTGGGTGCCCGGCTCTTCGGCTTTCCCCGGCCGATCGCGCACGGCATGTGGACCAAGGCGCGCTGCCTGGCCGCGCTGGACAACCGGCTGCCGGACGCCGGCACCGTCGAGGTGGCGTTCAAGCTGCCGGTGGCGCTGCCCGGCACGATCGGCTTCTCCGCCGCCCGGGCCGACGACGGCTGGGACTTCGCTCTGCACGACCCCCGCACCGGCCGACCTCATCTCGCCGGCACCGTGCGCTGACCGGGCGGGCCGGGCGGCGGAATGTCGGCGAAGCGCCGCCGGACGTTGGCCGGCCGCCGAGCATTGGGGGCATGGACGGCCTGCTCGACCTGCTCCGGGGGACGGTCACCTCGCCGTGGGTGTACCTGGTGATCTTCGGGCTCACCGCGGTCGACGCGTTCTTCCCCGCGGTACCGGGCGAGGCGGCGGTGATCACGGCGGCGGTGCTCGCCGCCGACGGCGGGCACCCCAACGTGGTCGCGGTGGTCGCCGCCGCCGCGCTCGGCGCGCTGGTCGGCGACCACGTCTCGTACGCCATCGGGCGGGGCGGTGGCGCCTCCCGGCTGGCTCACCTGCCCATCGGCAGCCGCCGGCGGGCCAGCTCCGAGTGGGCGCGGCGGGCGGTGGACCGGCGCGGAGGGCTGATCCTGACCACCTCCCGATACCTTCCGGGTGGCCGGACCGCGGTCACCCTCACCATGGGCGCGGTGCGCTACCCACGCCGGTCGTTCCTGCTCTACGACGGCATCGCGACGGTCACCTGGGCGCTGTACTGCGGTCTGCTCGGCTACTTCGGCGGGCTGGCCTTCGAACGAGATCCGGTGCGGGGCATCCTCGTCGGCGTGGGGCTCGCGGTGATCGTCACGTTCGGCATCGAGGGCGTCCGGCGTCTGCGCAGCCGAGCGCGCCGCCGCGCCGCCGCCCACCATTGACCGACCCGGCACCGTCAGCCCGGACGCGCGGTCACCCGTCAAGCAGGTCGGCGTCGTGCACCAGGATCGCCAGTTGCACCCGGTTGCCCGCCTGAAGCTTCGCCAGCGCCCGGCTGACGTGCGCCTTCACGGTGGCCTCGCTCATCGTCAGCCGCCGGGCGATCTCCGCGTTGCCGTGCCCGCGCGCCACCTCCCGGACGATCTCCAGCTCGCGCGCGGTGAGCCGGGCGAGCCGCTCGCGGGCCGCGTCCTGGCGGGCCGGACCACGTTCGGCGAACGAGCTGATCAGTCGCCGGGTCACCGTCGGGGCGAGCATCGCGTTCCCGGCGGCCACCGTGCGGACGGCCGCGGCCAACTCCCGGGGCGGGGTGTCCTTGAGCAGGAAACCCATCGCTCCGGCCCGCAACGCCCGGTGCACGTACTCGTCGAGGTCGAAGGTCGTCAGCATGATCACCTTCGGGCCGACGGCGACCACCTCGGGTGCGGCGGTGAGCCCGTCGACGCCCGGCATCCGCACGTCGAGCAGCAGCACGTCGGGGTGCAACCGGTGAGCCTGCTCCAACGCGCCGGCGCCGTCCGCCGCCTCGCCCACCACCACGATGTCCGGCGCCGCCTCCAGGATGAGCCGCAGCCCGGCGCGGACCAGTTGCTCGTCGTCGACCACCACCACCCGGATCACACCGCACCCGCCACCGGGAGCAGGGCGCGGACCAGGAATCCGCCGTCCACGGGTGCCGCCTCCAGCCGGCCGCCGAGCAACTCCACCCTCTCGCGCAGGCCGAGCAGCCCGTGCCCGGCGCCGGGCAGGGTCAGCCCGCCCGTGGACGGGCCGTTGCGGACCACCACCTCCAACCCGCCGGGCAGGTAGCGCAGGCAGACGGTCGTCTCGGCGTCGGCGGCGTGCTTGCGCACGTTGGTCAGCGCCTCCCGCACCACCCGGTACGCGGTGCGTCCCACGGTCGCCGGCAGCGTCGCCGCCACGCCCTCGTTCCACCGGGACACCCGCAGCCCGGCGGCGCGGGACTCCCCGATCAGCCCGTCCAGGGCGTCGAGCGCCCGCTCCGGCGCTCCGGCCGGGCCGGCCTGCCGCAGCACGCCCAGCACCTCGCGCAGGTCGGTGAGCGCCTGCCGTCCCGTCTCGCGGATCAGCACGGCGGCCTCGACGGTCTCCGGGTCGGTGGTGGTCACCTCCAGCGCCCCGGCGTGCACCACCATCAGCGACACCCGGTGCGCCACCACGTCGTGCATCTCCCGGGCGATCCGGGTCCGTTCCTCGGCACGGACCCGGTCGGCACGGGCCTCCTGCTCGCGTTCCAGCCGCTCGGCCCGGTCCCGCAGGGCGGCGAGCGTGTCCCGACGGGCCCGCACCCAGAGGCCGACGACCAACGGGAGCCCGACCAGACAGGCGGTCAGCAGCAGCACGTTGCCGAAGGTGGCGGTGGTGAGTCGACGCACACCGCCCACCGCCAGCCCGACCAGCACGCCGCCGGTCAGCACCAGGGCGACCCCGACGAGGTAACCGGTGAGCCGGCGGCCACGGAGCCGCAGGCCCGCCTGGTACGAGGCGACCACCCCGGGTGCCGCGGCGGCCAGCACCAACCAGGCGACAGCGGCGGCCAGGAACAGCGGCCAGCGGCGGGCCCGAACCTGGCCGGCGGCCCAACCCGAGGCCACGGCCACGAGCAGCGGGACGACCCCCGGCAACGGCGAGCGGACACCGATCGCGCCGGTCGCACTGGCCCAGACGGCGGCGGCGACCACGACGGCGAGCAGCAGCGGGGCGTACCGCTCGACGACCCGCCGCAGCACGACGGCGCGGGAAACCACGCAGCGAGCGTAGGGCTCCACCGGGGGATCGTGCCGCCCGCGCCCGACAGACCCGGGTGCGGTGGGGGAAGACCCCTACCCGCCGTCCGGGCCGGACGCTACCTAAGTCGTGTCGCCCGGCTGACCACTGGCCGATGGCGGCGGCCGATGGCGGCACCAGCATTGGGATCATGGACCTGCTCGACCTGCTGCACCAGACGATGTCCTCGCCGTGGGTGTACCTGGCGATCTTCGCGATCGCGGTGCTCGACGGCTTCTTCCCGGTGGTGCCGAGCGAGACGGCGGTGATCACCGCCGGGGTGTTCGCGGCCTCCGGGGCGCCGTACCTGCCTGCGGTGATCCTGGTTGCCGCCGCCGGGGCTCTCGTCGGCGACCATGTCTCGTACGCCATCGGGCGGAGCGGTGGCACCCGGCTGCTCGACCGGCTCCCGCCCGACGGCCGGCGCCGGGCCGCCGTCGAACGCGCCCGCCGGGGGATCGCCAACCGGGGCGGCCTGATCCTCACCGTGGCCCGCTACGTGCCGGGTGGCCGAACAGCGGTCACCCTCACCATGGGAGCCGTCCACTATCCCCGTCGACGCTTCCTCGCCTTCGACGCGCTGGCCGCCGGCTCGTGGGGGCTCTACTCGGCGCTGGTCGGCTACCTCGGCGGCCTGGCCTTCGAACAGGACCCGCTGCGCGGCCTGCTGCTCGGCCTCGGCCTCGCCCTGACGGTGACCATGGTCGTCGAGGTGGTCCGCTGGCTCGGCAGGCGCCGCCGCTCGGCGCTGCCGGTGCCGACGACCGGGCCGGTGAGCCGGACACCGGCGCGATGACGGCGAGGTCGGCCGGAGCGTCAGTCGGAAGCCGGGCGCCAGGTGACGCCGTGCAAAAGTTGGCCGGCGCCGAGCCAGGCCACGTTCATCATCCGGGTGGCGGTCTTCTCCGGATCGGCCTCCGGGTGGTCCGCGAGCCAGTCGGCCAGCGACTCGGTCGCGCCCACCAGGGCGTACGCGACGACCTCCAGGTCGGTGCCGGCCACCTCGCGGCCCTCCGCGCGCAACGCGTGATCCAGCATCCCGGCGACCACCTCGATCAGCCGGGCCCGCATGGTGGCCAGCTCGCCGGCGAACGGCTGCTCGCCCCGGGCCTGCCGGTAGAGCACGGCCCAGCCGTCGCGGTACGCGCCGACGAAGCCGAAGAACGCCCGCAACCCTCGCCAGAGCCGCTCGTCGGCCGGCAGGTCGGGGGCGGCTGCGCCGGCGATGGCCTGCATCATCCGGGTGCCCTCCCGGTGCAGGCAGGCGACGAACAGTTCCTCCTTCGTGCCGAGGTACGCGTAGACCATCGGCTTGGAGATGCCCGCGTCCTCCGCGATCTCGTCCATGCTGGCGGCGTGGAAGCCACGTCGGGAGAAGACCTTGACGGCCGCGTCGAGCATCTGCTGCTCACGGACGGCCCGTGGCAGGCGCTTGAAGGCGGGAGCGGTGGACACCTTGCGAGCATACCTACTCGTGCGTAGGGTTACGCCGGAGTAACCAATTCGGACGGCCCGAGAGGTGTTTTCCCCCATGACTGACTTCGACCCGGCGACCTTCGCCAACGTCGGCCCCAAGGAGTTCGCCCAGCTGGTCAAGTCCACCCCGGACGACAAGATCGCCCAGGTGATGTCCGGCGATCTGCGCGGCAAGGTCCTGGGCGAGGTGTTCGGCCGGATGCCGTCGCTGTTCCGCGCGGACCGCGCCGGCTCCACCAACGCGGTCATCCACTGGATCATCACCGGTCGCCCGGACGGCGGCAGCGACACCTACGAGGTCGTCATCGCCGACGGCAAGTGCGACGTCAACGAGACCCCGCAGCACGACCCGAAGCTGAGCCTGACCATGGGCCCGGTGGAGTTCCTGAAGATCGTCTCCGGTGGCGCCAACCCGGTGATGATGTTCATGACCGGCAAGTTGAAGGCGAAGGGCGACCTCGGCCTGGCCGCCAACATCGCCAACCTGTTCGACATCCCCAAGGCCTGAGATGGCCGAGTTCTCGCTCGACCTGACCGAGGAACAGCGGGACCTGCGCGACTGGGTGCACGGCTTCGCCGCCGAGGTCGTGCGCCCGGCCGCCGCCGAGTGGGACGCCCGTGAGGACACCCCGTGGCCGGTGATCCAGGAGGCCGCCAAGGTCGGCCTCTACGGCTTCGAGTTCCTCGCCACCTGCTGGGCCGACCCGACCGGGCTCTCCTTGCCCATCGCCAGCGAGGAACTCTTCTGGGGTGACGCCGGCATCGGGCTGAGCATCTTCGGCACCTCCCTCGCCGTCGCCGCCATCTACGGCGCGGGCACCCCCGACCAGATGGTCGAGTGGGTGCCGCAGTGCTTCGGCGACGTCGACTCGCCGGCCGTCGCCGCGTTCTGCACCAGCGAGCCGGAGGCCGGCTCCGACGTCGGCGCGATGCGTACCCGGGCGGTCTACGACGAGGCCACCGACGAGTGGGTGCTGACCGGGCAGAAGGCGTACGCCACCAACGGCGGGATCGCCGGGGTGCACGTGGTCACCGCCTCGGTCGACCCCACGCTCGGCTCCCGGGGCCAGGCGGCGTTCGTCGTACCGCCGGGCACCCCCGGCCTGGCCGCCACCCGCAAGCTTCGCAAGCTGGGCCTGCGCGCGTCACACACCGCCGACGTCTTCCTCGACGGGGTACGCGTGCCCGGGCGCTGCCTGCTCGGCGGCCGGGACGCCCTGCTGGAACGCCTGGACCGGGCCCGCTCCGGGCAGCGGGTCACCGGGCAGGCCGCGATGCGCACCTTCGAGCTGTCCCGACCCACCGTCGGCGCGCAGGCGCTCGGCGTGGCCCGGGCCGCCTACGAGTACGCCCTGGACTACGCCAAGGAGCGCGTCCAGTTCGGACGACCGATCATCGAGAACCAGGCGGTCGCGTTCGCGCTGGCCGACATGCGGATGGAGATCGACGCGGCGCGGCTGCTGGTCTGGCGGGCCTCCTGGATGGGCCGCAACAACCGCCCGTTCACCGCCGGCGAGGGGTCGATGTCCAAGCTCAAGGCCGGCGAGGTCGCGGTGTCGGTCACCGAGAAGGCGGTGCAGTTGCTCGGCGGAGCCGGCTTCCTGCGCGACCACCCGGTGGAGCGCTGGTACCGGGACGCGAAGATCTACACCATCTTCGAGGGCACCTCCGAGATCCAGCGGTTGGTGATCTCCCGGGCGATCTCCGGAATGCAGATCCGCTGATCACAGCGGTTGGGCAGCTCGGCGGATCCGGTGCATGATCGACAGCAGAGCCCGAGGATGGGCCCCTGCGGGGGACCATCCGTGCACCCCGAAGGAGGCCCAAGGGCATGGACCTGCCGTTCGTCGTCGCCACGCTGACCCGGCGCGGCCTGCTCACCCCGGGCCGGCCCATTCGCGTCGCCTCGCAGCTCAACGCCCTGCGCACCTGGGGCTGGAGCCTCGCCGGTGAGCTGCGCCAGGCCGCCGCCCGGGACCCCGGCCGGCCGGCGGTGCTCGACGAGCACGGCACCGAGCTGACCTATGAGGAGCTGCTCGACCGGGCCGAGCGGCTGGCCCGCGCGCTGCGCGCCGCGCTCGGCGTCCAGGCCGGCGACCGGATCGGGGTGCTCTGCCGCAACCACCACGGCCTGATCGAGACGATCGTGGCAGCCACCCTGCTCGGCGTCGACGCGGTCCTGGTCAACACCGGCCTGTCCGCCGCGCAACTGGCCACCGTCGCCGAGGAGCAACGACTGCGGGTGCTGGTGCACGACGACGAGTTCGCCGAACTGGTCCTCGGGCTCCCGCCCGAGCTGCACCGGGTCGACGAGCGCGCCCACGCGGAGCTGATCGCCGGGGCGCTGCCGGGCGAGCTGCGCCCACCGGAGCGCGACGGCCGGATCATCGTGCTGACCTCCGGCACCACCGGCTCCCCCAAGGGCGCCCGCCGACCCACACCGAACGGCTTCGGGCCACTGGTGTCCATCATCGACCGGATCCCGCTGCACACCCGGGACACCGTGATGATCGCCGCACCGATCTTCCACACCTGGGGCTTCGCGGCGCTCCAGGTGTCCTTCGCGCTGCGGGCCACCATCGTGCTGCACCGCCGCTTCGACCCGACCGCCACGCTGGCGGCGCTCTCCGCGCACGGCTGTGACGCGCTCTTCGCCGTACCGGTGATGCTGCAGCGACTGCTGGAGGTGCCGCCGCCGGACCCGCGGCCCGCGCTGAAGGTCGTCGCGGTCAGCGGCTCGGCGCTGCCCGGTGGCCTCGCCCCGGCGTTCATGGACGCCTACGGCGATGTGCTCTACAACCTGTACGGCTCGACCGAGGTCTCCTGGGCCTCCATCGCCGGGCCGGCCGACCTGCGGGAGGCACCCACCACCGCCGGCCGGCCGCCGCATGGCACCCGGTTGGAGATCCTCGACGACAGCGGCGAGCCGGTACCCGGCGGCCGGGTCGGCCGCATCTTCGTCGGCAACGAGATGCTCTTCGAGGGCTACACCTCAGGCGCGACCCGGGAAATCCACGACGGCCTGCTCGACACGGGCGACCTCGGCCGGGTCAACACCGATGGCCTGCTCTTCGTCGACGGACGCGCCGACGACATGATCGTCTCCGGCGGGGAGAACGTCTTCCCTTCCGAGGTGGAGGACCTGCTCGCCCGGCTCCCGCAGGTCCGTGAGGCCGCCGTGATCGGGGTGCCCGACCCGGAGTACGGCCAGCGGCTGGCCGCGTTCCTCGCCCTGCACCCCGGCGAGACGCTCGATCCGGAGGCAGTCCGCGAGTACGTGCGGCACTACCTGGCCCGCTTCTCCGTACCCCGTGACGTGATCTTCGTGAAGTACCTGCCCCGTAACGCCACCGGCAAGGTGGTCAGCCGCGAGCTGCGCCGCTACTACGGCTGACCCACCACTCAGGGGTAGAGGGTCAGGCCCGGGGCCCGCGCCAGCTCGACCAGCTCGTGCGCAGTCAGCAACGGCTCCGGGGCGGTCAGCTCCGGCGTGCCGTCGGCGGCGACCACGATGTTGTCCGCCGTGACCGTGACCAGCGTTTTGTCGACCCGTTGGAGCTGCGCCCAGCGGTGCACGCCCCCGCCCGGGTCGGTACTGCTGCTGACCATCGCCACCCCGTCGTCACCGAGCCCCCGAACCTCGCACTCCCCCCGGTAGGGCAACTCCGCGCAGTCCGCCTGCACCTCGGCCGGCGTGGGACGCACGGTCACCATGAGATGGCCGCGCAGATCATCCCGGCTGAGCAGCGCGACCGCCCGGTACTCCCGGTTCCGCGGCTGGTACGCGAACTGCGGCCGGTCGCACTGCGGCACCGCGCCGACGACCGTCACATCGGAGGGCACGACGACGTCCACCGCCGCGCGCAGCGCCCCGGTCAGTCGGGCCTCCCCCTCCTGCGGAGGCTCCGTCGGGCGGGCGCGCACCGTGTCGTACGTCGGCAACGGCGGCAGTGGCCCGCTGGCGGTGGGCAGCACCGTCCGGCACAGGCCGCCGGTCGAGCCCGTCCCGGAGCTCATCGTCGGCAGCGCCATCCCTCCGTCGCCCGGCTCCGGTCCGGCGATCAGCGCCGGAGTCACCGCGACGGCCGCCACCCCGGCGCCAGCCAACGTCCACGTCCGGTGCTGGCGGCGTTGCCGGTCAGCGGCGATCAAACGGTCCAGGTCGATCCGGGTCGGTGGCGCCACAGCCGTCACCGCACGCAGGTGCCGGGCGATCTCATCCATTGGTCCGTACCTCCTCGGTGGGCGGCGGCAGGTCCACGAGGCGACCCCGCAGCGTCTCGATCGCCCGCGCCGACTGGCTCTTGACGGTGCCCGGGGTGCAGCCGATCTCGCGCGCGGTCTCCTCCACCGACAGGTCGCAGAAGTAGAGCAACACGAGCACCGCCCGACGGCGCGGTGGCAGCTCCGCCAGCAGGGCGAGGACGGTCAGCTGGTCCGCCGCGCCGTCGGTGCCGCCGGCCACCACCGGATGGTCCGGCACCTCGGCCCAGGCGGCCTCCCGCCGCCACGGCCTGCGCCGCTCGTCCAGCCACACCCGCAGCAGGGTCCGCCGGACGTACGCGTCCGGGTTGTCCATGACGGACACCCGCGGCCAGTGCCGGAGCAGCTTGACCAGCGCCGTCGACACCAGGTCGTCGGCCGTGTGCCAGTCACCGCAGAGCAGGTACGCCGTGCGGCGCAGCGGCTCCAGCCGCACACCGACATAGTCGCGGTAGCCCTCGACGTCGACCGGCAAACCCGCCACCCCCTCATCTCACCGGTCAAACGGCGGCGAGGCGGGGGGAGGTTGCCCGGGTTCAGCCAGGAATCGTGATCCGGCCGTCGACCGCGGCGGCGGCGATGTCGGTGCGGTGCTGCGAGCCGGCCAACTCCACCCCGTCCACCAGCGCGTACGCGGCAGCCCGCGCGGCGGTCAGATCGACGCCGGTGGCCGTACCGCAGAGCACCCGGCCACCAGCGGAGAGCAGGGCCCCGTCGCTGGCCCGGCGGGCGGTGCCGGCGTGGATGATGCCCGGCCGGTCCGCGCCGGTGATCACGTCACCGGTGCGCGGCGCGGCCGGATAGCCCTCCGCGGCGAGCACCACGGTGACCGCGGCACCGGGCCGCCAGCGCAGCGGCGGATGCCCGGCCAGCGTGCCGGTGGCCGCCGCCTGCAGCAGCCCGCCCAGCGGCGTCTCCAGCAGCGCGAGCACCACCTGGGTCTCCGGATCACCGAAGCGGGCGTTGAACTCGATCACCCGGGGGCCGGCGGCGGTCATCGCGAGCCCGACGTAGAGCAGGCCACCGAACGGGGTGCCGCGGCGGCGCAACTCGGCCAGGGTGGGGTGGACCACGTCGCGCATGACCTCGTCGACCAGGCCGGGCGGGGCCCAGGGCAGCGGCGCGTACGCGCCCATGCCGCCGGTGTTCGGGCCGGTGTCGCCGTCACCGATCCGCTTGAAGTCCTGCGCGGGCAGCAGCGGCAGCGCCGCCTCACCATCGGTCACCACGAAGATGCTGACCTCCGGCCCGTCGAGGAACTCCTCGACCACGACCCGGCCACACTCGCGGGCGTGCGCCAGCGCGGCGGACCGATCATCAGTGACCACCACGCCCTTACCGGCGGCGAGGCCGTCGTCCTTGACCACGTACGGCGCGCCGAACTCGTCGAGCGCCCGGGCGGTGCTCTCCTCGTCCGCGCAGGCGTACGCCCGGGCGGTGGGCACGCCGGCAGCGGTCATCACATCCTTGGCGAACGCCTTGGAACCCTCCAGGCGGGCCGCCTCGGCCGAGGGGCCGAACACGGCGATCCCCTTCGCGCGTACCGCGTCTGCGACCCCGGCGACCAGCGGCGCCTCCGGCCCGATCACCACCAGGTCGGCCCCGGTCTCCACGGCCAGCGCGGCCACCGCGGCCGGATCGGTCGGAGTCACCGCCCGCAACTCGGCCACGTCGGCGATACCCGGATTACCGGGCGCCGCGATCAGTTGCGTAACGGCCGGATCGCCGGCCAACCCGAGCGCGAGCGCATGCTCCCGCCCCCCACCACCCACCAGAAGAACCCGCACGACCCAGGATCCTACTGTCCCCCACCCCCAATCTCGTTGATCATGAGGTTGCGGGTCTTTCGGTGATCGACCGACCCGTCAACCTCATGATCAACGGGATCGGGCAGCGGCGGCGAGGGCTTGGCGGACCGTCCAGGGGATGTAGTCGGGTTGGAGGGTGTCCGACCAGGTGAAGCGGAGGATGGACCAGCCGGCGTTGACCAGGCGGTTCTGGCGGCGGCGGTCGGCGAAGGCGGCCTGCGGCGTGTCGTGTGCGTCCCGGCCGTCCGCTTCCGCGATCACTCGTGGAGCACGCCAACCGAGGTCGCCGATCCCCAGCAGATAGCCGTCGTCGTCGCGGACCTCAAGTTGCAACGTGTCGGACGGTACCCGGCCGTCGACGCAGCGGAGCCGGGCGCGCGTCTCGAGCGGCGACTGCGCCCGCCCATCCGCCTCACCGAAGTAGCCACGAGCCGCGACCGCGCCGCGCCGACCGCGAATGAGACGCGGGATGGAGAGCAGGTCATCGGCGGCCACGAGGCGACGATTCAACGCCGAATCCAGCACGCTCACCGCAGAGAAACGATCAGCCCGCAGGGTGAGGTCGGCAAGGGTCCGCAGCGGCGCAGTAGCGCTGATCCCGTCCACTTGGACGAGGTGCTCGGGCGGGATGGCCAACTGATGGACCACCACCTCCGGGTAGGCGAGCCGGGCCGGCCTGGCGACGGGACCCGGCATCGACAGATGAATCAGGTCGGTGACCCGCATGCCGGCCAGTCCGTGCAGCTCGGCGGCCGTGGCGAGAACCGCGGCGGCCGCCGGACCGAAGGAGGCGACCGCCGCCCTGATCCGCGCCCGTCGAGGCACAGCGTCGTACAGTTCGGCGTCCACGAGATAGCTACCCCGCGCCACAACGCGCCAGCGGCCGGCCCGGCAGAACCGCTGCACCTCATGCGTAGTCAAGCCGGCGGCTCGCGCCTGGCCGAGCGTCACAATCCCGTCCCGCTCGGCCGCGACCCGCCGCACAACATCCAAGGCGTCCACCCGGCCACCCTGACCGACCTCGGAACCCCAGACACCCCCCTGTGGACAACCAAACCCACCCTGTGGAAAACCGCGCGACTAGCTCACGTTGATCATGAAGTTATTGCCGCGACACGCCGACGCAGCGGCCAATAACTTCATGATCAACGCGGAGAGCCGCCCGGGGGGCGGGCCGGGGGGTCCGGGGGGGAGGTGGTTAGGGGAGGAGGGGGTGGAGGAGGACGTTTTCGTCGCGGCCGGGGCCTACGCCTACGACGCTCACCTTGGTGTTGCAGAGCTCCTCGACGCGGGCGATGTAGCGGCGGGCGTTCTCCGGCAGCTCGTCAGGGGTGCGGGCCTTCGTGATGTCTTCCCACCAGCCGTCGAGCTCCTCGTAGACGGGCTTGGCGTGGTGGAAGTCCGTCTGGCTCATCGGCATGTCGTCGACCCGGACGCCGTTGATCTCGTAGCCGACGCAGATCGGCACCTTGGGCAGCCCGGTGAGCACGTCCAGCTTGGTGATGACCAGGTCGGTGACGCCGTTGAGGCGGCAGGCGTACCGGGCGACGACAGCGTCGAACCACCCGCACCGGCGTTCCCGCCCGGTGGTGGTGCCGTACTCCGCGCCGATCTTGCGAAGGTGTTCGCCGTTGGCGTCGAACAGTTCGGTCGGGAACGGGCCCGCGCCGACCCGGGTGGTGTACGCCTTGCTCACCGCGATCACCTTGGTGATCGCGGTCGGCGGGATGCCGGCGCCCACGCAGGCGCCGCCGGCCGTCGGGTTGGACGACGTCACGAAGGGGTACGTGCCGTGGTCCATGTCGAGCATGGTGGCCTGGGCGCCCTCCAGCAGTACCGTCTCGCGCCGGTCCAGGGCGTCCCAGAGCATCGCCCGGGTCTCCGCGATGTACGGCTTGAGGCGCTCCGCGTACCCCAGGTACTCCTCGACGGTCGCGTCGAGGTCGATCGCCTTGCGGTTGTAGACCTTGAACAGGATCTGGTTCTTCTCGCGCAGCGCGAGTTCCAGCTTCTTGCGCAGGATGCCCGGGTCGAGCAGGTCCTGGAGCCGGATGCCGATCCGGGCGACCTTGTCGCCGTACGCCGGGCCGATGCCCCGGCCGGTGGTGCCGATCCGGGACGAGCCGAGGTAGCGCTCGATCACCCGGTCCAGCGCCCGGTGGTGCGGCATGATCAGGTGCGCGTCGCCGGAGATCCGCAACCGGGACACGTCCACGCCCCGCTCGGCCAGCCCGTCGATCTCGGTGAGCAGCACCTTCGGGTCGACCACCACGCCGTTGCCGATGATGATCATCGCGCTCGGCGAGAGCGCACCGGAGGGCATCAGGTGCAGTGCGTACTTCTGGCCGTCCGGGGTGATCACCGTGTGGCCCGCGTTGTTGCCACCGGAGTAGCGCACGACGTAGTCGACCCGCTCACCCAGCAGGTCGGTAACCTTGCCCTTGCCCTCGTCGCCCCACTGAGCGCCGATGAGCACGATCGCTGGCATCTTTTCAGCCTCCAGAAGGCTCGGGTGCCAGGTGGCGACCGGTTGGCGAGCCCGGGGTGTCAGGTTAACAAGTAGTGACGGCGCGGCCGGCAGGGGTCGCGGCGAGAGGCAGGAGGCTCCTTCCGTGTACGACGTGGTGCTGCTCACCCTCGGTTCGGAGCGGGACGCTCCCGGGGGCTGCGGCAGCGGCGGTGCCTGCTGCGGCGGTGCGACCGGGGCCGACACCGACCCGGCAACCGGTGCCGACGGCGGTGAAACGACCAGCGCGGCCGGTGGTGGCACGACCGGTGCCGACGGTGCGGCGCGGGGCGATGCGGAACGGTGCGCCACGGAGCGGCCCCGGGTTCCGGTGCTGGCCTGCGTCGACGCGCTGAACGCCCGGGGTGCCCGAGTGCAGACGGTCACCGCGCGCTCGGACGCCGAGATCGACGAGGTGTTATCCCGGCTCGACGGTCCGCCGCGCGCGGACGGTCTCACCTGGCCTGACCCGGACGGCAAGACCCGGCTGGTCGTCGCCACGGCCAGCGACGGGCAGTTGCGCGCCGTGCTGCGCCGGCTGGTCCGGCGGTACGCGCCAGCGCCGAGCCGCCGCCCGGCGGATCTGCCCGCTGACCGAACCCTGCCCGACCTGCCGCCGGTGGCGGTGCTCCCGCTCGACCCGGCGCGCGGCGGCGCTCACCAGGACCTGGCCGCGCAGCTCGGGCTGCCCCGCGACCCGGCTGCGGTGGCCACCGCGGTGCTGGACGGCACGCCGCGTCGGCTGGACCTGCTGCGCAACGACGGCGGCTCGGTGACCCTGGACGGTGCCCTGCTCGGCGCCGCCGACGACGCCGGCCGGCCGCTGCACTGGCGTGCCCGGGTCGAGGTGGACGACACCATTCTCACCGAGGGTGACGAACCGCTGCTGGTCTGTGCGATCGGTAACGCCGGCGGGTACGCGACGCTCGACGACGTGACGCTGCTGGCCGCGCCGGATCCGGCCGACGGCCAGGTCGAGGTCGCGGTGGCCGTGCCGGTGGTCGTCCGCTCGGCGCTGGGCCGGAAGCGGGTACGCCTGGAGGTGCGGCGGGCTCGCGGGCGGGCGGTGTCGGTGCTGCCCAGGGAGGGGAAGGTGCCCTACCTCGACGATGGTGTCGAGGGCGAGCTGAACCGCAAGCGCTCCTGGTGGATCGAACCGGGCGCCTGGGCGGTCTGGTCGATCTGACCCCGGCTGCGCCGGCCGGCCCTCGTCGGCCGGTGGGCCTATCCTCGCAGGAGGACTGGGGAGGAACCGTAATGGACGAGAACGCCGACCGGGCGCAGGTGCCCGGCCAGCAGCCGGTGCCGGAGCGGGACATCGAACCACTCTGGCCACCGGATCCGGCCGACCGGGGCGCGGATGCTGCGGCACCGCCATGGGCGTCGATCTCCGAGCAGCGGGGTGCCCCGCCATCGGCCACGCCGTCGTCGACGGTGCTGCCGCCCGTGGCCGCGCCGCCGACGGGCCGTCCGCCGACGGGCCGTCCGCCGGTTCCCGGGCAGCCCGGGGCCGCGGCGTTGACCCCGCCGTCACCGTCCGACTACCCGTCGCTCACGGGTGCCGTGCCGGCACCCGGCGGCTGGGGCGTCACCGGCCCCTCCGGCACCGCGTCGGGCTGGGCCCCGGGCCAGCCGAGTTGGCCACCGCCGGCCGACCCATCGGCCCCCGACGTCCCCGGCCCGGCAGTCGGCGACACCCACACGCCGTCGACCACCGATGCCGGGTCCGGCGCCGCGACACCGAGCACCGCGCCGGCGGCGACGAACGTCCCGCCGGGGGCGGCAGGCACCACGTCGGCGGCGGCCGACCCCACTCCGTGGGCACCCAACGCCCTGCCGGAGGCAACCGTCCCCACGCCCCAGCCAACCAGCCACACGCCGGCGGCAACCGGAGCGGCAGCCGGCCCCACGCCCCAGGCAGCTGGGCCCACGTCCCAGGCAACCGGCCCCACGACGGAGACAGCCGGCCCTAGGCCCCAGGCAACCGGTCCCGTATCGGAGGCGGGCACTCCGCCCGGGGCGGAGGCCCCCGCGTCGGGAGCGGGCCCCACGACCGGCGCGGAGAGCCCGGCGTCGGGCGCGACACCGGGGCAGGCCGATGGTCCAGTCCCGGTCGCCGTCCCGGCCCCGCCGATCGCGCCGGGCGGCGTCGACCTGGACCTGCCATTCACCCTGGATCGCCCGGCGGCAGCCGCCGCGCCCGCCGACCGCTCGGCCCCGGCCGACCCGGCAGCAGACGAAACCGCTACCGCGGACCCCACCACGCCCGAGCCGGCGGGGACCCGGGCTGGCGGGGTTGGCGCCGGGGAGGACGGACCCGCGGCCGGAACGGCACGGCCGGCGGCCGAGTCGCCCTGGGCGTATCCGCCGCAGCGGCCGGCCGGCGCGACCGGGACCGCCCACGACGAGGCGGCCGCCGGAACGCCGCCGGTCCCCGCCCCGCCCGTCCCCCAGCCACCGCACCCGGGCGGCCCGGCCGCCCCGCACGCCGGCCCCGGCCAGGCCTACCCCGGTCAGACGTACTCCGGTCAGTCGTACTCGCCGGCGATCCCCGGTCAGGCCGGCCCGGCACCGATCCCGCCCCCGCCCGATCCGACGCAGTTCGCCGACCCGCCGCACGGCGGCCCCGCGCCGCAGCCGGGTGGCCCGGCGGCCCCGCCTCCGGGGCCGTTCCCGCCGTCGCCGGGCTGGTATCCCCCGCCCTGGCAGCAGAGCGCCACCCCCGGGGCCCCGCCACCGCAGCCGCAGCCGCAGCCGTATCAGGAGGCCGCGGGGGTGACCCGGGTGCCGGCCACCGGCTATCCGGACGCCACCTGGGAGCCGGAGACCACTGCGGCGCCGACCGCGGAGGACTTCGCCCGGCGCCGGCAGGTACGGCCCGCCGATCCGGTGGCCACGATGGGCGTCCGCGCGGTGGTCAACAAGATGGGGCTGCTCCGGCTCGCTCCCGGGCGGCACGAGCAGGAACTCAAGCGGGACATCGAGATGGTGCGCCGCAACTTCGGCGGGCTGCGGCAGGTGACCGTGGTCAACCCCAAGGGCGGCGCCGGAAAGACGGTGGCCATCCTGCTGCTCGCGATGACGTTCGGCCAGAAGCGCGGCGGCTACGTGCTGGCCTGGGACAACAACGAGACCCAGGGCACTCTCGGGATGCGCGCCCAACAGGACTTCCACTCGCGCACGGTGCGGGACATGTTGCGCGACCTCGGGCAGTTCCAGGGTGCGCACGGGCGGGTCGGCGACCTGTCGCAGTACGTCCGCTCGCAGGGCGAGGGGATGTTCGACGTGCTCGCCTCGGACGAGTCGGCCACCGGCGGCGAGATGCTCACCGCAGCCGCGTTCGCCGAGATCCGCGAGGTGGTCAGCCGGTTCTACAAGCTGATCTTCGTGGACACGGGGAACAACGTCCGGGCGCAGAACTGGCAGGCCTCGATGGACGCGACCGACCAACTGGTCGTCACCATGTCCGCCCGTAACGACTCGGCGGAGACCGCCGCCCGGATGCTCGACCACCTCGAGCAGAGCGGCCGGCAACGGCTGGTCCGGCAGGCGGTGACGGTGGTGTCGATGCCGCCGTCCCGCAAGGAGATCGACCTGCCGGCCATCCAGGAGCACTTCGCGGCGCGGACCAGGGCGGTGCTGCTGGCACCGTACGAGCGGCTCATCGACAGCGGCGAGCCGATCCGGTACGGAGGGCTCTCCTCGGCCACCCGGGACGCCTGGCTCAAGATCGCCGCTGCGGTCGCCGAGGGTCTCTAGGCTGCCGACGGCCGGCCGGCGCAGGTGCCGGGCCGGCCGTCGGGCCGGGTGTCAGTTGCTGGCCAGCGCGTCCGCCGCCGCCGGGTCACAGTCGCGGAGGAACTGGGCGCAGCGGGCCGCCTCGTCGGCCTCGCCGATCTCGTCGGCGGCCCGGGAGAGCACGTACAGGCAGCGGAGGAAGCCGCGGTTCGGCTCGTGCGACCACGGCACCGGGCCGTGCCCCTTCCAGCCGCTACGGCGCAGTTGGTCCAGACCCCGGTGGTAGCCGGTGCGCGCGTAGGCGTACGCCGTCACCACCTGGCCCTGCGCGAACGACCGGGCCGCGAGCTCCGCCCAGGCCGCGCTGTAGGTCGGGAAGCGGGCCGCCACCTCGGCGTACGCCTGGTCGCTGCCCGCCTGTTCGGCGGCGGCCAGGGCTGCGTCGGCCTCGTGGTTCGCGGGCAGGAGGGTGGCCGGTGGCTCTGGCAAAAGGTTCTGCATCGCCCCATTCAACCCGCTGGACAGCGCGACACGCGAGCGGGTCGGCCGACCTGGTCGGCTGAACGGCTGAGGAGTTGGTCACGCCTGCGGCCTATGCCGCCGCCAGGTGTTTTCCATTACAACTAATGGTCCGGAGCCTCCCCAGGACCCGGTTACGCAGGAGCCCGGTGGCCACGACCACCGGGCTCCTGTCGGTTCACACCCCGCCCGGGGTTTGGCCGGTCCCGGCGGGCGGGCAGGATGACCCGGTGCCGACCCCACCTCCCGCGGACGTCATCGAGCCGCACCTGCACGCCAACGAGGTCCAGACCCGCGACGAGTTCGACCAGCAGCTGGCCACCGGCCGCCTGACCGGGCTGACCGTGCAGGGGCTCCGCCTCGACCTCGCCCCGGTCCCCGACCTGACCGGCGTCGAGGTCACCGGCACCCTTTTCGTCGGGTGCCGGTTCGCCTCCCGGGAGGTCGGCGCCGACCTGGTCCGGCGTGGCGCGAACGTGGTGCCGCCGTTTTCCGGGCTGCCGTACCCGACCCAACCGGCGCACCTGTACAGCGCGGAGGAACTGGCCGCCGGGTTCGTCGAGGGCGGGTTCGCCGGGATGTACGACACCCGGGTGTACGAGCACTACCGGGCGCACGGCGGCGCGCTGCCGGACGTCAAGGAGGCTCTCGGTCAGCGGCTGCACGACCACGGCGTGGACAACGCCCTGGCCGACGCCACCCGGGCCTGGCTGACCGAGCACGGGCCGCAGTCGGTGGTGGGCATCATGGGCGGGCACGCGGTGCGGCGCGGCAGCCCGGCGTACCGGATGGCGGCAGTGCTGGGTTGGGAGCTGGCCCGGGCCGACCGGCTGGTGGTGACCGGCGGCGGTCCCGGGGTGATGGAGGCGGCGAACCTCGGCGCCTACCTGGCGGACCATCCGGCGGCGGAGCTGACCGCGGCGATCGACCTGCTGGCCACCGCGCCCGACTTCACCGACCACCAGCGGTACACCGCCGTGGCGCTGACGGTCCGGCAGCGGTACGCGGGCGTACCCCGGCAGCGCGGCGCCGACGCGGGGTGGGCGCGGGCCGGTGGGCTGGCCATCCCGACCTGGCTGTACGGGCACGAGCCGGCGAACCTGTTCGCCGGGCGGATCGCCAAGTACTTCTCGAACGCGATCCGGGAGGACACCATCCTGCGGCTCGCCCGGGGTGGCATCGTGTTCGCCCCGGGACGGGCGGGCACGGTGCAGGAGGTGTTCCAGGCGGCGACCAAGACGTACTACGGCACCGACGGTGTCAGCGGCGCCTACGTCTTCCTCGACCGCGCGTACTGGACGCGGGAGCTGCCGGTGGAGGCGCTGTTGCGCCCGCTGCTGGCCGCCTCCCCGTTCGGCGACCTGTCGGCGACGATCCACCTCACCGACGACGTCCGCGAGGCCGTCCACCTGCTGACAACGTAGGAAGGGCCCCTTCTCAACACCGGCTGGGCCGTCGCGCGGAAACGGCGACGGCCGGCTCCCCCGAGGAGAGCCGGCCGTCGGTGTGCGTCGTTACTTGGACATCGTGGTGCCGGTGGAGCGCAGGTGCTCGCACGCCTCGACGACCCGGGCGGCCAGGCCGGCCTCGGCGGCCTTGCCCCAGGTACGCGGGTCGTACTGCTTCTTGTTGCCGACCTCGCCGTCGATCTTCAGCACGCCGTCGTAGTTGCGGAGCATGTGGTCGGCGACGGGCCGGGTGAAGGCGTACTGGGTGTCGGTGTCGATGTTCATCTTCACCACGCCGTAGTCCAGCGCCTCGCGGATCTCGCTGAGCAGGGAACCCGAGCCGCCGTGGAAGACCAGGCTGAGCGGCTTGTCCTTGCCGTACTTCGCGCCGACCGCGTCCTGGATCTGCTTGAGGATCTCCGGGCGGAGCTTGACGTTGCCGGGCTTGTAGACGCCGTGCACGTTGCCGAAGGTCAGCGCCGCCATGTAGCGGCCCTTCTCGCCGAGGCCGAGCGCCTCGACCATGGCCAGGCCATCCTCGACGGTGGTGTAGAGCTTGTCGTTGATGGCGTTCTCGACGCCGTCCTCCTCGCCACCGACGACGCCGACCTCGATCTCAAGGACGATCTTGCCCTTGGCGGCCTCGTCGAGCAACTGGGAGGCGATCTGCAGGTTCTCCGCCACCGGCACGGCCGAGCCGTCCCACATGTGCGACTGGTACAGCGGCTGCTCGCCGCGCTTCACCCGCTCCTGCGAGATGCCCATCAGGGGCCGGACGAAGCCGTCCAGCTTGTCCTTCGGGCAGTGGTCGGTGTGCAGCGCGATGTTGACCGGGTACTTCTTGGCCACCTCGTGCGCGTACGCGGCGAACGCCACCGCGCCGGTGACCATGTCCTTGATCGACGGGCCGGAGAGGTACTCGGCGCCACCGGTGGAGACCTGGATGATGCCGTCGCTCTCCGCGTCGGTGAAGCCCTTGAGCGCCGCGTTCAGCGTCTGGGAGGAGGTCACGTTGATCGCGGGGTACGCGTACCGGCCAGCCTTGGCGCGGTCCAGCATCTCCGCGTAAGCCTCGGGGGAAGCGATGGGCATGTCGAACGCTCCTTACTTACCACTCTCGGCCGTGCTGGCCGCTGTTGTTCACGGGTGCGCCGGACCGCGCTGTCCTCCGTCCGGCAGTATCCCGCAAGTGAGGTGCGCCGAAACAACCGACCCGGCCCTCGCCCACCCGTCGGGCCGTGGCGGGGATCCGGTCACCGGTTGTCCAGGCGGTCCGGCACGATGACGCTGATCAGCCAGGTGACGATGGTCATCACGATGGCTCCCCAGAACGCCGCCCAGAAACCGTCCACCTGGAACGGTAGGTCGAGCCCGCGGGCGATCCGGTCGGTGAGCAGGAACAGCAGCGCGTTGACCACCAGCGCGAACAGGCCCAGGGTCAGCAGGTAGAACACGCAGCCGACCACCTTGATCACCGGTTTGAGCACCGCGTTGATCACGCCGAAGATCAGCGCGACGACGATCAGCGTGAGCACGGTGTTGGCACCCGTGCGGCCGTGCACGTCGACCCCGGGCACGATCAGCGTGGTCACCCACAACGCGACCGCGGTGATCGCCAGCCGGATGAGGAAGCCCACGGCCCCATCCTGGCATCGGGTCGCGCCGCCCACGGGTGATTCGGCCGACTCGACTTCCGCGCGGCACCGGCACAGCCCGTACGGTGGGTGGCAACCGTGCACCGAGCCCCCGGGAGGAACGATGGGTCAGCCCGATGAGGACTTCACCCCCGGCGACCACCTCGCCGCGGACGAACGTGACCCCGAGGCGGATCCGGCCGACGCGGTCGAGCAGGCCGCGGTGGTCGACCCCACCGACGTCGACGGGGAGCCGCAACGCGGCCTCGAGGTCGACGACTGGGACGCGATGGAGCAGGCCCGGGTGGTCACCGGGGACGACGACGACTACCGCTGACGCCGCGCCCCAGGAGCGTCAGCCGGCGGGGTCGACCCGCTCCGGGTGGCGGGCCGCCCATTCGCCGAGCCGATCCTCGCGTAGCGCGGTCAGGAACTCCGGGGCGAGCGCCGGGTCGGCGTGCAGGTACTGGTCCCGGCCGGTCGGCTCGCTGATCGGCAGGCTGAGCCCGACCGGGTCGACCGATCGCAGTGTGGGGACGAGCCGCATCAGGTCCAGCATGGTGACTCCGTCGGACGCCGCCGCGAGGTCCGGGCCAATGGCGCCCAGCAGCTTGGAGAGTCGTACCGGGTCGGTGAGCACGCCCTGTTCTCTGACCTGGCGGACCAGACCGGCGGCGAAGAGCCGGGCGTTGTGGTCCCGGTCCTGACTGCCCTGGGCCAGCCCGCGTCGCTGGCGGAGCAGGTCGACCGAGGCAGCGCCGTCGAGACGCTGACAGCCGGCCGGGAAGAGCCGCCCGGTGTGGACCGATCGGACCCCCTGGGGGAGGCAGACCGGCACCCCGTCCACCGCGTCGGTCAGCGTGCGCAGCGCGGAGAACGTCAGCACGAAGCCGCTCTCCACCCCGGCCCCGGTCAGCTCGGCCACCGTCCGCCGGGTCAGCTCGTAGCCCTTGGTCAGGTCCGGCCGCTCGAGTCCGGCCCCGAACGGGAACGCGGTGTTCAACTTGTCGGTTCCGCGGCCGGGGATCCGCACCTTCAGATCACGCGGCAGCGAGACCAGGTAGGGACGGCTGCGGTCGGCCGGGATGTGCACCAGCAGCACCGAATCGGCCAACGGTGGGCGGGACGTCTGGCTGTCGATGCCGAGCAGCAGGATGGTCACCGCGCCCGTCGGCGCTGGCCGGCCCGACTCGCCGAGCAACTCGGCGGCCTGCGGCGGGCCGGAACGATCCGGGGTGAACAGGGGCACCCCGATCCCCAGTACGCCGAGCAGGGCCAGCGCGGCACCACCGGCCCGCCAGCGTTGGCGACGTCGCCGGCGCCTGGTCGCCAGCCGGTCGATCGCGGCCCGCAGTGGGCCGGTCGGCGGCGTCAACGGCTCGTGCCGGGCGAACGCGGCGCGCAGGTCGTCCTCGATCATGAGCAGGCCTCCACGTACTCGGCCCGGAGCGTGGCCAGGGCGCGGGAGATGGACGAACGTACGGTCCCGACGGCGCAGCCGAGGATGTCGGCGATCTCGGCGTCGGGCAGGTCCTCGTAGTAGCGCAGCACCAGGGTGGCCCGCTGCCGACGTGGCAGCCGGGACAGCCAGGACCAGATCTGGTCCCGGTCCACGGCGGACTGGGCGTGGTCGACGGGTGCCGGCACCGCCTCGTCGGGTTCCCCGCGCAGCAGCACCCGGCGCATCCAGGAGCCGCGCCGCCAGTCGACGTACTGGTTGGTGAGCATCCGCCGGACATAGCGCTCCGGTGAGTCCGCCTGGGCTACCCGCCGCCAGTTGAGCTGGACCCGGACCATCGTCTCCTGCACCAGATCCTGCGCCTGGTGCGGATCGCCGGTGAGCATCACCGCGTACCGCAGCAGCGGGGCCAGTCGCGTGTCCGCGAACTCCTCGTACGTCACTGCACCTCCCGGGGCTCCTGCCTCAGATGACGGAGGCGGAGCGATCGAACGTTGCGGTGACGCCGATCAACCTTTCGGCTGGTCTTGGTATCCGGGCTGCGGTCGGGACGGCGGTCAACCTTAGCGATTCCTTAGGATCCGCAGGCTCCACCTGAATCCCCCAATGGAGGAACCCCCCTCATGCTCACCCACTCCACCCGGCGCTGGCTCGCCGGACTGGGCGTAGCAGGCGCGTTCGTCGCCGCCTCCGCCAGCCCGGCCGTCGCCGCCGAAGACCCCTTCGAGATCGTCGCCCAGGACATCCTGGTCGCCCCGGACCACTACGGCTTCGCGTACGTCTATGCCGCGCCGACCAACTCGGAGCAGCCGCACCAGTTCGGCCACACCACGTTCGACCTCGACTTCTCCGGCATCGCCGACTTCGCCGTCCTGGAGGAGCCCGGCGAGGGCTGGGGCTGGGCGTGCGAGACCTCGGGCCAGGTCGTGCACTGCGAGACCGAGTTCGCTGAGGACGATGGTCCGTGGCTCGGCATCTACGTGAGCGGCAAGCACGAGGCCACGCCGGGTCAGAAGGGTCAGCTCAAGTTCGCGATGACCTCGGGTGGCAAGACGGCCAGCACGACCTCCACCGTCACCGTCGCCGAGGCCGTCGATCTCCAGACCGTTCCGGAGGCCAGCGTCAGCGGCGCTCCGGGCAGCAAGCTGGACATGCCGGCGACCGTCCGCAACGGCAGCGAGACGACCAGCCAGGGCGCGGTGCTGCTGATGAACGGCGACTACCTGGTCGACTACGCGGGTAACTACTCGAACTGCAAGCCGGCCGAGTACATGGGGGTGCTCTGCACCTTCGACGAGGACCTGGAGCCGGGCAAGAGCTACCGGCTCTCCGCCGAGCTGCCCTTCCAGCTCCACGAGGACGTTCGGACGGGTGCGGAGCTGCTGGCGACGAGCGTCTGGTGGACCAAGGCCGACTGGGAGCTGAACAGCATCGACTGGCCGCAGGACGGCAAGCCGGGCACCGGCGACAAGCTGCGCCTGGTGGAGCAGTCCGACGCCAAGTCGCTGGAGCGGCAGACCGACCCGGACATGTACAACAACTACACCGACATCTCGGTGAAGGTGACGGGCGACAACCAGGCTGACCTCAGCGTCAAGGGCGCCACGGCCAGCGGCAAGAAGGGCGATCTCGTCCAGGTCCGGCCGTCGGTCACGAACCTCGGCCCGGCCCTGCTGGAGTACCAGGGCCGTCCGGCGTTCCGGGTCACGGTCCCGGAGGGCACCACCGCGGTGGAGGTTTCCGGCGAATGCCAGCCGTACACCACGGACGCGGAGTGGGACCAGTGGGACGGCAACTGGGGTGAGCCGGGCGCCAAGGAGTACGGCTGCCAGATCACCGAGAGCCCGAAGGGCTTCGAGAACCCGTACGAGTTCGGCCTGCGGATCGACACGGTCGTCCCGGACGCCTCGGGAGCCGTCAGCGCGCGGTTGGCCGGCGACCCGAACAGCAAGAACGACACCGCCAAGATCGTGATCAACCCGACCACCACGGGCGGTGGCAACCCGGGCGGCGGCAACCCGGGTGGCGGCAACCCGGGTGGCGGCGATGGCGATGGCGACAACGGCGGCGGCCAGGGTGGTGACGACGGCGGTGCGCTGCCGATCACCGGCCAGTCCACCGGCCTGATCGCCGGCATCGGCGCGCTGCTGCTCGCCGCGGGCGTCGGCGGCTACCTGGTGGCCAAGCGCCGCCGGACCCGCTTCGTCGCCTGATCCACCCCGCACCACCGGTGCCCCGCCGACCCCCCGGCCGGCGGGGCACCGTCGTTGCGGCACCCCTCGCCTCGGGGGATGCGCCAGCGGGTGGTGTGGGTACGGTCCGGCGCGGCACGAGACCCGGCCTTCGGTACCCTTTGTGGCCGTGGACACAGCTGAGAAGACCCGCACGCTCGCGGAGAGCGTCGCCCTGAACCCGCTCGATCCCAAGGAGCTGTTGCAGACCTTCGGGCTGATCGGCGTCTGGGTGATCCTCTTCGCCGAGACCGGTCTGCTGGTGGGCTTCTTCTTCCCCGGCGACTCGCTGCTGTTCCTGGCCGGGGTGGCCGCCTCGCCCGTGGCGGACGCCATCTTCGGCGACGGCACGCGGCTCTCCCTGGCCGGCCTGCTGATCGGCGGCCCGATCTGCGCGATCGTCGGCGCCCAACTGGGGCACTGGCTCGGCGCGCGGTACGGCCGGCGGATGTTCGAGCGGCCCAACTCCCGGCTCTTCAAGAAGGAGTACGTGGAAAAGGCGGAGTACTACTTCCAGAAGTTCGGCCCGGCGAAGGCCGTGGTGCTGGCCCGCTTCATCCCGATCGTCCGGACCTTCCTCAACCCGGTCGCCGGCGCGCTCGGCATGCCGGCCCGGCAGTTCCTGCTCTGGAACATCGTCGGCGCGGTGCTCTGGGTGGACGGCATCCTACTGATCGGCTACCTGCTGGCGGAGCAGATCTACCAGGCCATCGGGGACAAGATCGACCACTACATCCTGCCGGTGGTGGCCCTGATCATCGTGATCTCGGTGCTGCCGATCTTCTTCGAGTTCCTCCGCGACCGGCGGGCCCGCAAGCGCGGCGAGGCGGTCGCGGTGATCGCGGCGGCCAGTGCCGTCGGCGCGGTCGAAGCAGTCCGCGAGACGTTCGACCACGACGAGCACCCGCACGGCCGCCAGCGTCCGGAGCACGGCCAGGAGCGCTGAACCCCGGGTACGACGACGGCCGGCCCCCTGGTGAGGGGGTCGGCCGTCGGCATGTCGGACCCGACCTCCGGCGGTGCAGCCGGGGACGAGCAGGCGTCACCGAGCGGTGGCGCCACCCCTGGCTCGCCACCGAACACCATCCCGGCGCGGGACGGTGTGCAGCGCCTGCTTCAGCGGGCCTTCTTGGTGGCCCGCTTGCGCGGCGGGGTCAGCAGGTCGGCGATCGTCGCGATCGCACTCGGGACCAGCCGGTAGTACGCCCAGACACCGCGCTTCTCCCGCTCCAGCAAGCCGGCCTCGGTGAGGATACGCAGGTGGTGACTGACCGTCGGCTGAGAGAGGCCGAGCGGCGCCGTCAGGTCACAGACGCACGCCTCGCCCTCAGGGGCCGACTGGATCAGGCTGAGCAGCCGCAACCGAGCGGGATCGGCAAGGGCCTTGAGGACCCCCGCGAGACGCTCGGCATCGGCACGTTCGATCGGCTCACCGGCAAGCGGCGAGATCTGAGGCATAGTCATTTCGGCCAACGCAGTTCCCACGTATTCCATCCTTCCACCAGCAGCATCGATCCGCCTGCATATCAGCAGATCCGAATCGGCAAACTTTTACGCCACAAGGCCGAGGTCAGCCAACGTATAGGCCGCCCGGTACGGCAATCCGGCGGCTCGCACCGCGTCGCCGGCACCTCGATCAACAATAACCGCCACGCCAACGACTTCGGCTCCGGCCTCACGAAGCGCCTCGACCGCGGTCAACACACTTCCGCCTGTCGTGGACGTATCCTCCACCGCCAACACTCGGCGGCCGACCACCTCCGGTCCCTCGATCCGCCGTTGTAGACCGTGGGCCTTACCCGTCTTTCGCACCACAAAGGCGTCCAGGGCCCGACCGGTCGGAGCAGCGGCGTGCAGCATCGAGAGCGCGACAGGGTCCGCGCCCAGGGTGAGCCCGCCGACGGCGTCGTACTTCCAATCGGCGGTGAGGTCGAGCAGCACCCGGCCGACCAATGGAGCGGCCTGGTGATGGAGCGTGACGCGACGCAGATCGACGTACCAGTCTGCCTCCCGCCCCGAGGAGAGCACGACCCGTCCGTGGACCACAGCCAGGTCGGTAATGAATTTACGCAGGTCGTCGTGGTCCCCCATGGCGATAGAGGTTACTGCGCAAGTCTGAACGCCGTGTGCGGGGTCCACCCTGATCAGCCCGGTGGGGGACAGATGGTTGGCGATGTTCGACTACGCTCAGCAATCGGCCCGGTTGCGGCGAGCCAACGTCCCCGCGCTGGTGCCGAGACACCGCGCGGCCCGTGGAGGCTCAGCGCTCGTCGCGACCGATCCTGCCGCGGGTGTCCCTTGCGACCGCCTGGAGCAGCCTGCGCGGCGCGTGCCGCAGACCGGCGACGGCCACTTTGTACTTCCACGCCGGAATGCTGACCAACTTGCCTTTGCCCAGGTCACGCAAGGCTTCGTCGACCACATCCTCGGCCCGTAGCCACATCCACTCCGGCGTCTTCGACATGTTGATGCCGGCCCGCTGATGGAACTCCGTACGGGTGTAGCCGGGGCACAGGGCCATCACCCGGACGCCGAACGGGCGTGCCGACTGGCCCACGGACTCGCTGAAATTGGTGACCCACGCCTTGCTGGCCGAGTAGGTCGATCCCGGCATCACCGCGCCGAATCCGGCAACTGAAGAGACATTTATCACTGCCCCGTCGCGCCGTTCGGTCATCGGACGCAGCGCCGCCAGGGTCAGCCGCATGACCGCGTGCACGTTGAGCCGCAGCAGGCGGGCCTCATCTTCCGCGGAGGAACGCAGGAACGGTTTGTTCAGGCTGATCCCGGCGTTGTTGACCAGCAGGTGCACGGGGCTGCCGCCGGTGAGCCGCTGCTCCACCACGGCGCAGCCGTCGTCGGTGGACAGGTCCGCCGATATCGTCTCCACCTCGCGGCCGTGTCGGGAACCCAGCTCGGCGGCCAGCTCGGTCAACCGGCCCGCGTCCCGGGCGACCAGCACCAGGTGCCAGCCGTCAGCGGCCAGCCGGCGGGTGAACGCAGCGCCGATGCCGGCGGTGGCGCCGGTGATCAGGGCCCGTCGCTCGGCGGTCGCGGGGTCGAGCGTCACGGGCGGTCCTCACCTGGGCGGGTACGGGGGCGCGGTCTGCGCCGGCGGGGGCTGGTGCGGGGCGGGTGGGAACCCGGGTGGAGCGGACGGCACGGTCGGCGCTGTCAGGCGGTGCCGACCGAACCAGGCGTTGGCCGCCGGCAGGGCCAGCAGCGTAGCTACCACAAGGTAACCGAGGCCCTGTCCAACGGAAAGCCCCGCGTTGAGCGGGATCCACCACGACGGGTACGCGTCAGCAATCAGGCCCAGCAACTCGGCGGTGGCCCGCTCACCGGCGCCCAGCCGCAGCGGCGCGGCCCGTTCGCCGATGAGCACCGCCACGCTGCAGCAGCCGGCGAGCAGGCCGAGCCCGCAGACCACCCAGGTGGCCACCCGGACACCGGCACGACCCGCCAGCAGCCCGAGGGCCAGGCCGGCGAGCACCACCGCGGAGAGCGCGGCCACCACCGCCGACACCGCCGCGGACGCGCGCAGCAGGGTCACCACGTCGTCGATCTGCTGCGGAGTCGCTGAGGTGTCGCGGGCGGCGGAGCGGAAGGCGTCGACCGTGCGGCCGAGCACCGCCAGGTCGACGACGGTGTACGCGAGTGCGGCGACCGCCATCACCAGCAGCACGGCCGTGGCCAGCAGGACCACGGCGGGCCGGCGGGCCGGTGCCGATTCCGGGTACGACACGACGAATCCCTCCGGTAGGCGTCGGGTTGCAACCTACTCGGAGGGATCGACGGCGTCGTGGTTATCGAGCGGTCAACTCGTCGACGGCGGGGTCGGCCCGGGACGGTCGGCCGGCGGCGTGTCGTCCGGCCGGTTCGTGCCGGACGGGCCGGCCGGCGGCGGGTAACCCGGCTCCGACCCGGGCGTCTGGCCCGGCGTCGACGGGTAGCCCGGCTCGCCGCTCGACGGGTAGCCCGGCTGGCCGGGGGCCTGCGGGTAACCCGGCTGACCCGGCGCCTGCGGGTAACCCGGCTGACCCGGCGCCTGCGGGTAACCCGGCTGACCCGGCGCCTGCGGGTAACCCGGGTAGCTGGCGCCCGGGGTCGGCGGCTCCCAAGCCGCGGCGGGCTTGCGGAAGAACTCGTTGGCCTTCGGAAGCGCCAGCAGGATCAGCGCCGCGAGCAGCGCGAGCAGGCTGATCACGCCGAGCACGAGGCTGACCGGGGTGATCCAGGAGGGCAGCGCCTCGTCCAGCCGACGCTGGATCTCCTCGCCGCTCGGCATGTCACCGCCGGTGTTCCCGCCGGTGGTGAAGCTGCCGGCGGCCCCGCTGAGCAGGGTGCCGCCCACGCAGCAGACCATGATGCCGCCGATGATCCAGGTGGCGATCCGGGCGCCGTTGCGGCCCTGGTTGTTGAGCAGGGCCAGCACGGCCAGGGTGACCGCGAGCAGGAGCAGCAGGATGCTGCTGCCGAGGCCGAAGGCGAAGAAGAAGTCCGCAACCTGCTCGGCGCCGTCGACGGAACTGCCCTCGTACGCCTCGCGGAGCACGTCACGGGTCTTGCCGATGGTGGCGAGTGTGAGGATCAGACTGATCACCTGGCACGCCAGGAACAGGAAGAGCAGGTAGCTGGAAATCGTCACGATTGATGGCCGCTGACGGGCCGGCGTGCTCTGGGAATCGACCACGATTCTCCTTCCCTTGAGATCGGGCCCACACCGTACCGACAACTGACCACTCTGGCATGCCGTGGCGATCCCGGCGCGCCCGTGGGGTCCGGCTCAGCGCTCTTCGGCGGTGGGTCGGATCGTCAGCTCGGTGGGGTCGAGCAGGTCGCCGCGGGCGACCCGCCAGCCCTCTTCGCCGTACGCCTCGAAGGAGAGCCGCGCGCCGCCGCCGGACTGGTAGTCGTGGTAGCGCATCGTCCCGGCCGCCGGCAGCCCGGTCTCCCCGATGGCGGTGTAGCGCGACTGCCCGGTCTCGGCCCAGGTGTAGCGCCGCCCGCCGAGGTCGATGGTGGGGGCGCCCGGGGTGACGGTCGCGCCGGGTTCAGCGGTCCAGAGCACCAACTCCAGGTCGGGGCCGTCCTCCACCGACAACCGGTGGCGAGTGCCGGAGGCGTCGTCGAGCAGGTGCTGCACCCAACTCCAGTCCCCCTCGACCAGGCGGATCGTGCCGCTCACCGCGTACTCCCGCTCGCGGATCCGCACGCGGTCGCCCGGGGCCAGACGGTGCGGACCACCGCGCAGCGGCTCCGCCGCGCGGCCGCGCGCCGGCCGTCCGGCGGGCCGCGCGCCGCCGGGCCGGGTCGCCGCCCGCCGCCGGGCCCACACGACGATCACGAACACGACCACCGCGAGTACGGCCACCGCCGCCACCAGGTACGTCACCGACCCGTCCACCCGACCACCTCCCCAGGTACGTCGGCGCAGACGGTAACAACCGCCGACACCGGAGCGACTCGCGTCGTGACGGAAAGCTCAGCTACTGACGGCGGCCGGGGTGTCGCCCGCCGTGGTCGCCGGCACTGTGGACGGATCGAGTGGTCCCCCGATCGGCGGATGGATCATGCTGCGGCGAGTCGTCGGGTGGCGTAGTCGCCGAGGGTGGTGCGCCCCATCACGCAGCCGACGAAGGTGGTGAACTCGGTCGGGTCGTCCCGCAGTGACGTCCAGACCGTCCTGGCCGCCGTCGGGTCGATCCGCTCCAGCAGCGTGGCCGCGTACGCCCGGCCTGCGGGTGAGCCTTCGGCCAGCACCCGGTCGAGCTGCCGGCGTACCTCCTCGGGGTGGTCGTCGAGGGCGGCCTCGATGCGTTGGTACGCCTCGGTCACCGGCAGCAGCGCGCCGGCGAAGCCGACGCCACCGAAGGCGAGCGTGTCGGCCCCCACCAACTCGTCGACGGCGGCGCCCAGTTCCCGTTCCCACTTCTTCCCGATGCCGAACATGCACCATCCTTTCCCCGCCGACCCCACCCCGACCCTGTTGATCATGAAGTTATTGCCACGACTCGCCGAGCCGGGAGGCAATAACTTCATGATCAACGCGGGTGGGGCCGGTGGGTCAGGCCGGGGTTACCGTCAGGGTGTTCGTCGGGGTGGTCAGGTCGACCTTGACGGTGTCGCCGTCGCGGATCGTGCCCGACAGCAGGGCCCTGGCCAGCTGGTCACCGATCGCGGTCTGGACCAGACGGCGCAACGGGCGGGCACCGTAGATCGGGTCGTACCCGTGCTCGGCGAGCCAGCCGCGGGCCGCGTCGGTGATCTCCAGGCCGAGCCGGCGGTCGGCCAGCCGGCGCCGCATCCGGTCCAGCTGGATGTCCACGATGGAGCGCAGGTCGTCCCCGCGCAGCGAGGCGAAGACCACGATGTCGTCCAGCCGGTTGAGGAACTCCGGCTTGAAGTGCGACCGGACCACGGCGAGGACCCCCTCGCGGCGCTGCTCCTCGGCCAGCGTCAGGTCGCTGATCACCGACGACCCGAGGTTGGAGGTGAGGATCAGGATCGCGTTACGGAAGTCCACCGTGCGGCCCTGACCATCGGTGAGCCGACCGTCGTCGAGCACCTGGAGCAGCACGTCGAAGACGTCCGGGTGGGCCTTCTCCACCTCGTCCAGCAGGATCACCGAGTACGGCCGGCGGCGCACCGCCTCGGTGAGCTGGCCGCCCTCCTCGTAGCCGATGTAGCCGGGAGGGGCACCGACCAGGCGGGCCACCGAGTGCTTCTCGCCGTACTCGCTCATGTCGATGCGGACCATCGCCCGCTCGTCGTCGAAGAGGAACTCGGCGAGGGCCTTGGCCAGCTCGGTCTTGCCGACACCGGTCGGGCCGAGGAAGAGGAAGCTGCCGGTCGGGCGGTCCGGATCGGCAACCCCGGCCCGCGCCCGGCGCACCGCGTCGGCGACCGCGCCGACCGCCTCGGCCTGGCCGACCACCCGGCCGCCCAGCGACTCCTCCATCCGGAGCAGCTTGGCCGTCTCGCCCTCGAGCAGCCGACCGGCCGGGATGCCGGTCCAGGAGGCGACCACCGCGGCGATGTCGTCCGCGCCGACCTCCTCCTTGAGCATCGCGCCGTCGGCCTGGAGCTGGGCCAGCTCCTCCTCGGCCTGCTTCAGCTCGACCTTGAGCGCGGGAATCCGGCCGTAGCGCAGCTCGGCGGCGCGCTCCAACTCCCCGTCGCGCTCGGCCCGCTCGGCCTCGCCGCCCAGACGCTCCAGCTCCTCCTTGGCGGTGGAGAGCTTGGTGATGTGGCTCTTCTCCGTCTGCCAGCGCTCGGAGAGCACGGTGAGCTGCTCACGCTTGTCCGCCAGCTCCTTGCGCAGCCGGGCCAACCGCTCGGCGGAGGCGGCGTCCGGCTCCTTGGCCAGCGCCATCTCCTCGATCTCCAGCCGACGGACCGCCCGCTCGATCTCGTCCACCTCGACCGGCCGGGAGTCGATCTCCATCCGGAGCCGGGACGCGGACTCGTCGACCAGGTCGATCGCCTTGTCCGGCAGGAACCGGTCGGTGATGTAGCGGTCCGACAGCGACGCGGCGGCGACCAGCGCGGCGTCGGTGATCCGGACGCCGTGGTGCACCTCGTAGCGCTCCTTGAGCCCGCGCAGGATGCCGATGGTGTCCTCAATGGTCGGCTCGCCGACCAGCACCGGCTGGAAGCGGCGCTCCAGCGCCGGGTCCTTCTCGATGTGCTCGCGGTACTCGTCCAGCGTGGTCGCGCCGACCATCCGCAGCTCACCGCGGGCGAGCATCGGCTTGAGCATGTTGCCGGCGTCCATCGAGCCCTCGCCCTTGCCGGCGCCGACGACGGTGTGCAGCTCGTCGAGGAACGTGATGACCTGCCCGTTGGAGTTCTTGATCTCCTCCAGCACGGACTTCAGCCGCTCCTCGAACTGGCCGCGGTACTGGGCGCCGGCGACCATCGCGCCGAGGTCCAGCGAGACCAGCTTCTTGTCGCGCAGCGACTCGGGCACATCACCGGCGACGATCCGCTGGGCGAGGCCCTCGACGATGGCGGTCTTGCCGACGCCGGGCTCGCCGATCAGCACCGGGTTGTTCTTGGTACGCCGGGAGAGCACCTGGATCACCCGGCGGATCTCCGAGTCCCGGCCGATCACCGGATCGATCTTGCCGTCGCGGGCGCTGGCGGTCAGGTCGACGCCGTACTTGGCCAGGGCCTGGTAGGTCTGCTCCGGGTCGGCGGTGGTGACCCGCCGGTCCCCACCCCGGACGCTCGGGAAGGCGGCGACCAGGGTCTCCTCGGTGGCGCCGACCGACGTCAGCGCGCCGGACACCGCGCCGCCCACCCGGGCCAGGCCGGCGAGCAGGTGCTCGGTGGACGTGTACTCGTCGCCCAGCGGCCGGGCGATCTGCTCGGCGGCGCCGATGGCGTTGACGAATTCCCGGGCCAGCGTGGGCTCGGCGATGCTGGAGCCCCGCGCCGCCGGCAGGGCGTCGACCGCCCGCTGGGCGGCCCGGCGCAGCTCGGCGGGGTCGGCCCCGACGGCGCGCAGCAGGCCGGCGGCGGTCGAGCCGTCGGTGTCCAGCAGGGACAGCAGCAGGTGCCAGGGCTCCACGGTGGCGTGGCCGCGCTGGTTAGCCAGCGCGACGGCACCGGTGATGGTTTCGCGGCTCTTGGTGGTGAGGCGTTCGGTGTTCATGGGCTCCCCCGGATCGGCGTTGTCCACTGGGTTGGACACAACCAGAGTTGAGCGTATTCCGCTCAACCTTAACGTTGTGACGCCCATCACTCCCGGCGCTGCCACCGCCAGTCGAATTCCCCGGCCGCCGGGGGCGGGCCGGGAAGCGGGTCGGTGCCCGGCGCCGCCGACAGTCCGGCCAGCAGCACCGCGAGCTGACGACGGCGCAACTGCCGGGTCCGCTCCGGATCGGGTACGCGCACCGCGGCGCACGCCTCCAGCAACAGGCCCAGATCCTGCACGACCACGTCGGGGCGCAGCCGCCCACTGGCACGGGCCCGCTCGAACAGGGCGGTGGCCAGTTCGTTGGCGCGCACCGCGTCCCGGCCCATCTCCTCGTTCGGCGTGAAGGTGCCGGCCAGGTGGACGGTGAGCGAGTGCACGTCGGCGTCGACCACCCGGGCCACGAATCCGGCGAACGCGACCCAGTCGTCCGGCTCCGCGAGGGCGGTCTCGGCTTCGGCGACGTACCGGCGCAGCCCGTCATGGCAGAGCTGGCGCAGCAGGTCTTCCTTGCCCGCGTACCGCCGGTAGAGGGCGCTGATGCCGACGCCGGCACGTTCGGCGACGGCGGCGATCGGCGCCTTCGGGTCGTCGAGGAAGACCGCGCGGGCTGCTTCGAGGATCACCTCGTCGTTGCGGGCGGCCTGGGCACGGCGGCCGGCCAGCGGCGCTTCGGTCTTTCCGGGGGAAGTCGGCATACCGCCAGGATAACAGTGGAACGGATCGTTCCGGTCTGCTATGTCATAGCAGAACGAAGCATTCCGTTCCGAAGGAGTCCTGAGATGACCGGCACCGCGATCCGCCCGTTCCGCGTCGAGATCCCGCAGACCGCCCTCGACGACCTGGCCGCCCGACTGAGCCTCACGATCTGGCCCGCCGAACTGCCCGGCGCCGGCGACGACTACGGGATGAGCAACGACCGGGTCCGCGCCCTCGTCGACCGGTGGCGGGACGGGTTCGACTGGCGGGCCGTCGAGGCCCGACTGAACGCGTACCCGCAGTTCCGCACCGAGATCGACGGCGAGCAGATCCACTTCCTGCACGTGCGGTCGTCCCGACCGGACGCCACCCCACTGGTGCTCACCCACGGCTGGCCCGGCTCGGTGCTGGAGTACCTGGACGTGATCGCCCCGCTCACCGAGCCGACCGCACCGGACGCGCCAGCCTTCCACCTGGTCATCCCGTCGCTGCCGGGCTTCGGGTTCAGCGGCCCGACCCGCAGCGCCGGCTGGAACCGACACCGCACCGCCCGCGCCTGGGCGGAGCTCATGAGCCGATTGGGGTACGACCGCTACGGCGCGGTCGGCAACGACGCCGGCTCGATGGTCGCGCCGGAGCTGGGCCGGATCGACGCGGCGCACGTGCTCGGCGTGCACGTCACCCAACTCTTCTCGTTCCCCTCGGGGGACCCGGCCGAGTTCGCCGGGCTCTCCGAGGCGGACCAGGCGGCGCTCAAGCACCTCCAGTGGTTCTACGAGAACAAGTTCTCCTTCAACCAGGTGCACAGCCAGCAGCCGCAGACCCTGGCGTTCGGGCTGGCCGACTCGCCGGTCGGGCTGCTGGCCTGGAACGCCCAGCTCGTCGACGTGAGCCTGGACGCCGACTTCATCCTGGCCAACGTGGCGCTCTACTGGTTCACCGGCACGGCCGCCTCGGCGATCCGGTTCTACTGGGAGGACGCGCACGCCGGCGACACGCCGACCGAGCCGACCACCGTGCCGACCGCGCTGGCCATGTTCCCCGGCGACTTCCAGTCGATCCGCCGCTTCGCCGAGCGGGACCACGCGAACATCGTCCGGTGGACGGCGTACGGGACAGACGTCGACGGGCGGGGCGACGTCGGCGGCCACTACGCCGCTCACCAGGCCACCGACGTGCTGGCCGCCGACATCCGCGAGTTCTTCGCCAGCCTTCGCTGACCACGGCGTGCGCCGGTGCCCGCTCTGCTCCGCCGGGGTGGGCACCGACGCATCCTGGGCGTCCATTTCCCGGAAGTGGGGGCGTCCAGGCTGCCGGGACACCGCGACATCGCCGAAACCGAGTCGATCATCTGGAAGGAAACGGCCGCCGTAGGGGCCGGATTCGACCAAGATCTGGGCGTGGTGCACCAAGCGGTAGCCTTGGCTGGTGCGAGTACGAGTCGAGCAGATTGCCTTACCCGGGATCGGCGTACGCCACGATCTGGTGACGGAGTCCGGACGCCGCCTGGGCGTTGTCTCCCACCGCAATGGCCGCCGGGATCTCGTCCTCTACGACCCCGACGATCCTGACTCGTGCCAGGCGGACATCCCGCTGACGGACGATGAGGCGGAAGCGCTGGCCGACATCCTCGGCGCGTCGCTGATGCTCGGGCAGCTCTCCGGGCTGCGGGAGCAGGCCGCCGGTCTGCTCACCGAGCAGATCGCCATCACGGCCGGGTCGAGGTATGTCAACCGGAGGCTCGGTGACACCAAGGCGCGTACCCGCACCAGCGCCTCCATCGTGGCGGTACTGCGCGACGGCGAGGTGATCGTCTCGCCGCTTCCTTCCTTCCGCTTCGCGGCCGGCGACGTGGTGGTCGTCGTCGGGACCCGCAAGGGTCTCGACGGTGTGTCCGCCATCCTCGCCGACAGTGACCCGGACGGCTGAGGCGGATGCACGATTCCACCACACTGCTCGTCGAAGTCGGCGCGCTGCTGCTGTTGCTCGGTGTCCTCGGCCGGCTCAGCCGCCGGGTAGGTCTCTCACCCATCCCCCTCTACCTGCTCGCCGGGCTCGCCTTCGGGCACGGTGGGCTGCTGCCGCTCGCCGCAAGCGAGGAGTTCTTCGCGGTCGGCGCCGAGATCGGCGTCATCCTGCTGCTGGTGATGCTCGGCCTGGAGTACTCGGCCAACGAGCTGGTCGGCAACCTCCGCTCGGCGGCCCCGGCTGGGCTGATCGACGGCGTGCTCAACGCACTGCCCGGTGCGGCGTTCGCCCTGCTGCTCGGCTGGGACTGGGTGGCCGCCCTGGTGCTCGGCGGTATCACCTGGGTCTCGTCCTCCGGCGTGATCGCCAAGGTCCTCGCCGACCTGGGCCGGCTCGGTAACCGGGAGACTCCGGTGATCCTCTCGGTCCTGGTGATCGAGGACCTGGCGATGGCGCTCTACCTGCCGCTGGTCACCGCGGTGCTGGCCGGCACCGGCCTGCTCGGCGGCGGCATCGCGCTCGCCGTGGCGGTGGGAACGGTGCTGCTCGTGCTGGTGCTCGCCATCCGGTACGGCCATCTGATCTCGTCCGCCCTGTCGGCGAAGGACCCGGAGGCGCTGCTGCTCGGCGTACTCGGTCTGACCCTGCTGATCGCCGGTCTGGCGGCGAAGCTCCAGGTGTCGGCGGCGGTCGGGGCGTTCCTGGTCGGCATCGCGCTCTCCGGGCCGGTGGCGCACCACGCCACCGAGTTGCTCTCCCCGCTGCGGGACCTGTTCGCCGCGGTGTTCTTCGTCTTCTTCGGGCTGGTCACCGACCCACGGGACATTCCCCCGGTGCTGCTGCCCGCGCTCGCGCTGGCCGTGGTCACCATGGCGACGAAGACGCTCACCGGTTACCTCGCGGCTCGCCGTGTCGGCATCGCCGAACCCGGTCGATGGCGGGCCGGCCTGGCACTCGTACCCCGCGGTGAGTTCTCCATCGTCATCGCCGGGCTCGCGGTGGCCGCCGGCAGCGTCGAGCCGCGGTTGGCCGCGCTGGCCACGGCGTACGTCCTGATCACCGTGGTGACCGGGCCGATGCTGGCCCGGCTGCCCGACTTCCCGTGGTTCAAGCGGTGGCTGCGCAACCGCGCGGCGGCCGAGCGGCGGCAGCCCGTTCCGGTCCACGACTGACGCGTCGCCGCCGCTGCGTGACTCCCTGATCGGCGCGGCAGCGGCGGTGGGCGGGGCCCGCCCGCCCATCCGGTGGACCCGGCCAGGCCAACGGTTGCTGAATTGCTCCCCACGGGGACTACCGCAGCACCCGACGGCGGGTTACCGTTTCGCCGCAGCAGCCAGGGTCCGCGGGTGGCCAGTGCCAACGCGGGCGAAAGCGGAAGGTTGGCCGGTGAGCGTGCAGGAGTCGACGTTCCACGGCTTCGCCAACCCCGTCGATCCGACTCCGGCGGAGTTGCGAGCTTGGGCTTACCAGCCCGATTCGGTGCCGTTGGCTTCCATGCCACCGGACTGGGACCTACTGGTCTCCGGTGACCGGCTCGTACTGACGCTCTTCGAGTTGGCGATGGATCCGACGTGCCCGGCCCGCCGCTTCGCGTTGCACTGCCTCTACATCTACGCGGCCGACGGCATCCGGACGAACTTCCGCGCCCACCCCAAGCGCCGCTTCCGCAAGCTGGTCGAGCAGGCCGAGCGCGACGGCGACGAGCTGATGAAGATCTGGGCGCACAACGGCCGCGTGCTGCTGGCCCGGCCGGATCTCTTCGTCTACCGGGACTGGTGCGAAGGCGGCCTGGTCCGCGAGAACCGCCGCCTCGGCTGACGCCGCGTGGATCGAAGGGTCGCCGCACCGCAGCCCCTTTGGAGCTGATGTCGCCAACGATTCACTCAGCACGGCGAACGGGCCGGGACCCCCCGTGGGTCCCGGCCCGCACGTCGGTTACCGGTCAGTCCCGCTTCCGCTGGGTCTCGGCCCGGGCCTGGTCGACGCCGTGGTCGACCTGGTCGGCGAACCGCCCCTCGGTGATCCGCTCCCGGAAGGTTCCCTCGGTCACCTTGTCGAACTTCTCGCGGACGGTCTCGGCCAGGTCCTCCAACCGGTCCTCCGTCTGCTGGGCCATCTCCTTCGCCGGCTCCGCCATCGCTCCCCCTGCTATGCCGGTAGGTCCGAATTAAGCCGATAGAACCCGTATCGACAGGCTAACTGGAACGGCCCGGCCCGCGCCGAGAAATCCGGTGCGGGCCGGGCCGAAAGAACGGGACCGGAAGAGCGGGTCAGCGGTCGGGCAGGCGGCGGGGCCGCCAGACCACCAGGGCGGTGGAGGTGCGGTTGGTCGGCACCAGATCACGGCCCGGGAAGCGGGCCAGCGACTCCAGTTCGGCCACCCGGCGGTACGCGGCGTCCAGCTCCGCCTCCAGCCGGGCGACCCGCTGCTGCGCCTGCTCCAGCAGCCGCTCCAGCCCGATGATCCGCTTGACCCCGGCCAGGTTGATCCCGTCGTCCTGACTGAGCCGCTGCACCTCGCGCAGCAGCACCACGTCGCGGACGCTGTAGCGACGCCCACCGCCGGCGGCCCTGCCGGGCTGCACCAGCCCCAGCCGGTCGTACTGGCGCAGGGTCTGTGGGTGCATCCCCGCCATCCGGGCCGCGACCGAGATCATCAGCACCTTGGCCTCGTAGGCAGGGTCACCCGAACCGAGGAACTCGCCCGACATCCCGCTCACCTCCGCGTCCATCCCACCGGACTAACTGACCCGACGCACCCGAGCGTCGAGATGTTCCCTGGACGCTGGCGGGCTCTGCTCGGCGAACGCCTCCAGCGCCGCCCGCGCCTCGTCCGACAACCGGGCCGGCACCACCACGTCCAGCGTGACCAGCAGGTCGCCGGCCTGCCCGTCGCGGCGGACCACGCCCTTGCCCCGGGCCCGCAGCACCCGGCCGCTCGGCGTACCAGGCGGGACCCGCAGGGTCACCGCGCCGTCCAGCGTCGGCACCCGCAGGTCCGTGCCGAGCACGGCCTCCGCGAAGGTGACCGGCACGGTCAACGTCAGGTCGTCACCGGTACGCCCGAACAGCTCGTCCGGCCGGACCTTGACGTGCACGAACAGGTCACCGGCCGGGCCACCGCGCTCACCCGGCTCACCTCGCCCGGCCAGCCGGATCCGCTGGCCGTCGGCCACGCCGGCCGGGAAGCGCACGTTCATCGTGCGGGTCTTGGTGACCCCGCCACTGCCATGGCACTCGGGGCACTTCTCCTCGACCACCGTGCCGACGCCCTGGCAGGTGCGGCACGGCTCGGAGAAGCTGAACGACCCCTGGTTGCGGGTGGTCACTCCGGCGCCGTGGCAGGCCGGACAGGTGCGCGGCTGGGTGCCGGGCTTGGCCCCGTTGCCGTGGCAGGTGTCGCAGACGCCCGGGGCGCGCAACGTCAGCGGCATGGTCACGCCCCGCACCGCGTCGCCGAAGTCCAGCGCCACCTCGGTCTCCACGTCCCGGCCCCGGGCCGGCCCGCGCGGGGCGGCCTGCCCGCCGGCCGAGCCGCCGGAGAAGATCGAGCTGAACAGGTCCTGGAAGCCGGCCCCGCCGAAGCGACGGTCGCCGCCTGCGCCCCCGCCGCCGAACATGTCGGAGACGTCGAACGGCATGCCGCCCGGCTGGCCCGCGCCCCGGGCGTTGCGCCGGAACGCGCCCGAGCCGAACAGCGAACGCATCTCGTCGTACTCGCGGCGGCGGCCGGTGTCCGACAGCACGTTGTACGCCTCGGAGACCGCCTTGAAGCGCTCCTCAGCCTTCGGGTCGCCCGGGTTGTGGTCCGGGTGCGACTCCCGGGCCAACTTGCGGTACGCCTTCTTGATGTCATCCGCGGAGGCAGCCTTGTCCACGCCGAGCACGGCGTAGAAGTCCTTCTCGAGCCAGTCCTTCGAACTCACCGGTCCACCCCCTTCCGACCGTCGAGGCCCGGCCGTCCCGCCACCGCATCGCGGCGGGCGGGACAGGCCGGTCACCGTTTCGCACTATTCCGGATCCGCGACCGCTACCAGCGCGGGGCGTAGCAGCCGCTCACCGAGCTGGTAGCCGCGCCGCATGACCTGCACGCAGGTCGGCTCGCTGACCTCGGCCGAGGTCTGGTGCGCGACCGCCTCGTGCCGGGTCGGGTCGAACGGGTCGCCCTGCTCGCCGAAGGCGGTCAGGCCGAACTTGCCCAGCGCGGTGGTGAGCTGTTCCGCCACCGTGCCGAACGGCCCGACCAGGTCGCCATGTTCCCGGGCCCGGTCCAGGTCGTCCAGGATCGGCAGCAGCGCGGCCAGCACCGAGCCGGTCGCCTGCTCCTGCACCAGGCTGCGGTCCCGGTCCACCCGCTTGCGGTAGTTGGCGTACTCCGCCGACACCCGCTGCAGGTCCCGCGTGCGCTCGTCCAGCTCGGCCCGGAGCGCCTCCATCTCGGCGCCGAGCGGCGTGCCAGTGCCGCCGCCGCCCACCGGCTGCGCCGGGGCGTCCACCACCGGTGGACCGGCCGGTGTGGGGCCGTCCATCGAGGTCGCCTCGATCTCGATCTCGTCGACCACGATCTCGGCGTCCTCGACCAGGCCCTCGGCCGGTACGTCGCTGCCCGCGTCGGCGGCGGCGCCCTCCGGCTCCGTCGCGTCGCTGATCTTGCGGTTGTTGCGGATGACGACCCGCTCCCCGTCGCCGGTGGCCGGCTCGGTGGGCGCGGAGCCACCCGGCGCCGACCCGGTGTCGCCCGGGTCGGCGGCTCGTGGCTTCTGCGTCATGCGGCTACCTCATCCCCTTCGCAGTGGATACGTGTCGGAGGCCGACGGTCACTTCTTGCCGTCCTCGTCCACGATCTCCGCGTCGACCACGTCGTCGGCGCCGCCGGCGGCACCGGCCTGCGGGCCGGTCGCCCCGGTCGCACCCGGGCCGGCCTCGCCACCCGGCTGCTGGCCCTGCTCGGCCTGCTGCGAGTAGAGCAGCGAACCGGCCTGCTGAGAGACCTGCGCCAGCCGCTCGTGCGCCGACTTGATCTTCTCGATGTCCTGACCGCCGAGGGCGCCGCGCAGCTCGCCGAGCGCCTCGTTGAGCTGCTCCCGGTTCTCGCTGGGCAGCTTGTCGCCGCTCTCGGCGAGGAACTTCTCGGTCTGCCACTGGAGCGCCTCGGCCACGTTGCGGGTCTCGGCGTCGTCGCGGCGGCGCTTGTCCTCCTCCGCGTGCTCCTCGGCGTCCCGGCGCATCCGCTCGATGTCGTCCTTCGGCAGCGAGGAGCCACCGGTGATCGTCATCTTCTGTTCCTTGCCGGTGCCCAGGTCCTTGGCGTGCACGTTGACGATGCCGTTGGCGTCGATGTCGAACGCGACCTCGATCTGCGGCACGCCGCGCGGCGCCGGCGGGAGGCCGGTCAGCTCGAAGGTGCCGAGCTTCTTGTTGTAGGCCGCGATCTCCCGCTCGCCCTGGAACACCTGGATCAGCACCGACGGCTGGTTGTCGTCCGCCGTGGTGAAGACCTCGGAGCGCTTGGTCGGGATGGTGGTGTTGCGCTCGATCAGCTTAGTGAAGATGCCACCCTTGGTCTCGATGCCCAGGCTCAGCGGCGTCACGTCGAGCAGCAGGACGTCCTTGACCTCGCCCTTGAGCACGCCGGCCTGGAGCGCGGCGCCGACGGCGACGACCTCGTCCGGGTTGACGCCCTTGTTGGGGTCACGGCCGGTGAGCTGCTTGACCAGGTCGGTCACGGCCGGCATCCGGGTCGAGCCGCCGACCAGGATCACGTGCTCGACGTCGGAGATCTTGATCCCGGCGTCCTTCACGGCCTGCTCGAACGGGCCCTTGCAGCGGTCCAACAGGTCCTGCGTCATCCGCTGGAACTCGGCGCGGCTGAGCGTCACGTCCAGGTGCAGCGGGCCGGCGGAGCCGGCGGTGATGTACGGCAGGTTGATGTTGGTGGTAGTGGCGGCGGACAGCTCGATCTTGGCCTTCTCGGCGGCCTCACGGAGCCGCTGGAGGGCCATCTTGTCCTGGCTCAGGTCGATGCCGTGCTCGCCGCGGAACGTCTTGACCAGGTGGTCGATGATCCGCTGGTCCCAGTCGTCGCCGCCGAGGTGGTTGTCACCGCTGGTCGACTTGACCTCGATGACGCCCTCGGCCAGCTCCAGCAGCGACACGTCGAAGGTGCCGCCGCCGAGGTCGAAGACCAGGACGGTCTGCTCCTTGGAGCCCTTGTCCAGCCCGTACGCCAGGGCTGCCGCGGTCGGCTCGTTGACGATCCGCAGCACGTTGAAGCCGGCGATCTCACCGGCCTCCTTGGTGGCCTGGCGCTGGCTGTCGTTGAAGTAGGCCGGGACGGTGATCACCGCGTCGGTGATCTGCTCGCCCAGGTACGCCTCGGCGTCCCGCTTGAGCTTCATCAGCGTCCGGGCCGAGATCTCCTGCGGGGTGTACTTCTTGCCGTCGATGTCGACGGACCAGTTCGTGCCGACCTCGCGCTTGACCGAGCGAATCGTCCGGTCCGGGTTCGTCACCGCCTGGCGCTTGGCGACCTCACCGACGAGCACCTCGCCGTTGCGGGCGAACGCGACGATCGACGGGGTCGTCCGCGAGCCCTCAGCGTTGGCGATGACGGTGGGCTCACCGCCCTCGAGAACGCTGACGCAGGAGTTCGTCGTGCCGAGGTCGATACCGACCGCACGTGCCATCTTCGCTTCCTCGCTTCGTAAGGTTGTGCAGGTGACGGGCACCGCCCGCGGACTGCCTGGCGGGCACCGCCCGCAGCGGGCCCACCACAAGTTGAGTGAACTTGACTCAATAGTGCCACGCCCCGGCGAATCGTCAAGTTGGGTTGAGCCGACCCGACGCAACCCAGCCGTTATTACCGTCCGGTTGTCTTCCCTTGCATCGGTCGGGCACGCTTTAGCGGTGACGACGCACGGCGATTCCGCCACCCGTTCCGGCGCGCCCGCCGTCGCAGCCCGCACCGGCCCGCCGGACGCCGCGGAGGAGCCGCCCGCCACCACCGGGGACGACAGCCTCCCCGGCGCGCTGACGGGTCTCCGGGCCGCGATCGGCGCGACCCGGTTCCCGCTCGCTCTGCCCTCCGCCGGCCCGGCCCGGCACACCGCCACCGCCCTCACCGACCAGCTCGACGACTACCTGCTGCCCCGGCTCGCCCGGCTCGACGCGCCACTGCTCGTGGTGGTCGGCGGTTCCACCGGCGCGGGCAAGTCGACCCTGGTCAACAGCCTGGTCAAGGCCCGGGTCAGCGCCGCCGGCGTGCTCCGGCCGACCACCCGCTCACCGGTGCTGGTCTGCAACCCGGCCGACGCGGCCTGGTTCCGGCAGGGTGATCTGCTGCCCGGGCTCACCCGCACCACCGAGCCGAGCGAGGACCCGCGCGCCCTGCACCTGGTCACCGCACCGGCCCTGCCCGCCGGGCTGGCCTTCCTCGACGCACCGGACATCGACTCGGTGGTCGACGCCAACCGGGCACTCGCCGGCCAACTGCTCGCCGCAGCCGACCTCTGGCTCTTCGTCACCACCGCCGCCCGGTACGCCGACGCGGTGCCCTGGGAGCTGCTGCGCAGCGCCCGGGCCCGGGGTGCGGTGATCGCCATGGTGCTCGACCGGGTGCCCGCGGAGGCCACCGACGAGATCTCCGCGCACCTGGCCGAGATGCTCACCGCACAGGATCTCGGCCGGGCGCCGCTGTTCGTGCTCCCGGAGACCTGGGTCGACGGTCAGGGGCTGCTGCCCGAGGGTGTCACCGCGCCCCTGGCCGACTGGTTCGCGCGGCTGGCCGCCGACGCCGACGCCCGGGCGGCCGTGGTCCGGCAGACCCTGGACGGGGCGCTGGCCGCACTGCACCCGGCCGTCGAGGAGCTGGCCGACGCCGCCGACGAGCAGGTCGCCGCCGCCGACAGTCTGGACGAGCGGGTCCGGGCTGCCTACCGGGGCGCCGAGCGGACCGTCGAGGAGGGCCTGCGGGACGGCCGCCTGCTCCGCGGCGAGGTGCTCGCCCGGTGGCAGGAGTTCGTCGGCACCGGGGAGCTGTTCCGCACCCTGGAGGCGCGGATCGGGCGCCTGCGGGATCGGGTGGTGGCCGCCGTCACCGGTCGTCCGGCTCCCGCCGCCGAGCTGCGCAACGCCATCGAGTCGCAGCTGGTCACGCTGCTGCGCGGGGTCGCTTCCGAGGCCGCCGAGGCCGCGTACACGGCGTGGAAGGCGCACCCGGCGGGTGCCGGGCTGCTCGACCCCGGGTTCGCCCACCCCAGCGACGACCTGCCCGAGCGCGCCGAACGGATGGTCCGGGACTGGCAGCGCGGGGTGCTGGAGCTGGTCCGTGTCGAGGGCGGCGACAAGCGGTTCGTGGCCCGCACGGCCGCGTACGCCGTGAACGCCACCGGGCTCGCCGTGATGATCGCCGTGTTCGCCTCCACCGCGTTCATCCCGACCGGGCTGGAGGTGGCCACCGGGGCCGGCACCACCGTCGCAGCCCAGGCCGTACTCCAGGCGATCTTCGGCGACCAGGCGGTCCGTACCCTCGCCGCCAAGGCCCGTGCCGACCTGCTGGAGCGGGTGCGGACGCTGCTCGACGCGGAGGCCGACCGCTTCCTGGCCCGCACCGCCGACGCCCGCCCCGCCGCGGACGCCGGCGACGGGTTGCGCCGGGCCGCCGGCCGGGTCGAGCTGGCCCGGCACCGCAGCGGCCTGGCGACCGGCGGCGACACACTGCCGGCCGTCGACGAGGAGGACTCCCGGTGACCAACATCGCCGGCCGGGTACGCGAGGCGTTCCGGGGCGACCAGCGGATCGACCCCGACGCGTTGATCGCCCGCCTGGACGCGGTACGCCGGTTCCTGACCGCGGTGGACGGCCTGCTGCCGGACTCCGAACTGGTGCCCGCGCACACCCTGGTCGAGCGGGCCGGCACCCGGCTCGCCCTGTCCCGCGACCACACCGTGGTCGCCCTGGCCGGCGCCACCGGCAGCGGCAAGTCCAGCCTGTTCAACGCGCTGGCCCGGCTGGAGCTCTCGCCGGTCGGGGTCCGCCGCCCGACGACCGGCGTCACGCACGCCTGCGTGTGGGGGGCGCTGGAGGGCGCCAACCGGCTGCTCGACTGGATCGGCGTGCTGCCCCGGCACCGCTTCGTCCGGGAGAGCGCGCTGGACGCGGACGACGAGACGGCGCTGCACGGGCTGATCCTGCTCGACCTGCCCGACTTCGACTCGGTGCAGCGGTCCCACCGACTGGAGGTGGACCGGCTGCTCGGCCTGGTCGACCAGGTGGTCTGGGTGGTCGACCCGCAGAAGTACGCCGACCGGGTCATCCACGACAGCTACCTGCGCGAGTTCCACCGCCACCGGGACGTCACCCTGGTCGTGCTCAACCAGGCCGACCGGCTACCCCCGGCCGAGCTGCCCCGGGTCCTGGACGACCTGCGCCGGCTGCTCGACGCGGACGGGCTGACCGGCGTACCGCTGCTGGCCACCACCGCCATCGACCCGGCCGGGATGGTCGGGCTGCGCACCGCGCTGGAACAGACGGTCGCCGAGCGACAGGCGGCACTGCGCCGGCTCGCCGGCGATGTCGACACGGTGGTCGCCGCGCTGGACGAACTGGTCGGCTCCGCCCGACCGGCGGGCGGACCGGACGACACCGCCGTCGGCGGGTTGAACCGGGCACTGGCCGGCGCGGCCGGCGTGCCGGCGGTGACCGAGGCGGTGGAGCAGGCGTACCGGCACCGGGCCGGCGCGGCCACCGGCTGGCCGGTGGTCCGGGGCTGGCGGCGGCTGCGACCCGACCCGCTGCGCCGCCTGCACCTGCCCGGCCCGGCCGGCGATCGCGCCGACCCCGCGGAGAGCCTGGTCGCCGCGACCTCGGTACCGGACCCGACGGCCGCCCAGCGCTCGGCGCTCGGCCTGGCGATCCGCGCGGTGGCCGACCGGGCCGCCGCCGACCTGCCTGCCGCCTGGCCGGCGGCGGTCACCTCCGCCGCCCGGTCCCGCCTCGGCGACCTGCCGGACGCGCTGGACCGCACGATCGCCGGCACCGACCTCGGCCTGGGCCGTCGACCCCTCTGGTGGCGGTTGGTCGGCGGTGTCCAGTGGTTGGTCACCCTGGCCGCCGTGGTCGGGTTGGGCTGGTTGATCCTCGGCTACGCGCTGCGGGCGCTCGGCCTGCCCGCACTGGACAACCCGATGGTCGGGCAGGTGCCACTGCCCACCCTGCTGCTGCTCGGCGGGCTGCTGGCCGGGCTCCTGGTGGCGGCGCTGACCCGTCCGGTGGTCCGCTGGGCGGCCCGGCGTGCCCGGCGCCGCGCCGAGCAGCGGCTGACGGCCGAGGTCGCCCGCGTGGGCGAGGAGTACGTGCTCGCCCCGGTGCGGATCGTGCTCGCCTCGTACGCGCAGGCGCGAGACGCGCTGCGGGACGCCGCCCGCCGCTGACGCCCCGCACGGCTCGCTACTCCTCTGCGCACCCCCCGAGCGGCGTAGGGTCGGAGCATGGCCACGCCTCAGACCCCTTACGACGCGGTGCTGCACGCCGCACGCGACGTGACCAAGCTGGAGTCGGCGCTGGACGCCGAAATGCTCGGCAGCGCCCTCCTGGGCAGCGTCTACGCGATCGCGGAGACCGACCGCGACGCCGCCGTACGGGAGTTCGTCACCGGGTTCCTCGCCGCCACCGCCCGCCGCCGGATCGCGGCGGCGACCACCATCCGGCAGGTCTTCGCCGCACTCATCCCCAACGCCGAGGGCACCGAACGGGTGCGCCCGGGCAGCCAGGCGCCGGCCTGGACCGGCCAGCTCGGCCGGGTGCACCTCACCGGCAGCTGGGCGTACGGCGACGTGTACGGCGACCAGACCTCCTACCTCGCCACCTTCGCCTACGACGACGCGGCCGGCGGCCCCGAGCACGCGCTGGTGGCCCTGGTCGACCACAACATCGGAATCACCAAGGACATCTTCGTCGGTGGGCCGGCGGAACGGATCCTGGACCAGGTCCGGCAGATGTGCGCGGACGACGAGCTGACCTGGTTCCGTACCGAGGACCCTGCCCAGCTGCGCGGCGAGGTGGCCCGCCACCTCGCCGTCACGGACGACCTGGGCGAACTGCCCGGCGAGGGTTCGCTCGCCACCGACCGGGCGCTGGTCGGCGCCCGGCTGGCGTTGCTGCCCACCGCCGCCGACCCGACCAGCCCCGCGGAGGTCGAGCCACTCTCCGCCGCCGAGCGCACCGAGCTGGTCCGGCGGTTCCTGGCCGCGCCGGAGGCCGCCCGTTTCGGGCTGGACGCCGTCGACGGCCCGGAGCTGGCCTCGCTGCACTTCTGCCTGAGCCTGGTTCTGGACCATTCGGCGACCTTCCCGGACGCCGACCCGATGCGGTGGAGCCCCGCCGTGGCCGGGCTCTTCCTGCTCGACTGGGTGCACCGCCGGGCCGTGCTGGACATGGACGACGCGGCGATGCTGCCCCGCGTGCTGCGCGCCTGGGCCCGGTACGCGTCGCGCCAGCGTGGGCTGCCCGAGACGGCCGCGACGCGCACCGACGAGGCGATCGAGGAGATGGTGCCGGAGTTCGCCCGCCTCTACTCGACCGGTGAGCGGCGCAGTCCCGCCACCGCAGCGGTGGCGCAGCTGATGGCCGATGGGGTCGACCCGGACGACCCGGCCGCACTGGACGCCTGGATCGAGGCGAACCGGCACCGTCTCGCCGACGACGGCGCCTGACGGCATCCCGGGCGGGCGGCACCTCGCCGCCCGCCCGGGCCCGGTCAGCGCAGCGGGCCCGGCCGGCACAGCGGCCCGGTCAGCGCAGCAGACCGAAGACCACGCCGGCGATCAGCGCGCCGAGCACGCCCCCGGCCAGCACCTGCGGAACGGTGTGGTCCCGTAGCCGCACCCGGGACCAGCCGACCACGCCCAGCAGGGGCGCGGCGACGAGCAGGTGGGTCCCGAAGGTCAGCACCAGAATGATCAGCGTGCCGGCAGCCACCGCCGAGTGGATCGACATCTTCCACCAGTGGCTCACCGACACGGCGACCACCAGCCCGACCAGCCCGGCCACCGCCAGTGCCAGCAACGGACGGGGTGCGCCGAGCACGGCGAGCAGGGCCAGCCCGGCGGCGACCGAGCCGAGGCCGACCAGCAACGGCACCCGGCGCTGCTCCCGACGGCCGATGTGGTGGTCCGTGAGCCGACCACGGCGTACTCCGCCGACGATGTAGGCGAACGGGATGCCGGTGACGAAGAGCGTGGCGAGCAGGCCCCACACCAGGCCGTGCCCGGCACTGCGGGAGCTGTGCCAGCTCACGGCGACCATCAGCAGCGACACCAGCACGGCGGGCGCGGTCAGCTCGGTGACCAGCCGGGCGACCCGCAACCCCGGGCCCGGTCGGGCGGTGACCGGGCGGAGTTGCGCACCGCCGCCCACGCCACCCCCTCCGGTACGCCCCTAGCGCCGACCGCCGCCGGCACCGGGTCAGTCGCGCCTGATCGTCACCGTACCGCCGGGGACACCGTGGGGTACGTCGGTCGGGCCAGCGGCGATCGACTGGCCGTGAGGGTCGGCCGGCCGGCCGGGAAGGTCGGTGATGTCGCGACGGTCGGGCGGGGCCGAGTGGGCGGTGAACCGGGGCCGGCGGGTGGCGTGGGTGTGGTGGCCGGCTCGGACAGGGTGCTGGTTGGCACGGCGCTCGCGGTCGGGGGGTCGGTCACGGTAGGCGTCGTCGGCGGAGTCTCCGTCGGGCTCGGCGTCGGGCTCGGCGTCGGGCTCGGCGTCGGGCTCGGCGTCGGGCTCGGGTCCGGGTCCGGCGGGCGGGTCGGCGAGGGCACCGGCGACGGGCTGGGCGGAGGCGAGGCCGGGGGCGTGCTCCGAGTGGGCCTCGGCGGGGGCTGCGGGGGCACCACCCGGACCGGCACCGGATCTACCCCGGCGCGGCCAGGGTCCGTCCGGTCCTGGTCACGTCGGGAAGCCGCGGGCAGCCAGCCGGCGGTCGCGGCCGGACCGACGCTGGGCGTGGCGGGTGGCGGGACCGCCGGCTGACTGGTCGCCGGCACCGGGATCACCACCGGCCCGACCGACGGGGTCGGGATGAACGGGGTGCTGCTGTCCGGCAGCGCGGTGCTGCCCGGGGTGGCCGAGCCCGCGCTGATGGCCGCGAGGATGGGCATCGACGCGGTGCCGGCCAGCAGAGCGACGGTGAGCAGGTAACCCCGCGACGGGCCGCCGGCGCCAGGAGCGCGGTGCGCGCCGACCACCCGGCGGTAGCCGCCGGCCGACCGGTGCCGGCCGAGCGCGGGTGTGCCGGGACCGTCACCTGGCTCGTACACCGCACACCCCTTGTCGTCAGCCGTCGGAGGACGCGGATGGACGTCACCGGCTGGAAACACCGGCAAATCACCCGATCGACGCGATCCTGCGGTAAACAGCCTCGCCCAGTCACCGTCCGTCAGCCAACCTCCACTGCGTGTCGACACGCGGAGATGGCCCGAACGGTGACGAACCATCGCCGGTAGGCCCGGTGGGCGTGGTGAGGCACGATGACGACAAAGGCCCTCAAACAGGGGGCGGTCGGAATGCGGGGCGGGCGTACTGTGGGCGCGCTCACCTGCTCTGCGAATATGGAGCACGACGGCAACGCAGCCGTGACCTCCGCGCACCCTGGCGGCAGGCGCGGCTGAGCGCCGGCGCTCCCGAACCGGGTTCGGCCAGAATCCGGCTCACGCCGCGCGGCAACCCCCACCGGGGCTAGGCGCGGCCGCCAGGAACCGGTCCGGCAGCAGCCGGACAGGCGCACGAGTTGCGCGGCCGGGTGACCCCCCGGTGCCGACGCAGACACGACAGGGAGAGACGGATGGCAAAGGGCGACCCCGGGGGCACCACCCGCGGCAGGCGGGCGGCACCCCGCTCCAGGAAGAGCGCAGCCGGCGACCCCGAGCTGGTGCAGCTGCTCACCCCCGAAGGCGAGCGGATCGAGAGCGCCACCGGGCCGGACGGCACCGAGTATCGCGTCGACTTCACCGACGAGGAGTACCGCGGGCTCTACCGCGACCTCGTGCTGGTCCGCAAGCTGGACGCCGAGGCGACCGCGCTCCAGCGTCAGGGCGAGCTGGGCATCTGGGCCAGCCTGCTCGGCCAGGAGGCGGCGCAGGTCGGCTCCGGGCGGGCGCTGCGCACCCAGGACATGGCCTTCCCGACCTACCGGGAGCACGGCGTCCTCTACTGCCGCGGCATCGACCCGATCATGCCGCTCGGCCTGTTCCGTGGCGTCGACCAGGGCGGCTGGGACCCGAACGAGTTCAAGTTCAACATGTACACGATCGTGATCGGGGCGCAGACCCTGCACGCGACCGGCTACGCCATGGGCATCACCATGGACGGCAAGACCGGCACCGACGACGGCGAAGCGGTGATCGCCTACTTCGGCGACGGTGCCACCAGCCAGGGCGATGTCAACGAGGCGTTCGTCTGGGCCGGCGTGTTCAACGCGCCGATGGTCTTCTTCTGCCAGAACAACCAGTACGCGATCTCCGAGCCGCTGGAGCGGCAGACCCGGATCCCGCTCTACCAGCGGGCCGCCGGCTTCGGCTTCCCCGGTATCCGGGTGGACGGCAACGACGTGCTGGCCACGTACGCGGTCACCCGCACCGCGCTGGACAACGCGCGGCACGGGCAGGGCCCGAGCCTGATCGAGGCGTACACCTACCGGATGGGCGCGCACACCACCTCCGACGACCCGACCCGCTACCGGATCGCCAGCGAGGTCGAGGCGTGGCAGGCCAAGGACCCGATCGCCCGGGTCAAGGCCTTCCTGGAGAAGCAGCAGATCGCCGACGCGGACTTCTTCGCCGAGGTCGACGAGCAGGCCCGCCGTGAGTCGGTGCACCTGCGCGAGCGGGTGCTCGCCATGCCCAACCCCGAGCCGGTGACGATGTTCGACCACGTCTACCCGAACGGGTCTCCGCTGCTCGACGAGCAGCGCGCGCAGTTCAGCCGCTACATGGAGTCGTTCGAGGGGAGCGCCCACTGATGGCCACGGAGACGCTCACCCTCGGCAAGGCCCTCAACACCGGTCTGCGCCGCGCCCTCGAGAACGACCCCAAGGTCATCATCATGGGCGAGGACGTCGGCAAGCTCGGCGGCGTGTTCCGGATCACCGACGGGCTCCAGAAGGACTTCGGCGACCAGCGGGTGATCGACACCCCGCTGGCCGAGTCCGGCATCATCGGCACCGCGGTCGGCCTGGCCATCCGCGGCTTCCGGCCGGTCTGCGAGATCCAGTTCGACGGCTTCGTCTACCCCGCGTACGACCAGATCGTGTCGCAGGTGGCGAAGATGCACTACCGCTCACGCGGCAAGCTCAGCATCCCGATGGTGATCCGGATCCCGTTCGGTGGCGGCATCGGCGCTGTCGAGCACCACTCGGAGTCGCCGGAGGCGTACTTCGCGCACACCGCCGGCCTGAAGGTGGTGTCCTGCGCCAACCCGCAGGACGCGTACGTGATGATTCAGCAGGCCATCGCCTCGGACGACCCGATCGTCTTCCTGGAGCCCAAGCGGCGCTACTGGGAGAAGGGGCAGGTCGACCTGGACGCGCCGCTGTCCGACGCGTACCCGCTGCACTCGGCCCGAGTGGTCCGGCCCGGCACCGACGTGACCGTGCTGGCGTACGGGCCGATGGTCCGGACGTGCCTGGAGGCGGCGACCGCCGCCGCCGAGGACGGCCGGGAGCTGGAGGTCATCGACCTGCGCTCGCTCTCCCCGCTGGACATGGCCGCGGCCTACGAGTCGGTGAAGCGCACCGGCCGCGCGGTGGTGGTGCACGAGGCGCCGTCCAACATCGGCCTCGGCGCCGAGCTCGCCGCGCGGATCACCGAGGAGTGCTTCTACTCCCTGGAGTCGCCGGTGCTGCGCGTGACCGGCTTCGACACCCCCTACCCGGCCGCCCGGGTGGAGGAGGAGTACCTGCCCGACCTCGACCGGGTGCTCGACGCCGTCGACCGCACCTTCGGCTGGTGAGCGGCATGTCCCGGATCAAGGAGTTCAACCTGCCCGACCTGGGCGAGGGGTTGACCGAGGGCGAGATCCTGTCCTGGCTGGTCAAGGTCGGCGACACCATCGAGCTGAACCAGCCGATCGTCGAGGTGGAGACGGCGAAGGCGGCCGTCGAGATCCCGGCGAAGTGGGCCGGCCAGGTCCAGGCGATCTTCCACCCGGAGGGCACCACGGTCGAGGTCGGTACGCCGATCATCGCGATCGACACCGACCCGGGCGCCGGCCCGCTGGACACGCCGTCGACCACGGCCACGCCCGGCGGTGACCTGCCCACCCCCTCGGCGGCCTCGTTGGCCGCCGTCGAGGTGGCACCGGCCGAGGGCATGGTCGAGCCCGGTCTGATCGGCGGCCCCGCCCCGGGTGGGCGGACCGCGGTGCTGGTCGGCTACGGCCCGCGTACCACCGCCGCGAAGCGCCGGCCGCGCAAGGGTGCCGTCCCGGCGCAGGCCGCAGCGACGCCCACGGCCGCGCCGACGCCAGCTCCGGCGCCGGTCGCGCCGGCGCCGCAGCCGGTGGCCGTGTCGACGCCGGTCGCTGCGGCGACCGGCCGGCTGGTGCTGGCCAAGCCGCCGGTACGCAAGCTCGCCAAGGACCTCGGGGTCGACCTGAGCGCGCTGACCGGTTCGGGTCCGCTGGGCTCGATCACCCGGGAGGACGTGCAGCAGGCGGCGAACGGGGCCGTGACGGCCGCCGAGCCGATCGCGGCGACGTCGACGGCGACGAGCGCCGCCAGCTTCGGCGCGGACCGCGAGCAGCGCATCCCGGTCAAGGGGGTCCGCAAGCTCACCGCCGAGAACATGTCCCGCTCGGCGTTCACCGCCCCGCACGTGACGGAGTTCCTGACCGTCGACGTGACCCGGGCGATGAAGGCGCTGGACCGGCTGCGCGGCCGGCGGGAGTGGCGCGACGTCCGCGTCTCACCGCTGCTGCTGGTGGCGAAGGCCGTGCTCCTGGCGGTCAAGCGGCACCCGATGGTCAACTCGACCTGGGCCGGCGACGAGATCGTGGTCAAGGAGTACGTCAACCTCGGCATCGCGGCGGCCACCGAGCGCGGCCTCATCGTGCCGAACGTCAAGGACGCCGGCCGGCTCTCGCTACGCGAGCTGGCGGACGCGCTGAACGACCTGGTGCAGACGGCGAAGTCCGGCCGGACCTCGCCGGCGGACATGTCCGGCGGCACCCTGACCATCACCAACGTGGGGGTGTTCGGGGTGGACACCGGGACGCCGATCCTGCCGCCGGGTGAGTCGGCGATCCTGGCCTTCGGCGCGGTGCGGGAGATGCCCTGGGTGCACAAGGGCAAGGTCAAGGCTCGTCAGGTCACCACGCTGGGGTTGAGCTTCGACCACCGGATCATCGACGGTGAGCTGGGCTCGAAGTTCCTGCGCGACATCGGCGACTTCCTCGCCGATCCGGAGGCGGCGCTGCTCGCCTGGACCTGACCGTCCGAACGCCAGCCACGGCCGGTGTGCCACGGGTTAACGCCCGGCACACCGGCCGTGTCTGTTGGGCGACGAAACCGTCGGCGCGTAGGCCCTCTGACCTTCGATTGTTAGGCAGGTGTCTCAGCTCACCTAATAATCGATGGAAGTTGACCGGGTTCTGCGGTTGAATAGATGCATCAGGGGCCAACAACCGAATAGCCAGGGGGACCCACCAAATGAGCATGATCGAGCGAATCCGCAACCACCGCGACGCCACCCGCCGCGCCCGTGCCATCGAGCACGCGCTGCGCTCGGCGAACTCGCCGGCCGTCCGCGAGGAACTCCTCATCATCGCCCAGCGTCACATGGGCTGACGCTCCACGACATTCCTCACCTCCTCCAGATCGATGGCCCGCCCGGCCCACGGGCGGGCCATCGGCGTTTCCCCACCTCGCGGCACCGGGATTCCGCCGTGCCGCAGCGCCCGGTACGGTGGGCTTCGGTCGCCGCCCGCCGGCCCGGCACCGGCCGAGCCGATAGAAGCTGCTCGACACCGACCGGCAACGCGGAGTGACGGCCGGTGCTCCTTGGACGCCCCGTGTGGCCACCGGATACGGTGCGGGGAGCCGGCACGGCCGTACGCCGGTGACGCCGGCAGCCATGCCGAGGAGACCGATCGGCACCGGCGGCCGACATGTGATGGAGGAGGCGCACCGATGACGTCCGAGGGCCCGCACCGCCCCGGCCAGGAGCCGGACGAGGTGTCACCGGGCGCCGGCGGACCGGCGCCGTACGGCGACCGCCCGGCGCAGCCGGACAACGGCTACAACGCCCCCGGCCCCGACCTGGGCTGGGCACCCCCGCCGCCGAACCCGGCGGCCCCGGCCTGGGCCGCCCAGTCCGAGCAGCAGCCGAACCCCGCCTGGGGTGCCGCCGCCGTGCCGCAGCCCACTGAGCCGGCACAGCCCGCCTGGGCCACCGGCGGTGGCGCGAACGAGCCGCCGCAGCAGCCCGGCACCTGGGCCGGCGCTGGTGGCGGTGGCGCACCCGACCACACGCAACCCGCCCCGTGGCCCGCCCAGCAGCAGAGCTGGACGCCAGCCGAGCAGGGCGCACCCGGGTGGGCCCCCGCAGCCGCCGAGCAGCCCGACTGGGTGCAGGCCCAGCCGGCTGCGCGGGGTGCCGCGCAGGTGCCGCCCGCCACCGCCGCCTGGCCAGCCCAGGACGACCCGGCCCGCTCCGGCGGCTGGAACGCGGACGCCCAGCAGGACGACCCCGCCCGCTCCGGCGGTTGGGGCGCGGCAGCGCAGGCCAACCCGCCCGCCGGCGACTGGCGCGGCGCCGAGTCGCAGCAGTCCGAGTCGGCGCAGGCCGCCAGCTGGCCCGGCAGCGGTTCCGGTCAGCAGGACGACCAGCCGGTGTGGACGCCGGCCGAGCAGTCCCCCCAGACCTGGGGTCAGGCCGCCGAGCCGACCGAGCAGCCGGCACCCGGTTGGGGCCAGGCCGAGCCGGCCGCGGTCCGCGGCGCGGCGCAGGTGCCAGCGCAGGCGCAGGCGCCGAACTGGCCCGGCCAGGACGACCCGGCCCGCTCCGGCGGCTGGGCCGCACAGCAGCAGCAGGCACAGCCCGGCGGGTGGGCCGACGGCACCGACGTGCAGCAGGACGAGGCCGCTCAACCCGCCGCCTGGGGTAGCGCAGAGGGCCGCCCGCAGCAGCCGGACTGGGTGCTCTCTCCGCAGGACCAGCCGGCCGAGCGCCCGGAACCGGCGGAATGGACCCCGGAGGCGACCAGCACCCCGGCCCGCGCCAGCGCCAGCGTGCCGAGCAACGACGGGACGCCCGCCTGGGCCGCCGCCCCCGACAACGCCGCCCAGGGCAGCGCCGGCGTGCCGGAAGCCCAGCCGTGGGCGCCCGGCGAGGTGTGGGGCCGCGCCGAGGCGGAAGCCGCCCAGTCCCGCGGTGACTGGGAGGCGGGCCGGGGCGACGAGTCTCCGGTCTACCAGCCCGCTCCCGCGCCGGGCATCTCGCCCGCCAACGCGGTGCCACTGCCTCCGCAGGAGCAGCGCGTGCCGGGCGCCAGCCTGGCTGCCGCCCCGCCGGCCAACTACGTGCCGCCGGCCCAGTACGCCCCTGAGCAGCCGGCGTACGCCGAGCGGGAGACCCCGGACGCCGCCGCGCAGTACGAGGCGGAGCCGGCCGGTTGGGGCCGGGCCGAGGAGGCTCCGGCGGCCGGCGCGGCGGTGCCCTCCCCGCGTACCTCTCCGGAGGCCGGAGCGGGCCGCGCGGTCGTACCGTCGCCGGAGGCCGAGTCGGCGGCCGGCGCGGCAGGCCGGGCGTCGGCGAGCGCCTCGGTGCCGTTGGCCAGCCGGGTGATGCCTCCAACCGACCAGGCCGTACGACCGGCCGGCGCACCCGCGCCGCAGCCCCGGGTGTACGGCCGTCCGTCCCGCCCCGAGCCGGAGAACGAGCCGGAGCAGGCGGCGCCGGAGGCGTTCCAGGCTGACCCGGGTCCCGAGCGCCAGAGCCCACCGGACTGGCAGAACGGCCCCGACCGGCAGGCCGCACCCGACTGGTCGAACAGCCCGGACCGCCAGGCCGCACCCGACTGGCAGAACGGCCCGGACCGCCAGGCCGCACCCGACTGGCAGAACGGCCCGGACCGCCAGAGCGCACCGGACTGGCAGAACGGCCCCGACCGGCAGGCCGCACCCGACTGGTCGAACGGCCCGGACCGCCAGGCTGCCCCCGGATGGGGCGGCGAGTCCCCGGCCGAGCCGCACTTCGACGACCGGGACCGGCCGGCGGCGCCGAACGGGTTCGGTGACGCGGCGTCCCCGCCGCCGGCGTTTCCGCCGGGTGTGCCGTCGTTCGTCGACACGCCGGGCAGCAACCGGCCGGTGAACGGGGTCCGGCCGCAGGCCGGCGCCGAGCGCCCGGCCGACCGGTTCGGCGCCCCCGGATCCCCGGCCGCCGGCACCGCCGGAGTGAACGGCACGCCGGGCTTCGGCGGCCCGGGCTTCGGCGGCGGACCGGCCACCGAGCCGGCACGGGGCGGCGGCTTCCCGCCGGCCTTCCCGCCGGCGCCCCAGCAGCCGGCGTGGGGCCAGGGAGCCACCGAGTCGGACCAGGGCCGGTTCGACGCGTTCAAGCCGGACGCCGACCAGCCGAAGGCGGAGCCACCGGTGCCGAAGGTGCGCAACGGCCGGGTGCTGGCGGCGGTGCTGATCGCCGCCGTGCTGATCCTGGCGGTGCCGCTCGGCCTGCTGATGCTGCTGGGCAAGTTCGGCGGGGACGACACGCCGGCCTTCGACCCGGCGGTCGGCACCTGCGTGAAGCAGTCCGGCCAGGGCGCCTCGGCGGTGGACTGTGGCGAGGAGGGCGCGTTCACCATCGTTTCCAAGGTGGATGCGAAGGACAAGTGCGCCGACCCGGCCCAGCCGCACGTGGTGCTGCCCGGCGACGGCACCAACCGGGTGCTCTGCCTCAAGCCGGCCACCAAGTAGCGCGAACCGACGGCGGGGCCACGGACGACCGTGGCCCCGCCCTCGTCGTCCCACCAGGCCGGAGTGGGTGCGTACGCTCGCCCGGATCTCGGTGGCTCGCCCCCTCCGGCTGGCGGCGGGCCGGTGATCAGGCACGATGGGGACATGAGCGCACGAGTACGGGCCCCCGAGCTGCGCGGTCGGGGCTGGCTGAACACCGGTGGACGCGATCTCAAGCTCGCCGACCTGCGCGGCAAGATCGTTATCGCCGATTTCTGGACCTTCTGCTGCATCAACTGCCTGCACGTGCTCGACGAGCTGCGCCCGCTGGAGGAGAAGTACGGCGATGTGCTCGTCGTGATCGGCGTGCACTCGCCGAAGTTCGAGCATGAGAAGGACGCCGACGCGCTGGCCGCCGCCGTGGAGCGGTACGGGGTGCACCACCCCGTGCTCGACGATCCCGAGCTGGACATGTGGCAGCAGTACGCGGCCCGGGCCTGGCCGACCCTGTCGGTGATCGACCCGGAGGGTTACGTGGTCGCCACCATGGCGGGCGAGGGGCACGCCGAAGGGCTGGCCCGGTTGATCGACGAGCTGATCGCCACTCACGAGGCCAAGGGCACCCTGCACCGGGGCGACGGCCCGTACGTCCCGCCGCCGGCACCGGAAACCACGCTGCGTTTCCCCGGCAAGGCGGTGCTGCTGGCGGACGGCAACCTGCTGGTCTCCGACTCGGCCCGGCACTCCCTGGTCGAGCTGGCCCCGGACGGCGAGACGCCGGTGCGCCGGATCGGCTCGGGTGAGCGGGGCCGGGCCGACGGACCGGCCGGCGCGGCGTCCTTCTCCGAGCCGCAGGGACTCTGCGTGCTGCCGCAGCACGTCGCCGAGGTGGCCGGCTACGACCTGGTGGTCGCCGACACGGTCAACCACCTGCTGCGCGGCGTACGCCTGGCGTCCGGCGAGGTGGTCACGGTGGCCGGCAGCGGCCGGCAGTGGCGCGCCTCGGTCGACGACCACGCCCACGACGCGCTCGCCGTGGATTTCTCCTCACCGTGGGACCTGGCCTGGTACGACGACAAGCTGATCATCGCGATGGCCGGCATCCACCAGCTCTGGTGGTTCGATCCGATCAAGCGGACCGCCGGCATGTACGCCGGCACCACGGTCGAGGCGCTGCGCGACGGCCCGCTCGCCGAGGCGTGGATGGCGCAGCCGTCCGGGCTCTCCGTCTCCGCCGACGGCACCCGGCTCTGGATCGCCGACAGCGAGACCAGCGCGGTCCGGTACGTCGAGAACGGCGTGCTGGGCACCGCCGTCGGGCAGGGCCTGTTCGACTTCGGTCACGTGGACGGGCCGGCGGAGTCGGCGCTGCTCCAGCACCCGCTGGGCGTCTGCGCGCTGCCGGACGACTCGGTGCTGATCGCGGACACCTACAACGGCGCGGTGCGCCGCTTCGACCCGTCGACCGGTCAGGTGTCCACGGTCGTCGACGGGCTGGCCGAGCCGAGCGACCTGGTGCTCACCCCGGCCGGCGAGGTGCTGGTCGTGGAGTCCGCCGCGCACCGGCTGACCCGGTTGGCCCCGGGTTCGCTGTCGGCCGCCGGCGCCAGCACGGTGGATGGCCCCCGGCACCGCACCGAGCGGAAGCCCACCGACGTCGCGGCCGGTGAGGTCACCCTCGACGTCGTCTTCACCCCCGCGCCGGGGCAGAAGCTGGACGAGACGTACGGGCCGTCGACCCGGCTGGTGGTCTCCGCGTCCCCGCCCGAGCTGCTGATGGAGGGTGCCGGCACGGGCACCGAGCTGTCCCGCCGGCTGGTGCTCAACGGCGAGGTCACCGATGGGGTGCTCCAGGTGACCGCCCAGGCGGCGACCTGCGACGCGGACGTCGAGCACGCGGCCTGCCACCTGACCCGCCAGGACTGGGGCGTCCCGGTCCGCGTGGTCGACGGCGCCGCGACCCGGCTCCCGTTGGTGCTGCGCGGCCTCGACGCCTAGCTGTCAGGAAGGGCCCCTTGTACGACAAAATCTGATAAGAAGGGGCCCTTCCTTTCACGCGAACGGGGCTAGTGGGACGCCGGCGTCGATGAGGCTGGCGCGGACCAGCTCCGTGGCGGAAACCGCGTTGTGTGTGTCGCCGTGCACGCAGATCGAGTCCGCCGGGCAGGGGATGACCGTGCCGTCCACCGCCACCACGGTCCGTTCGGTGGCGATCCGTACCGCCCGGGTGGCCACCGCGTCCGGGTCGGTGATCAGCGCGCCGGGGGTGCCGCGGGGCACCAACACCCCGTTGGGCAGGTAGCCACGGTCGGCGAAGGCCTCGGCGACCACCGGCAGGCCGGCGCCGACGGCGAGCTGGGCGAGCGTCGAGCCGGGCATGCAGAGCACGGGCAGCTCGGGGCTGTAACCGGTCACCGCGGCAACCACCGCCGCCGCCTGGGACTCGTCGGTGGCGGCCGCGTGGTAGAGCGCCCCGTGCGGCTTGAGGTAGCGGACCCGGGTATTGAACAGCTGGCAGAACGCGCTGAGCGCCCCGAGCTGGTAGGTCACCTCGTCGCGTAGCTCGGCGAAGTCGTACGCGATGTGCCGCCGGCCGAAGCCGGCCAGGTCCCGGTAGCCGACCTGCGCGCCCACCGCCACCCCGCGCCGCGCGGCGCCCTCGCAGACCCGCCGCATGGTGGACGGGTCGCCGCCGTGGAAGCCGCAGGCGACGTTGGCGGAGGTGACCAGGCCCAGCAGTGCCTCGTCGTCGCCGAGTCGCCAGATGCCGAATCCCTCGCCCAGGTCAGCGTTGAGGTCCATGGAATCTGACGGTAGTACCTGGCCGGGCCTGCGCGAGCGGGGTCACGTCGCTGACCACCCCGATGACGGGGTATCCGCCGGTGGTGGGGTGGTCGGCGAGGAAGATGAGGGGTTGGCCGTCCGCCGGCACCTGCACCCCGCCGAGCACGAGGCCCTCGGTGGGCAGTTCGCCGGCGACCGCGCGGGGCAGCGGCGCGCCGGCGAGCCGCGCGCCGACCCGGTTGCTGACCGGGCTGATGGTGTACGGGGTGCCGAGCAGCCGGTCGAACGCGGTCGGGGTGAACCAGTCGTCGCGGGGGCCGGGGCGCAGGATCAGGTGCAGCTCGGCCGGGGGTGCGGGGCCGACGGTCACGTCCACCGGCGCGGGCTCGTCGAACGGCTCGCCCAGCGGCAGCCGGTCATTGTCCCGCAGCGGGGACGGGCCGAGCCCAGAGAGGGTGTCGGTGGCCCGGCTTCCGAGCACGGCCGGCACGTCGATCCCGCCGGCCACGGCCAGCCAGCTCCGTACGCCCCGATGCGCCGGGCCGATCCGCAGCACCGTGCCGGCCGGCACGGTGAGCGGGCGTCCGGTGTCGCCGGGGCGGTCGCCGGCACGGATCGGCACGTCGGCTCCGGTGATCGCCACGGTGGTGGCCCGGGTCAGCCGCAGCACGCAGCCGGTCAGGGTGATCTCCAGGCCGGCGGCCTGTTCCGGGTTGCCGACCAGCCGGTTGGCCAGCCGCAGGGCGGCCGGGTCGAGGGCCCCGGACCGGGGTACGCCAAGGTGTGCCCAGCCGGGCCGGCCCAGGTCCTGCACGGTGGTGAGCGCGCCGGCGCGGAGCACCTCGATTTCGGCGGGACGGGTCACGCCGCCGCCAACCGGACCCGGGTGCCCGGGCCGAGCCGTGCCGGCGGGTCGGCGTGTACGTCGAAGAGAACCAGCTCGGTCCGGCCGACCAGCAGCCAGCCGCCGGGGGACGCGCTCGGGTAGATGCCGGCGTACGGGCCGGCCAGGGCGACCGAGCCGGCCGGCACGCGGGGGCGTGGGGTGGCCAGCCGGGGCAGCGCCAGCTCGGCGGGCAGCCCGGTCAGGTAGGGGAACCCGGGGGCGAAGCCGCAGAAGGCGACCCGGAACCGGGTGCCGGTCAACCGGCGCAGTACGGCGGGCACGTCGACCTCCCAGTGCTGGGCGACCGCCGGCAGGTCGGGCCCGTCGAAGTCGACCGGGACGATGACCTCGCCAGATTCCCGTTCGCCCATCCGGTCCGCCGCGCCTTCGGCGTGGCTGCTGGAAGCGGCGACCGTCGGTGCCCAACGGCGCAGCAGGTCGGCTGTGGCGGCCGGGTCGGGCAGGCCGTCGAGCAGGACGGTGCTGGCGGCCGGCACGATCTCGACTGCGGTCAGCTCGCCCCGCTCGCGGCGGCGCCACAGCTCGGCCCGCCACGCGTCGACGAGGGCGGCCTGGGCCACGTCCGCGGGCGCGGAGCAGTCGAGCAGCAGGGCGTGCGCCCCGACGGGTCGGATCCGCATCCGCTCATCTTCGCCGATGTCGTGTCTGCGGGGGGTGCGCGGCGACGGTGCCGGGCGTCACCGGCGCGACTACTTGCAAGTAACCTACGGTGCCGTAACCTGATGTCGTGACCACCTCCGCCCCGCTTCGACTGAAGCCGGTCGACATCGGTAAGCCCCGGATGCGCGGCTGGCTGCACACGTACGCCTTCTTCGTCGCCCTGGTCTGCGGCATCGTGCTGTGCTCGATCGCCGCCACCCGGCCGGGCTGGGCACCCCTGGTGAGCTGCGTCATCTACAGCCTGACCGTGTGTGTGCTCTTCGGCACCAGCGCGCTGTACCACCGTCGCGTGTGGTCGGAGCGCGGCTACCAGGTGATGCGCCGGATGGACCACTCGATGATCTTCGTGTTCATCGCCGGCACGTACACACCGTTCTGCGCGCTGCTGCTCGCGCCGCGACCGGCCACCGTGATGCTGGCCCTGGTCTGGGGTGGAGCGCTGGCCGGCGTGGCACTCAAGGTGGTCTGGCCGCACGCCCCACGCTGGGTTTCCGCGCCGCTCTACCTGGCGCTCGGCTGGGTGTCGGTGGCCATGCTGCCGGAGATCCTGCACGGTGGCGGCGTCGCGGCACTGGTGCTGCTGATGGTCGGTGGCGCGATCTACAGCGTCGGCGCGGTGTTCTACGCGTTGCGCCGACCCAACCCGTGGCCGACCGTCTTCGGCCACCACGAGTTCTTCCACGCCTGCACGCTGCTGGCCGCGCTCTGCCACCACATCGCGATCTACTTCGCACTGTTCGCCTGACCCGACCGGCAGGACACGAGCCGGGGGCGGGCGAGCCACGAGCGGGCAGACGCGAGCCGGGGCCCAGCGACGCTGCGGGACCCCGGAGTGCGCGAGCGGCGGTCAGACCGGCCGGCCCGGTCGGCGCACCTCGCGGTACTCCCGCATGACTCGATCGTCCTGGACCGGCACGACGCGGTCGGTCACCACGCGGTCCTCCCGGACCGGCGCGGCGACCACCGTGCGGCGTCGGCTGTTCCAGAAGTAGATGGTGACGAGCAGGCCAGCGACGCCGGCCAGCATCAGCACCCAGCCAACCACGGCCAGGTCCAGCCAACCCAGGTCGGCCTCCACGGCGAATGCGAAGATCGCGCCCAACGCGATCAGGAAGATGCTGCCACCAATGCCCATGTCTCGCTCCTCGGCTCTAACCTGGCGTACGTCCCGCCGCGGCCGTCGGTAGGGGTGCGGCACACATCGACTTACCCCGGCACGGAGATCGCCAATCGGGCAAGCTGGTGGCATGACGGACGCCCATCCCGAGACACGGAATCTGGTGCTGCTCCGGCACGCGAAAGCCGAGCAGGGCGGCGAGGGGACGGACGACGCCCACCGGCCGCTCTGTGCGCGGGGGCACGCCGACGCGGCGGCGGCCGGTGCCTGGTTGGCCCACCAAGCGCTGCTGCCCGACGTGGTGATCTGCTCGACGGCGCTACGCACCCGGCAGACCTGGCACGGGGTGGCGATGGGGCTGACCGGTTCGCCGCCGGAGGGCGGCCCGGCCGGTCCCCGCCCGACCGTCCGCTACGAGCCCGGCGCGTACGACGCCCATCCCGAGGAGTTGTTGGCGTTGGTCCGCACCATCGACGCCGCAGCACGGACGGCATTGCTGATCGCCCACAATCCGGGCATATCGCTACTCTCCGCGCTTCTCGATCCGGAGGGGGCGAACGCGGAGGGGTTGCGGACCACCGAACTGGCAGTGCATCGCGGCACGCTCAACTGGACGGACCTGGCCCCGGCTCGGGCGCCGATCACCGCACGACACACCGCACGCGGCTGAGCCACCCGCCGATGTCGACGGGTGGCCCGGGCGTACGCGGCTCAGGAGGGTGGTGCGGTCGGCGGCGGCGGGTCGGGCGGCGGCGGCATCATCGCCGTCGGGTGCGAGAGCCGGTTCTCCTCGACAATGAGGGTTCGGGCCCGCTTACGCCGGTCCTGCCAGAACCAGAGCGTGGTCAGCAGCACGGCCAGCCCGGCCAGGATGAACACCCAGCCGACCGCGCGCAGGTCAATCCACCAGACGTTGGCTCGTATCGCGAAGGTCAGGATGGCGCCGATCGCGATGAGAAAGATGCCGCTTCCTACACCCATGTGCGCTGCACTCCCCCGTGCGGTGGCTCTGGGCGTTCCCTGTCGTGACCACGCGACGGTTACCCGCCCCGCCGCCGGCCTACCGGGGTCGCACCGCCGAATAGCAGGGGTGGCGCGGTCAGCGCGACGGCCGGCGGGGCAGTTGCCCCGCCGGCCGTCGGTGTCGGATGGCGCTCGAAACCTTCAGGCGTGCCGCGGCACGCTCAGAAGGCCTCCTCCGGGAGGTCCATGATGTCGAGGTCAGCGCCCTCGATGATGCGCCGGTCCGCGCCGATGCGCGGCAGCACCTCGCGGGCGAAGAAGCGGGCAGCGGCCACCTTGCCGGTGTAGAACGCCTTGTCGGTGGCGGAGAGCTCACCGGCCAGCGCCGTCAGCGCCACGTCGGCCTGCTTCTGGAGCAGCCACCCGACCACCAGGTCGCCGATGGCCAGCAGGAATCGCCGGCTGCTGAGCCCGACCTTGTAGAGGGCGCGGGTGTCGCCGCCCTGCGCCTCGCCCAGCCAGCCGGTCAGCACGCCGAGCATGTTCTGGATCTCGGCGAGCGCCTTGCCGAGCGCCTGCCGCTCCTCCTTGAGCTGGCCGTTGCCCGCCTCGGAGGAGATGAACTCCTGGATCTCGCCGGCGACCGCCATCAGCGCCTTGCCGTTGTCCCGAACGATCTTGCGGAAGATCAGGTCCAGGCTCTGGATGGCGGTGGTGCCCTCGTACAGGGTGTCGATCTTGGCGTCCCGGACGTACTGCTCCAGCGGGTAGTCCTGGAGGAACCCGGAGCCACCGAAGGTCTGCAGCGCCTCGTGCCCGAGCAGCTCGTACGCCCGCTCCGAACCGACGCCCTTGACCAGCGGCAGCAGCAGATCGTTGACCCGCTTGGCCAGCTTGGTGGCCTTCTCGTCGCCGGCCGCCTCGGCGATGGCGACCTTGTCCTGCCAGGTCGCGGTGTAGAGAACCAGGGCGCGCAGGCCCTCCGCGTACGACTTCTGCAGCAGCAGCGAGCGGCGCACGTCCGGGTGGTGGGTGATGGTGACGCGCGGCGCGGTCTTGTCGGCCTGCTGGATCAGGTCGGCGCCCTGCACCCGGTTCTTCGCGTACTCCAGGGCGTTGAGGTAGCCGGTGGAGAGGGTGGCGATCGCCTTGGTGCCGACCATCATCCGGGCGTACTCGATGATCATGAACATCTGGCGGATGCCGTCGTGCTTGTCACCCAGCAGCCAACCCCTGGCCGGCACACCGTGCTCGCCGAAGGTCACCTCGCAGGTGTTGGAGACCTTCAGGCCCATCTTGTGCTCGACGTTCGTGGCGTAGACGCCGTTGCGCTCGCCCAGCTCGCCGGTCTCCTCGTCGAAGTGGTACTTCGGCACGACGAAGAGGGAGAGACCCTTGGTGCCCGGGCCACCGACACCCTCGACGCCCACCGGGCGGGCCAGCACGTAGTGGACGATGTTGTCGCTCAGGTCGTGCTCGCCCGAGGTGATGAAGCGCTTGACGCCCTCGATGTGCCACGAGCCGTCCGGCTGCTGGATGGCCCGGGTGCGGCCGGCGCCCACGTCCGAGCCGGCGTCCGGCTCGGTGAGCACCATCGTGGAGCCCCACTGCTTGTCGATGAAGAGCTTGGCCCACTTCTTCTGCCGCTCGGTGCCCTCGACGTGCAGCACGTGCGCGAAGGACGGACCGGAGGCGTACATCCAGACCGGGGCGTTCGACCCGAGCACCAGCTCGGCGAGGGCCCACCAGAGTGCACGCGGCGCGTTGGTGCCGCCCAGCTCGGGCGGCAGGTCCAGCCGCCAGAACTCGGAGTCCATGAACGCCTGGTAGGACTTCTTGAACGACTCCGGCAGCGGCGCGGTGTGCGTGGCCGGGTCGAAGACCGGCGGATTGCGATCACTGTCCGTGTAGCTGGCGGCCAGATCCTCGCGGGCGAGGCGGTCGACCTCGGCGAGGAAGCTCCGAGCGGTGTCGGTGTCGAGATCCGAGTACGGCTCCTGGCCGAACGCCCGGTCAGCCCCGAAGACCTCGAACAGGTTGAACTCGAGGTCCCGGAGGTTGCTCTTGTAGTGGGTCATGCTCACTGGCCCCGCTTCCGGACAGGTGTTACCGATCAGTAACCCCGACTCTATTACTCGCGGGTAGCCACCGACAAGCCGATCACGTAAGTGACAGGCATTACACACCTTCGTGCCGCACCCGCCTCCGGCCGACCGGTCAGCTCTCGGCGGCGCCGACCTCCCAGCTCGGCACGGCCGCCGCCGCGCCGGTCCGCGCGCCGGCGTACTCCATCAGGACCAGGGCGATGTCGTCGTCGAGCCGGCCGTGCACCCACTCGACCAGGGCCGTCTCCAGCGAGGCCAGCCCGTCGGCGACCGTGCCGTGCCCGAGCAGTCGCCAGGCCCGGTCCGCGGTGGGGAAGAACTCGCCGTCCCGCCGGGCCTCACCGAGACCGTCGGTGAACAGCAGCAGCCGGTCGCCGGGCTCCAGGCGTTCCACCCGGGGACGGACCACCGGCATGAACCCGAGCGGAGGCGCCGGCGCGGGCGGCTCCAGCGGGATCACCGCACCCCGGCGCAGCAGCAGCGGCGGCGGATGCCCGCAGTTGACGATGGTGAGCGTGCCGCCACGCTCCTCCACCAGTGCCGCGGTCACGAAGTCCTCGTCACCGACGTTGCGGGCCACCGCGCGGTCCAGGTCGGCCACCACGGCGCGCAGGTCGGCCCGCTCGTACGCCACGTGTCGGTACGAGCCGAGGACGATGCTGGCCAGCCGCACCGCGTCCAGGCCCTTGCCACGCACGTCACCGATGATCATGCGAACCCCGTAGGGCGTGTCGATCGCCTCGTACAGGTCCCCACCGATCTCGGCCGTCGCGGTGGAGGAGATGTAGCGGCCGGCCACCGACAGCGTGCCGACCTGTGGACCGAGCGAACGCAGCACCGCCTGCTGAGCCACCGAAGCGAGCTTGGTCAACTCGGCGATCTTCACCGCCTGCCGCTGCCGCACCGACGCCACCGCCACCGCGAGCCCGGTGGCGAGCGCGACCCCGACCACGTTGACCGAGGTGACCAGCGACATCTCCGGCTCGACCAGGGCGAAGCCGGCCCCGATCAGGGTCGCCGCGGCGCCCACCGCCAGCACCACCTGCCACGCCGCCAGAGCGGCGGCCAGGATCGGGGCGGCCACCAGCAGCGCGACGTAGTGCGCGGGGCGACCGTCCGCCAGCTCCACCGCCGAGACGATCGCGAGCAGAACGAGGGCCGCGCCGAGGCCGGCGCGGGATCCGGGGCTCAGCGGGCGACGGCCCGACTGGAGGAGTCTCGTGGGTACGAGGGACAGCATGCCTGATCCACGTGAGCGGGTGAATGAACCTGGCCCGTCGTCCGAGGAGGTTCTGTCCGGCTGGCGCGGGTGTTTGGCCGGAACGGCATCGCCCGCTCCGCTCAGCCGAGCACCTCGTACCTGACGGTGAGCGCGCCCACGTCGACCGAGGCGATGGTGGCGAACGCGGCGCGGGAGAGGTCCAGGCAGCGGCCGTCGATGAACGGGCCACGGTCGTTGATCCGTACCACGACCGACTTGCCACTGGCCGGGTTGGTCACCCGGACCTTGGTGTTGAACGGCAGGGTCTTGTGCGCCGCGGTCAGCTCGTTCGGGTTGAACGACTCGCCGTTGGCGGTGAGCTGCCCGTCGGAGTAGAAGGAGGCGCCACACGAGCCGCTCTCCAGCACCTTCGCCGCCGGCGCCTTCTTCTTCGCGGTCGGGCTCGGCTTCGGCGCGGCGGTGCGGGTCTTGTTCCGCGAGGCGGCCTGCGGCGACCGGCTGGCCGACGGGCTGGCCGTCACGCTCGGCGAGGGGCTGGCACTCGGGGAGGCGGCCGGGGAGCTGGCGGCGGGGCTGCTGGCGGCGATGGTCGGGGCGAACTCGATGGTGGCCTGCTCCGGCTGCGCGGATCCCGAGGTCAGCTGCACGGCGCCGACGGTGCCCCCGACGGCGAGGGCGACGGCGGCCGCCGCGGCGGCCGCGATGCCCGCCGGGGAGGAGAAGATGCGGGTACGGGAGTGCCTACCTGCCACCGGCCCGGTCCTTTCGTCGACTGAACAAACCGGGTCGGACCGTAACGAGAGAAGCACTTCCGACGTCAACGTGATCATCGCGGTATGCCCGCATATGCGCTGGTACGTGTAGCCGATCATCCGAGCCGGGATGGGCCGGCCGGCCCGGGTACCCGTACGCCGGTGGCGCGTGCCGCAGGATGGACCGGTGCCCGCTGAGCTGACCGAACGCCTCACCGCCCTGTTCCGGTGGATCGACCCCGGGCCGGGCACCACCCACCTGGTCAGCGACATCTCCGGCTGGTGGCGGGATCCGGCGGTGCTGGCCGAGCTGGGGCCGGCCCTGGTGGCGCCGTACCGGTCCGCCCGGCCGACCGTGGTGCTCGCCCCCGCGGTCACCGGGCTGCTGCTCGGGCCACTGGCCGCCACCGCCCTCGGAGTCGGCTTCGTGGCCGCGCACAAGCCCGGCGACGGGCGGCTGCCGGCCGGGCCGCTCACCTGGGCGCAGAGCCCGCCGGACTACCGGGGCCGGCAGGTCGACCTGGCCGTGCGGGACCGGCACCTCGGCCCCGGCGACCGGGTCCTGGTGGTGGACGACTGGGTACGCACCGGAGCGCAGATCCACGCCCTCTACGACATCTGCGCCGCGCGCGGCGCAGAGGTGCTGGGCAGCTCCGTCGTGGCCGTCGACTGCCCGCCCGACGTCGCGACCGGGCTCCGGATCACCGGCCTGATCAGTGGCGCGGATCTGCCGGCTTGACCTGAACCTCGCTTCACCTCCGACGATCGACGCATGAGCGACGGGATCCTCGACGAGGCGTACGAGCGGCTGCACCGCACCGGGCCCGAATACCAGGGCTGGCTGGCCAACCACGGGCCGATGGCCGTCGAGGCGCTGGCCCGTCACGGGCACCAGCAGCGGGTGCACCGCTGGCTCGACGACTACCTCGGTCGCCTCGACGAGCTGCCCCGTGGGCTGCGCCCGATCGACGACTGGCGGGCGGCGCTGGGCGATGCGAAGCGGGCCGGTGACTGGTTGGCGTACTTCGACCGGGAGCTGCGCGAACACCCGTGGCGGGAGGTGCTCGGCACCTGGTGGCCCCGGCTGCTGCCGGGCATCGCCGCCGGCGCCACCCACGGCGTGATCCGGGTCGGGCACGCCGTGCGCGCGCTCGACCCGGCCGGCGCGAACCCGCAGCGGCTCGCCGAGTTGGGCCAGGCCCTCGGCTACTGGGCCGCCCGCTGGCAGCAGGTCCCCGGGGCAGACCGACTGCTCGATCCGACCCGCGTCGCGGGGGTTTCGGGCCAGTCCCTCGCCGCCGAAGCCGGCCAGCCCGACGCCGATGGGGTGGACGTGGCCACCGCGCTGGCCGGTCTGCCCCGGATCGACGACCAGTCCGGAGGCATCCTTGCCCGGCTGGGCCGACTGCCGGGCGTACCGCGATGGGAGCCGGCCCTCGCGATGCTGCGCCCCGCGCGGACCCCGGACGAGGCAGAGCGGGGGCTCGCCACGCTGGTGCACCGGGCCGGCCTGGACTACCTGCGCTTCGGGCACGCCGCACCGGTCATGCTGGTGCACGCGGTCACCGCGCCGACCGCGGTGCTGCGTACCCTGCCGGCACTCGATAAGGCGCTCTGGGCGCCGAGCTTCGCCGCGGCCTGGGCCGCGACGGCGGCCGTGACCTCGGTGTACGCCCCGACCGGCGGGATGGCGCCGCCGACCGTGCCGGCCGCGACCCCGGCGGAGGTCTTCGCCCGGGCAGCCCGCCACGGCGACGAGCACGTGGTCAAGCTGGCCGACGCGGTGCTCGACGCGCACGCGGCCACCGGCGACGAGCGGCTGCTCACCGCCGCCGGCTACGCCGGTCAGCTGATCTGACCGGGGCAGGCATATTGCGGCGGCGGTACGGGCCACGCTGGCCTAGCCTCGGCAGGATGTGGCCTCGGATCGGTGAACTGCGCACCCTCGCCCTCGGCACCCCGGGCGAGCTGCGGGCGACCCTGAACACCCTCGTGCTGGCGGGCGTGAAGACCGCCACGGCCGGTCGGCTCGCCGAGTACGCGGAGGAGGGCGAGGAGCTGGAGCGGGTCGGCGAACGGCTGGCGCTGATCGACGACGACGATGCGCTGGCCGGCGTCGTGGAGATCACCGGCGTCGAGGTGGTCCGTTTCGCCGACGTGCCCTGGGACTTCGCCCGCGCCGAGGGCGAGGGTGACCGCTCGATCGAGGAGTGGCGGGCCGGACACTCGGCCTACTGGGCACGGCTCGGCACCCCGGTCGACGACGACACCCCGATCGTGTGCCTCCGCCTACGGCTGGTCTCCGGCGGCGAGGCTGGCGTGACCAGCGGTGACCTCGGCACCTGACCCGGTTGTCGCCGGCGGCAGTGTCTCAGCCGCTGACGCTGTGTCCCCGCCGCTGGCCCTGCCGGCTCAGCCGCGCAGCTCCGGCAGCAGCCGGGTCGCCACGTCCGCCAGGACGGCCTCGTCGCCGGCGTACCAGCTGCTCGCCCGCGGCCAGTGCGTCACCACGTCGGTGAAGCCGAGGTCCGCGGCCCGGCCCACCTGATCGGCGAAGAACTGCGCGCTGCTGAGCGAGAAGACCGGCGCCGCGTCCAGCGAGAGATAGCGGTCCAGGGTGGCCGGATCACGGCCGGCCTCGTCCAGCGTCCGGTCCAGCCGCGCGGACAGCGCCGAAACAGTGCCCCACCAGCCCTCCACGTCGTCGGCGTCGGTGCCGGTGGTCACCCAACCCTGGCCGAACCGGGCCACCAGCCGCATCGACCGCGGCCCGTTGGCGGCCACCACGAACGGCACCCGCGGCTGCTGCACGCAGCCCGGATTGTTGCGAGCGTCCACCGCGGCGAACCAGTCACCGCGCCAGGTGGTGCCGTCCTCCCGCAGGATCAGGTCCAGCAGCTCGGTGAACTCGGCGAACCGGTCGACCCGCTGACGCGGCGGCAGCGTCTCGCCGCCCAGCACCGCCGAGTCGAAGCCGATACCGCCCGCGCCCAGACCGAGCAGCAGCCGGCCGCCCGAGACGTCGTCCACCGTGGTGATCTGTCGGGCGAACGCGGCCGGGTGCCGGAAGTTCGGCGACGCCACCAGGGTGCCCAGCCGGATCCGGGAGGTGACCGTGGCGGCGGCGGTCAGCGTGGTCATCGAGTCGAACCACGGGCCGTCCACCAGGTCCCGCCAACCCAGGTGGTCGTACGTCCAGGCGTGGTCGAAGCCCCACTCGTCGGCCTGCCGCCAGCGACGCTGCGACTCCGCCCAGCGCTGATCCGGCAGGATCACGATGCCAATCCGCATGATCGCCAGCCTAGCCGTGCCGACCCCTCGTGACGGGCACGGTTGGCGGGGACACCACGAACGCCGGGTCTTCGCTACCGTTCCGCTGTGGACCTCAGGTCGCGGCGGGTCGACACGGTCCGCGCCTTCGGCACCGTGTCGCTGGTCGCCGGTTTCATGACCTCACTGCTCACCATGTCGTCCGGCTACACCGGGCTCAAACCGCACATCCTTGCCGCCATCCTCATCCTGACCGGCATCGGTTTGCGGATCGAGGCGGCGATCACCGACCGTACGTCGTAGTTCCGCCGTTGCTGGCAGCCCGTACCCTCCGCTCATGCTCGTCGAACCAGCCGCTGCCCGCGCACCCCTGGGCCGCCGGCCGCGCACGCTCTTCGCGGCGGCGATCGTGATCGCGGTGATCGTGCCGTCCCTGGTCATTCGCGAGCTGGTCGAGGCACGGTTCGGCCGCGGGCCGCTGGCCGATCTCAGCGCGATCGCGGTGCCCGTAGTGGTGACCGCCAGGCTGGCGCCGCGCGCCTCCTACCGCCGACGCGATGCCCTGCTGTGGCTGGTCGGCCCGGGCATCTACATCTTCGCGGTGATCGCCTGGCGGCTGGCCCTGCTGCCCTACCGCGACTGGAAGCCCCGCCCCGAGGAGGTGCCCCGCATGCGCTGGCTGCGCGGCCCGGAGCACGCCGGGATGTGGCACCTGCCAACGGATGACCGCCAATCCGACCGGCCATCTGCGAGCCTTCCCGCGCGCTGACCCGATCGAATTGTGGCCCACGTCACATCACTGCCCGGTAGGAAGTGTCCGATCGGCTCCGACCCATCGGTGAGCGGGCACCCGGGCCGGGTGTCGCCCGAGGAGAGGAATGGCGCGAGATGACGAAGGTGACCGCACAGTTGTCGGTGTCGATGGACGGGTTCTACGCCGGTCCGCAGTTCGCCGGCGAAGGCGACTGGATGGACTCGGCCGAGAGCGCCGGATTCTTCCGGGTCACCCGCTGGGTGACCGACGCGATGGCGTGGCGCGAGCGACAGGGCTTCGCCGGCGGTGAGCAGGACACCAACTCCGACGTGGTCGCCGAGTCGTTCGGCTCGGCCGGCGCGTACGTGATGGGGCGGCGGATGGCCGACGGCGGTGAGGTCCCCTGGGGCGAGGAGCCGCCGTTCCGCGCGCCGGTCTTCGTCGTCACCCACCGCCCCCGCCAGCCCCTGCTGCGCGGCGGCGGCACCAGCTTCACCTACGTCACCGACGGCGTGGCCAGCGCGGTCGAGCAGGCGCGCGCCGCGGCCGGTGGCAAGGACGTCGCCGTGGCCGGGGGCGGCAGCCTCGTGCGGCAGGTGCTCAAGGCCGGCCTGCTCGACCAGTTGGATCTGCACGTCGTACCGGTCGTGCTCGGCACCGGCCTCCGGCTGTTCGACGCGGACCTCGACCTCGGCGAGAAGGAGGCGATCGAGCTGACGCCCACCCGGGTCATCCACGCGCCGCAGGTCACCCACATCCGGTACGAGGTGCGCGGTCGCGCCCCGCTTGTGCTCGACGACCGGGGCAGCGGCGGCGGCCCGACGGTGACCGAGTGAGCGGCAGTGGGCGGCACCTACAGGCGTGACAGCACCAGCAGCCGGTTGCCGTCCGGGTCTTCGACCCGGGCGGACCGCTCACCCCACGGCTGGTCGACCGGCTCCTCGGTGACGGTCGCGCCAGCGGCCCGCAGCGTGTCCACGGCCGAGTCGCAGTCGTCGGCGTAGACGCACAGTTCCCAGCGGTGCGAGACGGAGGGCCCGCCGGCCTTCGGGTCGGCGGCCAGGCCCAGCTCGCTGTTTCCCAGCCGGAGTGCGACGAACTCCGGGTCGCCGTCATCGGGGAACCGGTAGGTCTGCTCGAAGCCGACGACATCCCGGTAGAACGCGATCAGTCTGGGCAGGTCGGGCGTCGTCACGATCGGAAACGCTTCGGTGAACACGGGACCACCTCCGAACCGGACAGTAGCCGGCAGGGGGCTCAGCGGCATCAACCTCGGTGACATCCCGGATGCCCGGTGCCGCTCACTGTCGACCGACCCGCTTGTGCTTGGAACGGCTGGTGAACCCGGCGCTGTACCTGCTCGGAGCGTCGGACCGCCGTGGCGTCGCACGCCGGGGGAACCATCTCCGGAACGGGATGCGGGAGAGTGTCAGCGGCACCGCCACGACCAGGATCACGAACCCGGCCGCGCCCAGGACACCCTGGATGCGGCCTCGGTGTCCACTGAGCGCGTCGAAGTCGGTGACGAAGTCGCTCGGATCGGCGCGGTTCACCCAGATCGGCACCACATCGCCGGCCGGCCGGCACACCTCGAAGCAGCCGACCTCCTGCTCGTACGTCCGGCCGGCCATCTCGTACCGGAGGTACATGGTGGTGGAGGTGCCACCGCGCTTCGTCACCCGGTCGTAGACGACCGCCCGCGCCGGTACGCCTCCGGCTCGCAGTTCGGTCTTCCAGTCGTCGAGCGCGGACTGGGTGTGCATCGGCAGCCAGAGCAGCGCACCGCCGGCCACCACCAGCAACACGCAGCCGACGGTCACCCAGACCGGGCGCCTCAGCAACATGACCACGCGGCTCACCGGCTCATCGTGCCGCTCCCACGCAACCCTGGCCGAGGTCGCCACACTGCCTTACAAGATCAAAACTACTGTCGGTGGAAGTCAAAGGCTGGCTTTGACCTGCGGCCCCTATTCGTTCCTGCCTGGGCAAACTCCTACGCACAGCCGGCCAGCTACGCGCGTCCGACGGGCTCGAACCCCGGCCCCCGAAGTCAGGGAATCTGCATCAGCGCCAGGTGGCAGGAGACGAGGAGCACCGCTGTCGCGATTGGCCACGGCCACCAGCGGCGGGTTCGGCGAAGCCGGATCAGCGAGATCACGAGGCAGACCGCGCCCGGCAGGCCCACCGCAGCGGCCACGATCCAAAAGGTCCGCTGCTCCGGACGCCAGCAGGCTCCCCACCCGTCGACGGCGGGATCGCACGGGTTGGGACCCGGGCCGGTGAGCGCAGGTGACCACCAGACCAGATTGAATGCCCACACCAACAGGAACGGAATGCTGACGATCGCGAGGGGGATCGCCAGCCCGAGGCGCAACGCGAGAGTGCGGGCACGGATGGTTACCGGCTCAGGGTCCTCCGGTCGGCCCTCCACCGTCGTCACCCCGACATCATGGTCGCCTGCAAGCCGCTCGTCGTCATCCGACCGTTCGGCGAAGGATGGCCGGTCGACCGCACGCCGCACGATCCTTGACCTGAGAACATCGAAGGCTTTAGCTAGGACTGCGTCCTGACCAGGGCCTTCGCGGGCCGATCGGCGCCGGCCGACCGGCAACGGTGTCGAAGGTTTCTGATGCCTCCATCGCCCGGCTTTGAGCTAGTCGCAGATCACTTCGCCGGTCGGCGGCGGCTTCCTCTGCCAAGGGGCGTGGCTGGTGGCCGCGGATGGCCCCGCGGGCGCTGCTGGCTGCAGCAACGTCGAAGGCCCTGACCGGGACTCACGTCCTGGCCAGGGCCTTCGTAGTGGAGCGGGTGACGGGAATCGAACCCGCACTGTCAGCTTGGGAATCGGGTTGAATTGTGGCCCCCAGTCCCGGTGCCCGCTGGTCGCGGAAGCTTGGGCGACCCGGCCCAGCGATGCGACGGGCCTCCACTGGCCGATGTTGACCGCTGTATCGGGCACGGATCGGGCACGGACTCAGGTGAGGTTGGGGCTTGCCTCTACGCCGCCCGAGCAGCGGATCACTCCAAGCCGGCCGACCACCGCGACCGACCTCGGTCGTCACGCTCAAAGCCACTCGACGTTACATCGCCTTTGTAGCGACCATCTGTACTGACGGTGCACTAGTTGATCTTCGTTGGAGGACCGTGCATGAACGGCAGCAACCTTGCGACGCTTGTGCGCTCGTACCTGGACGACGACGAAGTGAGGTTGTTGCCCGACGACCCGGACGGCGAGCATCGCTTGAACACCTGGGGCTATTCGATCCTGGACGGAGGGGCGGACGTGGTGGCGGTGGTCGCAGCGCTGGAGTTCGTCTCCTGCGAGCTCAGGCAACGGACGGCAGGCTCGGGAACCTTCTACGCCTGGTACGACGAACAGGCTGGCCAGCTCCGCTGCTCACTGACATCGGCCCCCGCCGACCGGCTCCCGTTCCGGGCACCGTATCGCGCGTCCACCGACGCGGCGGAGGTCGTCGCCCTGGTCGCCGCTGACTCCACCCCAGGGCTCGTCACATGGAATGAGCTAGGGACCGTCGAGCGGACCGCAGCCTCGCTCGCTACCGAAGAGGAGCTACCTCCACCGTTCCCCGTCTGGGTAGCGCCTCTCCGGTGAGCCGGAACCCTGCCTTGCAAAGGCGGCTCCACACAGTTGATGCTTGCTGATCAATGCCGACGACTGGTGTTGTCGTCCGGGACTTTGCTGTCCCGTACCAACGGTTGACGGCTGTTGTCGCGCGTCTCGCTGACTTCCTGCTGACTGACGACCGTCAGGGCTCAGCCCGACGGGCACCCTCGTCCAGCCCCGCTCGCCTCGCCCGGTACGATCGCGAGCTTGTTCGCACTGCAGGGAGCCCATGAGATCCGCGTGCGGCCGCCCCGGCAGTTCCCATGCTGAGAGTAGGTTTCGTCAATGGCATGCCGTATCAGTGAGCTCGTGCTCAAGTGCCACGACCCCGAGGTGCTGGCGCGGTTCTGGTGCGAGGTCTTGGACTTCATAGAGCTCGATCGCGAAGAGGGGGTCTACATCGAGATAGGTCCGCGCGAAGGGTTCGGCGGCCCGCAGCCGACGATCTTCCTCATCCGCAACGACGAGCCGAAGAACGGGCATGCCCGGCTGCACATCGACGTCAACCCCACCGACCGCGATCAGGACGCCGAGCTCGAGCGCCTCCTGGCCGTCGGGGCCAAACTCGTCGACATCGGTCAGCCTGCGGATGCGTCCTGGCACGTCCTCGCCGATCCAGAAGGCAACGAGTTCTGCCTGCTCAAGCGCCGCCTCGACCCACTCTGACGGCCCTCGCCCAAACGATCGACGCAGCCGCCACCCCGCAGCCGCCGACAAGATCTGGCGACCCCATCAATAGCTGGGGGGCCGGGTGGATGCTCGACCCGCCCCGTGTCGCATGCGTGTTGGTGAGGCATTGACCCAGCCAGCGGAACCTCGCCATCCCGTCGCCGTCGACCCGCCCTTGTGGGAGCGGGCCGCCGTCGGGGCCGCCACGTCAAGACGGCCTTGACGCACGGACGGACGCTGGCGGTCCCGGCGGCGGTCTGCTCGGCTCGCCCCGGGTCTTCGGCGGTGGGATGGCGCTACCGCAACCACCCACGGACCGCGACCCGTCGACGGCGCCCCGGCCATCCTGGAGCCGGAGCGCCCCCGCCGGAGGCGCACTAGCCGCAACCCCGCGACCGCCGCCAGCTCGCCGACGCGGCCGGCGTGCGCTCCCTTACGCCGCGCGGGCACGTGGCCGCGCGGCCCGGCCGGCTGCCGGCCCACCCCTCACTCGTCAACGATCTGTCGTTCTGCGGCGGCCCCCGGGCTTCCCGCTGTCCGCGCCAGCCGCCGGGCGTCAGGCGTGACGGCCGCAGAGCGATAGCGGCAGCGGCCGGCGCGCGCCCAGGCGGCGGCGCGTGCGGCCCGTTGCGGGCCGCCTTGAAGACGTACAGAAACTTTGAACCACTTCGCCGGCAAGCCGCCGGCAAGCCGGCTGTCGGGCTTCACTTGATCCGTTACACATCAGCTTCACTTGACGGGTGACAGCCGGCCGGATCTCTCCTGTTCTGCTGTCACAGTGCGTTACCGGCGTGCCGTCCTATCGCCGGGGTAGCGGTCCTCGATGCCGGTCAAGACGCGCGGTCAGCGGCATGAGCGTAAACCTGATCTCGTCGGTGGAATTGACTCGCCGCGATGGAAAGGTGGACGCCGCCGGGCCGAAAACTTCACCATGCGAGCCTCCCCGACCAGGGCAACATTCAACGCCACAGACCCCACAGGAAGATCCCGAAGCCGAGGATGTTCGAGTGGCCGACGAGGACCATGAACGTGAACACCCGACGGAGCGCGCGTTGAAGGCGTTGTCGCGGCCGGAGTCGCGGCGCCGAGGCTCCAGCGGGGTGCTGGGGCCTCGGCGCCCTTCGCCTTGCTCGACATAGCGGGGGACGCTACAGCCTGCGGGTGTTCGGCCGCTGGAGCGATCTCGGTCGATCAGGCCTGCAGGTGTACGCGGCGGCGCCGTGCGACGAGCACCAGCGCGATGCCGACCGCGACGGCGACCGCAGCCGCGCCGACGAGCAGCATGGCGTTGTCGCCGGTGACCGGCAGGCCCGGGCCGGCGCTGTTGTCGCCGGTGACCGGCAGGCCCGGGCCGGCGCTCGACGACGCCGACGCCGACGCCGACGGCGAGACGCTCGGCGAGCTCACGGCGACCTTCTTCGCCGGCACGAAGATGCGCGGCTCGTCGCTGTCGTCGGCGCTGACCTGCGCCGGAGTGTGGTCGTCCTCGCCGTTCTCGCCGGCCAGGATCTTCCAGCCCGCCGGGGCGGTGAAGGTCAGCAGGACGTCGCCGGCTGGGAGGTGGGCGAGACGGAACAGGCCCTTGGCGTCCGTGATGGCCTCGGCGTACTTCGTCTTGCCGTCGGCACTGGTGGCGACGACCTTGACACCCGGGACGCCGGGCGTCTGGGGCGTCCACTCGGCGTCATAGGACTCACCCTGGAAGACGTAGCCGCCGAGATCGTCGAAGGCGCCCGCCACCAGCAGCCGCACGCCGGTGGTGTTGTCGGCGTCGCTGGCCTCGCCGTTGTCGGCGGTAAGCTCGAAGGCGACGTATCCGCGGCCGTACTGCCACGCCACGTGGTTGGTCTTGCCGGTGAGCTGAACGGTCTTGGTGGCGCCGGCGGCGAGGTCGAAGCCGGTCGACAGCTCGCCGTAGGCGACACCGTCGACGCCCTGGCTGTCGCCGCCGGTGTAGTGCACGTGCTTGGCGTCGACGGAGCTCTTGTTCTTCACCGTGACCGTGATGGTGAAGGTCTCGCCCTCGGCGTAGTTGGCCTTGTCGGCGGCGGAGGTCACCGCGATATCCGGCTTGGGGTCGGCGGCCAGGGCGGCCGTTGCCGGGAGGACGGCCACGAGCACGCCCACGAGGGCGGCGGCGGCAAGCGTGCGCATGGATGTCTCCGTAATGGGGGACGGGAATCAGCGCGATGCTAGCGGCTGGGCGAGTCGCTCCGCTGTCCCACGATCGAGAACGTGATCGGAAAGGTATCCGATCACGGTTAGCTTGACGATCGAGTGAACGCTCATCGGCAGAAGCGGATGCCGGGGGCACGCGCCTGGGCTCGGCGACTACTTCCTTACTGAACTGATCTGACGCCCGGTGCGATTCGGGCTTGGCGCGCGGACCTCCTCGCTGACGGGGTGAGCGCCACAATGACGGCCAAGGCGTACCGCCTTCTTCGCGCCGTCCTGAATACCGCCGTTGACGACGAACTGATCCGGCGCAACCCCTGCCGCATCCAGGGCGCGGGCATCGAACGGCCCACGGAGCGGCCGACTGCCACCGTCGCCCAGGTCTTCCATCTCGCCGACATCGTTCCCGGACGCCTCCGCGTCCTCATCTTGCTTGCCGCCTTCGCCAGCCTCCGATACGGAGAACTGGCGGCCCTGCGCCGTCGCGACTTCGACTCGCGCTGTCAGACCCTGACGGTCCGCGCGACTCTGGTCGAGCGCCAAGACGGCACCCTTCTTTTCGGCCCGCCCAAGACCGATGCCGGCATGCGAACCGTCACCATCCCTGCGGCCATCCGCCGAGATGTGCGCGCGCACCTGGATGACTTCGTCGACGAGGACCAGGACGCGCTCGTATTCATTGGCGCGACCGGCGCGGTACTGCGCCGCTCCAACTTTCAGCGCACCAGCAATTGGCGGGTGTCCGTGGCGGCGGTCGGCCTGCCCGGTTTCCACTTTCACGACCTGCGGCACACCGGCAACACCCTCGCCTCGCGGACCGGGGCAAGCCTCGCCGACCTGATGGCGCGCATGGGCCACGCCTCCACCCGCACCGCGATGATCTACCAGCACACCGCCCGCGAGCAGGACAAGCAGATCGCCGACGCGCTCAGTTCGCAGATCAAGAAGAGCCAGGATCGGGCACGTAGCGGGCACGGTAAGCGCAACGAGTGATAGCAACGGATGAGGCCCCAGCCAGGAAACATGTCCTGAGCTGGGGCCTCACGCTGGAGCGGGTGACGGGAATCGAACCCGCACTGTCAGCTTGGGAAGCTGATGTTCTGCCATTGAACTACACCCGCAAGCGGCACCACTGTACCTGAGTCACCCAGCCGGTGCACCCAGGTGCCCCCACGGTGCGCCGGGCTCACCACCCGGCCGCGCCGCAGGGACCACTCACCCCGGGCAGGCCAGCCGCATGCTGACCGCGTGGAACGCGTACCGCGCGGCGTAGCTCCCGCGTACCACCGGTGCCGGCCCCGTCACGACGGGGCCGGCACCGGCGTCTTTCCCCAGGACCGGATCGTGGGCCGCGGTCAGGCGGCCGAGCGCTGGACGTCACGGCTGCGGCGGGCCGGGCGGGTCTGCGGTACGGAGGACGGCCCGGCCGCCGCGGGCGGAGCGTGCGGGTCGAGCCAGACCTGAACGGCCGGCCCACCCGGCGCGCCACCGGGGAAACCGGCGCCGTGGTGCTCGCGGCGAGCCAGCATCGCCACGTCGACGGTGAACTCGAACAGCCGCCAGTCGACCTGCGGGGCAGCCCGCGCGCTCTGCGCCAGCCGGGCCACCTGGGCCGGATCGGTCACCGGCCAGGCGCGCCCCGCCACGTACGCCTCGTCGTCGCTCTCCTCCGGCGGGAACGAGTGCAGCGCGTAACGGCCGTCGCGTTCGAGGTCGCGGCGCTTCGGCGAGTCGAGAATGAAGCAGAAGAGACCCTCGTCGGTGATGACCGGGGAGACCGGATGGACCCGCGGCCCGCCGTCGGCGCGGACCGTGGCCAGGTAGCCGAAGCCCGGCCCGTACTGCTGGAGGAGAACGCGGATCCCGTCGGCGAGTCGGGGCTCGTCGGCGGCGAATTCGGACCAGGAAGCCATGCCGGTATTCTATCGAACAAATGTACGACCAGCGACCTCGACGCGCTGGTCACCGGCACCGGATCTGGCTGTCGCCCACAACGCCGCTATGGTGGTCCGATGCTGCTCTCCGACCGCGACCTGGTCTCCGAGATCAAGGCCGGCACGCTGGGCCTGGAGCCGTTCGAGCCCACCCTGGTCCAACCGTCCAGCATCGACGTACGACTCGACCGGCTGTTCCGGGTCTTCAACAACCATCTCTACACCCACATCGACCCGGCGATGCAGCAGGACGACCTCACGTCGGTCGTCGAGGTGCCCGACGGCGAGCCGTTCGTGCTGCACCCGGGGGAGTTCGTGCTCGCCTCGACGCTGGAGGTGATCTCGCTCGGCAACGAGCTTGCCGGCCGACTGGAGGGCAAGTCGAGCCTGGGCCGGCTGGGCCTGCTCACGCATTCCACCGCCGGCTTCATCGACCCGGGCTTCTCCGGGCACGTGACGCTGGAGCTGTCCAACGTGGCGAACCTGCCGATCACCCTCTGGCCGGGCATGAAGATCGGGCAGCTCTGCATCTTCCGGCTCTCCTCTCCGGCCGAGCACCCGTACGGCTCGGCGGTCTACGGCTCGCGCTACCAGGGGCAGCGCGGGCCGACACCGAGCCGCGCCTGGCAGCACTGGCGCACCTGGCCGACCCGCTGAAGCCACCCGTCGGGCATTGCGCCCGCCGGATGTCAAGGAGGGGCCCCTCCTATACGAGAAGGGGCCCCTCCTTACATCTCAGCCTGGGCGGCCGTAGCTGTGGATGGGGCCGTCGTCGACCTTCTTCATCTTGATCGGTTGACCGGCCTGCGAGGCGTGCACGACCCAGCCACCGCCGACGTACATGCCGACGTGGTGGATGTCGCTGTAGTAGAAGACCAGGTCGCCGGCGCGCAGGTCGGCCCTGCTGACGTCCTTGGTCACCCGGCTCTGCTGGGCGGCGTTGTGCGGCAGTGACACCCCGGCCTTGGCCCAGGCGGCCAGCATCAGCCCGGAGCAGTCGTACGAGTTCGGGCCCTCGGCGCCCCACACGTAGGGTTTGCCGATCTGCGCGCAGGCGAACTTGACGGCCACGCCGGCACCACCGCCGGGGTAGCTGGCCGGGCACGGGGCCGGACGCAGCGGGCCGCCGCCACCGTTGCCGTAGACCTTGAGACGCAGCTTCTGCAGGCGGTCGATCTCGTCGTTGATCTGCTTCTTCTTGGCCGCCAGCTGGGCCTCGGTCCGGGTCAGCTGGGCCACCATCTCGTCCAGTGGCGCCTTCTGCCGGGCCAGCTCGTCACGCAGGTCGGACACCTGCCGCACGTCCTGCTGCTGGTCGTGCGCGAACCGGTCGAGCATCTCGAGCTGCCCGACCACCTCGCTGGGCGACCGGCTGCCCAGCACGGCGTTGACGGTGGAGACGTTCTCGCCCTTGTACGCGCGGACAGCCAGGGAGCTGACCTTGTCCATCGCGGCGTCGACCTGGCGCTCCAGCGGGGCGATCCGGGCGGCCAGCGCGTCGGCCTGCTTGCGCTTCGCGGCCAGGTCGGTCCGGGCGGCGTTGTGCCGTTCGATGATCGGTTCGAGCTTGTTCCAGTCGGCGTCGATCTGGCGCTCGATCTCGGCGACGGACGGGTCGGCGTGGGCCGCCGTGGCGCTGCCCGTCAGGACGACGGCAACGCCGACCAGGGCGGCGAGGGCGGTGGTGAAGCGGGACCAGCGTGGGCGCGGCACGATCGACGTCGGGCCGGCTGACGCCGACCGCTCGGACGACGGCCGCGGGGCATGGTGAGCCACCGGGTTCCGTACTCCTTCTTCCTGACCGCCTACCGGGTTAGCTGACGGGTTCGGGCGGGAAGGTGGACGCCCTACCGCAGTGGCTGCGGATTCACCCCGGAAAACCTGGGTCCCCGGCTCGCTCGGAAGCGACTCGGCGGTGTCGGTCCGTTACCGCCCGGGTGGGCGGAGCTGCTGTCGGCCCGACGAATGACCAGAGTAGAGACGGCCGTTACCGATCCGCAACCGGTGGGGCCGTGACACTCCGTACCGATTGCCGGGGGCGACGACCACAGCTGGAGGTTTCCTTCCACGAACATCGGTAGCAGGAAAGGTATTGACGCGCGCTCCGGGCGGGGTGAAGGTGACCTCACCTTCGCCCGTCAGATCTAGGGTGGTCGATGCACCGTCCAACCCTGTTCACCGGCCGGCGCGCGCACTGCTCGCCGCCGCCGTGGTCGCCGCCGCGACCGCGGTACCACTACCCGCCGGCCCAGCCGCGGCCGCACCCACCGCCGACCGCCAGCAGCAGTACGCCGCCGCGGCGACCGAGTACGGCGTGCCGGCCGACGTGCTGCTCGGTGTCTCCTATCTGGAATCGCGCTGGGACAGCAACGCCGGCACACCGAGCACCAGCGGCGGCTACGGCCCGATGCACCTGACCGACGCCCGGCACGTGGTCGCCCTACCCGGGCGCGGCCACCACGACGCCGGCACCGAAGACCCGCGCGGCGACGACTCCCGCCCCGCCCGGGCGTTGGCGCCCCGACCGGCCGAGGAGCCCGCGCCACCCGCCGCCGCGTTGCAGACCGTTGACGCCGCCGCCGCGCTGACCGGCGCCGATCCCGAGTCACTGCGTACCGACGCGAGCGTCAACATCCGTGGCGGCGCGGCACTGCTGGCCGCGTACCAGCGGGAGATCGGCGCTCCGGTGGGCGCCGACACCGACCCGGCAGCCTGGTACGGCGCGGTGGCCCGCTACGCCGGCGCGGACAGCGCGGACGCCGCGGCCGCCTTCGCCGACGAGGTGTTCACCACCATCGGCGCCGGCGAGTCCCGGGTGACCGACGACGGCCAGCGGATCACGCTGGCGGCCCGGGCGATCCAACCCCAGCGTTCCTGGCTGGACCGGCTGGGACTGCGCCGGCTCGCCCGCCCGGACGGGCTGGAGTGCCCCCGCACCATCTCCTGCGAGTGGATCCCGGCGCCGTACGAGGCGTTCGGCGCCGGGGACTACGGCAACCACGACCTCTCCGACCGACCCGGCCGGCAGAAGATCGAGTACATCGTCATCCACGACACCGAGGCGAGCTGGGCGACCACGCTGCAACTCGTCCAAGACCCCACCTACGTGAGCTGGCACTACTCGCTGCGCTCGGTGGACGGGCACATCGCCCAGCACGTGAAGACCAAGGACGTCGCCTGGCACGCCGGCAACTGGTACGTCGACGCCAAGTCGATCGGGCTGGAACACGAGGGCTTCGCCGCGCAGGGCACCTGGTACACCGAGGCGATGTACCGGACCTCCGCCAAACTGGTCCGGCACCTCGCCCAGCGGCTGGGTATCCCTCTGGACCGCCAGCACATCATCGGCCACGACAACGTGCCTGGCACCGTCGCGGCGAACGTGCCCGGGATGCACTGGGACCCGGGCCCGTACTGGGACTGGACGCACTACTTCAACCTGCTGCACGCGCCGCGGCTGGACACCGGCATCCCCGCCAGCGGGCTGGTCAGGATCGACCCGGACTACGCCACCAACCAGCCCGCGTTCACCGGCTGCGTCACCTCCGGCGTGCCGTGCGCACCGCGCGGCTCATCGGCGGTGGTGCTGCGCAGCGCGCCGTCCGCGGACGCGCCACTGGTCAACGACATCGCACTGCGCCCCGATGGCACCCCGAACACGATGGCCGTGTCGGACCACGGGGCCCGGGCGTCCGCCGGCCAGACGTACGCCCTCGCCGGCCGGCAGGGTGACTGGACGGCGATCTGGTATCTCGGGCAGCGGGCCTGGTTCCACAACCCGGCGTCCGCGCCGACCGCCAGCTGGACCGTCGGCGTGGTGGCCACCCCGAAGCCCGGGCGGGCCACCATCCCGTTGTACGGGCGGGCGTACCCCGAGGAGGCGGCGTACCCGGCCGGAGTGCCCTACCAGCCGATCTCGCCGCTCCAGTACACGCTGTCGGCCGGCCAGCGGTACGCCGTCGGCGCGGTGCTGCCGGGCGAGTACTACAAGGCCACCACGTTCGACGGCTCGTCGCCGGGCGACTGGACGGTCATCCGCAGCCAGAACCGGTACGCGCAGATCCAGTTCGGCCACCGGATCATGTACGTCGACCCCGCCGACGTGCAGCTCCTGCCGTCCCCGGTGGGCGCACCCGGCTGAACCGCTGAACGGCACGAGGGCCCCCGGTCGTTCGACCGGGGGCCCTCGTCGTGCCTGCTGGATCAGCCGGGTCTGCGGAACCCGGCGACCGGCATGTAGTTGATGCTGGCCACCTGCACCGGTTTACCGGCGCGCGGCGCGTGCACCATCTTGTCGTTACCCAGGTACAGGCCGACATGGTGCAGGTCGCTGAAGAAGAAGACCAGGTCACCGGGGCGGGCATCGGCCCGGGAGATGGCCTTGCCCTCGTGCCACTGGTCACCCGTGTGGTGGGTCAGGCTGATCCCCGCCGCCTTGTAGGCGTACTGGGTCAGGCCCGAGCAGTCGAACGAGTTCGGGCCGGTGGCGCCCCAGACGTACGGCTTGCCGATCTTGCCGCAGGCGGTCCGGATCGCGGTGCGGGCCGCCGCGCTGACCACGCCGTTGATGGTCGGGCAGCCCTCGGTCTTGACCGTGGTCTTCGGCAGGGACGCCTCGAGGCGCTTGATCTCGCCGTCGATCTGCTTCTTCTTCGCCGCCAGCTCGTTCTGCTGCTTGGTCTGGGTGGCGATCAGCGCGTCCAGCTTCTGCTTCTGGCCGTCGTACTTGGCCCGTACGGCCAGCACGCCCTCGACCTCCTTGCGCTCCCGCGCGGCCAGCCGGTCGAGAACGGTGAGCTGCTCGGTGAGCGTGTCCGGCTTGGCGCTGACCAGCAGCGCGCCGATGTCGTGGGAGGGACCCGACATGTAGTAGCGGGAGGCGAGGTCACCGACCCGGTTGAGCGCCAGCTCGCTCTGCAGCGCCAGCGGCTCGATCTTCTTCTGCAGTTCGGACGACTTCTTCCGGTTGGCCTTCAGCTGCGACCGCACCTTGTTGTACTGCTCGATGGTGGGCTCCAACTGCTCCCACTGCTTGTCGATCTGCGCCTCGATCTCGTCGACCGTGGGCGCGGCCTGCACGGGCGCGGAGAGCACGCCGGCGCCGACGGCCGCGGCGGCGACCAGAACGAGTAGACGGTGGGCGACCCGGCGCAGACCGCCCGGCCGAGCGGGCAGTTTCGGGGCGTGACGATGAGGGGGCATGGTTGCCACCGGCACCGACTCCTTTGCAACCGACCGCCGGGCGCCTCGCGTGCGGGAAGGGCCGAGGCAGACGACCCACAGCGGTCGGTGCCCCACATTAGGGAAGCGCAGCACCGGAATCAAGGCGGGAGCCACCACCGTCACTGTCACGCAACCGCTTGCACACCAAGGGTATTGGTCCATCAGCCAACTATCGCGGTCAATACGTCGTCGAGCGTGACCACACCGAGCGGGCGCCGGCCGTCGCTGACCAGCACCATGTGCCTCCGCTCGCGGCGCATGGCCAGCAGCAGATCGGCGAGCGTACGCTCCGGCGGCACCACCGCCAGCGGCCGGTAGACCTCTGCCGGCACCGGTGCCCGGCGGGCATGGCCGGAGTACCCGAGCACGTCCTTGACGTGTACGAAGCCGAGCACCCGCCGGGTGGATCGCTGCACCACCGGGAACCGGGACCGGCCGGTCCGGGTCGCCAGCACCTCCAGCGACGCGGGCGAGACGTCCTCGGCCACCGTCACCACCGTCGACCACGGCTGCCACGCGTCCGCGGCGGTCCGGGTGTGCAGGGCCAGGGCACCGGTGATCCGGGCGTGCTGCTCGGCGTCGAGCAACCCCTCGGTGCGCGCCTGGGAGACCAGCCCGGCCAACTCCTCCGCGGTGAACACCGTCTTCACCGCCTCGGACGCCTCGATCCGCCAGAACGCGAGGATCCGCCGGGCCGCCCACTTCATCGCCAGCAGCAGCGGCTTGGTGGCCACGCAGAACGCCAGCATGGCCGGGCCGAGCCAGAGCGCGGAGCGTTCCGGACCGGCCAGCGTGATGTTCTTCGGCACCATCTCGCCGACCACCGTGTGCAGGAAGACCACCACGCCCAACGCCAGCACGAACGCCACCGGGTGCACCGCCCGCTCGGGCAGACCGATCGCGTGGAACGGCGACTCCAGCAGGTGGGCCAGCGCGGGCTCGGCGATCGCGCCGAGGCCCAGGGAGCAGACCGTGATGCCGAGCTGCGCCCCGGCGATCATCAGGGGGATCTGATTCATCGCCGACAGGGCCCACCGGGCCCGCTTCGAGCCGGCGGCCAGCGGCTCGATCACCGTCCGCCGGGACGCGATGAGCGCGAACTCGCTGCCCACGAAGAACCCGTTGCCGAGCAGCAGCAGTACGGTCACCAGCAGCTCAGTCATCGTCGTCCGGCTCCGCCGGGCGCAGCACCCGGACCTGCTCGACCCGGTGTCGCTCCACCTCCACCACGGTGAACTCCCAGCCAACCGCCTCGACCGTCTCGCCGGGCAGCGGGATGTGCCCGAGCCGGGCCATCAGGTACCCGGCCAGCGTCTCGTACGGTCCCTCGGGCAGCCGGAAGCCGGTCTGCTCGGCCAGCTCGTCGGAGCGCAGCACCCCGTCGACCAGCACGGTGCGCTCCCCGCCCGGCACGGTCAGCTCGACCGGACCGGCGTCGTCCACACTGGCCGGATCGAACTCGTCGGCGATCTCCCCGACCAGCTCCTCGACCAGGTCCTCGATGGTTACCACGCCGTCCGTGCCGCCGTACTCGTCGACCACGATGGCCAGGTCGGCCCCGGCGGCCTTCAGCGCGGCCAGCACGCCGTCCAGGTCCAGGCTCTCCGGCACGTACACCGGCTCGCGGGCCACCGAGCCGACCATGGTCGACGTCCGGGCGGCCAGCGGCACCCCGAGCGCGTCCGGCACCCCGGCCACGCCGGTGACCAGGTCCAGGGTCTCCTCGTACACCGGAAACCGGGTCCGTCCGGTCTCCCGGGACAGCTGGAGCAACTCGGCCACGGTGGCCGTGGCGCGCAGCGCGACGACGTCCACCCGCGGGGTCATCGCCTCGGCCGCCCGCTTGTCGCCGAAACGGATGGTGCGGCGCAGCAGCATCGCGGTGTCCGTGGGCAGCGCCCCCGCCCGGGCCGAAATGGCCGCCAGGAGGCCCAGCTCCTCCGGTGAGCGGGCGCTCCGAAGCTCCTCCTGCGGCTCCACCCCGAGAGCCCGGACGAGCCGGTTCGCCGAGCCGTTCAAGCCCCGGATCACCCAGCCGAACGTCCGGGAGAAGGTGTGCATGGGGCCGGCGGTGGCCAGCGCGGCCGGCATCGGCCGGGCCAGCGCCGCGTTCTTGGGCACCAGTTCGCCGAAGAGCATGGAGATCAGGGTGGCCAGGGCCAGCGCCAGGAACGGGGTGAACCGCTCGGTGCTGTCCCCCGCCACCGGGCGCAGCAGCGGGGTGAAGATCCGGGCCAGGGCCGGCTCGGCCAGGTAGCCGGTGAGCAGCGCAGTGATGGTGATGCCGAGCTGTGCCCCGGAGAGCTGGAAGGACAGCTCGCGCAGTGCGGTGCGTACCGTCAGGGCGGCCTCGTCGCCGGCGGCGGCACGGCGGTCGATCTCCGCGCGATCGACCGTGACCAGGGCGAATTCGGCCGCGACGAAGAACGCGTTGCCGGCGGTCAGCGCAGCGAAGCCGACCAGGGGCAGCAGCGTGGTCAGGAGAATCCCGTCGATGTTCGCCTCACCTCGGCGCGATTCTGCCACGGCGGATGCCCGGCCACCGGCCGGCCCCGCCCACCGGCAGCGGAGGCGGTCCGCGGTGCCCGGAGGGCCCCGGTGCCGCCGTGGGCCATGCCACGACGACGGCGGTGGCACCCCGTGGGTGCCACCGCCGTCCGGTGTTTCTGCGGTACGCGGCTCAGCCGGCGACCGGCGCGGCCTCAATGCCGCCCTGCGCCTGCTCCGGCTTGACCGAGCGGAGCAGCACGCTGGCCACGTCGATCACCTCGACCTGCTCGCCGGCGCCCTTGCCGTTCACCCCGTCGTTGAGCATCGTCGAGCAGAACGGGCAGCCGACCGCGACCGTCTTCGCCCCGGTGGCCATGGCCTCCTCGACTCGGTCCACGTTGATCCGCTTGCCGATCTTCTCCTCCATCCACATCCGGGCGCCGCCGGCGCCGCAGCAGAAGGAGCGCTCGCTGTTGCGCGGCATCTCGGTGATCTCGCCCTCGATGGCGTCCCCGAGCACCTCGCGGGGAGCCGCGAAGACCCGGTTGTGCCGGCCCAGGTAGCAGGGGTCGTGGTAGGTGACTCCGCCGTCGACGGGCTGCACCGGGGTGAGCTTGCCGGTGGACACGAGGTGGGCCAGCAGTTGGGTGTGGTGGACCACCTCGAACTCGCCGCCGAGCTGGCCGTACTCGTTGCCGAGGGTGTTGAAGCAGTGCGGGCAGGTAGCGACGATCTTGCGCTTGGCCTTCTCCCGGCCCTCGAACGCCTCGTTGAGCGTCTCCACGTTCTGCTGAGCGAGCATCTGGAAGACGAACTCGTTGCCGATCCGACGCGCCGGGTCACCGGAGCAGGTCTCGCCCTCGCCCAGGATGGCGAACTTGACGCCCGCCTCGTTGAGCAGGGTGGCCACCGCGCGGGTCGTCTTCTTGGCCCGGTCCTCGAACGCTCCGGCGCAGCCGACCCAGAACAGGTACTCGAAGTCGTCCACCTCGCCGACCCGGGGCACCTCGAAGTCGAGGCCCTTGGTCCAGTCCTCGCGGGTGTTCTGCGGGGCGCCCCACGGGTTGCCCTTGTTCTCCAGGTTGCGCAGCATCACGCCGGCCTCGGAGGGGAAGTTCGACTCGATCAGCACCTGGTAGCGGCGCATGTCGACGATGTGGTCCACGTGCTCGATGTCCACCGGGCACTGCTCGACGCACGCACCGCAGGTGGTGCAGGACCAGAGCACGTCCGGGTCGATGACGCCGCCCTCCTCGGCGGTGCCGATCAGCGGGCGGTCGGCCTCGGCCAGCGCCAGCACGTCGAGGTGCGCGAGCTGCGCCGCGGTGGCCTTCTCCTCGCCGGTCAGGTCCTTGCCGCCGCCGGCGAGCAGGTAGGGCGCCTTGGCGTACGCGTGGTCGCGCAGGCTCAGCACGAGCAGCTTCGGCGAGAGTGGCTTGCCGGTGTTCCACGCCGGGCACTGCGACTGGCAGCGACCGCACTCGGTGCAGGTGCTGAAGTCCAGCAGGCCCTTCCAGCTGAACTGCTCGACCTGGGCGACGCCGAACTGGTCCTTCTCCGGGTCGGCCTCCTCGAAGTCGAGCGGCTTGCCCTGGCTCGTCATCGGGCGCAGCGCGCCGAGGCCGGAGCCGGCCGGCCGGGCCGGCTCGCGCTTGAAGAAGATGTTGGGGAACGCCAGGAAGCGGTGCCAGGCGACGCCCATGGTGACGTTCAGCGAGATGACGATCAGCCAGGTCATCGAGATGACGATCTTGATGAGGGCGGCGACGCTCGCCCCGTCCTGCCAGTCGGGCAGCACCGCGCCGACCGCGTGGCTGACCGGAGTGGCCCAGAGCGGGTACTCGAAGTGGTCGGTGGCGACCTTGAAGCCCCGGATCACGAACCCGAAGATCAGGACCAGCAGCACGATCCACTCGACGAAGTAGCCCTGCCACATGGTCGAGCCGGTGAACCGGGACCGGCCGCCCGGCCGGTTCGGCCGATTGCGCAGCCGGATCGCCATCAGCACCAGGATGCCGACCAGGCCCAGGACGCCGATGATCTCGGTGGCCAGCCCGAAGACCACCCAGTGCCCGATGATCGGCAGCCCGCCGGTCGGCGTGACCACCTCGAAGTACGCCTCGAGCACCAGCAGCGACAGCACGATGAAGCCGACCATCACGAACCAGTGCGCCGCACCCACCACGCCCCACTTGAGCATCCGGGTGTGGCCGGCGGTCTCCACCAGCATGGTCTTCGTACGGCTGACCTTGTCGGTAAACCGCTCCGGCGCGGGCTGCCCGAGCCGGATGACTGCCACCATCTTGAGGACCGCGCGTACCGCAAGCCACACCGCCACGGCGGTGATGGCGGCCGCGAGGATCGTGGTGACGATCTGGACGCTGCCCATCGAGTTGGCCTCCCCGGTCTGCTGCCTGTCGAGCGGCTCGGCGACCGGGGCCGGATCAGGACGGAGCCAGCGTCGCGCCGCTGCCGCACCTGCGACCGGACCGGTCGATGACCTCGCTCCGCTCGGTCATGCAGTGCAGCCTACGCGCAAGGTTACCCAGCAGTAACGTGAGTCATCTCGCAGCGGGCCACGCCGCCCTGCGGACACCATAGGGTGCCCCGCCCGGTCCTGCCGGGCAGGGGCTCCGTGGGGTGACGTGAATCCTCCGGCGTGGCGACACGCCGGGCCGGCTCAGCGCCAGCGGGAGAGCAGCGCCAGCGAGGCGACCATCGCGCCGAAGCCCACCGCGAGGTTCCAGTAACCCCACGCCATGACCGGGTACTGCTGCTCGGAGAGGTAGTAGATCACCAGCCAACCGATGCCAGCGACGATCAATGCCACCGCGGTGATCGGCAGCCACACCGGGCTAGGCTTGCGCGACGATGCCGCCGTCGTCGGACGGACGTCCGTCGGCGGGGTGTACACCTTCTTCTTGCGGACCTGAGACTTGGGCACGACGCTCTCCAGAGGGGTGACGACCTCGTCCGGCCTGACAACCGGGCGCGGGGGCGACGGTCCATGGCCAATAATGTTCGAAAGCTAGCGTAGTCCGGAACGCCCGCCCGGACCACGAATGGGGTCAGGCCGGTGCGCGGAGTGACCGAAAAAGGCGGGACTGTTCGCATCACCGGCCCGGCCGGGGCGGACCAATCCCCGAAACGCGGAAGGAACGCTCGGTGGAGTACACATCCGGCGCCGCCTCCTGGCAGAAGGTCCTTCGACGGGCCGCTGCCGGGCTGCTGCCCCGGCGACCGCGTCAACGCCGGCCAGGCTGGTCGATCGGGGTGCCCCTGATCGCCGCCGCGGCGGGGCTGCTCTTCACCACCACCGCGACCACCGCCGGCGGCACCGCGCTGCGAGAGGACCGCCGGCCCCAGCTCAACCAGCTCATCGAGGACCGCCGCGAGCAGGTGGCGGCGAGCGAGCGCCGAGCCGCCACACTACGCGGGGAGGTCGAGCAGCGGACCGACGCGCTGGCCCACTCGGACAGCCCGATCAAGGCCCAACAGGACCGCGCCCAGGGCAGCCTCCAGGCCGCCGGGTTCACCGCGCTGGCCGGCACCGGGGTGACGGTGGAGCTGAACGACGCGCCGCCGCGACGCAGCGACCAGGCCCCCACGGACGCCAGCAACGACGACCTGGTGGTGCACCAGGGTGACGTGCAGGCGGTGGTCAACGCGCTGTGGGCCGGCGGTGCGGAGGCCATGTCAATCATGAATGTCCGCGTGCTGACGACCAGCGCGGTACGCTGCGTCGGTAACACCCTGCTGCTCCACGGGCGGGTGTACTCCCCACCGTTCAAGATCGTAGCAATCGGCGATCCCGCTGCCCTCCAGCAGGCCCTCGCCAGCTCTGAGGGAGTCCGGTTGTTCAAGGACGCAGTCGACGACTACCAGCTCGGGTACAAGGAGACCGTCTCCGCGGTGACAGTCCCGGCATTCGAGGACTCGACCGCCCTGCGCTCGGCGACGGTGCCCCGGTGAGCGGCGCGGACGACCGGCGCGACGGGCGACACCGGGACCAGGCCGACGAACCGACCGCGTTCCTGCCCAAGGTCGACCGGCCCGAGGCCAGAGCTGACCGGCCGGGTCCGGAGGGCAACTGGCCCGATCCGGTGCTGCCCACCCGCCCCCGGGCGACGCGCCCACCGGCCGTACCCGAGCCGCCGGCCGCCGGGCCTCCCCGGGGCGACGGCTCGACCATGCCGCCGGCCGGCCGCGCCGACCACTTCCCGCGCACCGACCGCCCGGCCCAGCCGGGCGCCGGTCGGCCCGACCCACAACGGACCCCGGGTCAACCGGGCACCGGAGCGCCTCCGCGCTGGCCCGGCGCCGCGCCGGGCGGGTTGGGCCCGCACGGCGGGCCCGGGCATTCCCCCGCTGCCACCCCCGGCCGACCGACCGCACCCGAGCAGGGACCGGTCCGGCCGGCCGCCCCCGGCACCGCCTCCATCCGGCCGCCGGCGCCGCCCAGTGCCCCGGCCGCCCGTCCGCCGGCCGGCGGCGGCACGCCGGGTCTGCCCGGTGCCAACCCGATCCACCCGGGTCCGCCCGGCGGAACGCCGACCCGGCCGCCCGCCCCCGGCCCTTCGACCCGGCCGGCGACTCCGGGCACCCCGACCGCTGCAGGTGTGGAAGCGCCCACCGCGTTCATCCCCAAGGTCGGCGCCGGGCCCGCACGGGCCACCGGCTCCCCGGCTGCTCCGGCCGGGCCGGACCGCACCGCCGACCCGGGCGCGACGGCGCTGATCCCGGCCGTGCCCGCCGGGCCGTCGTCCCGGCCACCGGCCATGGACTCCACGGCGCTGATGGGTGCCGTCCCCCGCACGGCGACCACCGACGACCCGGCCGGCGCCGACGACAGTCCCGCCGAGCCACCGCGGCCCCGACGCGGCGAGCGGGTGGTCCAGCTCCGGCCGCACCAGACCGGCGAGGGCTACAAGAGCGTCTACTCGGAGCTCACCCGCCCCTCGTTCGCCTCCCGACTGCGCACCGGCATCCGGGTCACCGGCGAGGTCCTGATCACCTTTGGCCTGGTGGTGCTGCTCTTCGCGGGCTACGAGGTCTGGGGCAAGTCGGCCATCGTCGACGCCCACCAGAACGACCTCAGCCAGCAACTCGCCCAGGCGTGGGGCCCGACCGACGACCCTACGGTGGCCCCGTCGGCCACCCCGAGCGTCAAACCGTCACCGCCGGTGCGCGGCAAGCCGATCGCCGGCCTCTACATCCCCAAGCTCGACAAGAACTGGGTGGTGGTCGAGGGCGTCACCCAGGCCGACATCCGGTACGCCCCGGGCCACTACCCGACCAGCGCGCTGCCCGGACAGGTCGGCAACTTCTCGGTCGCCGGTCACCGCAACCGGGCCACCTTCTGGCGGCTGGACGAGCTGAACGACGGCGACGCGATCGTGGTCGAGGGCAAGACCGACTGGTACGTCTACCGGGTGTCGCAGTCCCGGATCGTCAAGCCGACGCAGGTCGAGGTGGTGGCGCCGGTCCCCGGTCAACCGGACAAGAAGCCGACCAAGCGGATGCTCACCCTGACCACCTGCAACCCGAAGTTCGACAACTACCAGCGCCTGATCATCCACGCCGAGCTGGACCGGACCCAACCCAAGTCGGCGGGCCGCCCGGCGGAGCTGGGAGGCTGACCCGATGTACGCGTTCATCTGGCGCAAACTGCCGTTCGGCCTGGCCGGCAAGCTGACCGGCTCGGTGCTGCTCGCCGCCGCCGCGGTGGCGCTGCTCTGGTACGTGGCCTTCCCGTGGGCCGAGCCGCTGCTGCCCTTCGACGACGTGCAGGTCACCCAGGACTCGGGCGTACCCGGGGACCCGGGCGGCGGGGACGCGGTGACCGGGGAGACCCCGGCCGGCGACGAGCACGAGCTGCCCTACGACACCGACCAGAACAACTCCGCGCCGCCCTCCCCGGACAGGTGACCATGCGCGTCCTGGTGATCGACAACTACGACTCGTTCGTCTTCAACCTGGTGCAGTATCTGGGCCAGCTCGGGGTGGACTGCGAGGTCCGCCGCAACGACGAGATCGACGTCGCCGAGGTGGGCAGGGTGGGCGCGGCCGGCATCCTGCTCTCGCCGGGGCCGGGCAGTCCCGACCGCGCCGGCATCTGCCTGGACGTCATCCGGGAGTACGCGGGCCAGCTGCCCATCTTCGGCGTCTGCCTCGGCCACCAGGCGATCGGCGAGGCGTTCGGGGCGACCGTCACCCGCGCGCCCGAGCTGCTGCACGGCAAGACCTCCGAGGTGCGGCACCAGTCGGTCGGCGTGCTCGCCGGTCTGCCGGACCCGTTCACCGCCACCCGCTACCACTCGCTGGCCGTACTGCCCGAGACGCTCCCCGACGAGCTTGAGGTCACCGGCTGGACCGGTTCCGGAGTGGTGATGGCGATGCGGCACCGTACGCTGCCGATCGAGGGCGTGCAGTTCCACCCGGAGTCGGTGCTCACCGAGGGCGGCCACCTGATGCTCGCCAACTGGCTGGCCGGCTGCGGTCACCCGGAGGCGCTGGAGCGGGCCCCGGAGCTGGCCGCCGAGGTCGATGCCCGCCGCCGCGCCGCCTTCGTCACCGCCTGATTCCGGTCGGCAGAGCCGGCCGTCGTGGTCGCCGGCACCGCGGTCAGCCCCGCAACGCGTCCTGAACCGCCGTATCGACGGGCGAGCTGACCGCGGGCGGCCGGCCCAGGGCCGCGTCCCACGCCGCCTTGCCACTGGCGAAGTAGTCCCGGACCGACTTCTCGACCAGCAGGGCGGGGCCGCAACCGGAGCAGCGGGCATTGACTCCGTCGACGTCGAGGCCGAGGTGTCGGCACAGCGTCACGGCCCGGGACACGTGGTAGGACTGGGTCACCATCAGGGCCCGCTCGACGCCGTACACGTCGCGTGCCCGGACGCAGCTGTCGTAGGTGTCCAGGCCGAACGGGTCGGCCACCACGCGACGCGGATCGACACCCAGCTCGGTCAGGTACGACGTCATCACCGCCGGCTCGTCACCCGACGTGCCACCCCCGTCGCCCGACACGAGGACCACCCGGGCCCGCCCTCTGTTCACCAACTCGGCGGCGGTCTCCAGGCGGCCGGCCAGCCGGTCCCCCGGTTGACGTCGATCCGCCGCCACGGCGGTGCCGAGGACGATCACGACGTCGGCGGCGGGCGCATCTGCCTCGTCGTACACGTGGCCGCGCGCGTAGATCGTCGTCCACAGCCAGGGAAGACTGACGAGGAGCAGCGCTGCCAGCCCCAGGGCGGCGGCCCGGGTCAGGCGCCGCCGCCACCGCTTCTCGCGGCCCGGACGATCGGTGGCCGAGGCTCCGGCAGCGGTCACGCCGACGGTCCCCGGCACCGAGCCACCGGGTCTACTCCTCGTTGAGCCGAGTCGGTGGCGGCGGGAACGGCCAACCGGAACCGCCGCCGTTGCCGTCGCCGGGGGTCGGCGTGACGGTCGGGGTCGGGGTCGGGGTCGCTGGCGGACTCGGAGTCTCGTCCACCGGCTCGGGCTGGGAGACGACGATCGTCACCGTCTTCCCCTGGGCCAACTGCGCGCCCGGCCTGGGGCTCTGATCGGTCACCTTGCCAGCCTCCGCTGCGGGCACAAGCTCGCCGAGGTCGACGTTGACCTTGTAACCCGCCTGCTTCAACTCCTCCTCGGCCGCCTTCTGCGACGAACCACGAACGTCCGGCACGCCACGGACGTTGCCCTTGGAGTAGGTGACCGTCACCTCGGTGCCCTCGGCCACCCGGCTCCCGGAGGACGGCGACACCTCCAGGACGATGCCCTCGCTCTCGTCGTCGTCGACCGGCTTGGGCTTGACCCTCAAGCCCAGGCCCTCGAGCCGAGCCTTGACCGAGTCGTACTTCGAGCCGCGGAGGTCGGCCGGGATTGCCACCTCGGGCTTGCCACCACACACCTGGATGGTCACCGTGCCGTTCGCAGCCAGCTCCGTCCCGGCCTCCGGAATCTGCCTGACGACGGTGTCCTTTTCGCAGGTGGCGTTCAGTACCTGCTCGCCCGCCTGCGGCTGGAATCCGGCGTTGCGGATCTCGGCGAAGGCGACGTCCTGGGTCTTGCCGGTGAGGGTGGGGACCGGATTCAGGTCGTTGTCCTTCTGCTGATTCCAGAGCAGTGCGGCGACCAGGGCGATCACCGCCAGCACACCGACCGCGCTGAAGGTCGCGATCAGCCAGGAGGACGCCTTGCGCTGGCGCGGGTCGCCGACCCGGGCCGGAATCTGGCGGGTCTGCGGCCCACCGGCGGTGGGCGGATAGCCGCCCCCGCCACCGGCCGGGGCCATCGCCACGGTCTCCGCCTCGCGCATCACCGGGGTGGCGAGCACGGGACGGCCCGCGGCGGCGCGGAGCAGGTCGGCTCGCATCTCGCCGGCGCTCTGGTAGCGGTTGAGCGGGTTCTTGGACAGCGCCTTGAGCACGATCGCGTCGACCGCGGGGTTGACGTCCGGGTTGATGTCGCTCGGCGTCGGCGGCGTCTCCCGCACGTGCTGGTACGCGACGCTGACCGGGCTGTCCCCGACGAACGGCGGGTGCCCGCAGACCAGTTCGAAGAGCACACACCCGGCCGCGTACACGTCGGAGCGGGCGTCCACGGCCTCGCCGCGCGCCTGCTCCGGGGAGAGGTACTGCGCCGTGCCGATGACCGCGCTGGTCTGCGTCATGGTGGTCGCGCCGCTGGCCAGCGCCCGGGCGATGCCGAAGTCCATCACCTTGACCTGGCCGGTCTGGGTGAGCATGACGTTGCCCGGCTTGATGTCCCGGTGGATGATGCCGTGCCGGTGGCTGAACTCCAGCGCCGCGCACATGTCGGCGCAGATTTCCAGCGCCCGGCGGGGCTGCAACCGGCCCTCGGCGCCGAGCACCTCCTTCAGGGTCCGCCCGTTGACGAACTCCATGACGATGAACGGCAGCGTCTCACCGGTCGGCGCGGTCTCCTCGCCGGTGTCGTAGACCGCCACGATCGCCGGGTGGTTGAGCGAAGCGGCGTTCTGCGCCTCCCGACGGAACCGCATCTGGAACGTCGCGTCCCGGGCGAGGTCGGTGCGGAGCATCTTGATCGCGACGTCCCGACCGAGCCGGAGATCACGACCGCGGTGCACCTCGGCCATGCCGCCGTAGCCGAGCAGCTCGCCGACCTGGTACCTGCCACCGAGCAGGCGGGCCTGCGCTGTCATCGCGTCTGTCGTCCTTCGCTCGTCGTCGTCCCGCCGTCGTCCGGCTGGAGCCGTACCCCAAGACGGTACGACGTCCGGGTCGCATCGTCGCGTCCGTCGAGCCGCAGCACGCCGGACGTCACGGTGTGCGGAGCCAGCGCAGCGGGTTCACCGGCTTGCGACTGCTTCCGCAGGTTGTAGGAAATCACGCCGGAGCAAAGCAGAACCAGTACAGCCAGCAGGATGGCGAGGAGCACCATCCCGGGCCGGGACCGGCGCGGCTCCGGGCCGGCCTGCCGGGCGTACGCCGGCTGATGCTCCTGCCGGACCGGTGCCGGCGGCACCGCGGCGGCACCGCGCGGGTAGCCGGCGGGGCCGACGGGCGGGCGCGCGTGCGGGACCGCCGGCGCGACGGCGGTGGGGCGGGGCTGCTGGGCCGGCGCGACGGCGGTCGGCCGCTGCCCGGCGACCGGCGGTCGGTGCGGGGCGCCCGGCGGGCGAAGCTGCTGCGCGGACGGCACCTGGGCCCGGCCGGGTGCGGCGGGCGAGGCCGGCGCCGCGGAGACCGGCCCGGGGTGGCCACCGGCCCTGGCCTGCTGGGAGAGTGCGGCCTTGAGCTGGCGGGCGACCCCGGCGAGGGCGGCGGCGCTGGGCCAGCGGGCGGCCGGGTCCTTGGCCAACGCCCGTTCCACCACCGCCCGCACCTGCGGCGGGATGTCCGCCGGCAACGGTCGGGGTGTCTCCCGGACGTGCCGCATGGCGATGTCGAGCGGGTTGTCGCCCTCGAACGGTCGCCGCCCGGCCAGGCACTGGTAGGCGACCACGCCGAGCGCGTAGACGTCGGATGCCGGGGTGGCGACCCCGCCGGTGGCCTGCTCGGGCGAGATGTACGAGGCGGTGCCGAGCACCGAGCCGGCGGCGGTGAGCTGGCCGACCAGGTCGGAGCGGGCGATACCGAAGTCGGTCAGGACCAGCGTGCCGTTCGGCCGGACCAGCAGGTTGCCCGGCTTCACGTCGCGGTGCACGATGCCCTTCTCGTGGGCGGCGTGCAACGCGTCCGCGGCCTGCGCGACCAGTGCCATCGTCCGGGCCGGGGTGAGCCGGCCGACCCGGCTCAGCGTGGACGACAGGGCGTCGCCCTCGACGTACTCCATGACCAGGAAGGCGATCTGCTGGTCGTTGCCGAAGTCGTAGACGTCCACCACGCCGGGGTGGTTGATGGTGGCCATGGTCCGAGCCTCGCCGCGGAACCGCTCGGCGAAGTCCGGGTCGTCGAGCAGCGCGGGGAGCAGGCTCTTCACCGCGACCGTCCGGCCGAGCACCTGGTCGGTGCCGCGCCAGACGTCGCCCATGCCGCCGCTGGCGATCCGCTCGTCGAGACGGTAGCGGTTGCCGAGCTGGACGCCGGCGCTGAGCATGTCAGCGGCCCCCCGGGTCGGCGATGGCGGCCCGCATGATCTGACCGCCGATCCGGGCCGCCTCGGCGCTGCCGCCGCTGCCGGCCTGCTCCAGTACGACGCAGACCGCGGAGACCGGAGTGCCGTTCTTGTCCAGGGCGAAGCCGATGAACCAGCCGTGGTCGGGCCGGTCCGGGGCGGACTGCGCGGTGCCGGTCTTGCCACCGACCGTGTAGCCGTTGATCCGGGCACTCTTACCGGTGCCCTTCTCGACCACGCTGACCATCATGTCGCGCAGGTCGCCGGCGACCTGACCGTTGACCGGCTGGCGCAGCTCCCGCGGCTTCGCGGTGTAGTAGCTGGTGGTCCGGTCCGGGGCGAGCAGCTGCCGGACCAGGTACGGCCGCATCTGGCCACCGCCGTTGGCGACCGCGCCGGCGATCATGGCGCCCTCCAGCGGGGTCATCCGGACGTTGTTCTGGCCGATCGAGGACTGGGCCAGTGCGGCCGGGTCGGTGCTGCCGTCCGGGTTCTGCATGTCCCCGGTCCGGCTGGCCGCCGTACGCAGCCCGTCCTCGCCGAGCTGTCCGACGGTGAGGTCGTCCTGCTCGAAGCCGAACTGCCGCGCCTTCTCCTTGATGGTGTCGGCGCCGAGCCGCACGCCGAGCTGCGCGAAACCGGTGTTGCACGAGTAGGTCACCGCGTCGAGCAGGCTGACCTGAGCTTGCGGGCAGATCGACGGGGCGGCGTTCCGGATCGGCTCGCCGGACGTCGGCGGGGTGTAGCTCGGCCCGGCCTTGATCTGCGTGCCCGTGCCGATGCCGTTCTCCAGCGCCGCCGCAGCCACAACGATCTTGAAGGTGGAGCCCGGCGGCAGCGTCTCGGAGAGAGCGCGGTTCTTCAGCGGGCCGTCCGGGTCCTGCTCCAGCTTGTTGTACGCCGCAGCCGCCTCGGCCGTGCTGTGGCTGGCCAGCGGGTTCGGGTCGAAGCTGGGCATGGAGACCAGCGCCTGCACCGCGCCGGTGCGCGGGTCGATGGCGATCGCCGCGCCCTTCTTCACCCCCTCCTGGTTGTTGCGCATCTGGTCGTACGCCACGTCCTGCGCCCGCTTCGAAAGCGTGAGCAGCACGTTGCCGCCACCGGTGTCGTCGCCGGTGAACATGTCCTTCAACCGGTCGCCGATCAACTGGTCGCTGGTGCCGGCCAGGAAGTCGTTCTCCACCCGCTCGATGCCCTGGTCGGCCAGGTTGACCGGCTTGTAGCCGAGCACGTGGGCGTACTTGGCGCCGCTGGGATAGGTGCGCCGAAACTTCAGGTTGCCGGTGGTCTCCTTGCTGGTGGCCACTGCCGTGCCGCCGGCCTCGATGTTTCCGCGCTTGCGCTCGTACTCGGCGACCTGAACCCGGCCGTTGTAGTCGCTGGTGCGGTACTCGTCGGCCTTGTAAGCCTGGATCCAGTTGAGGTTCGCGAAGAGCAGGCCGAACAGGACCATGACGACGACGCCGACGCGGCGCAGGGGTGCGTTCACGGCTTGATCACCTCCGTGGGAGCACCGTGCAGCTGCTCGGGCGGGCCACCGCTGGGCCGGACCGCCTTACCGCCGCCTCCGGTCACCGGTCGGCGGGCTCCGTCCGAGACCCGCAGCAGCACCGCGATGAGCAGCCAGTTCGCCATCAGCGACGAACCACCGGCGGACAGGAACGGAGTGGTCTGACCGGTCAGCGGGATGAGCCCGCTGATCCCACCGACGATCACGAAGACCTGCAGGCCGAGGGTGAACGCGAGACCACCGGCGAGCAGCTTGCCGAACGAGTCCCGTACCGCGAGCGCGGCGCGCAGCCCCCGCTCCACGATGAGCAGGTAGACGACCAGCAGTGCGGAGAGCCCGAAGAGACCGATCTCCTCACCGATGCCGGCGAAGATGAAGTCGTTCTCCACCTCGGGCAGGATCTCCGGCTGACCGCCGCCCGGCCCGGCGCCGAAGAGCCCGCCCGTGCCTAGGGCGAGGAGGCCCTGCACGAGCTGGTAGCCCTTGTCGGTCGGGTCGGCGAACGGGTCGAGCCAGATCTCCGCCCGCACGTAGAAGTTGGCGAACGGCCCACCGACCGTCGAGCCGAGCAGGTAGGCGAGGTACGCGCCGCCAAAGAAGAGGACCAGGCCGATCAGCAGCCAGCTGACGCGTTCGGTGGCGATGTAGAGGGTCACCACGAACATGCCGAAGTAGAGCAGCGAGGTGCCGAGATCCTTCTCGAACACGAGCACCAGGAGGCTGATCAGCCAGACCACAACCACCGGGCCGAGGTCACGCCCGCGCGGGAAGTCGATGCCGAGGAAGCGTCGGCTCGCCAGCGACAGCACCTCGCGCTTGCGCACCAGGTAGTAGGCGAAGAAGACCAGCAGCGCCAGCTTGGCGAACTCACCCGGCTGGATGGAGAAGCTGCCGACCTCGATCCACAGCTTGGCGCCGTTTCTCTCGGAGATGCTCGACGGCAGTACCGCCGGGAGCATCACCAGCACGATGCCGGCCAGGCCCAGGGTGTACGCGTACCGGGAGACCGAGCGGTGGTCACGCATGATGGCGAGCAGGCCGGCGGCGAGGATCACCCCGCCGAGCGTCCACGCCAGCTGGCGGCCGCCGATACCGGCGAAGATGGCCAGGCTCTCCCGGTCGGCCACGGGCGCCTCGCCCAGGTCGAACCGGCGCAGGAAGCCCACCCCGATGCCGTTGAGCAGGGCCACCGCCGGCAGCAGAGCCGGGTCGGCGAACGGGGCGAGGAACCGGATGACCAGGTGCAGGCCGAGGAAGACCGCGCCGAGCGCGGCGGCGGGCATCCAGAAGTCCGGGGTGACCGTGTCCAGCAGGTTCGCCTCGACGGTCGCCCCGTACGCGGCCACCAGCACCATGGCGAGCAGCAGCAGGGACAGCTCGGCGTTGCGCCGGGACCGGGCCAGGCGTACGCCGGACTGCCCGCCCGTGGTGGCGGGCGAGGGTGCCGGTGTGGCCGCTACGGTCACGGGTGGAGTCCTCGGGATCTCAGCTGACGCTCACTCGGGAGACCGGCAACCGGCCGGGTCGAGCCCTGGCGTGGTCGAGTCGGAGGGCGTGGCGTCGGGTGTGGTGGTCGGGCCGGTCGCGCCGACAGCGGCGGTCGCAACGGTGGTCGGGCTTGCGCTGACGACCCCGCTGGGGGTCACCGACGCCTTGGCGCTGGGACTGCCGTTCGGTGCCGGCGTCGTAGCGATCGGCGTGGGCGTGGGCGTCGGCGCGGGCGTCGGCGTGCCGCCCACCACGGCCGTCGGGTCGGGCGGGCAGAGCGGCTTCAGGTTGGGGTTGCTCGGGGTGTCGCTGGTCAACTCGGCGAGTTGGCGCTCGGCATCCGGCTCGCTCTTGGCCCGGATGCCCACCTTGACGGTGTCCTGCGCCGCCACGGTGAGGTCGTCCAGCCGGGTACCGCTGGTGCGGTGCACGGTGGAGAGGTCCATCCCGGCGACCTGACCCTGGATGCCACGGAAGACGGCGACCTGGCCCTCCTCGGTGGCACCCACGTAGTACTGCCGCTGGGTGTAGGTCCATCCGGCGAAAAGCCCGCCGCCGAGGATCACCAGCAGGGCCAGCGCCATGGCGGTGGCCCGCACGGGCCGGCGCTTCGGCCGCTCCTGCTCGTCGTCCGCCGGCGCCGGCTCCTCGGGCGCGGCCGGGCGCGGCGCGGAGAGTGCCGAGGCCCGGGCGGCCGGGGTGGAGACGTCGGCGGAGGTGGCCATGCCCCGGTCCCGGGCGGCGGCACCGCCAACGATCGGGGTCGCCTCGACGATGTCCTGGTCAGTGGCGTCGGCGATGATCACCGTGATGTTGTCCGGCCCACCGCCCCGGAGCGCGAGCTGCACCAGCCGCTCGACGCACTGCTGCGGGTCGGTGTACTCCCGCAGGGTCTCGCCGATGGTCTCGGCGCTGACCACGCCCGAGAGGCCGTCGCTGCAGATCAGGTACCGGTCGCCGGGCAGCACCTGGCGCACCGAGTACTCCGGGTCGATGTCCCGGCCGTCCAGGGCCCGGGTGAGCAGCGACCGCTGCGGGTGGCTGCTCGCCTCCTCGGCGCTGATCCGACCCTCGTCGACGAGCATCTGGACGTAGGTGTCGTCCTTGGTGATCTGCGCGAACTCGCCCTTGCGCAGCAGGTAGGCCCGCGAGTCGCCGATGTGGACCATCCCCAGCTTGCTGCCGGAGAAGAGGGTCGCCGTCAGCGTGGTGCCCATCCCCTCCAACTGTGGGTTGGCGTCCACCGTGTCGCGGAGTTGTTGATTGGCGGTGCCCACGGCCGAACGCAACGCGTCGACGAGAGCGTCCCCGGGGACGTCCTCGTCGAGCGGCGCCATGGCACCGATGACGATGTTGCTGGCGACGTCACCGGCGGCCATGCCGCCCATGCCGTCGGCAACGGCGAGTAGCCGCGGCCCGGCGTAGACGGAGTCTTGATTACCGTCTCGGATCAGACCGCGGTCGCTGTGGGCCGCATAGCGCAGGGTCAGAGTCATGGCCGTAATTCGAGGGAAGTGCGGCCGATCCGGATCGGCACGCCGAGGGGGACGGGGGTTGGTCCGGTGACCTTAGCGCGATCTAGGTACGTGCCGTTAGTCGAGCCGAGGTCCTCGACGAACCACTGCCCGTCGCGCGGCACGAGCCGGGCGTGCCGCGCGGAGGCGTAGTCGTCGGTGATGACCAGGGTGGAGTCCTCGGCCCTACCAATGGTGATCTGCGCTTCACCGAGAGTGATCCGCGTGCCGGCCAGCTGACCGGCGGTCACCACCAGCTGGTGCGCCGCCCTGCCCCGCTTCACCTTCGCTGGCTTGGCTGCCTGCCCCGTCGAGGCGCCCACCGCGCGCGGTGCCGCCACCAGGCGACCGGACCGGGCTCCCGCAAAGAGGTCCCGGCGGATCACGCCGACCACCGTGAACACGAAGATCCACAGCAGGATCAGGAACCCGAACCGAGCGACGGTGATGACCAGTTCCGGCAAGGCGGGTCAGCCGTCCACGCGGAAGGTCAGCGTCGTGGTGCCGAGCTGGACCATGTCACCCGGGTTGAGGGCGACGGCGGAGACCCGCTGGCCGTTGACCATGGTGCCGTTGGTCGACCCCAGATCGGTCAGCACAACCTGTCCGCCGTCGAAGTCCAGCCGGGCGTGTCGCCGGGAGATGCCGACGTCCGGCAGGCGCAGGTTGGCCTGGTCGCCGCGACCGATCACCGTCGACCCCATCTGGAGGGGATAGGTGCGCCCGTCACCCGAGACCAGCCGCACGTTGCGGCCGCCGCCCTGCCCCGGCGGCGGACCGTAGCCGCCACCCTGGTCGTACGCGGGGTAGGCGGGCGGGCCGGCGTCGTAGCCGGGCGCCGACACCGGGGCGACCTCGCCGCCGGTGTAGACCTCGGCGGTGACCCGGAACATCCCCGTGTCCAAGCCCTCCCCCCGTTCGATCTCGACGATCACGTCGCCGTAGACCGTCCAGGCCTGCTCGCCGATGAACTCCGCCTGCGACTGGGCCAACTCCTGGGCCAGCGCGGCGGCGTACGGCGCCAGCCGACTGTGGTCGAACGGCGAGAGATCGATCACGTAGCGGTTGGGCACCAACGTGCGCCCACCGGCCAGGATCGCCTTGTGCGCCTCGGCCTCCCGCTGCATGGCGTTGAGGATCTCCACGGGGTGGACCACCCCTTTGAAGACCTTGGCGAAGGCCCCTTCGACCAGGCCTTCCAGACGCTTCTCGAAGCGTTGCAGCACGCTCACCGGCTCCTCCTCGGGTCCCGAGGACATGATGGTATCCGGCCGGCGCGCGCGCAGCTCACACGCCGCTCGGCCGCCTGCTACCGACCCGTTCGGATGGGCCGGGTCTCCCGTGCTAGTCTTTCGTCCGCCACGAACGGTAACCGCTCGTGGCGAGCGCCCGGGACAGCGTAGTATCTCCGGGGCCTGTTGGAGACAGCGGGCTCGGGGCGGCTACAGTGTTCCGGGTTGTGCCACGGGGATGTGGCGGAATGGCAGACGCGCACGGTTCAGGTCCGTGTGCCCGAAAGGGCGTGGGGGTTCAACTCCCCCCATCCCCACCATCGACGAGGGCTCCGCAGAATGCGGGGCCCTTCCGTCATATCGGGGCGTGCCCGGCGTCACGCTATGCTCCGATGGTTTCTGCCTCCGATGGACCAGGAGTGGCGTGTGAGTGTCGCGTTGGTGACCGGGTCGGGTGGTCTGATCGGCTCCGAGGCGGTCCGGCATTTCGCCGGCCTCGGTCTGGACGTCGTCGGCATCGACAACGACATGCGCCGGTACTTCTTCGGCGAGGACGGCTCCACCTCGTGGAGCCTGGAGCGGCTCAGCCGTGACCTGGGCGCCGCGTACACCCACTGCGCGGTGGACATCCGGGACCGCGACGGCCTGGAGCAGGTGTTCAAGAAGTACGGCTCCGACATCGCCGTGGTGATTCACAGCGCGGCGCAGCCGAGTCACGACTGGGCGGCCAAGGAGCCGTACACGGACTTCGACGTGAACGCCGGCGGCACGCTGAACATGCTGGAGAACACCCGGCGGCACGCGATCGACGCGCCGTTCATCCACTGCTCCACGAACAAGGTCTACGGTGACCGGCCCAACAGCCTGCCGCTGATCGAGCTGGAAACCCGGTACGAGCTGCCCGAGGACCACCGCTGGTACCAGGGCATCACCGAGGACATGTCGATCGACAACTCGCTGCACTCGATCTTCGGCGCCTCCAAGGTCGCCGCGGACGTGATGGTCCAGGAGTACGGGCGCTACTTCGACATGAAGACCGCCTCCTTCCGGGGCGGCACGCTCACCGGCCCGGGGCACTCGGCGGCCGAGCTGCACGGGTTCCTGGCCTACCTGATGCGCTGCGTCATGGAGGGCCGGACGTACAACCTGTTCGGCTACAAGGGCAAGATGGTCCGCGACGCGATCCACTCGCGTGACGTGCTGACCGCGTTCGAGGCGTTCTTCCGGGCACCGCGGTCGGCGGAGGTCTACAACCTCGGCGGGGGCCGGCACTCCAACACCTCGCACATCGAGGCGTTCCGGATCGCCGAGGAGATCACCGGCCGCGAGGCAAAGATCAACTACGTCGAGCAGAACCGCACCGGCGACCACCAGTGGTACGTGAGCAGCATGGCCCGTTTCGAGGAGCAGTACCCGGAGTGGAAGATTACGTATGACGTCCCGATGATCCTGCGGGAGATCTACGAGGCCAACGTGGACAAGTGGGTGCCCCAGGCATGACCGCCCAGACCAAGCGCAACGTGCTCGGCGTCCTGGTCGACGCCACCGACTACGCCGCGGCGACCGATGCCGTGGTGACCGCGGCGCACGAGCGGCGCCCGCTGGCGCTGACCGCGCTGGCCGTGCACGGTGTGATGACCGGGGTGCTGGACCCGGCGCACAACGCCCGACTCAACTCCTTCGACGTGGTCACCCCCGACGGTCAGCCGGTTCGCTGGGCGCTCAACCTGCTGCACCATGCCGGGCTCAGCGACCGGGTCTACGGGCCGACGTTGACCCTGCACGTGCTCTCGCGCTTCGCCGACGAGGGACTGCCCGTCTACCTGTACGGCTCCACCGAGGAGACGCTCGCCAAGCTGATCCCGGCGCTGGAGCGGATGTTCCCGGCCCTGAAGATCGCCGGGGTGGAGCCGTCCAAGTTCCGCGCGGTCCAGCCGGGCGAGGACGCCGAGATCGCCGACCGGATCCGGTCCAGCGGTGCCCGGCTGGTCCTGGTCGGGCTCGGCTGCCCGCGCCAGGAGGTCTTCACGTACGCCATGCGGCCGTTGCTCGACATGCCGCTGATGGCGGTCGGCGCGGCCTTCGACTACCACGCCGGGCTGCTGCGCCAGCCGCCGCCGTGGATGCAGCGCGCGGGCCTGGAGTGGTTCTGGCGGCTCGGTCTGGAGCCGAAGCGGCTCTGGCGCCGCTACGTGATCCTCAACCCGGCCTACCTGGCCCGGCTCGCCGGGCAGAAGACCGGCCTGTGGAAGGCCCGCCCACCGGCGCCCGCCACCGAGCGGCCGGCCACCTTCGCGGTCTGAACCCGATCCGTACGGCACGAGGCCCCACCCGGGATTCCGGGTGGGGCCTCGGCCGTGGGAACCAGGTCAGAGGGTCAGGGTCCAGGTGTTGATGTAACCGGTGTCCCCGGAGTAGACGTCCCGCACCTGCAGCCGCCAGGTGCCGTTCGCCGCCTCACTGGAGACGTTGGCGGTGTAGGTCGTGTTCACGTTGTCGGCGCTGTCGAAGTAGCTGCTGTTCTTCAGCCGGTACGCCGAGCCGTCCGGGGCGACCAGGTCGATCACCAGGTCACCGCGGTAGGTGTGCACGATGTTCACCGCGATGGTCGAGGACGCCGAGGCGTTGCGGCCGCAGCCGGCGATCGTGATCGAGCTGGACGCCGTTACACCGGTGTCCGGGATCGCGACGTCGGTGCCGTTGCTGCCGGAGCAGCCGCCGCCACCCGAACCGGTCACGGTCAACGTGTAGGTGGCCGTGCGGGTGCCCGCCGCGCCGCTGCCGGTGATCGTGACCGGGTAGCTGCCGGCGGGGGTGCTCGCCGAGGTGGCGATGGTGAGGGTGGACGAGCCGCCCGAGGTCACCGTCGACGGGCTGAACGACGCGGTCGCGCCGGCCGGCAGGCCGCTGGAAGAGAGGCTGACCGACTGGGCGGAGCCGGCGGTGGTTGCCGTGCCGACGGTGGCCGTCACCGAGCCGCCGGGTGCGGTGGAGCCGGAGGTCGGCGACACCGAGACCGAGAAGTCGTTGGCCGGCGGGGTGCCGTTCACGACGTAGAGCAGCCGGTTCGGGGTGCCGGTGCCGACGTTGGTCACCACGTTCGGGGTGGAGCTGTTGACCAGGTTGTCCCGGACCTGCTGCGGGCTCCACGACGGGTTCGCCGAGAGCGCGAGCGCCGCGGCCCCGGCGACGTGCGGCGACGCCATCGAGGTGCCGCTGATGGTGTTCGTCGCGCTGCTGCCGGTGTACCAGGCCGAGGTGATGTTGACGCCGGGGGCCAGGATGTCGACGCAGGTGCCGAAGTTGGAGAAGCTCGCCGCGGCGTCGTTGTTCTGCGTCGCACCCACGGTGATCGCGGAGGCGACCCGGGCCGGGGAGTAGTTGCAGGCGTTCTGCCGGACGCCGAGGGCGTTGCCGTTGCCGGCGGCGACCGCGTACGTGACGCCGGAGTTGATCGAGTTGGTGACGGCCGTGTCGATCGAGCTGTTGGCGCCGCCACCGAGGCTCATGTTCGCCACCGCCGGCTTGACCGCGTTCGCGGTCACCCAGTCGATGCCGGCCACCACCTGGGCGTTGGTGCCGCTGCCCTGGCAGTTGAGCACTCGGACGCCGACGATCTGGACGCCCTTGGCCACCCCGTACGCCGAGCCACCAACCGTGCCGGCCACGTGCGTGCCGTGACCGTTGCAGTCGTCGGCGGAGCCGCCGTCCACCGCGTCGAAGCCGGAGACGGCCCGCCCGCCGAAGTCGTTGTGCCCGTACAGCACGCCGGTGTCGATGATGTAAGCGCGGACGTTCGACGCCGTGCTCGGGTAGGTGTACGAGCTGTTCAGGGGCAGGTTCCGCTGGTCGATCCGGTCCAGGCCCCAGGATGGCGGGTTGGTCTGGGTGCCGGCGATCGAGACGGTGTGGTTCTGCTCGACGTACGCCACCGCCGGGTCGGCGGCGATCCGTGCGGCAGCCTTCGCGCCGACCCGGATCTCGAAGCCGCGCAGCGCCGCGCCGTAGGTGCGGGCCACCGTGCCGCCGTGCCGGCCGACCAGCCGGTCCGCGTTGTCGCCGACCGCTCCCCGGCCGACGGCGGTGTCCTTGAAGACGACGATGTAGCTGTCCGCGACAGCCGTGTCCCCACCCGCCGCCCGGATGGCTCCGGTCGGTTCGGCGGCCAGGGCTGGTGTGGCAGCGGCCAACAGGGTCAGTGTGGCCACCCCGACGAGTACGGACCTGTGGGCGAGACCCATCTCCTACCTCCCTCTGACCGGCAGTCGCCCGACGCGGATCCCGGTCGGATTCATGACGGCCGATCTTTACGAGAGTAGGCCAGCGCAGTGACGAAGATAAACATGTCGAATGTTTCATAACGCGAGAAGGATGCCCCCTACGGGGCGGCGTCCGGGACGAACGAGGGCTGCGCCCGGATTCGCGGACGGCCGCGATCGGAGAGGCTGACCAGCATGGAGAGCCCCCTCGCCGCCCTGCTGCCGATCACCGTCCTGTGGCTGGCCGCTGGCGTGGTCGCGGACGGCCTGCCCCGGCTGGACCGCGCCCGCGCGCTGCGCCGACGCGCTGGACACCTGCTCGTCCTGACCCTCGTGGGCCTGACGCTCACGGGGACCGTGCTCGCGACCGGGTTGTTCAGTGCCGGAAACAGCCCGGCCGATCAGGCCGCCACCGCACTCAATCTCGCCGGGCTCCCCACACTCATGGTGGCGGTCTGCACCGTACGCCGGGTGCGCCGGCTGTGGGCCGGCGCGGGAGCGTTCGCCGCAGCGCCGGAGACGCCCGCGCCGCACGGCCTTCGGGCCGCCGCGGCGCACCCGCTGATCGGGTTGCCGTTGCAGGTGACCGCCGTGCTGACGGTGCCCGCAGTGGCCGCGGCGGGCGGCACGGATCTGCTCGCCGCACCGGGCGTCACCGGTCCGGCGATCACCGTCGGCGCGCTCGGGATCCTGGCCATCGGAGTCCGGCACGCGCTCCGCCACAGCAGGCTCGCCGAGCGGGCCCGGCCGGACGCACAGCGGTCAGCGCGAGCGCCCGGGCCCCTGCACGTATAGCAGCTCCAGGATCGCCCGGGTCGCCTCGAACCAGCGGTCCAGCCAGCCCGGCGGCGGCACGCTGCCCTTCGGCGGCAACTCCATCAGCAGGCCGCGCAGCAAAGGGTGGTCAGCCAGCGACCCGGTGGGCTCCATCGGCCAGCCGCTCGGCGGGAAGGACGGCTCGACCAGGGGGTTCGGGTCCAGTGAGGGCAGGGAGAGCGGCGTATCGCCCGCCTCGGCCGCCGGAGCCTCCCGCCCACTCATCTCCTGGTCGGTCGAGACCACCTCGGTCAGTACGGTGTCCCGACGCGCCCCGCGGTACTTGCCACCGAACCGCTCCGGCTTGCCCGGACCGTTGGTGAGGTTGTCTGACCCGATCGTCGTCATCCGTCTCGCCTGCCTCGCTGGGTTGCGGGTCGGTGCGGCGGGTCGTCGACCAGCGCCGTACCGACGGGTTCAACGAGACGGACCCGCTGTGGCGACGGGATTCCCGGCGGAACCTCGCCGAGCGCGCCTCCGCACGGCGAGCGAGGGCCGGCAGCCCGGCCACGCGAAGGCCCCCGACCGGTCGAGACCGGACGGGGACCGCACGTGACCGCTCGGTCAGGCCGAGCCGAACGCACCACCTCTGGTGCCGGCGACGAAGGCGTGCCAGTCACCCGGGGCGAAGACCAGGGCCGGGCCGGCCTTGTCCTTCGAGTCCCGCACTCCGACCGCCCCGGTCACGTACGCCACCTCCACGCAGTTGTCACAGTTCGGCCCGCTCTTCGAGCTCTTGAACCACGTTGCCTGCGTCAGGTCCACGGGGAACCCCTTGGTCGCCATTTCCACAACGGCTCCTCTGCCAGTTTTGCGATGTGTGCGACGGACTCCTCCGGACGAATGGCCGCGGCGCGGATGTGATCGAAGATGAAGCTGTACTTCTGTAGTTCGTCGCTCTTCTCAAGGAAAAGCCCACCCGTGGCGTTCTCCGCGTACACGACATCCGGATCACCGGGCTCGGGGAAACTGAGGATCGTGAAGGTGCCGTCCATGCCGGCGTGCGCACCCACCTCGAAGGGCAGGATCTGCAACGTCACGTTCGGCAACTCGGCCACTTCGACCAACCGCTTGAGCTGGCCACGCATCACCTCGTCCCCACCCACCGGCCTGCTTACCACCGCCTCATCGAGCACCACCCACAGATCGACCGGATCGTCCTGGGTCAACAACGACTGACGGCCCAGTCGGACACGCACCCGTTGGTGGACCTGATCGGCGGTGAAGTCCGGCCGGGCAGCACGGATCATCGCGCCGGCGTACTCCTCGGTCTCCAGCAGACCGGGCACCACCTGCTGCTCGTACGCCCGGATCGAACTCGCCGCGGCCTCCAGCCCGACGTACGCGCCGACCAGCACCGTGCTGTACGGGTGCCACCAGCCCTTCTGCCGGGCCTCCCTGGCGATCTGCACGAGTTCGTCGCTCTCGGCACCGACCACGCCATAGATCCGCAGCATGTCCCGGACGTCGCGCGGTGTGGCCGTCGTGTGCCCGGTCTCGATCCGGGAGACCTTCGACGCCGAGCACTCCAACTGCTCGGCGACGACTTCGATGGTGATCCCGGCGGATTCCCGCTGGCGGCGTAGCTCGGCACCGAGCCGCCGCCGCCGGATGGTGGGGCTGCGCCGCTCACTCATGGCGCTCCCCGGTCACTGCTCCCCGCCGCTGGCTGCTCGACCCCACTCGGGCTACCTCCGGTCGACGCGCCACTGGCTGCCGCCCGCCGGGGGCGCGACCGTCGACCGGCGAGCGTTCGCGGCGAGGGGGTGGTGCCGGTCATCGGCCGGCCGCGACGGGCGAAACCGGCCCTCAGTGTGCCGTCCGGACGCGGATGGCTTCAAGCGCCGCTTTGCCGAAGGGACTCACGTATCGGCAAAAGTCGACGTGCAACTTGCATGAGGCACGTCCCTGATGCACTCTGTCCGTATGGCACGGATCACTCAGCGTCTCCGTCCGGTCCCCCGGTGTGGTGATCCCACCGACCCGGGAAAGCCGGGCACGACGCAGGCCCGGCCGGCGACACCGAGAGCTGCTCCGGGGTGAGGACCCCGCCGCTGCAAGCCAGCCGGCTGCGGCGGCGGGCGCGGTTCCCGGAAGCAGCCGGGTGATGGTCGGGTGGCGGCACGCCACCAGCGGAGTACGGCCCGACCACCACCACCCGCACCACCGGTCCACGAGGCGTGACCCCGTCACCGGGCCGAGACGTTCCCCCGATCAGTCACCGCCGGCACATCTGCCGGCCGACCTCCCCAGGAGCCCATGTGCTTCCCCGCTCCGGTGACGTACTGCACGTGACTCGCGCGGCGAGTGTCCAGTTCCTCAGGCCCATCAAGTTCCGGGTGATCCGGGTGCTCGACTGGCCAACCTACGACGGTTGGCTTTGGCTCGACGGCTACGAGTTGAACACCGCGGGCGACGCGGTCAACCGTCGGTCGATCTTCGTCCAGCGGGACGGGCTGCAACAGGTGCACATCGCACCGGAGCCCCGCCCGCACACCGTACGGAGCCGGCGACCGGTCCTCCGTACGCCGGTCCAGGTGGGCTGACCGAAGCGATCCGCCGCCGGTGGGCGTGCCAGCGCCATAGAATTGGTACGCCCACCCCGGCACCGTTCCACCCGCGCGTCCAGGGCCCTGAGCCTGGGATGGTCATGGTCAATCAGCCCGCCGTGCGGCGGCACCACCGCTCCCGTATCGCCTACGCTTTTGGACTGCTCGCCCTGCTCGGGGCCGTGACCACACTCGTGGTCCTGGTCCGCGACCCGGCGCTCTCGTCCACCCGGCTGACCACTCCGGTGCCGGCACCGGAAATCACCGTGGTCGACGCCGACCCACCGACGGACGACGAACCCGGCTGGTTCGACACCCACGCCCCCGACGAACGCGCCGACGCGATCGACCCGACCGGCCCGACGGCCGGGGCCGGCGCTGGTGGCGGCGCTCAGTCCGACGGACGGCAGGAGATCACCGAAGCTGGCCCGGCCCGGCACACCGCGACGGACGTCCGCCGCTCGCTGTTCTGGTCCGGCATCTTCGGCCTCACCATCTCGCTGGCCGGCCTCGGCCTGGTCGGCACCCGCCGCCGGATGTGGTGAGCACCGGTCACGGCGTGCGCGTGACCGTCGGGCTCGGCCCGGCCGGGCTGGTCCCGCCCGAGGGCCGGGCCTGGGAGACGACCAGCAGCACCTCCTCGTCGGTGGGCACCGTGGTGCCGGCATCCGGTTCGGTACCCACCACCGTCCCCGGTGGCAGCTCGGACGGGCGGTACACCACCCGGTAGCTCAGGCCGAGCCGGTCCAGCAGCCCTTCCGCGGTGGCCTGCGGCAGACCCGCGAGCGGCGGCACCGGCACCTCGGCCGGCGCGGTGGTGGCCGCCGGGCTGCTCGGCGTCGCGCTGGTCGGCGCCGCCGAGGTCGGAGCCGCGCTGGTCGGTGCCGCCGAGGTCGGAGCCGCGCTGGTGGCACTGGCCGGCGGTAGCGACGGAGTGGACCCCGGGTCGTCGTCCCGGTCGTCGTTCTGCGCGGCGAGCACCACCCAGAGCGCGGCGCCGAGCAGGCCGGCGAGCAGGAGCGCGAGCACGCCCCAGAGGATCGGCAGCCACCAACGCCGACCACCCTGCTCCTCGGCGTACCACTCTCCGGAGGGCTCGGCCGATCGGGGCGCCCGTACCTCCGCCCGCCCGGACCACGGCGCCGGGGTCACCCGCTCGGCAGGCATCCGCGCGGTCCGGTCGGCCGGCGTGCCCGGCTGCGTCGCCGCGGAACGGTCGATCGGCATGGTCTGGTCGGGCGACCCAGCGGGACCCGACGCGGCACGGTCGATCGGCGCGGTCTCGTCGGGTGAGGCGGGGGTAGGGGCGGCGGGTCCGGGCGGCGGCGGCTCCGGCCGGTCGGCGGTGGGGGGCAGCGGGCGCGTCCGGTCGTCATGCTCCCCGGCGGGCGGCTCCTGGCGGTCGTCGCTCATCGCACGTCCTTTCCCGAACCGGGCGGGCGCCATGACCCTCGACCGCCAACCTAACCGCCCGCACCGTCATCGGCGCGGATCAACGGCCCGAACCGCCCGGCCCTGTCGGGCACCGAAGGGGCGGCATGCGCCCGCCGCTGGCGGACGGACTCCGAGGTGGGATCGCGTGTGCGCGCCAGGTCTGCGGGCGGAGAAGGGTTCGCGGGCCGGAGATCAGAAAGGGGGATTCGTGCTGGGCAGGCTCGGCGGCGTCGCCCCGCACCAGATGCTGACCTCGTCGTTCCAGCGGGCCTGGCCGTCCTCGGCCGGTTCCTGCCGGCTCACCTTGCCACTGCGACCGCTGCGGTAGCGCGGGTAGAGCCCCTCGTCGACCAGCTCGTCGGCGGCCTTCGCGCAGTCGTCGCCGACCACGTCCGGCACCTCGGCGTCGGGCGGCGGACCGGCAACCCGCAGTTGCACCGTGGTGCCCCGGGTCACCTCCGTGCCCACGGCGGGCGAGGTGCTCTCGACCGTACGACCGGTGCCGCTGCCGAAGACCAGCCGCCAGCCCAGCCGCTGCTTGCGCAGGGCGTCCCGGGCCTCGACGAAATCGGTGCCGACCACCGGTGGCACGGTCAGCCCGGACCCCTTGGTCGCGCTGGCGGAGGTCCGGGGGGCGGAGGGTGTGGTCCGGCCGGTGCTCGGCCGGGGTGCGGTGGCCCGTCCGGTCGGCGAACCGGTCGCCGTCGCCACCGCCAACGGATCCGCCGGAGGTGTGTCGTCCTCACCGGCCAGCAGCCAGCCACCGGTCGCACCGATCGCGGCGAGGAGCACGGCGACCAGCCCGCCACCCAGCAGCACGCTGGCCCGGCCCGCACCGCCGCCGTCCCGGCCTGCGACGGAATCATGCCGACCCGTGTTCGCGTCCGTCATTGCGCCCACCGCCTCATCACCGGCGACCGTACCGGTCGTCGCCCAACCCGTTGCGTCTGCGGTCCACCCCGGCGGGTAGTTGCCACTCGCCGCGCCGACGACGGGACGTTACGCTGCCCGGCATGGCCAGACGGGGCTGGGGAGTATCGATCGTGACGGCGATCGGGGTCGCTGCCGGCGCTGGCGCCGCGCAACTGGGCTTCGGCTACGGGCTCGGCGTCATCACCTGGACGCCCACCGATGCGGGGGCCACCGACACGGCCTGGGCGGATGGCCTCGCCTGGGCCACGTGGCTCGCCGCCAGCTCCACTGTGATGGGTGCGGTCTGTGCGCAGCGCCTGCACTCCAGGGCCGTGCCGCCCGCGGCCGGGCCGACGGTGAGCGCCCCGGATCCGATGCCTCCCCTCGCGCCGGCCCCGGCGGGCGAGTCCGAGCCGGCAGAGCGGTCGGAGCCGGTGACCCCCGAAGCCGCGCGTCCGGCTGCGATCGAGGGCACCCGCCCGGGAGCGGACCGGGCGAGCGCCACGGACGGCGCGACGGAAGCGGTGGCCGAGGTCCTGCCCAGCGAGCGTGGGGGCCTGCTGCGACGGGTGTCCCTGGCGCTCGGCGCCGCGATCGGCGGTCTGGTCACCGTGCTTCTGGTCGCCGTACCGGCGCGCGTCGCGGTGGGCGCCGACACCGGTGCGCCGCAGCGGGTGGCGGCCGTACACGCGGGGCTCGGCATCCTGATCGGGGTGCTCGTCGCGCTCTGGGCGCTGCGCTCCCGCGCCGCCGCGGTGAACGTGACCGCGACGGCCGCCTGGCTCTGGCTGCTCGCGGTGGTCTCGGTGATCGACGGGGTACGCGTCGGGCGCGGGCTGACCGGCGCCCAGCTCGGCACCTGGCAGCTCGACCCGGACCACCCGCGGTACTGGATCGGAGACCAGCTCTACTGGCCCGGTGCGCTGCTGGCGCTCGTTCCCGCGCTGCTGATCGGCGCGCTGGCCGCCCGGCGAGCCGCCCGGTCGACCGGGCACCGGGTCGGCGCGGCGGCCTCCGGCGCGGCCGGCCCGCTGCTCGTCGCGCTCGCCTACCTGACCACCGTGCCGCACTGGTCGGCGCTGGGCCCCGCACAGCTGTCCACCCAGCTGATCGCCCCGTATGCGGTGATCGCCGGCGTCGGCGGATCGGTGCTGGTCGCCGTCCTCGCGGAGCGGGCCACCCGGAGCCGGCCGGTCGACCCGGACGCCAGCGCTCCCGTCGGAGCGGACGCGAAGCGGACCGCCGAGCCTGACTCGACCCGGGCCGGCGAGCACGACGCCGATCCGGTGAGCCCCACGACCGAGGCCAGCAGCGGACGCGGAACGGACGCAGCCGGTGCCGCACCGCCGGCGGCCGGGACCGTTCCGCGAAAGCGGGACGCGGCCCGCGCACCCCGGGTGCCGGCGCCCCGCACGGCCCCGGACGCCGACCCGACCGGTTCCCTGGACGGCGAACCGGCGGAGGGCGCGGCGCCCGGCGGCCGGCGGACCCGGTCACCGCGGCGGACCGGGCGACCCCTCACCGACTGAGTCGCGGGCGGTCCGACGGTGCGCCGGCGGCCGGGACGAGGGCGACCGGGCGTGCAGGGTCAGTCGACCGGCCAGGTGTGGACCGGCTCGTTGCCGCGCTGAAGTTCCGCGTAGCGCTGGACCATGTGGTGCAGCGCGGCGGCCCGGTCCATGCCCCGGTGCCGCTCCGCCGCCCAGACCGCCTCGGTCTGCCAGACGGCGCCGTTGCGGCCGGTCCGGCAGCGCTGCTCGATGATGCCGAGCAACCGGTCGCGCTGCACCGGAGCGACGCCGAACCCGTCCAAACCGGCCGCGGCGGTGGGCAGCAGCTGCTCCAGCACCAGCTTGGTTACCGGCACATCGCCGACCCGCGGCCAGTGCAGCACCGCATCCAGGCCGCGCCGGGCGGCGGCGTGGAAGTTCTCCTCTGCGGAGCTGAAGGTGAGCTGACTCCAGATCGGCCGGTCCGCCTCGGCTAGGCCGCGGGCCAGCCCGAAGTAGAAGGCCGCGTTGGCCAGCATGTCCACCACGGTCGGACCGGCCGGCAGCACCCGGTTCTCCACCCGCAGGTGTGGACGGCCGTTCATGATGTCGTAGACCGGGCGGTTCCACCGGTAGACCGTGCCGTTGTGCAGCCGCAGCTCGCCGAGCTGGGGCACACCGCCGGAGTGCAGCACCTCCACCGGGTCCTCGTCCTCGCAGATCGGCAGCAGCGGCGGGAAGTATCGGACGTTCTCCTCGAACAGGTCGAAGATCGAGGTGATCCAGCGCTCGCCGAACCACACCCGGGGGCGTACGCCCTGGGCCTTGAGTTCGTCCGGGCGGGTGTCGGTCGCCTGCTCGAACAGCGCGATCCGGGTTTCGGCCCAGAGCTGACGGCCGTACAGGAAGGGAGAGTTCGCCCCGATCGCCACCTGCACCCCGGCGATGGCCTGGGACGCGTTCCAGTAGTCGGCGAAGCTGTCCGGGGCGACCTGGAGGTGGAACTGGAGACTGGTGCAGGCGGCCTCGGGGGCGATCGAGTCGGTGTGCGTCCGCAACTGCTCGACGCCGCGGATGTCGAGCTCGATGTCCTCGCCCCGGGCGCCGACGATCTGGTCGTTGAGCACCCGGTAGCGCTCATTGGTGGAGAGATTGTCCTCGACGAGGTGCCCCTCGGTGAGGGTGGGCAGGATGCCGACCAGGACGATCTTCGCGTCGGACTTGGCCGCACGCTCGTCGGCACGGGAGAGGCTGCCGCGCAGGTCGTGTTCGTAGTCGGCGAAGCCGGTGCCCTCGATCAGCCGGGGCTCGGCGTTGAGTTCCAGGTTGAACTGCCCCAGCTCGGTCTGGAAGAGCGGGTCGGCGATGTCGACGAGGATCTCCTCGTTGCGCATCGCCGGCTCGGCCGCCGAGTCGACCAGGTTGAGCTCGATCTCCAGGCCGGTCATCGGCCGGTCGGCGTCGAAGCCGAAGTCGTCCAGCATCAGGGCGAAGACGTCCAGGCACCGCCGGACCTTCTGCCGGTAGCGGACGCGGTCCTCCCGGGTGAAGGCGCCCTGCGAGACGTCCCTGCCCATGTGTCCTCCCGGCGGCCGGCGCGGTCGGGATCCTGCCGTCCCGGAAAGCGCATTGTGAACCATCCACGTTAAGAGCGCCCGCCTGACCGGAGCCAGGGGCCGGTGCCGATGATGCGAAACCGGCCGGCGCGGACGTGCTCGTGGCGCCATCTGTACCCCGTCGGGAGCGTGCCGGACCCACTGGAGGTGCGAACAACCCGTGACAATTCACACGCAGGTGGCGACGGCTGGCGGAGACGACGACGGGCCCGCGCCGACATGCGGCGCGGGCCCGGACGTACCGGCGATCCGAAGGATCAGGCCTGGCGGACGGCCTCGCCCTCGATCTCGATCTTGATCTTCCTGCCGACCAGCACGCCGCCGGTCTCCAGCGCGACGTTCCAGGTCAGGCCGAACTCCTCGCGGTCGATCTCGGTGTGCGCGGAGAAGCCGAAGATGTCCTGGCCGAACGGGCTGCGGCCGACGCCCTCGAACTCCACCTTGAGCTCGACCGGACGGGTGACGTCCTTGATGGTGAGCTCACCGGTGAGCACGAACTCGTTGCCGCGACGGGACTTGACCCCGGTGCTGCGGAACTCCAGCGTCGGGTACTTCTCGACCTCCAGGAACTCGGGGCTGCGCAGGTGCGCGTCCCGGTCGACCTGGGTGGTGTCGATGCTGGCGGCCTGAATGGTCGCGACGACCGACGACTGCAGCGGGTCCTCGGCGATGGTGATGGTGGCGGCGGCCTCGTTGAACTCACCGCGGACCTTGCTCACCATCATGTGTCGGGCGACGAAGCCGACCCGCTTGTGCGCCGCGTCCAGCGCGTAGGTGCCGGCCGCCGGGATGGTGAGGCCGTCCCAGTCGCGGGTAACCGCATCAATGCTGCTGGTCATGCTGACTCCTCCAGGAGAATGTTTAGTAGCCCAACGACTGCCTGAGCAACTATAACCATGGCAATATTCCCCGTGTCAAGTACTGGTAGGATGAACGAGTGACCAACGTGTTCGACGATCCCCGGATCACCGCCGTCGGCCTGCTCTACGAGGTGCACGCCGGGCTGTCGGCCCGGTTCGCTGCCCAACTCGACGAGCAGGGCCTCTCGGTGGTCGAGTTCGAGGTGCTCACCCGACTCGCCCGCTCGCCGGGCAACCAGCTGCGGATGACCGATCTCGCCGCGCAGACCTCCCTCTCCACCAGCGGGGTGACCCGCGTGGTGGACCGGATGGAACGCGACGGGCTGCTCACCCGCCGGGCCTGCCCGTCCGACCGCCGCAGCTCTTTCGCCGTCGTCACCGCTGCCGGCATGCAGCGGCTGGATGAGACGCTGCCCGGGCACCTCCGGATCATCGAGCAGTGGTTCACCGGCCAACTCGACCCCGAGGCCCTGGCCGCGCTGCTCGACGGTTTGCGCCGGGTGCGCGACGCCGTCCACCCGTGCGCCACCGCTGGCAGCACCGACGACCCCGAAGAGGTCGCCGCCGACGGAGCCGCCCGGCCCTGACCGCCGGCCCCACCCGTACGGCAGCGGACGGGCCGGCCTGAGCGGTGTCGCGTCACCGGCAGAAAGACCGGCAGAACTGACCTTGGCAACCGGACCTATCGCTCGCAATAGACTTTCCGCCCCCATAGCGGTGGCAGGCTTCCTGCACCGGGGATTCACCGGGGGGTGACGGCGCGGGCGAACAGCGAGGGGTGCACCAAGGGGGCTTTTCGTCCGCGCCACTCCCGCCCGGCGGTCCGCGATGCCGCCCACCCCGCGACGACGGAGCGGCCGGCCCGCCGCGACTACCCCGCGCCCGGCCCACCCCGGGCGGCGACCAACGCGTAGAGCAGCCCCGACTCCTGCGGCAACAGTCGGATGCCACTCTCCCGGCAGACCTCGTCGAGACGGTCCAGGACCGCCGGGTCCGCGGTGCTCGCGGCCAACCCCACCAGCGCCTCCACCACGTCCCGCCGATCCTGACCGGCCTCGGCGGCGGCGGCGAACCACTCCGCGGCCAACTCCCGGTCACCCCGGTGCAGCGCCAGATTCCCCTCGATCAACGCGCAGATCCCCGCCTCCGGTCCACCCCGGGACAGCACCGTTTCGTCCGCGCGCGGTCGTGGCGGCCCGGCCCGCTCCGCCCACGATCGCGCCGGTACGGCCACCGCCACCTCGGCGATCCCCGCCCGCAACTCGGTGAGCACCTCGGTCGCCTCCGCGCCGCGACCATCCTGGGCAAGCGCCAACCCGACCGTGCCGAGCACCCGGCGCCGATGCCCCGGGTCACCCAGTTCGGACAACGCCGCCACGGCCCGCCAGCCCTGGTCGACGGCATCGGCGTACCGGCCCTCGAGGCGGGCGACCTCGGCGCGGTTGGCCCAGGCCAGCACCCGCAGCCGCTGCTCCCCGCTCTCGGCGGCGAGCCGGTCCACCGCGGCCAGCCGCCGACGCGCCGCGGCCAGGTCACCGACCCGGATGTCATGCCAGGCGAGGCTGTTCTGGGCCACCGCGAGGTGCCGGGTCCGACCGTTGCGGGCCGCCAGCCGGAGCAACTCATCGGCCTGCTCGCGGGCCTCGTCGTGCCCGCCGACGGTCATCAGCAGCGCGCCGAGCACGTTCCGCGCCTCCAGCTCTCCGGTAACGTCGCGGGCCCGCCGGAACATGTCCAGCGCGGCCCGCGCGGTCGGCAGTTCGTCCGGACCCGCACCGTGCTCGGCGGCGAGCCGGGCCACCCCGAGGGTCGCCCAGCCTCGCAAAACGAGATCAGCGTCGGCGGTTCGCGGGTCCGCCAGCAACCGGCGCAGCCACTGCCGGCCGGCGACATCCCGCCCCCGGAAGCGCCACCAGCGGGTCAGGCAGGCCGCCAGGCGAAGCGCGGTCACCGGGTCGTCGGTGGCCGCGTGGGCCAGCGCGGAGCTGATGTCGCTGCTCACCTCATCCAGCCGGTGCACCGCGTCGGGCAACCGGGGGCCGGCCAGATCGGCGGCGGTCCGCGCCACCAGGCGGGCGATCACCTCCGCGTGCCGGCGTCGGACGCACGCCAGCTCGCCACCGCCGGCCGCCTGTTCAAGGGCGAAGTCGCGGACCGCGTCGAGCAGCCGGAACCGGAAGGACCCGGTGCCGCGCACGCTCAGCAGGCCGAGTTCGACGAGCCGGTCCAGCAGCGGGACCGGGTCGATCGCCACCGTGCCGTCCCGGTCGGCCTCGTCGGCGAGCATCTCCTCCGCCATCTCCACCGACCACCGGTTGCCGAACATCGCGAGCCGCCGCAGCGCATCCCGCTCGTCCGGCGCGAGCAACCGGTAGCTGGTCGCCACCGCGTCCCGCAGGGTGACCGCCACCGCGGCCGGGGTGGAATCGGTGCCGTTCGAACCGCGGGTGGCCGCGTCCGGTCCGTCCCAACCAGGATGGACCGACGGGTCGCCAGGCGTCGCCAGGTCGAGCACCCGGTCGCCGTACCGGTCAAGCAGCTCGGTCAGGTCGAGGAGCCGGCCCCGGGCCGCCATCAGCTCGATGGCCAGCGGCAGCCCACCCAGCCGGCGGACCAGCGCGGCCAGCGCCGGTAACTCGTCGGGGGTGGGCGGCTCCCGACGGATCTGCGCGAGCCGGGCGGTGAACAGCGCGACCGCCGGCCACGACCCGAGCGTGGCCGGTCCGGACCGCTCGGCGTCCGGCGGCGGCACGTCGAGCGGCGCGACCGGCCAGACCCGCTCGCCGGGCAGCCCGACCGGGTGCCGCCCCGTGACCAGCACCCGCAGCGAGGGCAGCGCGCCGGTCAACCGGTGCAGTGTCTCGGCCACCGGTCCGGGCGCGCGCTCCACCGCGTCCATCAGCAGCAGCGCCGGACGGCCGACGAGCCGAGCGGTGAGCTCCGGCAGCCGGGCCGCACCGAGTACGGCCATCGAGGCGGCGAGCACATCCGGCCCGTCCGATCCCTCGCCGATCAACACCCCGGCCACGCCGGCCGGGTGGGCGTCGGCGGCGACGTGCGCGACGGACAGCGCCAACGCGGTCTTGCCGACCCCGGCCAGCCCCACCAGGCTCACCAGCCGAGGACCGTGCTCCGCGGTCAGCATCGCGGCCAACTCGGTGACGTCGCGGTCCCGACCGATCAGCGCGACCGCCGGTGGGAGGGCGATCGGCGGGGCGGACCCGACCGGGTCGGCTGCCGACGTGGTGGGGCCGGTGACCGCGAGGGCCGACAGGGTGACGTCCGGCCGGAGCGGCTCACCGCCGGCCTGGCCCCGGGCAGCGGCCAGAAACGCCGTCCGGGCAGCGCCGGTCAGCTCCAGAGCTCCGGCGAGCAGCTCGACGGTGGTGCGCTGCGGTCGGACCGACCGGCCGCGCTCCAGGTCACGCACCGTCCGCACGCCCACTCCGGCCCGGGACGCCAGCTCCATCTGGGTCAGGCCGGCGGCACGCCGGTGCCCGCGGAGCAGCTCCGCCAGCCCGCTGCGACCGGCCGGGCTCCGCGACCGTTCATGATCCGGAGTCATGGGCACGAAGAGTACGGATCGACTCCCACCATCGGCAGTCGAACGTCGGGCTGCCGACGCACGCTCGCCGATATCCGACAGCCGGGTCGGACAGCCCCGCCGTAGGCGGCTGGGCGACCGGGCCGGCTCCAGCTCCGGTCAGATGCCCAGGTCGCGCGCGATGATCATGCGCTGAACCTCGCTGGTGCCCTCGCCGATCTCCAGGATCTTGGAGTCCCGCCAGAACCGGGCCACCGGGGACTCGTTCATAAAGCCGTAGCCGCCGTGGATCTGGGTGGCCTCCCGGGCGTTATCCACCGCGATCGTGCTGGCATGCAGCTTGGCGATGGCGGCCTGCCGCTTGAACGGCTCACCGGCCAGCATCCGCGCGGCGGCGTCGTAGTAGGCCAGCCGGGCGGTGTGCGCCTTCAGCTCCATGTCGGCGATCTTGAACTGGATCGCCTGGTTGGCACCGATCGGCCGGCCAAAGGCGTGGCGCTCCTTCGCATACTTGATCGACTCGTCGACGCAGCCCTGGGCGAGACCGACGGCCAGCGCGGCGATGGCGATCCGGCCCTCGTCGAGGATCTGGAGGAACTGGGCGAAGCCGCGCCCCCGCTCGCCGAGCAGGTTCGCCGCCGGCACCCGGCAGTCGTCGAAGGTCAGCTCGTGGGTGTCCGAGGCGGTCCAGCCCACCTTGGAGTAGCCCGGCGCCACGGTGAACCCCGGCGTGCCGTTGGGCACGATGATGGTCGACAACTCCTTCGAGCCGTCCGGGTTCGTACCGGTCACCGCGGTGACGGTGACCAGGGCCGTGATGTCGGTGCCCGAGTTGGTGATGAACGCCTTCGAGCCGTTGATCACCCACTCGTCACCGTCCAGCACCGCCCGCGTCTGCGTGCCGGCGGCGTCCGAGCCGGTGCCCGGCTCGGTGAGCCCGAAACCGGCCAGCGCCTCGCCGCTGAGCAGCTTCGGCAGCCAGGTCGCGCGCTGCTCATCGGTGCCGAACCGGTAGATCGGCATCGCGCCGAGCGAGACCGCCGCCTCGAGCGTGATCGCCACGCTGGAGTCGACCCGGGCCAACTCCTCCAGGGCCAGGCAGAGCGCGAAGTAGTCGCCACCCATGCCGCCGTGCTCCTCGCCGAAGGGCAGGCCGAACAGGCCCATCTTGCCCATCTGCCGGATCACCTCGTACGGGAAGGTGTGCCGCTCGTAGTGCTCGGCGATGACCGGGGCAACCACCTCGCGCGCGAAGTCCCGCACGCTCTCCCGCAGCGCCGCTTGTTCGTCGGTGAGCCGGAAGTCCATCTCATCCTCCTGTGTGGACGGGGCCGCCGGGCGCTCGTGACGCCGGGACGGTTCGCTGTGCTGGCCCGGTCGAGAGGTCAGACCGGTGTGACGCCGTGCCGGCGCCGGGAGAAGTGCCGATCCTTGGTACGCGCCGCGGCGAACCGGCGGACCAGTTCGGTACGCAGGTCGTGCGGCTCGACGATGGCGTCCACCACCAGCTCGCTGGCGAGCCGGACGACGTCGATGTCCTGCTCGTACTCGGCCCGCTTGGCAGCGACGAAGGCGGCCCGCTCGTCCGCGTCCGGGATGGCAGCGATCTTGTTGGCGTAGACCGCGTTCACCGCGGCCTCGGCCCCCATCACCGCGATCTTCGCGGTGGGCAGCGCGATGGTGGCGTCCGGCTCGAACCCGGGGCCGGCCATCGCATAGAGGCCGGCGCCGTACGCCTTGCGGACCACCACGCAGATCTTCGGCACCGTCGCCTCGGAGATGGCGGTGACCATCTTTGCGCCGTGCCGGATGATGCCCTGCTTCTCCACCACGCTGCCGACCATGAAGCCGGGCACGTCGCTGAGGAAGAGCAGCGGCACGTTGAACGCGTCGCAGAGCTGCACGAACCGGGTCGCCTTGTCGGCCGAGTCGACGAAGAGCACGCCGCCCTTGAACATCGAGTTATTGCCGACCACGCCGACGACCTCGCCGTTGAGGCGACCGAAGCCGATGGTCAGCTCCTTGGCCCAGAGCGCCTGGATCTCGAAGAAGGAACCCTCGTCGAGCAGGCCCTTGACGTACCGCCGCATGTCGAACGCCTGCCGCTCGCTGGCCGGCACCAGCGCGGCCAGGTCGGCCTTCTCCGGCGCGGCGACGGCCTCGGCGGCCGGCGGCGTCCGGGTCCAGTTCGCCGGCAGGTACGACAGGTAGCGGCGCACCACGTCGAGGGCGTCGGCCTCGGTCTTGCAGAGGAAGTGCCCGACGCCGGATTCGGCGGTGTGCACTTTGGCCCCGCCCATCGCCTCCAGGGTGGTCTTCTCGCCGGTGACCATCTCGACCATCCGGTCGGAGCCGAGGTACATGCTGGCGTTGCCGTCGACCATGGCCACCACGTCGCAGAACGCCGGAATGTACGCCCCACCGGCGGCGCTCGGGCCGAACAGCGCGCACACCTGCGGGATGGAGCCCGAGGCGCGAACCTGGTTCCAGAAGATCTTGCCGGCGCCGCGCCGGCCGGGGAAGAGGTCGACCTGGTCGGTGATCCGGGCGCCGGCGGAGTCGACCAGGTAGACCATCGGCACGCCGGTGCCGTACGCCCGCTCGATGATCCGGATGATCTTTTCGACGGTGCGGGCGCCCCAGCTGCCGGCCTTGACGGTGGAGTCGTTGGCCATCAGGCAGACCTGTCGGCCGTCGATGGTGGCGGTGCCGGTGACCACGCCGTCGGCGGGCAGCCCCTCGGCCAGCGCGTTGGCGTAGAGGCCGTCCTCGACGAACGAACCCTCGTCGACCAGGAGCGCGACCCGCTCACGGGCGAAGAGTTTGCCCTTGGCCGCGTTCGCCGCGTGGTACTTGTCCGCGCCGCCGGACCGGGCCCGCTTGCGCAGCTGCTCCAGCGCCTCACCGTCGAGCGTCACGCTGACTCCCTCGCCGTACTGACCTGAACGATCGTTAGGCTATCGCATTCGTGCGACACCCGGCGACCCACCGGCGGCCCGGGCGGCGGTCGGGTGGCGCGGGGAGGTGAGCACGGGCGCGCCTTCGAAAGAAGTATTGAAATACATGAATCTATGTCCCTAGGCTCCTGACACCCCCTCCTCCCGGATTGGAGTCAGCGATGACCTCACGACTCAATCGGCTCGCGGTCGCGTTCGTCGCGACGGCGCTCGCCACCCTCGGCGTCACGATCGCCAACCCCTCGCCCGCGTCCGCCGCCATGACCATCTGCTACAACACCAGCCAGGCGGGAAGCTTCGCCGGCACCGCCAACCAGGCCGCCTCGATCTGGAACAACGCCACCGTCAACCTGACGCTCTCCGCGAACTGCGGCTCCAACCTGCGGATCTACCAGATCACCGGCGGCGGCTCATACGCCGTGCGGACCAGCCTCGGCAACGGCCGGGTCTACATCGACGCGCGGCAGGCGGCGCAGTACAGCCCGCTGCGGATCATGACCCACGAGATCGGCCACATCCTCGGCCTGCCGGACAACTACAACGGGAACTGCGCGCTCCTGATGTCCGGCGGCAGCGCCGGCACCAGCTGCACCAACCCGTACCCGAGCACCACCGAGGCGAATCGGGTGAGCAACCTCTTCGCCGGCACCCGTATCGCCACCGAGCGCAGCACGGACCGCGCCGGAGCGGACATCTTCCGCGACAGCTGGCCGGCCGCGCTCACCCCGGTGGGCTGACCCGCTCGGCAGACACGTCGGAGGGGCCGGCACGCTGCCGGCCCCTCCCCGCGTTGCCGAGCGGGTCAGCTCGGCATCGGCGTCAGCCGGGTACGGGGGCCGGCACGCAGGACGCCGGACGGGAGCTTCTTGCCGAGCAGGTGCTCGGCCAGCTCGGCCGCCTCGATCAGCGCGGCCAGGTCGATGCCGGTGTCGATGCCCATGTCGTGCAGCATGTGCACAGCCTCCTCGGTGGCCAGGTTGCCGCTGGCACCCGGGGCGTACGGGCAGCCGCCGAGGCCACCCACGCTGGCGTCGAACTCGGTCACCCCCAGCTCCAGCGCGGTCAGCAGGTTGGCCAGCGCGGTGCCCCGGGTGTTGTGGAAGTGCAGCAGCACCGGCACGTGCGCGTTGCGATCGCGTACCGCGGTCAGCAGCTCGCGGACCCGGCGCGGAGTGCCCATGCCGGTGGTGTCACCGAACGCGACCCGGTCCGCGCCGTCGCGAACCACCCGATCCATGATGCCGGCCACCCGCTCCGGGTCGACGTCCCCCTCGTACGGGCAGCCGAAGCTGGTCGCCACGATCACCTCGACCCGTGCGGAGGCACCGTGCAGCAGGTCGATCAGCTCGGCGATGTCGTCCAGCGACTCGTCCGTGGAGCGGTTGACGTTGCGCCGGTTGTGCGTGTCGCTGGCCGAGACCACAACCTCGATCTCGGTGAACCCGGCGGCCAGGGCCCGCTGGGCGCCGCGAGTGTTGGGCACCAGGGCCGAGTAGCGCACCCCGTCGGCCCGCGCCGCCCGCTGCCACACCTCATCGGCGTCGGCCATCTGCGGGATCGCCTTCGGGTGCACGAACGACACCGCCTCGATCCGGCGTACCCCGGTCGCGGAGAGCGCGTCGAGCAACCGCACCTTGGCGTCGGTCGGGATCGGGTCCTCGTTCTGCAGCCCGTCGCGGGGCCCAACCTCGCGGATCGACACGGAATCTGGCAACTGGCTCATCGGTCACCTCGCTGTGACGTCGGATCGGGGCGGGATGTCGGCTCCACCGCGCCCTTTGCACTGCTTCAACGGACGCAACGGCGACTGTCCGCTATCCGGACGACCGCTGTTGCGTCCAGGTAAGCAGAGCAAAGGGCGCGGCTGCCAGTGCCGCCGGGCCACCGGCTCGGCGGCCCGGCCGGGTCAGCGCATGCGTCCGACGATGCCGGTGTCGTAGGCGCCGGACAGGAACTCCTCGTTCTCCAGCAGCTCGGCGAAGAAGGGCAGGTTGTTCTTCGGGCCCTCGATCTGGAAGGCGGCGACCGCCGTCCGGGCCAGCTCGATCACCTCGTCGCGGGTGGCGCCACTGATGATCAGCTTGGCCATCAGGCTGTCGTAGAACGGGGTGACGGTGTTGCCCTCGGTGTAGCCGGAATCCACCCGGACCCCTTCGCCGGTCGGCTCCACCCAGGTCCTGACCACGCCCGGGCCGGGCAGGAAGCGCTTCGGGTCCTCGGCGTTGATCCGCATCTCGATGGCGTGCCCACCCGGCGCCAGCGCATCCGGATCGAAGGTCGGCGCCAGCCCGGACGCCACCCGCAACTGCTCCTCGACCAGGTCGACGCCGTAGACGTACTCGGTGACCGGGTGCTCCACCTGGAGGCGCGTGTTCATCTCCAGGAAGAAGAACTCGTTGGTGGCAGGATCGAGCAGGCACTCCACCGTGCCCGCGTTGCGGTAGCCGACCGCTTCACCGGCCCGCACCGCCGCCGCCAGGAAACGCTCGCGCAGCTCCGGCGACACCGCCGGAGACGGGGACTCCTCGACCAGCTTCTGGTTGCGGCGCTGCACCGAGCACTCCCGCTCGCCCAGCGCCACCACCCGGCCATCGGCCAGGCCGAGGATCTGCACCTCGACGTGGCGCACCCGGGGAAAGTACCGCTCGATCAGCACCGAGCCGTCACCGAACATCCGCTCCGCGAACGCGCGCACCTTGTCGTACTCGGTGCGCAGCGCGGCCTCGTCGACGGCCACGCCCATACCCATGCCACCGCCACCGGCGGCGGCCTTGACCATCACCGGGTAACCGATCCCGGCGGCGGCCGACACCGCCGTGTCCAGGTCGGCGGCCGGGTCGGTGGTGCCGGGCGCGACCGGAACGCCGGCCGCCGCCATCAGGTTCCGGGCGTTGATCTTGTCGCCCATCGCGGTGATCGCGTCCGCGCCGGGGCCGACCCAGATCAGGCCGCTCGACTCGACGGTACGGGCGAACTCGGCGTTCTCCGACAGGAAGCCGTACCCGGGGTGGATGGCCTGCGCGCCGGTCGACTTCGCGGCGGCGAGGATCGCCTCGGCGTTGCGGTAGCTCTGCGCCGGGTTCGGCGGGCCGATGAGAACGGCCTCGTCCGCCTCGGCGACGAACGGCAGGTGGGCGTCGGCCTCCGAGTACACCGCGATCGCGCGGATGCCGAGCCGCCTGGCGGTCCGGATGATCCGGCGGGCGATCTCGCCCCGATTGGCGACCAGCAGTGACTCGATCATGTTTCCTCCCGGCGTCCGGATGTTGGGACGGTTGTCAGGGAACCATGACCGGCACGCTTCTGACGAGTCGGGCTCAGGCGAGCAGCGCGGCCAGGGCGGCGTCACGCAGCAGCTCGGCACGGCGCCGCCGGTCCACCTCGCCACCGAGGAACGGGGTCGAGTTCATCAGGCCGAACGCGGCGTGCGCCAGCACCCGCGCCTCGCCGTCGGGCATGCCGGGGTGCAGCGCGGTGAGCACCGTGACCCACTCCTCGACGTAGAGCCGCTGCAGGCGGCGGATCCGCCGCCGCGGCTCGTCCGGCAACCGGTCCAGCTCGTGCAGATGCAACGCGATCACCGCCGGGTTGGCCAGCGCGAACTCGACGTGGAAGTCGATCAGCGACTCCAGTACGCCGCGCGGGTCGTCCGGATGCCCGGCGGAGCGCTCCCGCCCGCCGGCCAACAACCCTTCACTGACCGGAATCAGCGCGGCGGCGAGCATCGCCTCCTTGCCGGCGAAGTGGTGATAGAGCGCCGGACCGGTCACCCCGGCGGCCGCGCCGATGTCGTCCATCGACACCCCGTGGTAGCCCCGGGCGGCGAACAGACCGACCGCGATCTCCAGGATCTCGTCCTTGCGGGACCGGCGTCGGCCCGCACCCGCCGCGCCCCGTGCCTGCTGCTCCACCGTCACGCGGCAAGCGTAGACCGCGAACTGCGCGCGGTGGAGCGGTGGTTACCGGTCGGTTGCGCAGGCCGCACCGCGGTCAGTCGTCCGGGTCGAGGTCGTGCTCCGCCCGCAGCGCCGCGGCCTCCGTGGGCCGGTCCAGCAGGTCCAACGCACGGGCCAGCAGCCAGGCCGTCTGGCGTACCGGCCGCGAGTCGGCCGGGAGCCCACCGAGCACTCGGCGCAGCAGCGGCTCCGCCTCGGCCGGACGGTCCAGGCGCAGCAACAGTTCGCCCGCGAGGATCTCCACCTGCGCTGCCTCGCCGAACGCCTCGATCGATCGCAACCGGTCGGGCACCCCGGCGAGCCGGCTCAGGGCCTCGTCCGGCCGGTCTTCGCCGGTCAGCACCCGCGCCCCGGCCTCGGCAGCCATCGCCAGTTCGTACGTCACCGGCGGCGGCTGCTCCGGCTGCCCGGCCAGCGTCGCCGCCACCCCGTCCACCAACTCGATGGTGCGTACCGCCGCCGGCCGGTCATCGGACCAGAACCAGGCGTACGCCTCCCGCCGGCGGGCCCGCAGCTCGTCGAGGGGCAGGTCGGCGAGCCGGTACGCGGTGGCGGCAGCCGCGAACCGCTCGGCGGCCACCGCGTCCCGGTCGGCGTCGTAGAGGATGCCGCCGGCCTCCTCCAGCACCTGCGCGCGGTGCGGGAGGTTGTCCGGGCCGTCCAGATTGTCGGCCAGCCGCTCCAGCAGTGCCAGCGCCGGGTCGATCTCGCCGAGCCCGGCGTAGACGCCGGCCAGCAGGTGCCGGCAGCGGTCCGCCTCCGCCTGGGCGCCGAGCCGGTCCAGACCGAGAACGGCCTCCTCGGCGACCTCGGCCGCCTCACCGAGCCGACCCACCATCCGGTACGCGTTGGCCAGCTCCCAGCGCAGGAAGGCGTCCCCCTGCGCGCCCCGCTCGACGCAGAGCGTCACCGCCTCGACGAAGTCGTCCACCGCGTCGGCGGCCCGCCCGGCGGAGAGCAGCGCCCGGGCCCTGGCGACCCGGACCGGCAGCTCCGCATCCGCCGGCGCCACCCGCAACGCCTCGTCACAGGCGGCCACGGCGTCGGCCGGATCGTCCACCGTCCTGACGTACGTCAGGCAGGCCGCCGTGATCACCTCGCCGATGCCCAGCTCGCGACCGATCCGGCGAGCCTCGTCGGCGGCCGCGCGGGCCTCCTCGACGCGGTCGGACTGCTCCAGCAGGTGTGCCCGATGCAGCGCGATCCGGGCCGCCAGGTGCCGGTCGCCGCCCGCGTCGGCCGGCGCCCGGTCGAGCGCGTCGAGCGCCTCCGCCCAGCGTTCCCGGTGCAGCAGCGCCAGCGCCACCCGGTCATGCCCGGCGGCCCGCTGTCGGGCGTCGCCGAGCCGCTCCAACGCCTCGGCAGCGGCTCGGACCAGCGCCAGCCCCTCCTCGGCGTCGTCGTCGGAGCGGGTCAGCAGCACGCCGAGCCGCCCGGCGACCACCTGGGCGGGCAACTCCTCGGCCGCCTCCCGGTACCGGCTCAGCGCCGCCCGGTTCATCTCGATCGCGCCCGGGATGTCGTCCTCGTCGCCGCGCTCGGCCGCCCGCAGCGCCAGCCGGTGCGCGACCGTGCGCGGTGGCAGGTCGTCGGTACCGAACCGTTCGTCGCAGGCGGCCAGCGCCGCCCGGAAGGTGGCCCGGTCGTGCCGGCCCCAGCTCTCCTCGGCGAGGGCCAGCAGCTCGTCCGGGCCGGCGTCGGCGGGCAGGGTCACGGTGGTCCCGTCGCCAGCCCGCGCCCGGTCGGCGGCGGCCGGTGGCGCACCCCGGTCCGGGTGGATGCTCGGCTCCTCCCCGGTCGGGCGGGCCGGGCGGCGGCGGACGCTGGCGGAGAGCGGCAGGTGCTCACCGCTGGCCCGCACGGCGAGCCGGTGGGCGATCCACTCCGACTGGTGCGCGGTGCCGTTGCGGGCGTCGAAGCGCGCGGCCAGCTTGGTCGCGGTCTCCGCCAGCTCGTCGGCGAGCACCAGCGCCGGCACCTCCCCGGCCAGCCGGCCCTCGGCGGCACGGCGGTACACGGTCGGCGCGCCGATCAGGCCGGCCTGGCGCAGCGAGGCGGCGGCGGTCGCCGCGAAGTGCATCGCGGCGGCCGGCGACGGCGGCCGGTCCAACCAGTCCAGGTGCCGTTCGACCAGCTCCACCGCCCGCGCCTCGTTGCCGGTCAACGTGCAGAACTCGATGTGGTCGCCGATGTCCCACAGGTCGGCGAGGTTGCCGCGCAGCCGGCGGTACGCCTCCCGGTGCGCGTCCCGCGCCGACTCACCCCGCCCGGTGCGCAGGTACGGCAGGAGCAGCGCGGTGAGGATCGCCTGCGGCTGCTCGGTGCAGGTGAGCCGACCGGCGAGCACCGGCTCGGCCAGCGTCACCGCCTCGGCGTCCCGCCCGGTGTCGGCCAGGTAGCCCACCTGGCTCGTCGGGTCGCAGCCGGCGCAGTCGGAGAGCTCGTCGCGCGGGGTGGTCTGCCAGAGCCGGTACCAGTGCGCGGCCGCCTCGGCGTCGCCCACGTGGTCGGCGACCCGGAACCGGTGCTTGTGGACGGTCTGCAGGCTGTGCCCGCCCCCCTTGTAGCGCCGTTCCATGTCGTCCAGCACCGCGTACGTGCGGTCCAGTGGCACCTCGGGGAACTTCAGCAGGCCGGACACCATGTACTTGAAGTGCCACAGTAGCTGGTGCAGGTGGCGCTGGTGGTAGGGCTGCGGATCGCGGTCGAACTCGGACAGGCACCAGGAGAAGGTCACGAAGGACTTCGCCGGCTCACCGCCGTAGACGTACCCGGTGGTGGCCTGCATCCGGGTGACGAAGGCGAGGTGCCGGTCGTCCGCGGCGTCCACCCGGCGCAGCAACTGCTCCAGCGCGGCGATCTGCCCCGCCCCGTACGGCATGTCGGCGATGCCGCGCAGCACCCGCCACAGATCCTCGTCGCCCATGCTCACTCCCGTCCCGGAACGGCCCGGCCGAGCAGGCCGAGGAAGGAATCGTTCAAAAGAGCGGCGTCGGCCGCGCGAATCGGATGGTGGCCGAGCAGCAGCGCCTGCCCGTACAGCGCCTCGACGGCGAGCCCGACCAGCTCCGGGTCGGCCAGCATGGTGACCCGGCGGACCAGCGGGTTGCGGTGGTTGAGCACCAACTGCGGGCGGTCCGGCGGAGCGGTGGCGGCGAGCGCGTCGAGTACGCCGCCCCACAGCTCGTCGGCCCGGTCCCGGCTGGCCGCGAGCTGGTCGTTGAACGCCGCCGACCGGCTGACCAGGTAGAGCGCGGGCAGCGAGACCGGGTCGTACGCCCGGATGACCACCTCGCAGCCGGAGCGCTCGACGGCCCGCTGCGCCGCGGTGAGGAACGGCCGCAGGGCCAGCTCCACCTGTGGGTCGAGGCCGTCGAAGCGGGTGGTGAGGTCGCTCGGCTCCAGCCGCTCGATCAGCACCGAGCGGTCCACCACCGGCAGCCGCTCGATCAGCTCGGTGTCGTAGGTGTAGCCGGCGTTGACCACCGCCAGGTCCTGCGCGGCGGCCACCGCGGCGAGCTGGCGGAACTCGTCGAGGCTCGCCGCGTAGCGGAGCACCCCGTAGCGCTCGCGGAACTCGGCGAGGGTGAGCGTGCCGACGTTGGTGTCCATCGGCCACCACCGGTCGACCAGCCGCAGCATCTCGTCGTCGTGCAGCGCCAACGCCTTCACACCGAGGTGGTGCACCTGGAGGAACTCGGCCAGCCGGTGCGGGTCGTGCCGCGCCAGCCGGACCAGCCAGCCGCGTACCTGGTCGCCGAGCGCCTCCCGGGTGGAGGTCAGCAGGGTGTCCTCGTAGAGGGCCTCCCGGCTGGCGGTCGGGCGCAGCTCGGTCGCGTCCACCACGCAGTGCGCGAAGAACGCCCAGTCCGGCAGCAGCCCGTCGGCGTGCTCGGTGAGCAGCATCCGCTTGAGGTAGACCCGATGCCCGGCCCGGGCCGCCGGGTTCACCGGGGTGGGCAGGATGAAGGCGACACCGGTCAGCCCGGCCTCCGGCACGGTCAGTGGCACCACGTCGAACGGGTCGACGCCGAGCATCTCCCGGGCGTACCGGATCAGCGCGGCCCGGTCGACCGGCGCTCCCGCCGTCGTGGGCCAGGGTGGCTCGCCGGTGGTGGTGACCACGTCGCCGACCCGGACGGTGACCGGCAGCAGGGCACCGAAGAGCCGGGCCAGGTCGGTGACGGTCGGGGTGCTGAACCACTGGTCGGCGTCCCGGCGGGGCACCAGCGTGACCGTCGTGCCCGGCTCGGCGCGGGCGGCCTCCGGCGGCGCCACCGTCACCGCGTAGCGGCCGTCGGCGTACCCGGTCCAGCGGACCGTGGGGTGGTCCCCGTGCCGGGTGAGCACCTGGATCTCGTCGGCCACCAGGAAGCAGGAGAGCAGGCCGATGCCGAACTGGCCGAGGAATTCGTGCCGGGAGAAGCCCAGCTCGTCGCGCTTGGAACTGCGGCCGATGGTGGCCAGCAGCTCGTGCACCTGCGCCTCGGTGAGGCCGATGCCGGTGTCGTGCACCCGCAGCGTGCCGTCGCCGGTGATGTCCGGCGGCTCGATGCGGACCAGCGCGGGAGCGTCCGGCTCGTTCGCACGTCGCGCGGTGATCGCGTCCACCGCGTTCTGCAGCAGCTCGCGGACGTAGACCCGCGGGCTGCCGTAGAGGTGATGACTGAGCAGGTCGACCACGCCACGGAGGTCGACCTGGAAGGTGTGGTCCACGCCTGAGTTCTCCCCGGTCCGATGCCGGCGCCCACCGTACCGATGATCACCGAGACGTGCGTCCCCCTTTCGCCCAGCGGCTTGACCCTCGACCCGGTCGAACCCGCACGGTCACCGCCATGACCACCTCCGCTCTCGGCCGGGACTTTCGGCTGCTCTGGTCCGCCACCGTCTCCTCCCGGTTGGGGGACGCGCTGCGTACGCCGGCTCTGGCGTTGCTGGCTGCGACGCTGACCCGCGACCCCCGGGTCATCGCGGCGGTCACCGTGGTCGCTCAGCTACCGCCGCTGCTCTTCGGCCTGCTCGGCGGCGTGTACGCGGACCGCTGGGACCGCCGGCGGACGATGGCCCTGGTGGACGGGGTACGGGCCGTCGTGGTGGCGGCGCTGGCCGTGGCGGTCACCTTCGACCGGGCCGGCATCCTGACGCTGCTGGTGGCCGCGTTCCTCCTCTCCGCGTTGGGCACCCTCTTCGACGCCGCCTCGTTCGCGCTGCTGCCCGCGCTGGTGCCGCCGGCCGCGCTGCCCCGGGCGAACGGCCGGCTCCAGGCGGGTACGGCGGTGGCCGGCGGCTTCCTCGGCGCGCCCGCCGCCGGCGTTCTCTTCGCCGCCGCCCCCGCCCTCCCGTTCACCTTCGACGCCGTCACCTTCGCCGTGGCCGCCCTGCTCGTCCTGGCCCTCACTCCGACACCCGCGCCGCACGCGGCAGCCGGAGGTCGTCGGGGGTCGGTGTGGGGCGAGATCGTCGAGGGGGTGCGGTGGCTACGTGGGCACCGCACACTGTGGCGGGTCACACTGCTCGCCGCCGCGAGCAACCTGGCGATCAGCGGTCTGTTGGCGGTGCTGGTGCTCTACGCGCTGGACGTGTTGCGGGTGCCGCCGGCCGGGTACGGGCTGTTCGCCGCGGGTGTGATCGTCGGCGGCGTGGTCGGGGCGCTCGGCGCGGGTCGGCTCGCCGCCCGGCTCGGCACGGTGCACGCGCTGGGCGCGGTGCTCGCCGTGCAGGCCGTCGCGCTGACCGGCTTCGCGCTGGCCCGGCATCCGGTGCCGGGCGGGATCGCGCTGGCCGTCTTCGCCGCCGGCACCGTGGTGTGGAACAGCCTGTGGGCGTCGTACGGACAGCGGCACGTGCCGAGAGGCCTGCTCGGTCGGGTGGGTGCCGCCCAGCGGATGGTCGGGCTGCTCACCGCACCGGTGGGAGCGGCGCTCGCCGGTCTGGTCGCCTCGGCGTACGGAACCGTGCCGGTGGCGGATGCGGCGGCCGGGACGTTCGCACTGGTCACCCTGGCAGCGTGGCGGACACTGCGGGCCTAGCCCGGTGTTCGTTCCCGGTGGGACAGCCCGGACAGGCGCAGCGCGATCTGGCGCCGGGCCGGCGGTAGGGCACCGAGCAGCCGGAGCAGCACGTCCCGGAACGGCCGGCGGGCCGGGGAGAGGGTGGCCAGCCGGGTCAGCCCGGCGGCGAAGCTCAGCACGTCCTCGGCCATCGGGCGCTGCCGGGCGGTGTAGTCGTCGAGCAGCGTCTCCGGGCCGCCGCCGAGCACGTCGGCCAGAGCGGTGCCGAGCGCCACCGCGTCGCAGATGCCGAGGTTCATGCCCTGCCCGCCGGCGGGGCTGTGCACGTGCCCGGCGTCGCCGGCCAGCAGCACCGGTCCGGCCCGGAAGGTGTCGGCGATCCGGTGGTGCACCCGGAACCGGGATCCCCAGAGCACCTCGGTCACCCGGTCGGGTCGCCGCGCCGGGCCGCGCTCGTCGAGCAGCGCCTGGAGGTACGCCAGGTCCGGCTCGGCCGGGGCCGCCGGCACGGCGGCGACCAGCCGCACCACCCCGTCCGGGAGCGGCGCCCAGATCAGCGGCCCGGACCGGGCGAGGAAGAGCGCCGCTTCGTCGCGGGGCAGGGCGCTGCGCACCCGGACGTCGGCCAGCACGAACGACTCCTCGTCGCTGGGGCCGGTGAAGCCGATGCCGGCCAACTGCCGGACCGTGCTGTGCAGGCCGTCCGCGCCGACCACGAACCGGGCGCGCACCCCGGCCCCGTCGACCTGCGCGAGCACCCCGTCCGCGGTGCGACTCAGATCGGAGAGCCGGCACGGCCGCCGGACCCGGACGCCGAGGTCGGCCAGGCGTTCGGTGAGCACGGCCTCGGTCACCGACTGGGAGACCATTAGCGCGTAGGGGAAGCGGGACGGCAACTGGTGGAACGGGACCGACAGCAGCACCCGGTCCCGGTCACGGACCGTGAAGCGCGGCGCCCGCACCCCCTGGCCGATCAGCGGCGCCGCAGCGCCGATCCGGTCCAGCACCTCCAGGGTGTACGCGTGCACGACGGCCGCGCGGGAGGTCACCGGCGGGCTGCCGAGCTGGTCCACCACGATCACCTCCCCTCCGCGGCGGGCCAGTGTCAGCGCGGTGGCGAGGCCGGTGGGGCCGGCGCCAACCACCAGAACGTCGGTATGCGTGGGCAGCATGGCCACCTCCCGGACGACCGTTGCCAACAGTTGTTGGCAAACACTTGTTGGCAACGCTAGGTCGCCGCTCATTGTGTGTCAACAGGCGTTGGCATACGGTCGTTGACATGACAGCGCCCGCCCACCCGACCCAACCCCGCCGCTCGGACGCCACCCGAGCCGCGATCCTGCGAGCCGCTCGCGAACGGTTCGCGGCGGACGGGTACGAGCGCGCCACGATCCGGGCCATCGCCGCCGACGCCCGGATCGACCCGTCGATGGTGATGCGCTACTACGGCAGCAAGGAGGGGCTCTTCGCGGCGGCAGCCGAGTTCGACCTGCGGCTGCCCGACCTGACCGACCTGCCACCCGGGCGGTTCGGCGATGTGCTGGTACGGCACTTCCTCGCCCGGTGGGACGGCGACGAGACGCTCGTGGCACTGCTCCGCGCCGCCAGCACCAATCCGGGCGCGGCGGAGCGAATGCGCGGCATCTTCGCCGACCAGCTCACCGCGGCCGTGGCGGCGTTCGGGACCGACCCGGCAACCACCGCTCGGCGTGCCGGCCTCGTGGCCAGTCAGATCCTCGGCCTCGCCTTCACCCGCTACATCGTCCGCCTGCCACCCATGGTGGAGCTCGATCCGGAGGAGGTGGTCTCCTGGGTCGCACCAACCCTCCAGCGCTACCTGACCGGGCAGCCGGACAGCTGACCCAACCTTTTCCCCCTCCCCGTGCGTCTGCCAGGTGAGGCCGAACGCGACGGCCGGGAGGTGGGCGGATGGGACCGGCGGCAAGCGACGGACGCGACGGCTACCTCGCCTTCGTGGAGAGCCACCAGCACCGCCTGCTGCGCGCGGCCTACCTGATCTGTGGCAACCGGCACCAGGCCGAGGACCTGCTCCAGGACGCGCTGCTCAAGCTGGCGCTGCGCTGGACAACGGTCCGCGACGGTGATCCCGCCGCGTACGTGCGGGCCATCCTCTACCGGGACACAGTGTCGTGGTGGCGCCGCCGGCGGCGGGAACGGCTCAGCGCCGAGCCGCCGGAGCAGGTGGCCCCCGACCGCGACGGCACGCTACGGCTCACGCTGCATGACGCGCTCGGCCTGCTCCCGCCCCGGCAGCGGGCCGTGCTGGTGCTGCGCTACTACGAGGACCTGACCGAGGTGGCCACCGCCGAGGCGCTCGGAGTGACCGTCGGCACCGTGAAGAGCCAGTGCCACGCCGCCCTGCGCCGGCTCCGCGAGGTGGCCCCGGACCTCGCCCGGGACTCCCGGCCAGCCCAGGACCCGACGGCTCGCGGCGACCTGGCCACCGGCATGGAGGTGAACCCGTGAACGAGCAGGAACTGCGCCGACTGCTGACCGTCAGCGTCGAGGACATCCGGCCCAGCCACCCGGCGGTGGCCGGTTGGGAGCGGGCACGGCGTACCCGACGTACCCGACGGGCGGTCGGCACGGTGGCCCTGGCCGTGGCACTGATCGGCGGCGGCACGGTGGCCGCCCTGCGACCACCCGCCCAGTCACCGCCGGACCTCTCGGTGGCACCGAACCGTTCGGTGGCACCGACCGCCGAGCCCAGCCATGCCCCGCCGGTGGTGCGTGCCCCCGCCGAGCTGACCTTCCCACCCGACCCACTGGCCCGGCTCGGTGACCCGGCGACCGTGCCACTCTCCACGCGACCGGTCCAGCGTGCGTTGGCACTGTTCCAGCCGTTGGATCAGGAGAATCACGCGAACGGCCCCGTCCGGGTGCTCGGCAACGACGGCGTGGTGCGCAGTCTCGACGTGGTGACGTTGGCTCCCACCCGGGACGAGAGCGGCAACGAGGCGTCCGCCGTGAAGCCGGGAGTGCTGTCACCCGACGGTCGGTCGGCCGCGTTCGCCCAGACCAACGAGCTGATCATGGTCGACCTCACCGCGGCTACCGTGCGCCGGATCCCACTCGACGGCTACCTGGAACTGGTGGTCTGGGCGAGCGACCGGGTGCTCGTCGGCGACGACGACCGGACGTACGCCGTGGACCGGGTGACCGGCGCGGCGAGCGAGGTCGACGTGTCGCCCTGGGACCTGGTCGCACCCGATCCGGCGGCCGGCCGCGAGGCGGCGCTCGTCGAGGTGGGCGGCGAACGGGGCGGGCTGATGCTGCGCAGCCGGACCGCCCGCGAGGGCACGGTTCGCTCCGAACAGCCGGTCACCGGCTCGGCGCTGCCGGTGCCGTACCAAATCAACGAGTTCTACGGCCGGGGTTGGTTGCACGGCGAGCGGCTGGCCCGGGCGGCGTGGATCACCAGCGGCGAGATCGACGGGGCCGAGGGAGTGGCCGTGCTGGACGCCCGCACCGGCGCGGTGGCCCACGTGCTCGACCTGGGTCGGGACCGGTGGAAGGGCTGCTGCGAGGTGCTCGGCTGGGACAACGAGGGCGCCGTGCTGCTCCGCCTGCAACCGGCCGGCGTGGCGCGTTGGCACCCGGAGACCGGCGAGATCACCGGCGTGGTCCGCGACCTGCCCGGCGTGGTGGCACTGGCCGGTTGAGCACCGTCCCCGCGAGACGACAACGGCCGCGCGGGGACGGTTGGGTCGCTCAGGCGGCGAGGCCACCCGGCTGGTCGCCCTTGACGACGGGAGCCCGGACGAGGTTGCCCCACTCGGTCCAGGAGCCGTCGTAGTTACGCACCTGCGGATAGCCCAGCAGATGCCGCAGCACGAACCAGGTGTGGCTCGACCGCTCACCGATCCGGCAGTACGCGATCACGTCGTCGTCCGGGCTGAGCCCGAGCTGGTCGGCGTAGATCGCGCGCAGCTCGTCCGAGGACTTGAACGTGCCGTCCTCGTTGGCGGCGGACTTCCACGGCTTGTTCACCGCACCCGGGATGTGCCCGCCACGCAGCGCACCCTCCTGCGGGTAGTCCGGCATGTGCAGCATCTCGCCGGTGTACTCGCCGGGCGACCGGACGTCAACCAGCGGCCGACCAGCGGCGATGTGCGCCATCACCTGCTCGCGGAACGCCCGGAGCGGCGTGTCGTCGCGCAGCGGCACCGGGTAGCCGGCGCGCGGGCGGGACGGTTTGTCGCGGGTCACCTCGCGCCCCTCGGCGATCCACTTCTGCCGCCCGCCGTCCAGCAGCCGCACGTCGGCGTGCCCGAAGAGCGAGAAGACCCAGAGGGCGTACGCGGCCCACCAGTTGAAGTTGTCGCCGTAGAAGACCACCGTGTCGCCTCGGCCGATGCCCTTGGCGGCGCACATCTCGGCGAAGCTCTTCGCGTCGAGATAGTCCCGGGTCACCTGGTCGTTCAGCTCCAGGTGCCAGTCGACCTTGATGGCGCCGGGGATGTGGCCGGACTCGTAGAGCAGGACGTCCTCGTCGGACTCGACCACGACGAGGCCCTCGTCGCCCAGGTGCTCGGCCAGCCAGTCGGTGGTGACCAGCCGCTGCGGGTCCGCGTACGACTGAAGGCGGGGATCAGGATCGTTCGGCACAGACATGATCCCCAAGGTACGCCGCAACCCTGCCCGGCGACCGGCCATCGGGTGCGACGCCGCGCACGGGGCGGGTGGTCAGGCGCGGCGGTGGGCGATCCGACCGGCGACCACGGTCACCAGGCAGGCGCCGTCGGCGTCGAGGACCGCCAGATCGGCGCGCCCGCCCTGCAGCAGGGTCGGCGGCACGGCGGCCGGCAGCACCAGCAGGTCACTCCTGTCGACGGCGGCCCGCAGCGCCGGGTCGGCGAGATGCTCCGCCAGCACCGCCGTCACCCCGCGCCGCAGCAGCGCGTACACCCGCTCGCGTGGGGTCGGCGCGGCCGGCAGCGGCCCGTCGCTCAGCAGCCCCGGCCCCAGCGTGCCGGGCCAGCGGCGGACCCGCACCCCGGCGTACGCCCCGTTCAGCTCGGCCAGCGGGCCGACGGCCTCGATCCGGTCGGCGCCCACCACCACGGCGTGATCCGGCACCGGCTCGCCACCCGGGGTGAGCCGCAGCAGCGGCGCGGTGTGCAGGGTCAGCATGGTCAGTCGGTGACCGGGCTCAGCGAGGGACGCTTCGCGGTGACCGTGTCGCCGGACGAGCGGCCGGTGAGCCGGCGCTTGATCCATGGGGCGAGGTGCCGGCCGGCCCAACGCAGATCGTCTCCCCGGGCGGCCAGCCACGGCTTCGGCAGCGGTCGCTCCGGAACGAGCAGCCACTCCTCGTCGCAGCCGACGCCGAGCGCGTTGAGTACCTGCCCGGCCACCCGTCGGTGCCCGGCCGGGTTCAGGTGCAGCCGGTCGGTGCTCCAGAGCATCGGGTTGAGGAAGGTGTCGTCGGCGTACAGGTCGACCAGGATGGCGCCGTGCCGCTCAGCGGTCTCGCCGACCGCCTGGTTGAGCAGCTCCACCCGGGGGGCGACGAGGCGCTGGCCGGGCAGCCGGGCCATCACGTCGGCGAACCGGAAGAGCAGCACGTCCGCGCCGCCCGAGCGCAACTGCCGCACCACGTCGTCGAAGCGGGCGACCAACGTGTCCGGATCGAAGGTGCGGCGCAGCACGTCGTTGCCACCGGCCGCGAAACTGATCAGGTCGGGCTTCATGGCTACCGCGGCGGGCACCTGCTCCGCGACCACGCCGGGAAAGAGCCGGCCCCGAATGGCCAGGTTGGCGTAGCGGAAATCGGGACCGACGTCGGCGGCCAGCCGGGTCGCCACCAGGTCCGCCCAACCGCGGTAGGTGCCGTCCGGGTACGCGTCGTCCATACCCTCGGTGAAGCTGTCCCCGACCGCGACAAAACTGCGCCAGCGCACCCGCGCTCCCCTCACGCCACCCGTTGCCTGCGGCGACCAGTCTGTCACCGGAGACGCGGCCTTCGGTGCCCCCGGAGGGACGACGTGGCGGAGGTCATCAGTCGCGCTCGGGGCGGCCCGACGTCGTGTCCGGGCCACCCCTCGCCCCGCTCAGCCGAGGGCGTTGATGATCTGCATGTCCCGGAGGCTCGCCGGCTCCGGCTGCTCGGCAACCTTCTTTCCGGCCTCGTCGACGAGGAGCAGGGTGTACCGGTCGCCGCTGCGAACACGCACCACCATGGACCCGTCGGCCTGGAAGAAGACCTGTCGCAGCTCGCGACCGCTGAGCGGCAGCGCTACCGACTTGCCGGTCCGGGTGTCCAGCACGGCGTTCGCCAGCAGGGACCGAGCAGCGTCGCCCGGCTCGGACCCGCGGGCGATCCGGAACAGGGCGATCCGCCGCCCATCGGGGGAGATGCTGGCCAGGTCGTAGCAGCCGTACGCGCTTCCCTTGCCGCCAAGGCCCGGTATGACGCGCCGCGCGGCACCACGCCGGTCGGTCAGGAACACCGTGCCGTCCCCGCCGTCCGCCAGCGCGATGGTGCCGTTGGCGGCCCAGACCGGGTGGCAGCCGAGGAGGCCGTCCACCTTCCGGTAGGCGCCGGACA